>PBBA01000012.1 GCA_002716405.1 Chloroflexota bacterium | reverse complement strand
GAAACTTTCTCGCCGTTATCCAGGACAGAACGTAGTTCTGCAACTGTTTGGAACAAGTTTTCAGCACGCAGTTCATCGACTGTGATTTCAGTTTTTATAATTTCAGATTCAGCAGTTATAGTAGCAACTTCACTACTGGTAATGTTTGGTACATTACTAGTTACGCCAGGAACAACAACAGAATTCTCATTCTGCACACTATTTGTTTCCGTTGTTGTAACAGCAACAGGCACATTTTGTGGAACAATGACAGGGTTGGATTGAATCGTGTTGCTCCCAGCAAGACCAGCAGCAACTGATGTACTCTCCACTGGTGCAACAGCAACAGTCGTCACAGAAGAAGCTTCATTAGTGACAGTTGGTGTAGTACTATTCCCGCCAACGAACATAAATGTTAATACAGCAGCTACACCAGCAGAAGCTAATGGAATCAAGCGAGGCATCCATCTACGGAACAATGGCACAACTTCCACATCTTCTGCAACCACAGGGGCAGGAGTTCGAGAGGCTTCAAAGTCCCGCAAAATTGTAGCCTTTATACGCTCTTTGGAAGAAAGATAGCTCGGGGAAGAAGTAGCATCTACCAACGATGCATCAAGAGCCACTGTAGTTTCTACTAGATCTTGCAAGGAGGCATATTTTTCAGTAGAAATCATATCCGCAACAAATTCGCCATCAACAAGTAACGCTTCAAAATATAAAGCGTCAATTTCATCAGGAGATAATCCCTGCTGAAGAAATCGAATCCGTTGCTTATCAAATTCTTCCGTCACGTATACCTACTCTATGAACGACTATTCAAAAACTAAACTTTCAAAAAAATTCAACCACCTGTTTGTTGTGAATCAACATGCCAAGTAGGAAGAGAATTTTCTCGACTCAGTAATTCTTGTAGACGCTTTACTCCTTTATGTTGCAATACCTTAACGTTGGCTTCACGCTTTCCCAAAGCTTCTGCGGTCTCTCGTACAGAAAGGCCGGCGCCGAATCGCAATTGAATTACTTCTTGTTGCGCTTCTGAAAGCTGAGTGACTGCAGTGAATACCTCCTCAATACTCAAAGACAATTCTGTTAACTCTTGCGGGCCACGCTGATCATCTGGGAGCCATGCAGGCACCTCTGAAGATGTTCCGCGTCGTGCTGCCTGACGATGAAATGAAATAACGTGGTTTTGTGCGATACGAAACAACCAAGCTGCAAATGAACTACGTGTCGCTCCGCTATCATCTTTTCCAAAATCCCGCCATTCAAATCGACCAATCGACCGAAATACCTTGAGAAATATTTCTTCAGCAAGGTCCTCAGCATCTGCCTCGTTTCTGACACGTACTAGACAGTATCTATACAATCTGTCTATGTAAGCATCATATAACTCACCTACTGCAACAGCATCACCATCTGACGCTCGAGCAACGCATTCACGTTCATACTCGGCTGTCCAGGCATCTACTTCAGAGTGAGGTGTGGCAAACTGATTGGACGCTTTTACATCCTCACTGCCATGCCGCACAAGATCTGTCTCGTGTTCCACGTCCTCGTGGCTCCTTACGCAAGAATCTGTTTAGAAAGATATCTTTAACATTAAGTGTGTACTATCTGAGCGCTGATCGCAATATGCACTCGAACAATCAGACTGCCAAATATATCTACCTACCAGAACCTTGCGGGAAGACAGATTCTCACCGCACTAGTAAGAACGCATAATTGAAATAATGGTTAACATATAATTTATAATTTCTTATAAAAATTATTTCGACTATTATTTTTGAAACGTCATCGAAACAAGATAAGCGCAACATTATTCCATGGAAAATTTTGATACTCAACAACACGTAATCCAATCTTGCAGAGACCAAGATGTAAAATTTATACGTCTATGGTTCACAGACATCTTAGGTATGCTGAAATCTGTAGCTATCACCATAGAAGAACTTGAACATGCACTCGATGATGGTATTTCCTTCGATGGTTCCGCAATCGAAGGGTTCGCAAGAAATGATGAATCCGACATGCTTATCGTCCCAGATCCATCTACATTCCAAGTTCTCCCGTGGAGACCAAAGGAACAGGCAGTAGCCCGCATGTTTTGTGATATTCAAATTCCAGGAGGAGATTCTTTTGTAGGAGATCCAAGGTATGTCTTAAAACGAACGCTTAGCTCTGCTGCAAAGACTGGATTCACTTTCTATATTTCACCAGAAATAGAATTTTTCTATTTCAAAAATTCAGAAAACCCACAACCATTAGATCAAGGAGGTTACTTCGACTTAACACCTCTTGATGCAGGATCTGATCTCCGTAGAGAAACTGTACTTGCTTTAGAACAAATGGGGATAGGTGTCGCACTAAGCCATCATGAAGCTGCTCCAAGCCAACATGAAATGGACCTTCGTTATACTGATGCACTCACGATGGCTGATGCAGTCATGACTTATCGATTGCTTGTCAAAGAAATTGCCCTCAGACACAACGTCTATGCAACATTCATGCCAAAGCCATTACCGGACCACAACGGATCTGGTATGCACTTACAACTTTCACTTTTCCGTGGTGAAGTAAATGCCTTCCATGAATCAGGAGGTGATTTGCAAATCTCCGATGTAGCAAGGCACTACATTGCTGGTTTACTTCAACACGCACCTGAATTGATGCTTGTAACAAATCAATGGGTTAACTCATATAAAAGACTCGTTCCCGGGTATGAGGCGCCTATGTATGTGACTTGGTCACCACATAATCATTCCGATCTTGTAAGGGTTCCTGCACATAAACCAGGATCTGAAGACTCTACACGTATTGAATATAGGGTGCCAGATGCTGCAACCAACCCATACCTTGCATTTTCTGCAGTACTTGCAGCTGGGTTAAAAGGAATTGCTGAAAATTATTCATTACCTGAACCTGTTCTTAGTTCAACTGAATCGCTCTCTGCAACAGAAATCGCTCAGATGAATTTAAAAGTTTTACCTGCATCACTTGGTGATGCCATTGAACAGTTTGAAGCTTCTGAATTAATGAAGGAAACATTAGGTGAGTATGTACACAGTACAATAGTCGCCAATAAGAAAATTGAATGGGCTGAATATAGATCTCAGGTCACGCCATTCGAACTTTCCCGTTATTTACCAATGCTCTAATCAAATAACATATTCTTGCAAACTCATGCACACACATAATGGTAGTGACATCATGGTATATGTATAATCGTCCGATAATCGAAAGGGGGCGTAATGGCAGAAGAACTCGACGACTTAACTGATGAAATGAAAGCTGCAGTTGGTGCAGAAACATCGAGGGCCATCTACGAAGTAACAACACAAGGAATACGTACATTTGCACGTTCTGTTGGGTACACAGATACCAAGTACTACGATGAGCAAACCGCTAGAAATGCGGGATATGATGGACTACCATCACCTCCTGGATTTCTAGGAATGCCCATCTTCGATCCAAATAGTGGAGGTAGACGTAGTGAAATATTTACAAACCCCTTCACAAGAAGACTTAACGGTGGCACGGAAGTAGAACCGATAGAACAAGTATATGGTGGTGATGTACTCGAAGCAGTCACACGTATCACTTCTTTAGAATTAGCAAATGGCCGTCTTGGACAGATGTTAATTCAAAGTAATGAAACTATCTATACACGAAAAAGTGATAATACCGTCGTTGCCAAAACGCGTGGCACCGGTATTTCATATTAACCGGAGGAAACTATGTCGGAACAAATTTACTGGGATGATGTTACAGAAGGACAAGAATTTAGTCTCATCGAACCGATGGATTCGCAACGCTTAGTGATTTGGGCTGCTGCGTCAGGCGACTTTTACCAAATACATTATGATGACAACTATGCAAAAGATAATAAGCTACCTGACATCATCGTACATGGTGCATTGAAAGGTATGCTTGTTGGAAGACTTCTTGACGAATGGAAGGGTGAGGACGGATCCATTAAGAATTGGGGGGTTTCCTATAGAGGAATGGACCCAGCACGTCAAGATTTAACAGTTTGGGCAAAAATAACCAAGAAATATCAAGAGGATGGAGAAAATTTAGTCGATCTTGACGTGGGAGTCGCTCAGCCAGACGGGACACAGACAACTCCTGGGACTGCAACCGTAGCTCTACCACAACGCTAGTATTTAAAGGAAAGAGAAACATTGAAATGGAGACATTTTTGTCTCCATTTCTTTTTCTATAAAAATTAGATCATGCAAAAAGTGGTGCAATAGCTTTATCAGCAAATTCATAAAATGGAGTAGCATACACTCCAACCCACACAACACCAATAAATAAAATTCCTGTAGATAAATAACCAGTGACGGTTAAATTCCAACGATGATTGCTACCATTACCATCGTCTTCAGGTTGATAGAGATACATCTGTTTAATGACTTGTAGGTAATAGTACAAAGACACTGTGCTAGCCACCAAAGCGACTATAACTAACCATAGGTAACCAGCACTTACAACAGATTGGAATAGAATAAATTTCGTCACAAACCCTGCAAGCAATGGCATTCCTGCAAGAGAGAATAACCCTGAAGTGATCACGAGAGCTAGATAGGGATTAGTTTGAGCAAGCCCCTTAAATTGGTTAATTTCTTCTTTACCGGTACGATTATAAAACGCAATAATAGCCATAAATATTGCTAAATTAGTAATTAAATAACCAACTAGGTGGAGTAATAACGCTGAACCCGTTTGTTCAGAAATTGCAGTAATACACATCAACATGAAACCAACTTGCCCAATAGAAGAGTATGCAAGTAAACGCTTAATATTGTGTTGTTGAAGTGCAACTAAATTTCCAACGACCATTGTAATCACTGAAAGCAAAGCCAGTATCCACTGCCAATGATCTATAGCTGGTAGAAGTGGTCCCGCAAACCAACGTAAAAACAAGGCGAAAGTGGCAGCCTTTGATGTGGCTGATAAATATGCAGTAATCGGTATAGGAGCACCTTCATAAGCGTCAGGTGTCCACATGTGAAAAGGTACAGCTGATGCCTTAAACCCTAACCCTGCAATAACTAAGACTAATCCCAAAATAAGAGCTGTTTCAAAATCTACATTCCCCGCAGAAAGTGCAGCACTAATTTCACTATATTGTGTTGATCCTGTTACACCGTAAATAAAACTTAACCCGTAAAGTAGCATCGCTGAAGCCACTCCACCAAGCAAAACATATTTTAGAGCAGCTTCTCCTGAACGTGGATCATTCTTAGACAACGAGACTGCTACATACAATGAAAAGGAAAGTACTTCAATAGCCAAGTATGCAGTAATCAGATCTCTTGCACCAGCCATAAGCATCGCACCTACAGTGGAAAAAAGTAACAAACCATAAAATTCACCGATATGATTGACGTGTCGATCAATATATTCATGCGATCCAATTATTAAGATTAATGTAACCGCGATAAACAAAACACGGAAAAATGTAGTGAATTCATCGATTTGAACTAGACGGGCAAAATCGTCTGAAACATTACCCAACATAAGACTGAACACTAATGCAACAGCAAGTCCAAGAAGAGAAATCTGTGGTAAAAGATTTCTCTTCAGATTCAACTCATTACGAAATGCATCTGCAAACATCACTAACACAGCTGTCACTGCGACAGCAATTTCAGGTGCCAACAGTTCGTAACGAAAATTCAAATCCATTAGCTCATACCCTTCAATAATTATCAGACACTACAACGTGACTAACGGAATAGTTTCAGCAATAGTTGTTGAAATTCGATTCACCCAAGGTGAAGGCCACAACCCCATCAGTAAAATTGTTCCTGCCAAAACGGTCGCTCCACATTTCTCTGCAAATGTAATATCACGAAGATGTTCCCATCTCTCATTGAATTCTCCAAAGAATGCCTGGGAAAACATCCTCAGTAAATAAGTCGCAGTAATAGCAGCAGTCAAAACAGCCAGACCTCCAACAAGAGGATACGCACGGAACGCCCCAATAAAAATATGTAATTCAGCAACAAATCCTGACATGCCTGGCAGTCCTAACGAAGCCAACCCGGCAATGACAAAAAAGACTGTCCAAACAGGCATCTGACGCGCCATACCAGAAAAATTTGGTATGTCACGATTATGTGCCTGATCGTACATACCACCGATCAACAAGAAGAAAAGTGCTGTCATAATCCCATGAGCGAACATCTGCAGTACAGCACCACTCCAACCAATCACATTAAGAGTACCCAGTCCAACCATGACATAACCCATATGAGATACAGAGGAGAAGCCAGTCATTAGCTTAAGATCGGTTTGCCTTAATGCAGAAATTGCACCATATAAAGCTGCAGTAATCCCAAGAACCATCAGTCCAGGAGCCCAGAATTCTCCGCCTTCAGGTAACATTTGAAATCCAAGTCGAATAATTCCAAATGCACCTAACTTCATCAACACACCGGCATGCAACATAGAAACAGCAGTAGGGGCAGACGCGTGACCATCTGGAGACCATGAGTGGAATGGAAATAACGCAGCTAGAATTCCACAACCGATCGCAATCATTGGGAAGTATATTTTTTGGAAGTCTTCATCAAATTGAACACCATATAGTCGAGTCAAGTCGAAAGTACCTAGTCCAGCTTCTGCATACACAGCAAAAATAGCAGTGAATATCAATATGGAGCCTGCAAGCAACATGATCATTAGCTTCATCGCTCCATACTCTTTACGAGTAGAACCCCAAACACCAATCAATAAGTACATAGGTAAAAGTGCCATCTCATAAAACAAAAACCAAACGAACATATCGAGCATTACAAAAGTTCCGAAGACACCCGCAGTTAAAATATATAAAAGAATGAAAAAGTCCTTCATCCGATCTTGGATTTTCCAAGAAACCCAAGTACCTGGAAGAATGACAATCCCTGTTAATAAGACCATCGCTGCAGCAATGCCATCAATACCAACTTTTAATTGGATGCCATCTTTACCTAACAACCCAACATTTTCCATATAGGTCCAAGAACGAACTCCTTGAAATTGAGCACCTTCGAAGTCGTATTGTAGAAAAACCATCACCGATATAATGAACATTGCAAAGCCAGAAAGTGCTGTAATTCCAATCAACAAGGAACGTTCTGTTGATGGCACAACCATTAACAGTAATGCAGTCCCCAAAGGAATTAGGAATACTGCTAACAAAGCTAAAGCGTCAGGTTCAGTCATCTATATTCAACCTCTTTAACTATTACTAACAGCGACAACGACCACTGCGAGTACCCCAACTGCCATTGCAAGTACATAATTTGGTATTCGACCAGTTTGAGTAAATTTAAGGCGCCAACCTAAGAAATTAATTAATTGAGCACCACCATCTACTCCAGTTTCATTAACAACACGCTTATCAAACCAAGCAATAACCGCAGCAGCACCCAATATCACTTTATTAATTATCCCTTGATAAAGTTCATCCATGTAATATCTTCTTAACAAAAGTTGATGTATTTCAGGTGCCCATTCTTTAGCAGCATTTGCCCTTTGGGCGTTCCCGTGCCAATAAACCCACCCTATAATCAAACCAACAAGAGCTGTAATTGTAGCCACAGTAGCAAAAAGAACATACAACTTGAATTCATGAGGGTGACCGCCTACTGGATAAACCAAATATCCAATACCGCCTTCAAATCCGAGTAATTTTCCAACTTGATCTATTGCAAAGAAACCTGAAACTGTAGCAAGTACAGCAAGAATACATAGCGGTGCAGTCATAATACGTGGTGATTCATGAGCATGATTATAGGACTCGACATTTCGTGTTTTGCCAAAAAAAGTAAGTAACACTAATCGTGTAGAATAAATAGCAGTCAACAACGCAGTACCAGCCAGTACTAAGTAAGCCCAACTCGGACCTGAATCCATTAATGCATGTAAAATTTCATCCTTTGAAAAGAATCCTGCAAAAATTGGAATACCAGCCAGAGCTAAACTACCGATAATAAAAGTTGCTGCCGTGATAGGCATTTTCTTCCATAAACCTCCAAGCCCTTCTACTTCCTGTTGATCAGTAGCATGAATCACAGATCCAGAACCTAAAAACAGCAAAGACTTAAAGAAGGCATGTGTAAACAAGTGGAACATTGCTGCAGTTACAGCGCCTACACCAAGGGCAACAAACATGAATCCAAGTTGTGAAACTGTTGAAAAAGCCAATACACGTTTTATATCATTAGCAACTAATCCCATAGTAGCAGCCAGTAATGCTGTAATTAATCCTGTATACAAAACCACATCTTGAGCAATCGGTGCTAATTCATACATAGGTAACATACGAGCAACTAAATAAACTCCTGCCACAACCATAGTTGCAGCGTGTATGAGCGCACTTACAGGAGTAGGACCTTCCATAGCATCAGGAAGCCAGACATGTAATGGGAATTGTGCAGATTTTCCTACAGCGCCCAAGAAAAGAAAAATAAGAGAAATTGTCAGATATGTTTCGGAAAAAGCTCCGGCATGAGCAGCGTTAATTAACCCTTGTATATCAAAGGTACCTGTTGCCTTCCACAGTAAGATAATTCCAATCAACAATCCCACATCACCAACACGGGTTGTTATAAAGGCCTTCTTGGCTGCTTCAGCCGCTGATTGACGTTCCCAATAAAATCCAATCAGCAAGTATGAAGCAAGGCCAACACCTTCCCAGGCTAAATAAAGTTGTAACAAATTTCCAGAGATTACAAGAAGAAGCATCGCAGCAACAAAGAATGAAAGGGTTGCAAAATACCAACCATATCTCTTTTCACCGTGCATATAACCAATCGAGTAGACCAACACCATCAAAGCAACAAAAGAAACAACGGGAAGCATGACCATCGTAATAGCATCAACATAAGTACTGAACTCAATTACAAAAAAACCATTGCCGATATTTAACCAGTCAAACGCATAAGTATTATCCCCTGCGGGTGGATGAAATTCGTGATCAGAAAAGGACCCCTGAAAATCGAGTAATACCAGACCTACCAACAAGACAACCAATGACATTCCTAAAACGGCAATAAAATCACCTCTTCGAGGAATATATGCATTAAATAGACCAAGCAAAACAAATACAGCCATAGGAATTGCTGGAAGAATCCACACTTGTTCCATACCCATTATTTGGCTTCCTTAATCTACTTTCTGTTAACCAATTACCATTTCAACGTATTCGCAGCGTCGACATAACTTGTACGTCTTTCACGAAATAAACGAAGAACAATACCCAAAGCTAATCCAACTTCAGCCGCAGCAACAGTAATTACAAATAGCGCAAATATCATTCCACTAAATCCATCAACATCCAAATATGCTGCAAATGCCGCAAAATTAATTGCCACGCCAGCAAGCATCAGTTCAACTGACATCAAAATTAAAATTGCACTACGTCTAGCCAAAACACCATAGAGACCAACCGCGAATAAGAAACCTGACAAAATCAAGAAATTCTCTAATGGAATCATTGGCTTGCCTCCTCAGAATGTTCTTCAATATCTGGTCGTGCATTAACTATTGCACCAGAAAGAGCAATATCTAACAAAACACCAACAATAATCACGGGAACCATGAAATCACGAAATAGCCTTGCACCAAAATCACGAAAAGTTATCAATGATACTGATTCCGCACCCCACTGAACATCAATAGCCGCGGCGACAAGTACTCCTCCGAATAAAAGAGTAACAATAAAAGCGAAAGGTTTTTGTGAGCCATCCGTAACAATTGGATCATCCTGTGCATTGGTCATCATTAGTGCAAAAATTATTAGCAAAACAACACCACCGCCATAAACAAGAACTTGAACTAATGCGAGGAATTCAGATGCGAGTAATAGGTACATAGCGGCAACACCAATAAGTGCAGCGATTAAGGCAAAAGCAGCATGTACTATATTCTGAAGTAAAACAGTACCTAATGCTCCAACAACTATTACTGTAAATCCTAACCAAAATACCAATTCAGGTGCACTAATTCTGCCTACTAATAGTAAAGACAAAAGTACCAAAAAAACTGGACCCAAAATCACACCAGTTACAATACCGCCGGTTACAATCAATCGATCAAATTGAGCTGGTACTGGCAGTCTTTCAAACAAGTCAAAACCCTCCATTTACTAACTAAATATTAGTCAGCAACCCATTCTTGTATTTCATCAGATTTGCTTTGTGCCATCAGTTGTGGAAGATCCATTACTAGATCAGAGCGATCATAAACTGATGTCTCATGACCACTCCATGTATTATTCATAGCAATAGCTTCAAAATTACAAACTTCCACGCAAATATTACAACGCATACATCGACCATAATCAATCCAAAATTCATCGACAATTTTACGTCTTTTTGAATTACCATCTTGAGATTCATGACTAGGATTATCTTTCATTAAGACAGTCATACATTCCACTGGACATGCTCGTTCACAAGCATGACAGCCTGTACAGAAAGGTTCATCGATATCTTTATCCCAAAGGAGAAGTGGGAAAGCACGATCACGTTCCGGAAGTTCACGATGTTTTGAAGGGTATCCTCTGGTAACGGGACCTCTAATAAAAGTAGACATCGTAGTAGCTAAACTTTTCACAATTCCTCTCATGAAACACTCTCATTTCCTATACTCACAGTACTTTCATTAGTAACTGGTTGAGGACGTACGGCGCGCTCAATCAAACGAACCAAAACAACAATACCTAACATTCCGGTAATGGTTAATATCCATAACGGAGCCTCATAAACCAACACCGCACCATTAATCAAAACCTGTAAGAACGCTAGAGGCAGTAAGATCTTCCAACTAAATGACATTAGTTGATCGATTCGTAATCTAGGTACACTCGCTCTAATCCAAAAGACTAAAAATATAAAAAGACTTGTCTTGATAGTAACCAGTAAAATTTGCCATCCGCGACCTAACTCTTCTCCTAAAGGCCATGCCCATCCGCCCATAAATACTGCAGCAAATATCAAGCCCATTATGAATAGAGCTGCATATTCTGCTAGGAAGAAAAAGGACCATCTGATACCGGAATATTCTACAAATGGACCACCAACTACTTCTGATTCTCCCACTGGAATATCAAAAGGAGTACGATTTAATTCAGCAAGTCCAGCGATAATAAAAATTACTAAAACGAGAGGTTGCCACAATAAATTTGGATACGTTGATTGGGAAAGAACAATATCATTCAAATTGTATGACTCAGAAACCATAGCAACGGAAATCAACGACAAGACTAATGGTAGTTCATAGGAAATTCCTTGAGCCGCTGCTCGCATACCACCAATCATCGCATAACGATTATCAGAGCCCCATCCAGCCATGACCCAGCCGATAATACCGAGTGAACTTGTAGCGACAAAATAAATTAATCCAAGCTCCAAAATACGTACTTGCATTCCAAACGCAAAAGGTACAATAACAAATCCTAAAAATACTGGAATAAAAACCATGTACGGTGCCAATTCAAAAGTCCAGGGATCGGCATTACGCGGTCTTAAGTCTTCCTTACCAACAAGTTTCAGGCCATCCGCAACAGATTGCAATAACCCAGCCGGACCTGTACGAGTAGGTCCAAGTCTTTGTTGGAAACGAGCCAATATTTTTCGCTCAACATAAATCAGACCCATAACCACTACAGTCATCAACCCAACAATAATGTGAAGGCGGATTACAGCGTCTAACCACGCAATTTCTATACCATAAATTCCATTACTCAACGGTCAACCTCTGATAAAACTATGTCAATCGAACCAAGGATAATAATTGCATCTGCCACATACTGCCCAACAGACATCTTCTTTAATGCCTGCAAATTAGATAAACATGCACTACGAACTTTTAATCGCCAAGGCTTATTACCACCTTTGCTAACTAAATAAATACCATATTCACCGCGTGGAGCTTCAGTACGAACATAGATCTCCTGATCTTCCGGTAATCTAAGCATACGTGGCATACGTTCAGGCATAATTGGACCATCATCCAAACGTGCTAGACATTGTTCAATAATATGTACAGACTGTTCCATCTCCTTAAGTCGAACTAGATAACGATCAAATACATCACCATTTGTTCCAACAGGTACATCAAAATCAATCTGGTCGTAATACATATAAGGTTCAGCTTTACGTATGTCGAGAGACACACCTGAAGCACGTAATGTAGGTCCACTCATTCCTAGTTCAACTGCGTCTTCTGCAGAAATGATACCCACATTTTTTGTTCGTGCTAAAAATATTTCATTCCGAGTTAGTAAGTTATCAAAATCTTTCATACCCTGCCGTGTGGAAACTAAAACTTCACGAACACGTTCTTCAAAATTGCCTGGAACTTCCCACGCTAATCCACCGGCGCGGAAATAGGCATACATCATTCGATCACCGCTAATTTCTTCGAAAAGATCGATAATCGCTTCACGTTCACGCCAAGCATAAATAAACGGAGTCCCAAAAACTCCTACGTCTACACCAAAAGCGCCCAAAAACATAAAATGACTAGATAAACGATTTAATTCACATAAGATCATTCTGATCCATTGTGCACGCTCTGGAACTTCTAGTTCTGCTAAAGCCTCAACAGCCATTACATAAGACAGTTCAGCATTGTGTGAGGCTAAATATTCAGTACGATCCATATAGCCAACACCTTGACGAAAATCATTATTTTCACACAATTTTTCGGCGCCACGATGTAAATAACCAATATGTGGAACTAGATCTTTTACAATTTCACCATCGACTTCAAGAACCATACGAAACACACCATGTGTAGATGGATGCTGGGGGCCAACATTAATTAGAAGATCTTGAGTTTCAAAACCTGGAGTAGACTCTACAACCATTATTCATCATCTCCCTGTGTTTCACGATCATAACCCAATAACTCTCCCTGCAAAATTTCAATTTCAGCAAATGGATGAGATTTCAATAAAGGAAAAGTATCTGTCATGTCTTCAGGCATAAGAAGCGTACGAGGATCAGGATGATTATTGAACTTAATACCGAACATTTCTGCTGTTTCACGTTCTAACCAATTTGCAGCTTCCCAAACTTCAGTAGCCGTCCCTATAGCCTTGTCTTCAACTGGAAGATTTGTTTTGACGGTTAAATTTATATTCTTCGGAATAGAGTACAAATGATATACTACGTCAACGCCTTCAGATTCATTATCGACTGCCGTTAAACATCTTAGGTAATTAAATTGCACTTCCTCATTATTCTTTAAAATCTGTAAAGCACGAATTATATCGGTACGAGGAATGCGAGTAATAAGATCGATCGACCCCCTCTCGGGAGTTACATCAACTGAACTCAAAACACGATTGATTAAGGGCCAAATCGTATCTTCAAGAGAGTCGACTACTTCGACTTCACTAGTCTCTTCTTCATTTGTACTGTTAACATTTTCGTCAGATGTCATTAAGAACGACCCTCCGCAGATCTTTCTTCCATAATCTGATCTTGAAGAGCTAAGAAAGAATCGATTAATGCCTCAGGGCGAGGTGGGCAACCAGGAACATAGACGTCAACAGGTATAACTTTATCCACACCCTGTAAAACTCTGTCATATCGAGTATATGGTCCACCATTGGTAGCACATGCGCCCATAGAAATAACCCACTTAGGATTAGGCATTTGTTCATATAACAACTTGACTGCAGGAGCCATCTTTTTTGTTACAGTACCTGCAACAATCATCACATCACTTTGGCGAGGTGACGGCCATGGAACAATTCCAAAACGATCTAAATCATAATGTGCCATATATGTAGCAATCATTTCTATAGCACAACACGCTAAACCAAACGTCATAGGCCATAGTGAAGATTTTCTTGATGCAGCCAAGAGTAAATCTGCTGGCACTTGCATAATGCCGGGAAGTAATTGTCTATACAATGCCTTACCCGGTTGAGGAGTTATAGGAGTTAGCCTTGGAGCTTCTAAGGGATGCTCTGTTGGAGTAATCCCAGGTGAATCTGGGGAAATTATAGGGGCTGGTACACTCGGATTAGCCACGTCTGTTTCAGTAGTTGCAGATATTGAAGTACTGTCTGTTGGTGTTAACGCCATTGTAACGCTCCCTTCTTCCATGCATACGCCAATCCCAAACCAAGAATTACTACAAATGTAAACATTGTCCAGTAGGCCATCGGACCAATACCAATAAATGAAACAGCCCAAGGAAAGATAAAGACCGCTTCAACATCAAAAATAATAAATAAAATCGCGTATAGATAAAATCGATTCCCTACATTGGTCGATGCACGACGTAATGGCAACATGCCACACTCATAAGTAGTGGTCTTTTCACGCTCCTCAGAAAAGGGAGCAAGAAGCCGAGACGCTATCAATGCGGTAATAACCATAAAGAAAGCGACTATGCCGGCAATCAAGACGGCAACATAGTTTGAAAAAAGCTCTTCAACTGGGAGCATTCAGCTCCCCCCCTCCATAGAAATATTATACTGCAAAGAGCAAACCACAGTACTCAGGTGACGCTATCAGCGAGCTAAGACAGTGTCAATCAATCATACCTCAGCAAGTAATAAAACGAACAAAAATTACTAAATTTTTTTTAAGTTTCGACTAACTCCTCTAAACTTCGTTCCAAATTTTTTAAGCGTGACTGTTCAGTTGATAGTCTGTCTCTTTCACGTTGAACAACTTGTTCTGGGGCTTTATTTATAAATTGCTGGTTGGATAATTTAGATTCAACTTTTGCGATATCTTTTCGAACTGAGATAATTTGTTGTAGTAAACGTTCACGTTCTTCTTCAATATCAAACAAACCTGCAACTGGAACTAAAACTTGCCCTATGTCTAAGACCGAGGTAACAACACCATTAGTAGGAACAAGGCCATTAGCATCAACAATATGCAATGTCTCAACTCTAGCAAGTTGCTCAATGATATTACTAAAGTTATTGACATCAACAATCAATTGGTCTGCAACTATATAAGCTTCAATCCAACGACTCGCCTTAACTCCTTTTTCCGATCGAATGTTACGTATTCCTCTAATAAAATCCTGCAAACCCTTGAAGCGATCAACTACCACGTCATCAATCATTAATTCATTAGCTTTAGGATAATTACTAATAATGAGACTGTTTGATGCTTTTTTAGTTTCTGCTGTATTTAAATTCTCGATTCGTTGCCAAATTTCTTCTGTAACAAATGGCATAAAAGGGTGTAATAGCTTCAGCACATGATCAAGCACATAAGTAAGAACGGGCATTGGAGTGCGATCGCCATTACGTACTCGAATTTTTGCTATCTCGATATACCAGTCTGCATATTCGTCCCAAAAGAAATCACGAATCTGGCGCAACGCTTCAGCCAATTCAAAATGTTGCAACAAAACTTCAACATCACGATTAACTTGATTGATACGTGACAATATCCATTTATCTTCAATTGCAATAACCTCATCTAGCTCTGGTAACTTCAAATTATCATCATCAACCATTTCAATTACAAAACGGGAGGCATTCCAAAGTTTATTAGCAAAATTACGTCCTGCTTCAAGTCGTTCGTCGGTGATACGTTGATCATTACCAGGTGAAGTACCTGAAAGTAGGGCAAATCGAAGTGCGTCAGTACCATATCTTTCTATGGATTCAAGAGGATCTACAACATTCCCTCGAGATTTAGACATTTTTGAACCATCCGCAGCCCGGACTAATCCATGAAGATATACATGTCGGAAAGGGACAACACCACCCATGTTATACAGTGAAAGCATTATCATCCTAGCAACCCAGAAAAATATAATATCGTAACCAGTCTCCATCACTTGAGTCGGGTAGAATCTCTTCAAATCGTCAGCATTTTTATCTGGCCAACCTAACGTTGAGTGAGGCCAGAGCCCTGAAGAAAACCATGTATCTAATGTATCTTCATCTTGCGTAATATTTTTACTACTGCAACTACTGCAACTACTAGGGTCTTCTATTTCAACAGTTAATGCCTCACATTCATCACAATACCAAACAGGTATTCGATGCCCCCACCAAATTTGCCTGCTGATACACCAGTCTTGGATATTTTCCATCCAATGTAAGTACGTACGTTTAAACCTTGTAGGAACAAATTCAATATCGCCATTGTTAACCGCTTCAATTGCAGGTTGAGCTAATGGATCAATATGTATCCACCATTGTTCAGAAATTAAAGGTTCAATGATCGCGCCTGATCGTTCAGAATGTCCGACACTATGCGAATATGGTTCAATTTTTTCAATTAGATCAGCATCTAGTATATCTTGAACGATTTTCTCTCTAGCAATCTCACGATCTAATCCTTGATATGAACCAGCAAACTCATTAAGAGTGCCATCAGGGTTTAGAAGGTTGATGATATCTAAATTATGCCGTTCACCAATTTCAAAATCTGCTAAAGCATGTCCCGGTGTTACTTTTAACACACCTGAACCAGCCTCAATTTCAATAGCATCATCAGCAATAACAGATACAGGACGATTTACAATCGGAACAAGCACTTTTTTACCAATTAATTTTGTGTATCGATCATCGTTTGGATTAACGGCCACTGCAGTATCAGCGGGAATAGTTTCAGGGCGAGTGGTAGCTACTACAATATAATCATCTGTCGGTTGTTCATCTTCATCTAGTACAACATAACGAACATGCCAAAAAAAGCTTTCTACTTCTTGATATTCCACTTCCAGATCTGAAACAGCAGTTTGACTGACAGGATCCCAGTTAATGATCCTTTCACCACGATAAATCAAACCATCATCATAAAGTTTTTTAAATGTAGCACGTACAGCTTTCTGTCGTGTTTCATCCATGGTGAAAGCCTCGCGACTCCAATCAGCAGATGCACCTAAACGTTTGTGCTGAAACATAATACGTTCACGAGAATTATTAACAAATTCCCACACTCGTTCTAAGAAGGCATCCCTCCCTATATCATGCCGTGATACATTTTCTTCCCGTAGATGACGTTCAATAATTGCATTAACTGCAATTGCGGCATGATCTATACCTGGCAACCACAAAACATCTTCGCCTAACATCCGATGCCAACGAATTAATGTATCTTGTACTGCAGTTGTTAATGCATGACCAATATGTAATTCACCAGTTAAGTTAGGTGGAGGCATTATGACTGTAAAAGGTGTAGTGCCAGGATTCATAGGATGGAAAAATCCACCATTTTCCCAATCGTGATAGATTCTCTCTTCTACTAATTTTGGGTCATACGCAGAAGCCATTAATTCTTTTTTATCGTCATCATTTTGAAAAGTACTCATAAGTCCACTATATAAGCTAAAATTTTGATATCCACTAATTAATAATATCTACAACACTACGAAGAAATTAGATGTAATGTGTAATGAACTACCTACGAACAGGATAAAAAATGGAACTACTTAGCTACAACTACCCAGCCATAATAGTGAAAGATCTCAATGAATCTATAGACTTTTACCAAAAACTCGGAGCGTCATTAATTTACAGTGAGCCAAATCGAGATGATCACGAATCAATCCAAGTAATGATGAGTATAGGAGAAGACAATTTCTTAATGTTAGTCGGACCACAAGATCCAAAGTTAAAGCTAGCTGAATCCAGTTTGGGAGTTGGTTCGGTTCAATATATTTCTTTTAACGTTAACAAAGATTTCATCGATCAAGCCTTTTTTGAACTATCAAAAGTTGGGCTCCACGGTTCTGAAGAAATTGTACGAGGCTATGAAAGATTAATATTTCTAGAAGATCCAAATGGTGTACTGATTTTACTAACTTCGTGGACTGTCGATATACCAACAGGAATGAATCGAGCAACAATTTTGAAACTAGCTGGAGACATTCGAAACTTAAATGGTGATACATTTGTGGAAACATCTCATATTGAAAGTGCCATTCAAGAATTAAAGACAAATTTTACGCAAAATTAAAGATTGCAACACTAGTAACAATGTACATCAAAAGAAGTAATACTGATTCAATTGTAAGCAATTTTGTAGGTCGCACACGACCTCTTGAGGTGATACCAACAAGTACTACACAGGTCATAATAATCGCAAAAACTGCAGTCAATATATGAATACTTTCGACTACTGCCCAGATGGACCCATCGGTATATATAAGATCATCCATAAATAAAATGAATCCCATGTTAAAGAGGTTGCTGCCTAGCACATTACTGATTGCAAGTTGGGGAGCATTGATTCTCAGTGCAGCAAATGAAGCAGCAAGCTCTGGTAAGGATGTACTGAAAGCAAGAAACTGAGTTCCTACAAAGCTACGTTCCCAACCGAGATCATCTGCTAAGGCATCTCCAACAAATGCTAACCAAACAGCCGCAGCAACAACTACTGTCGCTGAAATCCCGTAGTTCAGAAAAGCTTTACCTAGTGAGGTGCTTATAGCATCAGTATTTTCTTCTTCAGATTCTCCAGCGTCATATTTGTAAACAACATAAATACTCAAGAAAAATATTAACAACAAAACTAATGACATCGGTGAAACAAAAATATAATCATCGATAGAAAATGTTTGATGGACGAAAAGACAAGCTATTGAAAAGACAATAATTAAAATACCGAGTTTCGCTAAGATTGCAGTATTTTTATCAACTTGATTTAAAATCGGACCATTACGCCACCACAAATCCAACAAACCAATAATCATCAAATTAAAAATATTACTTCCAAAAGCAGCACCAAATGCAAGATCAGGCTGCTCTACAAATCTTATTGAACTAATGCTAGTCCCTAATTCGGGTAAAGAGGTAGCTGTAGCCAGTAAAACTACACCAACAAAAGTATGACCTAAACCAGTACGTTCAGCTATGACATCAGCTGAACTCGCCATGTAACTGGCAGCGAACAAAATTAATGTAGCTGCAACACCCAATTGCACCCAAAGAAGAAAAAGTTCCATTAGTTTCGGCAATCCCTAAAGACTATTACCAAGCAATATATAAATACTTCGACTATCAACCTTCGGTCAATGGATATTATCCTCGAGGCATACCTAACCCACGTTGTGCAATGATATTGCGTTGTACTTCTGAAGTTCCTGCAGCGATAGTTGCACTGACACTCGACAAATAGGTTTTAGCAATAGCACCTCCTAATTTAGCGTGAGGTGAACCAGAGGTAACTTGAGCTTCCATACCTAAAAGTTTTAGACCTGTTTGAGCAATACGCTGTGTTAACTCTGATCCATAAAGTTTTGAAATCGATGCTTCATGATTAGGTGTTTGCCCTAGTGATTGTAAAAAAGGAATCCTATAAGCAACATTGTAACCAACTTGTAATTCAACCCATCGATCAGCAAGTTCATAACGTGATGCAGGATTTTGCTTTAGAATACTTGTATCTTCCTTAGTCACATTAACTAGTCGCTCTAAATTACGTTTACCTTCAGCGTATGCTGCCACACCTGAACGTTCATAATCGAGAGCTGTAGCAACTTGATACCAACCTCTATTTTCATCACCAACAAGATTACTATCTGGAATCCTAACGTCTTCAAAGAAAACTTCATTGAAGTTATGTTCATCAGCCATATTGACTAATGGCCTAACTTCAATACCAGGAGTATTCATATCAACAACAAATGTAGAAATACCGCGATGTTTAGCTGCATTAGGATCAGTACGAGCAGCTAACCAACCCATATTGGAAGTATGGCCACCACTAGTCCAAATTTTACTCCCATTTATCACCCACTCATCACCATCACGTACTGCACGGGTTTGTAATGAGGCAAGATCGGATCCGGAACCTGATTCTGAATATAATGTACACCACTGATCTGTACCATTAGCAATCAATGGTAAATACTTTGCTTTCTGTTCCTCATCTCCAAAGAGCATTATTGCTGGACCAACCCAATCAACACCCATAGTGCTTCCTATTGGCATAGATTCATAAGCCGTAGCTTCTCGATACAACATTTGCCTAATATAGCCAGCATCTAAGCCACCATATTTTTCAGGCCAAGCCAATGTAAGCCAGTTACGCTCTGATAATAATTTTCTTAGTGAAGAAGCAATTTCCATTTTTTGTTCTTGTGTAATATCTCCAACAAAAGACTTATCAGAGTAATCAGAAGGAAGATGCTCTTTTAAAAATTTCTTTACATCATCCTGAAACCGTAGTTCAGAATCACTAAAAGTAAAATCCACGGTTTTCCCCTAACAAAAATTACAACAGTAAGTAGTGATAAGTATATACTCCAAACACTACAGTAATTATATGTAAAATTTGGAAATAGTATTCTCTCTGAATAATAACACTAGTACACTACGTGAACATATTAGAAGAGATTAAGCAGTTTTTGAAACATTTTAGGTCAATAAATATGCAATCTTTCAGTGATATAGCAATTTTTTCCGGCAACGCTCATCAAGAGTTAGCAAGTGCTGTATGTAAGCATTTAGAAATGCCATTAGGTGAATCTGAAGTGTTTCAATTCTCAAACGAAGAAGTTTTTGTCCGGATATTAGACAATATTCGAGAAAAAGATGTTTTCTTAATTCAACCTATAGTTTCTCCAGTCAATACTCGCCTAATGGAATTGCTAATTATGATCGATGCTGCCAAACGTGCTTCAGCAGGAAGAATAACTGCAGTAGTACCCTACTACGCCTATGGACGTTCAGATAAAAAGGACCAACCAAGAGTCCCTATCAGCGGTAGATTGGTAGCTAATTTTTTAGAAGTAGCAGGGGCAGATCGTGTACTAACTTTAGATTTACACGCGGGACAAATTCAAGGATTTTTTAATATTCCAGTTGATGAGCTCACTGCATTCCCAATGTTGTCAGATTATTTTAGAGGATTAAATTTGGAAAAACCCATTGTTGTCGCCACTGATGTAGGTGGTGCAAAAAGGGCACGAGATGTAGCTGAACGCCTTGGTTGCGATCTCGCAATTATCGATAAGCGGCGAACAGGGAATGATGAGCAAGCAGAGGCTTTAAGCTTAATTGGTGAAGTCGAGAACCATGACTGCATCATAGTAGATGATGAAATTTTAACTGGTGGTACAGTTGCCTCTGCCGTTGATTTAATGAGAGGCAGGGGGGCAAGGTCTGTGTATGTAGCCTGTGTTCATCCAGTATTTTCTAACAAAGCCTTTGATGTACTAGATAACACAAATATCGATCAATTAATTTTTACTGATTCACTACCGCTAGTATTTGGTAGTTTTAATAATGTAAATACATCAAAATTATCTATTGCCTCATTATTAGGTGACGCTATCCACAGAATTCACACTGGAGGATCTGTCGGTGCACTCTTTCGCTAAATTCCACTTATTTGCCTTACAATATTAATGTAAGTTGTTCCGATAATATCTAGTACTAATAGATTAAAGCGTAATGATAGGAGAGGCATCAAATGTTAGGTGCTGTCCGTAAAATACTAGGTGGAGATTCTAATGCACGTGCACTAGAAAGTGTTCGTTCAATTGCTGATCAAATAACTAAATTACATTCAACAATTAGAGGCTTTACAGACGACGAATTAAAATCAAAAACTGATGAATTCAAATCAAGAATTCACAATGGCGAATCTATTGATGACTTAATTATTGAAGCGATGGCTGTAGCTAGAGAAGCAATATTCAGATGCACTGGAGAATTTGCATATGATGTCCAAATTATGGGTGCAGTTGCTCTCCATAATGGATCAATAGCGGAAATGCGCACTGGAGAAGGAAAAACATTAATGGCCACCATTGCGCTATACGTTAATGCATTGGATGAAAACAGTGCTCACCTAATCACAGTGAACGATTATCTAGCAAGAAGAGATGCGCAGTGGTATGGTCCCGCACTTATGCAGTTAGGTATGACTGTAGGAATTCTACAAAATCAGGCAGCATACTTACTAAAAAAGGAAAAAAGTTCCGATCACTCTTCATTTGAATTTATAGAACATGCATCACGTAAAGAGATCTATAAATGTGACATCATTTATGGAACAAATAATGAATTTGGGTTCGATTATCTACGCGATAACATGGCAACGAACTTAGACGATAGAGTTCAAAAAAAGAGAAATTTTGCAATAGTCGACGAAGCAGATAGCGTTCTAATAGATGAAGCTAGAACACCACTAATTATTTCAGGTGCTGCATCAGATGATGTCAGAATTTATCCAAGATTTGCTCGCATTGTCCCATCTCTCAATCAAGGCCTTGATTACACAGTCGATGCAAGAACTCGTAGTGTTGCACTCACTGATCATGGAGTAGCAACGCTCGAAGAAAAACTGGGAGTGAGTAATATTTATTCTTTAGAAAATTATCAACTCCTACGATATATGGAAGCAGCTCTCAAAGCTGAAATTATTTTTCAAAAAGATCAAGATTATGTTGTTAAAGATGGGCAGATTGTAATTGTTGATGCATTTACCGGAAGGTTAATGGAAGGTCGACGATGGTCCGATGGTATTCATCAAGCTATTGAGGCAAAAGAAGGATTGAAAGTTCAGCAAGAGTCAATCACGTACGCGACAATCACTATTCAAAACTTTTTCAGACTTTATAAAAAACTGTCTGGCATGACAGGAACCGCAGTAACAGAAGCTGAAGAGCTATCCAAAATTTATGATCTTGAAGTATTAGTTATCCCGACACATAAACCAATAGCACGGGATGATTTCGCAGACCTAGTATTTCGATCAGAAAAATCAAAATGGAATGCTGTTATAGAGGACATTATCCACCAAAATTCTATAGGTCGACCAGTACTTGTAGGAACAATCTCCATTGAAAGATCTGAAATGTTATCAGATCTTTTACGTAAAAAAGGAATCAAACATAGCGTATTAAATGCAAAACAACATGAACGTGAAGCATCAATAATTGCTAAAGCAGGAGAAGAAAGTGCAGTAACAATTGCAACTAATATGGCTGGAAGAGGCACTGATATCAAACTAGCTGAAGGCATTAGCACTAAAGGCGGTCTCCATGTCATAGGGACAGAAAGACACGAATCACGGAGAATTGACAATCAGTTAAGAGGTCGATCAGGCAGACAAGGTGATCCAGGTTCGACAAGATTTTATGTTTCTTTTGAAGATGATCTCATGAAAAGATTCGCACCAGATTGGTTGCCTGGAATGATGTCAAAACTTGGCATGGAAGAGAATATACCGCTCGAATCAAAAATGGTCACACGTGCCATAGAACAGGCACAGCAAAGAGTTGAAGGTTATAACTTCGATATTCGTAAGCACGTTGTTGATTATGATGATGTAATGAATATGCATAGAGATATGATTTACAGTGAACGTAATAAAGTCTTAGGCGGATCAGAATTAAACAATACCATTCTAACTATGGTTGAAGAGGAAATTGAATCTTTATCCAAATCATTTCTTACTGATAGTCCCGTAGATCCAGAAACATTCCTTACACAGTTGAACAGTATATATCCATTAGAAGAAGAAATAACAATTGATGATATTGAACAACAATCCATAGATTCTATTTTAAACCAGGCAAACACAATTGCTGAGAATAGGTATGAATCCATGACCAACGATGTTGGATCAGATCATCAACGTGTTGTAGAAAAAGTAGTACTACTAAGAATTATTGATTCTCTTTGGGTTAACCACCTAACTGCAATGGATGAAATGCGTCAAGGAATTGGTCTGAGAGCTTATGGACAAACCGACCCACTTGTGGCCTATAAACAAGAGGCACATGATATGTGGGAGCAATTATCGGCAAATATTCGACAAACAGTTGCAAAAAACATTTTTCATACACGTATTGCTCATAACTTAGTTAACAACCTAAACCCTTCAACAAATAGAGACACACAACAAAATTCTGTTAATGGTATGAAAGCAAGTGAGCAAAATATAGATGACACTAATGTTTCACGAGCAGAAAGACGTAGAGCAGCACGTAAGAAAAAAAAACAAATAAGAAATAGGAATTAAACATCTTCGATGGTGCAAAAATGCCAGAACAAAATAAGGGACCAAAAGGTGTAGTACCACCTGCAGAAAGAATAGCTGCTAGTGCTATAGCAAGACTAAATACTGAAACGCCAATTATTTGGTTAGTTAGTGGACCTTCATCTAAAAAGCGTGGTGATCTGACAAATAAAATAGCAAAATATTTTCAGAAAAGTGCAATAATTGACGGTGAGTCGATATCAAAATATGTGTTAGAAGGGCGAGTTTTACCAGGAGAAGAACCAGATACCGAATCGGAACATCAAATAGAATTATCAATACGCAACCAATGCCTCTTAGCAAGATCTTTTTCGGAAGCAGGTTTTGTATCTGTTATTAACTATGCAATTCTAACTAGCTATCATTTAGATGCTTATAGACATTACTTATCAGGAGGTGAACTGCACCTCGCAGTTATCCCTACGAATGAATTGAAATTTCTGGAACTGAATTCTTTGCTAAAAAAAGAATTACATGGCATTGGCTATTGGGTTAAAGAAATTAGAACCGATGCTTCTATCACGAAATTAATAGAATCTAAAAAATCTATTCTATAAAAATTATATAGGCTTAAAATAATTTATAACCGATATCAAAAAGATTAATACAGAATTGAAAAGAGTCAATTGTTTCAATGACCGCACCTGATAACACTAGAACTAATTTTATAGAAGACTATGAAGAATATCGTACTGATGAGACTCTACAAATTGGACCTCTCGAACCTAAAGAAGCGATATACACTTTAATTAATAGAATCGAATCTGGGGAAAATTGGTACACTGCCCTTCTAGGTGTAATCAATCGTTGGTCGGTTCCTTATGAAGAGATAGATGGTATAACTTATCATTATTTAATTGATGGAGAAGCGTTTAATTGGTTGTTACTTGCTCAAAGACTACTCGATGAAGTGCTGACAATTGCTCCAAATAATGAAATAGAGCAACTTCTATTATATAACGTAGCTCCTGGAAATATGAGTGAAATAGACTTCGCAAGATTAATCGGAGGGCCGAAATATCGTGCACATTTAAATTTTCAATACGGTGTTATAGTTGAAGAAGTGCTTCTACTATCTGCTGAATTGGAACTTGAAAAAGCTGGAGTACTTTCTAATGCAGGAAAAGAGCCTCCCGACGTATTGGCTTACCAGCGTGTTTACGGAAAAAGTTTATCTGAACTACAAATAATTTATGCAACCCAAACGGGAATACATATCGGGAATGAGATAAGCCAAAATTCCTTACAAAGATTTATATATTGGTTATCAAAATATCGATTACGTAACAGTGAACCTGCCAGATTGGCTTCAGATACGCGCAAGGCACTATCTTTAATAACAAGAATGGAAAATCATAGGAAAAAAAATTTTACATAATAAATCGTTCCACTTGCTCAAAGATGCCTTCAGTGTCAATCTTACAAATTTTTCTCTGTTGACTCTGGGTTCCATGTTCAACAATCATGTCTGGAATTCCAATAGCACCTAAAAATTTCTCTCCCATCCTTAATTCTGACAATAACGATAGAACGCCTTCACCAAAACCACCTATAAGAGAATTATCTTCAACTGTTATTACACCTTTAGTCTCTTTAGCAATTTGTGTGATTAATTCACTATCTAAAGGTTTAGCAAATCTTGCATTAACAACTGCAACACTCAGATTGCGTTTAGCAAATTCTTCAGCAACTTCAAGGCAATCGGGTATCACAGAACCAATCCCAATTAGAGCCAAATCAGATCCTGATCTAAGCACAGTACCCTTTCCGATATCTAAACTTCTATTTGTTAGTCCAGAAATCTCAGTCACCGCAGCCCCACGAGGATATCGAATAGCAAAAGGACCATCATGATCAGTAGCTAAATTTAGTAAAGCAGAAAGTTCTTCATCATCACTTGGGGCTGCTACAATCATATCTGGCAAGCAACGTAAATAACTAATATCAGCAAACCCTTGATGTGTGCGACCGTCTTCTCCAACTAAACCAGCACGATCAATTGCGAAAATTACAGGCAATTTCTGAACGACGACATCATGTATTACTGAATCAAAGCCTCGCTGTAAAAAGGTCGAGTAAATTGCTACCACTGGTTTCATACCTGAAGCTGCAAGACCGGCAGCAGTAGTAACAGCATGTTGTTCAGCTATCCCGACATCAATTACTCGATTGGGAAATTGTTTTTTTAAATTAGTTAAACCTGAACCTTCTAACATTGCAGGTGTAATAACGACTACTTTTTCATTAGTCTCACAAATTTTGCCGATGCTATCACCAAAAACTTCACTGTATGTTCTCTTTTTATTTTCTGGAGAAATAGGTGATTTTAACCAGTAGGTACCACTATGACTTTTTACAGGATCGGCTTCAGCTTCTTCAACACCATAACCTTTTCTGGTTAATGCATGTATCAGTACCGGTTTACCTGTAAAATGCTTAACTGATTTTAGAGTCGATTCAAGTATTTCAATATCATGGCCATCTATTGGTCCATAGTAGTCAAATCCTAAATGATCCCAAAATCCGGACTGAACGACTAGTTCTCGAGGAACCCTCTTAAGTCTTCTCCATTCATCCCATAAACGATCACCAGCAGGTAATTGAGTAACAAATTTTTTTAATTCAATCTTGAAATCTCTATATGCAGGGCTTACACGCATGCGATTGACGTTACGATTCATAGCTCCGACATTCGGTGAAATAGACATCTCGTTATCATTCAATATCACAATAACGTTACCGCCTATATCACCCAGATGATTGAGCGCTTCAAAGCTCATCCCTGCCGTCAAGGCACCATCACCAACAACAGCAACAACTGAATAGTCTTGTTTCTGCAAATCACGACCGAGAACATACCCAGTAGAAGCAGAGAGAGCTGTACCGGCATGACCCACGCCAAAGGCGTCATGATCGCTTTCACGGCGATCTGGGAAACCAGAAAGACCACCTTCTTGTCGCAACGTAGACATACGATCCAAACGACCAGTTAATATCTTATGAACGTACGCCTGATGTCCTACATCCCATAAAATCTTATCCTCAGGAGTTTTAAATATACGGTGCAATGCGAGGGTAATTTCCACAGCCCCTAAACTAGAGGCCAAATGACCAGCATCACCATTAGCATGAACAATCTCCACTAATAATTCTCGAATATCTTTACTTAACTTAATCATCTCAGAATTACTGAGTGTATTAATATCTCTGCCAGATTCAATTTCGGTAATAAGATTAGTCATTTTTCCTCATCTTAAAATAGCTAGTTTAATAATACCAAGAAGATCCACAAATTTCTGGCTTGGCAACGACAATGAAAAACACTTAAAAATAAGTTTAATCAAAAAAACATTCCACATTGAATATTATTAAGTCTATTATTTTTAATATCTTATACATACTGACTAAGATTTATTTATAGATGATATTGCAATTATTATACGATAATCTATAATATATCTATGTCTAATTTTTATGAAACATTAAATCTCAAAAGAGATGCAACTCAACAAGAAATCAAGTCTGCATTCCGTCGTTTAGCAAGGCGTTACCACCCAGATGTAAATCCTGGGGATAAAAAGGCAGAGGAAAGATTTAAGGAAATATCTCAAGCACATGAGGTGTTAGGAGATCCAAATAATCGATCCGCATATGACAAATATGGTGACAATTGGCAACGTGCCAATCAACTCGAAGAAATGGAAAAACGTAATAATGGCTTTGCATTCAATAGTTTTTCGCGTGATAGCACTAATCATTCATTTAGTTTTGATGGCGATTTATCAGAATTATTTGGTAGTTCAAATGGTTTTGAGTCACTATTTCGACGTACGAGTAATCGTTCACGAGGTGCAGATCTAGAACAACAAATCAGTATTACACTAAAAGAAGCTTATAGCGGCACGACACGGAAAATCACTTTACCACAGAACATACAAAGAAGTTCATCCATAGAGGTGGATATTCCCAAAGGCGTAACATCAGGTCAACGTATAAAAATCACTGGTAAGGGGCAACCAGGAAGTAACGGTGGGAATGCAGGCGACTTAATTTTAATTATCAACTTAGAGCCAAATGCTGTTTTTAATAGAGATGGCCATAATCTCCATGTCCGTAGCGATGTCATAGTTACAGATGCCATATTTGGTACAGAGATTCGTGTACCGACACTAAAAGATAAGACTCTCGTACTGAACTTACCACCTATGACTCAATCCGGACGCATCTTTCGCTTAGCGGGTCAAGGTATGCCCATAAAAGAGGGTGGCTTTGGAGATCTTCTCGTAGAAATAAGAATTGTGATCCCCACTGAATTAAGTGACGAACAAATAGATTTATTTAAAAAAATACATGAATTAGAAACTGATTTTTTTAGTGATGAGGAAAAATGACCAATCAAATTAACTACATTTCATTAAATGAACCCGTATTTCAAATATCAATTGTTTCTCAAATGATAGGTTTACATCAACAAACCATTCGATCATATGAACGTATTGGACTTGTGCAACCACACCGCACTGCAGGAAATACACGTCTTTTTTCACATGCCGATGTCGATAAATTACGTACTGTAACGAGACTAGTGAACGACTTAGGTATCAACCTTGCGGGAGTTGATGTGATCATGCGACTAAGTTCACAAATTGAAGAATTACAAAATGAAATCGATAAAAAAGAAAAGGAAAATAGACGACTCCGAAAACAATTGCAATAAGCCGTCACCTAGGTAATGAAAGGACTATAAAAATGATGCGCCAAGATAGATTTACAGAACAAGCACAAGAAGTTCTACAAGCATCACAAGAAATGGTACGCCAAACTCGGCATCCACAATGGGATGTCGAGCATGTATTCCTATCGCTAGTGCAACTAAAGGATGGATTAGCACAAGAGATCTTACAAAAAATGGGAATTAATCCTGAATTACTTGGTGGAGCAATTAGGAAACAATTGGAGATCGTACCAAAGTTAGGTGGTGACGTAGTTCAAATATATACAACGCCACGTGTAGTTGGACTTCTAGAAAGAGCAAATGCTGAAGCGGAACGATTACAAGATGAATATGTTGGTGTAGAACATCTATTAATAGCTATTGCTGATGAACGTGAAGGAGATTCAGCAATAATTCTTAATGAATTTGAAATTACCAAAGAACGAATCTATCAGGCATTACGTGATATTCGAGGTACAGCTAGAGTAGATTCACCAACTGCGGAATCAAATTATCAAGCCCTGGCGAGATTTAGTATAGACCTCACCGAATTAGCCCGAACTGAACAATTAGATCCCGTAATAGGTCGAGCGGTTGAAGTTGATCGGCTCATGCAAGTTCTTAATAGAAGAACAAAAAACAATCCTGCTCTAATTGGTGAAGCAGGTGTCGGGAAAACAGCAATTGTTGAAGGACTCGCACAAAGAATCGTAGATGGTGACGTTCCAGATAGACTCCGTGATAAAAAAATTATGTCACTTGACATCGGACAATTAATAGCTGGATCAAAATTTCGTGGAGAATTTGAAGAACGTTTACAAGGAGTAATGAGGGAGGTCAAAGAATCTGGAGGAGAAATTATTCTTTTTATTGATGAACTACACCAAGTAGTTGGTGCTGGTGGTGCAGATGGTGCAATCGATGCCAGTAATATGATGAAACCAGCTCTTGCAAGAGGTGAATTAAGAGTAATTGGTGCTACAACATTAGATGAATACAGAAAAAATATTGAGGAAGATCCTGCACTTGAAAGAAGATTTTCACCAGTCTACGTAGAAGAACCTTCAGCAGAAGATGCTATAGCAATATTAACAGGTATAAGATCAAAATATGAGGAACATCATGGCCTCCATATAAAAGATGAAGCAATAAAAAGTGCCGTATATCTAAGTCAGCGTTATGTCACAGAAAGACATCTTCCTGATAAAGCAATTGATCTAATCGATGAAGCATCTTCACGGTTAGTAATCCAAAATGAATCTATGTCACCAGAACTGCGTAACTTAAAATATCAAGTCGATGAAATAAACCATCGACTTGATAATGCTGCACAACGTGAAGATTTTGAAGAAGCTGCACAATTGAAACAAGAACTTCTCAATCTACAAAGTGACTATACGAAACAAAGAGATGATTGGAAATTTCAAAAAGGTGTTTCTGATGATGTCAGAGAGTCAGATATTGCGACTCTTGTTGCTCAAATGACAGGGATTCCTGTCGATAAAATGCTAGAAGAAGAGGCATCCAAATTAATTCAAATGGAACAAGCATTACATGAAAAAATTATAGGACAAGATCGAGCAATTTCTGTATTGTCTGATGCCATTCGAAGAGCAAGAAGTGGACTGAAAGATCCCAGTCGCCCCATAGGTTCCTTTGTATTTGTAGGTCCGACTGGTGTGGGAAAAACTTACCTCGCAAAAGCTTTAGCAGAATACCTTTTCGATGACCCGGATGCATTAATTAGACTTGATATGTCTGAGTATCAAGAATCACATACTATCTCACGTCTTATAGGAGCTCCTCCCGGATATGTTGGATATGATCAAGCTGGTGAATTGACAGAATCTGTCAGAAGAAGACCTTATCAAGTCATACTTTTTGATGAAATCGAAAAGGCACACCCGGATATTTTCAATACATTGCTACAGGTCATGGATGACGGTCGATTAACTGATGCGCGAGGAAGAACAGTGAACTTCCGAAATACAGTAATTATCCTTACTTCTAATTTAGGGACTTCACAACGTCAAGAAAATATAGGATTTCGCCGTACAACATCAGATAGCGATCATAATTCTATGGTTCTTTCTATAGAAAATGCCCTTAAAAGTGCTTTTCGTCCTGAATTTATTAATCGCATTGACGATATAGTTGTATTTGAACCCTTAACGGAACCTGAAATAGCTAATATTGCCGATCTTGTAATAGATGAAGTAAAGGTCCGATTATTAGAAAGAGATGTAACGTTCGCAATATCGGAAACTGCGAAAAATGAACTTGTTCGTGAAGGATATGATCCAAATTTTGGAGCTAGACCTTTACGGAGAATTGTTGAAAAACGAATTGAGAATCCTCTTGCGAAGCGAGTTCTATCAGGAGAATTTTCTGAAGGAGACAAAATTAATGTCGATTATATCGATAGTGATTTTACATTTAGCCGTGAACCTGGAGAAGTCGATATCGAATCAGTAGAAGTAGAGCCTATAGAAATATAAACTTTGCTAAATAAATTTTTCAAATGTAATTACTGATATACACAGGAAAGGACATACATGTCTCATTGGAAAGAGTTAATCAATTCTTGGGGTGGAATTCCAGTAGTCATCGCCTTTTTTGGAATGGTAAGTTTCATTATTGCTGTCATAATTTTCAGTATTAATGAGACCAATGAAGAATCATACACAGCAAAAAAATATGCGGACTCTGCAGGTCGTGTATTGGGAATATCGGGAGCACCGGTAAGAATAATTGAATTCGGTGATTTTCAATGCTCACATTGTAAAGATTTTCATGAAGAAATAACGCCGAGATTAATAGAAGATTTTGTTTCACGTGGTATTGCCACATTAGAATTCAGACACCTTGCATTCTTAGGTTCAGAGTCGATACTAGCTGCAACTGGGGCAGAATGTGCACTAGAGCAAGGATATTTTTGGAGTTACAGTGATTTACTCTTTTTTAAACAAAATCCCAAAAACAAATCAACTTTCTCTACTGCAAATCTAAAGAAATACGCAAGAGAATTAGAAAGAAGTTACCCAAATTTTAATGTAGATCAATTTGATTCATGCTTGAATTCTCCAGAAAAAAGAGAACTTGTAATTAATATGAGTGAAGAAGCACTAAGATTAGGATTCTCATCTACTCCTAGCTTTTTGATTAATGGCATCCCATTTAGAAATAGCGGAGAATATGATACGTTTCGCATCGCGATAGAAAACGCAACTAAAAATTAAATATTATTCAAATGGAATACTGTTCGGAACATGATATAAGAAGTATCATGTCGCTGTAACAACGAAAGCACACAATGACAAATATCACTGAAAGTAGAGTAGACACGTTGGATTTTAATTCTGAAACAAAGACATTAGATATTACATTTAACGATTTAAATATTCTTTCTACCGGTGGAGTAGATGTATTAGTACTGAACTTAAATGAATGGGATAACGATATTCCATTTTATTTAGATATTGATGAACGTATTTTTGCACTACAACCTTCCAATACTTATCTCGTATCTGGACACGGTGCACAACTTCCAAATTGGATCACTGATGAAGAATCTGAAGATCGTTTAACCATACTGGTAGAACGTAATGAAAGGTACTTAGTCTATAGCCACGACACCCTTGCTACTGATGATGATGATTCAGAAGAAAATATTGAAGAGCAATCAGAGTAGGGTATTTTATACACCGAAAATAAGATGCCACTCCCTTAACAGGGATTTCATCGTCAAACTATTAAGGGGGTGAGAGAGCATAACTATTGCATCTTCATCATTATCACGATAATACCTCGCTAATTTACCTATTTTTCTAAATCCAAATCTCTTATATAAATTTTGCGCTTTAAAATTTGATTCTCTAACTTCAAGTACTATTGATTGCATATCTGCTGAAATGGCTAATCCAAAACAACCAAGTAACAATATTGACCCAATACCGACTTTTTGAGAGTCAGGCAGAACAGCCAATGTAACTAAATGTAATTGATCTTTCATAAACCAAACACCTGCAAACCCCAACATTTGGTTCTGCTGTTCTTTATCAATTATTTCGGCAATCAAATATTCTGAAAATCCATTCACCAATTCTTCTTCAAACGTTCTTCGTGACCAAAAATCTGTATCATAGGCCTTACGCTCAATATTTCGAACATGATCCAAATCAAATTCTGTCATTAAGCGAACATTTATTTTTGCTCTATTTTGAAAAGATTGAAACATTGTTCTTGATACCTTCAACTATGATAACGACAATAAATACAAAACTTTCCTAGACTATTTACAGTAATACAAAATAATATCGCTGTGGAGGACAATATGAGTCAACGTTCAGGACCTTTAGCATCAAGTCATACCGAAGAAGATCATTCTGAACAAACTCTCAGACCAAGAACTCTTTCGGACTATTTTGGACAAGAAAGAATCAAGGATAGCTTAAAGATTTCAATCGCAGCAGCTAAAAAAAGAGAGGAGGCGTTAGATCATGTATTATTCCATGGTCCACCTGGGCTAGGAAAAACAACATTAGCAATGATACTTGCATCTGAAATGGGTGTATCCATTCGTATTACGTCAGGGCCTGCGATAGAGCGAACTGGCGACCTTGCCTCTTTACTTACGAGCCTACAACCTGGAGATCTACTGTTTATCGATGAGATACATCGCTTACCGCTGTCTGTCGAAGAGGTACTTTATCCAGCCATGGAAGATTTTGCTGTCGATATCATTTTAGGCAAAGGACCAAAAGCAAGAGATGTTCGACTAAAACTCAATCCATTTACACTTGTTGGAGCTACGACACGTTACGCATTAATATCACAGCCACTACGCGATCGATTTGGTGCAGCATATCGCTTAGATTTTTATGATGAATTAGCTTTATCAAAAATTATAAAAAGATCTGCCAGTGTTTTAAATTCTCAAATTGATGATGATGGAGTAATTGAAATTGCTAAAAGATCTAGAGGCACAGCTCGTGTTGCAAATCGACTATTACGAAGAGTCCGAGATTATGCAGAAGTAAAATCAGATGGAAATATTACTGCCAAGGTCGCCATAGAATCCCTTGCACAATTAGAAATAGACCATCTTGGACTTGATCAAATGGACCGAGAATTAATTAAAATTATGGCAGAACGTTTTAATGGTGGTCCCGTTGGATTAGATACATTATCAGCAGCTATATCTGAAGAATCAGACACAATAATGGATGTCTACGAACCTTATCTACTAAAAATAGGATTTATTCATCGTACACCCAGAGGAAGAACTCTTACTAAAAATGCCTACGAACATATGGGAATTGAACCAAACATTAATGAATTGCAACAACCATTAATATAAATAAAATTCTCTTTTTTATCTTGCACGTATAATTGAATAGGTAACTCGCCCCACTGCGACCAGTTTATTATCTTCATTACTCACATCAACTTGAACAAATGAAAATGCACGACTTTGTCTCAAGAGAGTAGGTTTAGCGATAATATGTCCCTTTGCGGGACCTAAAAATGTAATATTCATATCAATAGTAGCTTGACCAACCCAAGTTTCATCATCCTCTTGTCGTAATGTTGAGGTCATTGCGCCTGCGGCAGCATCTATAAGTGAACCGATAGCACCACCGTGTATTATTTCTGGTAAACGTGTCCCCAATTCAGGTCGCATTGAAAGTCCTAACTTGATATCATCTTGCACTGCACTTTCCACTTCAATACCTAATAAACTCCAATATGCAATACTCTCAGGTGCAATTAAGTCCAATAATTTTGAATCGATATTTTCTTTTACCATCTACGCTTAACTACTTTCCGTTACTAACAACTAGCCAATAAAAATACTTGCTCAAAAACAAGTAAGTTCATTATTTATATTGTTCTCACCTATATATTAATTAGCATTTGCAAATGTCATCCTGTAAAGATCAGCATATGCACCATCATGTTGCATTAATGCATCGTGATCCCCAATCTCAACAATTTTACCTGATTGCATCATAACAATACGATCTGCATTGCGAATTGTAGAAAGCCTATGAGCTATTACAAAAGATGTTCTACCTTGTAGCATTGTTTCCAGAGCACGTTGTATAATCTTTTCAGTTTGTGTATCAACATTCGCAGTTGCTTCATCCAAAATCAATATACGAGGATCTGCAACTAAAGCTCTTGCAAAAGCAATAAGCTGACGCTGTCCTACTGAAACATTACGTCCGCGTTCATGTAAAAGGGTTTCGTATCCTGAAGGTAATTGAGAAATAAAGTCATCAGCACCAACAGCCTTCGCAGCAATTTCAACATCTTCATCCGTAGCATCTAATCGTCCATAACGAATATTGTCTCTTATACTGCCCGAAAACAAATACGGCTCTTGTAAAACAACACTCATACGAGAAGTCAATGAAGCTCTTTGAATAGAACGAAGATCATGACCATCAATCAATATTTCACCTTCTTGTATATCGTAGGAGCGATTTACCAAGGCAGTAACTGATGTTTTACCAGCACCTGTATGGCCAACAAGGGCAATAGTTTCACCAGCAGAAACATGCAAATCGAATTTTTCAAGAACAGGAATACCTTTAATATAACTGAAATTTACATCACAAAAATCAACTCTTCCTTCAATATCTGATAGAGCCACAGCATTAGGAGGATCAATAATTTCAGGTTCGGTATCTAGTACTTCAAAAATTCTGTGCGCCCCAGCCATAGCTCTTTGCAACATCGTATATTGTAAAACGATATCTCGAACAGGATTAAAAAAACGTTGAATATAAAGAGTAAAACCTAGTGCCAATCCAGCAGCTTCAGGTGCACTTAAAGCACCATCAAAAGCCCTGTACCCTATTACAAATAAAATAAAACATGTCGCGGTAGCAGATAGTATTTCAACTACAGGCATCACAGATGCCTGTAGTTCTGCAGCCTTTAAGTTCATTTCTTTATTTTGATTATTTAATTTTTCAAAGTCATTAAAATTCTTTGGTTCGCGTACCATCGCTTGTACTACTCGTACACCTGAAACATTTTCATTAATGTTTGCATTAACAATAGCTATTGCCTGACGCACTCTAATAAAAGCTCTAGCCGCAAATTTCTGCCAAAAAATCATAAAGAACAACAAAACAGGAACCACACTAAGTGCTAAAGCAGCTAACACCGGATCCAACGCAGCAACTAGTACCACGATAATCATTAGTCCAATAATATCAGCTAAAACATTCAAAAAACCTGAGGTCATTAGTTCTTGAAGAGTAACTACATCACTTGTAACTCTGGACATTAAACGTCCAACTTCTTCACGATCATAAAAACTAAGAGAAAGTTTATTTAAGTGAGCGAACATGTCACTACGTAAATCACGCAACATATGATGTCCAATATAACCAGTCAACAATCTCTGCGCCATTGCAGCAAAAAACATCACGACAGCAAGGGCGACTACTAAAATGCCGAAGAATCGAGTATCTGCTACCGCACGATCAAGAGATTCTGGTGTACCTTCGATTATAGCACCCCCAATACGTTCAACCGCCAAAGCCATAATAAATGGTGGCGCATAAGATGCAGCTGAAAAAATAATCATTGCAATAATTGCGCCCAATGCTCGCCATTTATGTGGGGTGATGAATGGTATAAGACGCTTAATTAAACCTAAATCATATACTTTCCCAAGCTCGTCATAATCCCAACCATCAATACCTCGACGATTGATCATGTCTACCTGTGATCCTCGACCACGCCTTTGGTTAGGGGAATTACCCTGGCTCCAACCTCCTGCACCGCCACCGGCCCAATAAGCCATCAGTTAATCCTCGTTTCATTTTTCAATGTGGTTGATGATTCTTCTTGGTCACGTAATTCCAAATCATATATTTGTCTATAAAAGCCCATATTATCTAGTAGAGTTTGGTGGGTACCGTGTTCAACAATCTGACCATCTCGCATAACTAATATTTGGTCTGCCTCCATTACAGTTCTTAACCTTTGCGCTATAACAAAGGTCGTTCTACCTTGCATAACTGTATGTAAAGCTTCTTGAATATGAAACTCCGTCTGCATATCAACTGCAGCTGTAGAATCATCAAGAATTAATATTTTTGGATCTAGTAATAACGCACGAGCAATAGCTACCCTTTGCCGTTGCCCCCCCGACAGTGTAGAACCACGTTCACCTACCCAGGTATCGTACCCATCTGGTTGGGTCATAATGAAATCATGGATACATGCTACCTTTGCAGCTGCAACTACTTCATCATCCGTCGCATCAGGACTACCATATCTTATATTATCTTTTATACTCGCGATAAATAAGAAAACATCCTGTTGGACTATACCTATCGATTTACGTAGCGAATCAAGTGTAACATCACGTATATCCTGATCATCAATAGTGATTTGGCCATTATTCGGATCATAAAATCGTGGAATCAGATTAACAATTGATGTCTTTCCTGAACCCGTAGGACCAAGCAATGCGATTGTTTGCCCTGGTTTTGCATCAATAGTAATACGTTTAAGAACTCCTTGATCTACATTGTATGCGAAAGAGACATCATTAAATCTCACATTACCTCGACTTATTTCAAGGTCTTTAGCATCAGGGACTTCTTCAACAGGAGAGGGTAGGTCAAGAATTGCAAATACACGTGTACCCGCTGAATGTGCTCGGGCATATATATTTATAATAAAACCAAGACTACGAACTGGAACTTGCATTAATGTCAAATACAGCTGGAAAGCTGTTAATTCACCTACTGTCATATTCCCAGCGCGAATTTCTATAACACCTAGCCAAAAAACAACAGCTAATGACATTAACCACATACCCTGTAAAAAAGGCTCATTAAAAGCTTGAAATTTCGCAGTTCGATAAGATTGATAAAAAAGTTGTTCAATTTTTTCATCAAATTTTTGCTGTTCAAATTGTGCGCGAGAAAAGGCTTTGACTACACGTTGCCCACTTAGATTTTCTTGTAATACGTTGGCCATTTCACCCTGTAGTTCTTGAATACGTAGCCATATCGGTCGCAATTTCAGCGATACAAATCCTGCCTGAATACCTACAACTGGTACAAAAATCAAAGCAACTAAGCCTACACGCATATTTGTAGCAATCATTAAACTATATGCAACGGACACTAAAACTATTACAAAAATTAGTCGGATCACACCCACATTAACAAACATCCTCACACCTTCAACGTCTTGTGTTGCACGAGACATTATTTGCCCTATTTCAGCTTTGTCATGGTAGGCATATGAAAGTCTTTGAAGTCTTTCATACATATCGTTACGTAAGTCATAGGCAATAGTTTGGCCAAGGCGTTCAGCTAAATAAGTTTGTGCATACACAAAAGCTCCTCGGGAAATTGCCACCACCGCTATTAGAGACAAAGCAATAAGAAGAGTAGAAAGATTACCATCAATAGTAGTAGTTTCTTCACCAGACAAATTATTAGAAGTAACAATTCCCAATCCAGAATCAATTGCATATCCAGCTAACCAAGGTGCAGCAATCGTTAAAAGACCTGCACCTAGTAATGATAAAAGTGAGTAGGTAAATAATTGTGGATGCCTTAGAGCTCTCAACACAATACGGATCAATATACGTTTTTCTAATTTTTGAAAACTACTCACAGAACCCCAACAATTTATCCATTCAATTTACAAAAGATTAATACAGTCTAAACGACTCAATTTTATAGGGGAAATTTAATATGTTAACCTCCACTATTAGATATGGCATCGAACTTAGATAATAGTGTATTTCTGGTGTGAATAGACATTGGATGAATTTGTAATCCCAATTGCAAAGCTTCATTTATTCGAATATCTATATAGGTTAATGCTGCTTTCTCTAAAGATTCACCGGCGATGTCAGATACTATTTGCAAATCTGAATTTTTTGCAATTTTATTCGGTTCGACTTTATCTGCAATAAACATTGCCCAAGATTCTAAAGAGAATTCCGGATGCCCCGTAGTATGCCACTTAATAGTTTCTAAAACTTGAGGATTCTTAATGTTAAATCTTTCCTTAAGTTCTATCGCAGCAAGAGGACCATGGAGTAACACTGGACTATTAAGCTCAACGGGATGTATATCTAAATCCATATCCTTAGCTTTTTGTAACAATTCTTTTTGCGGTAATGCACGAAAAAGATCATGGCCTTGAGCTGCTAATTTAATTTCCGAGACATTTAATCCATATTTTTCGCCAAAAAAACCGGCAAGCTTAACAACACGATCTATATGTGCCAGCATTTTAGCTGGTACTTCACCAGACATATATTCACGCAAACGGACATAATCCATCAAGCTAGCATTTCAAAAAATTACATCATCGATCGCAATCGACGCACACGCTCTTCAGTCGGGGGATGTGTAGAAAAGAAACCACGAGACAACCCACCAAAAGGACTAGCTATATATAAATGGGCAGTGGCTTGCGAAACTTCTCGTGGAGAACGATTAACACCCATCTCAATTTTCTCCAGAGCAGATGCCAATGCAAGCGGATCATTCACAAAATTAGCACCATCGTGGTCAGCTTCAAATTCACGAGAACGACTTATAGCGGATTGAATAATTCCAGCAGCAAGGGGAGCCATTAACGCTACTACTATAGAAGCTAAGGCATTTCTTCTTCCACCAAACCATAAAGCCATCCAAGATATCATCGAAATCGCACTGGCAATTGATGCAACAATTGACGATATAAGGATATCGCGATTACTCACGTGTGCTAATTCATGGCCAAGCACAGCACGTAATTCACGTTCTGAGAGCATTTGTTGTATACCAGTGGTAACAGCTACTGCAGCATGTTTAGGATTACGCCCGGTAGCAAAAGCATTAGGTTGTGGAGTATCCATAAGATAAACACGAGGCATGGGCATATTCGCCAGGGAAGCAACTTCCTCAATCAAGTTGAACAAACGAGGATCATCTTTTTTTTCAATTTCAACAGCTTTAGACGAACGCAAAACTATATCTGCTGATTTCCAATATGATCCTAAATTCATAGCTAGGGCAATAAATCCAAAGATAACTACTCCACCTGAACCACCAACTGCACCACCAACTGCAATTAACAAACCACTAATCGCTGCTAGGAGGATAACTGTTTTAAAATTATTCATACTTTGCCTTACGCCAATAGAACTACCTGAATATAACAATATAATTCTATCATCCAAGTCATTAAAATTAACGGATAATATAGAAATTTAACACATAAAATAAGGGCTGGTTATCAACCAACCCTTATTTAGATTGATTATTATCTTTTAGATCCCTAGTTGTTGGGCAACTAACTCGCGGTGATAATCAGCATCACCAAACGATAATTCAGCTCTTTTTTGACGTCTAAAATACAATTGAATCTTATAGTCTTTAGTGAATCCAATACCGCCGTGAATTTGCTGACCATGTGCGACTACACGCCGTGTTGCATCAGAGCACCAAGCTTTAGCCATATTCACAGACATTTGAGTCTCTTCATCAGATTGACCTGTAGAGATTGCCCATGCGGCCTTATACATAATGAACCGAGATCCATCGACATCGGTAACCATGTCAGCACATTTATGCTGTATCGCTTGGAATGAACCAATCGGACGTCCAAACTGAACACGCTCTTTAGCATAATCGACTGAAATTTCAAAATCCATCTGTGCCAACCCAACCATGTATGCACATTCACCAACAGTATATCGATGAATTACAGGGGCTAAAGCTTCCCAACCTTCACCTTCAACACCTAATAACTGGCCTTGGGCATTGTTAAGCTTAACTTCAGCTTGTTTGTCACGAGCAATAGTCTGTAATTGTGTAACGTCCACGCCATCTTGATCAGTAGCAACAATTCCTAAAGTGACGCCTTTTTCAGAACGCCCAGCAACTATCATATAATCTGCAACATTAGCATCTGGCACAAATAACTTAACACCATTGAATGTAACATTGTTACCGTCCACTGAAGCTTGACATTGAACGCCTTCCTCATCAAAACGAGCAGAAGGTTCAGTAAGAGCTAGTGTGAAAATCACATCACCACTAGCAATCTTCGGTAAAAATTCAGCCTTTTGATCTTCAGAACCTATCTCAATTAATGGAACAGCACCACCTAGTACTGTAGACATAAAAGGTCCAGGAACTAAGGCACGGCCGAATTCCTCTAACAAGACACAGAGATCTAGAAAATTAAACCCCGCTCCACCGTGTTCTTCCGGAATTAGCAAACCTTGCCAACCTTGTTCAGCCATTTTTTCCCACAAGGATGTACTGTAACCTGCTTCATCTTCTTCCATATCACGAACGAGTTGCTCAGGACATTCATTTTCTAAGAAATCACGAGCACCGTTTTTTAACATTTCCTGCATTTCAGTTAGGCCGAGATCCATTTTTACTCCTCACACTCCCTATCTATTTAGTAGATTAGGGTCTTTATTTATATCACACATCTGCCAAAGCACATCTTTTTTTATCCACGAGGTAACCCAAGGCCACGTGTCGCAATCACATTTCTTTGAATTTCAGAAGAACCCGAGAAAATAGTGTGTGGTACTGAACGAACATAGTCACGGGTAAACAAAGAACGCATTGGTGCATATTCATTTTCCTCACTCCAAAGATTAGAATACAAACCAAATACTTTAGTACCCGTTCGTGCTAAACGTTGGTGTGTCTCAGAACCAAACATTTTATTTACTGAAGCTTCATAGTTTGGAACCATTCCCGAATTTTGCATCGATACTATACGGAAAGCAAAATTGAAAAGGACGTTCACTTCTAAATATCGATCTGCGATTTGATGTCTCACGCTTTCAAAATCATCGCGAGTCTTTATATCATTTTCAGGTTCGGAATTAACGTACTCTATCAGTTCCTTGATTGTCCGTTCATATTCAATTGCACCAGAAATACCCGAACGTTCGAAATCCAATAAAGTCATCCCGACATACCAACCACGATTTTCCTCACCGATAACATTCGATGTTGAAACTCTTACATCTTCAAAAAAAGTTTCATTGAATGGCTCCTGCCAACCCATATCAATAATGGGTCGAACCGTGAGACCTGGTGTCGTGATATCCATCACTAAAAAACTAATCCCACGATGTTTGGGTGCCTCAGGGTCAGTACGCACTAAAGCAAAAAGCCAATCAGCATACTGTGCGCCTGATGTCCAAATCTTCTGACCGTTGATAACAAAATCATCCCCATCACGTATCGCACGGGTTTGTAACGACGCTAAATCAGAACCTGAGCTTGGTTCAGAATATCCTTGAGCCCAAGCGACTTCACCTGACAAAATTTTAGGTAAGTGTTCAGCTTTTTGCTCTTCAGAACCATGAACAATCATTGTGGGCCCCAATAAAGATACTCCCATACCTCCGACTGGTGGAGCATCTGCCTTAGCCATCTCTTGGTTATATATGAACTGTTCCATTACAGATAAGCCAGCACCACCATATTCTTTCGGCCAATGCGGTGCTATCCAACCTTTTTCAGCTAACGCATCTGCCCAATTGATTGCACTTTCTTTTGCAGAAGGATCGTTCGATTTTCGATCAGCTTGCCACCCTGTCGTTTGTGTTTCATCACTGTTTTCATCACCTGAACGATATCGTTCAGGTAAACGTGCCTGAATAAAATCTGCAACCTCTGTGCGAAACTGTGCTTGTTCTGGGCTATCTTGCCAGTCCATACAGAGCCCCCTTACTTCTACAATTTTTTTAATCTAACATTTTGTAATGTGTGCCAGAAAATTATACACATAACTGACAAAAAAACAGTGTTAATTTTCAGAAAAATTTTATTCCATACTTTCTGTATATATTCGTACATATAAATATTATATCGAACATAAACACTTGACCCGTGAGAGAGATTTGAGAGATCATTAACTAGTAGTAAATAGGATTATCCGATGAGGAACTTATAGTGCTGAAATCAAAAATTCCATTTATTGCCATATTATTATGTGTAAGCATATTAATGTCCGAGATTAATACTGTGCACTCGCAAAGTGCTACTCCTTTAGAACAAGCATGTGAAAAAATTCGTTCGCTTGAAAATGATGGAGAATATCGAATCGGTTTTCTTTTGCATGACTTAAGGCGTGGATACACTTGCGAAATAAGATCTGATGAGGAATTTCGCTCAGCTTCTTTGTACAAGCTATTTGTAATGACTGCAGCACATGAAAAAATTGCACTCGAACAATTATCTCTTGCCGATAAACTATTAATTGAGCCTAGGCACGCTATCGACGATGCTCCTGAATGGCGTATGAAAGAACCTGTAGAACGAACCATAGAACAATCAATTGATCTCATGATTCAACTTTCAAAAAACCCTGAAGCTGTAGCTCTTCGCGAACATATTGGTATAGATTTTGTAGACAATACACCAAAAAGAATAAATCTTGAATCAACAAAATTAGGTTATCAATATGTGACAACTGCAAAAGATATATCAATATTTTATGAAAAACTTTACCATGATGAATTAATTGATACAGTGGGCAACCAGAAAATTTTGAATACGTTACAACAACAACAGATTCGTTACCTGATCCCAAGCGCATTTTCTACAGATACTCGAATTGCACATAAGACCGGCTTGCTCAATAACTACCTCCATGATGCTGGTATCGTATACGATGAGGACAGTATCTATACCTTAGTTATACTACTTGAGCATGACAAGCCTTTGGATATTGCGATTGATTTGTTTCATGAAATAGCAACCCTTTCACGGCAGGGAATCAATGCTATGCCTAATCTTCAAACGAATTTAGCACCCCAAAGTACCGCACCAACTCCCGAAATTGAGACAACAAACGATGGTACAACAAACCCTCTTATAACTGATAATCCTAGAAATACTAATCCCATCAGCTTCGATACTACAGCGCAAAAAATTTCCGCTCTATCAACTGTAATCAATAAAGCACGACAGGAGTCAACTTTTACAATATTGCCAATTCCAGTCAATGCAACACTGGGTGCCATTGAAAATTCACCTTCCACAGGATCTAGTTCAGCAATATCTTTACAAACTTCAATAAGTAATAACGTTACTCCTACTCAATCACTCCAACAACGCCTTATTAACCCAGAACCAATCACTATTTCACCTCAGCAATCGAATATAGTAATAAGACCAATAGCTTCGATAGATGAAACTATATCTGCAACATATGCAGCATTATCTTTAGCTTTAATTTCAATACTTGTAATATATGCAATAAGAACAATTGATAAACAATTGCATTTAGAGGTATTATCAGTACCCCTTGGAATAAATCGTTATAGTCAAATTACTCAGTTAAGAGAAAGGGCACATTCAATGCGTTTACCTAATAGAAAAGCTGATAATGAAAATATTGATGAATCAAAAAGTACTAATGATAACCAAGTTTTGCCTAATTTAGGTGCGGTTGCAGCTGATGAATCAGCTCGATTACACCGGATTCAGCAGTTTTTTTTCCACCAAGAAGAACTTACTGATTCAATGCGTGAAGACTATATCAATCTAATTCGCCCTTTAAGAGAACTAATTGCTGGTCATGAAAAAACGCAAGAACGCCTTTTGAAGAATTTGGAAACTCAATTACTTCCTCTAAATGAATACGCGGACGACCAACAAAACACACTGGACGAACTTGAAGGGAAAATGTCTGAAGATGGATTCGGATTCCTGCAACGAGCATTTTCAGAAACGATAGAGGCACATAGAGCGACAATTGCAAAAACACGGATGCAAATTTCACAGCAACTGGACCCGATGGTTCATTTTGACGAACAGCAGCGAGAGTCTGTCGACCTAGCTTTACAAAGATTCGATAAAGACATCAATGCACTTGAGGAGAATTTAGCTCAACAACGTCAATTACTTACCCGAATGGTTGATACCATGCGCTCAGACAGCTTTACTGCCGTCAGAGAATTTTTACAAGACCGCGAAAATCGTTTATCAGACATTGCCAATTCAGGAGTTACTGATCCAGGAGCAATAGCAGAAGCAATGCAAAGTTTACAGAATCAACATCTTGCACAAAATGACAAATCAGGTCATATGTCAACAGTTATGGACCTAACTAGTCAATCAGATACTGATCTTGCTGATGCATCTTTAGGTAAACCTCATGCTCTACCTAATAATCAAGAGGTGAAGACTAAGGAAGATACAGTAACTGAAGAAAATCAGGCTGAGACTGCTTCGTAATTATTATTGTTAATCTTTTTTTTCTTGATCGTCAATAATTAATGCTTGCGTAAAATCGAGCTGATTATTCCCATCTAAACTAATAAACTCACTCATTGTATCCACATCAATAATGTTGCCTAATTCAACTTCTCGTTCCAACTTAGCCTGAATTTCTTCACGTTTTTCTACTGATTCTTTAGTTAGTTCGAGCTCTTCAACCATCCGTTCTGCAAGAATTTTCTCTGGTGCCTCTAGATCTTTGGGAGTTCGTGCGTTTTTTACATAATCAAAAGAACTATACGCATTTTCACCAAGGTAAATGAGAGGACGATCATCCCCGGCATCACTTTTCCAATGCAAATCAAATGAATCATTATCAACTTGAACTGAAACAACTTCAGCAATATAAAGAACATGGTCTCCAAAAGGCATCATATGCCTGACACCACATTCTATCCAACCAGCACAATTATGTAGTAACGGAGACATTACTCGAAAACCAGCAAAGTAATCCCATTGTGCAGCTTCTAATTTATCTATATTTTCTCCACTAATTTGACCCAGATATTGCACATGATGGAGCATAGGTCGTTTAGGAATATTAATAGTAAATTCTTCAGAATGATTAATCATGTCAACTGAATATCTTGACTCTGCGACTGCTATCGCTATTAACGTAGGGTTAGTAGACACAGGCATATGCCATGCAAGAGGCATCACATTATTACGCCCCTGCCAATTTGAAGTCACCAATGTAACTACACCACCCATTAATAACCGTGCGGCAAATTCTTTAGATAAACGATTTATATTTTCTGGAGCAGGTTGGTACATTTTTAATACTTCACTATGACTTAAGACTTATTGATTTTCCGAAAATCTGTATCCAACATTTCGAACTGTTTCAATAAATTGTTGCCTTCGTTCTATCTTGGCGCGTATACGTCGTACATGCACATCTACAGTCCTTGCACCACCAAAATAATCGTACCCCCATACTTGATTTAATAATGCTTCCCGAGAAAAAGCTTTCCCTGGATTCGATGCTAAAAACCGTAAAAGCTCATATTCTTTATAGGTTAGATCAAGTATCACACCATCCAATGTCACTTTATAACGGTCAATATCAATTTCCAACCCACCGCGTTGTAGTAATTCAGATGCAATCTTCCCAGCTGAAGTAGACAGTAGTCGCGAAACCCTTAAGCGAATTTCAATATCTTTCAATGGTTTTGTTACAAAATCATCTAATTGCGGAACAGCTTCTAAAATACCTAAATCACGCTCATCAGCTAAAACCATTAACTTTACATCTCGTATTTTCATTTCTGCTGATAATTGTGTGAGAGATGATATAGACATACCGGTTGAAAGATCAGCTAAAAACAAGGTGGGTTTCCATTGATCCAATGCGGATAAACATCCAGCTACATCATGTTCAGAACGCAAAACATGACCATCAACTCTTAGAGCTCTTTCTATGAGTTGTATTTCAGAAGAATCTTTTGCAAGCAACAAAATTCTATTCATATTGTTACCTAATCACTGGTTCAAAATGTTGGACCCTACTGATCAATATCTAATTACACTTACAATCGTAATTAATAATCATTATGATGTAGTATCAAAACTGATATCATAAAAATACTAACTGCAAACTTGCGGTAGTTGTATATGACATAATAGATAATAGAAGGTCTCCTTATGTCTGTCATTCAAACATCCGACTTAACAAAGATATATGATAATCGCTACATTGCATTGAATGCACTGAATCTTAACGTAGAAAAAGGTAGCATATTTGGCTTGGTAGGCCCAAATGGTGCTGGTAAATCTACTACTTTTAGGCTTTTATTAGGATTGCAAAAGCCTACAGCTGGTTCAATCTCACTTTTTAACGAACCTATGACGCCAGAACGTGCTGATATTAGAAGACGTCTAGGATATTTACCTACCAACCCCAATTTCCCAAAACACATGACACCAATTACATATCTGGAATTTGTAGGTGGAGTTCTTGGATTAGACGCAAGAAGGGCTAAGATCCAACTAGTCAGACTTTTAGACTCTGTTGACTTATCGGCCATTGCCTCACAACCAATTAAGGGATTCTCTACAGGTATGAACACAAGATTAGGTATTGCTGCTGCGCTTATGGGAGACCCAGAGCTTATTATCCTTGATGAACCCACTTCAGGGTTAGATCCTGCAGGGAGAAAACAAACTATTGAACTGATTCGTGAACTAGCCGGACGTAATAGAACCGTTATTATTGCAACACATATATTAGCAGATGTTGAAAGGGCATGTTCTGACGTTGGCATTCTTTCACATGGTAGAATGATTTATTCAGGACCTATGGCTGAGATGCGAAGATTAGCGCGACAGGGAAATATTCATCTGGAAATAGAAGGAAATATTGGCTCCTTTGAACAGCAAATACATACACTCGATACTCCCGGAACAGTAACATACGAAAAAATTGGTTCAGAGTTTAAAATCACACTACTTGGAACAGAAACATTGTCTGAGTACATGCACCGAATCTTGGGATTAATCGACAAAACTGGTGTCGATCTGCACTTTATTCGAAGTGGAGAAGACGAAATTGAAGAAGCTTTCTTGCGGCGTCTGGAAGATGACAGAACACGTGGAGCCCTTCGTGCAGCATCTTGGCTTAACAATCAAGGCTTGGAAAATAATGATATAGACGTACAGATAAAGGTAGACTCAAATAATGCAAGCCTTTCTGACAATACTTAAATATGACTTTCGGCAATTATCACAATCTTGGGTTTCACGTATTTGGATTTTAGTACTCACAGTTCCAGCAATATTTTTAATTTTTTTGGCAAATTATGAAAATGAACTCGTCTCTGAAACTATGGCCTTCTACACAACGACAGTTCTAATGCCTACATCAGGACTAGCTATTGCAGTACTTAGTGCAAGTTCCATTAACGGTGAATCTGGAATAATTGCTGATTCAATTCTATCTCGAGCCATCACACGAAGTGAGTATGTATGTGCCAAAATTCTTTCCCGAATAGGTTTCATATTAATTACATATTCAGTAATTATAATTCCGTTTTCATACTTCATGCTTAGGTACGGCGTTAATGATAGTACCGAAAGCTCTGTTTTTCTGGGATGGATAATCGTCGGTTCTATCCTCACTTCTGTGGCAGCTTTTGGGATTTTAATGTCTGTTTTATTTGCAAGTTTATTACCAGCAGTGTTACTTGTTTTACTCACCGTAAGTTTATCAAGTGCATTAATGCAATTCTTAGGGCTTGATCTGCTAAGTATTAGCGTAACTATTCAACAATTACCGGAAATTTTTCGTGGAGAGACTTTTACCTCTGAAGGTATACAAATAATTACAATTTTCTTAGCGTTAACTGCCATTCTTTTATTTCCTGCAATCTTTATCTTCGGAAAAAAAGACTTATAGTTTTAGTATTCCAACTATCTGAGTAAACTGACCATAATGAAACTAAGGAGTATGGCATGTTCAACGAACCATTAGGATTTATCGGTGTCGGAAACATAGGCAACCCAATGGCATTGAATCTAATTCGTGCTGGGCATAAAGTTCATGTTTTTGATCTAGAGGAAGCAAGAATGGCCAACCTCATTGAACTAGGTGCTAATCCGCTAGAAAGTGTCAGTGATATCGCAAAAAATTGCCCAATCATTATAACTTCCTTACCTGGACCAAAAGAAATAAATGAGGTCATTACTGGCAGTGATGGCATTTTAGAAAATGCTGCACCTGAGACAATACACATTGATCTATCGACAAATCTACCATCTGAGGCAGTGCGTCTTGCTAAAGTCTGTGAAGCAGTAGGAATTACCTTACTTGATGCCCCTGTAAGTGGTGGTGTACCAAGGGCAATTGATGGGACTTTAGCTGTAATGGTAGGAGGACCTCAAGTAGCATATGAAAAATGCTACCCCATTTTTGAGGCGATAGGAGATCACATCTTCCATATGGGCGATTCAGGTAATGGAGCTCTTGTAAAATTAATTAATAATTTGGTCTCAATTAGTGCTAGACAAACTGTTGTCGAAGCTCTTGCTTTAGCAAATGGTGCTGGTCTTGATCCAGCTCGAGCATTAGAAGTTATGCAAACTGGAAGTGCAAATCGACAAATTTTAGGTGGAGCAGAAAAGATATTTAAGGAAGATTATGATAATCCGACTTTTGCCCTCCGTCTTGCAAGAAAAGATTTGGGACTAGCTTTACAAGTAGGGATTGAATCTGAAATCCCTACACCTATGGCTTCATCGGCATATGAAAATCTAACTCGTGCTCTTACGGATGGATATGGTGATTCGTCATCGGATTCTGCATTTAGCATTTATAAAAAAAACTGACATTTGCCGGCGTAGCTCAGGGGTAGAGCAACTGTTTCGTAAACAGTAGGTCGTGTGTTCGATTCACACCGTCGGCTCCATATATCAATCTTTGAAATGATGTTAAATGATTTTGAATGTTCCTGTAGAAATATATGCCTTAATTATCGCAGTGCTTATTGATCTATTTTTTGGTGATCCGCCAAATAAATGGCATCCGACAGCGTGGATTGGGTTATCTATCAGACGGCTTAAATTCTTATCCCCAAGTTCAAATTATGTGCAATTTATATATGGTGTATTTTTATTTCTTATTATTATAATTTTTTGGGCCGGAACTACATATTTACTTAATTATTACATCCAATCTCTAAATTATATTCTATACGTCTTGATCATTGGTTTATTCTTAAAATCTACATTTTCTATTCGTATGCTTCATAAAGAAGCATCGAAAATAAAAACTCTTCTGGAACAAGACGATCTTGATCAAGTAAGGTTAGAAATGCCTGCTTTGGTTAGCAGGGATACATCAAATTTAACAAGTCAACAATCTTTAGCTGCGACTATAGAATCAGTATCAGAAAATGTCACTGATAGCTTTACAGGGCCAATGATTGCATTTGCTTTTTTTGGTCTTCCTGGAGCAGTCGCTTATCGAGTTGTTAATACACTTGACAGTATGATCGGTTACCGAGGTGAATATGAATATTTAGGAAAGTTCTCTGCAAAAATCGATGACTTACTAAATTTTATTCCTGCTAGATTATCTGCTTGTACCTTGTTAATAAGTAGTATTTTCCTATCTGAGCTAGATGCTAAAAATGCTTGGCATATTATGTGGCGAGATCATGCTAATACCGCAAGTCCCAATGCTGGGTGGACTATGAGTGTAATTGCCGGTGCTCTTAACATAGCGTTAGAAAAAGATACACAGTACAAGCTTGGTGATGAAAAAAGACCAATAGTAGTCGAAGATATAAACAGGACAGTAAAAGCTATGTATTGCTCTGCTGTACTGACAATGATATGCGCTGTAACGCTTATCTTAATTATTCATTAAGGAGATGGTATTTGTATGTCCAAGAGGTCTTATAAAAAATTTCGATTATCTAAGAATAATCCTATACGCCCAATACATGGCAGTATTAAATTATCCGAATTACGTGCTCTGGGATTAGCTTATGAAGATATTTTAGATTTCAGCACTAATATTAATCCCCTTGGTCCTCCAGAATCTGTTTTCGATGGAGTAGAAGATATAGACTTATCAAAATATCCCGATCCAGAGTGTTTGCATTTACATGAGATGATCTCTAAACACCTAGATATTGATACATCATTTATTCTTGCAGGTAGCTGGAGGAATCGATTACTTCAAAAAGGAATTGTCGTTAGAGACTGCACCTCTTTTGGGCTTCCAGATTATATCCGTATTGGAATTCGACCTTTTAGTGAATGTAGGCAGTTGGTAAACACAATGATGGAACTAGTCGAGGTTTAGTTAAAAATTGCTTTTAAAAGATTCTTTATCTTCAAAATATGTACGGTAGGTGATTATTGAATAAAGGACATGTACTAATGGTTCAAGGTACTGCTTCTCACGTGGGGAAAAGTATTCTTGTGTCAGCTTTATGTAGAATATTTAAACAAGATGGCTATAGTGTTGCCCCTTTCAAAGCTCAAAATATGTCCAACAATTCTCATGTGACACCTGATGGAAAAGAAATTGGGAGAGCTCAATCCATTCAAGCAGAAGCTGCAGGTATAGAATCACGTGTAGAAATGAATCCGATATTGCTAAAACCTGAAACAGATGATTCTTCTCAAGTAGTTGTAATGGGTAAACCGCTTACTTCTGCAAAAGCTTTAGATTATTTTGCATTAAAAAATCAACTTTGGGATGCAGTTTGTTCTTCTTTAGATATTTTGCGCAATGAATATGACATAGTTGTAATTGAAGGTGCTGGTAGCCCCGCGGAAATAAATTTAAAAGAAAATGAAATAGTTAATATGAGAGTTGCCCTGTATAGCAACTCCCCCGTTCTCTTGTGCGGTGATATCGATCGAGGAGGAGTATTTGCATCTTTAGTAGGTACCCTTGAACTTTTGAATGCTGAGGAAAAAAATACTATCCAAGGTTTTATTATAAATAAATTTCGTGGCGATAAAAGCTTACTCGACGATGGGTTGAGTTGGTTGGAGGAACGAACTGGCATTCCTGTGGCAGGTGTAATTAATCATTATAACGATATTCATATACCGGAAGAGGACTCTGTGGGGCTAGAAGTATTAAGTTCTAAGTCTATTGAAAATGAGTTGGATATTGTTGTTATACAACTACCGCATATAGCGAATTTTGATGATTTTGATCCCTTAGCTAGAGAACAAGGCGTTAATCTACGCTATGTTTCAAATATAGAAGAACTAAGTGAACCCGATCTGATCATACTCCCTGGTAGTAAAACAACTATTTCAGATCTCCTTTGGATGGAACAGCAAGGTTTAGCTGATTGTATAAAACGGCTCTATTCAAAAGGAACGCCCATAATAGGTATCTGTGCCGGTTATCAAATGTTAGGAAAGAAATTATATGACCCGAGTGGTATTGAATCGGATATAAAAGAATTAGAAGGATTAGGATTATTACCAATAACTACTGTATTCGAGCATACAAAGGCAACAAAACGTATAAAGGCAATTATAACTAGTGATCATGGGTTGTTAGGCGGGGCTTTATCAATACCGATTTCAGGATATGAAATCCATATGGGTCGAACATCAGGTGATATTTTTGCGCAACCATTTAAAATCCAATCACAACAAGAAGATGATCAGACAACAGTTTTTTCTTTTGATGGAGCTATCAATGAAAATGGTGATGTACTAGGAACTTATATACATGGATTATTTCATAATATAAAGCTTCGCCAATCCGTTTTAAGTCATATTGCACAATTGAAAAATTTAAGTATTGTTTTCTCCAATGAACGACAAGACTTAGATCAAGAATACGATAAACTTGCTGAATGGGTGCGAACAAGTATTGACATGGATTTGATATATAAAATGACAGGACTTGAGAAAATTCATAATACACAATGAAATACGATCACTAAGCTTTTCACATTTCAGCCCATGAAATGGAACTTTCAGCTAATTCTTCCAAACCCAGACACTGTAATATTGCCGTTTAGGGAGTAGTACGGGGACCAGTAAATTATACGGTTACAGGAATTAGGTGATTTGACACCTACCGTTTCTAAGTAGCAGCATTAATTTCTTTTTTAGACACCTAGTAAATCACATAATTCAGGAAAGTTTTTGCTTGTGTAGTCAGGCATGTATAATTCGTAAAATTCTGATTCATCGTATGGTAAATCATACCTATTAACATAAGCACCTCGATAGCCACTGATTCTTGCTCCTAAAGTGTCGAAAGAATGTGCGGCAACCATCATTATCTGTCTGGGTTCAAGGTTTAACTCTTTAGCAGCAAAACGGTATACCGCAGGGTGAGGTTTAAATTGTCCAACTGTTTCTGCTGATAAAATAGCATGGAACTCACGTTTAATTCGGTTCTTAGCTAAATGTTCTAAGTAGCTCTGTTCACCATTTGAAAGCATTACAAGATCATATTTTTCGTTCAGTCTGTTCAATCCTTCGATTGCATCAGGGAATGGAGATAAATATTGATAGGCTTCCATGAAGTCATCTATTTGCTTATAAGTAAATTCAACCTTTAAGTTTTTTAGACTATATATTAAGGCTCGTCTTTTTACGGCTAAATAACCACTGTGACCCAACATATATAAATTATCTTGGTATTG
>PBBA01000011.1 GCA_002716405.1 Chloroflexota bacterium | reverse complement strand
TGGCGGTGGTGGCTTGAAGCCTATGGAGCAATTTATTCTTAATCAGGAACTCGCTCAGGCTGGTGCTCCAACAGTCGGAGGTTCAGGTGTAAGCCTTTTGGGCCCTGCACTTATTGTTCACGGAACAGAAGAACAAAAGGAAAAATATCTGCCCCCCATCATGAAAGGTGAAGTTACCTGGGCACAAGGATTTTCAGAACCTGGAGCAGGATCTGACCTTGCAGGATTACAAACACGTGCAGTTCGAGATGGTGATGAGTATGTTATCAATGGATCCAAAATCTGGACTTCCGCTGCGCATCTCTCAGATTGTCTTTTTGCTCTGACACGTACTGATCCAGATGCTCCAAAACATCGTGGCATCAGTTTCTTAATGATCGATGATATCAAAACGCCAGGACTCTCCATTCGACCAATTATAGATATGGCTAATGGACATTATTTCAACGAAACATTTTTCGAAGATGTTCGTACTCCTGTATCAAACATCTTAGGCGAAGAAAATCGTGGTTGGTATGTCGGTATGACTCTTTTAGACTACGAACGTTCGAATATTGCCGGTGCTGTGGGATCAAGAAAAGAGTTAATGGCGCTCATCAATTATTTAGGCACAGACGATGGAAAATACAGATCACATCTTGGCAAAAGAGAAACCGGGATGCGCGCTGAGATAGCTGACAGGTATATCGAAACAGAGGTGATGTTCCAGTTCTCATTTAGAGTGATTTCCATGCACAATTCCGGACAGTTGCCGAATTATGAAGCATCAACTTCAAAATTGTTCAACTCTGAATTAAATCAACGTCTTGCACGAACAGGATCACAAATGTTCGGATTATATGGAGCATTGTGGTCGGAACGTGAAGCCGGTGACTATGTACCGGTGTCTTTCGCAGGTGACTATGTTCAGTCTGTTCCAGCAACAATCCGTGGAGGTACCTCTGAAATACAGCGCAATATTATTGCAACAAGAGGATTAGGACTTCCACGGGGATAAGTTTTAGGAGTACTGAATGTCTAATGAAGTGGTGCGCGCACATTTAATTGCTGGTGGATTCCCAGCTGGTCAAGCAGCTGGTCATGATCACGATTACGCACGACTTCGAATACTTGAACACCTGAAAGAGCGGGACTATGTTCATACCAGTTTGTCGGGAGATTATGAAGACATAGAAAAATGGCTACCGCAATGTAAGTTATTAATAACTTACGTTGCGGGACCTGTAGCAACAGATGAGCAACATGAGGTGCTAAGGCAATGGGTTGAAGGTGGAGGAAGATGGCTTGCACTCCATGGCAGTAGTGGTGGTAAAGCTGCAAGAAGACCAAATTCGTCGCAAAGAGAAATGGTTAAAATGGATTACCACAACACATTAGGTGGTTTTTTTATCCATCACCCTCCAATTAGAAAATTTCAAGTTTCGCTAGTTGATACAAAGCACCCTCTAACCCAAGGGTTACCTGAAACATTTGAAACGATCGACGAACCCTACATGGTTGAATTGCAAGCTCCAGAAGATACTGATGTTCTATTGACGGCTGATTGGGGGGTCGTTCCTCCTAGTGAGCAAGGGTTTTATTACAAGGAAGATACGGCTGTTTTGCCAGGTGGCTCTAAGAGAGCAATCGCATTTGAACGTAAATTAAGTCAAGGTGCAGTAGCATACACAACACTTGGACATTGCCATACACCAACCACTAACAGTCAAAGAACTGTCCATGAAAGCGTTTCTCCTGACCATAAGCCACCTTTAAACTTACGTGGTTCCTGGGAAACAGAAGGATTCCAAACTTTATTACGTAACGGTATTTCTTGGGCATTAGGAGAAATTTAATTTCTAAATGGAAGCCAAATAGTAAACATTTCAGTACGCATATATGCTACAATTCTTATTCTGTGATTGCTCTATGGTTGTTGTTGATCGGTTAAAACGCTTTAGTAAGTGTAAAAGAAATCGTTCTTGGTTTGAAAAATACCTCATTAGCAATAGAAAATATCTATAAGAATGATAGACAAAGAATAGAGAAAAAATGGCGCAAAAAACTGAACGCACCACTGGCTTATCTAATTCTTCTTCACGTGCAGTAAATCCTACTGTTATTGCAGAAGCAAAACGCGTTGCAGAACAAGCTGGTATTGATGATCCTGTCCGACAATATCTAAACAGAATCGGACAAGTAGCCTTGTTGACCGCAGCTGATGAACGATACTTAGCTCGGCAAATGGAAGAATGGTTACATATTGTTGCTATCGAAGAATCGCTGTTTGAAGAAACTGGACGTGAGCCAAACCCATCTGAAATCCTTGTACAGCTATTTAGAGAATTTCAACAAGAGCGTGAAATTTATAGATTAATTAGTAAATATCTTGATCTACCTAGGCAAAGTGTTCTTGAGAGAATTCAGGATGCTAAGTTCCGTGAATGTGTCGATGGCGTTCTCGATGAACGTGCATTGAAAAAGCTTACTGAGAATACTGGTTGGGAAGATAATCGAGTAAAAGAATCAATTGTAAAATTATCTGTCATTACTACTTTAATGAAACCAGCATATATTGAATGGGCTAGTGCAATTCTTAGTTCAGAACCAAAAATATTCACACCGCCACCTGAATTGGCTGAAAAATTACAATTGGAATATGAAGGAAAACTTCAGTATCAATTTGAAAAAATACGCTATGACGGAGAACGAGCAAAACGTCACTTGACAGAAGCTAATCTACGTTTAGTCGTTGCGGTAGCCAAAAAATACCTTGGACGAGGTCTTTCTTTATTAGATCTCATTCAAGAAGGCAATATTGGATTAATGCGTGGAGTGGAAAAATTTGATTACCGCAGGGGTTTTAAGTTTTCCACATATGCAACTTGGTGGATCAGGCAAGGTATAACTCGTGCCTTAGCCGATCAAGCTCGCACAATAAGAATACCTGTCCATATGGTAGAAGTAATCAATAAGATGGTCCGTATCTCAAGAAGATTACAACAAGAATTAGGTCGTGAGGCTACTTCTGAAGAGATCGGAAAAGAACTCGAACTACCTCCTACACGTGTACAGGAATTACGTAAAATTGCACAAGAAACAGTCTCTTTAGATACACCTGTTGGAGAAGATGAAGATTCAGATCTGGCTGATTTTGTGCCTGACGACACTGTTGAACTGCCATTTGACCAAGCTTCTTACCAATTATTCCGACAACAGGTAGCTGATGTATTATCTTCTCTCACTCCTCGTGAGCGTCGAGTTTTAGAACTAAGATTTGGACTTGAAGATGGTAAAGCTCGGACTCTTGAAGAGGTTGGAAGAGAATTTAACGTTACACGAGAGCGTATACGACAAATTGAGGGAAAAGCATTAAGAAAATTACGCAGTCCATCGCGCTCTAGACAATTAAAAGACTACTTAACTTAGAGATATATCAATTTCCTAATTCTTTTAGGTATACTGTTCATCGATTCTGGATAGAGTCATCTTAACTATTTTGTGAAAGGCACGTTATATGCAAGCAGCAATACTACATGGTCCTCAGATTCCTTTAGAGATTGCTGATGTAACTATAGATGAGCCGCGCACAGGAGAAGCTCTTGTACGAGTTATAGCTGCTGGTGTTTGTCATTCAGATCTTCATTTTATCGAAGGTACTTACCCAGGGAGATACCCAATGGTACTCGGACATGAAGTTGCAGGTGTTGTTGAAGCTGTTGGACCTGGAGTAACGAATGTCACTTCAGGTGACAGGGTAATTATGGGTTTTGTTCAACCCTGTGGGCATTGTAAGGTTTGTGATCAAGGCAGACCCAATCTATGTTCTAATTCAACTCGCGATAGAACTTCTGAACAACCGGCACTCCTTTTGGAAGAAAAACCAGTTACACAAATGGCTAATGTAGGAGGTTTCGCAAGATATTCAGTTATGGCCTCTTCAGGGTTATTAAAAATACCTGACTCCATAGGCCTTGATGTTGCTGCATTGGTTGGTTGTTCAGTTATGACTGGCTATGGTGCTGTAGTAAACACGGCAAAAGTAGAACCAGGTTCAACTGTAGCTGTAATAGGTGCTGGCGGTGTAGGACTTAATATTATTCAATCCGCAAAGCTTGCAGGAGCTAGCCAAATAATTGCTGTGGACATGGTAGAACATAAATTATCAACAGCTAAAGAATTTGGTGCTACTGATATTGTAAACGCGATTGAAACAGATCCTATTAAGGCAGTTAAAGATCTAAGTTCAGGTGGGGTCGATTTTTCATTTGAAGCTATCGGCTTGAAAATAACCTCAGAACAAGCCTATCAAATGGCTAGTCGTGGTGGGACGGCAGTAATTGTGGGAATGGTACCTCCTACTGACAATATTGAAATCCCAGGGAGAATTTGGGTAGAAGAGAAAACACTTAAGGGCAGTTTTTATGGGTCAGCACGTTTCCATGTAGATATGCCACGAATACTAGATCTATATCAACAGGGGAAATTAGATATCGACGGTCTAGTTACTAAACGCTGGCCATTTGAACAAATTAACGAAGCTTTTACTTCTTTAAAAAATGGTGAAGTGGCACGTTCGATTCTTGAAATTGGATCTGAGTAATTAGGTAACTATTATGTCTTATAGTACCCCAACTACACACCTAGCTGAGTTCATCTCAACAACTTCTACTACAGAAATAACTGATAACGTACTCCATGAAGCAAAAAGAACTCTAATCAATGTAATCGCAGTCGCGCTATCAGCCTCAAATGATCCATCAGCAGATATACTCTTAAATTGGGATGGAAAACAACATTCTACAAGAATGACAACAGTTATTGGAAAAGGGCAAGCTCATCTTGAACGTGCTGCTTTAGTAAATGGTTATCTTGCACACCTCCAAGATTATGATGACACCCATTTTCCTACGATACTTCATCCAAGTGCTCCAATTTGGCCTGCAGTATTAGCAATTGCAGAAGCAGAAAATCTTTCCGGTTCTCAAACTTTAACAGCTTTCTCTATCGGTGCTGAAACTGCTTGCAACCTAGCAATGTCCGTACATCCATGGCACTACAATGCTGGCTGGCATATTACCGGTACTGTGGGTGTGTTTGGAGCCGCCGCCGCCGCCGCCAATGCATTACATCTTTCACCCGAAAATACTGAACAAACCTTAGGATTAGCAGGTACACATTCTGCAGGTGTCCGTGAAACTTTCGGAACGAATGCCAAGGCCTTACATGCAGGAAACGCTGCATCACATGGGTTACGTGCAGCATACCTTGTACAATCAGGATTCACTGGTCCAAATAAATTCTTAGAGGGAAGACGTGGCTTTTGGGCAATCCAGTCACCAGAAAAACATGACCCAACATGGATAGAGAATATTGGTGCAAGAAATCAATCTTGGCAGTTATTAAGTAATGGCCTCAAACCATTTGCTAATGGAATCGTATCACATCCTCTTGAAGATGCTGTCATAACCTTACGAAATCAACATAATATTCAAAGTCAACATGTCCAATCTATACAAGCGCAAGTACATCCACTAGTTATTGAACTAATGAATAGGCCAAATCCGAGCGTAGGCCTTGAGGGAAAATTTTCTTACCAACATTGCGCTGCTGTTGCACTTGTTGATGGATCCGCACATGATGCACAATTTTCTGATAAACGAGTAAATGATCCTAAAATTATTAACTTACGCAATAAAGTTTCTGCACAAATCGATAACAAACTGAAAGAAGAGGAAGTCCACGTTTCAATAGTACTAACAGATGGGAATACATACTCAATACATATACCTTCTGCAACAGGATCACCTTCTAATCCAATGACTGACTCACAACTTGATAATAAATTCTTTGCACTCACAAATGAAATATTGGGAGAAAAGAAAGCTGTGAAACTCCTTCAGCTATTAGTAAAAATCGAATCAGAACCTAGTATTAATGGAATAATGAAAATCCTAAGGACTAATCATGATGAATGATAAAAATGATACACATGAGTCATATAGACAACGTGCATTAAACCACCTATGGGTACAAACCCAACAATATAATGACCTTGCTACAGAAAATGGACTTATCTTCATAGAAAAAGGCCATGGTATCTATTTAGAAAATATGGAGGGCAAAAAATATATAGATGCAATGTCGGGTTTATGGGTTGTAGCTGTAGGTCATGGTCGAAATGAGTTAGGAAAAATTGCTGAAAAACAAATCAGCGAATTAGCTTTTGCCAACCCATTTGCTTATGCAACACCTCCTGCCGTGGATCTTGCATCAAAACTCGCTGAATTAACTCCCTCAAATATCAACAAATTCTTTTTTGTAAATTCAGGTTCCGAAGCCGTAGAAACTGCGATAAGAATGGCTAAACAATACCACTACAACAATGGTGATTCAAAACGCTACAAGGTTATATCACGAATAGGTTCGTATCACGGTACGACAATGGGAGCGCTGAGTGTAAACGGATCTCCAATGTTAAATCGTGCACCATTTGAACCTTTACTACCAGGGATAGTTCACGTTCCAAATACAAACGGTTTTGGGGAAATAAAAAATGAAAAAACAGGACTGGATGATATGTTTTGGGCTCGATACACAGAAGAACGTATCAAATTCGAAAGACCTGAAACGATAGCAGCTTTTATCGCTGAGCCTATTTCTACTTCAAATGGAAGTCATGTACCTTCAAAGGAATATTGGGAACATATAAGAAAAATTACTCAAGAACATGGGATACTACTTATTCACGATGAGGTCATCAATGGATTTGGAAGAACTGGCAAATGGTTTGCATCTGAACATTTTGGTGTAGAACCAGATCTACTTACTATGGCCAAGCAATTATCTTCTGGTTATGCACCTATTGCTGCAGTGGGAGTTTCAGATCAAGTTGCAGAAGGTTTTGTTGGTGAAAAAGAAGATTCCTTTGTAGGTGGTACGACATGGGGTGCTAATCCTGTAAGTTGTGCAATAGCATTAGGTAATTTAGAGATATTGGAGTCAGAAAGATTACCTCAAAACAGTGCTACAACGGGTGAATATTTAAAAACTCAATTAGAAAAACTTAAAAACGATCACCCAATTGTGTCTGATACAAGAGGAATTGGTCTTATGCATTCTATTGATCTACTTCGTAACCCAGAAACTGGTGAAGATTTCAAACCTGAAGATAATATTGCAAAACGTATGCCACAGTTGTTACTCGATGCAGGTATACTTTCACGTGCTGGAAACTCAATACAGGTAGCTCCACCCTTAGTCATTAACCGTGAAGAAATAGATGAACTTGTGGACGGAATAGATCAAGCAATTGGAATTTTTGAAGACGAAATAGGTGTCAGTTAATCTTCATAACCACCTGTAATTTCAGCAAATGCAGAGTGATTATGTATAGATTCAAAATTCTCCACTGTGACACGAAATTTCCCAATTCGTCCATCTGCATTAAATGCCATCGCAACATCACGTGCTATATCTTCGACAAATTTCGGATTCTCATATGCACGTTCCGTAACATACTTTTCGTCGGGACGTTTTAATATCGGATAAAGTTCACATGATCCTTGGACTTCAAGAAGTGAGATTAAATCGTCAATCCAAATTGGGTTAGCTATTTCTACAGTAGCTGAGACTAAACTTCGCTGATTGTGTGCGCCATAGTCAGAAATAGTTTTCGAACATGGACAAAGACTCGTGACAGGAACCTCAATTGTAAGTTGTTCACTAAAATTTCCAGAATCCCATTCACAAATCATGGTTACTTGAAAGTCAAGAGTACTCGTCACCCCAGTAACTGGAGCTGCTTTTTCCATAAAATAAGGAAAGGACATTTCAACTTCACAACGATTAGCATCTAAACGCATAGCAACAGCTTGAACTAGTTCTGAGAAATTAGCTAGAGACAAAGCACCTTCACGTTCTTCAAGCACTTCGACAAATCTAGACATATGGGTACCTTTAACTTCAGGAGCAAGTTGAACAAACATTCCAAAGGTTGCAATAGTTGATTGCGCTAACCCAGAACGGTCAACTACTTTAACTGGTTGTCTAATATCACGAATCCCTACTCTATCTATTGATAAATTACGTGTATCAGGTAATGCTTGAACATCTGGTATAGAGGCTAGACGTATAACCACTTTGTCTCTTTTCTATATTAATAGCTTATTTGTTTCCAAAACTATTAAGGTAATCATATCAGCGTTTTGCTTAATATATTGTACATTCTTACCAATCAAACAGTGAATGATCATAGTATTTCGAGCGAGTTAATCAATTCTTCACGAGATTTCAAAAACATTTCTGCCGCACGAACACCGTTACGTTGTGCTGGCCAGTCAAGCAAATCCACGATTTCTTCAATTAAACACCAGCGAAAATCACAATGCTCATCGTTTAATATCGGATCAATGTCTTGATTAACTAAAGCTAAAAAAACAGGTATCGAATGTAAATGATCAGACTCCCATTCATAAAAACTTGAAACAAAAGGTATTACGAAGAAACGAAAATTATCAAATTGTGTTTCTTCTTTAACTTCTCGTTTAGCTGCTTGCCATGCAGATTCAGATTGTTCTATTTTTCCAGTAACAATACGCCACTGACCTGCATAAATTTTTTTAGAAGCCCTTCTCAAGGCAAGGTATTCAAATTCTCCGAAATTTTGTCTCGAAGGACGTGCAACATGACAGTCTATGAGGTGAATCGGCAAAGAGAACATTGCTATAGAAACATCCTAGTGTATTGGTCCTGGAGATGTATGATCACCTTGAATTTTATCAGTTACGGATATTTTAGGCCCTCCTAGTAGCTCTATACAATTCGGAACAGCACCAAACATACCCTCCAAAATTTGTGCTATCGCAGATGGATTACCAGGTAAATTTAGAATTAACGAGTTTTTCCGCGATGCCCCAACTTGGCGTGAAAGTGATGCAGTAAGTACATATTTAAGAGAGATTGTACGCATGAGTTCACCTAGCCCGGGTAAAATCTGATCCGCAACATTAATAGTTGCTTCAGGAGTCACATCACGTTCACTGGGACCTGTTCCACCCGTTGTTAGAACCAAGCAACAATGTTCTTCATCTATTAACCTTGTTAAAGCTACTTCGATCAAATGCTGATCATCCGGTACAATCTGATACAGAGATTCCCAATGAGAAGATATAGCCTCACCAAGCCAGCTGATAATAGCAGGACCTCCTCTATCTTCATAGAGTCCTTTACTAGCTCGGTCAGAAACTGTAACAATACCTATTCGAATATCACTCATCATACAATCGCAGTTTTAAAAATATTTTTTATTAGTCAGTATTATGAAAACATATTTTCATTAACAACATAAGGTAAAAATGTCACAAAAAGAACGTGTCGAACTTCTATACCAATATATTAAGAACAATATCCTTGTTCTCGATGGTGCTTATGGGGTGCTATTACAGTCAGAAAAATTAACTGAAAAAGACTATCAAGGGGAAAGATTTAAGGGTCATTCTCAACCTCTACAAAATAATGTTGATGTTCTGAATATTACTCAACCGGAAATAGTAGCGAAACTCCATTCAGAATACCTTGATGCCGGTGCAGATATCATTACAACAAATACATTTTCTTCTACATCAGTAAGTCAAGCTGACTTTAATCTAGAAAAAGAAAGTTATGCACTCAATTTGGCAGGTGCACAAATTGCTCGGGAAGAAGCTGATCGGTGGACTCAAGAAAATCCTAATAAACCTCGATGGGTAGCAGGATCACTTGGACCGACGAATAAGACAACTTCTGTAGCAATCGACCTTAATGATCCATCCATACGAGCCATAGAATTTGATGCTCTGAAAGATAGTTATAGTATTGCTATTCAAGGATTGTATGATGGTGGCATTGATATTTTATTAGTAGAAACTATTTTTGATACCCTCAATGCTAAAGCAGCAATACTTGCAGCGGATGAATTTTGTCAAAGAAATCGGGTAGTACTGCCTCTCATTCTTTCATGGACTGCCACTGACCTCTCAGGAAGAAATCTTTCAGGGCAAACAATAGAAGCATTTTGGATTTCAATAAAACATGCTAACCCATTTGCCGTTGGACTAAACTGCTCATTTGGAGCACGAGAACTTAGAGAAAGTGTAAGGAATCTTGCAAATATTGCTGATGTACCAATCATAGCTTATCCAAACGCTGGCTTACCAAATGCATTAGGAGAATTTGATGAGACCGCAAATATAACTGCAAGTTATTTACATGAATGGACGAAAAACAGGCTAGTCAATATTGTTGGCGGTTGCTGCGGGACTACACCGGAACATATCCAACAAATATGTGAACGTATTAAATCTGAAATGCCAAGAGAAATTCCACAGTACAATAAGAACCTCCAACTGGCAGGTATCGATAAATTCGAAATAATTAATTAACAGAGAAATTCAATGAACGAAATTGAAAATAGTGCCATCGCTTCTTTTATTAACATTGGTGAACGTACCAATGTCACTGGATCTGCACGTTTTAAAAAACTGATCTTAAATGGAGACTTTGAATCAGCTATCGATATCGCACGTCAGCAAGTTGAAAACGGGGCGCAAATACTTGATATCAATATGGATGAAGGTTTACTGGATTCAGAAACTGCAATGATCAAATTTATTCGACTGATAGCTGCTGAACCAGATATTAGTCGTGTCCCAATTATGTTGGATTCATCCAAATGGTCAGTATTAGAGGCTGGTTTGAAAAATATAGCCGGTAAATCAATTATAAATTCAATCAGCCTAAAAGAAGGTGAGGATATTTTTTTAGAACAAGCACGAATAATTAAAAGTTATGGTGCAGCAGTTGTAATTATGGCTTTTGATGAAGATGGACAAGCGGAAACAGCGCAAAGGAAATTTGAAATCTGTCAGAGAGCTTATAACCTCTTAACGAAAATCATTGATTTTCCAGTTGAGGACATTATCTTTGATCCTAATATTTTTGCCGTAGCAACTGGCTTAGAAGAACATAACGAATATGGTAAAGCTTTTATTGAAGCGACCCAAATGATAAAAAAACATTTACCACACGCCCATGTTTCTGGTGGAATATCTAATATTTCTTTCTCATTCAGGGGGAATAATTTTGTACGCGAATCGATGCATTCTATCTTTCTTTTCCATGCCATACGTGCAGGTTTAGATATGGGAATTGTCAACGCTGGTGCGTTACCCATATATGAAGATATAGATACTGATTTACGTGATTCAATTGAAGATGTCCTTTTTAATAAAAAAGATAATGCGACAGATAAATTGATAGCAATAGCTGCAGATTATGCCCAAGGATCTAATGTCATCAATCAAGTAGATCTTAGCTGGAGAGACAATTCTGAAAGTAGTCGCATCACACATGCGATGATAAACGGTATCGATGAATTCATTATCGAAGATGTTGAATCGCTTCGTAAATCTTCTGCAAATCCTCTTGAAATCATTGAAGGACCGCTTATGGATGGTATGAATGTTGTGGGCGAGTTGTTTGGCTCAGGAAAAATGTTTCTTCCTCAAGTTGTTAAAAGTGCACGTGTTATGAAAAAGGCAGTCGCATACTTAATACCTTTTATAGAAGAAACACAATCTGATTCAAATAACTCAAGTACAAATGGGAAAATAGTATTGGCAACTGTAAAAGGTGACGTCCATGACATTGGAAAAAATATTGTGGGCGTAGTCATGCAGTGTAATAACTATGAAGTTATCGACCTTGGTGTAATGGTACCTGGACAAAAAATACTTGACACTGCCTTAGAGGAAGGTGCGGACATTATTGGACTTTCTGGCCTTATTACTCCAAGCCTTGAAGAAATGGTTGGATTTGCAAACGAACTTGAACGTCAAAAATTAGATATCCCTTTACTCATTGGTGGCGCAACTACCAGTCGAGTACATACAGCAGTTCGAATAGCTCCTGCATATCAAGGGCCAGTGATATACGTACAAGATGCTTCTAGGGCTGTAGGAGTAGCCTCACAATTATTGTCTGCACAAAACAAAACTACATTCGTAAAAGAAACATCATCTTTGTACGAAGACATCAAGGAACAATATGAAAATCGAATGGAAACAATTGATAGGTATAGTATCCTTCAAGCCAGAGAATTACGAAAATCGATTAACTGGAGCGACTACAATCCACCGAAACCAAAAAAATACGGTATTACAAATTTCTCCAATTTTCCTCTACACGAATTAATAGATCGAATAGACTGGAAACCATTTTTTCAAACTTGGGAATTATCAGGGAGTTTTCCAGAAATTTTAGATGATCCTATAGTTGGACAAACAGCACGGGATTTATTCGATGATGCCAAAGAAATGTTAGATCAAATTCTTAGTGAAAAATGGCTCATCGCGAAAGCGGTAGTAGGTATCTGGCCTGCAAATTCGATTGAAGATGACATTGAAATTTTTTCAAACGATGAAAGATCTGAAACTCTAGCCGTTATGCATACACTTCGCCAACAAACAAATATGGAACGAAAAAGAGAAAATATTGCACTTGCCGATTTCATTGCACCAAAAGAGTTGAATATACCAGATTACATTGGAGGATTCGCAGTCACTGCAGGCATAGGTCTCGAGACTATAGTCAAGGCATTTGAAAAAGATCATGATGACTATAAGTCAATTTTGATAAAAGCTTTGGCAGATCGTTTAGCTGAAGCACTTGCAGAAAAAATGCATGAAATAGTAAGGCAAAGTCTTTGGGGATACGCTCCTGAAGAAGCTTTCGACAATATTGAACTCATAGCTGAAAAATACCAAGGAATACGCCCTGCTCCAGGATATCCTGCATGTCCTGACCATACTGAAAAACAAATTTTATTTGATCTGTTAGATGCAGAAAATGCAACAGGTATATCTCTAACTGAAAATTATGCGATGACTCCAAGTGCCTCTGTAAGTGGGTGGTATTTCAGTCATCCAGATGCACATTATTTCGGAATTGGGAAAATCTTACGCGATCAAGTGGAAGATTATGCGGCACGCAAAAATTTGACGGTGGCTGAGATAGAAAAATGGCTGGCGTCAAACCTTGAATATCAAAGTTAACTCTATGCGTTAATGCGAATTGAAATCTAAATATTGCAATAATTGCTCGGTCTCTTGCCAACGATTCATCGGATAGAAATGTATCCCAGGTGCACCTGCTTTAAGTAGTTGTTTTACCAGCTGTATAGAATGGTTGATACCGATACGTTGTTTCGATTCTTGATCACTTGCGTTGTTTATCTCCTCCCACAATTTTTGAGGGAAAGTTCCACCAGCTAATCGAATCATACGATCAATCTCTGCAGGATTAGTTACTGGAATAATACCGGGAATAATAGGAATAAATACTTTTCTTTTTTTCATTTCTTCACGAAATAAAATATAGTGATTTACATCGAAAAAAAATTGAGTGATAGCAAAATCAGCTGTACGAATTTTTGAAGATTGGTGTTCCAAATCAGTACTATAACTAGACGCTGCAGGATGTCCTTCAGTATGTGCTGCAACACCCAAAGACAAATCATAATTAATTCGAAGAAATTCAATTAAATCAGTGGCAAATTTAAAATCACCTTCTGTTAATGGAGCAGAATTTCTTGGTTGATCTCCATGCAATGCTAGAATATCTGTAATACCTATATCTACGTACTGATTAACAAGCTCCTCTATTTCATTACGGGTATGTCCAATACAAGTTAGATGGGGAAGTATTGTAGATCGTGTATTATATTTTAATTCCTTAACAATTTCTAAAGTCTGTTCACGGCTTGATCCACCAGCTCCATATGTAATCGATATAAATGATGGATTATAGGGAAGGAGATGTTCCATAGTTGTCATCAACTGTTTAGCACCTTTTTCTGTACGTGGTGGATAAAACTCAAAGGAAAAAGTAGTACCTTGTGACAACAGGCCAGATATTGAAGTCAAAGATTCCTCCCCATGCAAAATCTCAATTAAAAATATTAGGTAGCTTGTGCAAATTCTTCTATTTCGACCGTCATTTCAGATTTTGAAATGTACAGCCATCCAATGGTTCCTGGGACACGGAATGAAGGATATCCCTGTCCTGCATTAATGAAACGGATGCCTTCAGTCTCAATATCCATTGTTTCATGTAAATGCCCGAAACAAATAATATCCAGTTTGCCACAATCATCCACTGGAAAATCAGGTATTAATTTCTCTGGACCAAATTCTTCACGACCCCATGCAGGATGAATTAGTCCTATCCTTACTTGTTCTATTTCTATGATCTGGCGATACGGTAGTATTTCGCGTATTTCGACAGGATCAGAATTACCATGCACAACAAAAGATTGCTTTGCTTGTTTTTGAAAACCTTCAACAGCATCCAATCCAACCCAATCACCTGCATGCAATGCAATATCTGCCTGACGAACAGCACGTTGTAATTCAGGATGTGCAGAATCCCAATTAAGAATGTGTGTATCACCAACTAAAAGAACTTTTGTCGTCACTTAACTAGCTTCCATCATCAGCTTCGTAAACTTTACAACCTGCAGCGATTGTCATCATGATACTTCCTTTCAGGATATCGTCTAAATATGGTGTATTCACCCCCAAGGAGTGTATCGTCCCTTGGTTCACATCCCATACGGAATCTAGATTAATGATTGTAATATCGGCAATACCACCAACTTCTAAAGAACCTAGACCTTTAATATTTACCCTGTTAGATAAATTCCATGCCTGAACTGGACCTTGTGTAAAAACTTTTATTAAAAGAGGAAGATCAATCAAGTGATTATCTACAAGCTTCAAACCTAAAGAAAAAGCAGTTTCCAAACCAATTAATCCAGGAGGTGCACTGTGAATATCAGTTTGTTTTTCTTTCACTGTGTGTGGAGCATGGTCTGTCGCAATTGCATCGATAGTCCCGTCAGCTAATCCTTCTATACAAGCAGCAACATCAAGATCTGTTCGAAGTGGAGGATTACATTTGGCAAATGTGTCATACGGAAGATTTCCGCGACCGCTTAACAACGCATGATCCGTTAAATTTAAATGATGTGGTGTAACTTCTGCTGTCACATTTACACCTTGTGCCTTCGCTTTTCGAATTAATTCAATTGTGCCAGCAGCACTCACATGTTGAATATGGGAATGTCCATTAGTTTCCATAGCCAATTGAATTTCACGCTCAACCGCATAAATTTCACTATCGTTCGATCTTCCAGCAATACCTAAACGAGCGGAAATATCCCCAGTATTGACCAATCCGTTTAAAACTAAGGAAGGCATCTCACAATGCTGTGATATGGGAAGATCTAGAGATTTTGCATGTTCAAAGACCTTTTTCATAAGTTCAGTATCCACTACAAAATCACCATCATCAGTAAGGGCAATGGCACCTGCTTCAGCCATGTCTCTTACATTAACTGCTTCAACACCATGCCTTCCTTTTGTGATAGTTCCAGTAGTCAAAATCCTAATAGATTCCTGTTCTGCACGTTTATTTACTTCATGTATTCGTTCTGGTGAATCAAAAGGAGGTTCTGTATTAGGCATCTGTACTACTGTTGTAAATCCTCCAGCTACAGCTGCAGCTGCTCCACTTGAAATTGATTCTTTATGTAGTTGACCAGGATCACGAAAATGTACATGTAAATCTATAAAACCCGGTACAACAACTAAACCTGTCGCATCAATGATTTCTACATCAGGAATCTGTTGAGCCAGTCCAACATCGATAGCCTTAATTTCACCATTAACGATGTATATATCTGTAATTTCATCTCGGCTGGTCAACGGGTCAATAACACGACCACCCTTAATAACAATAGATTTAGGTGCTTGTAGGTTCCCCACAATATCCCTCTCAATATTTTCAGACAAAACAATAGTATATATTACTAGTTTTTATAGTATGCCGCGGTAGCATACTAAGGGTGAATTATAACGAAATGAACTAAAACCTAATGTGCAAAATTTTTGAAGCTTTGACTATTCGTAATTATGCAATTCTCTGGGCAGGATCTCTGTTTACATTTACAGCATTTTTTATGTCAACTGTTGTCCAGTCAATTATTGCATTCGAACTAACTGGTCGAAACAGTGCAGTTGGAGCAGTACTACTTGCTCAAGGGATAGGTTCAGCTGTTTTTTCACCCTTTGGAGGGGCAATAGCGGATCGAGTCTCCAAAAAAATCATTAGTACACTAAGCCAATTAGCGATTGCTGCAGTCTTTTTTGTTACTGCATATTTAATTTATCAAGATGAAATCGAGCTTTATCACCTCTCTATTGGTGCATTTGTTACTGGTGCAAGTTTTGCATTTTTAGGTCCTGCGCGTCAAGCATGGGTTGTCGAAATCTTACCTCTTGCATTAAGGCCAAATGCAGTTGCGCTCACACAAATCTCTCTTAGTGCAGCTCGAATATGGGCACCTGCACTTGCAACATTACTTGTAGCAAGTCTTTTATTCGGATCAACGGGAGCTTATTGTGTGATGGGTATACTCTTCACAATTGCCACAATTACATTGTTTTTCTTGCCGGCATCAATACCAGAAAGTTCCCACAAAGATAATTCTATTTTTGGAGATATGATCGAAGGAATCAAGTATGTAAAACAGCATTCAAGATTAAAATGGATGCTTACTCTTTTCTTCATAATGGTCATACTAAGTTTGTCATCGACGACTGTACTACCTGGTCTACTCGAAAATGAGCTCAATAAACCAGTGGAGCAATTAGGTACACTTCAAACTGTTAATGCAGTCGGAGGATTAATTGCAAGCCTACTCGTAGCCTCTTTCGCAAGATCAAAAAAAGCTCTCTTCATATACACATTAGGAGCTTTACTCAGTGGAATTGCACTAGTTATTACAGGCCTTAGTCCAACTTTTATCATCGTACTCATTCCAATGTTATTACTAGGGCTAGGTAATGGAGCATTCCAAACGCTTAATGGTGCAGTAATAATATTAGAGGCAGATCCAGCTTTTTATGGACGCGTTATTTCAATTACACAACTAGCCTTCTCAGGATTCATGCTTGCAGGTTTACCCGTTGGACTAGCAGCTGATCACTGGGGCGAACGTAACACGCTCATAGCAATTGGTTTAACATTAATTTTAGCTGTGCTCGTACTTTCTCCTCTCATCGCACGAGGACCACGATCGAATATCGTTAATAATTAGAATTCAGATCAAACTACTTTGATTCATTATGTCAAAATCGTATTTAAGAATCATATTCCATAGCTCAATGCCTTGACGCTTAGAAAAAATATTAGTACAAACTAATACGAATTATTATGTATGCACAATAATAATAGTATGTAAACGATCAATATAAATAAGTAGATATTTTTTATATAAAATGCATCTACTGTATTTATAGTTTTGTATAGCAATTGATTAGATTTTCGTGGGGGATATAATGCAAAATCTTTTCAGTTTCAGACAGCTGCGGGTAGACGGTAGTAGCATTGTTCCGGGCCCTTCCATAGGAATTGCTCGTCTATCCGTAGCTTTATTTATTTCATTTGTGATGATCGTTTTTTTATTCTTTTACATTGATACTAATTTGTTTAGCAATGGAATTACGGAACTTATACAACGCCCATTACTCGCGGGAACTATCGGATTAATATACTTAAGTGCATTCGTATTAAGGGCGTTAGCATGGCAATCTCTTCTTTCTCCAACTACAAAAGCAAAGAAAATACATCTTTTAGCAATTCTCCACACAGCTCTCCTCGCTAATCACGCATTACCTATTAAAGCTGGAGAATTCATACGTCCATACTTGGGTAATAAATCAGGCATCCCATCTGGTGAAGCTCTAGTCTCAACACTGCTAGCACGTTTGCTTGATACTGCTGCTTTATTAGCAATAGCGGCAATGCTCTTACCACTTACTGTAGGTATAGATTCATCAACACCTATTATTTTCCCAGCAATACTAATGCTAATAGCAACTGGAATTTTACTTTGGCTCAGAAAAACGGATTTTGCACCTAAGCAATCACAAAAGATTAATACTATTTGGATTTCAGCCCAAGAATCACTCAGGACTGTTTCCCTTAACAAAATCTTTATTGCAACTTGCCTGACTATCCCGAGTTGGATTTTGGAAGCAGCAGTTGTTTATGGAGCAGCAGAGGCATTAGGTTTTGACCTTTCAATACAAGGTGCAATAACAGTTACAGCTTGCACAATACTTTTTCAAATCATTCACCTCACACCAGGAGGAATTGGTATTTATGAAGCAAGTATGACTCTAACATTGCAGTTATTAGGCATGCCATTCTCTGAAGCATTTACACTTGCAGTATTAACGCACAGTTTGAAATTCATTTATGCTTTCGCGATCGGATTGAGCCCACTAGGGCTCCTCTATATCACTGGAATCCCGTCTTTAGGTTCATTACGTGGAAGTAAAGATGATGCCAAATCTGCCAGCAAATTCGAACTCATAGCTGCGCGCTTATGGAATGTATTAAATGAAGGCAAGCCATTTACACCTGTCTTCTCATTAGGAATATTATTCTTACTAAGTCTTCCCAATTTCTTTAATGCAAACTATTGGATGCATTTAGCCATATCATTAACCTTGTTATTACCACTTATAACAATGTTTTATCGTTTTGATTTTCCATTAAACTTACGTGCAGGTTTATGGCTATTTCTTATACCAGTCTTCTTTATTATAAATTCTGTTGATTGGGTTGCGCTCACTTTCGTACTAAGTATTTATCTCTTTTTTACAGTCATTTTTTGGGGAAGCATTTATTATCACATTCGTATAGGCACAAAATTAACGAACTTCACTCGATTTTGGCGATTAGTAGTTGAGAATCCTGATCCTACAAGTGGCAACTTTTTGGAACAAGTTCCAAAATTACTCATCCTTATTTTTCTGACACGTTTTTTGACAACAGATCTATCACTTAATTCAGTACTAACAGTAGAGATTTATACTCTGATAATTACTGTAGCTGCAATACTTATTCACCAATGGTGGTTCACATGGAAACCTTTGGAACCCGTCACACCTACAAGATTAATAAATAATAAAAATGGTCGCATAAGTAAACGTATAATTTTAATTGTTATTGATGGCTGTAGACTTGATCGCTTCCATGAAGCAAAAACTCCTTTCTTTGACAAGTTGATAGCAGAAGGTACTGTTTGCACAGATATGCGTACTGTCTATCCAGCACGCACAGTGACAGCTTTTAGTTCAATGCTTACTGGAGCAGTGCCTCGCAACCATGGAATGACAAGTAATTTTGTTCCGTCACTTGGAGTAAAATGCGAATCAATCTTTGATGTACTCACAGAAAATAATATAGAAAATCGATTGGTTGGAATTGCACATTTAGTAGATGCCTTTGGAGAAGAAACTGTCGAAACTGTCACAGCACTTACCCCAAATGAAGAAATTGACCCCGCATTAATAGCACAGGCATGTAAAACAATGGAGGAACAGAACCCTGATTTTTTAGTCCTGCAGACTTTATCCGTTGATCAAACTGGCCATTCACGAGGAAGTTACTATCCTGAATACCTCGAAAAAATTGAAATCACTGATCAGCTCCTTGAAAAATTCTTTAGTTGGTGTACTGAAAAAGGATATCTAGAAAACACCACTGTTTTCATTACGTCAGATCACGGACAAGGTAAAGGAATTGGAGGGCATGGTCACCTCACAGAACCTGAAAAACGTGTGCCTTTTATTGCTTGGGGAGAGGGAGTACAAGCTGGTGATAAAATCACAGAAACACGAAGTTTATTAGATGTTGCACCGACGATAGCTTATTACTTAGGGGTCAATCCACCAGAAAATTCAGTAGGACAAGTGTTGTTCACTCCTACAGGTCCTAATAATGAATCTAATGGACCACTTGCCATTGTCATCCCTGCATACAATGAAGCGGCAACCTTACCCACATTAATGACACGGATCCCTACGGAAATAAAAGAAAAATCCACAATCATAGTAGTCAATGATGGATCAAATGATAATACTGCAGAACTTGCACGAACAAATGGTGCTAACTATATAGTCACACACAATACAAACCAAGGATTAGGTGCAGCATTAAGAAGTGGACTAGCAAAAGCCCGTGAGATAAATGCTTCTGTTGCTATATATATAGACGCAGACCTTGAATATGACCCTCAGGAAATACCTTTATTATTGGAACCGATTCAATCTGGTGATGCAGAATATGTTTTGGGTTCTCGATTCCTTGGTAAAAGATCAGGTCACCCACTTTGGAGATCTATAGGAAATCGCTGTTTCACAGTTCTACTGAACATGATTGCGGGACGAAAAATTTCTGACGGACAAACTGGATTTAGAGCTTTTTCAAAGAATGCTCTTGAAGTGGCTGAAATTATTCATGATTACAACTATGCACAAGTATTGACGTTAAATCTCTTGGGAAAAGGCATTTCGATGAAAGAAGTTCCAATTACGTACAACCATCGTACACAAGGACAATCTTTTATTAATACAAACTATCTTTGGCGAGTACCTCTTGGAATGGCCAGAGAAGTATTAAGTAAGTAAATAACAACTTGAAAGGAGTTGTAATGAAAATTACTAAATCTTCGTGGCACATGAAAATTTTTACAATTTTATGTGTCGCACTGCTCAGCTTTGCAGTTGCGTGTAGTGATGATGATGGAGAGGATCGCCCAGGAACTGTTTCCGTTATTGGAGCCAGTGGATCTGGATCAGCATCTGGATCAGCATCTGGATCAGCATCTGGATCAGCATCTGGATCAGCATCTGCTTCAGCATCTGGTATATCTGGATCAGCATCTGGATCAGCATCTGGATCAGCATCTG
>PBBA01000003.1 GCA_002716405.1 Chloroflexota bacterium | reverse complement strand
AGTGTTGTAGTAGCTCCTACTGCTGTCACGACACCTCAAATCGCTACTACACCGGCCCCTATCGCACCTATTCTAGCTACACCAACTCCAACTGTCCCCATCGCTACACCTACTGTAACTGCTACTCCAGAAGCTACTGCCACTCCTGATCAAGCATCTAAGCTAGTAACGAACATTGCAGATTTAGTAGATGAATTTGGTTACCCACCAAATACTGATTTTGCTGTATTACGTATTCCTAGTCTGGATGTCAGTGCTCGTGTTGGTGAGAAAATTGTGAGTCGTACTAGCTCGACGATGCCGACACCACAAGGGCCAGCTGATGTTGTGTGGTACAACATGAATGAATGGCCTGGTATGGGTGGTCGCCCTGGTGAAGGTGGCAATGCTATTTTCGCTGGCCACGTTGATTATGCTGCTTATGTAAAACATGCACAGGTTAATTACTTCGGAATGGCTGTATTTGGATCAGTTTCTCGACTCACTATTGGAGATATTATTGAAGTTGACTATGAGGGTAAGACGTATACATATCGAGTACGTTGGACACGACAATATGATGCAGATTACAACCAATGGGGATCAGTTTGGAGTGATGAGGTCTCCGTTGATTCGATAACACTGTATACATGTGGTGGTGAATTTGATAGAGCTACTCGCTCCTATTCTGACCGTTTCGTAGTACGTGCAGAGCGGATCTGATTTGTCAATAATGGCGGAGAGGGTGGGATTCGAACCCACGAACGAGTTGCCCCGTTACACGCTTTCCAGGCGAGCCTGATCAACCACTCCAGCACCTCTCCATGGTGTAAGTTATTTTAATGGCGGAGAGGGTGGGATTCGAACCCACGAGACTTGCGTCAACCTGTTTTCGAGGCAGGCACCATAGGCCACTCGGACACCTCTCCACTTGTTACGATACCGTACAAAGACGGTGTTTTCGAGAGGTTGCCTTAGTTTCATATTGCTAAGTTGCCCTAGCTTTGGATCCATATTGGGTCCATTTGGTGCTGAAACCACGAACTCCAAACCATTTAGTACTGCAATATGTTACTGCAGCTTTGCTACTGGCGCATCATCTATCGATTTAACTATTCTATGATTGCGATATGTTCTCTTTTTACTAAATCCCAATCAATTTCATAACCCAATCCAGGTTCGGTCGGTGCATATACCATTCCATTCGAATCGACTTCAATATCTTGAACTAACCCGTATTGATTAGCTCCTGTGCATGGGAAAACTTCATAAAATTCACAATTAGGAAGTGCCATTGTGACGTGTAAATTAGCAACATTATTTAATGAATTGCCACCATGGTGGATTTCACATTGCATGTTAAATCCTTCTGCAAGATGTCCCAGACGAATTAAAGGTGTTATCCCACCTGTGACAGCAACGTCGCCGCGAAGTATATCTGTTGCATACTGAGTAATCCAAGGTGTCATTCCATAATATCTGCCTGGTGCATATTCTGTAGACATTATTGGGATATCCAGTTTGTCATGAAGTTTAACGTAATTATAGATATCTTCTTCTACCAATGGATCTTCATACCAATAATAATTGAGTTCTTCGATTGCTCTTCCTACTCGTAATGCATCTTCATAACGATAGGCCCACATCGAATCTAACATGAGTTTTGTTTCATCACCTACAGCTTCTCGAACGGCTTTACTGATTTCCACATCATATTGAGGATTACCATGGGGGTGTATTTTGTGAGCTTTCCATCCTAAATCTTTAAAATGTAAGGCTTCTTCAGCATATTCCTCTTTTGTTTCATGATATGCAGTACTTGAATATGCGGGGACAGCATCTTTGCATGTTCCAAGTAGTCGATGAATTGGTTGTCCGGTAATTTTGCCGTTAATATCCCATAAACATATGTCAATAGCTCCAATCGAATATGTAGAAACAGATCGATTTTGTTTCCACATATCCCACCATATTTTTCCAATGTCTTGTGGATTTTGTCCTATTAATCGTGGCTTGAGAAATTCAATAATTCCTTGGGTGAAATGGTCAGCTCCCATACGTGAAGATCCCAAAAAAGCATTGCCTGAAATACCTTCATCGGTACTAATAGTAACAATACCCAATTGCTGGTCATTACCGAATGCTGTCCCGACACCTGTTTTCCAGGCTTCGGTTTTCCAATGGAATAAATTAATTTTTAGATCTGTAATGATCATTTTTTACTCTTCCTTGTCTGAATGAAGGTTGGCGTTGCCTGATTTATTTAGATGAATGATTTTTCCAAATTCATCAGATAACTCCTCTCTTTTTTCCTTTTCTGCACTTGTGTAATTATTTTTAATTTGTGAGTAGAAATTTTCTATCTGAGGGAAACCATCATTAAATTTTTGGTTGAGCCTAGAGGTTTTTTCTTTGTTTTGCCATGCATACCGTGCGAGCGAATAAATTCCACTGATCATGATAATAATTTTTGAAACACTGATTAGTCGGTATTTGAAGATTTTAAAAACTAACCTAATAGGGAAAATGGTAGTTTTTGTCACAATTCTAAATAGGAATAACATTCTGACACCATACGTTAATCTTGGTTATTTCGTTCCTGGGAACTGAATAATCCTGTAAATGCTTTTCTTAAGCCTCGCCCTGTAGATATTGCTCTTATAATTGGATGTACGGCGTTGTCAGTTATGAATTCAGTTGTTCCACGAACTGTTTCTGCAGTACGCCTAGCTTCATTAAGCGTCGGCCTAACACTTTCGTCAACGATATTACCAACAGCGCGTGTTGCATTACGAATTTGCCATACTATGAATAATAAGATGAGTATGACTAATAGCAATGCAATGATCCCTAGTAGTCCGTAAATAACTATAATCCAATCACGTAAGTCAGCAAGTCCAAAGAGTAATTCAGGTTGCATAATTACAGACACCTTTTTTGAAAGTCATATTTGTTTTATGGTACGCAAGTTCATTCAGCACTGACAACTAAATCAAAGCATTTAGCTAGCTCTTTCGATTGTACCCCCACCTACAACTTCAGTGTTTCTGTAAAGTACTACAGCCTGACCAGGAGTGACAGCTCGTGCTGGAGAGTCAAAAGATAAACTGAAGTGTGTCGAACTCAGTGCTGTAATACATGCTGTTAATTCTTCAGAATGGTAGCGGATGCGTGCAGATAATCTTTCACCAATTATCGGAGGTTGATATACCCAATGAGGTTCACTCGCAGTTAGTGACTTACTTAATAAATCTTTGTCACTACCTATAACAACTATATTACGCTCAGCATCTATTTTAGTTACATACTGTGGTATAGAGGATTGAACCCCAAGTCCTCTTCTTTGACCTACGGTATAGTTTGTTATTCCACTGTGTGTGCCGATAGTTTCACCAGTAGTGTTTTGTATGCTTCCAGCTACTGGCTCTATTCCTTTTGCATGCAATATCTCTCTATAATCACCACCTGGGACGAAGCATATATCGACACTATCTGGTTTTTCAGACAACGGTAATTTATATTCCCGTGCTATTTCTCGCGTGTTAGTTTTTTCGATGTCACCTAAGGGGAATAATGTAAATTCGAGAGCACTTTGATCGAGTGTATAGAGTACGTACGATTGATCTTTTTCGTCATCGTGAGCTTTGTGAAGATGGAAGTGGTGTGCATTATCTCGTTCTCTTCGTGCATAATGTCCAGTTGCCAATCTATCCGCACCAATAGCAATTGCACGATCAAGTAGCGTCGAAAATTTTACATATTGGTTACAATTCAAACAAGGATTTGGTGTGCGTCCATCAACATACGATTCTACAAATGGAGTAAGTACATGCTTTTCGAATTCTTGTTCCATATTTAACACATAATGTGGGATCCCTATTTGTTGTGCTGCAGCTTTGGCATCACCAATATCTTCAATGCCACAACATGTACGGCCAGATCTTAAAGTTGTATCATCTGGTTCAGTGTAAAGGCGAAGCGTTACACCAATAACATCGTATCCTTGTTGGGTTAGTAATGCAGCTGCTACAGCGGAATCTACTCCACCAGACATTGCTACGAGTACACGTTCTTTCATAAATATAGTGTAACGAGTAGTTAACTCTAGTTGGAGTAATTTGTTTGATTGATTTTCTCTAATGACCGATTCATAATTCACATACTATACATATAAGGGAGACTTCTAATTGATGAGTACAAATTCTGAGTTAAACAATTCAGATTTACTATTAAATGCAAATATTGATATTGCGCACAATGCAGTAGATATTTTGGCTGATAGGCAAGTGAGTGACATTGTGTTACTTGATTTAACAGAGCTTTCTGCATTTGCGGATTATTTTGTTATTGGAACAGTAGACAATATCCGTCAGGCACGGGCAGTGATTGATTCAATACAAAAAAATTTACAGATAAATGGTACGCGTATTCGACCTGAAGGAGATCCTGAGAGTGGTTGGGTACTAATGGATACACAAGATGGTTTGATTATTCATTTGTTTTCATTAGATACACGGTACCACTATGACTTGGAAGGTTTATGGAGCCATGGAAAAGAGATTGTACGTGTTCAATAGATTGTCTATTCAAAGATCCATTTATCGGTATCTTTTTTCCATTGAATAACGGGCTGTCCTTCAAAGAAAATTTCAATTTCTCGTTCCGCGCTTTCCACGCTATCTGAACCATGTATTAAGTTTCTACCAATTTCTAAACCAAAGTCCCCTCTTATAGTTCCCGGTGAAGACTCTGTCGGATTTGTAGAGCCAATAGTTTGTCTTGCTGCACTGACAGCATTGGTTCCTTCGAACACTGCTGCAATTATCGGGCTACTGGTAATATAGGAGACTAGTCCAGCGAAAAAGGGCTTACCTTCATGCTCAGCATAGTGTCTTTCGGCCATGGGTTGTTCTACTTGGAGTAAACGAAGCCCAGCAAGTTTCAACCCACGTCTTTCTAATCTTGCAAGTATTTCAAAGGCGATTCCACGTTGCATCGCATCAGGTTTTATTAGTATTAGTGTTTGTTCCATACGTACTCCTAAATCTATTCATCAATTGTTAACGGTTAATACGGGGCGGCTGTAAATATAAAGCTTCTATCCCTGAAGGATCTTGATACGATTGTTGCACAGATGCAAGTTCTAGTATTGATTTTGCTCGAGTGTTTGTGTTTTTTAAAGGATTAATTGCTGAAGAATAACCTAAACGTTGGAGAGCTTTTAGTAATTCATCTGATAATTCACCACACCAAAGAGAATTTACAGGTGCAGATTCTGCACATTCTTCAATGCTGGTTATGGATGCAGGGGTTATTACTGTAGGAGCCTCATTATTGTTATTTTGGCTATATGCAGCCCAAGCTAGTCCTAATCTTCCAGCATCATGTACTGCAATTACACTTTGTTGATTCTTAGTATTTTGTATAAATGGCCAGGCATCAGCTTCAAGCCTATTAATAGGGGCGATTTGTAAATTTCGTGCCAACGCTAAACCTTGTGAAATAGATAGACCTGCTCGGAGCGGGCCATAATTACCAGGACCAATGCAGACAGCTAAATTGTCGATGTCATGTAATTCAATTTTTGCCGATTGCAAGAACACATTAATTATATGAATAAGCTCTTCAGAAACAGTATCAGAAACCACAAAATTATTTTCTATAGTTACTTGACCATTATCCTCAAGGGCAAGGGAGATACTATCTGAAACTGTGTCAATTCCTAAATTATATGACATTTTTTATCTTTCATAATTGTGATTGTAATCCGTCAATAATTTCTCTTGCTCTCTTTCCTGTAGCTATAAAAGTAAATGTTCGGCCATTATGATCAATTTCTTGAAGAGAAATTGATATTAGTAAATGGTTTTTTGGTAACATTTCGGGTGCTCTATCAGGCCATTCAACAATTAGAACACCTTCACTTGCCTGTTCTTCGAGATGTAAATCCATTACTTCGATAGGATCAGTTAGACGATAAAGATCTGCATGGAATAGCGCCAAATTGTTGGGGCTCGGTTCATGTTGTGCTAGTAAAATGAAAGTGGGACTTGTCACTTCAGATTTAATTTTTAAACCTTTTGCGAGGCCTTGTGTAAATGTTGTTTTTCCAGCACCTAAAGCTCCTTGTAGAAGTAAAACATCACCTGGTAGTAATAATTTTGCTATTTTTTTTGCAAGAGATTGAGTTTGTCGAACGTTTGAAGTTTGAAAATTAAAGCGATTGGCAGTATTCATCGATTAGTCGTTTCTTAAGTGATTCCATCCACGTTGAGGTGGATCATATTCTTCATCTGTACCTTTATATACCTTTACCTGACCAGGATGTTTTAGGGTTGTCTTTCCAATAATTGTGACAGGTAATTCTATAGTGTGTAAGGATCTTAAATGTTGTTCAGATCCTGTTAAAATTAATTCAAAATCTTCACCACCTTGTCCTAATGCTAAATCTAGTGTTTTTTGCTCACCTAATAAATTATACGCAGTGCTATGGAGTGGAATTTTCCTGGTATCTATTTTAATTCCGATATTAGAAGCCTTAGCTATGTGTTCAAGATCTTGCACAAGACCATCAGATAGATCTATTGCACATTTGATCCCAGCTTTGGCAGCACTAACTCCTAATTCTATTCTGGCTATAGGCTGTCTATGTAAAGTTATCAGTTCTGCATCTAAGGTACCTTGAATATTCGCTTCGAGGATATTCAAACCAGCACCAGATGTTCCTGGATAACCAGAAACCGCAACAAATTCACCCACTTCAGCTGTATTTCGACGCATAATTGGGTAATAATTAGATTGTGGATTATTTTGTGTAATTTGGCCTATGGCTGTTACTGAAATAATATTTGTATGTGCACGTGTAATGTCACCACCAGCGATCTTTACTTTATGGACTGTGGATGATTTCGCTATTCCTTCAGTGAGCATATTAATATTTTGTTCTGTCGTACTTGTATCTAAAGTTATGGCAATTAATAAATAGTTAGGTGTTGCGCCCATTGCTGCTAAATCTGAAACACTAGCGGTTATTGCCCGCCATCCTACATCGTAGAAACTCATAGTATCTGCTCGCCAATGGGTGCCTTCAGTTAGAGTGTCCACTGTCGCAACGGTTAAGCTGTTTTTTGAATTCATCCAGACTGCAGCATCATCACCCGGTGGTACAATAATGTCTTTAGCTGCGCTAGATCCTAACTGGTCAATAATTTTACTGATCAGTTTGAATTCGTCTAAATTTGAAAATGAATCTTGATATCTCACAGGAATAGTATAAATATCTATTCCGTAGTTGTCGGCTCTTTTATAGGACTTGAATCAAGATCTATTTTTGCCAAGGCAGCAATATAATCATTTTGATCAGGTTTTACGACTTGAACACCTTGGGTTGCACGACCTTGTTGGCTAATAGTATCAATTCGTTGCCTGTTCATGACACCTTCGACAGTGATAAGAAGTAATTCTTCCGAATCTTTAACATTTGCAGCAACTGCAACTTCACCAGTGCGATCTGTGATACGGAAAGTTTGAACACCCATGCCCCCTCGTCCTTTTGTTGGATATTCATCGATAGCGGTTCTTTTTCCTAATCCATTTTTAGTAACGACAAGGATATCGCTGCCATCTGCATCAACCGCTAGTGCTATGACAATTGCATTGCCTCTTAATTTCATCCCTCGCACTCCGCCCGATGATCTAGAAGCAACTCTTAGGCGACCAACATTAAAACGAATTGCTTGTCCATCTGAACTGAACATTAATGCATCATTGGATTCACTCGCTGCTGCCGCAGCACGTAAGGAGTCACCACTTTTTAACTTCATTGCTATTAAACCTGCTCTTCGAACAGACTCAAATTGTTCCAATGGTGTTCTCTTAACTTCTCCTTGTGTGGTCACAAGTAACATTGAATCAAGACCACTACTCTTAAATTGACTATCTTTTACGACGACAACGGCAGTTACATTATCTTCAGTCCCTAATTCAATGAGATTTACTACTGGTAATCCACGGGCTTGTCTAGAAGTTTCGGGTACTTCATAGCCTTTTAATGAATAGACCTTTCCAGTTTTGGTGAACATAAGTAGTGCATCATGTGTGTCACACACAATTAGGTGATTTACAGCATCTTCTTCACGTGTTGCCATACCAGTAACTCCACGACCACCTCTTCTTTGTGCACGATATGTTTCAAGTGGGACACGTTTCATATATCCGGTTTTGGTGATTGAAACTACAATCTGTTGATGAGGAACAAGGTCTTCCTCCGAGAAATCTTCGACAGGTGAGCTTATAACTGTAGTTCTTCTGGCGTCACCATATTCTTTACTTAGATGAGAACAATCTTCTTTAATGAGTTCGTCAATTTTTTCTGGATGTGCTAGTAGATCATTGAGGCGATCAATTAACTCCATAAGTTCAGCGTGTTCCTGTTCAATTTTTTGACTTTCTAATTGTGCAAGCCTACGTAACTGCATATCTAGTACAGCCTGCGCTTGTCTTTCACTGAGATTAAAAGGTTTTTTTTGTAGTTCAGATTTTGCTTTATCCGCTGACTCAGATGCTCGAATTGCAGCTATAATTGCATCAAGGTGTTCTAGTGCTTGAAGTAACCCTTCTAGAATATGTGCTCGTTCTTGGGCTTTTTCTAAGTCAAATTGACTACGTCGTGTAATAACATCACGTCTGTGATTGATAAATGCAACTAATGCCTCTTTCAGTGTGAGAGTTTTTGGCTGACCATCATCAAGTGCCAACATGTTCACTGCGAAGTTAGATTGTAATGCAGTATGTTTAAACAATAAATTTTTAACAGTAGCGTACGATGCTCCACGTGAAAGCTCGACCACCATTCTCATTCCATGACGATCAGATTCATCGCGTAAATCAGAGATACCTTCAATTCGTTTTGCTCGTACAAGATCAGCTATTCGTTCTAAAAGGNTAGCTTTGTTGACTTGGTAGGGGAGTTCCGTGACTATTAGCTGTGTTTTACCTTGTGCAGATTCTTCCATAGACATGATAGCGCGCATGGTTACACGCCCACGTCCAGTGGCGTAAGCCTGTCGGATCTCAGATTGGTTGAAAATAGTGCCACCCGTAGGAAAATCAGGTCCCTTTACAATATTCATAAGTTTTTCAATTGAACATTCAGGATCATCAATTACTAAAGTAATCGCTTCGCAAATTTCTTTGAGATTATGAGGGGGTATGTTAGTGGCCATACCTACAGCAATGCCACTGCCACCATTAAGTAATAAATTAGGTAGTCTTGCCGGCAGGACGATTGGTTCATTAATTGAATCATCAAAATTTGGTTGGAAATCTACAGTATTTCTATCTAGATCGACGAGTAATTCAGTTGCTATTGGTTCTAATCGTGCCTCTGTATATCTCATTTGCGCAGGAGGATCACCATCAATAGATCCAAAATTTCCCTGACCTGTAATTAATGGGTAGCGCATTGTGAAATCTTGTGCCATGCGGACCAAAGCATCGTAGATAGCTGAATCACCATGAGGGTGAAATTTGCCCATAACTTCACCGGTTACACGTGCTGTTTTTTTAAAACCAGAATTAGGTGAAAGTCCTAGTTCTTGCATTCCAAATAGTATTCTTCTTTGAACAGGTTTTAACCCATCTCGAACATCTGGTAGAGCACGAGAAACAATTACCGACATTGCATAGTCTAGATATGACTCTCTCATTTCATCTTCAATGCGAATAAATTCTGTTGTTTCAGGGTTATCTGTTTGAACCATGTTTATTCCAATGTGGACTAAAGTTCACTATTTATATGATGGGGGAAATTATCTGGGGGCATTAGAATTATACCAGTTTCTTGCTTAGAAATCGGCTAAAAATACAAAATTTGTTGATTTATATTGAATTAAGAGAATATTTTTTTGCTGCGGCTATAAAAGCATCAAAAAGAGTGGTAGAAGCATTTTTTAAATCAGCATTATCAGTCATTTCACGTCGTTCTGGATGCCATTGCACAGATAAGCCCCAAGTCATGGAAGGATCTTCTAATGCCTCGATAACATTTTGTTCTGCGAGTGCGCTAGCAATTAATCCTGGTCCGACATTATTTGAAAGTACAGCTTGGTGGTGACGTGAATTAGTGAAAATTTGTGTTGAATTTGTAATTTTGTGAAGAAGGGTATTCTTTACTACTTCAACATTATGCCACCCAGAATCGATACTGCCATTCTTTTTCCCTCTTCTTGCACGGTGGGGTTCTCTATTCTCTAGGTGTTGCAAGAGTGATCCACCAGAACCAACATTAAAAAGTTGATGTCCTCTACAAATTGCGAGAACAGGTACATCTAGTTGACGTGCTTTCTCAAGCAAAGCAAGTTCAAATTGATCTCTTTTAATATTTGTTTCGGTAACATAGTCACTTTTTTCGGCACCATAAATTTGTGGATCGATGTCAATTCCTGCAGTAATTAAGAGCCCGTCAAAATTTTGAATTGTTTCTATATCCGTACCAAGATCTACCCGAATAGGTAGTCCATTGGAATTACTAACACATCGCGAATAGTCATTCCAACACTCTCCAACCACATTTTCTGCTGCAGTTATGAGTATTTTTGGATATAAACTATTATCATTATTCATAGTTTGATGATTTCTTAGTTGCTAATAGTCTTCATCAGTCTCGTCTTCGTTTTCTTCATCAGTCTCGTCTTCGTCTTCTTCATCACTTTCTTTAGCATCTTCATCTGAAACTCCAAGCATAGCTGCATCAGCAGTTTCATCTATTTCGATATCATCGTCTAATTCGATTTCGGAATCTTCATTAGTATTTAACTGTCGTAATTCAGCGAGAGAATCATCCTGATCATCATCTTCTTCATAAAAGTCCGNCTCATTATCGTCTACTACTGCTGATCTTCTTGTATAGGCACGCGGTGCCTTGTTACGGCTGTCTGTACTTGCTAAAAATGAAGATTGATTTATTAGTGTCGGTGCTCTATAGGTTTCGCTGATAAAAACGATTACATTTCCAGTATTACTTACACTTCTGATTGCTACTGAATATTCATTGCCACCTTCTATAAGCCTTCTTAATCTAAGCCCCGCTCGTGGTTCAATTGAACCAATCTGGGTTCCGTCTTCAGAAGTGATTATCACTCCACGATTATCTGGTATGAGATTAGCTTTATCCCCAGGTTTTAAGTCATTAACAACATCAACATTAATATGTTGCAATGAAAAATCAGCTGCTTTTGATGAAGATATCAATCCCGATGATACAGGCTTTTTCGCATTACTCTTTTTATTTTTCGTAGCGGTATTTTTCGCTTTTATTTTTTTACCTTTTCCTGAAGATGAAGGAGTGTTCTGCAACCGCTCAATGTTTCTTCGCGCTATTTGGTTGAATTTGTCAATTTCTAATGCAAGTTCATACGCTTTAATAGCTTTTCTTGGTCGATTTAACTCACTGTATGCTTTTCCTAGTCTGTTTGCTGCATCAACATCTTGTGAAAAATCTTTTAAAATGTTTTCATTTGCCGCAACAGCAGCCTTCCAGTTTCCTTCTACTGCTAAACGGATTGCTTCGGCAGTACGTAATTTGTACGTACCGGTAGCCGAACTGCTTGACTGTGCCATATAGCTATCCTGTTCTCGATTTCTTTTTAAAATAGTTAGTAAATAATATAATTTGAAAACACAACGCTTAAACTATAAAAAGGTTTACATTCATTTGTATTTTTTAGAAAATTTTTTATTACTAATAGTTTACCAATCGCTATTAACGAACAATAAAATAATTTAGGGAGAAGTGGGTCGAGGTGCCCTGACTAAAACTAGCGACTTCGTTATCTCGAATGAAGGCTCTCCAAACTCAGCTAACATCGGTAACCAAATCATTAATTCTACAACTGCAGATTAGCATTGTATTCATTGTGCTACCACTATCAAGTGTATAGAGGTACATTAAATACTATTAGTAGTAACAGGGTATTACTAAGATTTGATTGTCATCCAAATGGGTGGGGTATGGGAAGACACCATAATGGTGAACGCATTGCGTTTCTTACTCATGCCAGGAAATTATCGAAAGATAGTTTTATTTGTAATTTTTTCTACTTTGCTTTTTGTGTCTAATGACAATTTTTCTCAACTTAATGCAGAAACGATGATATTGCCTGTAGAGAATTCTTGGATAAGGATTCAGAATGTGGGAACAGATCCTGCAGAAATTAAGATCCAATTCTATGAAGACGATGGTGATGTGGTCGCAAATGACCAATGCCCCGAAGGAGCGAAATGTTCTGCATTACAACCTGGCTTTGGTTGGTCATTTTTTCAGCAAACATTAGATGACCTAGAACCAGGCTACCAAGGATCTGCTTTTGTTACTTCTGATCAGCCTTTTGTTGCGATGTTGGCGCGAGATTCTTTTTTAGCTGATGGTCAATTCCAAATCGGTGGTGATTCATTATATCTCGGCAGTTCAGGAGGCAATTTATATCTTCCACTTGTTCAAAACACAGCAGATTTTGTTTCTAGAATTTCTGTTCAAAACAGTAGTGATTTGCGAGCTGCTTGCGTGCAATTAATTTTCTATGAGGATGGTATGCTTTCTCCCGTAGCTGTTGAACCACTGGAGCCGACACCTGGATGTACTTTAGGTGGCACACGACTTGAACCTCGTGCAACGATGTTTACAGATGAAGAGACAATGCCTGTTCGTTTTGGATTTGATGGTTCGGTCGTAGTGAAAACCTATCGAACAGATGAAGGTATCGCCGCAGAGTCTCAAGTTCTCTCTGCTATGGTTGATTCTAGAGCACGCAACGATGCTGGATTGGCTAGTTATAGAGGTTTTGGGGAGAATGAAATGAGTAATACGCTTGTGTTACCACTCGTCGATAGAAATGCAACTGAGCGTTACAGCGAATGGAGTACTAGATTTAGAATTCTTTCAAGTATTCCAAATGTGCCGAACGAGGTTACATTGTTATTTGATGGCATGAATGAAAATAAAGAACAAGTAGAGATAGAACACACAGTAAATGTTTTAGGTTCATTGACATGTGATCAGAGATTGACAGGAGAATCTGCCTGTCTTCCTTCTGATTTTAATTTGCCTTCAACTTTTTTAGGNACAGTTCGAATGGAATCTACAAATCCTGTCGCAGTAGTGGTTCAACGAATTTCTCCGAATGGGTCTATAGCTGATTATCGTGGTTTTTCTGCAGAAGAAGCATCTAGACAGGTTGTATTACCTGTTGTGAATAAAAATTTTGGTCCCTGGGGTGATAGTGTTGGATGGAATTCATGGTTTCGTGTGCAGACTTTTGATGGTTCTGTTGCTCATGTAACGATTATTTATTATTCAAAAGAGTTTCCGAATGGATTATTTCCCACGATTGGAAGTGTTCGGGTAAATAATCGAAAAACATTTAGACAATGGGAAGTTTCATCTTTGCCAGACGGATGGGTGGGAAGTGCAGTAATTGTCGCTGATCGTCCAATTGTTGTACTTGCTAATTTGGAAAGTGATGTTTTTGAAGGTGATCCAGTGATGCTTTATAACGCAATCACCTTGGATTGACTTAAGGTAGGTATCGATGACAAATCTTCTAATTGATCCCATTTTATATACACTTTATAAAGATGATATTTTGGCTATAGAACAACGTAATTTACACGCAATAAAAACTATTTTTGTTCCTGAATCAGGAAAGAGACTTTCACCTGATATTCTTAAAGAGATAGATATAGCAACACCGCCCAATCCAGATTATGAAAGAGCAGCTGTACGAAGGTTTTATGGTACTGCACTTCGTGCTCCTAATTTAAAATGGATTCATTTACCACATGCAGGTATCGATGATCCAGTTTTTGGAGATCTTCTTCAAAAAGGAGTGCGTTTGACAAATGCGTCTGGTGCCATGGCTGAGCCAATTGCTGCGACAGCAATTGGGGCACTTTTGTATTTTTCGCGTGGATTTCCACGTTGGGTGCGTTCACAGAAATCCCATATGTGGGATCAATATCCATTCCAAAATTTGCCGAAAGATATTAGGCAGCAACATATTCTTATTTTTGGACTAGGTGCTATTGGATCTGAAATTGCGCGTTTAGGAAATGCTTTAGGTTTTAAAGTGACCGGAGTAAGAAGAAGTGCGAAACGATTAGCAGATAATATCGAACAATTAATTACACCAGATCAGGTCAAAACTATTTTGCCAGATCTGGATTGGCTTATCGTTTCTTCACCGCTAACAGAGGCTACACATAATTTTTTTTNAGATGAACTTTTAGATCTACTGCCTAGCAACGCTGGCGTAATCAATATTGCTCGTGGTGAAATTATTGATGAAGACTCATTGATCGCTAGATTGAGTGATGGTCGCTTAAGTTGTGCTTACCTTGATGTCTTTGAAGAAGAACCTTTGAATAAAGAATCTCCACTCTGGGATTTAGAAAATGTCATTATTTCACCACATGATTCGGGAGCAACTAGTGCTGTGGATGAAAGACTTAAGGGATATTTTTTACGTAATTTAGAATTATGGATTAAAGACGAACCTCTAGAAAATGAAGTTTTTGAAAGATAATTCAGAGATTTTCTTCAACGCTATCTATAAATTTTCTGACATGTGTATTCCATTTGTCTGGATGTTCAAAATAAGCAGAATGTCCTGAATTTGGCACTATTTGCATTACTGATTCAGGTGTAAGAGTGTGAGAAATTTGTATAAGTTCTGGGGGTACAATTCTGTCTTGCTCTCCTACGATCCATAGTATCGGCCATCCTCCTTTACGAAGACGATCGGCTGTAGTTCCTTTATAATTTCTTTGACTGGGTCTAGGTGTTAAAAAATTTCGAGGCCGTGGGGGATTGATACTACGTATTTTTCTATAAAGGTAATACATTTCTGGATTTTTTTGTGCATAATCCTGACCAACTGCTCTTTGCAGCAGTGATCCCTGAAGAGTTCCATTTTCTTCGAGCTCATTTCTTCGATTACGGTATTCATCACTTACACATCCTCCATTTGTGCCAGAATAAGTGATTGAAAGTAATCTTTCCGGTTCTTGTGATAAAACTCCAAATGCAGTTCTCCCCCCCATAGAATGTGCAACAAAATGTACTTTTGGTAATCCAAGATGATCGAGCAAAGAACGAGTGTCTGTTCCGAATGCTGTTCGCCCAGGTCCATTTTTGATATCTGGAGATCTTCCAAATGCCCTATGATCGAATGTAATGACTGTATATTTTTCTGAGAATGTCGGTACTTGTTGCCACCAAGAGAGACCATTCCCACCTGCACCATGNGCAAAGATAATTGCTGGTGCAGATCCTATTTTAGGTCCATATATTTCATAATGTAGTTGAAAATTATTTTCTAATTGTAATTTTGGCATCAGAGATCCTAGATTATTCTTCTTGCCATGGTTGACCTGTAGCAGCTGATACAACATCAAGCATATCTTCAATATCACCAATGAGCTGAGGATCCGATGTTAATTTTAAAGCTTCTAGGAAATGTAACCTTGCTTTAATGTAAAGCTCTTTTGAATTTTCTGGCACTGCTTGATGTTTGTGTCGGGGCTTCTCAAGTGCGTTTGCAATATATTCTTCACACCAACCTGTTGTGTATAAGATGGTTGCATCTTCGGGCGCTAGTTTGACTGCATGGCGAAGTGCTTGCAAACCTTGATCAAATTGTCGTGTACGAGTTACTAGTGTATTTCCTAAATATGCATATGCTTCCGCAAAATCAGGATCAATTGCTATGGCTTTGTGTACCATTTTGATAGCAGATTGTATTGAACTTTTTGCATGGTACTGCATGGCTGATTTTAAATATCTTTGCGCATTACTTCTATTCGCAGTTTTATCCATAATTGATTTTACCTGTGTTTTATGAGTGAGGATAAAACTTTCATATTTTTATTGTACAAATACTTACGAACTAATTTGCATTTGTTTAGATTATGCCCAAAAATAATTACTGTGATCAGTTAAGAAATTTTTTTAATATTTTTTTCTTAGTTTTTATTGCGTGCGTCGGTAGCTCAGTGGATAGAGCATCTGACTTCGGATCAGAGGGTCGAGGGTTCGAATCCTTCCCGGCGTACCATTACCTCTACCAGTGTTCATGAGATATGTGAGCAGAAATGTTTGCTAAATTTCTAGGCTGGTCAATGTCTAATTCTCTTTTTTGTGCAATTATATGAAAGATAAAAAAACATATTTACCCAGATGCAAGTTTTACTAAGTACGTAGCAGGGTGTAATTTGAGGAGATTTTAACTGCTGTCAAATGCTTACGACGTACTGGGTCAATTGGAACAAGATGGAAACACAGAAAATGAATGCAGATGTGATTGTTATTGGCGCTGGCATAGTGGGGTGTTCGGCTGCTTTCCATCTTGCGGAGGCAGGTATTTCTACCTTGGTCTTGGAGAAAGGTGAAATCTCTGGTGAAGCATCAGGGGTGAATATGGGAGGACTTGGAGGAACAGGTTGGGGCAAATCTCCTTCACTGCAAGAACATTTGACAATGGGCAGTTTGGATATTTTTAAGAGGTTACAAAACGAGCTAGGATATGATCTTGAGTTCCGCCAATCTGGCTCTTTTACGGCTGTCCATAATGAGGCGCAATATGCCTACGCTAAGGAACAAGTACTGGAGGGACAAAACAACGGATTCAGCCTTGAACTAATGAGTTCATACGAAGCTAGAGCTCTAGAACCTGAGCTGAGCATAGATATGCTTGGATATGTATATAGTCGCTTCAGAGGACAGGCTGATCCATTAAAAACTACTCGGGCGTTTGGACAAGCCGCAATTCAGGCGGGTGCGACGATAGAAACGGATACCGAAGTTACGGCGATGAAGCCTCAGAACAAAGCGTGGAAATTAGAGACTAACAAGGGCTTCTACGAGTCAGGAGTTGTTGTTTTTGCGGCTGGTGCATGGAGTAAGGCACTCGGAAAAATGGTAGAGGTAGAAATCCCAATTGAACCAGTTGTTGGTCAAATGTGGTCTACAGAACCTCTTCCTCCGAGAGTTTTTGGGACAATTGGCTCGTTTGAATCTCGGTTTCACTGGAGTGAAAATTTGTACGCCGACATGAGATCTCCCCCCGAACTAACTCATTCAGGAGACCAACGTTTGACAAGACATCTCTACGGTAGGCAAAGGAAGAGCGGTGAAATCATATTTGGTGGCGATAGAAGAACTGCTGGCTTTAATAAAACCATTGAAGACTCAGGAATTGAGGTCAACAAGGGACATGCTATAGAGATACTACCGTTACTTATCGATCTTCCTATCGTGTCTACTTGGTCAGGTCTTATGCCATTCTCAATAGACGGAAATCCGATTATTGGGCGTGTGCCACATAATGAAAATTTATTCGTCGCAACTGGGCTGGGATCCTCAGGGTTCGGAAGAGGGCCAGGTGCCGGTAGGTTAATCGCAGACTTGATTATAAAGGGGGTTGCTCATCCTGTTTTACAAGAATCTGATCTGGCCCGATTTACTGGTTGAACCTTTTTAGTTGTAATCACTTGAGCCCACGTTGTTTTCTTTGTTTCCGGAATGAGCGCTCTTAACCTATAACTCGTCAAAGTGGAAATATGGTGCACCTAGTACACGTTCCCTATTTTTCCGTTTATTGTTCAGTATTCCAATTGTGGAAACGGGTCGATTTAGGGTCGAATCTTCGTTCCATTATTTCAAGTGCTTCAACATTGCTATCAACTAGAATTGCATTTCTACCAGAGTTCAATGCTGCTATCCCTGTAGTTCCACTTCCTGCAAAATAATCTAGTATCAGATCTTCTGGGTTTGAATGCACCTTTATAATTCTATTAATAATTCCTAGTGGTTTTTGTGTAGGGTACCCAGTTTTTTCTTTGCTGTTTGGGCTAACAATAGTGTGCCACCATGAATCAGTTGGAATCTTCCCTTTCGCAGCTTTTTCTGGACCAACTAAACCTGGAGCCATATAGGGAATTCTGTCAATATCGTTATATCTGAAGGTAAAATTGTTGGGATCTTTTGCATACCAAAGGATATTATCATGTTTTGCTGACCACTTTGTTTTACTTTTGGCGCCGTAATCGTATGACCAAATAATTTCATTTATAAAAGAATCTCTACCAAATATTTCATCACACATGACCTTTGCATAATGAATTTCTCGATAGTCAAGGTGAAGAAAAAAACTTCCATTGGGAGCCAAGATTCTTTTAGTTGCCTCCACTCTCGGTCTTAAAAAGTCGATATAATTATCAAAAATATCGGAGTAACTCTTTTCACCAAGTATTTCAGTTTTATAGGTATTACCTTTGAATCCTTTACGGTCACCTTTTTCAGAACGAGTAGTTTTTATACGGGTACGTGATTGGATTTTTCCAGTATTAAATGGTGGATCAATATAAATTAAATTAACGGATTCTGATTTGATTTTTTTTAAGATATCTAAATTATCACCAAAATGGATATCTGCTGTTGGATTCATATGTCCCCTCAAATCTTTGATGACAATTTGATAGGTCTTTCTGGGGTAAAATATCTTTTGCGTACTTTATCACAATAGAATGATGCAAAATTAACTATTGATCATTATTTTTAGATCATGACACTCGAGCAATTAGTAATTGGGCTTATACGTTTAACAGGATCATTGTTAGTTCTGCGATGGGTGTTTGTGGGTGCTATTTTAGCGATCTTAGTAGATTTTTCTGATCTATTTTGGATGGGTTTTCTTGATTTAGGTGGCATTCCAAATTATCAAGCTTTTGATAAGTGGCTTGATTTGATATACATGTTTGCATTTTTCACTGTAGCGATGAAATGGTCAGGTTATGACAAATCTGTCTCAATAACTTTGTTTGTTTTTAGGATGATTGGTTTTACTGCTTTTGAGTTTACGCATATTCGATTTTTATTATTTATTTTTCCAAACGTCTTCGAATTTTGGTTCTTATTTGTCGTTGCGCGAAAATACTATCGACCGAAACAAGTAATGACTTTGAAAAATACATGTCTGGTTTTATTAATTTGTTTAATATTAAAACTTGGTCAAGAATGGATACTTCATGGTGGTAAATATCTAGATAGCTTTACATTTTTTGAAGCAGTAGAAAGCATTTATGATTTTTTGATTTTTTGGAAATAGGTCTCCACCGATTATGGTTGTGCATCCGTAATCAATTTTGACATCCTTGATAGTCTTCTCAGAGTTTGTATTATGCTTAGGACAATTAATCGCAGTAAGTAATAATTGAGAATAGATAGGTGAAATCAAATATGCGTATCATTTCAACACTCAGATCCGTACTTCGGTTTAAAAAATTTGAACGTGATCCTGTACTAAGACGGCTTCAATCTGTGGCGAATGTTTCAGATCTTCGTACGATTTCAAAAAGGCGACTTCCAGGGGGTGTATTTGATTATATTGATGGTGCAGCTGAAGACGAACTAACATTGCAGCGTAATAGTGCAGCATTTCAAGATGTTGAATTTAAGCCTCGTGTATTTAGAGATGTTAGTTCTATTTCGCTAAAATCAACACTTTTTGGAAAGGAATTAGATTTTCCCCTTGTTATGGCGCCTACAGGATTTGGACGAATAGCTAATTCACAAGGTGAATTAGCAGTAGCACGTGCGGCTGATCGTGCTGGAATTCCATATACGCTTTCAACTCTAGGGACCCGATCGATAGAAGAAATTGCTGCGGTTTCACAAGGTAGAAAATGGTTTCAAGTTTATGTATGGCGTGATCGTGAACTAGTTCGTGAGATGCTTGAACGTGCTATAGCAGCTGATTTCGAAGCAATACAAATAACAGTAGATACTGCAATTACTGGTCGACGTGAGCGCGATGTAAAGCATGGTTTCACGCTTCCACCTAAAATTGGTTTAGGCACGATAGTTGACGGAGCTTTGCATCCAGGTTGGACTTGGGATTTTATAACAGCTGAACCTATTTCATTCGCGAATGTAAATGGACAGATCGTTGGTGATGGATCTGATCCTATAACATTGGCTGATTATATCAATTCGCAATTTGACCCTAGTTTGTCATGGAATGATTTGGAGTGGTTCAGATCCATATGGAAAGGTCCAATTATCATAAAAGGAATTCAAACCGTTGAAGATGCCAAAATTGCAGCTGATATGGGTATTGAAGGAATAGCACTATCAAACCATGGAGGACGTCAATTAGATGGGGCACCAGCACCATTTGAACTGTTGGAATCTGTGGTTCAGTCTGTAGGTGGTGATATTGAAATTCTTTGTGATGGCGGAGTTAGAAGAGGAAGTGATATAGCAAAAGCACTTGCACTTGGAGCCAATGCATGCATGATTGGTAGAGCTTATTTATATGGATTGGGGGCAGGTGGTGAGCGAGGAGTCGATTTTGTGCTTGATCACTTACGTGAAGGGTTAAAACGTACAATGATGTTGTGTGGTGTGGCCTCACTATCTGAACTAAGACCAGAATTACTTCGTATGCGATCCAAGTAATTGTTTTGGAGGTTCTGATGGCAAAGTTTCGTAAAGGTGAACCATGGTTACCTGCATCGGAATATGCAAAACAATTTTCTGGTATTGGTGTTAACTTATTGGTTAGTGATATGCAGAAGGCTATTATATTTCATGAAGAAGTCCTCAATGTTGAAGTTGTCTATTCAGATACGGATTTTACTGCATTGAAAGGCTACGGATCAGAATGGATGTTACACGCAGATCATACTTATGATAATCATCCATTATTGACACAAGTTTCTTTAGATCAGGGACGTGGTAAAGGTATAGAATTACGTTTACATGGTTGTGACCCAGATGAAGCACAAGAAAATGCAAAAAGGTTGGGCTTTACTATTTTAACTGAAGTAAATGATAAAAATCATGGTCTACGTGAGGTATATATTTTTGATCAAGATGGGTACATTTGGGTACCTGATATACCTGTTTCCCGGAAGTTCTGATGTAAGGAGTATTTGATGTCAGAAAAAATGACAGGCAAAAAAGCTGTATTAGAAATGCTTTTAGCTGAAGGCGTGGAGTATATTTTTGGTAATCCTGGAACAAGTGAAGGGCCACTTGTCGATATGTTAGATGATTACCCAGAATTAAAATACATTATGTCTTTGCAGGAAAGTGTTGCTGTTGGAATGGCTGAGGCATATGCAAGGTCAAAAAAGACAACAGCTTTTGTCAGCCTTCATGTTGATAGTGGACTTGCTAACGGCATTGCCTTGATGTTGGATGCACTCAATACAGGTACACCAATGGTTGTAACCTCAGCAAATTATGATGCGCGTAAAATTAATGAAACTAAAACCGATCTAGCAGAGCTTGTTAAACCAGTTACTAAATGGGCGGTTGAGCTCAATTTACCCGATCAAATTCCTAGTGTTATGCGCAGAGCTTTTAATGAAGCAAATAGTCATCCTAAGGGACCTGTATATGTGGGTTTTACTGCTAATGCGCTTGAGGGTATTGCTGAAATGAATATTGTTCCTTCGACTAAGATTCACAGTGATGTCCTTCCTAATCCAGAGGGAATTAGTGAAGCTGTCGAATTGCTCAGTCAGGCGAAAAATCCAGTACTAATGGTTGGTGATCGTGTTTCTGACGATGTTGCAGTAGAAGAAGCTATTGAGGTTGCAGAATTATTAGGTATGGCAGTATTTCAATCGCGCGGGGCAGAGGTTTCATTTCCGACAAGCCATCCACAGTACTATGGGATTCATTCATTGCGTGCACAAAAATCCAGAGATTTGTTGAAAGAATTCGATGTTGTTTTATCCGTTGGCATGGATGCATTTGATGAATTGTTTTATTGGGGTGATGTCATATTAAGTGATACTCAAAAATTGATTCATATTGACCCTATACCAGGACGTGTTGGCAGATCAGAACCTACAGATGTAGGTATTATATCTAATTGTAAAACTGGTTTACGTGCATTACTTACGGAATTGCCACAAAAAATTGATGAAAAATTAGTGAATGCTAGAAAGACTCAAGTTCTAAAAGACGTGAAGTCATCCCGTTCTATATATGAGTCATCTGTTGGGGCAAAATGGGATAGTATTCCCATGTCTCCAGCTAGGATGATGTTTGAATTAGCAAAAGCTATTCCAGAGAATTCAATTATTATTGATGATTCTCTCAGTAATAGAGCTGCAATGCGCTATTACTTTCCCGCTAGTCAAAGGGATGATTTAAGAGGAGTTAGAGGTCAATCTATTGGCGGTGGAATCGGTGCAACAATGGGAGCTAAATGCGCATTTCCCGATAGACCAGTCTTTGGCATTATTGGTGATGGTAGCGCTATGATGACTGTTCAAGGTCTCTGGACAGCTGTTAATGATGATATTCCATGTATTTTTGTCATTTGTAATAATGGAATGTATAGAATATTAAAAGTTAATTTCAATATTTATCAAAAAGAAATATTGCATGAATTGGAACCTTCAGGAGAAAATCTTCTTTATTCAAATTTCGATGCTCCATTTAATCTTGCAACTATTGCTGAAGGGATGGGACTTTATAGTGAAAGAGTCAGCGATCCTAATGAAATTACTCACGCAGTAAATCGTGCATTGCAGTCAGGTAAACCATCACTTCTCGATATCGTTATAGATGGAGAAATACAGTAGGTGTTATGAAAAATATCGAAGAGCTACGGTTAGCTATTGAGGTGAACCGAGAACATTTCACTAATGCCCTTAAAAATAGTGAAGTTGACTGGAATAGTGGCAATCAATCCCAATGGGGCCCTAAAGCTATTTTTGAACATGTTTTAGATACTGAGATATGGTATAGCAATTGTATTTCGAAAGTACTTAATAATACTTCACACAAGTGGGAAACGAGATCATTGCCTAACCTTGATGATGCTATGCAATTACAGCAAGAAGTTATTACTCTTGTGGGCAGTGTATTTTCAATAATTGAGCAAGAAGATTTGGGGAAGTACGTAGAAATGTATCGTGAATATTCACATGATATTGCAGGTGTTCTGCAAGCTTCAGCGGATCATTTCATAGATCATATGCAGCAAATAAATTCTATAGATTCCTCAGTTTTTGACTGATTGGAATATAAGTTTCATGAATTCTGTTGAACAATTAAGGACAGATAAGCTTCCTATTCTTGCGAGAGTTGTTCCACGTACCTTTTTCTATGGCTGGGTCATAGCAATAGCAATAGGTGTGCAGATGATATTTGTTCAAGGAATTGGGTATTACGCTCTGTCTGTTTTCCTAGGGCCGTTGCAAGATGAACATAATTGGTCTAACGCTTTCGTTAGTGGAGCAATAGGTATGTATTTTGTTGTAACTGGTATTACAGCAGGTATCGTAGGTCCATTTGTAGATCGTCAAGGCTCCATTAAGTTTATGGCTATTGGATTTACCTTAGTAGGGTTATCTACGATTACTATTGGTTTTATCAAAGAGCCTTGGCAGTTATATGCTGTGTTTCTCATACTTGCTGTTGGGTTAGGTATGTCAGCTAATGTTGCAACGAACGCTATTATTACACGTTGGTTTGTATATAAACGTGCGCGTGCTATTACAATTTCATCCACAGGAATTTCTCTCGGTGGTGTTTTATTTGCACCATTTGGTGCATGGCTTGTTACTCAAGGTGGCCTTCAATTGGCTGCTCCTGTGATGGGGGTTTTGGTTCTGTTAATTGCCTTACCAGTACTTTGGTTTGCAATTATTTTTGATCCTAGACAGTTGGGTGCTACGCCTGACGGTTTGGATGCTGATCAAATTCCAACATCGAGAAATGTACAGTTAGACTTTGAGGCACAGAACAGAATTTGGACACGTACAGAGGCTTTACGTACATTTTCATTTTGGGCCATCCTGATATCTTTTACCCTTGTCCTAATTTCTCAGACAGGATTTGTTATTCATGAAGTTGTGTTTTTGGAAGATCGCTTTGAATCAAAAACAATGGCTGCGGTAGCGCTGAGTCTTACGGCTTTTGCAAGCATTGTTGCCAGATTATTTGTCGGAATGATTGCTGATAGTATGGATAAAAGGCTCTTGACTTCTGCTTTATTTATTTTACAAGCTTCGGTGTTGTTATTAATTACACGTGTTGATGGTACGGTTTCAATTTATCTATTGACCTTTTTATTTGGATGTACAATTGGGAATATTTATATGATGCAAACTCTTCTTGTTGGAGAAATTTTTGGAATGCTTTCATTTGGTTCTGTTTTTGGGATTATTGCTATGTCCGGTCAAATTGGTAGTGCGATGGGGCCATTAATAATTGGATTTCTTGAGGAATATACGGGTGGTTATGATCTTCCACTTACCTGTGTTGCAATTACTACTTATTTAGCAGCGTTTGTCGTATTAGTAGCTCGTCCTACAGTAATTATCCATCAGGTGTCATGAGCGTTATCCGGTCGATCACTCCTAAGATTGAATGAATTTGAACTTGATCTCCAATTTGAATGTCTCCATCGATCATGTCTGAAGAAAGTCTCGCCTGAATGGGTGAATTATCTTCAATGGATGTCAGCAAGATTTGGTAATAGCGTGTTCCATGCAATTCATAAGGTTGTAATTGTTTTACTATTGCCAGCATTTTTCCCTCTTTAAATTAGAAGTAATAATCCAGAGATTGAAACGCAAGCGTACAGTATTTGCGAGAAATATGCGCCTTTTATATACGTCGACAACTTTTTTCCTATTAGTAGCGTAACGATTCCGAGAGGAAGAAATATTAGATAGTAAAAGATAATTTGAGAATTCCACATTCCAACTATACCGTGTCCAACCCAAATTAATATGGCTGAAGGTACAAAATATGCTTGTAAAGTTGCACGAAAAATTTCTGGCGGCCAGCGACGTAATGCCCCATATATTACTATTGGCGGTGCATTGGTATTATAGGCACCGCCAAGTATCCCACTAAGGAAACCCATACCTATGCCTAATAGATTGTTATTTATCTGGAATAAAGTGGGTTTTAATAAATTATATAGTCCGAATAGAAGGAATAGTATTCCAAAAATTTTTTGGAGTAGTAAACTAGGTACATAATTTAAGATAAAGAGTCCTACAATTATCCCTGGTAGCGATCCTATAAGTAATATTGTTGCTTCACGCAGGTATAAGGCTTTCCACTCTGTCAGCAACAAAAATATTGCATTAGTTACTATTACAAAACCTACTAATGCCGTTGCATCTTTAATACCCAGTGCCAAAGTTAAAGATGGCATCGCAACGAGAGCTGCACCAAACCCTAATGAACCATAAACAAAAGTTGCACATAGCAAGATGATGATTACTACAAAAAATTCCATAATCCTAGACTAAAGTATGTTGGCAAAATATAGAAAAAAAAAGTATTCCGTTCGTGTATGCTAGGGTGTAGGAGAATTTTGATGTCAGAAGTATTAGAAAAAAACGATATAGATCAGATCGCACAAAATCTGAGTAATTGGGGGAGATGGGGTATTGATGATGAACGTGGCGCTCTCAATTTTATCACTACAGAAATTAGAAGTGCTGCACTAGATCTTATTAGAGATGCAGTCGTTGTAAGTTGTTCCCTACCATTACCTGTAGAACCTCAACCCGGTAATCCACGCCCTGTTGAACATCACGTTCTGCGGGGTGGTGACGTAGCTTCTCGTGAAGGACTTTCATTTTCTCTTGACTACTTTTCCATTGCATCACATGGTATGTCAACGACTCATCTTGATGCACTTTGTCACGCCTTTTCGAATGGAAAAATGTATAACGGTTTTGATCAGAATGAAGTTCGTAGTGATGGTGCGATGAAAAATAGTATTATGGCTGGACAAGATGGAATTGTTAGCCGTGGAGTTCTATTAGATATTGCTGGTCTTAAAAATGTTGACTGGCTTGAACCAGGGACTCCAATTTATCGTACAGATTTGGAAGAAGCTGAACGAAGACAGAATATCTCTGTTCGGGAAGGAGATATATTGTTGGTTGGTACTGGTCGTGATTTACGACGTGCATCAGTTGGCCATTGGGACGCTCGTACTGGTGGTGGTCTTGCTGGATTATATGCTGACTGTTTACCTTGGTTACACAATCGAGGTGTTGCGGTACTTGGATGTGATGGTGTTTCTGATGTTATGCCTAGTGGCATTGAAGGTTCACACCAACCAATACATGAGGTAGCAATCGCACATTTCGGGATTCATATTATTGATAATATGGCGCTCGATCGGCTAACGACAGTTTGTCGTCAAAGAACACAGTATGAATTTGCTTTCTTTTTATCTCCATTACGTTTGGAGCGTGGAACCGCATCACCTGTCAATCCGTTAGCAATTTTTTAAATCAAAAGGGGAATGTATTGTATAACTCTGAAAGTGAGCTACCGTATCAACATAAAATGAAAGATGTCATTCATACACGCAACGAACAACATTGGATGTCTGCTGTTCACGTCTTGCCATCTGAATATCATTATTGTTCGCATAAAGAATTTCTTCGTACTGTCCTCGCTGATAGGTTCATTCAGCATATAAGATGCTCTAAGTGCCTTTCACCTTTCGGGAGATTGCGTACGAGAAATTCTCTACATATCTATCACTGATCATGTATATAAAGCTTGCTGACGTAGTCAACAGAAGCTATACGAGAGGTTAATATGGTGAACAAAAGAAAAGTTATCGAACTTAGCCACGTCGAAATTCAAAATCTATTAAGAACAGAGCGTGTATTGCAAGTGGCTAGTATCAATAAAGATGGAACACCTCATCTTGCTCCAATGTGGTTTGTACTAGAAGAAGATGATTCTCTTGTGTTTACAACATATGGTCGATCACAAAAAGTGAAAAACTTAGAACGTGATCCACGAGTAACATTATTAGTTGAATGTGGTGAAATGTATGATGAATTACGAGGGGTTGCGATTGATGGTGTTGCTGAAATAGTTCGAGATCCTTCTCAAACAGCAAATGTCATGGAATTGACACGTCTTAAAGATCTAGGACTTGGTCTAAAAAGGGAACCTTCGAATAAGACAAAGACTGAATTACCTCCAGCGGCATATAAACGTGTTGTTGTAAGAGTATTTCCAAAACGATATCGTTCATGGGATCATAGTAAAATATAATTGATTGTTATGAGATTTCAGTAAAGGATTTATAGTTTTTTTGCTTCCGCTTTTTTAACTAAAATTTTTGTAATCCCATTGAAAATTCTTGGGTGTAAAGGAAGTAAAATATACCAATAAATCAATCCTAAAATTCCCCTTGGGTGGAAACGCGCTACAGTCTTTAATCGACTTGACTGAGAAGTTATAGCCTCGAGTTGGAATTCAAGTACCGCTCGTCCGGGCAATTTCATTTCTGCAAGTAATGTCAATCTTGATTCAGGTTCAACTCTTACCACTCTCCAAAAATCTAAGACATCACCTACACGTAGTTCTTTAGCGTGCCTCCTTCGCCTCCGCATTCCGGGTCCACCGAAGATACGATCTAAAATACCTNGCATCCGCCATAACCAAGAATATGCATACCAACCATTTGGTCCTCCGATACGAATTACTTCATCCCACAAGTCGTTCACAGATACCTTTGCTATTTCTTGCGCATGTTGTTGTTTACTAAAAAAAGATTCTTCACTGATAAATCCAGGATATGGTAACGCTGCGCTTGCCCAATGCACGCTAAGGCTTGCACTACGTTCTGCTTCCATTGCAGTTTTTAATGATTCTTTATAATTGTGTAATTTGCGCGGTAATAAATTTTGTATGGAGGCAGTGTCCGCTAATAAATCCCACTTCAAACCGTCAATCAATGGACGTGCAATACTACTAGGGACTGCAGTAACAAATCCTAGCCAATAAGATGATAATCTCGTCGTTAATACGGGTACACGGATTACGTGGAGTGGTCTTTGAATTTCTTTAGCGTAAATGCGTATCATTTCTTCATAGGTGAGGATTTCTGGTCCTCCAACATCATAAATTTTTCCAAGTGTTTTTTCAGTATCGATAACGTGGATTAGGTAGTATAAGAGGTCATCTAATGCAATTGGNTGTGTGCTTGATTGTACCCATCTCGGTGTGATCATGATGCGTAGATGATTGACCAAATCACGAATTACTTCGAAACCTGCTGAACCTGGGCCTACGATAATTCCTGCGCGTAATTCTGTAACAGGAACATCGCCTTTGTTAAGTGTATTACCAGTTTCTTCTCGTGAAGAAAGATGTTCGGATGCAGTACCTACTGGTTGTAATCCACCTAAGTAGATTATTCTCTGGACTTTGTGTCGGCTTGCAGTTTCTCTAACATTTAGCGCAGCCTGTCGATCTTTTTCTGCATAATCTTTTCCACTTGCCATTGAATGGACAAGATAATAGATAATCTCAATGTCTTGTACTGCTTCGTCTAAACCTTTTCTAGAAAGTATGTCAGTTTCTACAATCTCGACATTTTCCCAGTTACGGCCTATTAAGACTTCACGATTTCTAGATGCAGCTCTTACAGCATGCCCTGCCTGTACTAATCCTGGAACAAGATGAGTTCCTATGTAGCCACTTGATCCAAGAACGAGAATTTTTGCCATCAGTTAACGGTATCAAGGATTTTTAAGTTAGTGCTTAATGTATTTACTAAATAATAAACTTTCACTAATTGTGATTTGTGCGGAGTATTCTTATTTAAGTTAATTACTTTTTTTTAAAAAATATTCATTGTGTTAATAGCTTTTAATTTTTGGTTCTATATATTGATAGAATTAGAGATAGCTGAGATATCTCTAATTAGATAGACTNGTCAAGATCGCAAATTTTTACTTCCCGAGTTTGGAATTGATGTGAGTATCGAACACCGATCGCTCGTTTTGAATCAAAACTACGAACCTCTCAATGTTTGTTCAGTTAAAAGAGCTTTCCTGCTTGTTTTTAATGGTAAGGCAGAAGTTCTGGAGATAGGTACAGAGCCTATATATGGTGTTGGTGATGTAGAATATGAAACTCCCTCCGTTATTCGGTTGCAGTATTTTGTTCGTCGTCCTGTGCCTCAACGACGTTTATCACGGCGAGAGGTTTTTGCCCGTGACGCTCACACCTGTCAATATTGTGGACGCCATAGTAATTTAACTTTGGATCATGTTATTCCTCGTCATAAAGGTGGCCCACATACTTGGGATAATCTCACAACAGCCTGTCAAAGATGTAATCATCAAAAAGGTGGGAGAACTCCGCAAGAGGCAAAAATGCCATTGATAACTCAGCCTCGTCGTCCATCGGTTAATTCTGCAGAACTATTTATTATGTATTTGGATAATTATAGTGAATGGGAACCATTCCTAACTGGGTGGGTAAAAAAAACAAATCGGGAAATGCAGTATGCGTCTTAGTTAGAGAGAAGGGAATATGAGCTTTACAGAAGCTATTAGTTCAGGCTTTCAGAATGCATTTGATTTTAAAGGTCNTGCAGGTGTTGGCGAAATTTGGAAATGGATCCTTTTTACACTTTTAATTGGGCTNGCTGTCGATATTGTAGTTATAAGTCAATGGGGCGATGCCTCTCCCTTTAGATTGCTTGATGACCTGATCTTGTTNATTCCAAATATTTCAATAGGTGTACGTAGACTTCATGACACTGGGAAAAGTGGGTGGAGATTGTTATGGATGCTGACCATAGTTGGCTTTCTTTACATTATTTATCTCTATGTCCAACCAAGTGATAAAACATCAAATAAATATGGTGAACCTCCAGTAGGTGCAAAGAAAAGTGATTTTGTTGAGGGTGCTCGTTTCACACGGGAAAAATAATCGTTAGTTGTAAGATATTTTTCTAAAATTAACGTCTATTCGATGGGGATAAATGATATGGAAATTTATGGCACAGTTGATCCAAAATTTGAAAGCGTTCGTGAGGCTTTTCTTCAGAATTTTCAAGAAAACTCTGAAGTAGGTGCTGCAATTGCTGTCACAGTAAATGGTGAATCCGTCGTTGATCTGTGGGGAGGAATTGCACAAAAAGAAAATNAGAAACTTTGGACGGAAGACACAATGGTTAATGTGTTTTCGATGACCAAAGGGATGGTGGCAATTTGTGCACATATTCTCGCAGATCGTGGTTTACTCGATTACGATGCACCAGTCGCTCAATATTGGCCTGAATTCGCTCAAAATGGTAAAGAAAATATACCTGTAAGGTGGTTGCTTTCACACCAAGCAGGTCTTGTTGCTGTTGATGCACGACTTGGCCCTGGTGATGGGCTCAATTGGGATCGTATGGTACATGCTTTAGAGGAAACGATCCCACAATGGGAACCAGGAACTAAAAATGGTTACCACATGGTTACCTTTGGTTGGTTAGTGGGTGAGGTGATTCGTCGTATTTCAGGATCAGCGAGTGTAGGAACTTTTTTTAAGAATGAAGTAGTAGATCCATTGGGGGTTGATTTTTTTATTGGTACACCTGAATCTGAAGATTATCGTATTGCTGATATCATTCCTCCTGCTCCTGGTTCATTGGTACGTACACAAGTTGAGCCTTCCAAGTTAACGAAACGTTCGCTTGTTCCTGCATCTGAAGAAGTGGCTGGTAACCCTAATAGTCGTGGTTGGCGTGGAGCTGAAATTCCAGGTGCAAACGGTCATGCGACAGCACGTGCAGTAGCTAAAATTTATGGTGCTGTTGCTTGTGGTGGTGTATTAGATGATGTTTATTTATTCAGTCCTGAGCGTGTCGATATTATGCGAGAAATCCAAGTGCAATCAATGGATGAAGTTTTAGAACTTGAGACACGCCGTTCACTAGGTTTTATGCATCCTATTCCTGATTCTGGCGATGCCTTGGGTTCTAATGCATTTGGACATAATGGTGCTGGAGGTTCTATGGGATTTGCTGATCCTGAATATCGCATAGGATTTGGGTATGTAATGTCACAAATGTGGGCTGGTGATCTGATGGACCCTGATCCTCGCGCNCAACTATTAGCCCGCGCTGTCTATCAATGCCTTAGCTAAATGTTAGTTCTATGGAAATATCTTTCATAATTGATAATGCAGATCGTATTGGAATTGTTTCATTTGCCATTTCTGGAGTTGCTGTAGGTGTTCGAAAAGAAATGGACCTGTATGGTTTGTTGATATTAGGGTTATTGACTGCTGTGGGTGGTGGTATTTTACGTGATGTTGTGATTGATGATGTTCCACGAATATTTTTAATGCGTGACTATCTTATATTGGCCGTTTTGAGTTCATGTTTAGCAATTGGCTCAGAATGGATACGTTGGCGAATTCCAAATATAGTGATGCACATAGCTGATGCTGTAGGTACTGGTTCGTTTGCTGTCACAGGAGCATTAATTGCTTGGGAAGAAGGACTAGCTTGGCCTGCCGGAATTATTCTGGCAGTATTGACTGCCACCGGTGGTGGTGTCATTCGTGATGTACTAGCTGCAAGAATTCCCCAGGTTTTACGTAGTGAACTTAATGCAACGGGGGCAGCTTTTGGTGGGGTGGCAATTTTATTGATTGCTGATTCATCTATTGAATTTGCTACTATTGTCGGGTTTAGTATTACTACGGTGATAAGCATTCTTGGTCATGTGGGTTGGATACAGATACCACAGCTAAAAAGATAAACAATATATATAAAGAACTTGGAGAAAATTATGTCAGTAGTATCAGTAGATATTCATAATAAACGTACTTATTCCGCAGGTGAATCTTTTGGTGATGTGGGTACTTATGATCGGATAGAAGGTGTAATAGAATTTGCCGTAGATCCTGAGCATGATATTAACAATAAAATTGTTGATTTACACCTCGCACCACGTGATACGGATTCGAAAGTTCATTTTAAATCAGATTTTATTTTACTCACTCCTACAAATGCGAGTTCTTCGAATGGCAGGTTGATTGTTGATGTTGTTAACCGAGGTCGACCACGTGTTGTGAATACATTCAATATGGTCGCTGGTGATCCTCAAATAGATGATCCAACAGGTGATGCTTTTCTCATGCGGCATGGCTATTCAATTGTCTCAATTGGATGGCAATGGGATGTTCCGATAGATCCAAAATTGCTTCGATTAGAAGCTCCGTTTGCTACAGATAACGGACTTCCAATTAGAGGACAGACTATTGTTGAAATCAGACCTAGTATCCCATCGAATACTGCGTTGTTGGCTAATCGATTACATACTGTTTATCGTGTAGCAGATGTCAATCAAAGCGATGCCCGGCTATTAGTTCGTGATTGGGAAGATGGTCCTGATGAAGAAATAGAAAGATCTCAGTGGAGTTTTGCTTGTGATACTGATGGTGATATTGAATCGAGTAATGAACATGTATATATGAAAGATGGTTTTGTTCCTGGGAAAATTTATCAAGTTGTATACGAAACAGAAGATACCCCTGTTGTAGGGACAGGGTTACTCTCACTTAGAGAAATAGCCTCCTTTTTACGGTTGCCGTCAGAACTTAATCCTACATCCGGATTTGAATATGTCTATGGGTATGGTGTTTCACAGACTGGTCGAATATTACGCCACCTTTTGTATCTCGGTCTTAATCTTGATGAATCAGGTAATAAAGCTTTTGATGGGTTGTTGCCACATGTTGCAGGTGCACGTCGTGGGGAATTTAACCATCGATTCGGCCAACCATCACAGCAATCTTTACCAGGCTTTGGTCATTTGTTTCCATTCGCTGATTTAGCAACGGTAGATCCTTATAGTGAACAATCTGAAGGTTTGCTGGATTATATTATTGATATCGAAGCACTTCCAAAAGTGATGTATACAAATTCAGGAGCCGAATATTGGCGTAGTGATGGATCAATGCTTCATATTGATCCATCTGGTTCCAAGGATTTATCTACTTCAGAAGAAGTCAGAATTTACTATTATGCGGGGACGCAGCATGTCGCTGGTACGATGCCACCTAATACTGCCACAGGAGGTGATGGTGCTCGACCACGTTATGGGACGAATGTAGTTGATTATCGACCTTTATTGAGAGCAGCGTTAGTTAATTTAGATAAATGGGTTACTAATAATGTAGAACCTCCTGAGAGTAAGTATCCAAAACTCGAAGATAATACAGCAATGTTCCGTGATGAAGTGCTAGATGCACTGCCTGATATCCCTGGTCTTGATTTACCTGATCCTGATCGGTTATGGGTTTTACGGGTTACGGATCTTGGCCCAGATGCATCAGAAGGTATTGGCCGTTATCCGGTAATTGAATCTGAACGATATCCTACGTTTGTTTCCGCAGTAGATGAAGATGGTAATGAAACTTCAGGTATACGATTACCAGATTTAACGGTACCTGTTGCCACTCATTTCCCATGGAATTTACGAAATCCAGATAGTGGTGCTCCTGAACAAATTGTTCCTATGATTGGATCTTCCCATTTCTTTGCATTTTCTGAAGATGAACGATTATCGAATGATGATGCACGTCCATCTATTCAATCAAGATATTCAAGTCGTGAAGAATATTTAAGACAAGTTGAAGATGCAGTTACAATATTAATTCGCGATAGATATTTACTAGAAGAAGATTTGTACGTGGTATTGGATCAAGCTGCAGAGCGGTATGACTTTGTTGCTAATCGATAATTATATTTTAGAGAGAGGTGTTCAATGAAAGGTATAGGCGTAGTTAATTTTGGCGATCCGGATGTTCTAGAAATTGTTGAACTTCCTGAAGTCCATGCAGCTCAAGATGAAGTTCGAATACGTGTACACGCTGCTACTGTTAATCCAACAGATACAATGTTACGCAACGGTTCCCGTGCTGAGGCATTGAAAAAAGATCCTCCACCATATATTCCTGGAATGGATATCGCTGGTGTTATTGATGAAATTGGCCCAAACACTACGAGTGAATTATCGGTCGGAGATCAGGTAATGGCTATGGTGGTTCCTGTACGTGATCATGGGGCATATCGTGAAAGTATTGTTTTACAGACAGACTCTGTTGTGAAAATTCCTCAAGGTTCAACATTAATTGAGGCCTCCACTTTACCTATGAATGGGCTTACAGCTCGTTTGTCTTTAGATGAATTAGCATTACAACCAGGTCAAACATTAGCAGTGACAGGTGCCGCGGGATGTTATGGGGGGTATGTCGTTCAATTAGCGAAAGCTGAAGGTCTACGTGTGATCGCTGATTCTTCAGAAGCTGATCAGCAACTTGTATATGATTTAGGAGCTGATGTAGTTGTGCCACGTGGAGACGATATTTCGGAGCAAATACGGAAAGTTCTGCCTGAAGGTGTGGATGGACTTGCAGATGGTGCAGTCCAAAGAGAATTTGCTGTTGGTGCCGTACGTGATGGGGGAGGTTTTGCCTCAGTACGTGGATGGGAAGGCACTGGTGAACGTGGTATACATTTTTACCAGACTATGGTTCGTAACTATGATCATCGTGCAGATTTGCTAGAGACACTTAGAATTCATGTCGAAGAAAAAAAGATAGCACTTCGAGTAGCTGCAACTTATTCTTCGTCACAAGCAGCAGATGCTCATCGTCGACTTGAAGCAGGTGGGACAAGAGGTCGTTGTGTTATTGTGTTTGATGACTAGGAGTATTTAAATGGTTGATCAAACAGATGGTATCACTTCGTTAATACCACAATCTGGATGGCCTCGTATTGGTGTAATTTTCCTACTGGTTATTCTTTGTTCATGGATCGTTATGGGGTTAACTGCTGCTAGATTTTCCTTTGATAATGATGTACTGTTTGATATTTTTTGGAGTGAAATACTTATTGTTTTTTGGGTAGTGCTTACTGTAATGAGTTTGCAAATTTCTCAATCTGCTCGCGATAATCCTCACCGTGCTCCATTTGCGCAATATCTTCCATTGCTATGTGCTGCTGTTACGTTGCCAGGGATTGTTTTGTTGGTTGTTTTTTTGTGGTTAGGTTTTGATGACGCAAGTCAAACGTTGCTACGAGTCACTTTTAGTTGTTTATCTTTAGGTTTAGCAGGTGCATATTGTTCTGTTATTGGCATTGGGCGTATTTCAAATAAATGGCGTCCCTTACGATGGGTTTTGTATTTAGTTACATTGGTTGCAGCAATTGAGTCACTTGAAGCTTTGTGGTTACACGGTGATATAAGCAGTGAAACGACATTAGCTGAAGGTTTTGGTCCTATTTTAGTAGCATTTTTTGTTGCTTTACTTGCCTATTGCATATTTGCTGGAATTTTATTCAGCATCTTAAAAGAAACAGCTTCTGTTAATCATGTCTACGTTGTTCTTGTATATTTGGTTGCAAGTATGGTTGGTTTTACTTTTGGTGTGATAGCTTTATCTGATGAGCACGATCCTGGACCGTTCCGCCTGATAATGGCTACAACTGTTTTACTTGCCACAATGACACCTTTATTAGTGATGTTCCATTTTTGGCCTCATTCACAGAAGACATAAGCATAATGCATCAATCTGAAATTGTATCCGAAGATATTGTACTTGCTACACCACTACGTCGATTAGGAGCGTATGCCTTAGATGCAGTGTTGGTCGGCATTGTCGGATTAATTTTTGCAACCTTAGTACTGGGGTTATTTTTTGTAGTGGATGGTTTTTTTGTATTTCTATTAGGGCTAGTAGCATTCATGATCTTTTTGGCTTATGCCATTTGGGTGATAATATGTTTACGCCACGGACAAACACCAGGAAAGAAGATTCTTAACTTATATGTTATTCGCTCAAATAGTATGCGGGCAGGTGGCTGGTACATGTTTTTACGTGAACACCTTATCAAGGGGCTTTTATTTTTTGGTATCGCATCATCGATTACATTTTACATTGTTCCAGTAGTAGCCGCTGCTTGGCTTCTTTGGGATAAAGATCGTCAGACATTGTGGGATAAAGTTGTAGCCACTACCGTTATATATGTTCCTTCAGGAGAAAGACCACTTACCCAGAAAGAAGTGGATATATACGATAATGAATATTTGTAACTATTATAAATATCCACCGCCACGGCGTTGTGCTTTAGGATCAGTAATTATATTGAGCAGGGATACTTTTCCAGAAGCAAGTGCTCGAGTTATTGCAGGTTTTATTTCATCGGGGTTTGTTACTCTCTCAGAATAACCTCCAACCATCTCAACCATTTTTTCATAGTGTATGGGGAGTAGTGCGGCAATTGGTGGAGCATCCTTACTAAAACTTCTGTCTTGTATAGTATGCGCTGCGATACCAGCATTATTTGAAACGATAATAACGATCGGAATATTCCATCGTGCACAAGTTTCAACTTCCATTGCGGCAGCTCCAAAAGCGTAGTCTCCAAGTATTGCGATTACTTGCCTGTCAGGCTTTGCAAGTTTTGCACCTAAAGCATACGGTAAGCCAGTCCCCATACAACCTGTTGTCCCAGCACCTAGTCGATGTCGAGCGATATGTGTCGGCATTATTTGCCTTGCGATAGCCATAGTTAATTCACCATCTTCAGTGACTATTGCATCTCGTTCCACAGAATCACGGATATCAGCTAGAAGTCGGTAATGATTGATAGGTTCTTGGTTACTGACGGTTTGTTCTTGGATAGAAGCTTCATTCTCTGTGCATTTGGTCGACAAATCCTCTATCCATGTATTGTTTTTCTTAAGAGAATTCACATCATTCATTGTCTCATTCAATGCTTGGATACCTGTATTAACATCAGCAATTATTCCGATATCTGTTTTCGCTGCAGAAAAAAATTCATCGGCTTGGATATCAATTTGTGCGATTTTTGCATTTGATTTAAAACGTTTTCCCAACTGAAAAGTCCAATTGAATCTTCCTCCTACCATTAAAATTGCATCAGCTTCTGACATTGCTTTTGATCGTGCAGCACCCATATTCAGTTCATGATCATCAGGGATAACACCTCTACCCATCGGTGAAGCGATGAAAGGGATACCTTTATCTATAAGATCAGTAAGTGCGAGGCTAGCATCACTCCATGCGGCACCTTTACCAATAATGACCAGAGGTCGTTCGGCTGTAGTGAGCATGTTAGCTACATCTTTAATAGCTGTTGGATCAGGTTGTGGAGGAGGTATATTTGGACTTTTTTCTCTCAATTCGATGTCATTGCTATCGACTGTGTCAGACAGTATGTTCCCAGGAAAATCCAAATATACGGCACCCGGACGCCCATTTTGTGCTTTACCAAAAGCTAGGTAGAGTAATTCAGGAATATGATGTGTACTATCGACACGCTGGACCCATTTAGCAGCTGGATTTGCAAATGATGTCTGATCTAACTCTTGGAATGAACCTAGACCGAGAGTACCTTCTGCAGCTGAACCACCTAAAATGACTAAAGGCATTGCACTTTTTGTTGATACGTACATAGGTGTGATAGTATTTGTCATCGCAGGGCCAGATGCAGCCACCATTATTCCTGGTTTTTGATTAATATACCCCCAAGCTGATGCAGCGAATGCAGCATTCATTTCNTGTCGGCAATTGATAACTTTAATGCCTTCATTCGATGCTTGTGCTAACACATCAATCATAGGACCACCAAGTACAGTAAAAATGGTGTCTATGCCCATCACATGTAATTGTTTTGCTAACAAACTTGCTCCACTAACTTGAGTCATAGGGTACTCCGATGCTTAACTTGGCATTCCAAACAGCACGTCTTCGGGTGCAGAGATCATTCCTTGATATCCAACTTTTGTTCCATCCCAAGGATGAGCTCGCGCAACTTCTTCATTAATATCAATGCCCCACCCAGGACCATTGGGGATAGTCATATAACCATCAATAATTTCTGGTGTAGAAGTTGTTAGGTCATCCTTCCATGGGACATCATCTATATCTATTTCCATGATACGGATATTTGGAAGAGTTGCACAAAGTGCTGCACTAATGAAAGTTGAAAGATGGCTATAATAATTATGTGGTGCCACATTATGTTCAAATACTTCAGCCAGGTCTCCAATTTTCTTGGATTGACTAAAGCCATTCCAAGGAACATCAATCATGAAAATATCTGCCGAATGTTGCTGGAAATAGGGTAGATACCCTCGCATATAAAATAGATTTTCCCCAGTGCAAATACGTGTGGTAGTCGAGTCTTTTATTTGTCTTAAACTTTCGGGATCATACATATCTATTTCCAGCCAAAGTAAATCGAATTGTTCTAATACTTTTGCAATTCTTAAGCATGATTCTGTTTTGAAGTTAAAATTAAGGTCTAGATTAATATCAACATTTGGCCCAACAGCATCACGAAACGTTCCGATTAACTTTTCGATGTGCCGTAATCCACCCTTGGTAATAACTTGATCAGTAGTTCCTTTTGGTCCACCAAATCCTCCGCTAATTCGTACTGGAGAATCACCAGGGCCAATGACATTTGTTTTCAGCGCTGTGAATCCTCTATCTACCACTTCTTTACCAAGATTTGATATATCATTCCATGTCCGAAGTTGTGGCACCCCAATTAACTCGTAATTTTGGATTCTTGAAGAGCCACAATGAGACCAATAGACACGTACTTTTTCCCGCACTGGACCACCAAAAAGTTCTGCTACTGATATACCTAAACTTTTAGCCTTAATATCTATAAATGCACAATCTAACCCCGCCATTGCTTTTGCCGCGATTCCTCCAAGACTTTGTCGTGTTCCACGGTACATATCCCAAAATCGTGTTTCAAATTCACGAGGATCTTGACCTAGAAGTATAGGTTCGAGATCAGCTATTGTTGCTGCTACTCCTTGAGGCGATCTTCCATCACTACACTCTCCCCATCCGGTAATACCTTCATCCGTTTCCACTTTGACAAATCCCCAGGGACGCCAACCTGCATCAACAATAAATGTTTCGATATTGGTAATTTTCATGCGTTTCACTTTCAATAGGTATGTTAATTTATATCATCTTACCTATGTCACAAATGAATTGGGAGATCGAAAAGGGTATTATTTTTTCTCTAGCCCTAAGAGGTATGAATGTAGCCAAGTTGATGCACGTTTTCCATCTGCAATAGCTGTCACAACTAAGTCTGCACCATTAATAGCATCTCCTCCTGCGAAGACATATGGAATGTTTGTTTGACCTGTACGTGAATTTACTTCTACCAGATGCCATTGATTTGATTCAAAAGGTGCAGATTCTACGAATTCTTTATCAGGACCATATCCAATTGCAATTGCTACAGAACTAGCATCAACCATGAAATTTGATCCTTCAATAGGTACAGGCCTTCTTCTGCCGCTTTCATCAGGTTGACTCAGTTCCATACGAATAAGTTCTACTTGTTTCACCTGACCGTTCTCATCTCCGATAAAACGAACTGGTGTTGTAAGATAAAGGAACTTAACTCCTTCTTCTTTTGCATGTACACGTTCTTCAGCTCGTCCCAATATTTCGTTTTCAGTTCTGCGGTAAACACAAATTACTCTTTCAGCACCTAATCGAATGGCAGTACGTACACAATCCATAGATGTATCTCCACCGCCCACTACAACTACATTTTTCCCTATATATGGTTGTTCTTGTTGTTCTTGGGGGAGTTCATATGGTTTTAAGTTTCCGCGTACAAGAAAGTCTGTGGCCTGATATACATGTTGAAGCTCTTCACCTTCAAGGCGCATAAGATTCCCTACCCCTGCACCAGTGCCAATGAAGATAACGTCATATCCATGATCTAAATGAAGTTCTTTTAGGGTTATATCAACTCCGATTTTGGTGTTGTTGACAAAATGAAGGCCTAATTTTTGTAAAGAACTTAGCTTTGATTCTAGTAATTCTTTGTTCATCTTAAAGTTGGGTATACCATATCGAAGGACTCCACCTGGTTCAGGCCACATATCAAAAATAGTACATTGGTGACCTCGGAGTTGCAGTTCTTCAGCTACGGTTAAACCTGCAGGTCCACTGCCAATAATTGCAACTCGGAAACCGGTTGTCTGTTGTGGTGTTGGTGTTGGGAATCCACCTATTTCTTTACGTTGTGAATCTGTTACAAAAGATTCTAATCTTCCTATAGCGNCAGGTGGTTGTTTGATTCCATCTGGTCTAATAGCAAATCCAACTACACAATCTCCTTCGCAGAGAGATTCTTGGGGGCAGAGTCTTCCACACATTTCTGGAAGTGTTGAGGTTTCACGAAATTTATTTGCTGCACCTACGATGTCACCCGTTTCTAATAATTTTAAGGCTCCTGGAATATCGTTATGAACAGGGCATGCAGAAATACAAGGTGCGGATGGGCAATCAATACATCTGGATGCCTCTACGATAGCCATATCCATTTGAAGTGGCAGGNATGTTTCCTCAAAATTATTCACACGTTCAGTTGGAGTTCTTTTGGGTACTGTCTGTCTAGGTATTGCAAGACGATCTTGTACATTTTCAAATTTTTGAGTGTTGTTTGTATTTGTCATGGCATATAGTTTCCCATTGGATATTGGTATATGCGATGCGAAACTATATGAAGTTACTGATGGCTTTGAGGTTTAATAAATTTCGCGATAAAACTCTAGATATTCTTTAAGAATTCTTAATTTTTTTAGTGATGGTGATTGGTGAGGATCGTCAGTACCACCGTGCCTTGTATATGCTGTAGCTATTTCGATGAACATATTGTCATAAAGTATGCTGACCTCTTCATAAGTGAGAGGCTCTTTGTTATTTTCTGGATGTGGTACCCCATATAGTGCACGTATTTTTTCGAATTCTTTAGTTTTTATCAAATTCGATAATTCCTGACGTTGATCAACATTGTTCATATGTTCACCTCATATTAACTGTCTCATGTTTTTTGTTATTATCCTATGCAAATATTTGTAGGAGATTTAAATGATTCACGAATTAAGAATATATACAGCGGCAAATGGCCGGATGAACGATTTAATGGCACGCTTCCAGAACCATACGATGGCACTTTTCGAAAAACATGGTATCCAAAATGTTGCATATTGGCGTAATTCTATTGGTGGTCGTAATGACGAGCTTTGGTACATCCTTGCATTTGAAGATGCAAATCAACGTACGCAATCTTGGGCAGATTTTGGTTCTGATCCAGATTGGAATAAGGTAAGGTCTGAGTCAGAAGCTAACGGTCCTTTAGTTGATCATATTGAAAATCGTCTCATTACGATGACTGATTTTTCCCCGTTGCAATAGTGGTCAATTTTTACTCAGCATGTTTATAGTAGAATATGAGTGATTGGAGAGAATTATGTCNTCTGAAAGTCCATCTATTCCATATTTAGGTGAAATCCGATGGATTCTGCAAGCAGGTATGTTGCTATTTATTTATACAGTTGTTGTAGGTATTTTGAACGGTCTTGATTTAGTTGATTTTGAACGTAAAGCCCTTCTTACACACCTTCACATAGGTACTCTAGCTTGGATTACTGGCGGTGTTTTTGCTGGTGCATTAGTGTTATTTGGATCTAAAGATCCTGATAATAAAACAATAAGTCGTTTAGCCGTTGCAGCTCCACTAGTTGCAGCTGCTTATAATGTGGCCTTCCTCACGACCACCAATCTTGCTCGACCAATCCTTGGAACGCTCATGATGATTATTCTTTTAGGATTTGCTTTTTGGGGATTTAGACAAGCACGTGGAACGACACTTAGTGTCCCTCATCTTGGAATCCTTGCAGGATTAGCTACCTCAGTCATTGGTGCTGTATTCGGGGTTTTCTATGGAATTATCATTGCAAATCCAGATAGCGGCATTCCCTCTAGACTTGGAGAAGCGCATCCTGCAGCAATGGTTGTGGGTTTTCTTGTTCCTGTTGGTATGGTTTTCTCAGAATGGGTGCTTAATAAAGATGCTACTTTACAACCTGCAAGTCGTGCTGGATGGCTACAGATAGGACTTCCATTTCTTGGAGGTGTTGCTGTAGTTGTTGGTTTGTTATTGGATTTGATACCACTGATAATGTTGAGCCTACCCTTTGAAATTATTGGTATAGCTATTTTTGTAGTAAGAATGATTCCTAACATACAGACTACTTCATTCTTTGAGACAGGGAATGCTCGCTACGGGGTAATTGCAAGTATTTTTGTGGTTGTGAATCTCTGTATTTTTGTTTATTTGATAGTGAATTATATTTCTCAAGATGATTTTGATTCTATACCTCGTAGACTAATGTTAGCTCTTGATCATTCAATTTTTATAGGTGTTCTCACTGTTGCACTGATTCCTTTTATAGGTCGTTATACCCTTAAAACATATAAAGATGTTATCGATCATGTTATGTTTTGGGGGCTATCCGTAGGGACTATAGGTTTTATGGTTGGATTGTTAGTTGATACTGATATTTTGATACGAGTATTCACGCCCATACTGGGATTAGCAATTTTACATGCGATAGGCGTATTTCTTCCCGCCATGGGTAATCCTATGGGGGTCTTGAAAAAATCTTTGAATTAGTTTGAAGTAATAACTAAATAGAAGTTCTCCTCAGTAATATAAGGAGAACTTCTATTTTCATTATCTATTAATATTTGCTAGACCATTTTGGATACCAGTGAGTGCCCATTCATTCCATGGTAATGTAAAGAATTTAAACCCTTTTTCTACATACATGTTCGGATCCATTCCTGGAGGAATGAAGTACATACCTGCAGTTACACCATGATTTTTACATGCATTTGCTATTTTTTCGAGTCCACGTTGGTATGTATCCGATGGATAATCTAATGGCACATCAAGTGCAATTGACAAGTCTGATGGTCCAACAAGAAGGACATCAATACCTTCAACACTGAGAATTTCATCAATGTTTTCCATGGCTTCAGTTGTCTCAATCATTGGAATAATCAGAAGTTGTTCGTTTACTGTATCGAGATAGTCTCTGTAATTATCAAAGTCACCCCATTCACCACGAATACCTGCATTACTGCGTACTCCTTTAGGGTAGTATTTACATGACTGGACCATAGCGGTAGCTTCTTCTTTGGTATTGACCATTGGAACAATAATTCCTCTGGCACCTGCATCTAACGCATAACAAATTAAATCTGCACGATTGTCACTAACTCGCACTATCGGGGTAGGATTTTTACCCTTTAGAGTTTGGATACTTGGTTGCCATTGTTTAATTTCAACAGCAGAGTGTTGAGTATCAAAGAAAATAAAGTCGTAATCTGTATCGCCTAAAAAATTAACATCACTGTTTACTAAGGCTGAGGTTCCAACAGCAGTCTGACCAGATTTCAATTTGTCTTTTAAAGTGTTCATTTTTTCCTCCTAAAACTAATACATAGTACAACGCTTTGTTCTTTTTAGTAGAAGATATCTGAATATCTTATATTTTAGGGACTCTATTGAACTTTATATTCGAAGTAGTCATTTTTTTCATTGTACTGATGCTATAGTTGGTGACAGTATTATCAACGCGGAATTCTGTGGGTGTAATAAAATGAAGCGACAAGTACATCTAAACCTTTTTATTCATAGCCGCGGCCATCATGAGGCTGCGTGGAGGCACCCTGCAGCATCACCTTTTTTACTGACTGATTTTCGCTATTACAAAGAGTTAACATTAAAGGCAGAAAGTGCTTTTTTTGATTCTATTTTTCTTTCTGATATTTTGGCACTTGGTTCTGATATCGAACATACTCCACGTGCAGTTTTAGATCCTATTCCATTAATGGGTTCACTTTCAGCAATTACTTCAAATATTGGAATTATTGGTACTGCATCAACTACCTATGTTGAACCTTACAATCTTGCAAGGCAATTTGCATCCCTTGATCACTTGAGTAACGGTCGTGTTGCTTGGAATATTGTCACAACATCATCAGCAGAAGCAGCAACAAACTATAGTGCTAACCCTCAAGCTGGTATTGAAGAGCGATATGAACGCGCTGATGAATTTATGACAGTTGTTAATAGTCTCTGGGATAGTTGGGCTGCAGATGCAGTATTAGATGATCGGTTGCGTGGACAATACACACGTCCAGGCCGTATTGTGCCTATCGATCACCATGGTGATTTTTATGATGTAAGCGGTCCATTAACTGTCCCGCGTGGTCCTCAAGGGCGTCCAGTTCATGTACAGGCAGGATCGTCTGAACCTGGTCGTGCATTTGCAGCTAAACATGGAGAAGCTATTTTTACAGCAGTATTAGAAAAAACGACGGCGCAAGACTTTTATCGTGATATTAAATCAAGAGTAATTTCGCAAGGACGTTCACCTGATCAATGTGTAATTATGCCGGGATTGAGCCCGGTGATTGCTTCTACTGAAGCTCAAGCGCATCAATATGTTCGCGAATTGGATGAACTTGGCAACATAGATACAGGTCTTAAAAGATTATCAGTAGCCTTTGGGGGTATAGATCTTTCGCATATAGACCTTGATAGGACTTTAGTTCCTGATGATTTTCCAGATCCAGAAACCTTACAAGGAGGAGTTAGTAGACCAAAACTAATTGTCGATTTAATTCGAAATGAACAACCAACACTTCGTCAATTATTGTCTAAGCTATCTGGTGCACGTGGTCATTACACATTTGCTGGTACCGCTGAACAAGTTGCTGATTTGATGGAAGATTGGATCAATGATAAAGCAGCAGATGGGTTTAATCTAATGCCTCCGGTATTACCAGAAATGTTTGATATTTTTATTGCAGAAGTAATTCCTTTGTTACAGCAACGTGGGATCTTCCGAACACATTATGAAGGTGTTACTCTTCGAGATCATTATGGATTAATGTATCCGGATAGTCGGTTCAAATAACTAATTAATCGTACGGGGTAGTAATGAAATCTCCTTTTTTTTACTTTGGTTTCGGTTCAAATTTGAATGAAAGCAGATTGCATATTCATTGTCCTTCTGCTCAATTTCTTACTACTGCAGAGTTACCCCACTTTCGACTTGCTTTCACAATTCGTAGTGAAAACACTTGGCAGGGTGGAGTTGGTGATATCCTGCCATCTTCAGATGAATCAGTATGGGGAGCCTTATGGTTGATTGATGATGAAGACTCCGAAGAACTTGATAAGCAAGAAGGTGTATTTCGAACACCGCCTGCTTATCAAAGGAAAAGCGTTCAAGTTCGAACACCTGCTAATGATCTAATTACATGTCGCACATATCAGGTTGTATCACCAAATTTCGCAGGCTACTCACCCTCTTCCGCATATAAAGAAACAATGTTAAAAGGTGCTAAGGAAATTGGATTGCCAGATTTTTATATTGATTTTTTAGAAAATATTTAAGTAAGTTTCTTCTTGCAGTAATGTTAAATTTCAAATTTTTCTATTGAGCTAACTTTCACATTATCTATGGGTCAATTCGAATCCTCTACCCAAAACTAAGTTTATTTTTACAGCTTTCGAGGTACTTGCGATGAATGATGATGTAAAATTGGACTAGTTTTAGAAAGATCAATGAGGTAACTAAATCGAGCTTCAAAATTCTGTACCTCTCCCTCTACATTGAAGCGCCAGTCGTAAATGCCACCAAGAGCAAATATGTGATTTTGTAATTCTTGAACGACCAAATATTTTTCATTAACACTCACACTCAGATCTTCACGGTTTCCAAGCTCTTCAAAATACCCCCGTAATTTTTCTGGCGTGTTTAGTATTCCGTTAGAAAAAGTTGGGATCAATATGGCTTCAATGTCATATAAGTTAAGCAGGTTTTCGATATCACCATTATTTACGAGCTGAATCCATTTATCTAAAAAGTTTCGTGGATCTGTCACATTATTTCCTTAATCTTTATGTATTACTCAGCAGGTAGAGTGGCCGTTTTATCTAAATCAGGATGTTTTACAGTCCATTGCGTCACTTTGTCATAAGTAGCAGCAATACGATATGCCATTGTTTCATCAAATTGATTTGTAATAATTTGCATTGATATTGGAAGTCCTTCATGACTGAATCCAATCGGTACTGCTAGAGCAGGATTTCCAGTCACGTTAAAAGGTGCTCTCGCTTGTCTTGGATAATATTTTTCACGTGCAGCAGAGTCTTCAATCGGAAAAGCAGCCTCCATATTATTAACAGTGATTACAGCATCGAAATTATTGAAGAATGTGTTAAATTCTGCAGCATAGCGTGCTCTTGTTCGCAATGCCTGAACATAATCTACAGCACTAAACGCAGTGCCTGGGAGTAGTCTACTTAAAGTCGACTCTGCATAATCATCCGCCCGGTTTGTGAGCCATTCCTGATGAATTGCACATGCTTCAGATAAAAGAATAATTCTATTGCATGTCGCGTAATCAACAAGTGGATGCGTATTTATTTCTTGGATCTGAGCTCCACTGTCACTAAGTATAGTTAACGCATCTTCCATTGCAGTAATGACATCATCACCTGCGATCATATCCTTTTGATAGAAATGCCTTATCACACCAATTTTTAAATCTTTGATACCTCTATCTAAGTCTTTAGTGAAGTTGGGCACATCTAGTTCAGCGCTTGCAGGATCTTTCGTGTCGAAACCAGAGATGATAGATAATGCAAGTGCATTGTCTTTCACTGTTCGTGTTAATGGCCCTACGTTATCAAGTGAAAAAGACAAAGGGACAACCCCATTTCTACTGACTCGACCGTAGGTTGGTTTCATCCCGAGTAACCCATTCATTGATGCAGGGCCACGCACAGATCCTCCTGTGTCAGACCCCAATGCAATAGGTACAAAACCTGCAGCAACTGCTGCACCTGAACCACTGGATGAACCTCCAGGATAATATTCTCTTCCCCAAGGATTTCTTGCTGGTGGCCATGGGAGATCAAATGATGGTCCTCCCAATGCAAATTCATGTGTAGATAATTTCCCTAGTAAAATTGCGCCGGCCGCCTTTAGCCTTGCAGTCACTTCTGCATCCTTCTCGGCAATATTATCTGCAAGGATTTTTGAATGAGCTGTTGTTGGCCACGAGCTCACATCAATAATATCCTTTAGCGCGAATGGAACTCCATGTAATGGACCGAGTGATGTGTCATCTCTCATAACTATATCTTCAGCTTCCTTAGCAGCTGCTAAAGAAGCTTCAGGTCGCATAGTAAGGAATGCATTTAGCCCTGGATCATACTTTTCAATTCTATTTAGTAGTGATTGCGTTAATTCAACAGGTGATAATTTCTTGGACGCAATTAACGCAGCAGCTTCATGTGCTTCTAACCAATGTAATTCGTTCATTTTTTTTCAGTCCAAGTTTGTGCTCTATATACATTTGCTGACTCTTGGTGCCAAAAGTTATCACGATCTAATCTCTCTGCAGCTACACTCGCTGTTTCGCTAGCCTTTGATGCTCTTTCTTCACCAACAGCAGTTTTAATTTCCTCGGGGACATTACGAATATTCATTTCATTTCTTTCTATTTAGGTCACTTTTTATGCTTCTGTGTTAAACCACTGGATAGCACCTTTCATGCCACCCTCAGCCATTCTTCCCTGCATTTCTTTAACTGCGTCTGTTGCATGTGCAACTGCATCCCATTCAGATCCTGAAAGTACTGCAGCTCTGAACCCTTGAAATTCCATGATTCTATTTACAGATTTTTTCTTCAAATTCAATAATGAAAGAGGAAGTCGGGCAATTAATTGTGCTTTCTCATAAGTTTTGGCTTCTAAATCTTCTGGTGCGAATGATTCATTTGCAAAACCCCAACTTTGTGCCTGTTTGCCTGAAATTGTAGTCCCTAAAAGCCATCCAATTTCTTTGGTTCTTTTTGGGCCTACAAACCAGTACCAAAATGTCTCAATATCTCCACTCCCAATAGGTAGTGACGGAAATCCAATTTTGGCATCATCAGCTACAAAAGTTAAGTCAGCCATGATAGCTAACATGCTTGCACCTGCAAGGCAATATCCGTGAACCATAGAGATTATGGGTTTAGGTGATTCCCATAGGGATAGCCATCGAAGTGCAGTTTCTTCTAGTCGATCTCTATCTTCATCGACAGTTTGATCTCTACCATGGTTGTCACCACCTCCTATTGCATAACCAGCAGAGAATGCTCGCCCTGCACCTCGGATTACTAGAACACGTGATTGATCATCACGATTGAATTCTTTTATAGCTTCTTCGAATTCTTTTAATAATACTGGTCCCATCGCGTTGAGTTTTTCCGGACAATTTAAAGTAAGTGTGGCTATTCTATTTTCTGTACTATACAAAATTTCTTTATAGGTCATTTCTTCTCCGATTTTAGTAGGTAGATTTAAATTTTACCTTTTATATTTGTTGGCTGTTCAAACTAAATCATTACAAATTTAGATTGCAGTCTATCTTTTTACATGTTTTTCGTAAAGAAATATGAAATGCAACATACAATAGTAATAATGAAACATAAATATGGAGCCGGCGGTAGGATTCGAACCAACGACCTACGGTTTACAAAACCGTTGCTCTACCCCTGAGCTACACCGGCGAATGATTAATAATAAGCTATAAATCTCTTCTTATCGATCTCTTGAACTAATATTTTGTTCACAAAATAATAATCTTAAATTAAACGGAGATACATTGCCGTCGCGCAGAAAAATCAATACTCGAAAGGAAAGTACGTATTCAGCAGTAGAGAATTTTTAACGCTGTTGATAACAGCTCTAAAATTGAGTTGTGTATAATAATTCTTGAAAATATCGAAGGGTTCAATTATCTCGGTATGGAGAGTCAAATGTCATTTCACAGCCCAGAGGCCACATACGAAGAATTTTTTTTATGGTTCAATTCTGAAGATGCAGAAGGTTGGGCTAATGTTATGCAATATCCACATATACGCATTTCATCAGGAATAAATTCTTCATATTTAAGTACCTCTGGTTTGTCATATTTTGAAACAAAAAATGATTATGCTAACGCTGTGTCATGGGAAAGCTTTAAAGCAAGTGGATGGGTGCGTACACACAGAATCGATCCTGTACGTATTCATGAATCTGAACATAAAGTTCATCTTGCTGGAGGATGGACACGTTACGATGAAAATGATGAACCTATAGTTTCAAATCGTGTAACTTACATACTCACTCAGATAATAAAGGGGACATGGAAAATACAAGCTCGATTTGGTGTAGATTCATTTAATGAATTGGAAGATCACAGCTACTCCTCAAATTCAGCGATTGACATTGTTCAACAACATTTGGATGCTTGGAATACTGCAGATTTCTCACGCTGTATAGATCTTGCTAATTACCCCCTTATTGACGTAGGCACTGGACGTATAAGCCAGTTTGATACACCAGAGGATTATGCAGAAGTTTTAGCAAGACGAGAGTGGTTTGTTACTTCTGATTATAAAATTAATGCTTTTCAGATTGGCAGTAATGGTGTAAATATTTCAGTTGATGCCAATCTTGCTAATGGTGACAATGAACAGATTATCTTTCTTGTCGCATTGGTAGATAGTGATTGGCGTATAATTGGACGTTCTCGTATTCGTGAGTGAGACGAAAGGATAGTCATTTGCCATTTAATATTAATCATATACACATAAAGTCTATCGATCCTAAGAAGACGGCAGATTGGTGGGTAGAGGCATTTAATTTTACTATAGTATCTGATGTTGTACGTGATGTTGGTGACAGGTTCATTACTTGTACTAGTGAAAATAATATGATTGTTCGCATCTCTGAACCTGTTCCAGGTCAAGAGTTTAATGAGGGTGATGCAGGATTAAAATTTGGGTTAGAACATTTTGGCCTTGATTCTTCAGACCTAGATGCTGATATCTTAAGACTCGAAAATTTAGGAGCTACATTACTTGAAAGCCCTCGTAATGCAAGTTCAACAGTTCGAGTCGCATTTATGGAAGTTCCTGAAAAAGTGCGAATTGAATTAATTGAAGTTAAAAATTAGTAGTTTTTTTATAGTGCTACAGATGGAGATGCATTCTATAGCACCTGTATAGTGGAGATGTTTATGACGTTCAAAATCGGTATGCATGCAAGCCCACATAATCGAAGAGATCTTTTTGAAGCTGCAGGTTTCGAAGTTGTTGAGGCATCAGTTGCTTCAGTTGAAGAAAGTATCGACCTCTTAAAGGATGTTGATGGTGCTCTCATAGGTGGACGTTTACTTACTAATCGAAAAGTATTAGAAGCATGTCCAAATTTAAAAATTGTTTCACGATTGGGAGTTGGAGTTGATTCAATCGACCTTGAAGCTGCTACAGAATTAGGCATACTCGCGTGCAACGTGCCAGGTGTGAATACTGCAGAAGTAGCTGATCATGCTGTGGCGATGCTTTTAGCAGTAACTCGTCGACTTTTCGACAGTATTGTCTCAGTCCGTAAAGGTGAGTGGAGTGAAAATCCTAGTGCTGTTACAGGATTTCAACAATCTGTTAGGCGTATAGGTGGGCATACGGTAGGTATTGTTGGTCTTGGTAATATTGGTCGGGCTTTTGCAACTAGAATACGAGGATTCGGTCCTAAAGAGATTATTGCTTGTGATCCCTATGTAGAGCAATCTACTGCTGATTTATATGGTGTAACACTCGTTGATCTTGATACATTAGTTAGAAGTTCTGATTATATTTCAATACATGCATCTTGGACAAAAGAAACAGAGTATTTATTCAATGAAGAAGTTTTTTCACTTATGAAGCCATCTGCAATCCTTGTGAATTGTGCACGAGGGCAATTAGTCGAACAGAGAGCTCTCTTAAATGCTCTTAAATCTGGGCAAATTGAAGCAGCTGCAATTGATGTGACGGAAAAGGAACCCATAGAAATCGAAAATCCATTGCTTGATTTACCCAATCTCATTATTACTCCACATACGGCAGGATATTCTCCTACGTTTCTGGAAGAATGTTCTCGCAAACAAGCAGAAAGTGTGATTAATGTATTATCAGGCAAGGCTCCTCACGGTCTAGCAAACCCAGAAGTAATAAAAACTATTGCTGTAATGAGAGCAGGAAATGCTGGTCGATGGGAAGGGATTCCAGATTTTTCGACAGCACTTCCTCTTTAAATTAGTTATATCGCTGACATTTATTTTGTACTAAAGTATCATCTTCAAATTTCTGGTTAGTTGGGGAAGATTATTGAATGTAGAGAAGTTAAAATTCTCCCAAAAATTTTCCATATTCAATGCTGAACAACAATGCCATAGAACCAGATCGATCATCTAATCCATTCACTGTACCACGATTAACGTAATCCCCTAGATGTTCTAAAGGTCCTGTTCCTATACAAGCATCTCTTACTGATCCATCTGCAGTAATTCGATTAGTAACTGCTTGCCATGCACGTTCTAACGGCTCATCCACATATGATCCTAACCAGCCGTTTGATCGACCACATGCCAAGGCATAACCGATCATTGCTGTTGCTGTAAATTCTAGGTATGAATCAGAACGATTAATCACTTGACGCCAAGCTCCGCTACTATCTTGGTATTGGAGAAGGTTTTTTATGTGTAGTTGATGTTTTTTTTCGATTACTGTTTTTGATTGATTATTTGATGGTATGTAAGTCAGTGCTTCGGCAAAACCTAAAGTAACAAATGCATTTCCTCTCCCCCAGAAGAAAGGTGAAGATTTACAATGCCACCAAAGACCTGTTTTACTTTCTGGCGTTGCGGATAATAGGTGATCGACAAGTACATCTAAATATTGATCGTTGTTTGTAAATTTATATGCACGTCCGAGTAAAGCTGCAGAATAGAAGATATCTTCAACTCTATCATCAGGGTCTATTGGAAGTGGTTTACCTTCAGAATTAAATTGCAAATAACTATCAGCAATTTTTTTTAGAAAATTTATGTATTTTGTATCTCCAGAAATTTCAGTTAGATCTTCTGCCCAAACAAAACCAGCATGAACCGAACCGTCAGACCTGATAATTTTTGCCAAGTAATCTTCGTTGATTAAAGGGTCTACTATTTTCGTAATTGAAGGTATTTTTATATTACTTTTAGGGATTAGCTTACTAAGTCTAAGTTTGCCACTGATGGCGACGCCACGTACATAATTAGCTGGTTCAAGTTGGTTACCATAAATTTTTGATAACAAAGCGGCTATTTCTTTGGGGTTATTTTTTTTCATTTACAAACCTTTATTAAGACGTTACTCTACAGGTAATAAACTACATTGTTGCGGTGGCGTATGCAAAATGTGATCTATTATTGGCCAGTTGCTATTGCATTAATTTGGTTAGCAGTAGCATATTTTTTCTCTAGTGATTTGGGAAAAGAATGGATATGGCTATTCGTAGCTGGTAGTTTTTTTCTCGGAATATTCGGAACTATTAAGACTTGGGTGAGCGATCATAGTATTCAATTGGGTGACTTGATAATTTTACTTTTTGCTACGTACTTGGTTTACGATCTTTTAAAGTAGTTATGTTTGAGGTAGGAAGGCCGTAATTTTTCCAAGCACGGTAGCCACCGATTATATCAGAGACATCTGTTCTTCCTATATCCATTAAACTTTTTACCGCAAGGCTGGAAGAATAACCATCATTACACATAATGATTATTTTTTTATCCAATTTTGAAAGTAGTGGGTCGGGTAATTCTGCTTCAGGATCACATCGCCACTCCAAAGTATTTCTAGTAATTAATTTTGCCTCAGGTATAATTCCTTCAGTAAGTTGATCGGCAGAATCTCGGGTATCAATTATGAGGGCACCTTTTTTTTGAGCACTGTGGGCCTCTTCCGGAGTAAGTCGTGATATTTTTTTCTGAGTCAGATCTAATATCTCATTAATTGATTTTCGTTTATTTCTCATTAATACAAAGTACAGAAAATTAAGACGGGAGTGTAGTTCTACTCAAAAGTTCTTTTGATAAATTTTTAATAATAATTCTAATGAGCATACTCTTATTAGCATTTTTGACAAGAATGTTCTAAAAAAATTAATCGTAATTTTTGCAATTGAATGTTTTATCTGTCAGAAACATAGTGAATTTACACTGGAAAATTCAAACAAAAAATCGGATATAAGTTATGCACATCGGACTTGATTTTGACGGGACAATAGCTGACGTTGCTTGGCTTAAGCAACGTTATATTCTTGATCGGTGGGATGTTCAAGTAGATATTGCAGAAACTGGTCGGCGAGTTGCATTACCAATCTTGGGTGATAAACGTTATGAAGAAATGTTATTAGCAGTCCATCAGACTGAGTTAGTTTTAGAAATGCCACCAGTAAATCAAGCTATTGAAGTGATAGAACGTTTTTTGACAGCGTACGATGTGACAGTTGTAACTGCTCGATTAGATGAAGAATTGGGTTTGGCTCAGGATTGGCTTAAATTGCATGGCATTGGAGATATTCCTATTGTGCATACTAAACAGCAATCGAAAGCACCTATTTGGATAGATCTAAATATTAAATTTCATTTAGATGACACACCTGAAGTGTTAGAAGACGCTCCAGAAAGTATGGTCCCGGTTTTGCTTAACAGGCCCTACAATATTGATATTGCCAATTCTTTTTCTGTTGAGAATGTTGATAACTGGATTGAATTTGAAGAATTTGTAAGGAATTATCCTTTTTGAATAACTTGACTTCCCCCATCATGTAGCTTCTGGTAGTGTATTAATACAGCAAATACAGAGGTTAACTATTACTTGCTATTTATTATTAAGAAATAGGTTTGCATGCCTCGACCAATTTTAGGAGGAATGTCACAAGAATGTGATTGATTATGGATAGTAACTATTGGAAGCGTAACAAAATTTCTAGACGTGGATTAATGCGTAGCGCTGGTGTGGGTGCTTTAGGGCTAGCAGGTGCATCGCTCATAGGTTGTGACAGTGGCGGTGAAGGTACTAAAGGTGGAACACTCACATCTGCACCAGACATAGAACTTTCGAGCACTGACCCGGCATTCTTTACGAGTGATGCAGAAGCTGCTATTGGATGGCAAGCAGGTGAAAACCTGGTAGTCAAGCAACATGACCTTACTATGACAGGTGCAGTTGCAGAGTCTTGGGAAACAGAAGATCAGCAAGAATACATTTTTAACTTAAGAAAGAATAATACATTCTCTAATGGCGATGAAGTAACTGCTGCTGACGTGAAATTCACATTCGATCGTATTTTCGCTTTAGAAGCACCACCTACTGGACAATTAGGCTCTTTAGATCCTACAAAAGGTGGTCGAACAGAAGTTATAGACGATCATACCGTCAAGATGACTTTGGATAAGCCGAACGCATTTTGGGTAAACACTTTGTCTTTTTATCAAGGAAAAATTGTTCCACAAAATGATGATCCTACTAATTGGGGTATAGGTAAATACGTTGGTTCTGGTGCGTACAAAATGGTTAGTAACCAACCAGGTGAAGGTACTACATTTGAACGACGTGCAGATTACTGGGGTGCAGACAATACTTATTTTGATGGCATTCAATTTACATATTTGCCTGAACCAGAATCTCGTATTGAGGCGTTAAAGGGGGGTGCGATTCACCAGGTGAATAGATTAACTCCTGCCTCGGTGCCAGAAGTTGATGGTAGTGGAGTTGCTAGAGCATCTCAAGCTACATCTGCGAGTTATATGACATTAGCTATGAATACTCTGATTGCTCCATTTAATGATATTCGTGTACGTCAAGCGTTACAGGCTGCCTCGAATAGAGAACAAAATGTTGCGAAAGTAATCGAAGGTCTTGGTGCGATTGCAAATGACCATCCAATTGCTCCTAATGATCCTCATTATGATTCTAGTGTTGCTATTCCTGAATATGACCCAAAGAAAGCACGAGATCTTCTTGCTGCTGCTGGGTATGCAGATGGATTAGAAGTTCCTGTTGTAACGATGGGTGCAGCTATGCATGAAGAAGTTGCATTAACATTCCAAGAATATGCACGTGAAGCAGGTTTCAATGCGCGAATTGATAAGAAACCTGAAGATGAATATTGGTCTAAGTGGTGGCTAAATCAGGAAGTTCAGTTATGTACTGTTAACTGGAACGGTAGAAATCCTGATGCTGCTTTGAGCATTGTTTATCACGGAGATGCACCTTGGAATGAAACTTATCAGAAAGATGCAAAACTTGATGGATTGATTGAGCGTGCACGTGGTGAGGACTTAGATGCACGAAAAGAGACTTATAGTGAAGTTCAGAAACACTTGGTTGAACAAGCCTACCGAGTAATTCCGTTCTTTGTGAATACTCTTATGGGTGTGGCTACAAATGTTCAGAATATTGAAGCTCACCCAAGTCGATGGCCATTCCTATCACGCGGATGGTTTGAAGAAGCATAATTATTAATTATCACCTGTTCCACTGCTTTATGTAGTGGAACAGGTACTTCTTTTTTTATACAAACCCAGAAAGCACTATTGGTATGCTCCGATTCTTAGTGATGCGGTTTGCTTTGATCCTTTTGACTCTAGTTGTAGTGTCTTTAGCTATTTTTGGTGTCACGGAAGTATTGCCAGGAGATGTTGCCGAGGCAGTACTTGGTAAAAGCAGGACACCTGGTGCGCTAGAAACTTTACGTGAACAAATGGGTTTGGATCAACCACCTTGGAAACGATATCTAAATTGGGTTGGAGGTGTCTTCCAAGGTGATCTTGGTACATCTTTAGTGCAAGATAGGCCAGTTACTGAGATATTAAAAAGCCGATTACAAAATTCTTTAGTTCTTGCTATTGCAGCATTCTGCATTGCTGTTCCAAGTGCAATTTTGGTGGGTGTTTGGGCGGGAGTACGTAGAGGTTCTGTCGGCGATCACACAGTAAGTGTACTCTCTTTAGTAGCTATCTCACTACCAGAATTTGTTACAGGATTCATTCTAATTGTGATTCTATCTTCGACTTTAGGTTGGTTGCCTTCATCGAGTATTGTTTTACCAGGTACGTCTCCTTTAGCTCGACCTGAAATTTTAATTATGCCTGTTCTTACAATGACTGCTGTACTTTTCGGTTACATTATGCGTATGACACGTGCAAATATAATTGAGGCTCTTGAAACAAATTATGTTCGCACAGCAATATTAAAAGGTTTGCCACGTTGGCAGGTGATTTGGCGTCATGCTGTTCCTAATGCAATGCTTCCTACTATAAGTGTAGTGTCAATTAATGTGGGATGGATGTTAGGTGGTCTCATTATTGTAGAAAGTGTTTTTGGCTACCCTGGCTTAGGTTTGACTCTCATTAATGCAATTAACCGACGCGACTTGCCTGTTTTACAAGCGGTAGCTTTGTTAGTGGCTGGTACATATGCAGTCAGTAATCTTGTCGCAGACTTGATGTATGTTTGGTTGAACCCACGGATTAGGATATCTTCATGAGCACTGAATCCGAAACCGTTGGCATGCAAAAAATTTCAATAAAAGGACGACTTAACAATATTTTTCGTCCAATGCTTAATGCATTTAAAACTCCAGCAGGAAAGGTAGGATTACCTTTGGTAATCTTGCACCTTTTGCTAGCTTGTTTTGGTTCGTTCCTAGCCCCTTTTGGTCCTACAGATTTTAGTGATGAAACTTTTGCCCAACCTTTTACAATGGGTGCTGGTAATTCAATTCCGTATATTTTAGGTACTGATCAATTTGGTCGAGATGTGTTTAGTCGTCTTTTATCTGGTGCTCGTTCGATAATTTTAATTTCTGCGATTGGTTCAATTTTAGGAGTTGCTATTGGGACTTCTATCGGAATGTTTTGTGGCTATTTGGGTGGAAAAATTGATGAGATCGTCATGCGTATTGGCGATGGTTTGATGTCTTTTCCTTCACTATTATTGGCATTACTTGTGTTATCAGTATCTGATTCTTTGACATGGATGGATGATTTTTCTTCATTCTTTGCTACTGGTAAAGAACCTATATTAGTGATAGCTACATTGTCGATTGTTCATACACCTCGAGTAGCACGGGTATTACGTTCAGCTACTCTAAGTATAAAAACTCAGGAATATATTGAATCTGCACGACTGAGAGGCGAGAAAAGTTTATATATTATTTTTAAAGAGATATTACCAAACGCATTGCCTGTTCTGGCAGTCGAAGGTTCTGTTCGTTTTTCATACGCTATTCTTCTCGCTTCTTCTTTAGGATTTTTAGGGCTTGGCGTTGAACCACCTTCTCCAGATTGGGGCGCGATGATTGCAGATAGCAGATCTATTCTTGTAAGAGCACCTTGGGTGCCTCTATCACCTGCTGCAGCTGTTGCCTCTTTGGTAGTTGGTGTCAATTTACTGACTGAAGGAATTAGAGATGCTGCTCGTTTACCAACGGAGCTACCACAATGACAGAAAATATGAATCAAAGTAATACTCCTTTACTAGAGATAACTAATCTTGGTGTTAGTTTCTTTACTCCTCGCGGTACTGTTCGAGCCGTACGCGATGCATCATTGACTGTTAACCGAGGAGAAGTTGTAGGACTAGTTGGAGAATCTGGATGCGGGAAATCAACGGTTGCTTACGCGATTCTTGGTTATTTACCTGGGTACGTTCAAGTTGATGGATCAATTCTGTATGAAGGTCAAAATCTCGTTGAATTAAGTGATGTAGAGTTGGAGCAATTCCGTGGTAATCGAATTGCTATGGTTTATCAAGATCCTCAAACTTCTTTGAATCCAACTATGAAAATTGGTAAACAAATGGAAGAGGTATTACATACGCACCTTTCCTTGGATAAGTCTGCTGTACAACTTCGCACGATCGAACTCTTTGAATCAGTGGGGCTAGCATCACCAGAAACAATTGGTGATCGTTATCCTCATGAATTATCAGGTGGCATGCAGCAGCGTGTAGTTATTGCAATGGCATTAGCATGTGAACCCGACCTCTTGATTATGGATGANCCGACAACAGGATTAGATGTGACTACTGAGGCCACAATTCTTGATCTGGTTGTAGATCTTAAAGAGCGAGTAAATGCAGGTATCTTATTTGTTAGTCATAATTTAGGTGTAATTGCACGTGTTGCAGACAGAGTAACTGTTATGTATGCATCGCAAACAGTTGAAGATGCTCCAGTGAAGGAAATTTTTCAATCACCACAACATCCATATACCGCTGGACTACTTTCATGTGTTCCTCAACCTCCCAATGACGAAGGCATTACTCCAAGGTTAAAAAGTATTCCAGGATCNGTTTTTGAAGCTCGTCTTGAAGCATCAAATGAATGTTTATTCGCTCCACGTTGTCCAATTGCACAAGAAAAATGTACATCAAGGGCACCTGAATTTAATGTCGAAAANGATCATTATGTTCGATGCTTTTTCCCAGAGCAAGTGTCATCGGATATTTGGGGAGAATTAAGACCTAAAAGAGATTTTGAGTCATCCAATGAAACTAATGTATTGCATGTTGAGAANCTCAATGTGCGTTATAGGTCAGGTCAAGGGAAGAAATTCATATTTTTTGGTNCNGAAGCTCAGAAACCTGTACGTGCNGTAGTTGATGTTGATTTTGATGTTGGCACAGGAAAAACTCTTGGTATTGTTGGCGAAAGTGGATCTGGAAAATCTACAGCTGCTCGTGCTGTCATTGGATTAACGCCAAAATCTTCTGGTGAATTAAGTTTTCTGAATGAAGAAATNCCCGCTGAAGTTATTGATCGTGACGAAGAAATTCGTGCGAATATGCGGATGGTTTTCCAGAATCCTACAGCTTCCCTAAATCCGCAATTACCAGTTAAACATGCAATAGTTAGATCTCTCAAAAAGTTTTCTGATTTGANGCCTGAAGAAGCATATATCGAAGCTAGAAACTTATTAGAATCTGTAGGATTGAACCCAGATTATGTGGAACGTCATCCAGCAGAACTGTCAGGTGGTGAACAGCAACGAGTTGCATTAGCTGCTGCTTTTGCAGCAGATCCTAAGGTGATTTTAGCGGATGAGGCCGTTTCCGCATTGGATGTCTCTGTACAGGCGCAAGTTTTAAATTTGTTATTACAAAATCAGCAGCAAAAAGATACTTCCTATGTTTTTATCTCACATGATCTTGGGGTAGTTCGATATATTTCCGATGAGATATTGGTAATGTACGCTGGTCATGTAGCAGAACAAGGGGACGCTAATGCGGTTCTGTCAATTCCTTCACATCCGTACACTGAAGCACTACTTTCAGCTGCTCCTGAGCCTGATCCAGAGGCTGATCCTACTCGGATTCGTTTGGAAGGTTCTGTTCCAACTTTGCGTGANAAATTCCAGGGATGTCCNCTTGCGGGAAGATGTCATCGTCANNTAGATNACATNTGTGANACNTCNCCACCACCNNCNCAGNNTGATTCNGATAATCCTGGNCANGTNATTTATTGCCATATTNCTNCNGATGAACTCAAAAAGTTACAAAGTTAAATATAATTTNGATTGCGAATGAAAGCTTTGAACTNTGGTGCANCTTAGAAAGACNTCTTCAGAACAAGTACANCANCCTTTTTTTTATGGGTGGGTNATNGTCGCNTCAGGNGCTTGTTCAATGGCTTTAGGTAGCGCTCTTCTCTTCCATGCATTTGGGGCATATGTTGTNTTGCTACAAGATGANTTTGGCTGGAGTAGGACTACACTNGCCTTAGCCTTTGCTATGCAAAGAGTCGAAAGTGGCCTACTCGGNCCTATNGATGGTTGGCTTGTTGATCGTTTTGGCCCACGAAAAATGATGCTTGTGGGGGTTGTCATTTTTGGAATTGGATTTGTGATATTTAGTCAGATTCAAAGCCTTTTTTGGTTTTATGTCGCATTTCTTGTTATGGCTTTTGGAAATGCCCTTGGTTCATTTTTGCCTGCTTCAGTGGCAGTTGTGAATTGGTTTATTCGCAAACGTACAACTGCGCTCGCTCTAATGATGCTTGGATTGGCGGCAGGTGGATTGGTGCAACCTGTTATCGCTACCGGTTTGGAATCTATCGGATGGCGAAATATGGCATTCATTTCAGGAATTATAATGATTGTTGTTGGAGTTCCTTTAGCAACACTTTTGCGTCATCATCCTCAAGATTCCGGATGGCAACCTGATGGAATTAGAACGCAATCACAATTGATTACTGATTCCTCTAGTAGTACCGAATCACTACAGCTCAATGATGAAATTAATTTTACGGCGATACAAGCATTAAAAACTCGAGCTTTCTGGTATATCGGCATTGGGCATAGCCTTTCTTTGTTAGTTATGGGTGCAATAAATGTTCATTTAATTGCTCATTTACATGAAAGTTTAGATTTTTCATTAACTGTTGCTGCAAGCATGATAACTGTAATGACGTTAACTCAGGTAATTGGCCAACTTGTAGGAGGAGTGCTAGGCGATAGATTTGATAAAAAATGGTTGATAGTGGCAGTGATGTTTATTAATGCTGCCTCTCTAATGATACTTGCATTTGCAGCACATATTTGGCTAATAATAATTTTTGCAATATTGAATGGGGCTACTTTTGGCGCACGTATACCACTTACTACATCAATCCGTGCAGATTATTTTGGAGGGAAATTCTATGGAACTATAACAGGATTTTCTTCAGTGTTAGCAATGTGGGGAATGATTTTTGGCCCATTGATTGCTGGTGGTTCATATGATTTATTAGGCAGTTATACTCCTGGTTTTATTATGCTTTCTTTATTGGCAGGTCTAGGATCTGTTATATTTTGTTTTGTTCAAAAACCTGAGATTTCTAAGGGATAAAAATGTCAGATGGTAAGTAAATTAAGAGATTATTATAAATCAATCAAAAATAGCGTTCCGTTAATCTTAGCTTTAGCTGTAATTTTTTTCCTTGCTTGTGGGGGGCAAGATACACAAAATAATGTTAAGTCACCTAAAATTGATCTTCTCACTGCAGTAGCAACTGCAAATATTGATGTTATAGAACAGCATATTGAATATGGAACAGATATCAATGCTGTGTTTGTTAAAACTCAAGACTGGAAAGGTGCAGGAGCATTACATATTGCTGCTATTAGTCCAAAAAATGCAGAAATGGTAATGCTATTTAAAACTGTTATTGATGTACTCTTAAGCGGCGGTGCTGATATTGACATTGAAGCTAAAAATCGAGATGGCTCTACACCACTTGGATGGGCTGCTTATTTTGGTAAGCTTGAGATGGTTGAATTTCTCGTTGATAGAGGTGCAGATTTGAATAAAGCTGATAAGAATGGGTATACACCGCTTGGTGCTGCAATTACCTCTCCTTTTATGGGTAGTGAATTGAATAGATCAGCAATAATAAAGTATCTAAAAGACAAAGGTGCTAAATAGTAAGAATTGAAGAAAAGGATAGATTATGTTGACTTTTAATCATTATACAGTTGCAGTGCACGACCTTGAACAGGCTGTTGCTGATTATGGTTCTCGTTTTGGAATGACTCCCACTGGTGAAAAAGGATACAACGGTATTGGTAAATTTGATTATGTACCAATGGGGTATAACGGTGAAACATTGTGTCACCTGTTGCAACCAAGAAATGGTGAAGACAGCCCTGTTGCAAAATTAATGTCTGAACGAAAAAATGCATTTAATCCTCATGGTGAAGGTATCTATTTAATTGCATATGACTGTGATGATGTTGATGCTTTCTGTAAGCAAATTGAAGAAAATGGTGGTCGCGTCACACGTATACCTGGTAGAGACAATGCCTGGGTCCATCCTACATCATCTAATTTCATTTTTATGGAAATTTTCCAGAGAAAATAGCCTTTGAATTAGTATATGTAGCTAAGAATTTAAAATGGTATCAAGCTAGTTCCAAGTCCTATATCAGACATTAGTGTAACCCCAAAAAGGATACTTATTGTTCCTGCAGATGAACTGATGTAACGATAAAGTTTTTTGTTGTTTGATGACATGGAAAATGGCACGGCGAGAAAAACAGTTATGAAAGACATAGAAAGTACTGTGCCAACGCCGAATAAGATTAAATATGCGATCCCTACCCATATAGATTGAATGGACGGTAGTAAAACCAGCATTACCGCTGCACTCCCCGCTAATCCATGGATAATACCAACAAAAAAAGATTTAGTTCTAAACGTTGGTGCGCCAAGTTTAAAAAAATCGTGTTTTTTTGTATTTGAAATTTCTTTTTTGAATTGGTGAGAAGTATGAATGTGCACATGTTCCTTTTCATCATGTTGATGCTGATGGATGTGCAAATTATTTTTCTTCAGTTGCCAAAATACCTGAATTCCAAGTAGTACGAGCATGATGCCTACCAAAAATTCAAAGAATGGTGCGATGCTTTCATATTTGTCGAGAACTGCTTCCTTAAATAATAAAATTATTATTCCAAGAATTAATAAAGGTGCCGTGTGTCCTAGCCCCCAGGAAAACCCAACCCAAAGCCCGCGCCAAATATTTTTAGACTTATCAACTATTGATACTACAGCTACGACATGGTCAGCATCAGTTGCATGCTTTAACCCTAGTAAAAATCCAAGTGTAATTGCTGAGATCAGGCTATATTCTGTTTCCATTATTAACCTGCCTGTTAGAATAAAATTGATTTTTTACTGTCGGACCATAACTCTACTTCAGGTTCGAGTTTTATACCAGAATTATAAAATACTTTCTGCGCAACTAACTCCATGAGTGTGATAATTTCCTTTGTGGTTGCGTTACCGTCATGCACAATAAAATTTGCGTGTAAATTACTTACCGATGCATTACCTACCGACATGCCTTTACAGCCTGCTTTCTCAATCAACTCCCCTGCAAATTGATTAGTAGGGTTCTTAAACATTGATCCGGCATTTTTAGAAGATGTGGGTTGAGTTTTTTGTCGCTGTTCCAATAATTTGCGCATTTCAAGTTCACATTCATTTTTTGTACGAAATTGTAGATTAAGTATTGCTGAAAGGATAATTAGCTTACACTTTTTTAGATTTGAAGAACGATAATGAAATTGTAATTCTGATTTTGGAATTTTAGATATTACAGTTTCCTTAAGAACGGTAATTTCTTTGACAAGGGAACCAAAATTACGTCCATCTCCTATGCCAGCGTTATTGCATAATGCCCCTCCCACAGTCCCAGGTATTCCAATAGCAAATTCTAATCCGCCGAGTTCTTTGTTGGCTGCTGCTTTTGACAACGCCGGTAGCATAACACCAGAGCCGACAGTTACTTGATTTTCACCGAAATTTATTTCTCGACATGCATGCTTTAACGAGATAACTACCCCACTTAAACCATCGTCAGATATGAGTAAATTAGATCCGCCACCTATGATTTTTATTGGCAATTCATTGGAATTGGCCCATTTTATGGTTTGGGATAATTCAGAAGAATTTTTGGGTTCGGCAAAAAATGAGACACTTCCTCCTGTGCGCATATAAGTATGTTTTTTTAGTGATTCACCAGTTATTAAGTTCAAATCATTTGGTGGTTTTGGTGAAGGTTTTGTCATTAGATTTCCGGACTTTGAAGATGGTGACTAGTAACTTGTTGATAAGCATGACCAATACGTAAAGTCAAGGAGTCAGAAAAAAGCTTTGTTGAAATCATTAATCCAGTAGGTAATCCGCTGGCACTAAGTCCATTAGGGACACTTATGGAGGGCTGATGTGAAAAATCAAAAATTTGAGTGTTTTTGAATTTATTAGTTATATGCTGTTCTTGTGTGGGATCTTTTTCGATAGCTTCGGCAGTCATTGGGGTTGTTGGTGTAACATAAGCATCAAAATTTTCCAACCCTTTTTCATAGAGTGCTTGAATTTCTTTTCTTAATTGAATTGCTTCAATATATTTTTCCACTGGTGTTGAAAGCCCACCAAGCATCCTTGTTCTTCCTGGCTCAGAAATGAGATCTTTTTCTAAAGCAATGAGGTTATAAGTTCCAGATTCGGCAGAAATTAAGCAGGCGATTTTTTCTCGTATTTCATTTATATTTTCAATTGGTTCAAAATATTCTATAGCTACTCCTAAATTTTTCATGACTTCAAGGGATAAATGAAAATTCTCGAGTACTTCTGTTTCACATCCTTCTAGAAAAGAGGGTATAACAACGAATCGAAGTCCTTTAATTTCATTATTAAGTTCAGCCCTATAATTTTTGGATTCGACATTTATTGAATCCCTATCTTCTGGATCGTATTTTGCAAGTGCATTAAGCATAAGTGCACAATCTTCGGCAGATATTGCCATAGGGCCCGCATGATCTAAAAGATAGGAAACAGGGAAAACACCTGCCCGGCTGACAAGTCCATATGTTGGCTTATGTCCAGTTACGGAACAAAAAGCTGCAGGTATGCGAATGGAACCACCTGTATCAGATCCTAGAGCTCCTAAACATTGACGCGCTGCAAGTGCAGAAGCTGATCCTCCAGAAGATCCACCAGGTACATGAGCTAGATTCCAGGGATTACGAGTAGCTCCGTGATTAACGTTATTGGTTGTTCCACCAAGAGCAACTTCGTGAGTATTTGTCTTTCCTATAATTACAGCGCCGCTATCACGGAGTAATTTTACTGTAGTGGCATCTTTTGAAGGTATGTGATCTTTATAAGCTGCACTTCCTCTACTAGTAACTACACCTTCAGTGTCATAGATATCTTTGACTGCAATCGGGATGCCGTCCAATGGACTTAATCGTGAACCTTTTAGTGCTCGTTCTGTTGAAGATAATGCATCTTCCCGTGCTGTTTCAAACATACGCGTGACGAAAGAATTAACTTTTCCATCAGTTTCTTCAATTCGTGTAATATTTATTTCTAAGAGCTCAGATGATGAAAGTAATTTTTTTTCTAATGCGTCACTAGCAGTAGTTAGTGAATCAGGTAAATCAGTGAATGATGTCTTCATTTTTATCTTCTTTCAATTACAATTCTATCTTATAAAAAAGCAATAGATACTAATAGTTGATCTTTGGTGTTTCAATCGTAAAGTTGAGCATAACCTGATCCTAGGAGAATAGGGAGAATAAATGATTGATTTTGGTTTGGTTGATGCAATTGACGCGGAGGCAATAGGTGAACCTGGCCAACGAATTTTCCGTGTTCGTGTCGTTAAAGAAGGACAATTTGCAACAATATGGTTGGAAAAACAAGAATTAGCACAGTTGGGACGTTCAATATCTCAATTATTAGCAGAACAGTCTGAAGAAAGAGGCCAACCTGTTGATGTAGTAAATGCAATTGATGTATTTCCTTCGAATCCAGATATAGACATACAGGCATTAAGAATTTCATTAGAATTTGATGCAGGGATGCAATGCATTATCGTTAATGTTGATGATGAAGCTGCAATGACATCTATGGAGAGGCCTTCATTTAGTATGTCATTTAGTAGATCTCAGGCAATTAATTTGAGTTCTATTATTGAGGTAGTTGTTGCAGGTGGGCGCCCACTTTGTAAGTTATGTGGTCAAGTGTTGAATATAGATGGAAAATGTATAGGTTGTCCTGGTAGTAACGGACATGCGAAGGAATTTTTGATTTCTGATTCACAAGACGATTAAAATTTTTTAATAATGAAAGAGGTAATAATGTCAGATCAATTTGATATAAGGCATCGTAGTCGTGTACTAGTAGACGGCCCAGACAGGGCTGCCGCAAGGTCTCAATTACATTCAGTTGGATACGATGTAGATGATCTCAAAAAACCTTTGGTGATGGTTGCTCATGAGTGGATAGGTACAATGCCATGTACTAATTCTCAACGAGATTTGGCTCTACATGTAATGGCTGGTATTCGTGAAGCTGGAGGTACTCCAATGGAAGTGAATACAATTGCTATTTCTGATGGTATCTCTATGGGGACAGAAGGCATGAAGGCGTCCCTAATATCACGTGAGGTAATTGCTGATTCTATAGAACTTTGTGGAGTTGGATATTCATTTGATGCATTAGTAATTATTGTTGGGTGTGATAAAACTATTCCCGCAGGTGCAATGGCTTTAGCACGATTAAATATCCCAGGTATTGTTCTTTATTCAGGATCAATTGCTCCAGGAAATTGGGAAGGCAAAGATGTCACAATTCAAGATGTATTTGAAGGTGTTGGCGCTCATGCAGTAGGTGATCTATCAGATGAAGGTTTAGCGGCTCTTGAGGCTGCAGCTTGCCCAGGTGCTGGAGCATGTGGTGCTCAATTTACAGCTAACACTATGGCTACCGCTTTAGAATTCATGGGAATATCTCCGATGGGTTCGGCTACAGTTGGTGCAACTGATAAACGCAAGGATGCAATTGGTGTAGAAGCAGGCAAACTGGTAATGGATGTTTTACGTCGTGGTGTTTTGCCGCGTGATTTGATTACACGTCAAGCTATTGAGAATGCAATTATTTGTGCTGCTTCCACGGGTGGTTCTACAAACATAGTACTTCATGCTTTAGCTATAGCTGCAGAAGCAGGAGTTGAAATTGATATTGATGATTTTGATGCTATTTCCGAAGCAACACCGCTAATTGGTGATATGCGTCCCGGAGGTCGATATGTGGCACTTGATATGGATCGTGCTGGAGGGACTTTACTTTTGGCCAAACGCTTACTAGAAGCAAATAAACTTAATGGTGATGTTATGACAGTGACAGGTGAAACTATTGCTGAAATTGCAGAATCTGCAATCGAAACACTAGGTCAAGACGTGATATTACCAGTTGAGCAAGCACTAAAGCCTACAGGAGGACTTGTTATATTACGTGGATCCTTAGCACCAGATGGATGCGTAGTTAAGGTAGCTGGTCATGAGCGATTATTTCATAGAGGACCTGCAAGGGTTTTTGAATGTGAAGAAGATGCAATGCAAGCTGTACTGGAAAAGAAAATCGTGGAGGATGATGTGGTTGTTATTCGTAACGAAGGTCCTGTCGGCGGACCTGGTATGCGAGAAATGCTTCTTGTGACTGCTGCGATAGTAGGTGAAGGTTTAGGAGAATCAGTTGCATTACTGACAGATGGAAGATTTTCTGGAGCAACGCGTGGGTTGATGGTTGGGCATGTCGCCCCCGAAGCTTCGGTAGGAGGTCCTATCGCTGCAGTCGAGGAAGGTGACTATATCGTTATTGATATTGAAAATAGGCAATTAAATTTGGAAGTTGATGTTTCAGAAATTAATAATCGTATTGAACACCGATCGGTACAAGAGATTAAATATGCGAAGGGTGTTTTTGCTAAGTATTCACGTTTGGTTTCTCAGGCAGACAAAGGCGCAATAACCGGTTGAGAGTACTTAATTGTCCAAGATAGCATTCCAAGCTCCATGATTAAAACCTCCATCTATGTGGAGGACATGTCCAACTAGCATGCTTGATTCATCAGAACACATCCATGCGGCTGCAGATGCTATATCTTCAGGTGATACATTTCTTCCGATCGGTACAAAAGGTTTAACACGTTCACTAACTTCTTTTCGATATGAATGTTCACCATCTGAGCCTTCAACCCACCCAGCAGAAATACCATTCACTCTAATTCCATAAGGTGCCAGTTCTACAGACATATACATTGTCAGTGAACTTAACGCGGCCTTCGAAATACCTACTGCAGAATAATTAGGCATATAATGCTCTGATCCTGGTGACAGTAGATTAATTATTACTCCTCCACCTTTTTCTTTCATCAATGGGAAGGCATGCTGGATAGCATGCCATGGCCCGAAGAGATTAACATCCATCGTACTGTGAAGGTGCTTTGGTTTTTGATCGATAGCTGGTCTAGGTCGTTCAAGTCCTCTAGCTGCGTTATTGATTAAGATATCAAGGTTATTGCCATTTATTTGTTTATAAATTTCTTTAACACTACTTTCTTTACCAATATCGCCTTGCACGATTTTAGCTTCGACACCGTAGGATTTACATGTTGTAGCTGTTTCTGTAGCTGCATCTTTTGAACGTGCATAATTTATTAGGACATTGCAACCTTCTTGTGCTAATCGGATTGATATTGCCTTTCCTATTCCACGTGAACCACCTAGGATGAGCGCATTTTTCCCATTGAGTGAAGAATATATTTTTTTGTTTTCCACCATGATCACCTCAATTTGATATTTTAGCATTCGTCCTGTGTCGTACTGCACGATGTAAAGTATGTTGACCAGTTTGTCTTACTTTTTCATAATTTCCGAATAAAGAAAGAAGTGATCTTTGGATATATTTTCGCATTCCTGAAAGTGTAACAACTACTAATTGACCGTCTTCATGCAGGTATTGATAAGCATCAGCGAAAAGGATACTAGTCATTTCATTACCTATTTTTGCAGGTAAATTTGAAGCAATAATATTAAATTTTCTTTTGTCAGATATTTTCGCAAAGCCATTCGACATAATTACATTAGCATTATTAAGATTATTGTTTTTTATGTTGATTTTTGCATAATCTACAGCAACATAATCACGGTCTACCATAATTGTTTGTCCTTTTGGAGCTAATTTTCCAAGGGTGATACCTATTGGGCCATAACCACATCCTAAATCTAAACAATCATCATATTGATCAACTTGGATTTCATTAAGAAGTAGTTGAGTACCTTTATCAATTTCTCTTGGTGAAAAGAGTCCCCAGGTAGAATCAAATCGAAAGTTTTGATCACGTATTGTCGTTTCAAACGTTATATCTTTTCGAAATTGGTTGATGATATTGTTAGTTTTTTGAAAATTGATTTCTACCACAAAGGCTCCAGAGAGAGTTTCGACCGATCATTTTCTATTATTGTCGGATACGATTGCACATGCTTTTGCTAAGCGTTGGGCCCCTTCTTGAATGTCTTCATGTGGAACCCAAGAAAAAGCAAACCTTAGATGCTGACTTAAGTCGTGGTGATCTGGGAAAAAGCCATGTCCATTAGCGAAAATGACACCTTGCTTTATCCCTTCTCGTTGTACTTCTAAAGCATCAAGGTTTTCGTGTAGTTGTGCCCATAGGAAGAAACCACCACTAGGCTTCTGGAAACTCATATATGGTTCACAATATTCATGTAGAGCGGATGCAAGAGATTCGAGTTTTTCTGAATATAATGATCTCATATTGACGATATGTTTGTCTAATCTGCCATCTTGCATAAATTGCCACAACATATGATGCAACATTGGACTATTTCCCATATCAAAACGTACGCGCACAATTTGTTCGATAATACTGGGGTCGGCAAAAACCCAACCTACCCTTAGACCTGTAGCTATGATTTTTGAGAATGTTCCAACAGTAATTACTCCCTGCCCTTGAGATAGCTCTGATAATGTAACCGGTGGTTCAGGTGTATAATAAAGTTCCCCGTACGCATCATCATCGACTATCAAGCATCCAAATTTTGCTGCGGTTCTAAGTAATGACTCTCTTCGTGCGTGTGACATAGAAATACCGGCAGGATTATGGCAATTACTGATTACGTAAATTATCTTAGCACGTCGTCCTTCAGTTTCTAACTTTGATAATAATTGTTCTAATTCATCAATAATCATACCTTCTCTATCGATGCCTACCGATAAGATTTCTGCCTGATGTCCTCTAAATGTTCTTAAAGTCCCAGAAAATGTGGGTGCTTCCGAGATAACAATATCACCTGGTGAAAGGAATGTTCCGCAAATTAAATCTATTGCGTCTGCACTACCATTAGTAAGTAAAAAATGATCAGACGTCGCACTGATGTGTCGATCTCTAGTGTATCTTTTTGCTAGTTCGTGTCGAAGTGGCTCATATCCAATTCCACCTCCATAGCGTAATGGTTCATCATCAGGGGCATCAAGGGCGCGACGCATAGCATCAAGTAATTCTTCTTTAGGTAATGTTCCAGCGTCAGGAATGCCACCCCCTAAGGTGATAGGTGTAATCGGTGATTCCACGTCTGCAGGAATTCCCCAGTCCGTAGCAGAGCCAGAAGTAAGATGTTTTACTGCATCGCTGGCTAATTCATTGAAGTTATGGTGGGACCACAATTGATGTAACTCATCAATGAGTGATTGGGGATTCGAATTGATCGTCATGTTTGTCCTAATTTTTTTATATATATATTTGAACATTTCAGTCATAATTTGGCTACATACTAAGGGACATCCTAGACAAAATATGTATGTCAGGGCAAGTTGTTAGCTATTATTTACGAGTGTTTTCATTACATTACCTAGTATTTCTACAGCGTTTTCTAAATCTGTAGTAGGTAATGCTGAAAATACCAATCGAATTTTATTTTCACCTCCGGGACCAAAATAATAGGTTCTACCTGAAGTTACAGCTACATTAGATTCCATAGCTGCACTACGAAGCTCATCGGCAGTTAAAGGATCTTTTAGGCTCAACCAAAAGAAAAATCCACCATTTGGCTTAGTAAAATCGACGTAAGGACCTGCATGTTTTCGAAGGGATAGTTCAGTTACATCTCTTCGCTTTCGATATATGGATTGTAGTTTATTTACATGTGGAACATACTCATCAGATTCTAAAAAGTGCAGGACGATACGGTGCAAGAAAGGTGATGCTCCATTATCGAATCGCATGTGGACTAATGTTTTTACAATTGATTCAGAAGAGGTAATCCAACCAACTCGAAGCCCAGATGCAATTGTTTTTGAAAAAGTACCTAATTGAATGACTCCTTCTCCTTCTGCAATTGCGTAGAGGGAGGGAGGTGGAACGCCATCAAAATCCAAGCCAGCGTATGCCTCATCTTCAATGATTAATATATTATTGTCCTGTGCGATCTTGATAATTGCCTCTCTGCGTTCTAGTGGTAATGTCGTTCCAGTCGGATTGTCGTAAGTTGGTATTAGATATAATAATTTCGGTGTAATAGACTTTTCTTTTAAGTTATTGATAGTGTCTAAAAGATTTTCTGGAATAAGTCCTTCTGTATCTTGTGTAACGGTAACAATATTTGCCTCTCGTGCTTGAAATGTTCTAATTGCACCTGGGTAGGTAGGCGCACCCAAGATTACAGTATCATTTTGGTCTAGGAAAGTTAGTGCTACATTTTGCAATCCATGTGCACTTCCGGATGTCAGTGTTATTTGATTAGCATTTGTCTCAATGTTTGAAAGATGACTGGTTCGTGTAGCAATCCATTCTCTTAGAGGTAGATATCCCTGCTGTCCTCCATAGGTCAGTGCTCCGCCAGCGTCATGAGATAAAACATGTTCTGTTGCTGCTAACAACGCAGTCGCAGGTAAAGAGTCACGATCTGGCACACCAGCGTTAAGATCATAGCGTAAGGGTGATAGCGAAGTGTTGATCGGTAATTTATCAACGATAGACGCAAAAAGTTGGTCGAATGAATTTTCATTCGAATTGAAAGATAACGACTGATTTTTTTCTTTGCTCACAGTAGATTAAGCTAAGCGTGTATTGAGTAGTTCACAAGTACTTGAGCAAACTAATTCAAAAATTATTTAGTCATGATATAAAGGTAAGTATCAATAAAGTGAAAAATTCAACATGTATTTGGATGCAATGAGGTGTAAATATGGACGACGATATTGTCTTGTCTCATGTAGAAAATGGGATTGGGTGGTTGTCTTTGAATAGACCAAATAAGAGAAATGCGATTAATTTTTCTTTAGCGAGTGCTGTTCAAGAGAAAATGGAAGAATTTGATACTGATAATTCTGTGCATGTAATAGTTATTCAAGGTTCAGGGGGATCTTTTTCTGCTGGTGCTGATATGACTGAAGCTCTTGGTGCGGAAGAAGGAGGTGATAGAAGGTTTAATCCTTCTAGAGATGCTGCTTTACGTGTTGCATCTTCAGAAAAACCGACTATAGCCTCGATTGATGGACCAGCTTACGGTGCGGGAGCTCTATTGGCATGTGGATGTGATTTAAGGATCATTACAAGTCGTGCAAAATTTCGTTTTCCAGGTGCTGATTATGGTCTAGTAGTCGGTGCAGCAGCATTAACTACGCTTGTTGGACCTGTCGTTGCCAAAGAGCTTATTTTCACCTCTCGTGTTGTGGAAGCTCAAGAGGCGCAAACTATTGGATTAGTAAATCGTGTTGTTGATGGAAGTAAATTAATATCGGTAACTACTGAACTTGCAGAATCTATTGTTAGTGCTTCCCCTTTGGCTACTACTTGGGCTAAAAGGGTTATTAACACTGCTGTCATGGGGGGAGATGCTATAGGCATTGAATTGCAATCTGATTTAATTCTGCGAGGTGGTTCAGATCACATAAAGCGTTTTTCGGATGCGACAGCTCGTGTTACTGGTAGGTCTTCGAATCAGAAGGCACAATGAAATCTATAGTGGAACTTTGTCTAAATAAACTGAAAAATAACGATCTTACATTAGCCTGTGCTGAAGCTTCTTTAGGTGGATTGCTTGGTCAAAGTATTGTCGCGATACCAGGAGCATCTCAAGTCTTCAGGGGGACAATTTCGACATACTCGAATCAATCTAAGATTAATATTTTGAGTATTTCTGAAGATGTAATGGATGTACATGGTGCTGTTTCTATTGAAGTTGTTACGCAAATGGGATTAAAAGCAAAAGAATTATTTCAGTCAGATTTTGTTATAGCAGAATCTGGAATTGCAAGTCCAATTGTAGGGAGCCAGAAATCTTCAGGATTGTATTTTATTGGATGTTTCTCTGATAGAAGTAATGTAGTGGAACAATTCCAATTTGAAGGTAATCGCGATGAGATTATGAACGAAGCGGCATTGCATGCATTTAAAATTTTGAATGAATCTTTAGTAGATTGAAGAAAGTAGATTATGCCGTCAATTGAATTCGAAAGTAGTACATTATTTTATGATGAACAAAATCCTAATCAAAAAGAAGAAACCATTCTTTTTTTACATGGCGCAGCAGGAAATCACATGTCGTGGTGGCAACAAATGCCTCATTTCCGTGAAAGATATAGATGTCTAAGCTTAGATCAAAGAGGCTTTGGTCGATCCATGGATCCCGATGGTTTAGGATATTCTCGATTTGTTGACGATGTAGAATTATTGCTAGATTCATTAAATATTAATGATTGCATTATCATTGCTCAATCTATGGGTGGTCGATCAGCTTTAGGATTTACAGTACGTAATCCCGAGCGCGTTAATGCATTAGTTATGGCAGATACTTGGGGCTTTTTTGATTGGGAATTTCTAGATAATAAATTACGTGAATTTACTTCTAAGGGACCAGGTGCAAGTAAGCCGCTAGTACATAGAGCTTTGGCAAGAGATTTCCAGGCTAACAATCCTGAAAAAACTTTTCTTTATCAACAGATTCAAGCTCTGAATCCAGTGCTAATAGATAAAGGTAAGGATATTCCATACTGGCAACCATCCAAAGAAGATGTAGAAAAGTTAGCAGTTCCTTGCTTGTTTATAGTCGGTAATGAAGACACACTGACTCCACCAGAAATTATAAAAGAAGTGCATCAATTGATTGCAGGATCTCAGTTTATACTTGTTCCTGATTGTGGACATTCAGTCTATTTTGAAGCACCTGAAGTTTTTAATGGTATTGTTGACGATTTTTTACATGAACAGTTTGGAGATAATTAGTGCGTCAGTTAAATATTTTTTTCGATGTAGATAACACTTTGATTATGTGGGATGGGAAACTACGGAATCATGCCAAAGAAGTTTTTGAACAACTTCAAGCAGATGGACATAAAATATTTGTCTGGTCAGGCGTAGGGATTCGGCGTTGGGATATGCGTCGTCATAAGCTAGATGAATATGTTGAAGATTATTTCTTAAAACCTCTCCAAGACCATCATGAAGGATTAAAAACTTTTGATGTCCACACATTTCCTGATTTTGTCATTGATGACCATAAAAGTGTTGTAGATGCCTTTGAGGGATACCACATCTCTGATATGGCAGATCCAGATGATAGGGAGTTACTTGATGTTCTCGAAGCTATAAATAAAATGGCTTCCGAAGATGAATAGCGATATCAATCCCATTCAACTGCATTAAGAAGATTTGCGATTCTACCTCTTTCTAACATCGAAGCAGCTGAGGCATTGGTTTCTACTGCATCTTCTGATTCAGCATAAGCACTTAAAGCTATTCTTGTTCTTGAGTCATCTTTAAGCCTGAGTAAAGGTTCTATAATCGTCCATCGTGAACAACCATCTCTTCTTGCAGTATCGCCACTTACGAATACTGCCCAATCCATAGCACGTTCACGCACATCATAATGTGATATTAAACGGTATTCTGTATCCCAAATTTCTGGATTGTTGAAACATTCAGCATCCCAGCTGACCGGAAGAGGTTTATCTGAGGCATTACTAGGATCTAATGCAATTAACCAAAGGCTACACGCACGTGCTAGAGGTGAAGCTATAACTGCATTACCTTTTGGTGCCCAACAAAACGCATACGTATCTGCCATTGATCGAATGACACGTTCATCAACATGTAATCCAGCAGCAATAAGAGTTCTTGTTATGAGAATATTCGCAATTAATTTAGTATTGAGTTCATCTGTTGGAGTTTTTTCTCCTGTAGGTAGGAGTATAGGTGCCAAATTGTCACTTTGTGATGAAGGTGAAAAAGTTGTTCGCAACCCGCATTCATAACCTAATGCACCTTCGGATCCTAAGGTTTGCAATAGAATGTCTAACATCGTAGGGTCCGAAACATAACCTGAATCTCTTGCTTCAGGCCATAAGCGCAATGCTAAATCAATAGTTTCTGTATCTTTCACTTGAAAATTTTCTCAATGGTGCTACGTCATGTCAACGCCTGCACTACAATGAAATGATGAAAAAATTTCGATATAGTAATGTATTAATATTGATAGTTCTCGTCTTTGCAATTATTGGCGTTGTACTTGATCGTTCTCAAAAAGTTTCTGTCAGTGAAGAAATTTTTTTTGCGACTAATACTATTCAGACACCCACATTAGAAATTGTTACAGCAACTAAGACTCCTAATGTCTCCTTATCACAATCAATTACACATTATCCAGTCACTTCTACATATTCAATTCCTACCTCCCAACTTCCAAAAATTGAGTTTTACAAAAAAAATGGTGAACGTATTTTTCTACATGTTGAGGTGCCTAAACGTGAAGAATATTCAATTGGCCTGTCAGGACGTAATACGCTAGTAGGAAGGGGCATGTTGTTCAAGTTTCCTGACCTTGTCCTCCAACCTTTTTGGATGAAAGACACTTTTGTTGAACTTTCAATAGCATTTATTGATGAAGAAGGAAAAATCCTCCAAATTGAACAAATGCAACCAAAATCAGAAAAGTTAATTGTGCCCATTACATTGTATAAGTATGCTGTAGAGGTACCTGTTAACTGGTATACTGATAGAGAGATTACAGTTGGTGATAAGGTATATTTAGGACCGATATTTTCCGAAAATTTTGCACAATAGGTAAGTTGATATCAGCCATTAAGGGGAATCATGACAGACATAACAATTGCACATAATAATACAGAGATTTCAGGATATTTATCTGAACCTGAAGATGAACCAAAAGCTGGTCTCATTGTTATTCAAGAATGGTGGGGACTTACAGAAGACATTAAAGAAATTGCCGATCGTTATGCTGCAGAAGGATATTTAGCTTTTGCTCCAGATTTATATCATGGTGAAATTGCTACTGAACCAGATGAAGCTCGAAAATTGGCAATGTCGATGGAAAGAGATTTAGCGGCGCAAGAAATTGATGGTGCTATCGCTTGGCTTCGCGATGAACATGGTGTATCTAAGGCTGGATGTGTGGGTTATTGTATGGGCGGTGGTCTGACATTAGCAGCTGCTATTCGTCCCGGTTCTGGTGTAGATGCTGTACATGTTTATTATGGGGGCGGTATGCCATCAGCTGAGCAGATAGCTACTATCACGGTCCCTGTTTTAGGTTCTTACGGATCGGAAGACGGTGGTATTCCTGTTGAGCAAGTCGACATGTTACGTGCAACACTTGAAGCGAATGATATTCCTAATGATATTACTGTTTATCAAGGTGCGCAGCACTCCTTTTTCAATGACACTAGACCTGCGTATCATGAACAGGCGGCTATGGATTCATGGGTTAAATCTGTTAATTGGTTTGAAAACTATTTGAGTTGAACTTTAAATAGTTTTCAATACCACTCCTCAGTGACTATATGCGAGGCATGTTTTGCCAATGTGAGTAGTATTTTTTTGTCATTTTCGTTGAATTTTTCCCCATCTGTCCGATCGGTTACATAGAGAGCACCTCGAACCTCTCTGTTACTCCAAATAGCTACGCCCAAAAGGCGTTCCATTTCAGGATGGTTGGGTGGAAATCCGAATGCTTTAGCATGTTCTGAAACATTATCGAATTGAACAGGTATTCCATCTAGCCTTAACGATCCCAAAGGTCCATGTCCTTGCGGAGCTGTTTTCAAGTGACGTAAAGTTACTTCATCTAAACCAGATACAAAAAATCCTTCGGTATCGTTATTTATATTTGTAATAGCAAGTGCACAATATGTAGCATCTGTTAAAGTACGTGCCAAGTCAGCAACGACCTGTAAAGATTCATCAGGACGATGTTTTTGTGGTAATTCACTGAGCTTTCCTGCAAGTGCTCTTAAAGCTATTACTTCTGGGTCTCTAATGTCTGCCAATTGACTATCTTTCGATTCCATCAATCTCTCCAAGGCTCAGTCAAGGTTTGGAATTTTCGTCTTTAGCATCAGGTAAAAAACAAGAATAAGCAACCAAACCGATGAAGCCCCTATTGCTATTTGTGGTCCTACCCAAGAGGCAATAATTCCTATTAAGAAAGTTGCAAACATGCTGATTCCAAAGGAAACATAGAAAAGAGACATTACACGTCCACGATACTCATTTTCACTGTAAGATTGAATCAGAACATTTCCTAATGACATTCTTCCAATTTGACTTAAACCTACAATTATTAATATGCCTGCTGTTAGGAAATAATTTGTCGAAATAGAGAAAAATAGAAGTGATATCCCTAATAATACTCCACTATAAAGCATTGTACGTCCACGTTTTTTTGTACCCATCGACGCTATGAAAAATGAACCAAAGATAGAACCTATTCCTTGTAAGCTCATTAAAAAACCGAGACCACTTTTACCAACACCTAGTACTTCATCAACTATTCCAGGTAATAATATTTGGTATGGCATAGATCCACTTACAACTAGTAAATTTGTTATAAGTAAAATTCTTACGGTAGAATTATTTTTTACGTAGATCATTCCATCTTGCAATTCCCTGAGTGCATTTTGAATTGTACGTTTTTGTTTATTCTCTCGCGATGATTTAGGAACAGGAATCATTAATACAGATGCGAGTAGATAAAAAGACCCCATCACTATGTAAATATATTCTGCACCACCAATTCCTTCTTCAGGGTTGATGATTGCTAATATAGAACCTGCAAGCGCTGGCATAATTAAGCGGTTGATGTTGAGGCCTACCATGCTTAATCCTAGGGCATTTGTTAAACGTTCTAAGCCTACTACTTCAGGGGTTAAAGCTTGACGTGAAGGCTGTTGGAGTGCCATTACTGCACCTTGTACAAACGCTGCGGCAAGGAGGTGTTCTACTACAATTAGATCAGAAATAATCCAGAAAGCAATTAGGAAGGCATTAAGTGAATTTACAATTTGACCAACCTGGACAACGTATTTTTTTTGTACAGAGTCTGCTAGTACCCCTCCAAACACCGATAGAATCAGCATTGGAAGTCCTTGCGCTATAGAAAGAGCTCCTAAATAAGCATACGAATCGGTTAATTGAAAAACCAAATACCCTCTAATGAACATTTGTATGTTCATTGCCGCAAAACTCGACATTAGAGCTGAAACAAACCATCGATATCCTGGAACACGAAGTGAATCTAATGTTTTCCAGATGCCTGTTGGGGGAGTTTGTTGTTTTTCTTCATATTTTGTTTTTGATGCAGGGAAAGGGCTGATAGCCACTTCAGGGTCAGTGAGATTTTCTGGCTTAACTTTTTGTGAAAAATGATGTTTCATATATCAAAAATTTCGTAGCCAATAGTTAGCTTTGCATTTCTTATGGAAAGCGTAACAGCGTTTATTTCTAGAAACGAATTGAATTGTCTGATTCTAGATAATCTTTAGCTAGATTTAGTCTTAGGGTATCTGAAGCTCCCTCTGCAAAACGTAACGATCTTACATCGCGATAAGTACGTTCTAAGGGATGTCCTTCAATGAGGGAACTTCCTCCACAAAGATCAATTGCCCGATCAATTATCATTCCTACCTGCTCAGTACAAAAAACTTTAGTTGTCAGGACTTCGTTCATGACGGGGGTATTATTTGTGTTGGCAATTTTTGCAGTACGATAAAGTATGCTTCGCATTGCGTATACTTGAATTAACATGTCTGCTAGTCGTAAGCGAACTCCCTCCCGTTCACTGAGAGATATTCCACTTCGGTGAGGTTGTTGGATATTTTTAACTGTAAATTGAGTTGCCCAACTTGCTATGCCAGTTGATTTTGCAGCGATAGCCATACGTACATTACTGATATTTCGTAGAGCCCTTGGCATTCCTTCACCTATTTCTCCAACAATGTGCCAATCAGGGACCTTTACAGAATTCAAAATGATCGAAATATGACTACTGCCGTCTATACTTCGGAATTCACGTTCAATTGATAGACCTTTGGAATTTTTATCAATTAAAACTATCGCCGTGCCACTAGTTCTATTTTTCGATTCAATATTTACTAAAGTTGAAAAAAAGTCGGCATTACTTCCTCCGCTGACGAAAGATTTCTGTCCTGTAATTGTAAGTTCTTGATTTTCTAAAGATGCCCAAGTTGGTTTACCATTAGGTATTGTTTGTGCTTCCGTAAAGGCAAAGGCTCCTCTTTTTTCACCCTTCATTAAAGGTAGCAAGTAATCTTCACGCAATTTTCCTTTAACTGAGGCTAGAATTCCTGGATGTGGACCAAGTACATGATTACCTATTCTCAAATTAGCCTGTCCCAGAATTTCACGGACGATAGTCATTTCAAGTATATTAGCTTCGCTACCTCCAAATTCTGCAGGTTGCGTTAACCCCCAGATTCCACTTTCGATAGAACGTATCCTTGCTTCGTCGAGTATATTGTTTGGTATAGGTTGATTAATATTCGATTCTATTTTTGCTTCGATATCCGTAAGCACATCATCGATAAAAGATTGCATTTTGGTTTGTAAATTTTGTAAATCTAATGGAAGTGAATCAGGCATGATACTCCTAATTTATTTGTTATCAGTTAGCAGGGATATTTTTTGTATTATTTGCTGAACTATCTTATACGGAGAATCATTATTTTCTATCACCATTACTGTTCCCTCTTTTTCTGTAATCGGCACTAATTGTTCGACTTGTCCACGATATATTGCTGAGGTGGCATCAGAGACATTTAAGTGATCAAACATTCTGTATGCGATACGGCTAAGTGCCTCTGATTCTGTAGTTTTTAGGTCGATGATTAAAGTTTTGTAATTATATTTTCTGGCTATGTCTAATACTTTTTTTCTATCTAGTATGTTTGTATATGTAGCATCTAGAATGACTGAATAACCTTTTTGGATATATTGTTCTGCTTTTTCTCGCATATTTCGATAGGTTTGTTCCGTCATTTTCGCACTATAAATTTCATCTCTTTGTTGCCTTGAAATTTTACCGTATAAGGGAAGATCAGCAATTTTTTTTCGAACAATATCTGATGATAGGTATGCTGCGCCTATACGTGCACATAATTGGGATCCGATAGTAGATTTTCCTGTACCAGATAGTCCACACATCAGGACTAGCACTGGTTCTTTTCCTTTACCAATTAATTTTGTCGCTAGTGAAAAATACTCACTTGCTGACTTTGCTTTTTCTCTTTTTTGCTTAGTGGGTATACCTATTTGTTGGGATTCTATTGATTCGACTTTACCTCTTACGAAAGCTCGAAAAGCACGATGTAATGGTTGTAGTACGGGTAAGGTTTCATCACCAGATGCAACAATATACCTTCCCACAATATCATCTCCTATTTCAGGAAATCCTCTGGCTTCCAAATCCATGGCTATAAAAGCGATATCATATCCTTTATCAAGAATTCGAAAATTGAACCAATCGTTAAATTCAATGCAATCTACTATCACGATTTTTTCATCTAACAGATAAACGTGCATGGAATGTAAATCACCATGACCTTCAACGATATTTCCTTGGCGGGTACGATTATTTAGGAGTTCGGTATTTTGTTTTAAAAATTTTTGAATTGTCTCATTAAATTCTTCAGCCTCTTTTGGATTCCAAGTTGAACCAATAAACTTTGATGCTTCTTGACTTTCTCTGACCCACCAATTTTTCATAGCAGATTCTCCAGCAAATTTGATGGTAGAATTTTGCGAGCTATTTTTTGAGTGAAAGTCTAATAGAAGTTCAGCAAACTGACGTGAAAATTCTTTAGGTACTGTACCTTTTTCTAGAATATTTCCCAAAATAGCCTTACTGGGTAGTTGTTTCATTTCAACTGCATACTCAACTATAATGAAGTCTTCTTTAATGTTGTCTGTGAAAATTTTAAATTCACCTGATCGTGATTTTGCGATCGTGACTATATTTGTATAAATATCAGGAGCTAATCTCTTATTTAGCTCTATTTCTTGGATGCAATTTTTATGACGTTGCTTTAAGTCAAGTTGGTTGATAAAACCAAAATTGACTGGTTTTTTAGTTTTATAAACTCTTTCACCTGTAAGGAAAACATATGAAATATGTGTTTGGATTAATGTAATTTCATTAACATCGAAATCATAAGTTTCTGGGTTAAGTAAAGCATTGACATAATCTGGTAAAACCTGATTGGAATGAAAAATATCTTTAGAATTTGAAATTGAAGACATCATTATAAAACATTAAGAAGCTAGAGTGAGTCGGTCAAGTATGAACATAAGTCAACTTTGATACTGGATAATGAAAGAGGGACAAAATATGTCAGAGCCACGGCAGCATTATTTTCATTCGCAGAGACTAAAATTAAGTTATTGGACATGGGGTGATCCTTCTAATCCTCCATTAATTCTTATACATGGAGGATTAGATCATTCGCGAGCTTGGGATAACGTGGCAAATAATTTAAAGAAAGATTTTTTTGTTGTGGCGTGTGATTTACGTGGACACGGTGATTCTGATCATGCGATAGGTAGTCATTATGGAATTCTTGATCATGTACTTGATTTAATTACTTTAATTGACCTGTTAGGTGGTTCTGCATTTGTAGTTAGTCATTCCTTTGGAGGTTCAATCTCTCTTTTGGCAGGGGGGTTGTTCCCTGATCGATTTAAAGGAATCGTATCTATTGAAGGTGCAGGACCTTGGATAAGAACTGAAGAACATGTTCTGCCAGAACGTATTAGACAATGGGCAGAACGTACAAAAAAAATCGAAGGTCAAGATTATCGGGTATATCCAACTGTTGAAGCCGCTCGAGATCGTATACAAGAAGTACACCCCAAATTTTCGGAATCTTTAGCAACACATTTGGCTAGATGGGGGACCAATGCAATTGCTGGAGGGTATGTGTGGAAATTTGATCCTTGGGTCAATAGTCGTCATATGATGTTTTGCTTACGTTTGGAAGAAGTTGAAAAAATCTGGCTGGAAATCACCTGTCCGGTATTACATTTATGCGGTGATGAGTCAACCTTTGACTCTGACAAAGTTAATGGACGCTCTGTTAATGATTACTTTGCTCATTCTCAAACTATAACTATTGACAATGCAGGACATTGGTTACACCACGATCAGTTGGAATCAACTTTGGAGGTAGTCAAGATGTTTTTGTCTGATTTTTAGATTAATAGAAAGTTAGGTGTTCTTGAAGGATTGTTTGTTCAAGCTGTTCAGATATTTGCATAAATCTTTCAAAATCCCATTCACTCACAAAAGTAATTGCCTTTCCATTTCGACCAGCACGACCAGTGCGCCCGATTCGATGAATATATTCTTCTGTATTCTGTGGTAAATCAAAATTAACAACATGGGTAATTTCAGGTATGTCAATACCTCTTGCTGCAACATTAGTTGCAATTAATATATCTAAATTTCCCTTTCGAAATAGGTTAACCACTTGGTCACGCTTTTTCTGGTCCATATCCCCATGTAGCGCTCCAACTTTAATGGAGTTCTGTTTTAATTGATCAGCTACATCATCAACTCCACGTCGCATATTGCAAAATACGAGAGTTCTTCCTCTAAGTTCACTTTCTATTAATTCGAGTAACCCGTTAATTTTGTCGCGTTCTGCAACTTCAAAATAAACTTGTGTAATACTATCGACCGTACTTAATTCTGAATCTACTTTTATTGTCACGGCTTCTGACATAAATTGCCAAACTAATCTACGGATTTGTGTTGGCATTGTTGCAGAGAAAAGAATAGTCTGTCTGCTTTTGGGGGTTCTACCAAGAATTTTTCTAATATCTGGTAGGAAACCTATATCTAACATTTGGTCAGCCTCATCAAGTACTGCATATTTAACCTTTTTTAGTGTTAGCGTATTGCGCTGCAAGTGGTCGATAATACGACCAGGTGTGCCTACAACTATCTGAGTCGGTTTGTTTAAATTTCTTAGGTCCTGTTTTACTGAATGACCACCTAATAATCCGATTGCTCGTATGTTTCGATCACCTCCAAGTGACGTAACTACTTCTAGTACTTGTTGAGCTAATTCTCTAGTAGGTACGAGCACGATGGCCTGTACTTCTTCTAACTTCGGATCTATTGATTGCATCATTGGTAAAGAAAAGGCAAGAGTTTTCCCGCTTCCTGTTTGTGCTAGACCTACGGTATCGTGTCCAGCTAGTAATTCTGGGATTGATTTCTCTTGGATCGGTGTCGGGTTGTTGAATCCTAGTTTGCTAACTGACTTGAGAGATTGACTATCTAAGCCTAGGTCTTCAAAACTATGTTTTGCTATCGGTTCAATTTTGTCATTATCTTCTGTGATGCTGGTTGCTTCAGAATGATTTATCTTGTCTGAAATAATTTTATCTATTACTACGGGTTCATTTTTTTTCGCAGTTTCTAGCTGTTTTTCATTTTTCTCTAAAGTAGCATGGTAATCACCAATAACGGGGATACCACCTAGCGAACGTGCACCTCCAACGATCACTCGTTCAGTAGACTTAATCCCTAGGGGTCGATTTCTTTTGCTTGGGAGAATATTTCCCGCACCACCATCTTCGATAGAACGAAATGCTACATCTTCAGGTAGAGGTACTTCTAAAGTTTTTCTTCTAGGGTTGAATTGTCCCCAACGTCTTTGTGATTGTCTTCGACGTTCATTGAGTAATTCTTTTTTGCCATCGTCATCAGCAACACTTCCCCATGCGTAACTTTCTTTACGATCTTTAGGAATATGTTCCTTCTGCATACTTTGAGATCGTTGTACTTGATTAGATGAAGAATTGCGGCGAGTAGGTCTTTTAGCGTTTTTCGCTTTATTTCTAACTACATTTGTTTGGTTTTGAGAATTATTTTGTTTGTTATGTTTTTCCTTTTGTGTTGTTTTTCGATTATTTTTCGATTTTCGTTGTTTTGTTTGTGTTTTTGATTGGGAATTTTCTCCAACCAGACGCTTTAAAAAGCCGGGAAACGGCGACATGTATTAGTTCATCTCCAATGTGTATGATAATTAAAATGTCACTACAGGGATTTGTCCAAGAATGTGACATTACAAAATATTGGACTTAAGCATAGGCTAGTAATGTGTTTTGGGTCTAGTGTAAATTTTAAATGTATATATTAATGTTTGATTTAGGAGTGTATTCTGAACTCATCTATACCAGAGCGTAAACCTACTGAAATCAAACCTTATTTATTTAGTCGGTTAGGTGGTCGCAAAAAAATTAATCATGTTGTAGAGCACTTTTACAAACTCGTCCAAAGTGATGAGGAGCTTCGTGCATTATTTCCATCAAACTTAAGAGAAGGAAAAGAAAAGCAAAAACTATTTATTGAACAATGGTTGGGAGGTGAATCACGATATACTGATCTGTACGGACATCCTCGATTACGTCGGAGACATTTCCCTTTTGTGATTACTGAAAAACTTGCCGGTTTATGGTTACGACACATGATTGAATCGTTTCGTTATTGTGGTATTGGAGAGCAGGAACTAGCAGAGGTAGTTGCTATTTTTGGACCGATGGCAAAACACATGGTGAACGCAAATGATAATGTCCCTAGAGAACCTCTTGCTGACACTTGGTTGGACTAGGGTAACTTTGGCTTTGTTGCTACTAACAGAGTTATAGTTCTAAACATCAAAGATCTAACTACATTAATATTAAATCCAGCTTTATCTAAACGTGCACAAAGTTCTTCTCGGGTTTCAAATTGATCTACGGAAACAGGTAAATATTCATAAGCACTATTATGTCGAGAAATTATTTTTCCTATAAAAGGGACCACATGGTTAAAGTGAAGACGAATAAAAGGTCTCAATAGGCTTGGTTGCATTTTTGTGATTTCTAATATGGCTATTTTCCCTCCAGGTTTAAGTATTCGCCATGCCTCATAAAATGCTGCATCCATATCAGGGATATTTCGAATTACAAAAGCAGAACACCATGCATCTACTGAGTCGTCAGCAATTGGTAATGACGTTGCATCACCTACGGTTACAGTAAATTTATCTTTCGTAGAAAGTTTTTTAGCTTTTTCTAATGCTATGGGTAGCATTGGGCGAGCAAAATCAATCCCAATAGCTTGTGAGGCAGATTGTTTTAGACAGGCAAAACTAAGGTCACCCGTACCACAGCCCACGTCGACTACTATATCTCCAGGAGTCACTAATTCTTCGGCAACCAAACGTCGCCAAAAATGATGTCGCCCACCGGTCATGATTGAATTCATAAAATCGTAGCGATTTGCTATGGATCCAAACATACTTTGCACATAATCTGCACGATTTGTAGAAGATGTAAAAGCTTCTTTTACTGAGGGTTGATCTTTTTTCATTGAAAATACTTTACCTAGGCTTTTCAGTCTGGACTACATAAACATTTTTGTTATTAATTAGTATATAAATCTAAAGACATTACATCTGCGTTGTTTTGAATCATGTTAGAATGAATTTATCTCCCCGTCAGGTGGTAACATGACACTTCGCTTACTCCCATGGCAATCAGAATATGGTACTTCTTTGTCATACGATATGGATGATAGTGAAAATGTTTTAGTTTCTGTAGATGTAGCTGTTGAACAAAAAAAATGGGATGCAATTACTGTTAAGAATGCTACAAGAATTCCTGCGCAAATAATTGATGGTGTACGCCGTGCAGAAGTGCATGTCATGCAAGAAGATCCAGTTGAAGGGGCAATTTTTGGCCTTTTTGGTTCATTTGCTGTTGGAGCAGTGTTGTGTGAAGAAAAAGCCCATGTACTTGAAGATACAATATGCGTTGAAAGAGTGTACCTGCATTCAGGGAGATCTTTTCCTTCGATTACAATTAGTGAGGGAAAATCATCGCTACAATTTAAGTCTCAGCGCATACCTGATTCGAGTAACATAATAACTTTATTAAACAGTCTTCAACGTCGTATGCTAGATGCAGAAATACTTTTGGCTTCTGAGCTTTCCCGCGATGAATCTAAAATTACTTTTGTTGATGGACCTCTCAGGTCTCTTAGATCTCCCGGCCAAAGAGTCATTGGTTATATCAAGCGTATCCACCAATGGTATATTAATGACGGACAACGAAACTTGTTGTATGGATTAGCTGTTAATGAACGAACTCCTTTATTTCATATTCCATCCAATACAGAAATTAATAATACCCAATCAGGTGGGCGTTACTCTTGGTTTATACGATTAAGACAGCTTGGTTCAGCCTATCATCCATTAGGTGGGATAATGCGGTTGGAAACCGATGCATCTATGCCGATTGAACAAGCAAGAGTTTTAGCTGATGAATCAGTACAAATCTTACCAGCGCTATCTTCTATACCTGGACAAGATCCCCGTGCGCCTCATAATTTTGTTCCTGTAGGCAGATTAGAGAAAGTACTCACTCACCGTCTTGGTGATCAACTCTGGTTGAATAGAAAAATAACTAGTTTTGTAAATCGTCAAATTGTGTGACTAGGTAGAGAAAAAAATGATGATCAATAATTCAGTTAATGACGATAATTTTCGTGGCTATGTATTAGGAACAGAACAAGAATTTGCAAAACCTTTAGATTTTTCGGTGTTTGTTGCTCCAGGAAGATATTTACAACTTGATGATGTTGTGCATGTTCAAACAATATTACCTGATGGAGAAATTATAGATATTTATGGAGTAGTTGATGAAGTAATTGCTAAACATGAAGGAGTCCAATTGACATCTGACGTTGCATTAGTCAATGAAGGTGTACTACCTGCATCATCTGTAATGTCAGCACATATATCAGTAACTCGTATAGAGCCAGAAATTTACATACCTCCGACTCCAGGAGACATCGTCAATATTGCTAGTGAAGAATCAAGAGAGGTTGCATTATTCTTTGACGGTATGGATAAAAGGTTACCTCTGGGTCTTTCCCGAGGTGAAGTATTAGGCGCCTTGCCTGTATACGGCAACATTGAATTTATAAATGGTAAGAAAGGGGCACATGTTAATATCTCTGGGATTTCAGGTGTAGCAACTAAAACTTCTTATGCGACTTATCTTCTTTATTCGTTATTTGAAGGAGAAGTGTTAGGTGATGATGCCAGTAATTCAACGGCTCTAATTTTTAATGTTAAAGATGAGGATCTACTTTTTTTGGATTGTCCTAACCGTAAATTAATTGAAGATAAGAAAATTAAAGATCAATATGCCAAATTAGGATTACCTGTTGGAGAATTTAAATCAGTTGGGTTTTATGCACCGTTGCGTCGCGATTCAAAGGCAAAACCATTTCCTGATACTGGTTCTAGGTCAGAAAATGTAAATGCTTTTTTCTGGTCGTTACATGAATTTTGTGAATCAGGATATTTACAATTTTTATTTGTTGATGCTGATACTGATCAAACACAAATTTCTTTACTTGTTGATAATGTTTCCGACCACTTACGAAATGCTGCTCGTAAAAGTTCTTCTGAAGGCATGCAGATAGACGGTATTGCGATAGAAAATTTTGATCAATTAGTCGAGCAAATTGACTTACATTTATTCAATTCCCAAGATGATTCATATGATACGGAGCAATTGCCATCCTGGGCTGGAAGAGGTTCAGGTGCAGCTTCTACCGGAACAATTCGAGCGTTTATGCGTAGATTACGCTCAGCAGCTCGTCATGTTGGCTATCTGATTCGTGAACCGTATTTTGAAAAAGAAATAAGTGATACTAACGCTCATCGAATAGAGCGCCGACATCAAGTTAATGTTATTGATCTTCATAAATTGCACGATCGTGCACAGCGTTTTGTCGTTGGTGTTCTACTACATGAGCTAATGATTGAACGTGAGTCGTCAGCGAATCGTTCACCAATTTTTGTTGTTGTTGATGAGTTGAATAAATACGCTCCTCGTGATGGTACTAGTCCTATAAAAGATATTTTAATTGATATAGCTGAACGAGGACGTTCTCTCGGTGTCATACTAATTGGAGCGCAACAAACTGCGAGTGAAGTAGAACATCGTGTGGTTGGTAATGCGGCATTTAGAGTTGTAGGGCGCCTTGATGGTGCTGAAGTTGAAAGAAATGAATATAGATTTTTACGGACTTCTTCTCTAAGACAACGAGCGACATTACTAACTCCCGGTTCAATGCTTATCCAGCAAACGGACATTCCTGTCCCTTTGTTAGTAAGATTTCCTCATCCATCTTGGGCTACTCGTAAATCTGAAGTTTCCTTACCAACAGATAAAAACAGTGGGCGAGATATCATGGGAAGATTTTAATAGATTGTAGGAATGGATATTTAATGCGGTTTTTACATACTGCTGACTGGCATATTGGTAGGCAAATCCGTGGACGAAGTCGTGCTTCAGAATTTGAAGCTGTGCTAACAGAGATTAAAGATATTGCTGTTTCTGAAAATGTTGATGTAGTACTTGTTGCAGGTGATATTTGGGATACCAATTCTCCTTCCTCTGATTCAGATAGGATATTATTCGGTGCGTTGAGAGAATTTGTTACTAACGATATTGAAGTAATACTCATAGCTGGCAATCATGATAGTGCACATAAGCTTAATGCGGTTGGACAATTGAGTGATTTACTAAATGTACACACACAAGCCTACGTTCGTTCACATGATGCTGGAGGCATCATTAGAATTAATCGTGGTGATGTACTGGCAGAAATTGCTGCTATTCCATGGGTACCTGATGGGAAAGCATTGAATGCGATTGAAGTTCTTTCTGATGCACAAAAAACGCTCAGCATGTATCAAGATGCAGTTGAAACCGTATATAGCAATGTCGTACAAGGATATACCTCTGGAGCGATCCATTTATTAGTTGGTCATGTATTTGTCGATGGCGCATTACTTGCAGATATTGACGGTTCTGAACGTCGATTACATATAGATATCGCATATGGAATAGATAAAGATCGATTACCTTCAAGTCCGCAATATTTAGCTCTAGGGCATATTCATCATCCACAAGAAATTTTAGGAGTTCCCAACGGTGCAACAGCTTATGCGGGGTCAATATTACAGTTAGATTTTGGTGAACGTGGGCAACAAAAAATAGTACGGATAGTTGATCTAGTTCCAAATCGACCTGTTCAGCAAAAAATTATTCCACTGACCTCCGGTAAGCCATTAATCGAATTACGAGGTACACCTGAACAAGTTTTAGTTGCATCAGAACAATATAAAAATGCTTATATACGTGCAGTATTAGATGTGGATGCTCCTGAAGCTGGTATAGCTCAAAAAATGCGAGATAGTGCTGATGGGATAGTCGATATTCGTTTAGATTATGATCGGCTTGAAGAAAATATTTCTACTGTCTCATTACAAGATTTGAAACCTGAAGAACTTTTTGTGCGTTATTACCAAGAACGACATGGAACAAATCCATCTGATGAATTACTTGTCTTATTTCGTGAAATACTTGGTGAGGTGGTAAATATTCAATGAAGCCACTTCGATTGGAAGTACAAGGATTTACGGTTTTCCGAGAAAAAACATCTGTGGATTTCGAAGGACGTACTTTATTTGCGATTACTGGTTCAATTGGTGCAGGTAAATCATCGTTACTAGATGCCATGATGTGGGCACTTTATGGAAATGTACCTAGAGTTGGTGCATCAACATCGCAACTAAAATCAAATGGTGTGAAGTCAATGCATGTCCTATTTGAGTTTCAAGCTCGTGGTAAAAATTTTCGTGTTGTGAGAAAACATCCTTCAGATAATTCCAACAGATTAGAGATACAAGAAGGCGAAGGAAAATGGAATTTAATAGCCGATCGTTCAAGAGATGTAACAGATAAAATTGTTGACCTTTTAGGTATGGATTTTTCAACTTTCACACGAACTGTGATTTTACCGCAAGGTCAATTCGATGCCTTTCTGAAAAGTGATATAAAAGCCAGGCGTGACATCTTAGTAAAATTGCTAGGTCTAAGTATGTATGAAAAAGCACGTAGCATTGCCAATAAACGAGCTGACGATGCACACAATACTGCAAGAACTATAGAAGATCAGCTTGAACAACTTAAACTTTCCTCACCTGATGATATTCAAAAATTTAAAGATCAATTAAAAAAGACAAATCAAATTCTAGATGGATTAACCAAAAGAAAGGAAACTTTACATACATTAGGTACCACTTTTACGGATACTCGGGAAAAAGAAAGTTTATTGAAGACGCTGAATCAGAATTATGAAGATTCGAAGAAAGGTTATAAGGAGACTCAAGATAGTTTGGAATCAACATTAAAGAATATTGAGGAGTTCGAAAATTCTCTTGAATTTGTAATACAAACACGTAAAGATCTTGAATATAACCCAGATATTCATAACGAATTGAAGGTGCAACTAAAAATTGTGGTAAAACGTGAACAATTGAAAAAATTGAATGACAAGCAACGAGAGATCAAAAAAAATATCTCAGAGACTGAAGATGCTTTAAGAGAACATCAAAAGAACATTGTATTTAAACAGAAGGATTTACTAAAAAAGAGTAGTTCGTTGGATTTGATTGACATAAATGATCCTATTGAGGACATCTATCAGTTGTTACAAGAAAAACAACGTGAAATAGAAAAACAAAAAAATCAACTGACTGAATACTTTTTGGAAGAAAAAAAATTGTCTGAAGAAATAGCAATTCATAAGAAAAATGTTAAGAATGTACAACTCGAGCATAATCGTATTTTAGCTAAACAAAAAAATATAGAAGAGAAGCTAATTAAAAAACAAACTGAATATGCGAATGCACAAAAAGAAAATGTCATTGCGGATTTATTAAGTGGTCTTAAAAGTGGTGATTTGTGTCCTGTATGTGGTCAAGAGATGTTTACTATGCAAGATAATCCTGTAGAAGGGCTATTACATGATCTGCACGAAGCTCTTGAAAAAACCTATGCTGACTCTGAGAAATTAAATGAGGTTTTTTCAAAATCAATTAGTGTGCTCAGTGTTGCCGAAAATCAAGTTAAAATCACCACGGATAATCTTCAAATAGTGAGAAGGAAAATGGGTGCAATTGAAGAGCACTTAGTTAATCTGGGGACGAGTACTAATGAAATTGATGGGATGATTACTCTTCTGGAAGAATTGATTACAAATGTTGAAGAAATCTCTAAATTGGAGAAAGAGTGTCGTGATTTGGAGAATGAATTGGACCAATTCAATGGATTACTTTCCGCTGATACAGGTTTTTCTATTGTTGAAGAACAACTTAACGACTTGCTTCAACAAATTAATGAAGTCAACTCAGAGACAGCAAATATCACTGAAAGTGGGATAAAAAAGGCGATTGAAGATTATGACCAGCTATTTGATAAATATGAAGAGATGAACAAAAAAATTGAATCATATAAAAGCAAAATTAATGATCATAAAATTGAAGCAGATACACAAAAAGCCGGAGTGGTTCGGCACGAAAAAATTGTTCAGAATGCAGAAGAAGCTGTTAATGAAGTTGAGCAGATATTAAAGAAATTAAATGCAGATTTAAAACAAAAATGGAACGTTACGATTGAAAAAGACGGAGAACCAGATTTTGAAAAGTTACGGCGTATTATGGAAGCACATCAAAACGAGGAAAATGAAAACAATGCTCTAGTTGGATCCCTTGAAGCTCAATTGTTGCAAGCCCAAAATGAACGCAAGTCTGCTGTCAGAATGCGCCAAGAAATTAAAGATAAACGCAAAACTGGAGAATTACATAAAAGCCTTGCTACCGAATTACAAAGTTCAAGATTTATTGAATTTGTTCAAACAGAAGCAATGAATTCATTAGCTACGGATACTTCATCTTGGCTTGATAGATTTACAAATGGCCGATACGAATTGATTGCTGAATCAGGAGATTTCTCTGTCGTTGATCGGTTGAATGGTGACGAAAAAAGATCTGTAAAAACTTTATCAGGTGGTGAAAGTTTTCTCACAAGTTTGGCATTGGCACTCTCTCTTTCTGAGCATTTACCTGAATTATCTGGGCTTGGTGGTGGCATGTCACTTGAATCCTTATTTTTGGATGAAGGTTTCGGTACCCTTGATGTTGAATCCTTGGATCTTGCAGTACAAGGTTTAGAAACCTTAGCTGGAGGTTCTAGATTGGTTGGCGTTATCTCACATGTTGGAGAATTAGGAGAACGCATTCCCGATCGCATTGAAGTGATTAAGAATGGAAATCTAAGTTATATAGCTGAATAAATACAAATTTGGATCACATCGTTACAATGGAAAAATGAAAGAAGAAACATTCGATTCTACATCTGAAGCATTTCGTGAAGCGAAAATTGCAGTTGGTAAGTTACCAAAAAAACGTGACCAACTTTTACCTGCGCTGGAAATTTTTCAACAGAAATTACATTGGTTACCTGAAGCTTCAATAGAGTATGTTGCTAATCATCTAATGCTTCCCCTTTCTGAAGTCTATTCAATTGCTACCGGTTACTCTGAGCTAAATCTTTTAAAACCAACCCCTTTTAAATGGCATGTATGTATGGGTGTGGCCTGTGACCTTGCTGGTGCATCAGAGTTAATAACTTGTGTTGATAATGTTGAACAAATTGATTGCCAATTTTTATGTGCTTTAGCACCTGTTGTAGTTGATCAGCATGAACAACTCTATGGTCGTGTAACTACAGATAACTTCCAAGAATGGGTGAAAAAATGAACGCACTACATCCTCTGGCTAGATTAAGAACAAAGTATGTTGCTCCCCCTATCTCTCGTATTTTGATACATCGAGGTACTGCTGGAGATGCAGTAGGAGTTTCTGAATATGGTGATCGTATTCGAAGAATACTTGAAGGAAAGTCCCATCTTGTTGTTGACGTTTGTTCAGACGGAGCAAATTGGGCTGCTCCATCTGCAACTGTAGCTCAAGGGACTTTTATGCGCAGATTTGAAAGACTTGATCTTAATGGAGTTGATGAGTTGATTGAATGTTTTCATGGAAATTGTGGGGATGCTGCAAGATATGCTGGAACAGGAGAAAAAGGTATCACATCCCGAATGGGTCGAAATGATGGTTCTCTTGGCGATGTTTTATCACAAGGTGCTTATACGGCATTAGATCGTGTGTTACAGCTTTCACCTGAAGAAGTTATTAATAGACTCTCTGAAATTGGGCTTACCGGAAGGGGTGGTGCACACTTTCCTGTGGCACAAAAGTGGCGATTTGCAAGAACACATTCAGATCAACAAAAAATTTTGGTAGTGAATGCTGAAGAAGGTGAGCCCGGTGTCTTCAAGGACAGACATATGCTTGAGGGTGATCCTCATCGATTGCTAGAAGGTGTCCTTATTGCACACCACGCAGTAGGGTTCGAGGCTGTATACATATACGTCAATGGTCAGGCAAGACAAGCACAACTTAGCCTTGAGAAGGCATTGTCAGATGCAGGAGAAGCTGGGATCATTAGCGGGGAATGTTGGGATCGCAACTTTCAACTAACAATTAATATACGTTCAGGTGCTGGTGGTTATGTTTGCGGTGAAGAATCTGTCATTTTGAACAGCATTGAAGGTAAAAGACCTGTCCCTCGTTATAAACCGCCTTTTGCTACAGATGTTGGTTTGTTTGGGAAACCAACAGTAATCAATAATGTCGAGACTTTGTGTGCAGTAACTACTCTTTTTGACAATCCTCCGCTTCAAACTAAATTAATTTCACTGTCAGGTGATATACCTAGAGCTGGTTTGTATGAAGTTCCAGTAGACGGTGCTATGACATGGTCGGGGATGATAGCTAATGCAGGTAGAAATCCTCAAGAAATAAAAGCATTATTAGTAGGCGGTCCATCTGGAGAATTTATTCATTTTCAACAATTTGATGATGTTCTAGAAATGTCGAAATTAGGAGCTGGTGGGGTCGTTGTTTTGAATTCAAATGCTGACATTCAACACATTACTAATTCTCTCGCAGCTTATAATAAAAGAGAATCATGTGGTGAATGTACACCATGCCGAGAAGGTTCAGAGCGTCTAACAGCTCTTTTGGAAAATACACAAGGAAATGAAAAGAAAATTTATGAATTAGTTGAAATTATGACTGAGAGTTCGCTTTGTCAGTTGGGCGGGATGGCTGGGAGACCAGTTTTATCAGCACTGGAACAGTTCAAGCATGAATTTGATAATAGTTAACTCTTTTTATAATTATTGTAGAAGAAGATCACATTAAGGACTTGTCGATGTCGCTCGAGGTAACTCCAAAATTACTCCAAATTACAATCGATGGTGTGAAGGCCGAAGTTGTTGCAGGCAGTATGATACTTGATGCGATTTTGTCTTGCAAAATTGACATTCCGCATTTGTGTAAAAGTGATGCACAAGGTCCACTTGGTGCTTGTCGGACATGTTTAGTTGAAATTTCTGGTAGTTCTCGATTGGTCGCTGCTTGTCATACACCTGTTGCAGAAGGTATGGAAATATCTACAGATTCTGAGCGTACTAATCGAATTAGGCGTGGTGTATTAGATTTAACGATAGGGATGTCTGCAGATGGTCGTGGTCAAGGTCAAGCTACTCTTTATGCAAATTCACATGGGTTAGATTCTTCGACATATATACCAAATCCACGATCATACAAAGATGAGTCTAACGTATTTTTCTCTTTAGATATGAATGATTGCATACTCTGTGGTCGATGCGTTGATGCATGTCAAAACACACAGCATATTGGTGCTATTGGAATAAATGGCCTAGGTGAAACAGCTCAAGTAGGATCGGCTTTTAATGTTTCTTGGAGGGAGTCTAATTGCACATCTTGTGGTCAATGTGTGTCAGAGTGTCCAACAGGAGCATTGTTGCCAAAAACATTGATCGGATCTTCTTCAAGTCATCGTATGGGGCAAGATACTGATAGCGTAAGTACGACATGTCCATATTGTGGAGTTGGTTGCGGTCTAGTAGTACATCGTGCAGAAGAAAAGATAGTATGGGTTGACGGTGATCAAAATAATCAATCTTCATTAGGTATGACATGTGTGAAAGGTCGGTTCGGACTTGATTTTGTACATTCTGAAGAGCGATTAACCACTCCATTAATTCGACGAAATGGCCAATTACAATCTGCTTCATGGGAGGAAGCATTACAATTGGTTGCAGAAAAATTTGTCGAAGCTCAAGGTAGTTTCGCTTCAATTGCCTCTGCAAAAGCGACGAATGAAGATGGTTACATTCAGCAAAAATTTGTTCGTGCAGTAATGCAAACTAATTCAATAGATCATTGTTCTCGTCTATGTCATGCACCATCTGTTGTAGCCTTAATGGAGCAAGTAGGTTCAGGTGCTACCAGTAATTCATACTTAGATTACGAACAGGCTGGAACATTACTTGTAGTTGGTAGTGATACATCACAAAATCATCCAGTTATTGCTTCTCGATTGCGGAAGGCTGTGCAAGAAAATGACGCAGCATTGGTTGTTATAAATCCTATCGAAATTGAATTATGCGAAGTAGCTACAGTACATCTCCAACCACGCCCTGGAACTGATGTCGCATTATTAAATGCAATGGCAAATATAATTTTGGAAGAAAAATTGGAATCTCAATCTTTCATCGAACAACGAACTGAAGGATTTGAAGAATGGAAAGAAACTGTTGAACAAGTTTCTCCTGAGGATGCAGAAAAAATTTGTGGCGTGTCAGCTCATGATATTCGTCGTGCTGCAAGATTATTCGCAGCTCCTCCACTTTCAAAAGAAGGAGACTCTCGAGGTTCATGTACTATATGGGGTATGGGTGTTACTCAACATACTATGGGCTCAGATAATGCTCGTGCGTTGATTAATCTTGCTTTGCTATGTGGTCAAGTAGGTGGAGTTGGTAATGGAATTTCACCACTGCGAGGTCAAAATAATGTTCAAGGTTGCTCAGATGTTGGCTGCCTTCCAAATGTTTTCCCAGGCTATGAGTCAGTGGATGCAATTGAAAGCCATGACAGATGGTCTACTGCTTGGAATACTACACTTACTTCTGAAAAAGGGCTACAGTCTACGGCAATGATTGAATCGATGCTTACAGGTGATATCAATACAATGTATGTCGTAGGTGAAAACCCACTTTTATCAGATCCATTTTTAGCACATGCTACAGAGGCATTTGAAAAATTATCTTTTCTAGTAGTTCAAGATATTTTTATGCATGAAACTGCAGAAATTGCTGATGTTGTACTACCTGCCGCTGCATTTGCTGAAAAAGATGGCACGTTTACTAATAGTGAACGGCGAGTACAACTTGTCCGTAGAATTGTGAATTCTCCTGGGGAAGCACGAGAAGACTGGAAAATAATCAGTGAAATTGCTCGAAGAGTCTTAAGAATACTAGGACGTTCTGATGAAGGATTTTCGCATGAATCTGCCTCAGATATTTTTGATGAGATGTCTTCTTTAATGCCTATTATAGGTGGTTTATCACACGAGCGATTAGATCGTGAAGGTGGTATACAATGGCCATGTCCTGATCGTAATCACCCAGGGACTCCTCGATTATTTACTGAAGAATTCCCACGTGGAAGAGGTAAATTTGTTGGAGTTCGACAAGGACCACCTTCTGCAGAACTTCCATCCAAGAGATTCCCATTCACATTAATCACAGGGAGAACTTTGTATCATTGGCACGGTGGTGTTATTACACGTCGTGTAAAAGGATTGGTTGATATGGTACCAGTGGTTACTGTGGATATTAATATTGACGATGCAATTCAATTAGGTTTACAAGATGGTGATGATGTGCAATTAGCTTCTCGTCGAGGTGAAATTATCGCACAAGTGCAAACAGGTAAACGCCAACGTCGTGGTGAATTATTTGTTCCCTTTGTTCAATTAGAAGGGGTCGCAGCAAATTTTTTGACAAATGATGAACTTGATACTCTCGCTGGTATTCCAGAATATAAAGCATGTGCAGTACGCATAGAGCCTCCAGGTACTCCTGCTCGGCAAGGAAAAAAACGTGTATTGAAAAATAATTTTTAGAAAGTTTTTTTATTTATACGTTTTCGAAAAATATACCTGTTAATCGATGAAATGACTGTAATGATTAATGCTCCGAGGAATGCTGATATAAAATTTTCTACATTAAAAGTTAATCCTAATGAAGTTGATATTTTTGAAGTCATAATGAGTAAGAGAGCATTAATCACAAAAATAAAGAATCCGAATGTCACTGCAATTAAACAGCAAGATACAAGGTAGGCAAAAGGTTTAATGAAGGTATGGATTATTGCAAAAATTGCAGTCGCTGCTACTAATGATGGAAGATCATCTACAGAAACTCCTGTAATTAATAAACTTGCAATTGCTAGACCAAAAAAATTGCCCATATAGTTGATGAGAAAATTTTTTAGTGATGGTTTTTCCTCAATATTTTCTTCAAATCTATAAATTCTAAAATTCATTCTTTTGTTCTTGGTTATAGCGCATCGAGATTTACTTGACTATGGTTTATTAATGATCGATTAACTGCCTCAGTAATTTTCATGTAATGTAGTCCGTCCTCAAAGTTGGTCAATTGGACAGGGTTATTTTCTCGGATTGATGAGACAAAATCCGCTTCTACGTTCCATCCTATAGCAGTTTGGGTATCTGCTGGAATAATTTCCTTTTCTGATTGTGAATTGCTCAATGTTAAGTGATCTCGGCCATCCCAATGTAAAGCTGCTTCAGAGCCATAAAGTGAAATTGAAGTTGATGGTTTGTCATTTATAACAGTACTAATTCTATACGTAACTCGTATATCACTTTCAAGTTTTGCGAAGACACCTAAACTATCTGGGATTTCAATTTGGACTAATTTTCCAGATTCTGTATCGTTTCTGGAAGGTATAAAAACTTGAGCATCTGCTACTAATGATTTTGTTTTTCCTGTCCAACGTGTCACTATTTCGGCGAAAATTCCGAACATCATAATATTCATGCCAGAGTATTTTTTTTGATGTCTCCAGTGTAATGGTAGTGTTTCATCTATAGCAGTTCCATTAAGAACATCTACATGTACTTCTCTAAGTTCGCCAATTTTTTGTTCATTTATCAACCTTCGTACAGTTTGCCATACGGGTAAATCCATAGGGGCTGGTACAATTTGCGCCACTAAATTTGGATGTTTCTTTGCGATAGCCAACATAGATTCTGCTTCAGTAACATTCATAGCCATACGTGCTTCACAAAGGACATGCTTCCCTGACTGAAGTGCAGCAATTGAATATTCACTGTGACGGTATGGCCATGTGCCAATACAAACAGCATCGATTTCAGGAGAATCAAAAATATCCTCTGGCTTGTTGACAACCTTTTCGATACCAAACTGATTTGCAACACGCGTGCTACTTTCGATAGTCCTATTGCATACGGCGGTTAACTCAATATTGTTGAGTGATTGAAATCCTGGTATATGTCGTGATGTAGTATTTCCACCAGCCCCTATAAAGCCTATTCTTAATTTTTCATTACTCATTGCTTACCTCGCTCTGTAATGTAATTATTATTCGTAAAGTATATATACGTATTATTTCATGATAGATATCAATAGATGTATTTAACACACCTTCTTATGCAAAATGTTCGCACATATCGTGAATTAAAAATTAATTTTAATCCGGGCGTATATATTTTCATAGGAAAAAATGCCTCAGGAAAATCTAATCTATTAGATGCAATTTCACAACTTGCTACAACTAAAAGTCACCGGCATGCAAAAGAGATTGAAATACTCAGCTGGGATGCATTTGAAGAAGAAGAGTTCCCAACTGCAAGAATTTTTGCAGAAGTTGAAGGATTAAAATTCTCTGTTAATTTAGAAATAGCTATTTCTTCAACAAAACATCGCAATAGCTTGGAATGGCAAAGTAGCAGACGTTTTCGTGTGAATGGAATCAATAGACGTGCTTCAGATTTTGTAGGTCACTTACGCGTAGTAATGTTTTCAGTTGATGACCTTACGATTATTACTGGTTCCCCTGCAGATAGAAGGCGTTATCTAGATATTACTATCTCTCAATTCAATCGAGAATATGTCCGTGCACTACAGAGATATAATCGAATTCTAGTTCAAAGAAATAATTTACTTCGTAACATCAGAGATCGACGCGGGTCCGTTGATGAATTAGATTTTTGGGATCAAGAAATGGCTGAGATCGGCGCAGTCATCCTCCTTGAAAGACAAGTAGTACTTGATAAATTGGCAAATGGAGCAGAAAGACATTATTCAGAATTAGGTGATGAAGATAAAAATTTCTCTATTGGTTACCTTCCTGGATTGCCTATTAAGTTTGATAAGGAAATGGAAACATTTGATTTAGCGAGTGAGATGCATAAGATCATTCTCGAAGGAAGACAAGGTGATTTATTACGAGGTAGTTCTAGATTCGGTCCTCATCGTGATGACGTGAATTTCTTAATCGATGGTAAAAGTGCTGCTAGTGCTGCTTCAAGAGGAGAACAACGAACCGCTGTATTAGCATTACGATTATCTGAAGTTAACCTTTCAACTGAAATTACAAGTGATCCGCCAGTCTTACTTTTAGATGACATTCTGTCAGAGTTGGATTCGAATCATAGAGATAAAGTGATCAATATGTCTTATCAAGTTGATCAAGTTTTTATTACTGTTCCTGATGAAAATATTGTGCAAGAGCAATTTTTGCCGACAGCTAGTAAATATGAGGTCACTAATGGCGGTGTCAAGACGTTACGAGTCGAGAATTAAATGTTTGAAATTAATAGAATAGATCATATTAGTTTGATTGTTGATGAAGTTGAAACAGTAGTGCAATTTTTTGAATCATTACTTGGATTTCGTGTTGGATCTTCATTTATACGTTCAGGATATAGTGGTATTGACATGGAAATTCCTGGTACTAAAGGAATCTCCATTGAAATATTAAAGAATGAGAAAAATGATGTTTCTAATGCTCATTCTTTGATTAATAAAAAAATTTCTGTTCATCATGTGGGACTTCAAGTCGAGAATCTTCCCCTGATGCTTAGTTCGGTTAATGACTTGTATATCAAGACTCTAGCGCCTATGAGCTCTAATAAATTCGTCCCATTTGAACCAAACTTAAGACCAGATGGTGAAGGGTCGTATTTGCATATTTCACCTGGGTGGAAAGATGAATCAGATTTTTACTATGAGATTTTTGATGGTAATGCACAGCATTTACCTAATTATTTTCTTGATAATACAACTCAAGGAATTGGTATTAAGAAACTTAGTGCTTGGGCGCATGTTTCGAATCATGACGATTCTCTCTCAGATTGGTATGAAAAAATATTTGGTTTGGAGGCGACTTATTTTTGGAATCCAAGTCCCACTGATTATAGTTTTTCAGTCCAAACTTTTAGATTTCCCAATAATAAAATGAACGTGGAAATTTTAAAACCTCTAAAAACAAATTCCTACGTGCAAAAATTCTTACAAGATTTTGGGTGTACTATTCATCATATTTCTTTTGAAGTAGCAAATATTGATTTTGTATCGAAGGTATGTAAACAATATGGGATTCAAGTATTTGGCCTGCATAGTGGATTTAGCAAGACAGGTAACTGGAATGAATTTTTTATTGCCCCTCCTCAAATTAGAGGTTTGCTGATCCATTTTTACTCTTGGAATACAAAATAATTAGCGTCCGTTTAATTTTTTGCGTTTGTGTTGCACATAATCTACCAATATATATTCGCCTAATTGATCAGGCGTTGTATAAAATACCCTCCCACCATTAAGTCGTGCGAGTTGATTTACAAATTCTTTTAGATAATAATTGGTATCTAGCATAAATGTATTAATTGTTACTTCTTGTTGACTGAGTCGTTTCACCATTTTTAATGTTTCACGGATAGTAATTGGACTAGGTGGGTAGGAAAATTGTGATCTACCGTTTTCTAGGTGTGCTGTTGGTTCACCATCAGAGATCATCAATATTTGGCGAGTCCCTCCACGATGCTTAGCTAAGAGTTGTTCAGCGATAATTAATGCATGATGCATATTGGTTCCAACTACTGATTCATCCCAGCGAACATAAGGTAACTCATGAGATGGTAGTTCTCGGGCATAATTAGAAAAACCAATAATATATAGATTGTCTCTAGGGTATTGAGCTCTAATCAAATTTTCCAAGGCTAGTGTTACTTTTTTTGCAGCTAAAAAAGAACCGCGTAATGCCATCGACCAACTTAGATCGACCATCAAGACTGTTGATGTTTGGGTGACTAACTCTGAACGGAAAATTTCGAAATCATCTGGGTTTAGTTTGACTGGTGTTGCTTTAGTTCCTTCACGTTCAATAGCATTCATTATGGTTTTTCTCATATCAAGATGAAAAGGATCTCCAAATTCGTATGGCTTAGATTCCTCTAAACGTTCTCCGTGACGACCTGATTCAGGTATAGGATGGTTACCAATTTTTTGATTTTTGAGTTGTCTGTAAATTTCTACTAATGCATTTTGTCCAATTGTTCTTGTGCCGCGTGGCGTAAGTTCCCATTTATCCCCTTCCTTACGGAGATATCCTGCATCTTCGAGGGTTTCGAGTAATTTTTTTAGATTTTCGATTATTTCAACTGCTTCTCCACCTAGTAGGTTCTGTATTTGTTCCAGATCAATTTGTTCCAAATCACCAGAGCGTTGAGCGTTTTCTAACGCTCGTTCCAATGTATTAATATCTTGCATTTCAGATATAACAGACATTGCAGAATCAAGAGTAAGTTCTTCACTGCCGCGAAATGGATAACGGCTTTCTCGACTACCTTTTGGCCCTAAAAAATTTAGATTTTGAACAAGCTCTTTTAATTCTCCATCTAATTCATTGTCACCTAATTGATTTGATAATAAATCTTCTAATTCCATTTGCTGTTCTGGGCTTAACGATTCCATTAATGAGTTCATTGCATTCATTTGTTCATGCATTCCAGCAATTAATTCTTCTAGAGATTCAGAAGGGGAGTCACCGAACATATCACCAAATTTTTCCATAAATGATTCAAAATCTGGATTGCCTCCACGCATTTTTTCTACGAGCATGTCATTGAGTTCTTTGATCATTTCTTTTAATTGAGATTGTTTATCTTCTGATAAATTGTTTATGAATTCGGATGTATCTTTAAAATATGAACTTGCCGCAGAACTTTTTAATTGTTCTATTAAATTATTGAATTCGTTTTGTGCCTGTTGATTTAGAAATTCATAGTCTTTTAATGATTGAATTTGCCCAGCCGTATCGGATGGTAGTTGGTCAAGAAAGTTTTGTTTTTTATTGGCAATATTTTCAAGTATTGATTGAAATTCTGCATTGTCAGGATCGGTAAGGCTATTATCAGTACTGGTTTTATTGATACTTTCATTTAATGTATCTTTTTCAAGTTCTAAAATATTTTCCATTGTCTGATTAATATTTTCTATTGCACTACTGAGATCATACTTATCTAGTTGGTCACGCCTCATTTGTCGTAGTTGCTGTAATAAATCACGTAACCCTTGCATTTGATCAGATTGCGCAGACCCAGGGCCACGTTGTAAAAGATTTTGAAGTGCTTGTTGTAAATTACCCGAATTCAGTAGTTCATCTGAAAGACTATCTAATATTTCATCAGCAGAAAGCTCCTCAGTGTTTTGTGAGTCATCCCAGCCACTGTATTCATATTTTAATGCCATTTTCCAACCGATCAGTAACTAAGCTTTATATATAGAATCACCTAGGGGAGATAGAGTTTCTTTATTCAATCTCTTGTTTAGGTGCAAACCTTCTAAAATAAATTCTATTGCGGAAGCTTTTACTGCATCTGAAGATTGTTCTCCAACTAGTTGATGTATAGAAGTTTCAAGTCCATTTACATTTTTGATCATTTCTGTGTAACTTTCAGAAGATTCTAATTCACCCGTTTGTACTGAAAGTCCAGAATTAAATGAATCTACAATGGTTTCCAATTCATCTTCTTCGTAGATTTCATTAAAAACAGAAACTATTGCTCCGAGAATCAGTCTTTCGATGATTTGTTGGTCCTTGCCATCTTCAACAGTTTCAAGTTCTACTTTTCCTTGTAGCGCAGGTACAACAAAAGGTAGGTCGGAGATTCTTGGCGCAACATTTACTTCTTTTAGCCTTATGGATCTTCTTAGAGAGTTAGCAAGTAGTGCTTCATAATTTGCTACTGACGCCCTGACAGAAACACCGGAACGTTGGTTCACATCAGGGGATTTTCTCGCTAAGCGAGTAATCTCTGCAATTATGTGTTTCATATAATCGGGCACTTCTATTTTGAAGTCATCCGTAGCGAAAATTTGACCTTCCTGCTCCATAATAGAAATTTCATGGTCAATGTTTTGTGGGTAGTGTGTTCGAATCTGAGAACCATAGCGATCCTTAAGGGGTGTGATAATTCTACCGCGATTTGTATAGTCTTCAGGGTTTGCAGTTGCAACTATTAAAACGTCTAATGCCAGTCGAACTTTATGTCCCCTAATTTGGACATCTCGTTCTTCCATTGCATTCAATAGTCCCACCTGAATTCTTTCAGCAAGGTCAGGTAATTCATTGATTGCAAAAATCCCTCTGTTTGTATGAGGAATTAATCCGTAGTGTAAAGTAAGTGAATCCGAAAGATAGCGTCCCTCAGCTACTTTTATAGGATCAACTTCACCGATAAGATCTGCAATCGTAATATCCGGTGTTGCCAATTTTTCACCATAACGCTCATCTCGGTGCATCCAATGAATTTCAGCACGATCTCCCTCTTCAGCAATGATCTCTTGCCCTTGAGGTGAAATTGGGGAAAATGGATTTTCTGGTATTTCACAGTGGGCGAGGATTGGAGTCCATTCATCAAATAACGTAGTTAAGCTTCTTATAATTCGAGATTTTGCCTGTCCACGTTCACCAAGAAGTATGATGTCTTGCCCGGAAAGAATAGCATTTTGCAATTGTGGTATTACTGTGTTTTCATAACCAACTATACCGGGGAAAATCTTCTCATCATTCTGTAGTTTTGTTATCAAATTTTTTCTTAACTCTTCCCGGACAGGTAAGAGTTGGTAGTTATTAGATTTTAATCCTCGTAGGTTGGTTGGGAGTTTTTTTGTCACTGATCATTCCTTCTACATAATTTGAGATGTCAATGTCGATAATCTACTCGTTGGAATGCGCCACGTCTAATTATTTATTTTTTTTCTGCTAAATTAATTGAGATCCGTGAAGTTAAACTTTACGCTAGCAGTTTTTCTGACCGCAAATCAGCTATTGCATTGGTGAACCCTGTAAGAGTGTCATCTATCTCTTTGTCTCCATGTGTAGCAGAAACCATTCCACCATGACTCATCAAGTCAACTCCGTGGTTAAATAATGACCATCGTAATGCCTGCATTAATTTTTTATCAGGAACCCCACGGGGAGCTTCCCTTGCATCCCATTCTATATTATTTGGGAATGGTGCTTCATATCCTAAATTAAAATGCCACATGCTCGACATTCCCCATGCTGATCCTGGTACTGATAATTCACGAAAAATATTATTCAATCCATTAACAAGTTTTTTCGTTGTTAAGTTTGCCTGCTCAGTTACATTTTCTGTACTGATTATTTTTAAGGCTGTGAGACCTGCAGCAGCTGAAATGGGATTAGCATTGTAAGTACCTTGATGTGCAACGCGATCTTGTTGTTGTGAATGATGGTTTGAACCACCGGCATTCATTTCTAAAATATTAATTATTTCTTCACGCCCAGTTACACATCCACCCGGTAAACCACCTGCAATAATTTTTGCATGTGTCGAAAGATCTGGCAGTATATTGTAGTATTCTTGCGCTCCACCTGGTGCCATTCGAAAACCTGTAATGACCTCATCCATTATCATTAAAGTATTGTTTTTTTTGGTAAGTTCTCTTACTTTTTGTAAATATCCTGAATCAAGTGGTATTTCCCCCCAATGTGCTCCAGTTGGTTCAAGTATTACGGCTGCTATTTCATTATTTGCCAAAACATCCGACAAACTTCCTATGTCGTTTGGTTTTACAATTATGAGAGATTCATAAAAACTATCTGGTACCCCTAAAGATTGTGGTTGAGATTCGTCATTGCTTAGTTTGCCGACCACAATATCGTGCCAGCCATGAAAATGGTCACTTAGTTTGACCACTTTTTCACGCCCGGTATATGCACGTGCTAATCGTAGTGCCATCATTGTTGCTTCTGTACCTGAACTTGTAAATCGTAATTTCTCTCCACATGGCACCATTTTGAGCACTTGTTGCCCCCAGGCTATTTCTAAATCATGTGATGATCCAAAATGTGTACCTCGGAGGAGTGCATTTTTTACATTTTCGATTACCTCCGGGCGATTGTGACCTAATAGTAACGAACCATGTCCACCTATATAATCTACTATTTCATTACCATCTACATCCCATTTTCGGGGACCTTGAGCTTTTTCTACATAAATGGGAAAAGGTTCAAATGCTCGTGCATCATGTGTTACCCCTGAAGGAAATACCGATGATGCCTCTGCAGCTAATTTTTTTGAAGAAGAATGTAGTAACTCAAAATTTGCCAGAATATTTGCCATGATTTACCTACTTATTTAGCCTTTATCAATAGTTTCAGTTTAGTATTACTCTTAGACAAGTATTCTAATTATTATACTCTGATGGTAGCGAATATTGGAGGTTTAAATGTCAGATTTACTTTCATCTAATGAAATCACTAAAGCTTTATCCAATTTAAGTGATTGGCATGTGTATGATGAACAAATCAAGTGTGAATTTGTTTTTGCAGATTTTATTGAAGCTCTGAGTTTCATAGTTAAGATAGGTGTGCTGGCAGAAAAAGCGGATCACCATCCAGAGATCTGGAATGTTTATAATCGTGTTTCTATTATTTTATCTACGCATGACGCAGGTGGTGTTACGGATAAAGATATTATGTTGGCGAGTGCGATTAACGACTTATAGTGGAAACTGAAAATATTCGAAGTTGATGTCAATAAAAAGTATTAGAAATGGTGGTAGGAAATGGATTTAGGATTAAACGGTAAGGTTGCGATCGTGACAGGCGGCAGTGAAGGTATTGGTAAAGGTGCAGCTCTTTCTCTTGCCCGAGAAGGTGTAAAAGTTGCTATATGTGCTCGACGCAAGGATGTTTTAGAAGCTGCTGCTGAAGAAATTCGCTCAAAGGCCTCGGGAGATGTTGAAGCTTATGTATGCGATGTCACTGATGAGGATGCGGTCAGGCAAATGGTAGCACAAGTGCACGAAAATTGGGGGCGTATAGATATTCTTGTCAATAATGCTGGTACGTCTTCTGCTATGTCTGTTGAAGACATGACAAAAGTTACATTGACTTCAGACATTACTTTAAAAGTTTATGGGGCTCTTTATGCATCACAGGCAGTTATCCCTCATTTGCGTGCTTTAGGCGGTGGTAGAATTATCAATATTACGACTGGAGGTGGGAAAGCTCCTGCCGCATCTTCGTTACCTACTAGTCTTTCTCGTGCTGCAGGTATTGCTATGACAAAAGCAATGTCTCGTGATTTAGCAAAAGATAATATACTTGTGAATACCGTTTGTATTGGATTAATTAAGGCAGGGCAGCATGAACGTAGGTATGCAACTGCTCAAGCAGAAGATTCTAATCTCAGTCTGGATACCTATTATGAAAAAATGGGTTCTCGGGTGCCACTAGGACGTATAGGTGAAGCAGAAGAAGCAGGTGATGTAATTTGTTTCTTGGCATCTGATAAGGCTAGTTATGTCACAGGGGCATCGATTAATGTCGATGGTGGTATGGCACCAGTTGTATAATTGTTAGAAGTAGCACAAAAATTTGTAATAAATTGCTGAAATCTTTGTAAATTTGGTGGAAAATCTACTTAAAACTACATATATCTTATGAATTTACAGTTGATGTTGGTGACAATTAGAGCGATTGTTCACTAAGAGAAAATTTAAGAAGGGCATAATGCAGTACAGGACAATTGCAGGTACAGATATTGAAGTTTCTGAAGTTGGATTTGGCGTTTGGACGCTGACTGCAGGTTGGTGGGGAGATTATTCTGATTCTGCGGCGGTAGATATGTTGCAAAGTGCAGTTGATTTGGGGATTAACTTTATTGATACTGCTGACACTTATGGTCGCGGTCGTGGAGAAGAGATTCTTGCTCACGCATTTCCTGGCGCTGCCAGAGACAAAATCGTTATCAGTACTAAATTTGGTTACGACTGGGAGTCAGTAGATCGTTCTAAAAAAGATCATCAACCGGCAGAACATTGTTTTGAGCCTGATTTCATAGAACGTGCATTAAATAATTCATTACAACGTCTTGGTACTGACTATATAGATTTATGGCAACTACATAATGTCCGCATGGAACATCTTTTGCGTGATGATATATGGACGTTACTAGATAAATTTCGTATTGAAGGGAAGATTAGATCAGTTGGTGTAGCTTTAGGTCCTGCTATTGGATGGCTTGATGAAGGTATGTATGCACTCGAACATCTTCCAATCGAATTAGTCTACATGATTTATAACGCTTTAGAACTAGATCCCGGCCGAGAGCTTATACGTGGAGCGAAAAAATATAATAAATCTTTGTTAGTTAGAGTGCCTCATTCAAGCGGTATGTTGGAAGGAAAATATACTTTAGATACCCAATTTGGGCCTAACGATCATAGGAAGCATCGACCACGTGCATGGCTTGAAAATGGTATTAAGAAAGTTGATCAACTCGGATTCCTTACTTCAGAAAATAATCGCACTTTGGGACAAGTGGCATTAAAATATGTGATGCGATCGCCTCAGGTTGTGAGCGCTTTCCCGAATATTTATAATTTTGATCAATTAAATGAATTTGCAACAGCCGCTGATGTTCCAGATATTTCGGAAGATCATGCGAACAAAATTGAACAGCTTTTTGAATCGAATTATGGTCTTGAAAGAGTTAGGGAAGCAGGTTTGTCGACAAGATGAGTCAACCTTCATGGCTAAAGGCCTCTTCGTCTATTCCACCACCGTCACAATCTCCTCATGGGAAACAGTTTGTAAAATTTAATTTTTATAAACTACATCATTCTGTGCGTGCATTGAATTCTCATGAGCGTGCTGATTTAGGTACAGAGTTAGTGTCATTGTTAAGTATTTCTTCTGAGAAAATGCTTACGCGTGTGTACTCCACTGTTGGTACTAGGGCTGATACTGATTTCTTAATTTGGCAAGTTTCTGATGATTTGGAAGAAATAATGAATTGGCAGTCTTTGTTATTGAATAATGATCTTAGTTGGACTTTGGAGCAATCGCACTCTTTTCTTTCAATGACAATGCGTTCTCAATATCAAAATCAATTTACTGATGGTATAGAGAAAAGAGATCGATTTCGTGAAGATGGTGGAGTTAATGATTGGCTGTTTGTTTATCCGATGGCAAAAACTAAAGATTGGTATCAATCTTCAAGTACCTTTCGTAATAAGGCTATGGCTGAGCATATTCGAATTGGTCATGCCTACCCTGAAATTAAGATTAACACTACATATTCTTATGGATTAGACGATCAAGAATTTGTGGTAGCCTTTGAAGGAGATTCTCCAGGACAATTTTTAGCTTTGGTACGTGATTTACGAGTTTCTGAGTCTACCTATTTTACTGATTTTGATACCCCAATGTTTACATGTCGAAGAATGGAAATAGATCAGCTAATTAATCACATTGGGCTTGGTTCATCAAATACTATTTCTGAAGACGCCAAAAATACTGGAGAGTGATAGTGAAAAATGCGATAGGAACGACTATTCCAGTAGCAATTAGTGATCCAATTAATCAAAAAATATTGTCAGTTTCTGAAGATCTCCTTTCCGGTTTTCAAACGGATCCATTTGGAGAGATATCTCGTCTTACAGAAATACCTGTCGATATTGTTATAGATCGTGTTAAAGCAATGCTTGCATCGGGCACTATACGCCGAGTGCGTCAAACTATGATTACAACCAGTCTTGCCCGTGGTTCATTAGTTGCATGGCAATTAGAGGAAAGTAAATTGAATGATGCATTCGATTATATGTTCCAAGAAGATCCTTTTTCAGGTCATGTCGTAATTCGAACTGCAGATGTCGGTTCTGCTGGTGAACGTTATCGTTTGTGGACGACATTGAAAGTGCCTCCACAATTTTCACTTGAAAAGCATGCTGATTTTCTTGCTGAAAAAGTTGGGGCACAGTCGTATCGATTAATGCCTGCCAAGAAATTATTTGCTCTTGGGGTAGGTCATACTCGTCGTAAACAAATTCTCCCTGGGTCACGTAGTGAAGATCCTGGGCGAGTAATTGATACCGAAATTATTCCTCTCACATCAGAACAATGGAAAATTATGGAAGTTTTAAAACGTGAATTTGCAGTTTCAGAATTGGTACAAGATTTATGGCAGCAAAGAGCTGATGAGATAGGAATTACTCTTCAAGAACTTTATGACACGGCAGATGAACTTGAAGCTAAAGGATTGATAGGAAGATTTTCCACTTTTCTTGAGCATGTGAAACCTACTGCTGATGGTGAAAGGGTCACTCGCTACAATGCTTTATTTCATTGGGCAGTTCCTGAAGGCATGGAACTTCAGGCAGGTCAAGAATTGGGTCGGCACCATATTATGACCCATGCTTATTGGCGTGAAGGTGGTCCTGAATTTCAAAATGTTAATGTTATGGGCGTAGTTCATGGAACTGATAAGCAATTGATTTTAGATCATAAAAAAGCCATTGATAATCATTTGAATGAACTGAATATACCAGTCAGTTATACCAATGTTTTTTGGGGTGGACGCAGTGAAATTAAACCATCTGAAATTTCTCCTCTTGCGTACCAACAGTGGTGTGAAAGTAATGGTATTGACTTAGGCGATATGACAGCAGGAGGTAATTTGTAGTGGGTTATTATCCTGTTTTCTGGGAAATGGAAGAGCGCCCCGTTTTATTGGTTGGCGGAGGAAATGTAGCCGATGAAAAAATTCATAAGTTGGTTGATGCTGGTGCCCAAGTTACGATTATTGCTCCTGATCTCATTCCTGAAGTGCAAAAATATGTAGAGAATGGTCAAGCTATTTGGCATGAGAGAAGTTTTGAACCTGGCGACACTGATGGCTTTGAAGTTGTTATGGTGGCGACTGATAATGGAGCGATCAATAAGCAAGTCGCTGATGAAGCTCGTGCTAAAGGTATTTGGGTTAATGCTGCTGATGATGTTGCAAATTGTGATTTTATCCTTCCATCGCTAGCGAAGCGTGGCAAAATTGCTATTGCTACATCAACGGGTGGAAGTAGTCCTGCTCTGGCTCGTTGGCTACGTACACAAATGGAACTTTTCCTTTCAGATGAGGTGGTGTCTCTCGGAGATCTTTTGGCTGAAGTAAGGATTTTGGTGCGTCAGCGTGACCGTGAATGTGCAAGTGAATGTAATCTCACGCAAACACCACCACCATTATTGTGTAAAGAATGTCCTAATCGAATTGAGCCTGAGTTATGGCAACAGGCAATTGATGACGATTTAAGAGGGTTATTGCATCAAGGACAATATGACTCAGCGAAAGACAGGTTAATTAGTTCTTTGAAGATCGATGAGCCATTAAAAGATCGTGCTCAATCGGCTGAGGATGCAGGTGATCTATAATGCTGTCAGTTGCAACTGTTAATCACCATACGGCCTCACTTGATGTAAGAGAGAAGATTTCTGTCGCTGAAAATGAACTCGATGATCTTCTTGTACGTGTTCAACGACACCTAGGTCCCACCGCTATCATTAGTACATGTAATCGTCTTGAGTTTTATACAACAGGTACTGAAAATCTTGAACAATTAACTACTTATCTTCAGCAAGAAACCCATATGAATGAAATCGAAGTTCAAGATTATTTCCGAATATATCAAGGAGAATCAGCTGTAAGGCATCTTTATCGGGTGTCATCAGGTTTAGAATCATTGGTAATTGGTGAAGCAGAAATACTTGGACAGGTTCGTACTGCTTTTGCGCATGCCGCAGATTCAGGTGTAGATGATTCGATGCTGGTACGTTTATTTCACGGTGCAATACGTGCAGGACGTCGTGTTCGATCAGAAACTAGTATCGGGCATCGTTCAGTTTCCGTATCTTCTATTGCAGTTCAAAAAATACGTGATCATCATAATGACTTGCAAAAAGCTAATGTATTGATAATTGGAGCGGGTGAGGCCGCAAGGTTAATTGCTGAATCTTTAGTTGAACAAGATGTCTCACAAATTTATGTGGCTAACCGAACTCAGTCACGTGCTGAATCGTTGGCAAAAGAATTAGATGGTATTGCGGTGCAATATTCAAATTTGATGGAAGTTGTTAATGATGTTGATGTAGTAATTACGGCTACAGGGGCACCAGGCACACTTATCAATTTCGAAGAAATGAACAAGACGATACAGTTTCGACAAAACACACCTTTACTTATTATGGATATCGGGTTACCTCGTGATGTTGAACCCCGAGTCTCTGATTTACCGAATGTAACCTATTTTGATATGGAGGCATTACAGGAGATTGCTGCTGAAAATGGTAAGGCACGTGCTCAAGAAATTGGTGCAGCGGAACACCTTATAGAAGAAGAACTAAAAGAATTTTCTGTATGGCTTGAAAATCTTCAAACTCAACCTACTATTGCAAGTCTTAGCGCTCGATCTGAAAAAATTCGAAAAGATGCAGTTGAGAAATCCTTACGGCGCCTGCATCTTGATGAAGCTCAACAAGATGAAATTGATGCATTAACTCGAGCAATTGTGAAGAGAATTTTACATGATCCCATTGTTGCATTGAGAGAATATGGCAATCAGGATACTCACTATGTAGAAGTGGTTCATAAACTGTTTGGACTGAATGATGAATTTCCATCGTTAACGGACTTGTCTGTCAGTGATCAACCTGAAGATGATCGATTGTAATGACTACTACCATTCGTCTTGCGACTCGAAAATCTCGACTTGCACTTGAGCAGGCCAACTTAGTAATGGATGCATTGAAGAGAATTAATCAACAACTTTCTATAGAGCTAGTGCTAATTGAGACTGAAGGTGATATTGATCGAGAAACTCCACTGACTGTTCTGGGTGGGAGAGGTGTATTTGTAAAAGCAGTTGAACAAGCGTTATTAGATGATGTTGCTGATATTGCAGTGCACTCGCTTAAAGATGTCCCTACTGAAGAAGTTTCAGGTTTAATATTTCCGGCTATTACAGAGAGAGCAGATCCTAGTGATGTTCTTGTTGCAAACAATAAATATAAACTTGCTGAGTTAAGTGCAGGTTGCAAAATCGGGACGAGTTCGAGGCGTCGTGCAGTCTTGTTAAGTGCGATAAGACCTGATTTAGAAGTAGTCGATATCAGAGGTAATATAGATACACGTATACAAAAAGTACATGATGGTGTGGTTGATGCTGTCATTCTGGCTGCTTCTGGAATAGAACGATTGGGAATGGACGATGAAATTAGTCAGAGATTTGATCCTCAAGAATTTATCCCAGCGCCTGGTCAAGGTGCTCTTGCCGTGCAATGTCGCGATAATGACGAAGATATAAAAAGTATTGTGCAAAGTATTGACCATGCGAATACTCGACGTGCAACAGATGCTGAACGTGCTTTTTTAAGTGTACTGGGTGTGGGTTGTTCATTCCCTGTAGGTGCATATGCCGTGGTTGATAATAAGACTATTAATTTACGGGCAATGGTATTAACTGATGATACTAAAACTATGCCTGATTTTGGTGATGCAATTGGTGGTATAGATGAAGCTATAGCAATTGGATCGAATTTGGGGAGGCAATTATTGTCAGGCCCTAATGAAGATGGTGCGAAGTGACTGATCTCGGACATGTCTGGTTAGTAGGCTCTGGCCCAGGAGATCCTGGCTGGATCACTGATATTGGGGGAAAGATACTTCGAGACGCAGATGTTGTTGTGTTTGATCGGTTAGCTCCAAAAGAACTTCTGACTTTTGTACCAGATTCAGCGATTGTTATAGACGCAGGTAAATCACCAAACCAACAAAAGCTTTCTCAAGATGAAATTCATGAGACGTTAATTTCTTACGGTCGGTTGGGGAAGAAAGTCGTTCGACTCAAAGGAGGAGATCCGTATGTTTTTGGACGTGGTGGAGAAGAAGCTAAGATTTTAGCTGAGGCAGGTATCCCTTGTACTGTAGTGCCAGGGATCACTTCAGCAATTGCTGGGTTAAGTGCAGCGGGTATTCCTGTGACATATCGCGGTGTTGCCGTTTCTTTTTCTGTTGTGACCGGTCACGAAGACCCCACGAAGCCTAGTGAACAAGCCAATTGGAGAAAATTAGCCACAGCGACCGACACATTGGTTGTTTTGATGGGTGTAGATCGGATTGATCTTATTGCTGAACAACTCATTGCAGGAGGGCGAAATCCACAATCGCCTTCTGCGTTAGTACAACAAGCAGCTACTCCTGATCAACGTGTAGTAACAGCTCCTTTATCAGAAATTGCTCAAGCTGCAGTAGATCATGCAATTCGTTCACCTGCACTTTTCGTAATAGGTGATGTAGTCAATTTGCGTTCTGAATTGAACCCTAGTCGGTTAGCTCCACTGGCAGGTAAGCGTGTATTGGTTACCCGAAGCCGACAGCAAGCATCAATATTCGTAGAATCACTTCGTGCAGAAGGAGCATTTCCTATTGTATTGCCTACAATCGAAACTGAAAGGCGTGTAGATGATCAGCAACTTTCTGCGACAGTAGAAAATTTATTGGCAGGGAAATATGAATGGATTGCATTTAGCTCCGCCGTAGCTGTAAGAGCGTTTTTTGAATTGTTAATTGAGCAAAATATTGATGTGAGACAGTTGGGGGATATTCAAATAGGTGCTGTTGGTAAAGCGACATCTGAGGAACTACGATCGTACATGCTTTTCCCAGATATTGTCCCTGAAAACTCCACTGGTGAAGATCTTGCACATGCAATACTTACTCAATGTGCCGGTTCTGAAAAATCTATTCTTTTGCCACGTGCTGAAAATGCAGATCCAGCGTTGTTTAATGTACTTAACGAGAAAGGAATGCATGTTGATGAATTGACGCTCTATCTATCTGTTCCACCTGCTATTCCTTCAGATGAGATGTTGAAAGTCATTCGATCAGGTGGACTAGATATTGCTACGTTTACATCTTCTTCGACAGTAAAAAATTTAGTGAGAATACTTGGAGATGATCGTAAATGCTTAGATGATGTGTTAATTGCATGTATTGGGCCGACTACAGCATCAACTGTTAGAGATTTAGGGCTAGAGCCTGATATCGTAGCAAAGGAGCATTCAATTAATGGCTTGCTTCAAGCCTTACGGATATACCATTGGAGCAATAGTACGGTATAGAATGGGAACTGATTATGACAATTAATACGCATCAAGCTTTATTTACACGCACTCGCCGAACAAGGCGGACTGATAATCTGCGACGCTTAGTTCAAGAAACACATTTAGAACCCTCTTCTTTTGTCTATCCAATTTTCGTGACACATGGTCAGGATGTACGCCAAGCAATTGCTGCTATGCCTGGTCAATATCGTCTTTCTTTGGATCAGCTTCCTAACGAAGCAAAAGAATTGAAGTCTTTAGGTGTGCGTGCAGTATTACTTTTTGGGATTCCATCTTATAAAGATGCCGAAGGAACAGAAGGATACGCTGTTGATGGAATCGTGCAACAAGCTGTAAGGGTTTTGAAAGATGCGGACCCTGAATTAATTGTCATCTGTGATGTTTGTTTGTGTGAATATACTGATCATGGTCATTGCGGGCTGATTAATACAAACGGTGAAGTGCTTAATGATGAAAGTCTGTCTTTATTATCTGAGATGGCGGTAACTTGTGCAGATGCAGGAGCTGATATCATAGCTCCATCTGACATGATGGATGGTAGAGTGCAAGCTATTAGACATGCACTTGATGAGACAGGCCATGCACAAAAAGCAATTATGGCCTATAGCGCAAAGTATTCTTCAGCGTTCTACGGGCCATTTCGTGAAGCTGCAGATTCAACACCTCAATTTGGTGATCGTAGAGGCTATCAAATGGACTATGCAAATGTTCGAGAGGCATTGCGTGAAGTCGAGGCAGATATTGATGAACAAGCAGATATTGTCATGGTAAAACCTGCTCTTGCTTATTTAGATGTCATTCGACGTGTTCGCGAAAGAACAGATCTTCCTTTGGCAGCCTATAACGTGAGTGGAGAGTATTCGATGCTCAAAGCCGCTATTCAGAATGGCTGGTTAGAAGAAGAACGTGTTATTTTAGAAACGTTAACTGCGATTCGTCGTGCGGGAGCAGATATTCTAATTACGTATCACGCTAAAGAAGCAGCACAATGGTTGAGGGCCAATGACTAGTAGCAATTTTAAAAAATCACTCGAAATAATGAATCGTGCGCGTGCACATTTGCCTGGTGGTGTTAATTCACCGGTCAGAGCTTATCGCGCTGTGGACGGAGATCCAGTTGTTCTGAGGAGTGGTAATGGTGCGATGATCACTGATGTTGATGGTAATGAATACATTGACTATGTGAATTCGTATGGTCCTCTAATACTCGGACATGCCCATCCGGATGTTATTCACGCAGTGCAAGAGGCATCAAAATCCGGCACCTCTTTTGGTGCACCCACTGAACCTGAAGTTGATTTAGCTGAATTAGTGGCCTCAACGTTTCCCTCAATAGAGATGGTCCGATTCGTAAATTCTGGTACAGAAGCTGCTATGAGCGCTATACGTCTAGCTCGCGGACAAACAAAAAAAGATCTCATTATTAAATTTGAAGGCTGTTATCACGGTCATGCTGATGGATTGTTAGCCTCTGCAGGATCAGGTGTGGCTACGTTTGGATTACCAGATTCACCAGGTGTGCCTGCAGCAATGGCAGCTCAAACACTAATTGCTCCGTACAATAACTTGGAGGCAGTTAAGTCTATTTTTGAAGCTCATCCAGATAAAATCGCTGCAGTCGTTGTTGAGCCTGTTGCCGGTAATATGGGTGTCGTTGCTCCTCAACCAGAATACCTTGCTGGATTGCGATTATTATGTGATCAAAATGACGCATTATTGATTTTTGATGAAGTTATTTCCGGATTTCGAGTTTCTGCTTCAGGTGCTCAAGGTTTTTTTGATGTTCATCCTGATCTTACAATTTTGGGGAAGATTATCGGTGGAGGATTGCCAGTAGGTGCGTATGGTGGTTCTCGTGAACTAATGGAAGAAATGGCACCTACTGGAGATATCTATCAAGCTGGTACTTTGTCAGGTAATCCGATTGCTATGGCTGCTGGGTTAGCCACGTTAAATATTTTACTTGCAGATTCTGAAGCATATAATTATCTAAATTCTCTAGGTGTAAGACTTGCTACAGGGCTTGTATCTGTAGCCAAAGATGTAGGTATCCCTCTAAATGTTGTGCAAATTGGATCTACGTTGACTGCATTTTTTCAGGATGCTGTTCCTACCAATTATGATGAAGCTACTCGTTCTGATACTGCAATGTTTGCTCAATTCCATCGTGAAATGTTAAACAGAGGTGTTCATTTAGCACCTTCTCAATATGAAGCTTGGTTTTTGTCACTGGCACATAATGAAAAACTTATTGATCAGACTGTAAATTATGCCCATGAAGCTCTGATGGCATGTCGATCTAATTGATAACATGGTAGTACATTTATTTTTTCTTAGGATGACCTAATTTTTAATATTTCTATAGTAATTATTTGAATATGGTTGCTACTAATAATTGATGCTTGGTAGCATATATTTTATGCAAGAGCAGGGTTTTTTTTCAGAAAATAGCAATACATCTAGTATCAAAATTGAAGATGCATGTTTCAATTTTAATACTGTAAGTGTATTACGTGATGTTTCTCTTAATGTAGAAGCTGGTCAATCTTTAGCTTTATTGGGTCCATCGGGATGTGGTAAAACTACGTTACTTCGATCGATCGCTGGTTTAGAGAAGCTTAAAACAGGTACCATTTCAATTAATAATCGTGTGGTAAGCTCTTCAAACACATTTGTTCCACCAGAAGATCGTCGTGTAGGAATGGTCTTCCAAGATGGTGCTTTATTTCCACATCTTTCTGTTGCTGAAAATGTCCGTTTTGGTTTAACTAATAATCCTGGTCGTGATAATCGCGTGAAAAATGTTCTCGATATGGTTGGTTTGGCAGCAATGGCAGATCGATCACCTGATAACCTTTCAGGAGGAGAACGTCAGCGTGTAGCTCTTGCGCGTGCCTTGGCTCCTGAACCATCTGTTCTATTGCTTGATGAACCTTTCGCAAGTCTTGATGCATCTATGCGCGTTCAATTACGTACAGAAGTGCGTCAATTACTCGGTAATCTAAATATTACAAGTCTGTTTGTTACACATGATCAAGGTGAAGCTTTTGTACTTGGTGATCAAATCGCTGTAATGAAAGAGGGGCAAATCCTCCAAGTTGGTGAACCCAATTCAATTTATGAGCAGCCTATAGATCCTTGGGTTGCTCAGTTTGTAGGTGAAGCTAATATGCTGACAGGATCAACTGATAATCAACGTGTAATAACTTCTCTTGGTGCGGTTCCGTTATCTACGCAATTGGATTGTGCAGCAGGTTCATCTGTTGATGTACTCTTACGACCGGAATGTCTGGAAATTCAATCAGGAGGAAATTGGCTAGTTTCGTCAGTTGAGTTTTATGGACATGATTCGATGTATCAACTTAAAGGCGATGAGAACAAAACACTGCAAGTGAGATCATTCACTAATCTGAATTATCAAACTGGTGATTATGTTTCTGTTCGTTATGTTGGTCCTCCAACGATTGCTTACCAATCTATAAATAGTTAAAAAATGAATTTTAAGAATTATATAGAGGTGTTTTGGGTTTGATTTAGATGGTATCTATACTAATTCTTAAAGAAAGGTCAACCTGATATGAAAAAATATATATGCTCTTTTCTTGGAATAGTTATTCTTTCCACTCTTTTTATCGCCTGTGATAATACAGATGAGGAAAGTCTTGTAATTTATTCCGGGCGAAGTCAGTATTTGATAAATCCAATTCTTGATGCTTTTGCTGAGAGCACAGGAATAGATGTGCAAGTACGCTATGGTGGTTCTGTAGACTTGGCGTTACTAATTGAAGAAGAAGGAGAAAAATCTCCTGCTGATGTCTATATATCAAAGAGCCCTGGTCCAGTAGCGTATTTGGCAGAACGCGGTTTACTCAGTGATCTTCCAGAAGATGTGCTAGAAATTAGCCCAGGGAGTGATGCAGGTAATTGGGTCGCAGTAAGCGGTCGTCAACGTGTGTTAGTTTATAATCGAGAAAATGTTACGGAATCTGAATTACCAGAGAGTATCTTTGAACTTACAGAAGATAAATGGAAAGGCAGATTGGCAATTGCTCCAAGAAATGGATCATTCCAAGATTTTTTCACTTTATTCCGACTACAACATGGTGACGATATTGCACTGGACTGGTTGGAACAAATGGTTGCAAATGACGTTAAGGTTTATGCAAATAACAATTCAATAGTTCAAGCCACTGCACGTGGTGAAGTAGATGGTGGTCTCGTGAATCACTATTATAATGCTCGCCTAAAAGTGGAAAATCCAGATACCCCTAGTGAGAATCATCGATTTGTTGATGGTGATTCTGGTTCTGTAACTATTGCAACTGTTGCGGGTATAATTCCTAGTGGAAATGAAAAAAATGCTGAAAAACTCATTCGCTTTTTGTTAGACACAGCAGCTCAGCAGTATTTTACTGATCGTACATACGAATATCCTGTACTAGCAGGCATAGAATCGAAGCATGATCTTTCTAAACCACCTACAATTGATTTCGGTGATTTTAATATATTGGGAAGTGGATTAGAACGTACTCTGGAGTTGATTCGTGAGGCAGGATTCGATATTTAGTCGATCTGATAGTGAAGAGAAGAATTCATTTAGTGCACTAGAGGTAAAAGAAAAAACACCTGTTCTTTTACTTCTAGTGTCTATTGTTGTTGCCCTGTTGTTTGCCGTTCCATTTTTTTATTTGGCAGTGCGTAATATAGTCAATATTAATGATCTGGCGAATATTTTCTTTTCCAAATTAACTTTCTACCCTTTAATGAAAACTCTCTATTTAGCGTGCACTGTTTCGATTGTAGCCTCTTTCATTGGGGTAGTGTTGGCATGGATTACCATTCGTACCGATGTGTATTGGGGTTCATTTTGGAGAATTGTGTGTCCATTACCTTTGGTTTTTCCCTCGTTTGTCGTTGGTACCACTCTAATTTCTGCTTACTCGCCAGGTGGTTTTTTTGAGTTTATATTTTTACCACTTGGTATTGAGCAATTTCATAGACTTGATGGCTATATTGGTTCTTTTTTAGTATTAACTTTTATAACGTTTCCTTATGTGTATTTACCAGTAGCTGCTCGTTTTTCTACATTACCATCTTCAACTGAAGAAGCATCTCGCTTGTTGGGCTATAATTCATTGGCCACATTTAAACGTGTAACCTTACCTCAAATTTTTCCTACTATACGTGCAGGTACGCTATTAATTTTTTTGTATGTTGTGAGCGATTTTGGCGTTGTTCAACTGATGGGATATTCTACACTGACCACTCGAATATTCAATACCCGCTTAGCTGATACTGAATTGTCTTTGGCCTTAGGTTTGGTTCTAGGGATTGTGGCATTGTTAATTGTTTTAGGTGAAAGATTCTTTAGCAAGGAATTAAATTTAGTAAATGATAACCCTGCAATTCGTCCTATTAAGCTTAAATTAGGACGTTGGCAGCCAATTGCATTGCTTACGCTATTAATTACACTTGGTGCGGGATTATTCTCACCAATCATTATTCTTTTTTGGTGGGCATATAGAGGGTTCGTTAATCAAACTGCCGGGTTCGCAACTACTTCAGATTTGATGACACTTGCTTTACCTACAGTTAATACTGTAGGTATGAGCGTTTCTGCAGCTTTAGCCACTGTACTTTTAGTACTACCTATTGCTTTTCTTGTGACACGTTTTCGCAGTGTTTTAATTACTCCCATTAATGCGATAATCGTGTCAGGTTTCGCTTTACCTGGTTTAGTGGTTGCATTATCAATAGTTTTTCTATCTATCAATGTCACAGGGTTCTATTTTCTCTATCAAACATTACCGATATTACTACTTGCATATATTATCCATTTTGGTGCACAGGCATATCGAACAGCTCAAGTTGGAGTTTTAAATCTTGACAATCGTCTCAGTGAGGTAGCACGTACTCTTGGTACCGGTCGATTGCTATTATTGATAAAAATTGAACTTCCTCAAATGTTACCTGCTTTGGCAGCAGGTGGAGGTTTGGTGATGCTCTCAACTATGAAAGAACTTCCTGCTACATTACTTGCCTCACCAATAGGATTTAAGACACTTGCCACTCATATTTGGGCTCTTAATGAAGCTGGATTTTTGGCTGATGCAGGAGTGGCATCATTGTTATTAGTTATTTTGTCAGCAGTGTTGACTTGGTTAGTTGTTATTCGTAATTCAACTCATTTACGTTGAATAGAAGTAGATTATATAAATTGGAGGGTGCAATGTTTGTAAGATTAGATCATGTGGGGCTTGTAGCTTACACAATTGATGAAGCAAAAACTATTTTGGGAGACCAATTAGGATTGGATATTGATGAGAAAAAATCCAATTGGCCCGATGGTAGTTTTTTTGCACCAGAACAAACATTTAATTATTTTTTCCAAATCGCAAAAGGTGAGACACAGATAGAAGTTCTTATTCCTGCTGAAGATGCTACTAGCGGGACTGCAAAATATTTGGCAAAAAATGGACCAGGCTTACATCATATTTGCTTTGCGGCAAGGGATGTAAACGAAGAAGTTGAACGATTACGTGCACAAGGTATGAGGCAAATTGAATTATCGGCTACTGCCGATGGTCGTCCTACAGCTGCATTTTTTCACCCAAGTAGTGTAGGTGGCGTTCTTACAGAAATTGTTCCTTTACGTGAAGGTTAACCTGATTATTTAGATTAAGGATCTTAGATGGATGTACTAAGCGCACTAAAGTATCGTAGAACTGCAACAGAGTGGGATGTTGAAAAAATACCGTCCAAAGATTTGATTTCGAAAATAATTGAAGCCGCAACTTGGGCTCCTAACCATCGACGTACTGAGCCTTGGAGATTTCATGTAATTGCAGGAAAAGCACGTGAGCAATTATTGCGTGCCATTCAAGATGATTACCGCGTTAAGGGGTATGCTCAGGAAGATATTACTAAGGAAATCGCTGTTATTGAGAGGAAATTTTACCGTTCTCCTTTGATGATAATAGTGACCCAGTTTTCACACGATAGTGATGACTCTGATCGGATTCTTGAGGATTATGCTGCCTGTGCCTGTGCTATTCAAAATTTACTTCTTGCTGCATATGCAGAAGAATTAAATACGAAATGGAGTACGGGAAAATTAGTTTATGAAAAAGGAGTATTTAATTTTTTGGGATTGGGGAAAAATGAACGCATTGTAGGCTACATTTATATGGGATATGGAAAAAAAGATCTGAATACTGAACCTCAACGCCGTCAGCCAATAGTAAATTGGTACAACTTTACATAATGATACTTAGATGTATTTGTATTGGAGAATTTTTTTGGCTCTAAATATCCAAATCTTAAAACGTCCAGAGATATTGGGTTCTTTAGCACTGTTTGTAGTTTTAATTTTAGTATATTTTTTTTCTATTGATATTAGAGCAACACGAGGGGCATCAATTACAGCTGATGAACCGTTTTATTTGATTACAACGCAAAGTCTTATTCAAGACAGTAATATTGATTTGCGGGCTCAATATCAAGACCACTCTTATCGTTCTTTTTTTGATCATCCTGATGGACTTTGGACACAATCTGTTCCTCTGGAAGATGGAAGACTTGTCAGCCCACATAATATTGGTCTAACTATATTATTAATTCCTGGTTTTCTTATGGGCGGTCTTATCGGGACGCAAATTCAAATGGTTTTATTATCAGCTTCTACTTGGGTTTTATCTTACCTTCTGACATTGAAATTGATGCCGTTGAAACCGCTATTTGTTTGGTTGGTAACGATAATTATTGCTCTCAGTGCTTCAGCATTTATCTACTCTTCTGAAATATATCCTGAAATACCTGCTGCATTTTTTCTTGTATTGTCATTACTTCTTCTTGTGAAAAGTGATCGGGTACATGTCATACGTTCTTTAACAATATTGATTTGTATATCTACACTGCCTTGGCTTGCTGTAAAATATGTTCCCTTAGCAGCACTTGTTGGTTTGTACACTCTATGGAAATCTACTTCAATTGCGCGAATATTACTTATAGTGGTTGGATTATTGTTTGCCTTTGCATATATTCTCTTTCATCTTGCTGCATATGATTCCTTGACTCCGTACTATGTAAATCTCGTTTATGCTGGTGATTCTACCGTCTCAATCGTGGAACGACATGTCAATTTTTTCGATAGATTCTATAGGTTGTGGGGGTTATTTATTGACAGACATTTTGGGATTGCAAGGTGGGCTCCGATTCTTCTCTTTGTAATTCCTGGATTAGCTCTTACGATACGTGGGAATGCTCTGCATCGCCTTGTTTTTAGTTTAATTATAATGCAAATATTGATGGCTACTTTTGTGGCTATAACCATGATGGGTTGGTGGTTCTCTGGAAGGACATTGATGACAATATTTCCATTATTGACGATTCCATTAAGTTTTTTTGTCATTAATTTCTATTCTCGATTTAGATTACCTTTGATCATTAGTGGTACCTATTCAGTATTGATTACTGTAGCGCTTGCTATAGCAGGACATCGTCGTGAAATTGTAATTGCAGTTGACCCTTTTGAAATGAGTTCACCTGTTATTCAATTCACTAACAATTTGTTTCCTTTATATACATCTTGGAATGCAATGACATGGTTTTTAACATTGATTTGGATCGTACTAGGAACTTTAGTGATTCTAATAACGTTCAGATCGAAAACTATTCTTAACTAGCTTCAAGGATTTTACCTAGTATCCGACATTAATTTAAGTTCTATTAATGTGTCATGGAAGATATCAGGTATTGAGGTAACAACTTCTTCTCTCAGTTTGCTGAGAGAAGAAGTTGTTTGGGATAGTAAAATTGGTAACTGGCATTCATGTGCAACTAATAATGCCATGAGTGTGTCACATGCTATATCTGTTTGTGTGTGTCCATTTGAAAAGCGTAATCTAACTTCAGCTTTTACACCTTTATTATGAATGAGCATTGCTACAGGTTCACAACCGATTGCATGATAGAGCTCTAAAAAGCCCGATAAAAGATAAGCTGTGTGGTTTAAGATTTTCTCATCTTTAAAGTCTAAAAAGCTTATTAACTCTTTTCGTATAATTAACCGAACATGCTTATCGTGATCTACAGGGTGTAAGGTGACCCAGGCATGTTGGTTGCATGCACATAATTCAGGGCGCAAACTTCGAATTCGTAATTTTAGATGATTCATCTATAATTCACCTTGTGCTTTTTGCCGATGATTATTGTTTGCCTCTTCTACTGCTTCGAGTATGTGCATAGGTGAGCCAATATTACGTCCAGTATTACAAACTGCCGCTAAATCTTTCGGTAAACATTGTCCGCCAAATCCACGTTCTTTTGTAACGATAGTATGACTTTGATTGATACGGTTATCTTGAAGCCAGAGTGATTTTACTTCTTCATAATCAACATCAGTTGCTACGCAGAGATCATAGAATTCATTACAGAAGGCGACCTTTGTTGCCAAAAAAGCATTCTCCATGTATTTCACAATTTCTGCAGTTTTTGGTTCTGTAAGGAAGTGCTGGATGTTGTTATTGGTATATACGTTTTCGTAGAGTGACTGTACTTTTGAAACAGCTGGTTCATAGCCTCCGTATATTAAGAATTCTCTGTTATCTGGATTTCTCAGAGGATGTGCTTCTGACTCCCCAGCATACTCTGGCACGAAAACCAAAGGTTTCTTTGTTTCTTTAATTAGTCTATCAGTTGTTCCTACACTAATTGTACTGTGGCAAATAATTGCTTCATTAGGATCTGCAAGTCTGACAACTTCTTCAACAATGGATGTATCACATGCACCTGAAATAAGACGTGCTGTAGGGACACATATAATTACAAAATCAGTATCAATTAAATCGTTCGGTTCGTTATAACCAAGTGGAGGGTCATATATAACAGGGCTGTATTTATCAAATATTTTTGCCACATAATGACCTACTGAACCATATCCTGCGATCGTTACTTTTGTCATGTTGTTCCCATTTATGTGATTCTAGGGGGACGATATCGTCCCCCTAGAACTAATGAAACTTTATTATTGTAAAGTTCCTACTTCTGCTTTAGTGATGTTCAAACCACTATATGCAGCTTCTATGGCACTAAGTACCTTAGCTGCTGACTTAGAAGGTTGATTTTCTAAGTTGTAGATAGCATTAAGATCTTTCGCACTTGAGGCATTTGCCTTAGCTACGAGAGGCTCAATGACACGGAAGAAAGCCCAACCTTCAGCTTGATGGATACGAGCTTTTGCGTCGTCTCCAGCTTCAAGATCGGCTTGCATTTTACTTCCGTACCGGATAGTTGCCTGAACGTAAGTGATGGTTACTTGTCGTAGTATTTCGTCAGCTGCAGCAGCTAAAGCTGATGCATCTCCACTCTTACTTGCTTCAAGTCCTTCGTTCGTTGCTTTCAATAAAGCATCGTTCACAGCAGAACCTGTTCCAAAGTTCCCACCTCTTTTATCAGCCGTTGCAAAAGGCGAGCCTTTAGGTGCTGCATCGTTGTCTCCATGGTAGAAAGCCCACCATTCATCCCAGTTATGCGGAGCACCTTTATTTACATCAATATTTCCTGCAGCGACCTTTTCTTCAGCAGCGACAACTTCATGAAGTGCCCAAGCAATCATAATTTGGTTTTGAATACCTTTTTGAATACCTTGCTTTCGAACTCCATCAGCTTCACCTTCGAATGGTCCAGTGCCATCAATAGCATGGGTTACATAGGTGTCTAACCAAGTGGGGTCGTTGTAGTACGCAGTATAATCGTCCCAAATTCGCTCAGAACGTTCACTACGTGCAAATCCTGCGATGGTTCGAATTCCAGATGATTTAACTGAATTTTTCCCATCTTCATAAAGCGCTTTTACTGCTGCAAAATCAATTTTATCTGCACCGAGTAGTGCGTTGATTTCTGCTACATCTACCACTACCAATGAGTGGCTTACAACATCAGATGCTGGTTTATAGCCACCGATTGCTGCGTGGTCGTGTGCATGTGAAGCAGATGCTGATCCAGATGCTGATCCAGATGCTGATCCAGATGCTGATCCAGATATACCAGATGCTGAAG
>PBBA01000002.1 GCA_002716405.1 Chloroflexota bacterium | reverse complement strand
TTTCTTGACCTTCGTATGTCCACTCGCAGAACTCTCTTGAAACTACACCTGCAGCTTCAATGTCAGTGCCAATAATAAAAACCTTTAGAGGACCATAATTGCCTAAATATTCTTGAGCTTTAGTTATTCCAGCTTGTACGACCTGTAATGATTCTTCATCTAAATCAGAAGTCATAACATAAGTGGGACTTATATTTGTGGGCTTATTCCAGCCTGCTTCAGCTAAGCGATCAGTATCGTCACACGCAATACTCGTTAGTAAAGCCAATAATCCTGTAATAAAGAAAAATCGTAGTTGTAATCTTTTTGGCATTTCTATCTCAAATAAAGGTTTTATAGGACTTTGACAACATACGGCAAATTTTATCACCATATCCGAAAGGACGTTGAATTTCTTTGATATTGTTGAGGTAGAGTCAAAGATAGTGAACTTTTGAGGGCTATGCTGTCCCATACGTAAGGAGGAGCAGTCGGTGATAGATTTTCGTGTAAGGATGTGTGTTCCGAAATACACAATATTTCTAGTAGAATATTGTGTATGAAAATGCCAACTGTTGTTCTGACAATATTTACTCTGGGTGTAATCGGTTGTGCAGCAGGAGCAACAGCAGTTCTTCTTGGTACTCCAAATCCATCAATCAATGATAATAATCCACCATTTCGCGGGACTCTTTGGATTCCAGGTAGTAGCGAAATAGTAAACACATCTGACCCAAGTTTTTATAATTCTTTGAAGAAAATACCTGATGCCCCTCGATTAATGTTTGACAGGCGAACTGGAACTTTCAATACTCTAAATCCATTTCTATTTGAGGCTGATTTTTCAGACGGTCTTAAAATAGAAATACAGGTGAATTCTGAGTTTGAAACGGCCGAAAATGCTGAAGCGACTGCTTTAATTTATCTCTATGCAGTAGGGCAACTTCCAACAATTTTAAGAGAGGAAGTGAAAACAATCTGGTTACATAAAGGCGATAAAGATTTTGGTGGCGGGAATAATAACCTTCTGATTCATCATGGAAGAGGATTAAAATTGATTGATCTTGGAGTTTTGGAAGAAGTATTTTTACATGAGGCATCACATACCTCTTTGGATCCCCATCACTACGGTAGAGAATGGCAAATAGCACAGTCTGCTGACGTAAACTTTATATCCATGTATGCCAGAGATTATCCAAACCGGGAAGATATTGCTGAAACATTCCCAATGTACTATGCCTTGCGATATAAGACTTCAAGAATTTCTCAAGATCTTCTTCAAACAATAGAAAATACAGTGCCCAATAGGATCAGTTATTTCGATCAATATATTCCTGAGATAGCACCTGCACCATGAACTTACTTAAGTGCCTATAGTTTGGAGTGATATAAAAAAATTAAACCTCTTACATTTATAGAAAGGTCAGTCAGCGATCGATTTACGTGAGGCAATGAGTATTCCAAAGTGATCGAGATTTCTATAGGATACCTTCTATGAAGTTACTAACTGTTGTTCTAGCAATATCCATGCTGGATATCATCGGCTGTTCTGGTGATGAAGAAAAATGAGATTAGGAGAAATATTTTGCCATTACAAAATCTCAAATTAAACGAATTCAATTCAACACGAATACCACACTCTGATTTGCTTAAACAAGTTTCTGTCATTTTAAGGGGTGTCAATGTACCAGAAGAACATGCTGATATCACTTCGAAAATCTTAGTATCCGCAAGTTTGAGAGGAGTTGATACACATGGTGTTGGGAATGCTGTGAGATACTCCATTGCGATTGAAAAAGGTGAGTATACAATTCCACAGAGTATCGAAATAATTTCTGAGACTGACACAACATCGTTGCTAAGCTGTGGGAATGGGTTAGGTTTTGTAGCCGCTTATAAAGGTATGGAAATGTCTATTTCTAAAGCTAAAGATTTTGGAGTTGGTATGACTACTATCAAGGATGGCCACCATATAGGTATGGTGGCCTATTACCCTATGATGGCACTGACTCACGATATGATCGGACTGGCCATGACGAACGCTAGCCCTTCAGTACGCCCTGCATTAGGAGCCAGACCTCGAATAGGAACGAATCCTATAGCATTCGCAGCTCCTGCTGCGGAACAGCGTGATTTTGTTTTAGATATGGCGACTAGTACTGTCGCAAGTGGGAAAATAGGTCTAGCTAAACGTTTGGGTGTTAAAATTCCTGAAGGTTGGGCAGTGACAGCCGAGGGCGAACCTCTAACTGAACCGTTGGGTGATAGGGGAGAGCATTGGGCTATGAATCCATTGGGGAATACTCGTGAACAAGGATCTCATAAAGGATATGGCCTAGGACTTGTCGTTGATATTTTATGTGGAGTACTCTCAGGTGGTGGTTATGGAGCTCAGTTATCTGCCGGCGAAAATATGAGTTTCATGATGGCTATTGACATTGCTAAATTCCGTAATGTTGACGATTTTAAATCAATGATGGATGGCATGATTAGAGAAATGCATTCAACTCCATCTATTTCATCAGAAGAACAGGTGTTGGTAGCTGGTGACCCTGAAGCTGATACCCAAGAAGATAGATTGAAAAATGGTGTTCCTGTAGAGAATAATCAATATGATGAATTGAGAGCCAGAGCATCAGACCTAGGAGTAGAAATATGTATCTAGTGTTTTTTGATCTCCAGTGATCTAAATCACCACAGGATATTTTCTATGAAAGTACTAACTGTTGTTCTAATAATATGCATACTGAGTATCATTGGCTGTTCTAGTGATGAAGAAAAATATACTGAAGGGAAGAATGCATATTGGGATGAGGATTATAAAACTGCTTTAGTACTACTTACTCCCTTTGCAGAAGATGGTGATGCTGATGCTCAACACTACCTAGGGAATATGTATTCCGATGGTAAGGGTGTTCCAGCAAATGATAAAACTGCTGTGGAATGGTACACACGTGCTGCCGATCAAGGTCATGAATACGCTCAATTGTATCTAGGATGGTCATTGAAGTTCGGTTACAGGTGTATGGGCGAGTGATTGCATTGTTATTGGATTACAAATAAAACCCTTATTCATGGTTTGAAATGGTACCCTCGGAAGGATTCGAACCTCCGACCGGCGGATTAGAAGTCCGCTGCTCTGTCCCCTGAGCTACGAGGGCATCGATTAATTATATCTTTTTATTGTTTTCGAAACCATTCAACTGTTCGATGGATGCCTTCTTCCAATGTGACAGTAGGCTTCCAATTCCATTGAGCAGTTGCCTTTGAATAATCTAATGCGATTCGATCTACTTCCCCTGGTCGTTCATTTTCATAGATGGGTAGTAGTTGATATGAAGTTTGTTTGGCGATGAGTTCAAAGATATTTTGAGTTGTAGTTTCTATCCCTGAGCCTATGTTACATGTATTGGGCGCTCCTAATGCTGAAGCGAGAGCTGCCTTTGTTACATCTTCTACATATATGTAATCTCTCGATTGTTGCCCATTGCCGAATATCGTTACTTGCTCCCCCCTCAACATTTTTTCGGTGAAAATAGCTACTACACCTGCCTCACCAAATGGATTTTGTCCAGGGCCGTAAATGTTTGCAGGGCGTAGTACTGAACATTCTAAATTGGTGTTGCTTTGGATGATATTTAAGTAATTTTCAGTAGCAGCTTTCGATGTTCCATAGATAGATAATGGTTTAATTTCGGTATCTTCTGATACTGGTAGTTCTGAAGGATTGCCATAGAGAGCACCTCCTGACGAAAAGAAAATGAAGCGCTTTACACCGAATTCTGCAGATTGAAGTGCTAAATTAATACTTGCTAATACATTTGTCTCTACATCCTTTTTAGGCAAACGCATCGACTCAGTTACTGAGGTTTGCGCTGCCGCATGGAAAATAAATTTTGGTCGAATTTGATCTAAAAGTTCTCTAATGTGTTCTTGATTTCTTATATCGATAGGACGGAAATTCTTTTCCGTAGTAGGAGCATTGATATCAACCCCTATGACTTCATAACCTTGTTCTTGTAAATAAGTGACAAGATGCCCTCCTACAAAACCACCGGCACCCGTAACTAATATTTTTTCCATTGAGTGTGCACTTTCCTAAGCATTGGAGAGATTTCATCAATTGACGTTATCTCAATATTTTCTACCTTACCATTTGTAGTAGCTACTTTTTGTATCCAACAACCTATCGGTTGTGAGAGGACTACTGCTAAAACTGACCATGTGAGTGCATTCATTATTTTCTCGAGCCAGTTTGAATGCTTATAGAAATAACCCGACAATGAAGTAAAAATTGTAGTCAGCGCTCCAGTTATTAATATGTTTGTCCCACAGTATGTTGATATTGCAAGTTCTTTTTTCCCATTATTCATTCTATGTAATGCTTCTTTTGCGCATTCTAATAATAAGCTAGTATCAACATCTCCCAGAACATAAAAACCATCATTAGATGCACGGCCTGCGATGGTTTGCATTCCATATTTTTCTATAAAAACAGCTATAGTCGCATGCTCTAGTCCATGGTTAGTCTGGGTTGCGTTAATCCATTCAGAAAACATATCTACCTCAGGAAAATAGTAAGATATAGCTTATATCGTTCTAGTTACTAGCTCTACTTGTTCCTGGGCTTGCTACTTCAAAATCTGCATAGACTCTTACTTGTATTTTTTCTGAAAGAGCAATTTCTGGTGAACTAATTGTCACAGTTGCGCTCGCAGATGAAGCGGGTAATAAACTGGGGTTAATAGTTAATTCAATAGGTACTCTTGAGCAATCACCTGATCTGCAAGGTATATTGCTTCCTACGGCAATCCCAGCAGGTGGTGTGATTATTAAGAAACTATCTGAAGATTTTGCTGACCATGGCATAAGTCCAGAACCTTGGTTTGAAATGTAGATTGTTGCTTTTGCCTGATCAGGACTACCATTTATTCTTAATGTCACCATTTGCTGGCTGACTTGAAGCATTGGGGTACCAATGATTTGCGAACCAATACTTGAGGAAATATTTGTTTTTACTGTCTGATGACTTGGTTTGGGTGTGGGGATATCCATATTGTTATAAGGAAAACGGAAATTTGAGATACTCAGTGCATTGAAAAAAATCGGATCATTAAAGTTAGGTGAGGTTACCAAAACAGGTTCCCATAATCTTTCCCCGTAACGATATGCAGGATTTGACATACATCCCCATACAAGTTCTTGGTATGGGAAACGTGAGCGTGATTGAGTTCCATCACATTGGTATTGTGATCGTGGCCATTGAAAGGTTGGATCTAGCGGATGATTACTTTTGGAAGAGGCAGGGCCAGTAAAACCGTTATATGCCCAAACAGCGTAGTACCAATTTTCAATAATTTTAGGGTCACTGTCAGTATCTGTTCCGACTATTGGTCGGCTTTGCGGAGCGTTATTCCATTTGGCTGCTAAAACCGCAGCTCCGCGTGCTATATTGTGTGGGTAGCTTGTGGCAACAGCTACTTGTTTATCATTAGGTGTTCCATCAAGGCCTATTGGTACAGTCATTCCACTAGTTACTTGCATAATTCCGTGTCCACAATCAAACGATACCAAACCTGTACCGACTGATTCGAATTTTGTAGATCTTGATGCCATGGTTAAAGATGATTCTACCCACCCGATTGCACGTAATAATTCAACAGGAATGCTCCGCTCCCCACTTACTCTGTTATGGCGCCCTCCTATTTCGATTTTTGGTAATCCAAAGTAGAAATCACCAGGGAATAATTGGTTTTCTGCTGCAGCATCAAGTGCATGCATGTACCGTTGTCTTAATGAATCTGCTTCATATGTATTGGGCCTTAACGGATCAAATGCACATGCATATAAAGTTGAAATTCGTAAATGAAATATTAATATAAATATGAAAAAACTAGTGAGTAGAACAGCTCCTAAAATTTTTTTATGCACTGTTCCAGCCAAGGAAAATTAATTCACCATGATTATGAATTGTCATACGTTTATTGTGTCGAATGACGACTAGACTATCATTTCCAGGAGTATAAGAATCGATGCCATCGAAATGACGAACTGCTAAGTGATTGCCATCTGGACTCCATCCAAGGGGTACATCGAATCCTTGTTCAGGGGGCATTATGATAATCGAATTATGGCTGTCGATCACAAGTGGTGCCATGGAAGTTCCCACCGCTAAAGCACCATCTTGCCTCCACGCTGGAGCATATTGTTCACTTACACCTTCCATGATCTCCATATTTAATTTATGGCCATTTAGCGACATTAATTGCGCGCGATGCACTATCCTTTCTCCCAATAACTGAGGAGCTAGAAATGCAATATTTTTTCCTGAAGGGTCTATGCGCCAATCCCTAGCAATTTCATCAGATGCATGGAACAGAATAGATAATTCCCGTTGTTCATTTATTTTAAGTAAATCGGTGCCGTTAGTATTGAACCTTGCAAAAAGGATTTCATTTTTTTGATTAAATCCTACTGGTATTATTCCAAATGAATAATTATCGGTATGAATTTTTTTTCGCGTTCGCGTATCAAGATTAACTTCAATAATTGACGAGCCGTCAATATTTTTGCTACTGCGATAAATAACCACTTCGCCATCGTTCCGTAGCACCGGACTTGCATTGATGTCAGCATCGCGTGCTAGTCTAATTGATTGTTGTGTATTTGTATTAAAGATCCATAGTTCTGCGGCGCTACTACGAGAAGGCGCTACATTTTTTGGCAGTACTAAATATGCAATTTTTCCTTGATGGGTGTTGATGGCTGGATTAAGTCCAAATCCAGGTGAATGCTCTACTGTATGAATAATTTTCTTATCATCAGGATTTGTACTTGAAACTTCATATATTAAATCTTCATTCCAACCAAATTCTGCAAAGAAAAGTGTAGCGCTATCAGTAGTAAGGGAATCAGAATTATTGGTTGATATCTGAATGAGTGTATTAAAGTTCAAGCAAATCCCAATAAACAACACAAATAAAAATGTGGATAAAACGATTCGTAGCATATTTGGTAGGCGGGTACTAAAAAACATGTGACCTGCGGCTTAAAAATGATTTTGCATCGGCCCCCACCATCAGATGCTAAAAAGCCGTGTCCCCCTTTCACTTCATTGATATGAAGACATATACAAAATTGGTTAGTTAAATGGTATATCACCTGCTCCTAATTGCATATACAATTAACAAAAATGCTTCAATACTTGATTGTTTATTGTTGTGAGCGTTAGCACCTAGGTATTAGATACTTTTACAAAAAATTATTCTAAAGGTTTTTAATTATGATACTACGTTATATTTCAGTTCTTGGTGACGCTCCAGAAGTGTTCATTATTTTAATTGCTGCTTTTAGTTTTTCTATGCTTGTTGGACTTACGCTCCATGAATTTTCGCATGCAATTGTTGCAGACTCATTGGGTGATTATACGCCACGTATGTTAGGTCGATTGTCCTTAAATCCAAAAGCACATCTTGATTTATTAGGTTCATCTTTAATTTTTTTTGTTGGATTTGGATGGGCAAAACCTGTGCCTGTGAATGTAGCTTCAACATTGAATCCAAAGAGGTCGATGGCACTTATTTCGCTAGCTGGTCCGATATCAAATCTAATTATTGCTGGATTGGCCGCATTACCAATCAAGTTAGGGATTATCCCTTTTTGGCATCCATTTGTAGATCCTTCATTTGCGATGGAGTGGGCATCGATATGGACTTCATCTCCGCAAGATTTGATCGGACTATTTTTAGGTACTGTCGTTTTGCTAAATATTCTTTTAGCTATATTTAATTTATTACCTATAGCTCCACTTGATGGTTTTAATGCTGCCCTAGGGCTATTACCTGTAGCATGGTCAGTTAAATTGGCTAAAACAGCAACTTGGGGACCTGGAATTCTAATGCTACTAATTCTATTGCCTTATGTGACAGGTGGACAATCTTCACCATTATTTTTGATTATGAGTCCCTTGATTAGCTTTTTTCTTAATTTGTTTGTAGGTGGAGATGCATTTTCTTTATTTGGATAACCTGAATGTCAGTTAAGCCTACCGTAATAGCTTTTCTTAAAAATACGACTTATCGTTTTAGACAAGTGTTAAGAGATTTAAAAGGTGCTTCTGTTATAAGTGGTAAAGCTGAATTAATTGATCTTATGTCTCAAGATGAAGCGTTACTTTTTTTTCAGCAAACAACTAGGGATCAAAATCATGCTATAAGGACGGCACTTCATGCAAAACAATTGTGTTTTGACAATCAAGTAGATCCACCTGAATTCTTTATTCTCGCAGCTCTACTTCATGATATTGGTAAGGGGGATGTGAAATTAATTCATCGAGTATTATTTGTAATTTGCAATTTTCTTTCTCCCGTACTAAGTCGTAAGATTGCATCTAATGAAGGTAATAATTGGCGAGCCACCTATTGGCGGTTGCAATATCATGCGATAATAGGTGCAGAGTTGCTTAAGCAAGTTAACTCTGATCCACGTGTGGTTGATTTAGTTAAGCGGCATCATTGCACAGTTAGTGAAAATGATAATTGGCATAAATGGCTTATTCTTGCAGATTACATCGCTTAGGTGGACGAATTTTGAGGTGAATAATGGCACATATAGCAATACTTGGTACCGGGATGATAGGTACCTCTATCGGATTGGCCTTGAAGCACAATAGTGATGTTACTATAGAAAAAATTATCGGATATGACCGCAATAAAAATAATATGCGTGCAGCGAAAAAGCTTGGAGCTATTGATGAATCAGAAGGCAATCTTCGTAAGGCTATAAAAGATGTTTCGATAATTATTTTAGCTGCACCAGTGCTTTCAAATCACCTTTTGATTGAAGAAATTGCTGAATTTGTCAGTCAAGGAATTGTGGTTACTGATACTGGTTCGACAAAAAATGCAACATTAACGCATGCGATCAAATACCTACCTAGCGACGTTGATTTTATTGGTAGCCATCCAATGGCAGGTGTAACAGGAGTTGGTCCAGAACACGCCGATAAAAATTTATTTAAGGATCAAATTTGGGTGATTACTGCTCCTGCTGATGCAAAAGCACAATCAGTGAATGCAATTTTTCATCTTGCTGAAAGTCTTGGTGCGAAACCTATGATTATGGATCCAGAAGAGCATGATGCTTATGTTGCAGCTATCTCACATGCACCGATGGTCATTTCACAAGCTTTATTTAGATTAATGAGGAATTCTGAGGCGTGGCCTGAATTATCAGTGCTAGCGGCTGGAGGTTTTAAGAGTGTAACCAGGCTGTCAGGTACAGATCCTTCGATGGCCTTTGATATTGTAAAGACAAATCGAGATCAAATTATACATTGGCTTAATCGATATATAGCTGAACTGGACATGTTACGTCGTAACTTTGAAGATTTAGATGATGAAGACTTATTTCGTCTTATTGCTCAAATTGAATTGGATTATAGTGCATTTATGGAAGGTGCTATTGGTCGCCAAGAAGAATCTAATATGGAAGGGACGAGCTCTGATTTTGGAGCACTTTTGATTGGTCATGCAATGAAAGACAAACTTGATGAAATGACTAAAGGCGCCGAGCAACGTGTGGAAGAAAAAGATCTTGCTAGGCGTATGCGAAGAGATATATAAAATGAAAATTTCTAGAACGTTGTCTTTTGCCAATAAATTACGTGGTGAAATTACTGTGCCTGGTGATAAATCATTGTCTCATCGTGCTTTGATGTTTAACTCCCTTGCCAAAGGGAAGGCACATATTAAGGGTTTATTACATTCAGATGATACAAATTCCACGATAGATTGCCTCAAAAAATTTGGAGTTGATATTCAAAATGATTCTGATGGTTCGATATTGATTTTCGGTAAAGGGATGCACTCTTTAAATGAACCAAATGATGTTTTGGATTGTGGTAATTCAGGAACAACGATGCGTTTGCTATCAGGTATTTGTGCTGGAATAAATGGGATATCTATTTTGACTGGAGATGATTCACTTAGATCTCGTCCGATGGATAGGATTGTGGATCCCTTGACTTTCCTGGGTGCGCAAATATTTGCTCGCAATAATAATTCCCTTCCACCTGTAATGATAAAAGGAGGAAAAATAATTGGAGGACAGCGTATTACTCCATCGGCAGCATCAGCTCAAGTAAAGTCTGCCATTTTATTAGCAGGGTTATATGCAGATGAAGAAATTACAGTCGTAGAGTCAAAAACTACTCGCGATCATACAGAAAAATTGCTAGGAGCTATGGGGGCTAAATTTTCCATTCACGGAAATGAAATTACTTTAAGTCCTCCACAAAATGAGTTGTCTGCTATAGATGTTACTGTGCCAGGTGATATATCTACTGCAGCCGTTTGGATCGTAGCCGCCAGTATTCATCCTGATGCTGAACTGACATTAAGAAATGTTGGTATTAACCAAACTCGGAGTGGCCTAATTGATATTTTACGTTTAATGGGTGGCGATATAAAACTAGAGAATAATCGATATATTGGAGGCGAACCTGTTGCCGATCTTATCGTTCGCTCTGCATCATTAACTGGTGTCAACGTAAGTGGAGAATTAATTCCTCGTGCGATCGATGAACTTCCACTGGTTGCTCTTGCCGGTGCAGTTGCTGAAGGAGAAACTGTTATACAAGATGCTCAAGAATTACGTGTCAAAGAATCCGATAGGATATCGACAACTTTTAAAATCCTTTCTGATTTTGGAGTGAAAATTGAAGAATTGGATGATGGGTTACATGTATATGGTGGTAACCCCATTAATGGTGCGATAATGAATTCTTCAGGTGACCACCGTCTTGCCATGTTGGGTGCTGCTGCAGGATTAATTGCAGATGGAGAAACTACAGTTGAAGATGCTGATTCTGTAACGGTCTCTTATCCGACCTTTTGGGAAGATATGGAAAAGATTTGTCAATTATAAGATTAAGATAAGAGCTCATATGTCGACCACTACAAAATTAGTTCATGTTGGTTTTGAAAATAATTTGGCATTAGATAAAGTTATTGCGATTGCAACTCCTATTGCCGCCCCTGTTAAGAGAGCCGTTCAAAAAGCAAAAAAAACAGAACGGTTAATTGATCTAACTAATGGCAGAAGAACGAAGACAGTAGTTTTCCTTGATGACGGGTGGGTTGCTGTAATAGCAATATCTCCTGAAACTTTTTCCTCTCGTGCTTCACAGTAAGGCGCAATAATCTATGTCTTCTCGTATTGTAGTATTGTCAGGACCATCTGGTGTCGGTAAAGATTCTGTTCTAGCGCGCCTTAAGGAATTAAAGTTTCGAATTACTGTTCCTGCGACAATGACTACACGCCCCCCACGTCCGTTGGAAACTCATGGAGTTCATCATTTATTTGTCAGTCATGATGAATTCAAAAAACATATTTCGCATGGAAATTTACTTGAGTATGCAGAAGTCTATGGTGGACATTTTTATGGTGTTCCAAAAAGTGAAGTTGAAAAAGCTATGGAGACTGGTGATTATGTATTTATTCGCGTTGACGTCCAAGGTGCTATTTCATTAAAACAAACATTGCCTGAGGCAAAATTTATATTTTTGATTCCAGCTACTAAAGAAGAACTTAAATCTAGATTGCTATCCAGAGGGACTGAAGATGTATTTGCAATAGAGGAAAGAATGGATGCTATCGATAAAGAATATAGTTTGGTCGATGAATTTGATTATGTAGTAGAAAATTCTGAAGGTAAATTGGACAGAGCAGTTGAGGAAATTATTAAAATTATGGAGAAAGAGAAATGACAGAATACATACCGAGTACTACAGAATGGGTCAGAGATCAGGTAGAACTTTATGAGAAAAGTAATGGGCAGGAAGGGTACGAATTACGTGGATTGCCAGTAATTATTGTCACACATCGTGGTCGTAGAACAGGTGCTATCCGAAAAACCCCACTTATGCGAGTTAAACATCACAATACTTATGTATTAGTAGCTTCAATGGGTGGTGCTCCTAAAAATCCTGTTTGGTATTACAATTTAATTGAAAGTGAAAAAGTAGAACTTCGTGATCGTGATCATGTCTTTATGGCTAAGATTAGACTAGTTAATAATGCAGAAGAAAGAGCTCAAGTATGGGCTGCTGCTGTTGAAGCATATCCACCTTATGAAGACTATCAAGATCGTACAACTAGGTGTATTCCAATTTTTATTGCTGAACCAATTTTGGATGAATAGTATGATTGAACATAACTATGTATTGAACGGAGACACTTATGGATGGAATAAATCTGAAGAAAACTTTGTCTTCTGGCGGGTTTGTATTTGGTTGCATGTTATCAGGGATGGGAACAACACGATTCCGTCGTAGCCTTGAAGGTTCAGCTCTTGATTATGTTGTTATTGATTCAGAGCATGGTTCTCGTGATAGAAAAGAAATACAAGAATTGTGTCAGATGCTTAGGGATATTAATGTTGCGCCTATAGTGCGTATTCCTGTACCAATGGCTCATTGGGTTGCTATGGCTTTGGATGCTGGTGCTGCAGGTATATTGGTCCCATATTGTGAAACAATTGAAGAAGTACAAGCATGTGTCGCAACTGCAAAATGGCATCCTCTAAAAGGCGAGTATTTGCGTCGCGCAGTAGAGGAAAATATCTTACCCAGTGATGATTCAAAAAAATATCTAGAAGCTAGACATGCTGAAACTATAATTATTATTGGTATTGAAAGTGAACCTGCATACCAAAGATTAGATACGTTACTGGAAGTTACGGGGATTGATGGAATTTTTGTCGGGCCGAATGACATGACAACATCTCTTGGTATTCCAGACCAAGTTACAAATCCAAAATACCTTGAAGTGTTAAGCAATATTATCGAAAAATCTGAATCACGAAATATTCCTGTGATGATTCATCAGCAGACAATTGAAACTTCTGTTAAAGCTATAGAATTGGGGGCCCGTTTTATTTTGCATAGTTCAGATTCTAGATTTATGCAAAGTGCTATGCAGGAGCAAATGTCTCATTTAAGAGATAAAGTAAGTACTATCTCTGGAAAAGACTTTACTGGTTCCGTTTCTGACACTATAGAAACCGTCTAATTGAATGCTTGGATTAACACATAAGAAAGTATCAAAATGTCTGTAGAGTATACTCCGAGTTTTTCAGAAATTAAAAAACTAGCTGATAGAGGCAATATTGTTCCAGTTTATAGAATCGTGCGTGCAGATTTAGAAACTCCAGTTTCTGCATATTTAAAAGTAGCTCGCGGAGCATATTCTTTTCTTTTGGAATCAGTAGAAGGTGGAGAAAATCTAGGGCGCTACTCTATGATAGGAACCGAGCCATACAAAATTTTAGCAACTGAACATGGTGATGGAGATCCTCTTTTAGAAATAGAAAAAGAATTATCAAAATTTAAGGTTGTTGAAGTGCCTGGATTACCTCGATTTAATGGTGGTGCAGTCGGTTATCTAGGCTGGGAGGTTGCTGGCCATTTTGAACAACTGCCATTAGCAGGTGATGATACTCTTGGATTGCCAGAGTCATTATTGATGTTTGCGAGCACTCTCTTAGTATTTGATCATTTGCAGCATAATATAAAAGTTGTTTCACATGTTCGTCTTGATGGTGATATAGAAGCTAATTATGAGGTTGCCGTTAAGAATATTGATGAACTCGTTGACCGATTAAGTGGACCTCTTACATCCTTACCTTATGAGCCATTTGCAGGTCTTTCTGGACAGCCTATTCAGGCTAATTGGACTCCTGAGCAATATAAATCTGCAGTTGAAAAAACAAAAGAATATATTGTCGCTGGGGATATTATTCAAGGAGTGATTTCACAAAGATTTTCGAAACAAACTGGAGCACATCCTTTTGAAGTTTATAGAAGTTTACGTGCTATTAATCCTTCGCCATATATGTATTATTTACATTTTAATGATGCTTATATTGTAGGTGCTTCACCTGAGTTACTTGTTAATATTGAGGATGGTTTGGTGGAAGTACATCCTATTGCAGGGACTAGGCCTCGTGGTTCAAATCCTGAACAAGATGAAATACTTGCTAATGAATTGCGTAGTGATCCTAAAGAGATAGCAGAACACTTGATGCTTCTTGATTTAGGTAGAAATGATGTAGGAAGAGTTTCTGTTCCTGGAAGCGTCACAGTTACTCAACAATTGGACTTAGAATATTATTCACATGTGATGCATTTGGTAAGCCATGTGCAAGGATCTTTATCTTCTTCGATGTCTCCTTATGATGCGTTACGTTCAGCATTTCCTGCGGGTACAGTTTCGGGGGCTCCCAAGATTCGTGCTATGGAAATAATTGCTGAATTAGAGCCTGATCAACGTGGTGTATATTCAGGATCAGTTGGTTTTTTTGATATGTATGGGAATGTAGAGACTTGCATTACTATTCGGACACTAGTGATGAAAGATGGATGGGCTCATGTACAAGCTGGAGCTGGTATAGTCTTTGATTCCGACCCTGATAAAGAGCATGAAGAATGTGAACATAAAGCTCGTGCTTTGTTTGCTGCGATTGCTGATGCAGAACGTGTTAGTTAGGAAGCAAAGACTATAAGGTTGTGGTATGAACCAAATAGATTCGAGCTCGCCTTTATTGGCAGCCGCTGTTGTATTACACCGACAAGATGGAAAAGTGTTGCTATTACAGCATAAAAACCTTATTCCTTTTCCAAAGCAATGGTCTTTTCCAATTACTGTTGTGTCCACATCTGAAACTGCAGAAGAAGCAATTGATCGCGTTTTAATTAACCATGTTCATATTCGATCTTCAAAAATTACATTTGCTGATACTGTCTATGTGACAGGATCTGATGGAACAAATTTTGTATTAAATATCTTTTACTGTGATAGTTGGGAAGGCGAGCCTCAATACGATCCTCAAAGCTATGATGATGCAATTTGGTATACACCTGGTAAATATGATGATCGCTCTGAGATTGTCTCAGAGATTAATACTTGGATGTCATCCTCTTCATTATTTGCAGAATATTCTAAATTTGATTCTTATACGCAAGAATCATTAAAGAAAATATTGATAGATTCTCGAAATCAACTGCTAAAGAGCTTTCAATCTTTTTCAGCTGAGTCAAAATACAAGCAATTATCTAATGGACTAAGCCCAATTGATACAATTATTCATGCTTCTGATTTGGAAACTTACTATGTTTCAGAGATTGATAGAATTATTACTAAGCCCGGCCATAGTTGGCAGCATTTCAATACAGACCAATGGCTTAGTGTATACCGTGCAGGAAGTTCATTTGATTCTACTATGGCATATAATCGATTAAGGATTGTACGTGAAAAAACAATGGTATGGCTTGATAGTTTATCTCAAAGTCAGTTAGATCAATATGGGAATCATGCTGAAAGAGGGATTGTAGTTGTTGGCGAGCAAATTGTTGCGATATCACAACATGATTTGTTTCACGCAAATCAATTGGAAATCTAATCAATTACCTTAAGTAACTAACGCATCAAATGCCTTTGATTGATATGATAACTTTGGAGTGAGACTATGTTGTTATTAATTGATAATTATGATTCTTTTACTTATAACCTATACCAATATCTTTCAGAACTCGGTGTTGAAGTAGAAGTTTTCCGTAATGATAAAATTTCTGTTGAAGACTGTTTAGCTATGCAACCGGAGCAGATCGTTATTTCTCCAGGGCCATGTACTCCTAGCGAAGCTGGTATTTCTATTCCCCTTGTAAGATCGGTAGAAAATATACCATTATTAGGTGTTTGTTTAGGTCACCAAGCTATTGGTTCAGCATTTGGTGCTGAAGTGGTTCAGGCTGGTGAAATAATGCATGGCAAGACATCACTAATTCATCATGATAGCAAGGGTGTGTTTTCTGGATTACCTCAAGATTTCCAAGCCATTCGATATCATTCACTAGTTTTAGAAAAGACCTCTATCCCTGATGATGTCTCTGTGACAGCTACCACTCCCTCTGGACTTATAATGGGAATACGACACAAAAAACTACCTATTGAAGGTGTGCAATTTCATCCTGAATCGATCATGACAGAAAATGGACATCAGCTCTTGAAAAATTTTCTTAACATTAGGTTGAATTAGATTTGTAGGTGATCACATGATTCGCGAAGCAATTTTTTCAATAACTGAAGAAAAAAGAGATCTTACTGAATATGAAGCATACGTAGTTATGGATTCTATAATGCGTGCTGGAAATGATGAAACAGAAGATATTGTTACTCCTGCACAATTTGGAGCTTTTTTAGTTGCCTTACGATTAAAAGGTGAAACTGTTGATGAGATTGTAGGCATGGCTAAGTCGATGAGAGAACACTCACTAAGTATTGATGTTAATACATTACCGTTATTAGATACTTGTGGTACTGGAGGTTCTTCACGCAAAGTATTTAATGCATCTACTGCTGCAGCTTTTATTGCATCTGCTGCAGGAGCAAAAGTTGCAAAGCATGGTAATAGAGCAATGAGTTCCCGGCCTGGTTCTGCTGATTTACTAGAAGCATTGGGAGCTGTTATTTCTTTACCTCCCAGTGCTGTTGCTCAATGTATTGAACAAGTTGGTATTGGTTTTTTATTTGCTCAATCTTTTCACCCATCTATGAAATTTGCTGGCCCACTCCGTCCGCAACTAGGTATTAGAACAATATTTAATATACTTGGTCCTTTGGCTAACCCTGCGCGTGCAAATTGTTACGTGATGGGTGCACCTAATAAAGAATTGGCAGGTAAATTAGCAAATTCTTTGGCACGCTTGGAAGTGAGACATGCATTAGTAGTTTCAGGTGAAGATGGATTAGATGATTTTACAATTACCGGTTCATCAAATTTTTACGAAGTGAAAGGTGAGCAGGTTGTAGAGAAAATTATAACACCTGAAGAAGTTGGTCTTTCTCGATATTCTGTTCAAGATATTATTGGTGGTGATCCATCAGAAAATGCCCAAATTTTTCGTGATGTATTGGCTGGTGAAGGTTCTGAAGCTATTCGTGATTTGATTTTGTTTAATGCTGGTGCTGGACTCTATGTCACTGGTTTAGCTATTTCAATTAAGGATGGAATAAATAAATCTATAAAAGTAATGGAATCAGGTGAAGCTGCAGCAAAAGTTGCAGCTTTTATTGAGATAACACGAAGGATCGAAGTTTGAGAGTTCATAAGTGAATCTTAGTCATGGCTTACGTCGGACACAGACAATACTAGATCGTATAGTTCAAGTTCGATCACAGAAATTAGCTTGCGATAAAAAAATACGCTCTGAAAATCAACTTCTTGATCAAATTAAGAATACTTTAGAGCCTTGTGACTTCGCAAATGTCTTATTAAATGGCACATATCTGACGCCTAAAGATTCTCGAATTCATCTAATTGCAGAAATTAAAAGGGCTTCTCCAAGTAAAGGTGATTTGAATTTATCACTTGATGCTCCTAAACAGGCATCACAATACTGTAGTGCTGGTGTGGCAGCGATTTCAATTCTTACGGAGCCTGACTTTTTTAAAGGATCGATCGAAGATTTATCTAATGTTAGACAAGTGATTCCTGACAAACATGATCGACCAGGCCTCCTACGTAAGGAATTTATCTGGGACTCGTATCAAATTATTGAAGCCCGAGCATTCGGTGCAGATTCTTTATTACTTATTGTAATGTTGCTTGAACCTTTATTACTTAAAGAACTTATTCAAATCTCAAGATCTATAGGAATGGAACCTTTGGTAGAAATACATGATGAAACTGAACTAGAGATTGCAATAAATGCTGGAGCACGAATCATTGGGATCAATAATCGTGATTTAAGAAATTTTAAAGAAGATCTTACGATTGCTGAACGTTTGATACCTCTTATTCCGCCTAACCATATTATAGTCGCAGAATCAGCAATAAGGGAATTTAATGATGTTGAGCGTATGATCATTGCAGGTGCTGATGCAATATTGGTAGGTGAGGCACTAGTAAAGAAAGAATTATCAACCAAAATAGTTCAGACATTTATGGGGATAGAGGTTTAGATGATTGCGTATGACATTAGTTAAAATTTGTGGGAATCAAACTCCTGATGACATAAGGTTCGCCGCTTCAGTAGGTGCAGATTTTGTTGGCATAGTTTTTGCAAAATCCAATCGACAAGTTTCTGTCACACAAGCTCATACGATGATGCGTTCATTAGACGAACCTTTAGAGTCAAATGAATTTTCATTACCGCCATCGGTATTGAATGATAACAACTCAGATGGAACGTCTTGGTTTGATCAAGGAGCATTAGTTATCGAAAACTATCTTAAAATCAAAAAACCCCTAACAGTAGGTGTGTTTGCTGACCAACCCATCGAACAAATAAATGAAATCGTGGAAGAATTAGGAATTGATCTTGTTCAATTTTCTGGATCGGAGTCGTGGTCAGATTGTTTATTGGTGACAAAGCAAGTTATAAAAGTTGTCCACGTTAATGATGCGTCAACACCTTTCGAAATTGAAGAGAAAATTAAATTGGGATTTTCTATTGGTCTGGGCTTAGATTCATCATCTGGAAAATATGGTGGTGGTAGTGGGGAATCATTCGACTGGGATATCGCTGAGCATATTTCGGGTAAGTGGCCAATTATGCTAAGTGGAGGGCTCAATATAAACAACGTTACCGAAGCTATTCATAAAGTATCACCTTGGATGGTTGATGTGTCTAGTGGAACTGAAACAGATGGAAAAAAAGATTATGTTCTAGTCGAAAAATTTATCAATACGGTTCATTCTGTTGATTTAGAAGTTTGATTGACAGATCATATAGTAAGAAAAAAAACAGTGTTTATATGAAAGAAAAAATGAAAATATCTCAACCTGATATTGGAGGGCATTTTGGAGATTTTGGGGGTAAATATATCCCTGAAACTTTAATGCCTGCAGTTACTGAACTTGAGACATGCTACTTAGATGCAAAAAATGATCCTGCATTTATCAGTACTTTGGAACATTTCCTTAAAAGCTATGTTGGTAGACCTACTCCATTAACTTTTGCCTCTCGGCTTTCAGATCTGCTTGGAATAAAAGTCTATTTAAAACGTGAAGATTTAGCTCATACTGGCGCTCATAAAATTAATGCAGCATTGGCACAAGGTTTATTAGCTAAACGAATGGGAAAACGTCGTGTTATAGCTGAAACTGGTGCAGGTCAGCATGGAGTTGCTACTGCTACAGTGTGTGCACTATTGGACTTGGATTGTGTTGTCTATATGGGAGAAGAAGATATTGCACGTCAAAGTTTAAATGTCTTTCGTATGAACTTACTTGGTGCAGAAGTTAAAAGTGTAAATGCAGGTTCTAGAACCCTCAAGGATGCTACCAATGAAGCAATACGTGATTGGGTAACCAATGTTCGAGATACATATTACATAATTGGCAGTGTGGTAGGCCCTCACCCTTATCCAATGATGGTCCGAGATTTTCAATCTATCATTGGAAAGGAAGCGCGTGAACAAATTTTATCAGAAATAGGACAATTACCTTCCATATGTTTGGCATGTGTTGGTGGTGGTTCGAATGCTATTGGATTGTTTTACCCTTTTCTGAATGATGATGTTCGATTGATTGGGATAGAAGCTGCAGGAGAAGGATTAGACGGTAAACATGCTGCAACAATTAGTAAAGGTTCTCCTGGTGTTTTACATGGGGCACGCTCTTTTCTTCTTCAAGATAGTTGGGGTCAAGTGACTGAAGCGCATTCGATATCCGCTGGTTTAGATTATCCCGGGGTTGGTCCTGAGCATTCTTGGTTAAAAGTAAATGAGCGTGCTGAATATTATTCAATTACTGATCTTGAAGCTTTGGAGGGTTTGAAGCTACTTTCTGAAACAGAAGGTATTATTCCCGCCCTCGAAACTTCTCATGCTGTTGCATTTTTGTCTAAAATTGCGCCCGAACTTGCTAATACTGATGTGGTGATCTTAAATGTTAGTGGTCGTGGTGATAAAGACATGAATACGGTCGCTAACACCCTTGGAGCGGTGGATGATTCCTGATAAACCTTCAGCTCTAAGTACACAGCAATTATGGTACAAGAAGGATTTACTTTTTGGTTTTTTAGGGATGATAATTGGGTTTGTATTGCTCTTCTCTCTTTTGGTTCCGGTGAGTATGAATATCACTATGGCAGATTGGGTTTTAGATGTTGTTACTTTTACTCTAACTATTTTCTGGCAATTAAGTTTTATATTTTTAGTAGTTATTCTTGCAAAAAGACGGGACCTCAATTTTTCTCAGATTGGTTTTCAGAAACCAGAAAATTGGAAAGTAGTAGTATCTTTAATTTTCGCTTGTTATGGGATCTTAATTTTTTATGGTTTGCTAATTGAATTAATTACTTTAGCAGGTGTTGATCCCGGACTATTAAAAGGAACTAATCAAATAGTGATCACAGAAACTGACTCTTCAATACACACGATTCTCTATATAGCTGTACTTGCAATAGCAGTTGTTGTGGTAGCGCCAATTGCTGAAGAGGTGTTTTTCCGTGGACTTATTTATCGTGCTATCAGCGGAATATATTCACCACTGATAGGAATCATCGTCAGTGGATTTTTATTTGGTTTATTTCATTTTAATTTAGGTGTGTTGGTTCCATTTTCTTTAATTGGTATGTTATTAGCATGGGGATTCCAATCAACGGGATCTTTATTTGTGCCTATCGCAGTTCATTTTGTAATTAATTCTGTTAGTTATGTTGTAACAGTTGTCGGAGGTCTTTTTTGAGTTTCTCAACGAATCAAGATACCTCTGATCGAATATCAAAAATGTTTAACAAATTACAAAAAGAATCTCGTCCTGCACTAATACCGTTTATACCAGCAGGTTGGCCAGAATTTGATGCTACGATTTCAATCGTAAAAATTGTTGAAAAAGCTGGTGCTGACGCTATTGAATTAGGATTACCATTTAGTGATCCTTTAGCTGATGGAGTTACAAACCAAAATGCCTATTATGAGGCGATCCAGCAAGGTACGAATACTAGTACTGTGTTAGAGACGGTGAAACTTATACGTAAAGAAGGTATTGAATTTCCTATAATATTGATGGGATACTTTAACCCTATCTTTGCATACGGATCTGCACGTTGGATCAGAGATGCTAAAGCAGCTGGGGTCGATGCCTTGATTATTGTGGACTTGCCCCCGGGAGAATCACGTGATTTGGAGTTTGCTGCTAAAGATTCAGGATTACACCTAATTTATTTAGTTGCCCCTACTTCAAATGCCGAGAGACTTAAGCACGTTGCAAATTACGCAAGTGGTTTTTTATATTGTGTAAGTCTTACTGGGACAACAGGTGCACGATCAGAGTTATCATCAGAGTTACCTGATTTTATACAAAGGGTGCGTGAATACATTGATCTACCGCTTGCAATTGGTTTTGGAATTTCAGAAAGAAAACATGTTGAACAAGTTGGTAAACTAGCAGATGCGGCGATAATAGGAAGTGCTTTTGTACGTACTATTTCAGAAGCATCCTTGGAAGAACGATCTACTGCAATAGTTAAATTTATTCGCCAAATGAAAGGCGAAGATATGGGTATTTCATAAACCAGGGAAGGATAATTGTATTATGATGCTTCGAGGTGTAAGGGGTGCTACTACTGTTTCACAAAATACTAGGGAAGATATACTAGACCGTACTAAAGAATTACTTAGAAGCATTGTTGATGCAAATTCAATACATAAAGATGATGTTGCCTCAATTGTTTTTAGCTGTACTAGAGATTTAGATGCTGTTTTTCCTGCTGAAGCCGCTAGGGAAGATGGTTGGACTGAAGTTGCACTGGAATGTTTTTCTGAAATGTATGTTGAAGGTGGACTAAAGCAGTGTATAAGGATACTTATGCATGTAAATACAGAAAAATCGAATGCAGAACTGAATCATATTTATATTCATGGTGCTACGTCACTCAGAGCAGATTTAGTTAATGAATAGAGATGTGCACGAAGGTATTCAATGAACCAAGAAGAGTCTTTCGAATCAGAAGAAGATAACACACCTTTTCAACTAGTCCTTTCTACTGCTGGTGGTAATTTTAATGGTCCTCTTGATTTACTTTTGCAATTAATTGAACACAATGAATTGGATATTACAGAAATTTCCTTACTGTTTGTCACAGAACAGTACTTAACATACTTAAGATCAGCAGAAGAACTGCAAATTTCAGATCTTGCCGATTTTGTTGCGATCGGTGCAAGGTTACTGTTGCTCAAATCACGTGCCTTAATGCCTAAAGATGACAATGTTTTAGATGCGGATGATCAAGATTCAGATGATTTACTTTTGGCCTTGCATGAATATAAAAGATTTAAGGACGCAGTAGAATTTCTTCGTGATCGCGATACTACATCTCAAAGCTATCGTCGCGAGGTAGCTCCTCCTGAATTTGTATTGCCCACAGGTTTAGATACAGTTACAACTAATTCTCTGGTTGAAGTGCTTCGTGAAGTAATGGAACGTTTGCCTGAAAATGAATCAACGCATAGTGAAGTGATAGAACCAATTCGATTGCGTGATAGATTACGTGATTTAGTGAATTTACTGGAACTGAATGATCGTACTAGCTTTCGAAATATTATTGATAATGCAACTTCAAGAATGTCCGTTGTTGTTGATTTTTTGGCAGTATTAGAATTGATAAAAGCTCAATATCTTGAAGCAATCCAATCTGAAGATTTTGGTGACATTGATCTGATAAAAATTCAAAATGCAAAACCACCAGATTTTGCACAAATTGAAGATAATTTCATAACTATATAATGCGTAATATTATTTTAGGGAGTGTATAAGTGTCATTAGTTCAAGAAGAACTTAGGTCCACGGTATCTCCGGGAGAACACGTAATAGCTATCGGAGTTTTTGATGGTGTTCATCGAGGCCATCAAATGTTGTTACAAAAAATGCTTTCAGAAGCATCAAGACGCGCTATCACTGGTGGTGTAATTACTTTTTATCCCCATCCTATTGCTGTAATTAAACCTGAAATAAAAATTTCATATTTAGAATCTCTAGAACGTCGAGTTGAATTGATAAATAATCTTGGAGTCGATTTTACTTCTGTGCTGCAATTTACTTCAGAATTGCAACAAGTCACAGCAAAAGATTTTGCAGCAATGTTAGTTAAAGAAGCTGGTTTAAAAGTATTAGTTGTCGGTGAAAATTTCCGAGTTGGTCGTGGTGGTGAAGGAGATGTTACGTACCTTTCATCCTTGGGGAACACTATGGGCTTCGAGGTTATACCAGTCCCCCTTTTTGAAGATGGCACTGGGCAATTTTCCAGTACACGTGTGCGACAGGCGTTGCGTGAAGGTAAAATGGAAATCGTTAATAACCTTTTAGGTCGCCCTTATGCGTTACGTGGGCCAGTACTTCATGGTGAGCATCGTGGACGCCAGCTTGGATTTCCCACATTGAACATTGAAACAAGCACAGATCGACAGTTGCCTCCTGACGGAGTTTACATTACGCGAGCACTAATCGGCGATAAAAAAATTGCTGGTTGTACCAATATAGGTTTACGACCTACATTTGGCTATAGTGAAACACGTCTTATAGAGACACATTTGTTAGATTTTTCTGACAATCTCTACGGTGAAATTGTGACTATTGAATTACTGAGCTATCTTCGTCCGGAAAAAAAATTCAATGGAATTAATGAATTAAAGCAACAGATTGATAGCGATCTGTTAAAGACGAGGGCATGGTTTTTATGAGTTCTAATAAAAACAAAAGGCAGATGGCAGATGTTGATGAACAATTAGAAGTTTTGTTTCATGGTGCTGATTTCGGTGATAGAGCAACTCAGAAAAATATGGAAAAAGAACTACGTGTGATGTTAGAGCAAGACCGCCCACTTAAGGTATATGCAGGCTTTGACCCTACATCCGTTGATTTGCATTTAGGGCATACTTTGCCGATGAGAAAGTTAAGGCAATTTCAAGACTTTGGACATATTGTCACATTTTTAATTGGCAATTTTACAGGACTGGTTGGAGATCCTTCTGATAAAGATAAAACTCGACCGATGCTTTCAGCTGATGAACTTGCTGAAAATGCAAAAACATATACTGGTCAAGCATTTAAGATACTTGATAGTAAAAGTACAATTATAAAATACAATGCTGATTGGTTGTCTAAACTTAGTTTTTCAGACGTTGTTTCTTTATGTTCCAAATTTACGGTGGCTCAATTTCTTGAACGTGATAACTTTGCGAAACGTTGGCAAGCCCATAATCCTGTTTACTTAAGCGAGTTTATGTATGCAATTATGCAAGCATATGATGCTGTAGCATTAAAAACTGATATTCAGATTGGTGGTTCCGACCAACTTTTTAATCTTATGGCAGGACGTACATTGCAAAAAGATGCTGGTTTGAACCCTCAAGTTGTTATTACATTACCTATTTTAGTTGGAACTGACGGACATGAGAGGATGTCTAAATCTACCGGAAATTCAATAGGAATAAATGATTCTCCCGAAGATATGTTTGGAAAGGTAATGTCGATTCCGGATTCAGCCATTATGCAATATTTTACACTTTTAACTGCATTGACTCCTTCAGAAGTTTCAAAGATAGAAAAAGACTTAAATGAAGGTTCTCTTCTGAAAATGGATGCAAAAAAAGAACTTGCATTGCAAATTGTAAAAATTTTTCATGGTGAAAAAAATGCTAATAATGCACAGGAATTTTTTGAAGCTACAATCCAGCGTAATGAAATTCCTAAAAATATTCTTGAATTGGTTATTGCTGAGCCAGATTCGTTAAGTAAAATTCTTCTTAAATCTTCTCTTGTACAAAGTGGAGGTGAGGTACGCCGGCTAACCTCACAAGGTGCTATTACTGTTAATGGCAATGTTATCGATGATTTCATGACATTAATTAATGATAAAGATGAGATACGAGTTGGTCGGCATAGATTTTTGCGTATACGAATAGATCAGCAATAAAATATATATGTTGGATATGAAGTTGGCGGGGCTTTGTGTTAGATAACATAGTTGAAATTGATATAGATCTCATTAAGCAAAATATTCAAGAAGCGGATGTTGTAGCATTTTTTTTCCCCCTTTTAGAGAAATCATTAGTTGCTGATTTTCGTTTAGGTGATACATGTGATCCTGTAATTTATTTAGCTCCTATCGCAGAAAGTTACGCTGATAGATATTTGTCTATTAGTGAACATCGTCCTAATTTATCTAATCCAAAATCTTTTTCGGCAATTCCATGGCGAAACCGTGTAAATTCTCTGGAATCTTTTGGATTATGGGATGTTTTGATTAAACGCTTAGCAGAACTAGATGATATTACCACTCCTCAATTAATTGATTTAGCTAATGATAATCTCAAGATGTTGAAATCTATAGAATTTAATGAAGTACTTCGTGCCATAACTGGTGATACATATAAAACTATATGGGCTAAATAATTAGATTTACTCAGTATTCGATCTTTTCAAGTCTTTAATTTGTAATTGGAGTTTCTTTTTGCCTCTAAAATTATTGTGTTCCAATGAAAAAACAATATCTATGTATTCATCAATTTTTAAGTCGTGGTAAGAACTGTTGAAATGAATAGCGTCCCAAGATTGTTCCTGATGTATTAATTTCAATTGAAGATGTTCTTTATTTTTCCCTACAGATGATTTACCCACAATCTGTATTTTCTCTGACAAAAATACAGGAACTTTGTTACCTATTCCATAAGGTCCCATTAGATCAAGCCACTGCATTGTTTGATGGTGATTATTGTTTAGTTCGAGGTATTCATCAATTTCTAGCTCAGAATTTAATTCATTCAAGTTGAAATGGAGATTTGCATCTTTGAAAAATCTATTCTTTAATTCAGTTATACGTTCAGAGTTAATAGTGAAACCTGCAGCACCATGATGGCCTCCAAATTTTATGAACAGATCCTTATGGCGCTGTAGAAGTTCTACGATGTTAAAGCCATTTGCTGAACGACATGACCCTCTTGATTCATGTTCTCCGATTTCCATGACTATAGATGGACGTGAAAATTGTTCAGCTATTTTCGCTGCTGCCAACCCTACGATGCCACTAGAAATTGTTGAATCTCCAGTGATGATCAATGGTTTTTGCATATCTGAGTGATTAATTTTTTTGGACAATAGTATGATAGCTTTTTCAGTATTGTGACGTCTTTGCTGGTTAAGGTTAGCCAGCTCTAATGCTAGAATTTCCGCTTCTACTTCATTCTTAGTGAGTAAAAGTCGTAGAGCTATTTCCCCGTGCTTGATACGTCCAGCAGCATTAATTTTGGGTCCAAAAATCCATCCTAATGTTTCAGCAGTAATTTCTGATACTTCTAAATTTGATTCCTTTGCAAGTGCTAATATGCCGGGTCTATTCGTTGATCGTATTGCTTCTAAGCCCATTCTGACGAAGTCCCGGTTTTCACCAACTAATGGAACAAGATCACATATTGTGCCTAAGGCAACAAGTGGTTGGTGTTCGATGTGTGCATAAGGTCTCTTCATTTTTTGATATAAAACCGTGAGAACTTTGTATGCTACTCCAACTGCTGCAGGTTCTGAGCCATAAGATCCGTTTAGTTTTGGGTTTACAATTGCATAAGCAGGAGGTAATACGGTAGGTATTGAGTGATGATCGATGATTATCACCTCCATTCCTAACCGGTTGGCTTGGTCGATTTCATTTACAGATGAAGTACCACAGTCAGCAGTAATTAAGAGGGTAACGTCTTGATCTGCTAGTTTTTTAATTGCCTCTATATTGGGACCATAACCTTCTGAGAATCGGTCAGGAATATAAGGGATTGGTTGTATTCCGAGATTTCCTAATCCTTCAGTAAGAAGTGTTGTCGCGGTAATTCCGTCAACATCAAAGTCTCCGAATATTCCTACTTTTTCATTGTTCTCACATGCTTGAATTAATCTACTCACGGCTTTCGAAATATTCGGCATTAATGTGGGGTCTGTTAAGCTTTTTGGTGTTGCAAGATAATTACGTGCAGATTCTGTATTTACGATTCCTCTTTTTGCCAAAAGAGTACGTATTAATATTGGTAGCCCTGTTCCCGCGTCAGCGAATCCATCTAAATCGGGAGGAGTGCTAATTTTCCATTGCTTTTGAATCTGATTAGAAGATGTTATGGTCATGGATCTAACTAGGGAGTAAATTTTTTAAAAATTAAACTACTATTGTGACCACCAAACCCTAATGAGTTCGATAAAGCATAGTCCAATGAAATATTTCTTGATTGTTCGGGTACATAGTCAAGATCACATTCTGGATCTGGTATAGACAAATTTCTTGTTCCATGAATCTTTTGATCTCTGAGGGAAAGTGCAGTTATTGCTGCTTCGATACCCCCTCCAGCACCTAATGTATGTCCAATCATTGATTTGGTTGAGGAGATTGGTATCGAATATGCATTTTCTCCGAATACTTTTTTGATCGACATAGTTTCAAATTTATCATTCAAAGGTGTACTGGTTCCATGTGCATTTATGTAACCAATTTGGTGAGGTTCTATATTCGCTTTAGATAAAGCTATCTTCATTGCTCGAGCTGCCCCCTCTCCATTTTCCGAAGGTTGTGTTACATGGAATGCATCTGCAGATTGTCCATAACCAATGATCTCAGCAATTGGTTCAGCACCATTTTTTTCAGCAGATTCAAGAGTTTCAAGTATTAATACTCCTGATCCTTCCGCAAGAACAAAGCCATCACGTTCTTGGTCAAAAGGTCTAGATGCGTGACTGGGATCATGGTTTCTGTTAGTTGAAAGTGCACGTGCAGCACCAAAGGCGCTTAATGACATTCTAGTTACTGCTGCATCAGTCCCGCCAGTGATCATTGCCTCAGCATCTCCTCGCAATAATATCTCATAGGCATTTCCAATTGCGTCAGCACCTGAAGCACAAGCAGAGACTGTGTTTACATTAGGACCACGTGCACCAGTTCGGATTGATACTTGTCCTGAAGCCATATCTGAAATAAACATTGGTACAAGAAAGGGCGAAACTCTGCTTGGCCCTTTATCAAAAAAAGTTGCAAATTGATCTTCCAAGGTTGCGATCCCTCCAATTCCTGATCCAATAATGCAACCAATTTGTTCAGGGTTAGATGAAATATCTAACTTCGATTGTTTTAAGGCTTCGTCAGCGGCAACTATTGCTAATTGGACAAAGCGGTCCATTCGACGTGCATCTTTTCGGGATAGCCAATTTTCTACGTTAAAATTGGTTATTTCTCCTGCGATTTTAGAACTAATGTCGCTGACATCACATGAAACTATACGTTCTATTCCATTTTTGTTTTTTAGCAGTGATTGCCATGTTTCTTCTAAACCGATTCCAACTGGGGTTATAAGACCAGCACCAGTTATAACTATTCTTTTCTTGTTCATTGTTTCCTTTCGGCAGTTCCGAATATCAAAGCAGAATTGTGGCCACCTAACCCTACTGATGTACTCATGACATTATTAATTTTCACATTTCGTGACTCATTTGGGACATAGTCTAGATCGCAATCAGGATCAGGGGTTTCGTAATTAATAGTGGGTGGTACAATTCCATCTCGGCAAACTAGTGCACAAATTGCAGCTTCGACAGCACCCGCAGCACCCATCATATGTCCATGCATAGATTTTGTACTTGAAACCATAAGTTTTTTTGCCTCAGATTTAAATATTCTATTAATTGCAGAAGTTTCAACACGATCATTTAATGGCGTACTGGTTCCATGTGCATTGATATAGTCGATTTGGTCAATATTAAGACGTGCTCGGTTGAGTGCATTTTCCATAGCATCTCCAATTCCTCGGCCATTATCATCAGCAGCAACCATATCGTATGCGTCATTAGCGGTTCCACCACCTAACCAATGTGCATATATTTGGGCATTTCTTTTTTGTGCATGAGTCAGTGATTCTAGTACCAGAATTCCAGCACCCTCGCCTAATATAAATCCATTTCTATTTGCATCAAAAGGTCGTAGAGCTTTGGTAGGATCTTTGTGCGATGCTAAGGCTTTCATTGCAGAAAACCCTGCATAATAGATGGGTTGTAGGGGTGCCTCATATCCTCCACTGATTATAATTTCAGCTTCACCTCTTGCTATTATTTCTGCCGCTTCACCAATTGCTGTGCCGCCAGTGGCACATGCAGCAGTTATAGCGAAATTAGGACCTCTCGCGCCTAGCTCCATTGCTATTATCCCAGTCGCGCTATCCGGTAAAAAATGTGAGATAAGGAATGGTGATATTCTACGTGGCCCTTTTTCTTCAAGGATGCGTTGCTGATCTATCATTAAGTGTGCTCCACCCATTCCGGTGCCTAATATAATTCCAATAGATTTAGGATTTTCAGAGTTAATATCAATGGATGCATCAAGTAGTGCTTCTTTGCATGCTGCTACAGCGAATGCAGTTGAGAGATCTACTCTCCTAAGAGTTTTGGAGTCTAAATATTCTTTCGGGTCAAAATTCTTCACTTCGCCTGCTATCGGAAATTCATAGTCAGACGCATCGAAGCGGGTAATTTGAGATATCCCAGATTGTCCTGATTTTAAATTTTCCCATGTAACACTAGTATCTCCTCCAACTGGAGTGATCATACCTATGCCAGTGACTACAACGCTTTCAGACATTAGCTCATTATAACTTCAGGGAGTACAGATATTGGTATAGGTTCATCATGCGCATCATCTAGAGATACTGCAATTAGTTTGTCTGATATTTTTTTTACCATTCTTGATAACACGTGCCCAGGGCCTACTTCTATGATTGTTTGTACTTCTTCTAGAATCATTTGTTGTACATTTTCTGTCCAATACACAGGTGAATGAAGTTGATTTTCAAATTCATGCCTGATCGCTTGAGCTGTGGTCAGTAACTTTGAAGTGTTATTCGAAATAATTGGGATTTGTGGATCATCAAAATTCACATCTTTAATAAGTTTTTTAAATTCTTTCGATTGCTCAGAATGTAATGGTGTGTGACTAGAAACTTTAACTTTTAATTGTATAGCACGTGCTTGGAGTTCTCGTGCTAGTTGCATTGCTTTAGTGAGTGCATTTAAATCACCACTAATTACGATTTGTGAATTAAGGTTTAAGTTGGCAATATCAACTCTATTTTGTTCTGAGTAAGTAGCTTGACTACAAATTTTACTTACTTTTTCAAAATCTAAACCAATAATTGATGCCATACCTACTGGCCGTTCCTTGTTGAAGTCACTCATCAGCTGAGCTCTATCAATAATCATTCCTAATGCATCTTGAAATGAAAATGTTTGTGCCGCAACGGTAGCGCTAAACATCCCCAATGAATGGCCTCCTAATAATTTTGGCTTAATTACGATATTTTTTTCTTCTAATTTTTCATTCATCGCTCGTAGGAAAGCAATAGAAGTAGTTAATACAGCCGGCTGTGTTAGTCGTGTTTCTGCTAAATCATCGGCTGTACCTTTAAAGCATATTTTTGCCATATCAATATTTGTTATATCGCTGGCTTCTTCAAATGTGAGGCGGGCATTTTTTGAATTTTTATAAATTAAAGCACCCATACCAGGTGACTGTGATCCTTGCCCCGGAAAGACTAGTGCAATTGGTTTGGCTTTTGAATTTTCATCAAGGCAATTATTCAAAAAATGCCCTCTTTCATCCTTTTAGCGTTTTGTGAAGTGTAGCAATTTAATCCAAATTATGAGTCAAATCTGTCATGAATTGTTCTTCGGATTGATCTTGTTTTATTGTATCGGGGAATAAAGAATTACGTCCAAAAGTGTCTATTATTGATGTTTCTATACCATCAAGCATTTTTCTTGATGTAGGCATTACTTTCAGTAAATCTTGTGCAATTCCAGAGGCTGTACCATAATTTTCTGCAACTCTTCTTCCCATATCGGCATGTAAGTAAACACCAAGTGATGCTGCTTCAAAAGGTTCGACATTTTGTGCAACTAACCCCGATATAATGCCTGCGAGTATATCCCCAGTACCTCCTTTTGCTAATACCGGTGAAGCAAATTCTGATATTCTTGCTCGACCATCTGGAGAGGCAATGATAGTACCTGCTCCTTTGAGTACTACTACTCCATTGATGTGTGTTGCATAAGAGAGTGCTGTTTCTAGACGATTTTTTTGAATGGAATCAATGTCTATTCCCAGTAAGCGAGACATTTCTCCTGGATGAGGGGTAATTATTAGAGGTGTTTGTAGATTCGTAGACCAATTTTGTATTTCTGGAAGAATATTTAATGCGTCGGCATCGAGTATTACGCCATTTAGAAAATTTCTCTCACTTAAACTAGTGATAATAGAATGAACAAATTTAGTTGTGACGGCAGTATGCCCTAAGCCAGGTCCAATGAGAAGGGCGCGAGTTTTTTTCTTATCAAGAGCTCGTAAAACTGTAATTGCAGCAGAAGTATCTAATGAATTTCCTGTAGTTGGTAAAGGTTCATGGATTACGTCAGGTAGTCCGTTTGTTATCAGTGCCTGAATATGATCTGGTGCGGCAATTTGTACTAAGCCTGCCCCCGATCTTGCTGCAGCTTCTCCAGCTAATCGAATAGCTCCAGGATATTGTAAAGAGCCTCCTACAATTGTTACAACTCCAAAAGTCCCTTTGTGTGCAGTTATAGGGCGTTCAGGCATAAATGCTTTTAACTCACTGAGCTCTAATGTTTCGTACGGTAGTATGTGTCTTGTATTGCTTGGTAGCCCTATATCGACAGGGATTATTCTTCCTACATTTTCACGTCCGGGGAAACAATATAATCCCATTTTTGCATATCCAAATGTAATAGTGGAATCAGCTTTGACGGCATTAGGATCTGTATAGCCATTATCTGCATTTATACCTGTAGGTATATCGAGAGAAAGTATATGCGGCTTTACGATATTTTCTTTTGTTTGGTTTACTCGCTTTGTGATTTCAGATAAATTTTCATCTAAAGGTCTAATTTCTGGATCCATTCCGATTCCAAGTAGTGCATCTACAATAAGTGCTGCTTCATTAAGTACAAACTCTAAACGTTGTAGTTCAGTATCTTCTGTTGCAATTGCATAGGGCATTTCACTTTCTTGGTATTCTTTCCAATCATCATCATCAATATTTAGTTCTCTTAAGAGGTACACAAAAGGTGTTGCACCCCATTTTGTTAGTTGGTTAGCGGCTATGAGCCCATCTTTACCATTTTTTCCAGGACCTATCAGTAATAAAATTCCTCTTTCAGGCATAGCACCGACACTCATCCATGCTTCTTGTGCTGCTGCTAACCCGGCTTCTAATTGAAGCTCTCTTTCACTTTTCCCGCTCGTGATGGCATCGCTTTCTAATGATTGCATCTGTTTTGTTGTAACGATCTTTTTCATGACAACGTTCTTTCCTTATATTTCTTCTGGCAATTGTTCGATGTCAGGTATATTGGCAAGTAATCCACGTGATTTTAACCGTTCGATTAAATTTTTGCGTGATATTTCCGGTGGTTCTTCACGTTGTTTCTGCGTGCATACAACAGCTGCCATTGCAAAAGAATCTAAATGGGTCAGTGTAATATCTATTGCTTCAAGGCCAATGATGTCGGATCTTTGCTTGGCACCCCCATAGAGGTAGACTAGTGGTTTACCACGTTTGTCAGGTAAAATTTCTATATCTCGCCATGCAACAGATCTTGCACCTGTTCCTAAAGCCTTCATCACAGCTTCTTTACCGGAAAATCTTGCAGCTAACTCGGGAACTCTACCTCTGCAAAAAGCCGCCTCTGCTGGTGTATAAACTCGATTTATGAAACGTATGGGATGTTTTTGAAAAACACGGCGAACGCGATCGATTTCGATTAAGTCTATTCCAATAGCATGCGTACTCATGTAGAAACCTAATGTATCACTAAAATTGATGTTTCATGGTTTATATAGGCTACAATAGATATTGTATGAAATCACATATTCTTGATGGAAATGCTATAGCTACAAAGATACGTTCCGAGATTAAACGGGATGTGGAACTAATGGTTCGTGATGGTTTAAGAGCTCCACATCTACACGTGATAATGATCGGGAGTAATACTGCTTCAGAGACATATGTCCGATTGAAATTAAAAGATTGCTCGGAAGTAGGGATAACTGGTTCTCTTTCTCAACTTAATGACTCAGTAACAATGAGCGAAGTCATCGATCTAATTGATAAGGTAAATGCTGATGATCAAACTGATGCTGCTATTCTTCAAAAACCTTTGCCTTCGCATTTAGATTCAGATGCAATCGATTTTCACTTGTCTCCAGATAAAGATGTTGACGGTTTACATCCTGTCAATTTAGGACTTTTACTTCAAGGGGTCCCTCGGTTCATTCCTGCAACTCCTGCAGCAGTAAGAGAATTGATAGTTCGGAGTAACATTAATATTGATGGGGAAAATATTGTAATTATTGGTCGTTCGAATTTGGTGGGTAAACCATTAGCATTACTCCTTGCACAAAAAAATACACGTGGTAATGCAACAGTCACAATTGCACATACAGGCACAAAGAATCTAAAAGAGGTGACTTCAAACGCTGATATTATAGTCGCTGCTACAGGGCATCCTAATACTGTCACAGCAGATATGGTTCGTCCAGGTGCAGTCGTGATAGATGTAGGTGTTAATCGTGTTGATGATCTTTCTAGAAAGCAAGGGTATAGATTAGTAGGTGATGTTGATTTTGAAAATGTCAAGATGGTGACTAGTGCCATCACCCCTGTCCCTGGAGGTGTGGGTCCGATTACCCGAGCAATGCTATTAAAGAACACGTTGAATGCAAGAGAACTTAAATACTAGTCAATAGTGTTTTTCCATAGGAAAATTGTGTTATGCAAGAAATCGAACAAAAAGTAGCTGAACTTTTACAAAAAGTCCGTGACATACAGGTGCGGCTTTGACTTGTCACAACACCAGAATCGTTTAGACGAGCTAAAAAAAACTGCTGAAGCTCCCGATCTGTGGAGCGATCGTAATTATGCTCAAGGTGTAATGAAAGAAATATCAAAACTTGAAGGTATAATTAATACTTGGCAATCACTTGAATTTAAGTTATCTGAAATTCAAGATTTGCTTTCTCTAGTTGGTGAGGCCTCTCCAGATGAACGTGATTTATTGCAAGATGATTTAAATAATGAACTAGGTATCATAAACAAGGAATTTGAATCATTAGAATTGGGTCTTATTCTAGGTGATGAGTATGACCATCGGAATGTGGTTTTTTCTATCCATGCTGGAGCAGGTGGTACGGAGGCTCAAGATTGGGCAGAAATGTTATTACGAATGTATTTACGCTGGTCAGATAATCGCGGTTTTCGTTCACAAATCCTTGCAATAAATAGTGGAGATGAGGCAGGCATTAAGTCTGTCGAAGTAAAAATTACTGGTGAAAATGCGTATGGCCTTCTGAAATCAGAAAAAGGGGTGCATAGATTAGTTAGGATTTCTCCTTTTGATTCATCACATGCACGACATACTAGTTTTGCTCTAGTTGAGACAGTTCCAGAAGCAACTGACGGAGATATCAATGTAGATATTAATGGGGATGAATTACGTATAGATACTTATAGAGCAAGTGGAAATGGTGGTCAAAATGTGCAGAAAAATGATACTGCAGTTCGTATTACTCACCTTCCAACAGGAATAGTTGTAACTTGTCAAAATGAGCGTTCACAATCGAGAAATCGTGAGAGTGCATTGAGAGTACTTGAATCTAAGTTGCTTGATTTAGAAATTCAAAAAATTGAAGAAGAGCAGGCAAAGTTAAAAGGAGAGCATGTTCAAGCGGGATGGGGGAATCAAATTCGTTCGTATGTATTGCAACCATACCGGATGGTAAAAGACCTCAGAACTCAAGTTGAAATTAATGATACAGATAAAGTTTTGGATGGTGATATTGATGACTTTATTGTCGCTTTTTTGCGAAATACTGTGAGTGTATAACTTAATGTTTCAAATTAGTTTTAGAAATTTTGTAAGAATTACCATTTTCTTTCTTATTGGTTTATTTTCTTATTTGTGGTGTTACCAAATGTTATCTGCTCAAACTTTGGATATTTCATCCACTAACATTGTGACAAGAGATCCTTTAAGTGCTTCATTTACTATAGATATTGAGAATGATTTGAACCTTAAAGAAGTCAGGTTTTTTTATAAAATACTTAATCCTTATGGTGATATAAGTGGTGATGGAATCGCGAAGTTAAATGAATCCTCTAATTTCACTTACCAAGCTGTTTTTGAAATGGAAATGATCAGTGCTGATCGTTATATTCCTGTAGGATCCCACTTGTTAGTACATTGGGAAATTTTTAAAGAAAATGAAGGAAGTTTTGTAACTGAAGAGGAAAAATTAATTTTCCTTGATGGACGTTATGAATGGCAGTCATTCTCTGAGGATAGATTTAGTGTCTATTGGTATGGTTCACAAGAAGACAATGCTATGAGAAATTTTCTCGCCATGAAAAATGCTATTTTAGAAACAGAACTACTTTTAAAAACTCGTATTGACTATCCCGTTAAATTGATAATGTGGCGAACGCCTCGAGAAGGTGAATTGGCTCAGCGTCCTCGTTCTGCAGTTTATGATTCAAGTGTTACTACTGCAGGACAAAGGGTGGCTCCTGATTTAATTTTTGCATTTCAGCCTGCTATAGCGGTTGTACGTCACGAAGCTGCTCACCTTGTAACAAAAGTAGCAGGTGATGGACCGTTCACACGTGTTCCCGCTTGGTTAGATGAGGGCACTGCAGTGTACATGCAAGGAAGTCTTGGTCCGTATAAGGCTGCAGTACAACGTGCTATAAGCTCTGATAAGACATTGAATCTTCGCTCACTTACTGCTCCATCGAATGATCCTAATTTAGTTAATCTCTTTTATGGACAGTCTTGGTCAACTGTTGACTATTTAATTGATCAGTATGGACAAGAACTTTTTGCTAGACTTTTTGCATCAATTAAAGCTGGCGATCCTATTGATGATGCATTGAATAAAATTTATGACTTTGATACAAACCAACTTTATAATCAATGGCGAAATGCTAATGGACTCGAATCTCTGAATTTTAATTCGCCTTCCAAAAATATAATAGTCACACCTGTAGCTACTCGGGTTCCTTTAAGTATTCCTACGCAAGTCAATATTGCTCCTAGTTCGGGGTCTATTGAGTCTTCACAAGTTGAATTATCTTCAAGTAGAGATTCCGTAGAAAAAACTAATAGTTCGAGTAACAGCTCGATCCAATCAATTGGATTAATTATTGTTATTGCAACTGTATTTTTGTCTCTGGTATTGATTGTTTTAGGAATACTTATCTGGAAATGGCCAAGCAAAAAGAAATAAAAAAAATTGTTGTTAGTTAGGGGATAATTAAACCTCCTGGACTTGTATTTTCCCCAGTATTTGATCCTATTTGCCCTTGTTGTCGTGCTAATTCTTCGCGTGCTCTTTCAATTGCTTCTTCTTCAGAAATATAAGGGACACTCATTATTTTTTCTCTTATAACTGGTTCAGAATCTCCATTGACTACTTTGTAAATCTGATTAACCATTGGTGCTAAATCCCAAACACCTGTGAATCTTTTGTCATTAATTATGATGGTTGGAATTTCACTGATGTTACGCTGTTTTGCTAGGACAGGGTATTGTGCCAATTCGACGATTTCTAGATCAATCAATTCAATCTCTGTCGCCAGAGCACCTAGTAGACGAATCATATGTGGAGAGAAGGGATCAAATGGTGTCACCATAACTTCAATGTGCATTGGTTCTGAAACTGATTGTATAGCAGTAAGATCTTCATCAGCTAAAGGTGAAGTTCCTTGTGATAGAAAACCAATTAAGTCCAGTAATGCTGGAAATATAGCACCAGAAAACATGCCGCTTAGCTTTATAGATTTTCCAGATCCACGCAATACCACAGAAGGTGCGAGATTTATGTTTGCAGAATTTGCTCTATCTGAATGTTCATCAAGATCGTATTTAGTTAAGGATAAACCTGGATGGAGGCTGACTAGCTGTCTACTTAGTGCAATACTATCTTCACAGTGAGTACAAGTGTCCCGATCGGTTCTTACCAGTCCTGAATCATTCCGCGACCAGATATCTATTCCGACACGATTGATCATTCTTTCCTGAAGGTAGCGACTTATTTGAAGAGAGTCTGAATTATCTAATGGTCCTGGTATCATTTCAATCATTACCTTTTTTGCTACTTAGGAGTACTCTTGCTTTAAACAACCTTTGCATACTTGTGATCCAAGTAATTGCAAGTAATATTATGATTGCGTACAGTACCCAATTAAAGATTAATGCTACTGATATAATTATTATTCTTTCTGGGCGTGGGGCAAATCCATTATTTAAAGATATACCTAGACCTTCCCCTCGTGCTCGTATATATGACACCATTAATGATCCACTTAATGCAAAAAAACATAAAATTGCTAATGGTTCATTATTTTCATTAATGGAATGCATGAATACTCCACCTAGTATTGCTATTTCTGAGAATCGATCTAATGTTGAATCTAAAACTGCACCATAATTACTATTTTTTTCTGATTTTCTTGCTACTGCTCCATCGAACATATCGATTGCACTAAAAAGCAAGACAAAAATACCTCCAATAAAAAAATTTCCTGTAGCAATTATGAAAGCAGCAAATACACTTCCGAAAAAGCCACAAACTGTAAGCATATTGGGTGTTATTCCAAGTGAAATTAAAAAATCAACCACAGGATCCATTAATTTTTTTGGCGGTCGTTTTGGAAGTAATTGCATGATTGCTACTATAGCTAGATATAGTAGTAGTTGAAATGCCTAAGAATCATTTAAAGTAATAAAATATTAATTATTAACTGTTGTTTTTTGCGACATTAACAATTGGTGAATCTAAAGTTTCCCCTGAAATAAAGGCCTCTACTCCTAGTCTAGCTTCTTCATCACGAATTTGTACTGGTGGTGATTTCATAAAATATGCGGAAGGTTCTAACAGTGGACCTGATAAACCACGATCCAGGCCTATTTTAGCTAGTCTTATAGCGTCAATAACGACACCAGCTGAATTAGGACTGTCCCAAACTTCTAACTTTGTTTCTAAGTTCAAGGGTACGTTTCCGAAAGTAGTTCCTTCTACTCTTATGTGACACCATTTCCGATCTAGTAACCATGGTACATGATCTGAAGGGCCGACATGAACATCAGCATCTGGTACATCATATTCTATTTGTGATGTAACAGCGTTTGTTTTTGATATTTTCTTAGATTCTAAACGTTCTCTTTCAAGCATATTTAAAAAATCTGTATTGCCACCAAAATTTAATTGATAAGTACGATCAATTTGTACTCCACGATCTTGGAACAAGCGAACAAGCAAACGATGTAAAATAGTCGCTCCTACTTGCGATTTTATATCGTCTCCTATAATGGGTAAATTTGCTTGCTTAAAACGATTTCCCCAATATTCTTCTCTGGCTATAAAAACAGGGATGCAGTTGATGAAGGCACAACCAGCTTGCAAAACTTGTTCAACATACCATTTTGTAGCTGTTTCAGATCCTACGGGTAGATAATTGATTACTACATGTGTGTTCGTATCTTTTAAAATTCCCACTATGTCGTCAGTGGTTCCTTCAGCGGGCGTTATAACATCAGATAAATATTTCCCTAGTCCATCATGCGTCATCCCTCTACTCACCTTTACTGACTGTTGAGGGACATCAGTAAATTTGTAAGTATTATTTTGACCAGCAAAAATGGCTTCAGAAATATCTTTACCAACTTTGTCACTATCAATATCAAAAGCAGCTGAAATATTAATATCACTAATGTGATAATCACCTAGTACAGGATGCATCAGTCCTGGGATTTTATCCTCTGCTCCTGCTTCTTTATAAAATTCGATTCCTTGCACTAATGAGGATGCACAATTTCCTAGCCCAATTATCGCTACATTGATTTTATCTGCCATAATAATCTTCCGTTTATATTTTGTTACATATATTGGTATAATGAATTATATTATATAGTCTAATAAGAAAAACTTATAATATGAAAAAAGATTTACCTAGTTCCTTCCTGAAAATCAGTTTTTTACAATTAATGTATTTTCACGAAGTGTATCACTCTGAGAGTGTGACCATCGCCAGTCGCCATCTCGGCATAAGTCAGCCCGCATTATCACAAGCCATCTCAGAAATTGAAAAACGCATTCAAGCACCATTATTTAAGAAAAGAAGTGGTCGTTTCGAACTGACTGCAATAGGTGAACGCTTTCTTGATTTTTCTCAAGATGTTCTAAGTTCTTCCGGAGAAATATTTCAATGGGTTGAAGATTTTAAAAAAGGATCAGTTGGTAATCTACGTGTAGGTATGATCGACGCTGCTAGTCTTTATTTGATACCTGCTGCTGTTAGAGATTTTCGTAATTTGTATCCTGAAGTTGATCTTAAATTAGTAGTCGATCATAGTGCTAACTTACTCGAAAAATTAAGGCAATCAGATATTGATTTGGCATTTGTTTTCGGTCCGATTGTTGATGATTTTAATGTTACAGAATTACGCCAAGAACCTCTTTTTTTATATGCCCCAGACGATCAAAAATCTGTCGATAAAAGTGATTGGTTTCTTTATCCAGAAGGTCGACAGACAAGGTCGTTTATTGATCAAGGTTTAGCGAATAGAGGAATAGTTCCAAGGGTAGTTTTAGAAAGTGATAGTCCAGAAGTCTTAAAGCAATTGGTGTACCTCGGAATGGGATGTAGTGTTTTACCAGAAGGAATTGCCGAAAATGGACTTCATGCTTTGAGGAGATTTGATAATAGCCCTGTGGCTATGAGACCTTTATTGGCGTTAAGGAAATTTGATACAGTACCAAATCCACGTAGTGAAACTTTCTATCGCTTAGCACTTGAAGCAAGTTAGTTAGGTTGAATTACTTTATAAGGGTGCCAAGCACCATTAGTCTTATTTTTTTTAACCAATGCAATTAATTCTCCATTGGGGCCATAACATTTTGCATTATCGTAATCAGATTGTTGTGACGACATTTGTATGTCCTTAATGTGTATATCTACTCCGTTATATATCCGCGCTACATCATTAGGTCCTATTATAATCGCTGGCCAATCTTCTAAAATAGAGTCAATACTATTAACTATTTGATCAGTATCTCCATTTTCTAAAAGTTTTTTTGCCTGAGATAAATCTACCGAATTTTCCAATTTGAACTGGCCTACTTGTGTACGTGATAACTCTTCTAAATGTCCATAAGTACCTAATTTTAAACCTAAATCATGTGCTAATGAACGTATATAAAATCCTTTTTCACAAATTATTTCAATTTCTGCAAGAGGATGTTTTGGATTAGAATAGTCAAATCGTTTAAGTATTAATTCGAGTACCCTTACTTTCCTAGGTTCAAGATCGACCCTCTTTCCTTGACGGGCAATAGTATATGCCCTGACTCCATTTTTTTTAATTGCACTGTAGATAGGTGGTTTTTGAAGAATATCGCCAATGAAATGTTTTAAGTTTTCATTTATAGAATTCCTTGTCAAATTTGATGCATCTTCTTGGGCTGTTATTCTTCCTGAAGAATCATATGTATCAGTGCTGATTCCAAACCTAATTATACCTCGATATTTTTTTGTCGAATCGACCAAAAAAGGAAGAAATCTAGTAGCTTGTCCAATTGCAATCGGTAATACTCCTGTTGCATCAGGATCAAGAGTACCAGCATGCCCTACTTTTTTTATTTTGGTCGCTTTTCGAATTTCCCTAACGACATCAAAAGATGTTAGATCTTTAGGTTTATCGATATTTATAAATCCACGTAAATTCATCATTCTTTTTTTAAATCAAATGTCCCATCGATTGATTTAAGGAGAGTATTGAATTTCTCTGACTCTTCCATGGATCGATCTTCAATGAATTCCAATTTAGGTATCTTGCGGAGATGTATTTCTTGGATCAATTGCCTATGTAGGTAGGTGGAACTATGTGTAAGAGCATCAATGGCTTTGGTGCTACTTAATTCATCACCTAATATACTTACATATATTTTCGCATGGCTAAAATCAGGAGTAACATCTACACGAGTAATTGAAATCATTATACTTGTGATATCTGGATGTTTTAATTTTCGATCAATTTGTTCAGCAAGTACTGTTTGGATCAGGTCTCCAACTTTTTCCGTTCGTTTGCTCATTTGAAATCTACTATCGAATTTGCTTTAAGTGATAAATGATAATTTCATCACCTTCTTCGAATTCATTGAATCCATCTACTTGGATGCCGCATTCTTGACCGGTATTAACTTCACGAACGTCATCTTCGAATCTTTTTAAACTTAGAATATCTCCTTCATAAACAACATTACCATCACGAAGTACTCTTGCTTTGCTTGAACGTGTGATACTCCCATCTCTAACATAACTTCCTGCAATTGCATTTCTTCTTCCTTTGCGGAATACCTGACGAACTTCCACAGAAGCATCCTGTTCTTCTTCAAAAATTGGATCTAGCAAACCTTGAACAGCTTGGGTAATGTCTTGAACGATATCATAAATTATGGAATATTCTCGTATCTCTACTTTCTCTTGTTCAGCTAATAAGTGAGCTCCATTTTCAATTTGCACATTGAATCCTATAATGATGCCTTGTGAGGCAACTGCAAGCTGGACATCTGATTCATTTACTGATCCGACAGATGCATGAATAACTCGAGGGGCTATATTTTCTTCGTTAAGATCCTCAAGTGTTTGGACTAGTGGTTCTAGAGAACCGTGCACATCTACTTTTAGTATAATGTGCATATTTTCTATGTTTCCTTGATGAATTTCTCCGAATAAAGAATCTAATGTCACGGTTTCTCTGCCAGTATTTCCTGCCTCAAAATCTCTCTGACGATCTATTGCTTCACGTTTAGCCAGTTTTTCACTGTCTCTGACTTCAAAGCGTTCTCCTGCTGGAGGTACAGAGTTAAGACCTGTTATTTCAATTGGTGTGGACGGCCCTGCATTTTCTATCCTGTTGCCAGAATAATCTGACATTGTCCGAATACGGCCACTGGACAAACCACTAATAATTGCATCACCTTGGTGCAAAGTACCAGTTTGTACCAGAACGGTGGCTATAGGACCTTTATGACGATCGTTTGATGCTTCCAATATGACACCAATAGCTGGTTTATTTGGATTAGCTTTTGGCTCTTCTAAATCTGACACTAACAAAACACTTTCCAGTAATTCTTCGATGCCTGTTCCGTCTAAAGCAGAAATTTCAACAACAACTTGCTCTCCGCCAAATTCCTCTGGGATCAAATCTACTTCCGGTAGTTGTGCTTTTGTTCGAGCTACATCAGCGTTTTCAACATCCACTTTATTGATAGCTATAACCATTGGTACTGCTGCTGCTTTAACATGATCGATGGCTTCTCGGGTTTGAGGCATTAATCCGTCATCAGCTGCAACCACGATTATTGCGACATCAGTGATTTGTGCACCTCGCGCACGCATTTCCGTGAATGCTTCATGTCCTGGAGTATCTATGAAGGTAATAGTACGACCATCATTCGTTTGAGTTTGATATGCACCAATATGTTGAGTTATACCCCCTGCTTCAGCATCTACAACATTGGTAAGTCGAATTCGATCTAATAAAGTAGTTTTTCCGTGGTCAACATGCCCGAGGACTGTGACTACTGGAGGTCGTGGAAGTGAATTTGTATTTTCTTTTTCGAGTATGCGTAAAGATGTGTTTTGAGCAGTTAATTGCTCTTTTGAAGAAGATTCAGAAGAGTTTATTTCATCCGTTTCTTCTTCTAATTCAAAACCTAGATCGGTTGCAACTATTGCTGCCGTGTCGAAGTCAATAACTTGATTAACATTGGCCATCACACCATTTTTCATAAGCTCTTTGATGATATCTATGGCTGAAATATTAAGGATTTCTGCGAGTTCACCAACTGCTAATGCTGTTGGAATACGAACAGTTGAGTTCTCCGTAGGGGTCTCCTGAGTCATAGAGGTGATCCTTTACATAATACTTGGCAACTGTATTTCTAGTCATCGTATTCATCGTCAAAATCATCGTAGGTGTCATCTTCATAGGTATTTCCATGAAGTGCCGCTTCGATTTCATCTTCATCAAAATCATAATCCTGGCGTCCGCGTCTACGGCTAGATCGGGTATCTGATCCACCTCGACGACGATTCTTTCCACGACGATTTCGCTCGCGATCTTCTTCCTGTAGCCTTATTTCACGGATTTCATCTGCAAAGCGAAGTACGCGAGGTTCTTCTTGTTCTGATGGTGGTGCAATATTTTCGGATACTGTTTCTTCTTGAGCGATATCTGATGTAACAGTCTCAGTTTCTAGTAATTCCTCTAAAATTTCTTGTTCAGGAGTTAATTGAACTTCTAAATGCTCTTGATCATCATCGATATTGTTTGACGATATTGTGTCATTTGCAATTAGTTGTTCTCCTGGTAGTCCAGGTCTTCCATAAGACGACTGCGAAGGTATCACTTCATCCGAAATAGAAATTGCAACATCTTGATCTTTGCGGTCAAGATCAGAAGTAAACAAAGCATCTAGATTAGGTTCAGGTGGTGGAAATAAATTTTTTCCTGATTCGATCATTGATCCTTCTCCGCAAATATCTAGTCTTAACCCAGTCAGTTTTGCTGCAAGACGAGCATTCTGGCCATCTTTACCTATTGCTAAACTTATCTGGCGATCTGGGACTGCGATGTAGGCAGTATTAGAGTGGCTTTCAATATTGATTGAAACGACTTCAGCTGGGCTAAGGGCGTTGGACGCAAAAGCAAGCTCGTTCGGATCCCATCGAATGATATCAATCCTTTCAGCATTAAGTTCATTGACGATGTTTTGTATCCTCGCACCACGTACCCCAACAATAGCACCTATCGGATCGATACCTTGTTGTTTGGACGCCACGGCTACTTTACTGCGAAATCCTGGATCACGAGCAATACTGATGATTTTTATTGAACCCCTTGAGATTTCCGGCACTTCTAACTCTAATAATTTTCCTAACAAATCTGGAGTTGCACGAGAGACCAATACTTGTGGACCTCTAGTTGCGCGGTAAACTTCTTTGATATATACCCTAATTCTTTGTCCTACCCTGTAATGTTCAGAACGTATCTGTTCAGAATAAGGGAGAACGGCTTCAGTTTGCCCTAGGTCTAGAACTACTTGCTGTCGACCTCTTTCAACACGTAGAACGGTTCCAGAAATCAACTCTCCCTCTTTACCTGAAAAATCTTGAAAAACAGAGTCTCTTTCTGCGTCACGCAACCTTTGTAAGACAACTTGTTTAGCAGTTTGTGCAGCAATGCGTCCAGTGTCTCCAGTAATTTCTATAGGCTTACGTACAATACTGCCAATTTCAATTTCTCCAAACCCTAATTCTTTTGCACGTTCAGGTGATAGCTCGATTTCATCATCTTCGATCTCATCATCATCTAATATTGACCATGTCTGCCATGCAGAGATATCACCAGTTATTCGATCGATTTTAGTTTCAATACTGGCATATTGAAGATCATCTTTACGGAATGAAGACGCTAATGCTGCTTCTACAGCAACAAATACAGTATCCGCATTTAAATTTTTCTCAGCAGAAAGCTGTGTAATTGCTGCAACAAATTCATTTTTCATAAATAATCAATAAACTCACTTAGTATTTACATAAAAGCACAAAAAAACGCGGGTATAAGCCCACGCTTTAAAAAACTCGTGTGCACCTAGATTGTATCACTTTGTTTATATGACCCTCAACAGATTTGCATAATTAATATCTAGAAGAATTGCTGTAAAACTTGAATAATATTTTCATCCCTTATTTTTTCGGATGTTTCCGAATGCCTTAGCTTTAATTCGATTACATTATCTGCATTATTACGACTAGAAACTGTAATACGTATTGGTATTCCTATCAGATCAGCATCTTTAAATTTTACACCAGGGTTTTCTTCTCGATCGTCAAATAAAACACTTAATCCTTCTGCTTGAATTCTTTTATAAAGATTAGTTGCCTTCTCTGCTACAGCACTATCTTGATTAAAGTTAAGGGCAGTAAGGTGGATATTGTATGGAGATAATTTTTCCGGCCAAATGATGCCATTTTTGTCATGATGTTCTTCTACAGTTGCGGAAAGGATTCTATCAATTCCTATCCCATAACACCCCATGATAGGTGTTGACTGTTTTCCAAATTGGTCAAGTACAGTAGTGTCAAAGTATGAAGTGTAAGTTTTCCCAAGTCTGAATACATGTCCCATTTCAATTCCACGGGCACTTCTTAAGTTACCTTTCTCTTCTCCTATACATTTTGCACATATATACCCTTCATCTGCTGTAGCTATATCTGCTATATCAGTTGCGGTCCAATCTCTTGAATAATTTGTATTTATAAAGTGATAGCCTACTTCATTTGCTCCGGCTACTAAATTTTCTGTTTCAGTGATCGAAATATCAGCAATAACTCTAATTTCTGATGATATTCCAATGGGAGATGCGTATCCAGGGATGACATCATACTGTGATAGGTGTTCATCAGTCATAGGTGTTAACTCTCTGGCGTCAATAAGATTCATTAGTTTTACTTCATTTATTTCTAAATCACCGCGTATAACTGCAAAAATTGGGAATGGCTTATCTTCGTTCCGTGGAATAGCCATATATAGTACTGCTTTTGCCGTGTCATTTTTGTGAATTTTTAGAAAGTTCGTTAGTTGATCTATTGTTGTTGTTTCAGGAGTTTCTATTTTTTCAATATTTAGTGGTTGTGTACTTATTTTCTCTGAACGAATAAACTCAGCTTTTTCTTGATTTGCCGCATAATTACATTGATTACAGATGAGTACAGTATCTTCACCATTATCTGTTAGAAATATGAATTCTTGTGAGCCTTTTCCACCTATTGCACCTGAGTCAGCTTCAACTGAAATTATTGGGATCTCACAGGCACTGAAAATTTTGTGATAGGCATCAACCATTGAAGTATAAGATATATCAAGCCCTTTCTCATCTAAATCAAAAGAGTAAGCATCTTTCATAGTGAATTCTCGAACACGAACTAATCCACCTCGTGGCCTAGTTTCATCACGAAGTTTTGTCTGGATTTGATATAAAATTTTTGGTAAATCACGGTAGGAATTTGCAAATTTAGAAAATAAAGTAGTAATTACCTCTTCGTGTGTAGGGCCCAGAACCATTGTCCGTCCACGTTTGTCTTCAAGTTTGAATAAAACGTCTTGCATAGTAAAGAGGCGTTCAGATGTTTCCCATATATCTGCAGGTTGAAGGGTGGGCAGAAGGACCTCTAGTCCGTTTGCAGCATCCATTTCTTTGCGAATGATACTTTCAATATTTTTCTTTACTCTTAATCCTAATGGGAGATAAGAGTAAATTCCCGCGCTTAATTGGTCTATAAACCCTGCTCTCACCAATAATTGGTGAGAGATTGTTTCCGCATCAGCAGGTGCTTGACGGAGAGTGCGGCCAAATTGATTAGACATTCTCATGGCGCTGAGGATAAGAGTGTCTTAAGTGTTGAGCAACGAAGTTGCTTAAATTTGTTTAACAGATTCAATCTCATTTATCATTTCATCAAGTAAATTTTTTGTCTTATCTAAAACAGTATCATAGCCAAAATGTCCGATAAGTTCTTCCCCTCGCTTCAGGTTCACTCCCAAAGGACCACACCACATTCCGATATCGGCATCATCAGTCTCGCCAGGACCATTAACCCTACATCCCATTACTGCAACTGTAATGTCATAGTTTTTTGCATATTCAGACATTACTTTTACTTGTTGAGCGAGCTCTATGAACTTTTCATTCTCTACTCTAGAGCACGATGGACAACTAATGATATTCAAACCTTGGTCAAGACTATTAGGTACTGATCTATATCTTCCATTTTCTATATCCTTAAGAATTTCTCGTGCTACAGTCACTTCCTCTCCTTTTTTATCAAAAGGTAATGTAAGAGAAACTCTAACTGTATCTCCAATTCCTTCAGAAATAAGCTGTTCAAATGCCACGCGTGTTTTAATAATTCCTTCTGGTGGCATTCCTGCTTCAGTCACTCCAAGGTGTAAAGGTATTTCAGGCCGTATAGAAGCAAAACGTCTATTCCCTTCTATAACTTTACGCCAATCTGAGTCTTTTAAGGAAACCACATATTTATAAAAACCTAAGTCGTCTAACAGTTGGGTATGTTGTAAAGCACTTTCTACCATTGCCCCCACGTCATCTTTACCGAATTTTTCTTTAAGAATTGGATCAACTGAGCCGCAATTTACGCCTATCCTTAAGGCGATATTATTTTCGAATGCAATGCTGGCAATAAATTCAACTTTTTGCGAAATTGTTTTATCTTTTTCGTGATGATGTAGATGTCCAGGGTTGTATCTAACCTTGTCAACTAAAGGTGCAACATCAGAGATGAGGCGGTAATTTTCTTGGAGATCTACAGAGAGATTAATATTTAAATTTTGTGTTTGTTCCCGTATTACAGACAAAGCTTTTACATCTGCTTTAGAATCAATTGCTATTCTGATTAAATCGGCTCCTGCTTCATGGATTAAATTTAATTGTCTTATGGTTGCTTCTATATCTTGTGTTCGTGTTGCAGACATCGATTGAATGGCAATTGGGGAGTCTCCTCCAATTTTAATATTCCCCACAGGAACTATGCGTGTGCGATTTCTTTGTTTCATCGAATCTCCTCATATATGGAGCTTGAATCACTAGTATTACTAGTTGATCAAATTATAGTACGTAATAATAAAAAATGATTAGCGTAACAAAGACTCTCCCGATGTAATTCTTGCTATATCAAAAAAAGTGATAATTAAAGCTAGTGCTATAAAGACAAAAAAACCAATCGTATGGACGATAGCTTCCTTTTCAGGATTGATCCTTTTACCTCGACGTATAACTTCGAGTAATAGAAAAAATATACGTCCACCATCAAGCATGGGTAAAGGCAACAAATTAATTATTGCTAAATTTATTGATAGTAAAGCGGTAATTTCAAGTAATGGTGATACTGCCTCGATAGGGCTTTCTTGAATTTCAACTATTTCACCAACTGTTTGCCCTATCCCAACTGGTCCGGCGAATTGAGGAGTACTTGATTGTCCTCCCCATGAAGCAATTTCATTACGAACAAGAATAAGAGTATCCCATGTCTGCTGAAAGCCCATTGGAATTGATTTCCAAGGTGGTAGGGACTCTTTTTCTGTGAAAGGTCTCCCGTCAGGAGCAACGACAGAATATCCTATGCTTATTCCTGTAGGACCTTGTCCTTCAGGGGGACTCCATCTTGCATATACAGGGATATTGATTAAGTTACCATCTCTTCGAACAGTGACATTGACAGTTTCGCCCACTTTCAACCGTATAAGTCGACTTGCCTCAGGCAGATTTTTTGCATCACGACCATCGATTGAAAAAATTTGATCATTTACTTTAATTCCTGCTATTGCCGCTGGCCCATCAGGTATTAAAGAGGTAACTACTGCTCTTCCTATAGGAACTTCATGCGGCCAAGTCAATGCTAATGCGAACAAAAATACTGGCAATAGAAAATTCACTGCTATACCTGAGAAAAGTACTATAAAGCGTTGCCATTTTGGTTTTGCTGCTAAAGACCTAGGATGTTCAGGGTTTTCTTCACCTTCAAGCTTTACAAATCCTCCAAGTGGAATAGCATTGATCGTGTATTCCGTTTCTCCTTTTTTTATTGAGGCTATTCTAGGTGGAAACCCTAATCCAAATTCATGTACATAAATGCCAAAGAGTTTTGCCGAAAAAAAATGTCCTGCTTCATGCGCCATTACAAGTGCAACAATAATAAGTAAAAAAAGAATGGCAGAATTAAAAGCGCTTCGTGCAAAAATTAAAGCTGCAACAATAATTAGCGCAATAATTAGGGTAGTAAAAGTGTTTTGTATTTTCATTATTTAAACTCTTTCACCTTGATTTAATATTTGAGCAACGAAGTCTCGTCCCCATTTTTCTGCAGCTAATAAATCATCTAAATTAGGATTTTTTTGCGGTTCATGAGTTTGAATTACTTCATGTAATAATTTTGCGATATCTGTAAAACGGCACTTTTCATCCAGAAAATTCGCTACAGCTACTTCATCGGCACCAGATAAAGCAGCAGCTGTCGTATCTTCACGTTTCCCTGCTTCGATCACAATTTCTAATGCAGGAAATTTTTTCGAATTTACCTTCGAAAAGTTTAATGATTCATATTCTACTAGATTAAGTTTTGGTGCAGGTTGCATAGGAAGTCGACTAGGATAAGAAAGTGCAATTTGAATAGGCAAACGCATGTCCGGAACACCAAGTTGGGCCTTTACAGATCCGTCGATAAACTCAACCATACTGTGTATGACACTTTCACGATGTTGCAGTATATCGATCTTTTCTAATGGAATATCGAACAACCAACGTGCCTCTAAAGCTTCTAAACCTTTGTTAAAAAGTGTTGCACTATCAATGGTGACTTTGGGTCCCATCTGCCACGTAGGGTGCTTTAAAGCTTCATTTGGGGTTACATTATCTAATTCGGAGATACTGAGGTTTCTAAAAGCTCCCCCAGATGCAGTTAGAATGAGTTGTTGTACTTGATCTATTGACTCTCCCCAAAGACATTGCCAGATAGCCGAATGCTCAGAATCTACTGGCCTTAATTCTGCGCCATAAGGTTTTCCGAATTCTAACGCCTGTCTGACTGCAGGTCCTCCTACGACTAATGCTTCTTTGTTAGCTAATGCTACCTTTTTCCCTGCTCGCAAAGCTGCAATAATAGAGGGTAGCCCATCAAGGCCAGAGCTTGCTGCGAGCACAATATCTACATCATCTCTAACCACTATTTCTTCTAGGGGTTGATATATTTTTTTTGTAATGTTAGTTGTTGAAGATAATCCACTGGCAAGAAAGACAGCTTTGGGTTGAAACAGTTTTATTTGTTCGTTTAACCTCTTTTCATTGGATCCTGCAGCTAGAGCTATGGCATGAAATTTTTCCGGCATTGAACTAATAACATCTAAAGCTTGTTCTCCCACAGATCCTGTGGAGCCTATAACCGCTACTGATTTTAGTTCATCCATATAACTATCCAATAGACCCATGGTGCAGTGAATAAAATAGAATCTATACGATCTAAGATACCACCATGACCGGGTAAAATATTTGACATATCTTTAACTGAAAGTTTTCTTTTAATTTGTGATTCGATTATGTCACCGATTATTGCCGTTATTGGACAAACTAGTAAGACAATTAAAGATGTGCTTAAATGGATGTTTAGTATATAGATAATTCCTCCACCTATTAATGTACCTACTATGTAACCCCCTATTGCGCCTTCCCAAGTTTTATTCGGTGAGATAGAGGGAATTAATTTATGTTTCCCGAACATCTTTCCTACTGTGTAGGCTCCAGTATCAGTCGCGAATACGATACCTAACATTAATATTATCCAATTTTGTCCGTTATTTATTTGGTTAATCAATATAAAATGACTGCCCAGTGTACTGATATATAGAACAGAAGCTATCCACCAAAAAAATATTGTTTTTGTCCAATTATAAGATGTAAAAATTGACCATATTAGAAATATAGTTGGAATTACTATAACCCAAACTCCATCTTGCGCCCCTACGCGGATAAACGCAGTAATAAATGCAGTCGTTGCAGCAGCTGTAAGCATAATTAAAAGTTCGTGTTTCGAATTGTTATTTACACAGTTTTTAATGAGTTCAATTGTTGCGATGGCTAAGATTATTTCTGTAATTGCTGCAAAAATTGGTTCTGGTGACAGTATAAATAGCACTGTCATCGGTAACCCAATAATTGCTACAACTATTCTTTTATTCAACAAAAGCAATATTCTCTTTAATCGGCTACAAGGCCAAATCTGCGTTGGCGTTTTCCGTACTCTGTAATCGCTTTTTCAATATCTGATGGTCCAAAGTCTGGCCAAAGTGTCTCAGTAAAATAATATTCAGTATAGGTCGCTTCCCATACTAGAAAATTCGACAGGCGATTTTCACCACCTGTGCGTATTAACAAATCAGGATCAGGTAAACCGGCTGTGGCAAGGCGATTACTGATTGAACGTTCTGTAATTTCATTTGTCGCAATTTCTTCTTCTATAAGTTGTTTTATAGCTGAAATGATATCTGCTCTACCACCATAGTTGAAAGCAATGTTTAGTGTCATAGCTGAATTATTGGAAGTTTTTTGTACAGCATGTTGCACTCTTTTTTTTAGCCAATATGGTAATTTTTCAGTGCTTCCCAGATGGTTTAATTTTACATCTGCTTGATGTAATTCTTCTAGATGTTCATCAATGAAATCTTTTGCGAGACCGAATATGGCATCTATTTCAGATTTTGGTCGTCCCCAGTTTTCTGTTGAAAAACCAAATAGTGTTAGCATTTTTACACCACGTTTTCCGAATGCCTTTACTATACTTGGGATAGCTTTCGCTCCTTTTTGATGACCTTCTGTGCGATTGAGTTTTCGAATATTTGCCCAACGTCCATTTCCATCCATGATAATTGCAACATGATATGGAATATGTTCAACATTATGTGATGGGTAGGTTTGTGCGGCTTGCATTAGGTCACTTTTCCTTGGTCTTAAGAAAGGATACTAAGATCAAACTACTAAAAGTTCCTGTTCTTTTTGTCTGCCAAGTTGTTCTAATTTTTCAATTTGATTTTGTGTAATTTTTTCTATTTCATTTTCAAGTTGATGCGCTTCGTCCTCGGAGAGCTCCCCTTTTTTCAAGGTTTGTTTAATTGTATCTATACATGTTCTTCGTGAATTTCTCATGGAAATCCTTGCATCTTCAGTTTTTTTATGAAGCTGTTTGACCATTTCTAAGCGTCGTTCTTCCGTGAGAGGGGGGATAGGCAAACGTATTAGTGTTCCATCATTCTGAGGAGTAATACCTAACTCGCTCGCTTGTAATGCTTTCATAATTGGCTCTAGAGCACTACTATCCCAAGGTTGTATAGTAATTAGTTGTGCTTCAGGTGTTCCAAGGGTCGCTAATTGATTTAAGGGCATTTTTTGTCCGTAGTGTTCAACATTTATTTGTTCAACTAATGAACTATTAGCGCGACCAGTTCGAATGCTCGTTAGGCTGTTCTCATATGAATCATATGCCTTCCCAGTGCGTTCTTGCATATCTGAAACTATTTCATGGTTCATTTTTGACTCCAAAGAATAGAACCTAAAAAAATTATTTTCCAAGTTCAAATCGTACAAAACGCGCAATTTTAATATTTTCACCAGTTTGTCCTATTGCACTCTGGATTAAATCGCTGACGTTCTGAGTACTGTCTTTAATAAAAGTTTGTGTTAAAAGTGCATGAGATTCTTTTGATCCTGAAAAATCATCAGGAACGTCATCGACAGTTAATGCAAGTGGATCCATAGCTGCAACTTGCATAGCTAAATCATGTGCTAGTGACTGAAAAGTATCTGTACGAGCAACAAAATCTGTTTCACATTGGAGTTCGATTAATGCACCTATTTTACCATTGCCATGGATGTAAGATTGAACTATTCCTTGCTCAGTCTCTCGTTCAGATCTTTTTGCTGCAGAAGCAATGCCTTGTTCTCGAATTATTTTTTTGGCAGTGTCGAAATCACCTTTTGCTTCTTCAAGCGCACGTTTGCTGTCCATAATACCGGCGCCAGTTTCTTCTCTTAATCGCTTTATTTCATCTGTAGTAACCACATTAAAATCCGTTCTAAAAAATAATTATTTATTGTCTTCTGAATCATTTTCGACTTGTACTTGTTGTTCAACTTGATCGTTGTTTGAATTGTTGGGAGTGTTCACTTCTGTCTCTGAGCTTGATGACTCTGTAGCTTGTTGAAATTCTTGTTCGACATTGCTAACAGCAACTCCTTCTTGAACAGCTTGTGAAACTAGTTTAGTCATTAGTTCAATTGCTCGAATTGCATCATCATTAGATGGGATGGGATAGTCTATTAGATCAGGATTAGCGTTAGTATCGCACATTGCTATAACGGGAATTTTTGCACGATTTGCTTCACGAACAGCAATTTCTTCCAATGCAGGATCAACAATGAATAATGCTCCAGGAGTGCGCTCCAAAGATCTTAACCCTGAAAAAGATCGAGTTAATCGCTCAAATTCTTTTTGTAGCATTACACGTTCTTTTTTTGTTTGTTTTACAGATTTATTCTCTACTTCGATGTCAGTAGCTTCATCTTCTGAGACCGATGAAAGAAGTTCATCACTGACGTTCAAATCAAAACCTGAACTGAGTTCATTGTAATATTCGATCCGTTTTGACAAAGTTGAGAAGTTTGTTAAAGTTCCCCCGAGCCATCGATTATTGACATAAGGCATTCCAATACCTTCTGCTTCTCTCTGAATAATCATTCGGGCTTGTTTTTTAGTTCCGACAAAAAGAACTTTGTCACCACTAGCTGAGACTTCTTTTATTTTATCAAGTGCAGCCTCAAGCCTCACCACTGTTTGTGCTAAATCAATGATATGAACTCCATTGCGTTCTCCAAAAATAAAAGGACGCATGTTTGGGTTCCAGCTACGTGTCTGGTGTCCAAAATGTACACCAGATTCAAGTAATTGTTGCATAGTTATAGTAGGGGACACGTTGTACTCCTGTATTTCCTCTTCCAACGTATAAATTTATCTTAACTGGGTGTTAAGACAGACGTCAGCTTACTTATTCGAAATGACATTATAAGTCTTGATTGAGCTCTTGAGCTAGAAAAATAAATATAAATTTTCGCTTATCTGTTTAAGAAAGTAGTTTCTAAATCTTGCAATATACAAAAAATCACGTGATCATAATCAGTACTGCAAAAGACAATTTTATCGAAGGTGTGATATGCCAACTTATGAATATCGATGTTTAACTCCTAGTAAACGTGGATGTCGAAAACAATTTGAACTGGTGCGTAAAGTAGGAGAACGTGATGAACCAGCATTATGTCCAAAATGCGGTTCTTTAAGTGAACGTCAGTTATCGACGCCTGCCTTAGCTTTTCGTGGTAACGGATTTTACGTAACTGATTCTCGAGATTCTTCTACAAAAAGCAAAAACAGTGGAGATACTCCTCAAAAACCTCATCATACTGAGGATTGACATTTCCAATGCGCGCAATACTTCAAAGAGTCGATGAAGCAAGCGTTACAGTTGACGGTAAAGTAATTGGATCTATTGATAAAGGGCTATTAATTTTACTTGCTGTCGGTCATTTTGATTTATTGGATGACGTACATTGGATGGTAAGAAAAATAATTAATCTTAGAATTTTTCCAAATGAGAATGATGTTCCACATTATTCATTGGAAGATATTTCTGGTTCCATTCTTGTGGTACCGCAATTCACATTGTATGCAGATTCTAGTCGCGGTAGGCGACCATCATATTTTGATGCTGCGAAACCAGAACAGGCTAAAAAAATGTTCGATGAATTAGTGATGATATTAGAAAATTGCAATAGCATTACGGTGCAAATTGGTAAATTTCAATCGCATATGAAAGTTTATTCATGTAATGATGGTCCAGTGACTTTAATACTCGATTCAAAAGATCGTTAAGTCAGTCCTTCCGAACGAAGGACCTCCATCATTGTCTCCCCAATCAGCGATGGTGACTCGACAACTGTTGCACCTGCATTACGTAAGGCGGTTTGCTTAGCATTTGCTGTCCCTGCTTTACCAGCAATGATTGCACCTGCATGTCCCATTCTTCTACCGGGAGGTGCCGTAGCTCCTGCAATGAATGCTACAACTGGCTTGCTCATCTCTGAGATATATTCGGCGGCTTCTTGTTCTGCTGTACCGCCAATTTCACCGATTAAAACTACAGCTGCCGTTTCAGAATCTTGCTCAAATAATGCTAATGCCTCTTGTTGAGAAGTTCCAATTATAGGATCTCCGCCGACACCAACACTAGAACTTTGGCCAATACCTAGTCGGGTTAGTTGATCGACACTTTCGTAGACTAAAGTCCCTGATCTTGAGATTACTCCGACATTACCTGGAGTATAAACGTCTACAGGCATTATCCCAGCACGAGCTCGTTCAGCAACGGATATTACTCCGGGACAATTTGGACCAATTAGTTTTGTAGTTGATTTTTCGAGATAGGCTTTGACTTTTATCATGTCCAGTGTAGGGATACCTTCGGTGATGCAAATTGCTGTAGGTATCCCTGCGTCTGCAGCTTCGATAATAGCATCAGCAGCAAACGGTGCAGGAACGAAAATTAAAGAAACATTAGCATCATATTGCTCAACTCCTTCGCGAACAGTATTCAAAACAGGGACATCGTTCATTATCTGACCACCACGACCTGGAGTTACTCCACACACTATATTTGTCCCGAAAGCAATTGAATTGGCTGCTTCTCGTTGCCCGGCGCCACCGAACCCTTGAATTAATACACGACTATTTTCATTTAATAGAACTGCCATAAGATAATCCTTATTCTCTGATCAATTATTTTTTACAGCTTGTACTGCTTTTTGTGCAGCTTCAGCAAAACCATCTGCACGAATTAGGCCGAGTCCAGAATCTTCTAGAATCTGTAATCCTTCCTCTACGTTAGTTCCTGCTAGTCTTATTACGGTGGGTTGTTTTAGAAGTCCAATGCTTTTCGCTTGAACGACTCCGTCAGCAATGATGTCAGTTCTTGCAAGACCTCCAAAAATATTTACTAATACTGCCTCAACATCAGGATCTTCAGAAATAATTTTCAATGCTGCTATTACCGCATCAGCACTATTAGCTGTTCCAATATCTAAGAAATTGGCAGGATCTCCACCTTCGAACTTTATAGCATCCATGGTGGCCATAGCTAACCCGGCTCCATTTACCAAACAACCAATATTCCCATCTAGTTTTACATAATTGTCGATCCCTGACTCACGTGCTTCTACTTCACGTGGGTCTTCTTGTGAAGTATCACGATTTTCAATTAATTCTTTTAGTCGGAAGTCGGCATTGTCGTCAGTTGAAAATTTTGCATCAGCTGCAATTAATTGACCATCTTTAGTTACCACTAAAGGATTGATTTCAGCGATCGTCCCGTCGTTGTCTTCAAACGCTGAAACTAAATTGCTAATTAGTTCTGTAGTTGGTCGTAGCAAATCTCCATCTAATCCGGTTTTAAATGCAATGGTGCGTCCTTGGAATGCTTGGAAACCACACTCAGGGTGCACTAGTTCATTTTGAATAGCCTCTGGGTTATTTTCTGCGACCTCTTCAATATCCATGCCACCTGATGCAGAGGCGATAACTATAGGCATTCCAGATGAGTTGTCAATAGCTACACTGAGGTATAATTCGCGTTCAATTTCAATCTGTTCTTCGACAAGAACTGAATGTACTGGTAATCCTTCAGGACCTGTTTGATGGGTGATTAATTGCATGCCGATTATATCTATGGCAGCTTGACGAGCTTCTTCGATGCTATTAGCAATCTTAACTCCTCCTCCTTTACCTCTACCTCCAGTATGTGCTTGAGCCTTGATAACTACTTTCCCACCAAGTTCGTTGGCTATATCTACTACTTGATCAGGGGTTGAAGCTACTTTTCCTTGTGGAATGGGGATCCCATATTGTGATAAAAGTTCTTTTGCTTGGAACTCATGTAATTTCATAGAGGTAATCCCTTCTTTCGTTACAAAATAAACTAATATGTTCAGTTGGCATCGTAGCACTGACTAGACTTGGTTCAAGAGCGTAGTAAGATTAATTTCAAATAAAATTTAAAAGAGACAGGTATTTATTTTGTCTATAATTGTTCTTGGTGGTGTCAATATTGACTTTATTATTGAAACAGAATCAATAGCTGGTCGTGGTGAAACAAAAGAAGGCAAGAATTTTTCAGTTACCCCTGGAGGTAAGGGTGCGAATCAAGCTGTAGCAGCTGCTCGTATTTTATCTAACAGGGATACTGTAGATATGATAGGTCTTTTAGGCGACGATCGTTATGCAAAAGAACTACGAGAATATCTTGAATCAACAGGGGTAAGTACCAACTTTTTAGGCACAGTTCCGGGTGGGCAATCTGGTGTTGCCATGATATTGATTGATGATAGCGGTGAAAATTCCGTTAATGCAGTATATGGTACCAATATGTTGGTTGATGAAGTTTATTCATTAAACGCTATAGATAATTTAGAAATTTCTCAGGATGATATTTTTTTAGTGCAACAAGAAATTTCTCTTCAAGCTACAGAAGTTGCTATGGCTAAAGCAAGGTCTCGGGGTGCCACTGTTATTTTGGATCCTGCTCCGAGTCGAAAAGAAACACATCGACTTCTTGAATTGGCAAATATCATTACACCTAACCAGCATGAAGCTGAAGATATGACCGGTATTAATGTTTCTGATTTCGAATCTGCTCATCAAGCAGCTAGGTTTTTATATGAAAAATATGGAGGCACTATAATAGTAACTTTGGCTGAACTAGGCGCTTGGATTGAAAATGAGATTATTTCTCAGGTAGTTCCATCATTTCCCGTGCACCCTATTGCAACTGTTGGTGCTGGAGATGCATTTAATGGTGGACTGGCTGCCGCATTGAATCTTGGGTTCGATCTACTGGAAGCTGTAAAGATAGGTAATGCTACAGGAGCTTTATGTGTCACTCGTCACGGGGCACAAGAAGCGATGCCCACTCGTCAAGAACTTGAAATATTCTTAAGTTAAGTAGAGCTCATTTACTTTATTTGATTGAATATCGTCCCAATTTATAAATAGCGGATTATACTTTACCTCTACCCAGTTTTTAATATGATCTGCATAGTGTGGAGATCCTGGCTGACCACTGTTACCTGGTGGGATCACTACAAGTGTAGCATTGAGATCTTCTAAGTCGATAATTTGTCGATAACTAACACCATGCATTCCAGTTGCTCCTAGAGGTGTACCGACATTCCAGACAGTATTACGATCGCCACCCATTTCTATCGGGTTTAGGTCGAAGATAGGTTGTAATTCTGGATCTCGTCCCAAATTATGTTTCCAAGTAATTTTATGCTCTTTTCCCCATTGCCAGTCGTCAATATTAGTACCATGTTTTTGCGACAAAGTTTTATACGCATCTAGTAATGCAAATTCAATTGCTGTATCCCAATTATTGAATTGACCTAGCATTAAAGAGCTATCTTTATTCATTTCACTTAGCAGGACATTATGGGAAGTTGGTGCTAAAGGAGGTAAACCTTCAACATAATTAAAATATTGTTCTACTGTCACTTTTGCTAATTGATTACGTGCTTCATTGGCTAATACTGCCTCTGAACTTTTCGCGTTCATTTTCCCATCCCATTTGACTAGGCGTGCTTGTAAATTTTGTGCGAGTTGATCAGATAATGTAGACGCAACTACATGTTGTACAAATTCCAAGTGTGCCAGACTTATGATGTCACTTTGTAAGGACACCATATTTTCAATAGAGAAAGTGTCCATGGCTTCCATTAATTCATTTAGACGATCTGCCCTAAAACGTGTCGAAGAAAAACTTAGATAATGAGGATAATCCGATGAAGTTGTACGATTATTTGCAGTAACGATATACCCTAAATTCGGATTCTGTTCAGCAGGCAATTCATTTTTCGGGATAATTCCATTCCACTCGTGTTTCCCATCCCATCCTGGGACAGGTACTAACCAGCCAGTTCTATTTGGGATTCGTCCTACATATTGATACGCAATATCACCATTTTGATCAGCGAAACAATAATTACCACTGATTGAATCGTACTCTTGTAAAGCTTCTTGTAGATCGCTGTTATTTTTTGATGTTAAGACTTTCCATAATGCGTCCATATCATGTGTCGGTTCCGCGAGTTCCCATTTCGCAGCAATTACTTCTTTGTCTGTAGTCGGATCACCACTAATAATTACACCATGATGTGTTTCCCAGATTTCTAATTCTTGGTGCTCATCATTTTTAATTTTGAATACTTCGTTAAATTTCTTAAGAGGTTTCCAGGTAGATTCAAATTGTGAGTGTGGAGTTTGATTATTGGTATCGCTAGTATTTTTAAATTCTATTAGTTCTCGATACAAGTCCCATCGATCACCTTGTGCGTGTGTCATTGTCCATGCAACTTTTGAGTTGTGGCCATAATAGACTGGACCTGGGTACCCAGGGGAACAAGGTCCTGCGGCGGTAAATTCTGGACACTCCATGTGTAGTAGATACCATTGTGCAGGGATACTGATTGCAAGGTGGGGGTCACCAGCGATTAATGGTTTCCCGGTGGTTGTTTTATTTCCTCCAACCACCCAGCAATTAGAGCCTCCACCAGCACCTACTATCCCATCTGGTTCTCCTCCTGCAATTTCAAAGTCAACAGCATAAGGATGTATTTCCTCTAACCATTTTGTACCTGCGGGTGTAATCAATGAAGTGTTAAAAGGAATATCTGGGATAAGTGCTTCGACTGCACGCCCACCAAGAGTATTTGCAATTTTTCCATATTGTAATTTACTCGCCCATTGTGTATTTGCAGAAACCATTTTTAATATTGCGAGTGAATCAGTAGGCTCCCAGGGGGACATTTTATGCGGACTATCTGGCTCTCCAATTATGTGAAATTCATAAGGCATGGGATTTGTTGATGCTGCGGCGTTGATACCATCAGCATATGCTTGGAGTATCATTTTTGATATTTCAGTTTGTTCTTGCCAGTCAACTTCTGCGTATCGACCAAACCCTAGCTTTCGATTTTGTTGATCTCTATTGATCAAACCTTTTCCTAGTAATTCTGAGGCTCTGCCTAATGCAAGATGTCTGAAAAGTTCTAATTGCCATAATCTATCTTGTCCTAGGCAGTAGCCTTGAGCAAAAAACACATCGTATGATGAAGTTGCTTTTATGTGTGGTATCCCCCATTTGTCTCTGATTATTTCAATATCGTTATTGATAGGAAATTTTTTTGAAACTGGTATTCTTCCTGAATGTTCCGCTAAACAATCTGTCGTGTTTATTCTAACTGAGTTCATAGATTTCCTTTAGACTAGATTTCATTCCGAAGTTCTGGACTTCTCCATGCAACCAACAATACGGAAATTGATAAAAGTATTCCACATGCAATAGTAGTGTATGAGACTCCGAAAGTGTTTGCTAAAACTCCTTGAATTAGTAGTGCTATCGGTTGTGTCCCAATCGATAGCATTAATACACCCATGACTCTCCCTCGTGCCTCTTCTGGAGATAATAATAATATTAGAGTACTCTGCATGACTCCGAAACCTGAACTTGCCATACCTGCCAAGAAAATTATAATTATGGCTAAAGACATTTGGTCGACATATCCAAAAATAGCTAATAGTAACCCAAATAATGTTGTTCCAGATAAATAAAGTCTTCCTTTTCCAGAAAAATCACCCATCATCGAAATCAATAAACAACCAAATAGTGCACCTATGCCATTCATTGAAACAAGAAGACCTAATCCTGATGCACCAACATTTAAGATCTCTTCTGCAAACACAGGTAGAAATGCTTGAAGAATGGGAAATGCAAGTACATTAGCTGCAATTGTTGCAAGTAAAACCGCTCCAATTGCTCGATTATTGATGGCTATAGAAAACCCTTCAATAAGATCAGATATTAGACGCCCATTAACTGGATTAGTCATTCGAGTAATATCAGTTATAGGGAACAATAAGAATAGCCAAGCAGGTAGGAACCATGCTGCACTGTACCATAACGCCCAACTGGGTCCCCACAACGATATTATCCATCCCGCACCTGCAGGTGCGATAATTCTACTGCCAAACATTGCAGCCATATTTAACGCATTGGCGCTAGATAGATGTTGTTTACCAACGATATCCATCATTAGTGTAAAACGGACAGGCATTAGCGGAGCTTGTGTCAAACCACCCACAAAACCCACTAAAACTACTAGCCAATAATTCAAGTGACCAAATGTAGATATTCCTGCAATTACCAGGCCAATTACTAAGGTAATAATTATCGAAGTTCTCAAGGTCTTTAGACGATCAATTCTATCTGCAAGTATTCCTCCAATGGGCCCTATGAGCATTGGAGAAAAACGCGCTGCAGTAAAACTGGCTACTGCAAATTCTGAATTTGTAATTTCAAATGCTAACCACCCTAATACAACAGTTTGTGCCCAGTAACCACTAAAGAAAAATGTACTACTCGCCCAGAGATATCGAAAACGGCTATCTTTTAATGGTGCTATACCACTGGTAAGTGCGAATGGTTTTTCTTGAGGATCTTTTTCCATAGTTAATATAATTTATAATTTTTTACTTTTGATGGTGAAATTGCACTCTCATATTTTATAGAATGGCGGAGGAGGTGGGATTCGAACCCACGGTGACGCATGCGCCACGACGGTTTTCAAGACCGTTCCCTTAAACCACTCGAGCACTCCTCCACAAACAAGTCTACGTAAAGAGTACGGCAGTGGAAATGGTATTTTTAAAATAAAAAAATGTAACTGGGAGAATTAGGAAGAAGAAATATGAAAATTGGACTATTTATGGGTGCATTACCAACAAAAATGAATTTGCACGATCAAATAAAAATGATAATTGATGCCGAAAAAAGAGGCTTTGACAGCTTTTGGTTTGCACAAACTGGTGAAACTGATGTCTTGACTACGATAGCCCTTGCAGGTAAAGAAACCGAAAATATTGAGTTGGCTACTGGAGTGATCCCTATCTATACAAGACATCCAAATGTTTTAGCTCAACAAGCTACAACTGTTAATGCAGCAATATCTAATCGTTTAATATTGGGTATCGGTCCGTCACATAGACCAAATACAGAACGATTAGGTCTTAAATACGATCGCCCCGCGCTATATACGAGAGAATATGTTGAAATACTTCGTGATTTAACAACACAAGGACATACAAATTACCAAGGTGATATTTTTAATATTGAAAGTTCTTTTAATTTAATTGATTCGACTCCAATGCCTATTATGATTTCTGCACTTGCCCCAATGATGTTAAAAGTTGCTGGTGAAGTCGCAGATGGAACGATTACTTGGATGGCAGGTTTAACGGCACTTAGGCGACATGTGATTCCTAAACTAAATACAGCATCAGCTGATGCACAAAGGGAGCAATTGCGTGTTGTAGCTGGAGTACCATTTTCTGTGACTGATGATATCCAGAATGCAAAAATTGTGGCTGGAGAGAAATTTCAAAACTATGGCCGATTGGAGAATTATCGAAGAATACTTGATTATGGTGAGGCAGGAGGCCCTTCGGATGTGGCTATGATGGGTAACGAAGTACGTTTGGCAGAGCAGATTGCTCAATATTTTGAGGCAGGGGTAACAGATCTTATTCTGGCTCCATTTACTACTGACATTCAAAACGAATCTAATCTTTCGAACCTTGATGTTCTTCAGAGTATTGCTACAGAATATAACGTTTAATTTTATTCGACAAAAATATCAACTGAAGGTCTAACCTCCGCACATGCCGCTAAGGCATCATGTATAGGATGGTTGTCAAAATTATCAAGTAGTGAATTATCAAGTTCTTTTTGCTCATCAATTGCAACGTAAGCCTCTTGACGTAATTGGTATTCAAATCTTGGTGCCCATTTCCTTGATCCTAATCGTGCAGTGCGTGAGCAATTATCAACCATGTAAGAAACGCCACGTGCATGCATATAGGGGTTAAGAGAATCAACAGCTTCAATTACAGATTCGTTAGCAATTTCTGAGTAGCGATGTCCATTATCTAAAAGAACATCAATTTGCGCCATCATAGTGCCTACATAGACTCCTGCTGTAAATGGATCTAATGGGATATTATCTTCATCTCTTACAGAGCGAACGTTAGCTCCTGTTTTCCACATTTCTGTTTGGTCAATTGTACCCATAGGTTGTTTTTTTAAGCGTTCACCTGCAAGGTTTACACTCCTTATTTCATTTCCAGATGAAACTTCGTCATAGATTTCTTCTAAGATTGTTTTTGCTGAAGGATAAGATGCTGTGTACGCGCGTTCAAATATTGGTCGTTCGTCTGCGCCCATAGCTTCGTATAAACCTTTAATACCCTTTTTTGATATCGTGCTTGATATTGGGCCTGTAATTGATTCTGTTGAGTTTCGGAAGGCGTCATCATGCGACAAACCTTCTTCGATATAACGTCGGTATAGACTTTCAGAAATACCATGAACTGCACCTAATAAGATTCCTCGTTCTCCATAGATGTCAGATTTAAATTCATATTCTAGAGTTGTTTGAAATGTATAAGGTGATCCTAAAGCTACTGACCACCCTAGAGCGTGGTCAGTAGCTTTGCCATTGACATCTTGTTCAACGGCAAAGGATGCATTAATTCCTGCACCGTTAACTTGTTCTCCTTGTACATAGAGTCTACGAACAGAAGGACCCATACCCTTGGGACAAACACCAACAACATTAATATCAGTGGGGAAGGATTCTCCGACATTCATAAGGTGCCCTACTAAAAAGCCATGTGATAGACCTAATGTAGTGCCTGGTTGCAAAGCTTCAAAGACTTGAGGATATAATTCAGATTGTGCAGCATCAGAGATTAATAGTAGTACGATATCCGATTCTTTAATCACTTCGAACATTTCTCCCAGCGTATTATTTTCAACTGAGAATCCTTGTTCATTTGCTAGAGCTATAGAGGAAGAATTTTCACGAAGTCCCACTTTGATATTTATTGATGTACCAGTCAAGGAATCACGAAGATTCATTGCTTGTGCTGGTCCTTGAGATCCCCATCCAATGACACCAATTTGCTTAACACCTTCGAATGCTTGTGGAAGTAAAGGAAAAAGGTTTCTACCGCCACGAATTATTTGTTCAGTGACCCCACCACCAAGATCTAGTGTCTCTATCTCAAAGGTCTTTGATTGAAAACTTAAATTCATTGGCATGGAGCTCTCCTTAGTACTGCAGATGTATATCCTAAATTAAGGTTTTGAATAAGGCGATTCTTAGTTAGTAGAAAAAAATTTTACATTGCGAAAAGCCAAAATAATAATAATTGCAGTACTCATTAAAAGGAATGCCGAGAAGATAAAAATTCCCTTTAGAAGGATGAGGCTTCCAAATGACAAGCCGATTATTGGCCCAATACCACTTCCTAAATCAGCACAAGTTGCATAGACACTAAGAGCAGCGGCGCGTTTAGATGGCTCTACTAATTCTCCTATTGTAGTAGGTAGGACAACAGCTAAAATCACTCCAGCCAAAAATGCTAAAAAGATACTTAACAGTGAAAGAAGTATTGTGGGGGAGATGGATAAAGTAGTTAAGCCGACAATTCCTATTATAAGACCACATACAATTACCGTTACCCGACCATGACGATCAGATGCTTTGCCTACTAAAGGGGCAACAGGCATTACTAAACTCCATTGCATTCCGAGCATTACTCCAGTCAAGCTAATTACGCTGATACTAATACCTAGTGTAGTGATGTTATTACCGAATGACTCTAATAAGTAAAAACCTGTAGTAGACCACATTAATCCTGGGAAGATTAATCCTGTTAAGAAACTTGCTATTAGGAAGAGAAACACTTGCCTGTCTCGAAATATTATTTCAAATTGTGATAACACTGAATCTTCATTTTCTTGAGGAAGGTTTTCTTCAATATCTTTCTTTGATGACTTGGGAATATTTAAAAACCAAAGGACACTTGATGCAATAATTGTAATTGTGAATCCTGTAAGTGTTGCTCGATGTCCGAAACGTTGAACTGAAATTGCACCTAAAATTGCTCCGAACACATTACCCATTCTCATAATCCCAAGGCTTGCACCCATTTGGAAACCTCTATTTAATTCTTCTGTTTCTTCAAAAACTGTAATTTGTGTTCCCAGTCGTAGAATGGAAAAAGCTATTCCCCAAAAAATTCTAGCGGTGATTAGCAAAAAAAATGCAGTACTCCAGCCATAGATCATAGTGACGTAGACAGATAAGAATAAGGCAAAAATCAGCATGCTTTGTTTTCCAAATTTTCTGAATAGAACGGCTGCCATGGGGTTTGAAGCTAGGCGGATGAATCTGTTGACTGAAAGCATTAATGCTATTGCTGATGTTGAAAGCCCCCAAGTTTCTGGACTTGAAGGCATTACTGCGTACAGCATTGCATCTCCCATGAGACAGGCAGCAAGAGCCAGAGATATTAGTAGTACTGGCGTTGAAATGTTTAAATTTAGAAAATTCATATAAATAACTTTTGTATTCCTAATGATTTATTTACATGATCAATCTAAGAATTGCATTAATTAAATGATTAATACTCTTAGCCGCTTGTACTTTTGTGTATATATCTGCGATCATGTCCTTTGTAATTTTAGGAGTTTGTTATGTCTGGCAATTTAAATTCTGACGAGCATAGCCCTCTATTGGTGTCTACTGAATGGCTCGCTGATAATCTTGAAAGTAGTAAATTTGTACTTATTGATGCTGGCGAATTTGTTGCTTATAGGCGTGCCCATGTTCCAGGTGCAATAGGTCTTTCTCATCCCTACTTAAAAGGTCGAGGAAGTAAGTTAGTAATGGATAGCGATCAATTTGACAATTTGGCCTCGAGCTGGGGTTTATCGAATGAACAGCCTGTCGTGGTCTATGATGACAATGCATCTTTGCATGCTGCAAGAATTTGGTGGGTATTAAGATATTTTGGACACAAAAATGTACGAGTTGTCGACGGTGGTCTTAACGCTTGGATAGCTGAAAACAGGCCATTAACTTCTAAAATTCCTAGGCCAGAGCCTGGTGAGTTTCGCTCTGTAATTGATAATACCCAAGTCTGTGATATCACTGAATTGAAAAGTTTAGTTGGTACAGGAACGCAAATCTGGGATACACGGAGTAATGAAGAATGGGATGGTACTGAAAGTAGGGGTAATGCTCGCGTAGGGCGGATCCCCGGTGCGATACATTTCGAATGGCGGCATTTGTTGGAAGGTCCTCCATTTAGAAGATTTCGTTCACTATCCGAAATTCGTAGGATACTTAATGAGGCAGGGATCGATGTTAATGCGCCAGTAATTAGTTATTGTCAGGCTGGTATACGTGGTGCTTTTGGTCAATTTGCTTTGGCTCTTTTGGGAAATACGGAATCTAGAAATTATGATGGTTCTATGGACGAGTGGGCTAATGAGGAAGATACTCCACTAGAAGTTTAATTAACGGAGGGGTCGCATAGAGGCCTAGTGCGGGCGCCTGCTAAGCGCTTATCCCTGTTATGGGGATCGTGGGTTCGAATCCCACCCCCTCCGCCAGTATTTGGAAATCGAGGTTTTAATGGCAACATTTCATATTTCCACTTTGGGCTGTCAAATGAATCAGGCAGATTCATTGAAATTGTCTGCTGGTCTACAAGAATTAGGATATAAAGATGCCATTTCTGAAGATAAAGCAGATCTTTTTGTTATCAACACCTGCTCTGTACGTCAGCATGCAGAAGATAGAGCATATTCAAAGTTAGGTATTCTTCGTAAGAAACGAGAGCATGGTGAGAAATTTCATATTGTGGTGATGGGATGTATGGTCGGCGCGAATACGAAAGATCTAAGAAGAAGATTCCCTTATGTTGATCTTTGGGCAAGGCCTCAAGAATTTGAACCTATTTTGGATCTTGCTGTAATGGAGAGGGATGTTTCACTTGGTGAATTAGGTGCTTTTGACATGGCAAAAACCTACGCAAAACCTGATGGGCCGACAGCGTATGTTCCTGTAATTCACGGATGTGACAAATTTTGTACTTACTGCATTGTTCCATTAAGGCGTGGCCGTGAAGAATCCCGACTTCCTTCAGATATTTTGGATGAAATTAATTTTTTAGCTGATAATGGAGTAAAAGAAGTCACATTGCTAGGTCAAACAGTAGAAGCATATGGTCATGATTTAAAAGAAGAAACAAATCTTGCTGAGCTTTTTGAGGCGATTGAAGATATACATGGTATAGCACGTACTCGTTTCCTTACTTCATATCCGAAAGATATGACAGATCGAATCATAGATGCGGTCGCAGATTGCTCTAAGGTTTGTGAACATTTCAATATTCCCGTGCAATCAGGTTCGAATGCAATGTTGGAACGTATGCGACGTGGTTATCGAATAGAGGAATTTGAAGAACGAGTGGCAAAAATTCGTGAACGAATGCCTTCTGCATCGATAGCTACAGATATTATTGTTGGTTGTCCTGGAGAGACAGAATCAGAATTTGAAGAAACGCTTGATTTATTAGAAAGAACACAATTTGATGTAATTCATGTTGCTTCATACTCTCCGAGGCCTGGTACATTTGCATATCGTAAATTAGATGATGATGTGCCAAAAGATCTCAAGAAATCTCGATTACATTTGATTGAAGAAATTCATGCAAGTTCAGCAGAAAAAACGAAAAGTGCTGAATTAGGTAAAATTGTTGAAATATTAGTTGAAAAGAAAACTGATGATCAGTTGACTGGTCGTACTCGTAAGGGCCAATTAGTGCATTTTAATTCTAATGCCAGTATTGGTGATTTAGTCGATGTCCAAATTAATGAAGTCACCTCTTGGTCTATGCGTGGAACTCAGGTTGGAGTTTTTGATCTCCCTATATTGAGTATCTAATGTGTAGTTTTAAATAATAGAGGATGGCTGTTTTTTGTAATATTACGAGGTAATCGATAATTATCCGATGAAAAACTCACCTTTGGTCGCGACTATTGTATCTATATTTGCTGTTGTTGATGGACGTTTACAAGTATTACTTGTGCATCGCACAGGTGAACCTGAATCTGGCAAATGGGCTTTACCAGGTGGGTTATGGGATTGTCTCGAGTCCTTAAATGAAGCTGCTACGCGCAAATTAGTGGAGGAAACAGGTGCTAATGATGTTTATTTAGAGCAGTTATTCACCTCTTCCGGACTTGATGCTTCACAGGAAATGATTGCTGTAGCATATTTTGCGCTTGTAGATGCAAATGATGTCAGATTGCGACAAGAAGAATCTTGGGAACCTGCATGGTTCCCTGTTAATGAATTGCCATCTCTTGCATTTGATAATAATCGGTTGATTGATCAAGCTGTCGATAGAATTAGAGCTAAGCTTGGATATACGAATATTGCGTTTGGATTGCTGCCTCCTGAATTTACTATCCGGGAACTACAAAATACATATGAAACAATTTTAGGCTCACCTCTCGATAGAAGAAATTTTCGTCGTCGGATGATCACGACAGATTTAATTGAACCAACTGGTAAAGCTAGAAGAGATGGTGCTCACCGCCCTGCGCAACTTTTTCGATTTGTGTCACGTGATCCTGTTTTTTTATAAATATTGTATTCAAAGTCTATTTTTGTTGACATTTTCATTTTTCTTGCCTAAATTACATATTCAACTACTTAGTGTATTTGATACACTAAGTAGTTGAATAGAGAGCATATGCTTTCATTGAAAATCTTTAGTGATGAGTAAATATGACTAATATCGATGTCGGTCAAGAAAAAATTCAAAAACAAAATCCGTATATAGATTTTGAAAAAGTATTGCAACAATTTAATACACCACAATTACAGTGTGAAACTGATGGTGGTATTGCAACAATACCACTTGCTGATGAAATTTCTTTTGATTCATGGCAATCTGACATTCCGCAAGAGTATATGAAGCTTAGCGCAGAACAATTGACAGAACGTATTGGCATTGCGCGTCAAAAACTCGGCAGTGAATTGATTGTTCTCGGCCATCATTATCAGCGTGAAGATATTATTCAGTACGCAGATTATCGTGGAGATTCTTTTGCGTTAGCACAATATGCCGCCACACAGAATGATGCTAAATATATTATTTTTTGTGGTGTACATTTCATGGCAGAAGCTGCAGATATTCTTGCGCAACCGGATCAGCATGTAATACTGCCAAATATTGAAGCTGGTTGTTCAATGGCAGATATGGCATCAGAACCAGATTTATATTCTGCATGGAACGAATTGAGCGCAATCTTTGATGGTACTGATGACCTGATTCCAGTGACATATATGAATTCTGCAGCATCTTTGAAAAGTTTTTGTGGTGAACATGGAGGCATTGTTTGTACAAGTTCAAATGCTGAGAAAGTCTTGGAATGGGCATTTGAACAAGGTAAAAGAGTCTTTTTCTTTCCTGATCAACATTTAGGAAGAAATACAGGGCATGATATGGGAATTAGCGATAATGAGATGTCGCTTTGGAATTGGCGATTGGGTCCTGGTCGATTAGGTGGTTTGAATAGAGAAAATTTACTTCAGTCACGCATTATTTTGTGGCAAGGGCATTGCTCGGTTCATCAACGTTTTTCATTAACACAAATTGACCAAGCTCGCGAGCGTTTTCCTGAAGTAGAAATTTTGGTGCATCCGGAATGTCGTGCCGAAGTTGTTGATGCTGCAGATGCTAGTGGATCTACTGGTTTTATAGTGGATTATGTTGCGAATGCCGAAGCTGGTTCAGTTATCGGTATAGGTACTGAAATTAATTTAGTTTCACGTCTAAGTCATGAATATCCAGACAAAACTATTTTTTGTCTGGATCCTGTAGTGTGTCCTTGTAGCACGATGTATAGAGTTCATCCTGCATATCTTGCTTGGGTTATGGAATCACTTGTCAAAGGTCATGTCGTTAATCAGATTTCTGTTGACAAAAATATCAAACATTATGCTGCTGTTGCTTTACAGCGAATGTTGAATATTAAGTAAGACTTAATAAAAAACTGATTATGTCAGACCAGCAGTCAAATTTTCGTTTCAGTTCTGAATATCAATTACGACATACTGATAGCTTTGCAGGGACTCCTTTTGTGCATGGTGGGGTATTGTTGGCACTTACAGAAATCGCACTTGCAGATTACGACAAAGAAGTTGGGTTACCTGTTCAAGAAGAAATTCTTCGTATGCAAAGTGGCAGTCAAATTCGTTATCGAGCACCAATACGTTGGGATGATAAAGCAAAAGTATCGTTGAAATGTATTTCAGCAATCAATGGGCGCTTAATTTTCGAAGCACTTATAGAATCAACATTGCATCATCATGTAATTGCGAATTTTACACATCGTTATGTGTACTTAAATACTCAAACTGGGCAACCACAGCTTCCTGAGCAATGGCAAAAGATATTGGAATTAATTCAAAATTATGAATACGCGTTTTCAACTGAAGAATCTGAAGATAGTGCTGCAAGGTAATAAGATGCAATCAACGTATGATTTATTAGTCGTAGGTTCGGGAATTGCCGGTTTGTACACTGCGATTCGTGCAAAAGAAAAGGGTGCTAATGTTCTCTTAATTACAAAAGGGGGAATTGAAGAAGCTACCACCAAATGGGCTCAAGGTGGTATTGCTGCAGCGGTAGGTGCTAGTGATTCAATTGAGTCTCACTTAAAAGATACAGTTGATGCTGGCGCTGGATTAGTTGATATTGATGCTGCAAAAATATTAGTTGAAGGTGCTCCAGAACGCATTGATGACTTAATAAGGTATGGAGTTCGTTTTGATAGATCTGACGGTTTTATACAGCTAGGTAGGGAAGCAGCGCACTCTGCTCCACGTATTTTGCATGCTCGTGGCGATCAAACAGGGCTTGAAATCGAACTCTCTTTGTCTTCTTTGGCACAAGAATCAGGAATTACAATACTGGAGCATACACTCGTACGCGAATTGCAATTAAATGGTCAAGACGTGGTTGGTGCAGAAGTGTTGTCTACTAAAAGTGGGAACAAGACACTCTATGGAGCCTCCAAAATAGTTCTTGCTACTGGTGGTGCTGGACAAATGTACAGTGTTACCACAAATCCGGAAGTGTCTACTGGTGATGGTGTTGCCTTGGCATATATGGCTGGTGCAGAAATAATGGATATGGAATTTACTCAGTTTCATCCAACTGCATTATGTATTAAAAATGCACCTACTTTTCTAATTTCTGAAGCGTTACGTGGTGAAGGTGCATTGTTATTTAATTCGAATGGGAAAAGATATATGCCAGAATATCATTCAAGAGCAGAGTTGGCTCCGCGCGACATTGTCTCAAGATCTACATTAATGGAAATGAAAGACACAGCTGATGACCATGTATTGCTTGATGTTACTTCACATAATGTTGAATTTCTTCAGGCAAGATTTCCCAATATTTATAAAACTTGTATGGAATATGGAATTGATATTTCAAAAGATCGAATTCCTGTTGCTCCCGCAGCGCACTATACGATGGGCGGTATTCGGACGAACACATGGGGTGAAACATCCCTCAATAATCTATTTGCAGTTGGAGAAGTTGCATGTACAGGAGTACATGGTGCAAATCGATTAGCGAGTAATTCATTATTAGAAACAGTTATTTTTGCTAGCCGTACTATAGAGCATATTTTCAGTGATCAAAATTTTGAAAATTTTAAAAATACAGTAGATGATGAATTATATTCCTTAGATAGTAATTCCCGTACCGGGAAAATTCCGAATATGGAAACAGTACAAGAGTTGATGTGGGACTATGTTGGTTTGGAAAGAACGGGTGATTCCTTAGATTACGCTGTTAAACAACTAACTGATTTGAGATCTTATGCGGAATTGCGGAATGATCGAAAGTCGATTGAGCTCAACGCGATCTTGATATGTGGGAGCTTAGCAGCACATGCTGCTTATTACAGAAGAGAATCACGTGGAGCACACTATCGCGCTGATTATCCTGAAATTGATGAAAATTGGCAGAAACATATTGTTTTTAAACATAAAATCTAGATGGAAGGCTTAATATGATTTTGAAAGAAAAAGATTTTCTCCATCCTGATTTAGGTAATGTGATCTCATTGGTTGATGAGGCTTTATCTGAAGATCGATCCTTTAATGATATTACTAGTTTGATTACTATACCGAGTGATCAAGTCGGAAAAGGGATATTTAAATTTAAGAGTTCTGGTATTTTATGCGGAATTGAGATCGCTAAATTAACCTTTAAGAGATGTTCGAATGAAATTGACTTTACTACGTTATGTTTTGATGGAGATGCTATTGATGACGGCGAAGTTGTAGCAGAATTTCAGGGTCCTCTGAGGTCTATGCTTTCTGCTGAACGTGTAGCACTTAACTTTATGCAAAGACTTTCAGGAATAGCATCACTAACTCATCAATATGTTAAGGAAGCTGCATTAGGCGGAAATTCGCAGATAGTCGATACTAGAAAAACTACCCCAGGGTTAAGAGAGTTTGAACGTTACGCTGTACGTTGTGGAGGTGCGAAAAATCATAGAGATACACTTAGCGACGGTATATTAATTAAAGACAATCATATTGCATCAGCAGCAGCGCGTGGCATAAGTATTACTGATCTAATAAGTGTTGTTCAAAAAAAGCGACCACATACTTTAAAAATTGAGATCGAAGTTGATACACCTGAACAAGCAATTGAAGCTGTATCAGCTGGAGCAGATATAATATTGCTTGATAATATGCCCGCACAAATGATGACAGATATAATTACTAACAGCCCTCAAAATATTATTTTTGAAGCAAGTGGAGGAGTTAATCTCAGTACTGTTAAGTCTATTGCTGCGACAGGCGCTCATCTGATCTCAGTTGGTGCACTAACACATTCTGCTCCAGCACTAGATATTTCTTTAGATATTACTCCTGCCTAAATGTTTAGAGCGAGATTACCTGGTCTGGTGGATTAGGTGCGAGTGCGGTGTAAAGATCTGGGAAGCATCCAACTTGCACGCCTTCTACAACTCCGCTAGCCTCTGCGCTACCTGCTGATCCAGTAGCGAGACCTCGTTGTATAGCACATTGATCACACATCATCAAAAGGATCCCTTTTTCTTTTGCTATTGTAGCTAGCCTTTCACCTTTTGGATCGCCTTTACGAAGCATAAAAGCATTATCATCAAAAAAGAAAATCCCTAGAACATCTACACCATGACTACCTTCTTCAAGTTGAGGAAGTATCATTGTTCCAACTTTATAATTTGCAGCATTTGGCGTGTTTAAGATATATGCAACTTTCATAACTCTTCTACTCCCAGGTCCGTGGGACAACTTCTTCAGAATAATCTGTTCCGACTAATCCTTTGTTTACTAAATCTGTATATTGTTTTTCAGTATATTCAAGCAATTCTATATATATTTCTTCGTTATGTTCACCTAGTTTTGGTGGAGAGCTTCTAATTTGATTAGGTGTGTTTTCCCATTTCGTCATTATACCTGGATAGGTATGAGTGCCGACGCCTTCTATTTCTAACTCTTCAAAAAAATCTCGTGCGCGAAGTTGAGGTGATTCGAGTAATTGTTTTTCATTATGTACGGAACCAGCACAAACAGAGACAGACTGTAATAAATGGAATAGTTGATCGTTATCCCACTCCTGTGTGTATCGTGCTAGTGCATCATTTAATTCTTGTTCATATAACTTACGTTTAGCGAGTGATTTAAATCGTTCATCATTTAGCAAGTCATGCGCATTGAGTGTGATGCATAGTGAATTAAATTCTTCATCATTGGTGCAGTCGATAGCAATCCATGAATCTTCTCCTTTTGTAGGATAAATAGAATGTGGCGCATGTTCCCGATGAAGATTTCCTTGAGGATCTGCTACTCTATTGTTCATTGTATAGTCCAATATCCACTCTCCTAGGGCAGGTAAAAATGATTCTGCAAGTGGCATTTCTATTTGTTGTCCTTCACCGGTAATCTCTCGATGAACTAGTGCTGAAGTGACAGCGAATGCACCCATTACTCCAGCCAGAGCATCTGCTGTAAATGCATCACCAGTTTCATCGGGTGTCCCATCTGGATACCCTCTCAGCCAATGATGCCCGATCATACCTTCTACATGTGTACCAAAAGCACGGTAGTTTTTATAAGGACCACTTAATCCGAAAGCAGGCATGCGTAGCATGATTAATTTCGGATTTATTTCTTTGAGCTGTTCATAAGTAATCTTTGCACGTTCGATAGTCATTGGAACATTATTTTCTACTAATACATCAACTTTTTCGATAAGTCGTAGAAACGCCTCTCGTCCTTCAGGTGTCATGATGTCACAGGACATTGATTTCTTATTACGTGCATGGGAATTAAAACTCGAGTTTCTGTTCCAAGGATCAAGACCTGGAGTAGTTTCAGGATTAATACCTCCAGCCAGAATTCCCAATTTTGCAGTATTTTCTTGATCTGCAGTATTGATAATTCTTTCTGCACCTCTTGTGTATGGTTGAATTGTTGTAGTGGGTTCAACTCGTATTACTTCAGCTCCCCATTCACCCAAAAGTTGAGTAACATGAGGACCAGCCCAAACGACTGTGATTTCAGCAACTCTGTAACCATCTAATGGCAAAAAGTTTTCAGTAGTCATTTTTTCCTCTTATTAGATTATTCCGTTTTTTTTCATTTCATCGATATCTTTTTTTGTAAATCCAATTTCTGCGTAAATTTCATTATTGTGTTCACCTAATAATGGAGCACGTAATGGTTTTTTTCGCGAAGTTTCTGAGAGTAAAATCTGTCGGCCTGTGTAGGCAGCAGATCCTGCAACAGGGTGGTCTATAGTATCCCAGACTTCTCGACTTCTATAATGCTCATCTTCAATAAGGTCTTTTGTAGTATAAATTGCTCCACCGAGTAGACCAATTTCTTGTGTTTCTGCGATTGCTGTTTTTTTATCTCTATTTATTAACCATGCCATCCAAGAACCTTCTAATTCCGATGCAAATTCTTGTGAGAAAAGATGGGGCTGTTTTTTGGCATCCGGATGATCTTTGAGATCAGGACGTCCAATTAAGTCTAATGCAGCAGGAAATCTCCGACTCCCAGATGCAAAAATATTTGCATATCCATCCGTAGTCATTCTGGGACCTGATGCTGGGCGTGCGCCTGGTGGCTGTCTTTTTGCTACATAACCTGTATATGAAGTCCCGGTTGTAAAAGATGTTCGCCTATCTCTAAACCCAGCCTGAGCTTCATAAATTGACTGATCTATGTGATCTCCTCGCCCTCCACGAATTATTCTTAATCTTGCAGCAATGCATGCAAATGCAGTCGCTATACCTGTATGATACTGTGCAATGTTGCCACCACTTTTTATTGGTTCACGGAACGCGGAACCATTGGCATGTAATGGTCCACCTAGAGCCTGAAGTACAATTTCTGAAGCTTTATAGTCTTTCCATGGTCCAGATTGTCCGAAGGGAGTTATAGATGCCATTATCAAATCTTCGTGATCTTTTGCTAAAGCTTCATAACTTAAGCCCCAATTCTCCATTTGCCCCGGTGCAAAACTTTCTATAACAATGTCAGTTTTATCGATAAATTTCTTAGTGATATCAACTGCATTTTCTGATTCAAAATTTAACGTAATTGATTTCTTATTAGTGTTGAGATGAAGGAATAATAGTGACGTTTCAACATTCGGAATATCATCCTTATAAGGACCTTGATGCCTTGCAGAATCACCTTCCAGTGGTTCGATTTTAACGACATCTGCTCCGTATTCTGCAAGAAGTTTACCAGTGAATGGACCTGCAACATTATTAGATAGTTCGAGGACTCGTAACCCTTCTAGTAATTGCTGCATAGCTTCCTACAATTGCTAAATTTATCGATTCTAATTTGGGGTTGAATGTAACATGTTCCTAGAAAAAATGTTGTATTACGATATCACTTTCATAATTTTTATCGATGGTAAAATTAATGAAGTTACAGCAAGGAGATGATGTGTCAAATATTTCTCAGGAGACAAGCGATATAGAAATACTGACTCCAAACAATGAGAAAGTTCGACTTGGAGATCTATGGTCCAACTCTCCTGTATTAATTGTGCTTGTCCGTCATTTTGGTTGCCAATTTTGTCGTGAACAGTTACATGAGTTACGAAATGTATGGAAGAAAATTTTGTCTTTAGGAATTACGCCTATAGTTATTGGTAACGGGACAGCTTTGATGGCTCAGGATTTTGTTGAGGAAACTGGATTAACTGTTCCTTTATACACAAACCCTGAAAGAAATGTCTATGATGCTCTTGGAGCGAAGCGACCGCCTTTAGTAGCATTACTTTCGCCAAGGTTATGGTGGGCAGGGTTCAGGACTTTGTTAAAAGGCTTTTTCCCCAAGCAAGTCCAAGGAGATGCTGCTCAACTTGGTGGTGTGTTTCTAATTGACACCTTCAGTGAAGTACATTTTGAATATCTCAGTGCATATGCAGGTGATAATCCCTCAGCAAAGATGTTACTTAGTGCAGTAGATCTATACTACAAAAAATTTAATTAGTCAACTGCTTATTCAAATTATCTATATATATTGTCGAAATTGATATTGACAGAGTTTCGAGAACGCATGATCATTGAATTAACTGTTAATTAGTACATGCTGATTAACATTTCTTCTAGGAGGCATGATGAGTTGGGAAGCAGTTCTTGTATTGCTAGTGATAGCATTAGGATTGGCAAGAGTAGCGGATGTTGTTAATGACTTGATAGGTTCGTATGTACCGAATAAAATTGCCGGTACTGGTTTATCAGGCGATCGATTGATCTTATGGGTTGTTGTAGCTGTATTAGGTATTTTGTTGAATAATGCAGTTGGCTTTGAACCATTGGCTTTAATTGATATAGATGGAAGTGTTATTTGGAATACCATTGCATTGATGAGTATTGCTGATGCAACTGATAAATTTTACCGTAGTCGTTTGTTACGATAAAAAATAATTCATTAACAAAAAGAAGCCTCAACTATAGTTGGGGCTTCTTTTTTTGTGATTTTTTCTAAATATTAGGCAATTTAGTTTTATACTTGATGAACTACTCTGAAAGCATATTAGATGAATCAAATCATTCTCATTTCTGGAACTAAAGGATCTGGTCATCTTGAAATGGCTTTGGCATTATGTGAACGATTTGATCGGATGCTGCTTATAGATTCAGATGATTTGCGTCGAATGATCAAAGCAGGATTTCGATATCCTTGGCACACAGATAAGCAATCGATTGAACAAGACGAGCTTAATGTGATGAATGCTTCTGTAATTGCACTTAATGCGTGTTCGAAAAGGTACTCAGCTATTATTATCGATTCAATATTTAGTGAAAAATTAGAATGGTATAAGAAGTCATTAGCTGGCACTGAAATTGATATTCAATTTATTACCTTAATGCCTCAACTCAACGTTATCGAAGAAAAATTACTAGATTCACCTTTACTGGAGTATTCAAAGTCGGTACATAAAAAAATCTCAGCAGAAATTGAAGCAAAGATATTATCGGGATTGGTTATTGATAATTCCAATGATCTTACTCCTTCTGTTACAGCAGATAGAGTTCAAGATGTTATAGCACGAGGTCTGGCTTTGTTGGATCTATCAAACTAATTATGAATCTTTTTTCAGCATTTACGTTAGTTTCTTTTCGATGGTATATGGGTGCGATGCTTTTTTGGAATGCTGCTATGAGTATGCAAATGATTGTACGAGGATACCTTGCATATGATTTAACGGGAACATTTGCTTCATTAGGAATTATTGTTATAGGCGGTGGGATACCGACACTTTTACTCTCTCCCTTTGGTGGTATTTTTGCAGATAGATTTTCTAAGAGATTGCTACTTCAGATCGGACAAACTTTTAGTTTGTTTTTGTCGTTAGCTGTAGGGTTACTGGTTCTATTCGAAAGTTTAATTTTTTTCCATCTTGTGATTGCCTCGATTGTACAGGGCATGGTGATGTCTTTGGTTATGCCTGCACGCGTGGCTATTCTGCCTGAAGTAGTAGGATTGGGTCGTTTGAATAATGCAGTGCCATTAAATTCTGCAGGGATGAACTTAATGCAAATGATAGGTCCTGCTATTGCAGGTGTTGGGATAGATATTGCAGGCGCTGAATTTGTTTATTTGTTAATTGCAATATTGTATGCCTTGTCAGTTGGTATGCTTTTCAAAATTACGATTCTTTCTAAAGAGGAAATTATGGTTAGTGATCCACACTCTTTTAGTAAGTCTTCATCGCTTCAGGTTGCCGACAACGTAGTTGCGAAAAAAAATTCAGCTTGGCAAGATTTATTCGAAGGTATCCGTTATTTATTTCGCGATAAATTAATATTCACAGTCTTACTATTTTCCTTCTTTTCAACATTTTTGGGGATGCCGATAAGGGCTTTACTTCCTGGCTATGTTGCTGATGTCTTTGGTGACTCAGGAACTACTCTTGGGATATTACAAATGGGGATGGGGATAGGTGCGCTGTTGGGGGCATTAGTACTTGCAAATATGCGTATGCGTAAATTCCGAGGATTATTGTATGCCACCAGTGCGATTGTTATAGGTATAGGTTTAGTCAGTGTGTCATTAACCAGTCTTTTTTTGTTTGGTTTTGTGGGATTCGCGATTGTAGGAATCGGTTCTGCTGGTCGACAAGCAATAGGGCAAATACTACTTCAAGAGTATGTCGATTCAACTTTTCGAGGCAGGATAATGGCTATTTATATGATGCAGTTTAGCCTGATGGGTTTCGGTAGTTTTGGTATTGCTTTATTGATGGATATCTGGGGTCCTCAATTGGTCGTTCGATTGCTAGGGTTGATACTGATTGCAGGTGTACTTATATACTTAACCTTCGATTCACGACTACGTAAAATTGCATAGATAGAATAAATTAGGACTTTAATGGATACCCATAGAAAATACATGACGCTTTCTGAAGCTCGATCTATAGAATGCAATGGATGTGGTGATTGCTGTGATTCTCGTCGTACTGACGGCTATTGGACTTGGGGTTCGCTACCAACAGATCAATATGCTTCAATAAATAACGGTGAACCTTTAATTATTCCAATAATAAAAAGTGGTGAAAATAATGATCAGTGGATTGATAGAGACCTATTAGAACAAGATCAGCTTGAATATTCACCTACTAGATTTCGTTGTAGTGCTTTTTTACCACAAGAAGATGGTAGAGGTTTTTGTGGTAATCATGATGCGGTTAGGCCGGAGAAATGTGGGGAATACCCTGTCAACACTCCAGGAATTGAAAAAGAACTATTGAAACACGGTGAAGTTGTATTAAACACTGATGCATTTTCTCGCTGTGCATGGTTTGGGGTTACTGTTGTTTTAGAGCATGATAATCGGTTGATGATGAACAGTGAACATCAGTAGTGATATAAATTTTTTTATTAAATATTGAGAAAATGGAACTAATAGCAACGTTGGAGGTCAACAATTAATCAACATGATCTGTCACAACCTAGTGTAGGTGATCGACAACTGATGGCTCGTCAAGATATTCGTAACGTAGCAATTATTGCACATGTAGATCATGGTAAAACAACATTAGTTGACGCAATGCTCCAACAGTCAGGTCAGTTAGATCAGCGTTTTGAAATGCCTGAAAGAGTTATGGATTCTAACGATCTTGAACGTGAAAAAGGTATAACTATTCTTGCAAAAAATACCGCGGTCCGACTGGGAGATGTAAAAATCAATATTATTGATACTCCCGGACATGCAGATTTTGGTGGTGAGGTTGAGCGTGGATTAACTATGGTTGACGGAGTGCTTCTATTAGTTGATGCGTCTGAAGGACCACTTCCCCAAACTCGCTTTGTATTAAGAAAAGCGCTTGAACGTGGGTTACCTATTATTCTTGTAATTAATAAAATTGATCGCCCCGATTCTCGTATACGTGAAGTAATAGATGAAGTGTATGAATTATTTCTTGATTTGGATGCTAATGAAGAGCAAATTGAATTTCCCATTGTCTATTGCAATGCAAAAAATGGTCAAGCGTCTCTTGATCCTGAGGTTGTTGGTGAAGATCTAACTCCACTTTCAGATCTTTTACTTTCTCATATTCCGCCACCTAAGTACCAAATCGGACATCCATTACAAGCATTGGTAACTAATCTCGATGCATCACCGTATCTAGGCCGATTAGCTTTATGTAGGATTGTGAATGGAATTATTAAAAAAGGGCAACAAGTTGCATGGTGTCGTGTTGATGGCACCATAGAACGTGCGACTATCGGACAACTGTATGTAACAGAAGCATTGGATCGCCATGAAACTGATGAAGCATCTGCGGGAGAAATAGTCGCCATTGCTGGCATTAATGAAGTTACCATTGGTGAAACTCTTGCTGATTTAGATGATCCTCAATCTCTCCCTGGGATTACAGTAGATGAACCTAGTCTTTCAATGTTGATAGGTATTAATACTTCACCATTCTCAGGACGTGAAGGCAGTCAACTTACTGCACGACTTCTTAAAAATCGACTTGATTCAGAATTAGTAGGTAATGTGGCACTCAGAGTGGTTGAATCTGATCGACCTGATGCTTGGATAGTACAAGGTCGTGGTGAATTGCAACTTGCAATTTTAATCGAAAACTTAAGGCGAGAAGGATTTGAGCTTACTGTTGGACGTCCTCAGGTGGTAACTAAAATGGTGGATGATAATTTATTAGAACCAATTGAATTTGTCACCATTGATATCCCCGAAGAATACTTAGGAACTGTGACACAATTATTAGCATTACGTAAAGGTAAGATGGTGAATACTATTAATCATGGCTCTGGGAGGATACGTGTTGAATATAATATTCCTTCAAGAGGTTTAATAGGGTTTCATACTCAATTTTTAACTGAAACAAGAGGTACAGGGATTGTGCATCATGTTTTTCACGGATACGAGCCATGGTATGGAGAATTAAACTCTCATTCTAATGGAAGTTTGGTAGCTGATCGTTTAGGCGATACCACTACATTTGCTTTGTTAAATCTTCAGGAAAGAGGAACTTTGTTCATCGGTCCCGGGGTAGCAGTTTATGAAGGTATGATTGTCGGTGAAAACTCACGTGCCGGTGATATGGATGTGAACCCAACAAAAGAAAAAAAACTTACTAATATGCGAGCAGCGTCTGCAGATCAAACAGAAAAACTTACACCACCTAAACCATTATCATTAGAACTTGCACTTGAATTATTACGTGATGATGAATGTCTTGAAATTACTCCTAATTCATTAAGGTTACGTAAGGTAATTTTAAATCAAAATCGGCGACGCCGGCTATCTAATTGAGGTTGAATGTATCCCTTGCTAAGTCGGCGATATATTTCCCTATTTCTATGGAGGAAGTTGCACCCGGAGAAGGTGCATTAAGAACGTGTACTGCCTCAGCTGACTTTTCAATTACGAAATCATCTATTAAAGAACCATCTTTTCGAACTGCTTGTGCGCGAACACCTGCACCACCTGTTTTAAGATGATGTGATTCTATTGTAGGGATCATTTTTTGCAAATCTTTAGTAAATATTGATTTACGGAATGAGCGATTTACTTCATCAAGGCCAATTCTCCACTCACGAAAAGCCACTTTCCAAAATCCTGAGAATCTAAGTGTCTCACTTAGGTCTCGTAAGTTGAAATCACGTTTTCTATATCCTTCTCGTGCCGTTGCTAAGACAGCATTAGGACCTGCTTCGACGTATCCTTTGATATTACGAGTGAAATGAACGCCTAAGAATGGAAGTTCAGGGTTTGGTACAGGATAGATAAGACCTTTCACTAAATATTCATATTCCTTTTCTAATGTGTAATACTCTCCTCGAAAAGGTATGATTTGGAGGTCAAGTTCAATGCCCATTAGCTTTGCTATACGGTCAGAATGTAAACCAGCACAATTGATTAAGTGTTTTGTTTCGTAAATACCCTGTGAGGTTTCGAGTACAGTACCTGTCGATAATTTTTTTATTTCTAAAAGTTCTGTTTCTAAATGAACATCTCCTCCCATTTCTTGAAATTGTTCAGCATAAGTATTTGTAACTGCATTGTAATCTACAATAGCTGTGGCGGGCGACCAAAGTGCTTCAATTGTAGTGACATGAGGTTCTATTTCTGATGCACGTTCAGGGCCAACTTTTTCAAGTCCTTCGACTCCATTCGCTATACCTCTTTCATAAAGATCATTTAGTCGAGGTAATTCATCAGGTGAAGTTGCAATGATTAATTTTCCACAGCGGTCGAAGGGTATTTCATTTTTTTCACAAAATTCGATCATCGAATTACGTCCTTCAACACAAAATTTTGCCTTTAGTGATCCTGGCCGATAATAGATTCCTGAATGAACGACACCACTGTTGTTGCCCGTCTGTTGTTGAGCAAGTGATGTACCTTTTTCGATAATTCCTATTTTTAAGTTTGGAAGATGCGTTAATAAGTGGCGTGCACTTGATAATCCTAGGATACCTCCACCTATTACTATGATGTCATAAGGTTTACTCATTAAATTATACTACTCTCTCTTCGTTTTCTAAAAAATGAAAAACCCGAATAGCTATCCAATCGCTTCTTTGGGATTTTGCTTAACCATGCGTTCGATTGCTTCAGTACTAAATCCTAAGTTAATAAAATGTTCAATCCAAAAACCAAATCCTACTGCAGGAGGTGGGTTGGAAGCTTGTCCAAGATCGGTTGATAAAATGATGTGCTCCGTACCTACGTTTCGTATATCAGTGACTATCGATTCTACAGCTGACTTTCCTTCATCATCTTCTCGAAAAATTGGCATTCCACATTGTTCTATAAAACTACCTAGATTTGCTAATTGTTGTTGTATTTCAAGGGGAATATTGAACGAAGTTGCATGAGTAATAACAGTGCGAATTTTTCTTTTTCTGGCTTCAGTAAGTAACGCGAGAGTTTCATCTGGTGACAAATGGCCACTACAAAGTAATGCATCGTGTTCTACCATTAGATCTAACAATTGATGACATACTTTTTTTAGTTTGTTCTCTTCATTTAAGACTGTTATGGATTCTGCAGAAGAATTCCATCTTCCAAATGTGTCACGTGACCATTTTGCATCAAAGGTTGGCCACCAAATTACTTTTGTACCAATTCGTAGGGCAGTTTCTAAAGCATCTGGATTTAATCCTCCTACTGGATGATCAAGTGCTAATGCTCCATATACATTGATATCGTTAAATTCTGAGTTCAAGGCCCATGCTAGAGGTTGAGTAGGATATTCATGACTTTTTAGAACTACCCCTCCCATACCTGCTTCTTGGGCTGCCGCTACAGTTTCACGCGCGTCCATTTTTCTTTCAGCAAATGGATCTGGAGATGCATGGACATGTATGTCAATTGATCCTGCTAGTAGTTCTTTAGCTTGTGGAGTTAGATTGCTCAAATTTGGCATTAGATTTTCCTTTGTGTATATAACCTATCTTGGCATATTATGACATATATTGAAATTCTGTTGATGGATCTTATAAGTTTAAGGCAATTGAATTACAAGTTGTTAAGATTGTTTGATTTGTCGATATGTAGTTTGATATTTTACATATAGTTGGAAGAGAAGTTCTATGACATTTGTCATTACCTCACCTTGTTTAGGAACTCAAGACCGTGCTTGTGTCGATGCATGTCCTGTGGATTGTATTCATTTCGAAGCAGGTGTTGATGCTATGTTGTATATCAACCCTGTTGACTGTATTGACTGTGGTGCTTGTCAGCCTGCTTGTCCTGTAAGTGCAATTTTCCCTGAAAGCGAAGTGTCTGAAGAAGAATCACGTTTTATAAATATTAACTCACTTTGGTTTGAAGATGCTGCTGCAGCACGTGTTGAATTAGGCACCGATATCGAACCTGTTGTCTCTGCTGAGGAAGTTGCAGGGGGTGCCAGTGGCTCTGGTAGTGAAGATGGTCTTGTGGCTGAAGAACTTCCATATCAGCAAGTTGACGTGACTCAAATGAATCTACCTAGTTCACCTACACCAGTCCTTTCACCGGTTAGTGTTGTTGCGTTATTACTTCTTTCACTTTCATTGTTCACTATGATTATGTTCCCAGGACCTGCCGTTATAAAGCCAGCTGGAACAACTTTAGAAATTGGTCTCACGATTATTTTACTTGCTCCTGTTGTTGCATTGATGACGATTATTTTCATTATCCATCAATGGTCACAGCTTGGTAATTTTTCTGCTCATAATTCTCGTGATATTAGTCCTTGGCGAGTTGATGTTTCTGATTGGCGTCGTAGTGAAGATAGTCGTCGTGCTGATTTACTGGATATTGTCCAATCTATTGCGAAAGAACGTTTTGATTTTCCGAATGTAGACAATCCTGATATGCGGACTTATGTGAATCTTCCTGAACCACAAATGGCTATTGAAGTACAAGGCGGAAGTCGTAAAATTTTACCAGATATAGTTGTACTTGATCGTCCTGGTGGAAGACCAAAATTGATTGCACAAGTGGAGTCACGCGAAACTTTAACTCGTGAACAGGCAAAGTATGTTTGGTCTGAGTTGCAGGTAAAAGATGCACCTTTGCTTTTGTATGTACCATCTGGATTGGCTGCACAAGCAAAAGATTACGCAAGATCTGCTGGTGTTAAAAATGTTCAGTTTAGGACTTGGCGTCGCCAACCAGACAATATTCGAGTTCGCGAAGTGCGGTAATTGCTCTAAAATTTTCGGATCTTAATTAATTGGAATGTGTTATTAGCTTTTTTGAAGTGATGCTCTCATTTCGCCTGGTAATTTAATATCCTTTGCTCCCATCAAGAAAGCAATTGTTGCGATTTCTCCTGTGTGTGTAAATAAGTGAGCGGCCGTCCATGCAAATAATTGTTCACATGATGCTCCATTGTATTGCGAAGGTATTATCGATAGATCAGATATTTGAATAGGTTGTGTTAGGTCAGTATTTGTAATTTTTTTACAAAGTGTGATTGTTTTTTCACTATAGAAATTGAGTAGTGTGGTTAATTTGTCAAAATTGCTAGTTTCTAATTGTTCGTCCAAATGTGCTGATTGTTCTGTTTCAGAAATTATAGTAATCACAGAATCTAATTGATTGATGATATGTATTATCGTCGATCGCACAGAATTGAGACGCCCGATAGATCCTCCAAGGCCGGGAGCAGGAACTGAGCTTACCGTTCGTTGAAAATCTCTTACTGCATCAATAGCGAGTAAAGTGAGTGGGGAGTCATTATTAAATATGGTTTCTTGCATAGACCTAATCTAAGTGATCTATTGTTGCATGACCACCAAAATACTTTCGGGCTAATTTATATTTCGTACTTTTAGGCTTTGTTGCATATTGGGATCTAATATCTTAAATTTTCTAATATTATTTGAAGATATCTTCTGTTCTTCTTCAATGAATCTGGTCCACTGTTGGAAAAGTGTTGTAATTGCTGCTCCAAACATTATGCTTAAAATTATCGTAAACAACATTGATACCTACTTAATCTTTCTGAATACTATAAACGAACAACTGTTCTAATATTAGAACAGTTGTTCGTTTATAGCAACTCTCCTATTAGAAAAATTTGTTTTTTAGAATAAGTGTAAGTGTTTACCTAAGTAAGGCTCTAAAATCTTGGGTAATAAGACGGTGCCATCTTTATTTTGGTAGACTTCAATCAAGGCTGCTAACACTCGCGGTAATGCAAGACCACTTCCATTTAATGTATGTAAATAATTTACATTTCCTTCCGAGTTTCGAAAACGTAAATTTGCTCTGCGTGCTTGGAAATCTAAAAAATTCGACACACTCGATACCTCAAACCATTCCTGCGATCCTGGAGCCCATATTTCTATGTCATAAGTCATTGCAGATGCGAAAGTTAAGTCTTTACTCGCAAGTTTTAGCACGCGATATTTAAATCCTAAAGCTCGAACAAGCTCAAGGGCATTTTCTAAGAGTTTTTCCAGTGCCTGCCATGATTCAGTAGGCCTTTCGAATCTTACCATTTCAACTTTATCAAATTGGTAACCTCTTTTGATTCCACGAACTGCACTTCCGGCACTGAATTGTTCATTACGAAAGCATGGTGAGTATGCAGTATGGTGAATTGGCAAATCTTCATTTGGTAGGATCTCATTACTATACATATTGGTTACCGGCACTTCTGCAGTAGGAATCAGCCATCTTCCATCAGTAGTTTTGAACATAGTATCCGCAAATTTTGGTAATTGCCCCGTACCTATTAGTGCTTGTTCGTTAATTAGAACAGGCGGATATACTTCACTGTAACCTTGTTCTAAATGCGAATCTAGCATCCAAGATATCAACGATCTTTGCAGGCGTGCTCCAGCATTACGCAATAGATAAAAATTGGAACCTGAAAGTTTCACTCCCCTTTCAAAGTCAATTAATTCCAAATCTTCTCCAATTTCCCAATGTGTTTTTAGGGAATCATCAATTTCAGGATTTTTTGCATTTTTTAGTATGATTGGATCTGTATGCTTGATCTCATTCCCATTGTGGCCATCACCTTCGATAATTATATGTGAATCATCTACATCTCCGATTGGGACATTAGTATTAAACAAGTTGGGGATTTCGAGTAACAGTGTGGATATTTGTGTGTCGAGGTTATTTAGTTTTTTTTCTAATTCATCTAATTCGCCTGAAACTTGACGTTGTTCAGCAATTAATGATTGACGCTCTTCGTCAGTTTTTGCACTACCAATTGCTTTACCTGCAGCATTTCTTGCCGCACGCATCTGCTCAACCTTGTTAAGGATTGGGTTACGTTCAACATCTAAATCAAGGATTAGGTCGATAGGAGCTTCAATACCACGTTCTAAGCATGATTGTTTCACTTGATCTGTATTGTTTCGAATTGTTTGCAGGGCAATCATTTATTTGTTCACCTGTTATTCTATATCATCTAGTCTGAAGGTCTGCTTGTATTGAGGCAAGTGCCAGTTCCCGTACATCTTCGTGAATTGGCACTAATTCCCCTGTAGTATGGTGTAAAAGAGGTTTTTTTTCTAATAATGTCTTTTTACTGATCCATTGCCATTGGGCAATTGCTATTTTAGGTAGCTCTAATTGTTTAACGTCTTTTGGCCTAGCAAAGTATATATAATCAATATGTTGATGTTCATTTTTCATACCACCATCTCCATGAGGTAAATGGTATATACCAATTGTTTCAGGTACTGGTAGTTGAGAAGGCGTTTGATAACGATATTTGGGTTCGGGATGAATTATTTCCGATAAAATTCCTGTCTCTTCCAGAATTTCTCTTAATACAGCTTCAACTGGATTTTCATTATTTTCAACATGTCCTCCAGGGGGAAGCCAAGTATTTAACTTGTGCCAATGTAGAGCTGTTTGACCATTATGGGATAAAAAACCTGTAACAGTAAAATGCTTGTGCATGATTTTTACTTATCCGATAGAGTTTCAATAAGTTGCTTTAAATTCCATAATGAATCACGTAGCGCTTGTGTACGAGTTCCCCTAAGTACGACTAATTCTCGTAAGTTACCCAAAAATCCATTTAGCGGCTGATAAAATAATTCAACAGTCAGGTGTGTATCGTTAGTGCTTTCTACATGTATTGCCCAGGTGATAGATAATATTATTGCCTCATTCATGGCCTTCGTAGGTTTCTTATAAGTTATGGAAAATGGATCACTTTGATCTAACTCCAGAACTATTTTTGTTTTATGTCCAGAGAGTTCAAGATCAAAAAATAAAAAATTTCCTTCAGTTCGGTATTTCTGAAAATGTTTTGATAACCACTGAGTGTTATTTTGTATATTTCTTAGTTGTTCTCTTATTACCTGATGAGATGCGTGAATATGAATATCTTCACGCATGGATTTATAACGTTCTATCTGTTTCTCTGAACTAATATCATATAAAGAGCACATATTATTCGTGGCGTTGCCTCAATGCTGGAAAGAGGAGAATTTCTCGAATCGATTGTTCACCTACGAATAGTTGAACTAACCTATCAATTCCAATACCTAACCCTCCTGCTGGAGGCATTCCGTGTTCTAGGGCTTCGAGAAATTCTTCATCAATAAGTTCGATTTCACTGTCACCACGTGATGCCTTTAATACTTGCTCGTTCATTCGTATTCTTTGGTCAACCGGATCGTTTAACTCTGAGTAGGCATTGGCAATTTCAGAACCCAAGATAAAGAGTTCGAATCTCTCTACTAGATTTGTATTGTCAATTTTACGTTTTGCCAGTGGTGATAATTCAGTAGGGTAATCAAAGATGAATGTTGGTTGTATTAAATGTGGCTCCACAAAAGTTGACATAATACTATCTAGTGCAGTTGCCCACGATGCGTCTTTAGGAAGGGTTAAGCCTTTACTTTCAGCGACGATATTAAGTGAATCAAGTGACTCATGTTCCATATAATCTATATCTGCATGATCAATTAATGCCTGTCTGTAAGTGGTTTCTTGCCAACCATTTTCGAAATCAATGATTGTTCCATCTGATTGTTTGATTTCATATTCACCTGAAATATTTAGCGCAATATGTCTGAGTAGCTCTTTAACCATTTTTGCTACATGTTTGTAATCTACATATGCTTCGTAAGATTCCAAGAGTGTGAATTCTGGGTTGTGACGTGTTGAAATTCCTTCGTTCCTAAATACTCGACCAATTTCAAATACTTTTTCAAATCCACCAATCAATAGTCTTTTTAAATAGAGTTCTAGCGATATACGTAAATGCAAATCTCTGTTTAGGGCATTATGGTGTGTAGTAAATGGTCGAGCAGCTGCTCCACCTGCTTCTTGCTGTAATACCGGTGTCTCAACCTCTATGAAATCTCTGTTCCAAAAAAACTCTCTTATGGACTGAACTATTTTCGGCCTAGTCATGGCTATTTCTTGTGAACGTTCATTAGTGAGCAAATCTAAATGCCGCTGTCTATATCTCGATTCAATATCTGTAAGACCATGCCATTTTTCAGGCAATGGCCTTAAGGCTTTTGTTATGATTGACCATTGATTTACAGATACTGTAATTTCCTTTGTTTTTGTTCTGAACACAGTACCAGTGACTTGCAGAAAATCACCTATATCTAATAGTTTAAGGTTTTTAAAAGTTTCTGATAATTTATCTTGTGTAAAATGTAATTGAATTTGGCCGCTACTATCTTCAATATGGATGAAAGCCATTTTACCCATTATACGTTGCGACTTGACTCTTCCTACAATTGCAGTCTTTACTTCGGTATCTTCTTTTTTATTTTCCGATTTTTCGAAAATAGTTATAACTTCTTTAGTAGTGTGTGTTCTATCTACTCGAGCAGGGTAAATATCACCTTGTTCTAGTAATTCTAAGCGTTTTTGGAGTCGGCTTTTTATTAATTCGTCTTCACTTGGCATGTTTGACCTTTATTTTATATGTATTACAGCTTACAGAATGGTGCGCTTAAAAACATATCTAAACCAAAGAGAATAAATTGATGTAATTATTTGTGCACTTTTGCTAAGAAATAGTCGTGATACGCATTACAATGCGGCCACTTGGGGTTTCTACTTTTACTCTATCTCCACTTTCCTTATCAAGTAAAGCTTTGCCTACAGGGGATTCATGACTGATTCTTCCTTGCCCTGGATTTGCTTCAGCAGGCCCAACCAGCTGGTAAGTTTGACTTTTTTTACTTCTTCCTATCTTCACCGTAACCTTGGATCCAATACGGACTTGCTTGGATCGGTGAGCAGCTTTTTCATCTATGACTTCAGCATTATCAATAATTCTTTCAATTTCACCAATACGTCCTTCTAAAAAAGCCTGCTGATTTTTTGCATCTTCATATTGTCCATCTAGCTGATCAGGACCGAGTTCTTGCGCATCTCGAATCATTTCAGCTATTTCTGCACGGCGAGTATTACGGAGCACATCAAGCTCTTCCTCTAACTTTTTAAGGCCGTCTTTAGTGATAGGCACTGCATCATTAGTCATTAATTGTTTAACACCTTTATGTGACTGCTTACATTCGTATCAGTATTACCGACTGATTTTTATAAAAATCAGTCGGTAATACTACCTATATTTGAGAGTGCAGTGCAAGTCGTTGAGTAAAAAAATATTACTATTGCATGTTCTTATTTTTTTGTACTGTATTGTTAATAAGAGGTCAGTGATTAATCAATATTGTAAATTGAATAGCAGCGTATCGTTCTCTGCGATAAATTAATGTTGTTATGAAATGATTTGATTAGAAATTCTTAACAAAATATTGAAATATGGTGGTAGTGATTGAGTAACGATTATCCATCTGGATCAGATATCGATAGTTCGTTGTCTAATAGACAAGATGAATTAGTGCGCTCCAAATATAGTTATCGTGATAACCTTCCACGACTTGATGATAGCCGCGACCCTGGGGTCTTAAGGCTATTAGGATTAGTTGTTATATTTGTAATAGTAGCGGGTATCTTTTTTTTCCCACTATTAATTCCTTATGAAACTGGAGGTATTAATAGTGAGTTGCGTCAACAAATTCCACTAACTCCGAAGGGATTTGCTACTGTTAGTGACGTATATGATCTTGAACTTGAGCCATCATTGTCTGATTCAGAAGGACCATGGATATTAACTGTTAAGTTATCTGATACTACTTCTGATAATAGGAATCTAAATCTTTACAGCTATCAATCGAATAACTGGGTTAGGATTGGACCGGCATCACTCACGGATGATGGTAAATTCGTCGAGACAAAGATTCGGGAAATCCCGGAAAATGTTGCCGTACTTCGACGTACTTTAGTGAAGCGTAGCCTTAACTTGATTGTTGACAGAAATCAAATGCCCGACGTAGAGCTTTTACAAGATGCAAATATAGTTGTATTTAATGAAGCGAGTGTAATTGAAGGAAATGATAATAACCTTGCTCTACAACTCAACCCTAATAGTACTATTTCATCAATCGATCAAGATTTTTCTACCTCAGCATACATTGGTATTACTGCCGGTGTAGACGTTTCAGGTGAGTTTAGAGGCCTACTTTCTGATGATGATCTTGTGGCACAACATATTGATCAGATTTCAGATTTAACTGAGAAACTTAGTGCAGATGGGGTGTACTTATCTTACTTACATATTGATGAAGATAATGAGATTCAATTTACCAATTTCGTAAAAAAATTGTCTAAAAACCTTGCGGAAAAAAATCGTGGTTTAGTAGTTGGTGTGCCTTTACCTAGCACTACTGATACGGGTGCTTATAATTGGATGGAACTTGTTGAATTAACAGATTCATTATGGATTGAAGTGCCGCAAAATCCTGCTGTTTTCTATGAACAGCTTGAAAGTCTTTTTGAATCTGAACAAGCAAAAGGTATAGATTTGCAATCTATCTCCTTAATCATTGATCGATCCTCTTATCACAAAGAACAGACAGAAATTAAGCGGATAGATAGATATCAAGCCTTAGGATTGGCCACCACTCTAAAAGTTAATGTTGGCGAACTTGTCGTGTTAGGTAATCCGGTTAATATTTCTGCATTAAATATTGATCCAGAAGCAGGTGCTTCTGGTTTCCGATGGGATAACACTTCACAAGCATTATCTTTTTCATTTATTGAACGTCGGGGACCTCAGACAGTGTGGATAGAAAACCAATACTCATTAGCTTATAAACTTGACTTTGCACGTCGTTTTGACATTGGTGGAATTAGTATCAATGATGCTGTAGAAAATGCTGCACATCCTGACATAAATGATTTAATTGCTGATTTTTTGCAAAATCGATCCATTCCACTCAAATTACCATATGGACCTTACCTACAGCCTTGTTGGCAAGTTCCACAAGGAAGTATTGGAGATATAACTAATATTTGTTGGTCACCAGGAGATATTACTCCACGATCTATTAATTGGTTCCCACCTGCGCAATATGGTTTATATGAAATAGATTTAATTGTTTCTGATGGTGAAGTTTTTGTCTCTAAGAAACTTGGTGTAAGAGTTGTAGATGAATTACCTGATTTATCTGCACCAGCACCTGAGACCATACCAACACCAACACCAACACCAACACCAACACCGACACCAACACCAACACCAACACCAACACCAACA
>PBBA01000001.1 GCA_002716405.1 Chloroflexota bacterium | reverse complement strand
GGCCCGTATGTACATGATGTGAGTACATATTTTTTCTCTGTGAATCGTGGTAAGAAGAGTTTAATGATTGATCTTAAGGCCCCTGAAGCCAAAGAGATTATTCATCGTATAGTTGGTGAAGTTGACGTTTTAACTGAGAATTTTTCCCCTGGAACAATGGATCGTTTGGGGTTTGGTTATGAAGAATTAAGTAAAATCAATGAACAACTGGTGTACGCATCAACTTCAGGATTCGGTCATACTGGTCCATATCGTGATCGTGGCGCAGTAGACATTATTGTGCAAGGAATGGGTGGAGTGATGTCCACTACAGGTCATGAATCAGACCCTTCCCCTTCACGTGCAGGATTTACAATCGGAGATATTGCTGCTGGAATGTTTACTGCAGTAGGGGTGCTTTCTGCTTTAGTTGAAAGAGGGACCAGTGGTAAAGGTCAACATGTAGACGTTGCGATGCTTGATACACAAGTTGCACTTTTAGAAAATTTAGTTATTCGACATTTGGGTACAGGCGAAATACAACCTCGTGTTGGATTACGGTCACCCAATTACACCCCTCATCAAGCATTACCCGCTAGTGATGGATGGATAGTGCTTGCTGGAGTTAAAGATGATAATTGGCAATTATTTTGTGGCATGATTGGTGCAGATGAATTGGCAATTGATGAAAGATTTGCGAATAATCAATTACGTACTCAAAATTATAAAGAACTCGAACCATTGTTGTTTCAGGTAATGAGCAAGAAAACTAAATCCGAATGGATCGAGATATTAAGTGAACATTTTCTTATTGGCCCAATGAATAATATTGCTGAAATGGCACAAGATCCTCAAGTGAACCATCGAAATATGATAGTAGATGTTCCAACATGGACTGGTGGATCTTTGAAAGTATCTAATACTCCTGTTAAGCATTCACGAACTCTTGGAGGGGCGATTAAAGGAGCTTCTAAGCCCGGTGAACATACGAATGAAATTCTTGAAACTGTTGGATTTTCTCGTGAAGAAATTAATTCCTTGATTGATACTGGAGTTGTTGCAATATCTCCAACTATTGATGATTAATTAATTTTTTCCATATTAACCAGATCCATGAAGCGTCCTAAAGTATCTAAACGTTCCTGTAGTGTTTTGCCAGCGGGATTGACACGAAGGTTATTGATACCAGATTTTCTATAGGCATGTATCCTACCTTTCACCATTTCATCAGTACCTAAAAAATTTGATTGTGTGACAAAATTATCGGGAATGAGTTGAGCTGCTTCTTCACGCTTTCTAGCAAGCCATAGTTCCAATACAGCTGCAGTCAATTCAGAATAGCCCTGTCGATTATAAGCATTGCGATAATAATTTGTCTGTGGTGATCCCATAGCTCCAATTTCAAAAGCAAATCCTGGTTTCCTTGCTTGTATCAGTGGTTCGATGTCATCACCGAATTCAATGACTCCACCTGCACAAAATGTTATCTCTTTTGGGTCTCTATCTGATTGTTCTGCACCATTTTTGATATCATCTATAAAAATTTGCCCACTTTCAGGTATAAATGAGGATGCTAACCAGCCGTTTGCCATTGCTCCAGTAAGTCGTAAACTTCGTGGACCTAAGGTGGCTAAGTAGATCGGTATTTTTCTTTCACGAACACTAGAACGTAAAGAAACACCTTCGCCGTCAGGCAGTGGTAACTGAATACTCTTTCCTTCGTAATCTAGGCGTTCACCAGAAGTGATTAATTTTATAATTTCTATCGTTTCCCTTAAGCGTGTATAAGGTAAGTCAAAATTTACTCCGTGCCATCCCTCTATCACTTGAGGGCCACTGGTTCCTAGTCCCAAAATAAATCGGTCATTTGTCATGGATGCTAAAGAAAGTGCAGTCATGGCGATAGTAGCTGGACTTCTTGCACCAATTTGCATAATCCCTGTGCCAAGATTAATTGTATTAGTGTGCGAAGCGAGGAAAGCTAGAGGCGAAGTCGCATCAAATCCCCAAGTTTCTGCACTCCAGATAGTGTCTACACCTAGACGTTCAACTTCTGAAGCCCATATAGCAGCACTATTCCAATCTTCATTATGAAGTCCTATTCCAACGGAGACTTTAATTGTCATTTTTTGCCGGAAAATCAGGTGATTCTTTTACTGATTTAATTTGGTTCATATGATCTGTGTCATGCAATCTTTGGAACATATGCCACGCCCTTGCATGTAGCTCGCCGAACATTGAATGATCTGAGGTTGGCTCTAGGGGTGGTACTGTTGGTAGTGAGTGAATAGCAGAAGACCATTCTATTGAATCTTCTCTGAAGAGTTTGATGAATTCATCGACTGTAAGATTAGTAAGTTCTCTTGGCGGTTCAACGTTTTCTGAATGTGTTTCTAGCTCTTTGGATAGCCGGACAACAGTAGTACGTATGTTACGAGAGCTTTTTAGCAAATGTAATGCTATTTCACCAATACTCCATTCATTTTCTGAAGGTTTCCATTTTGATTGTTCAGCACTTACACCTTTTAAGGTAGCGATAAATTCTAGGCGGGTTTGAATCATTCTTTCCCATATTTCTGGATGAGAATATTTTGCACCCTGCGCATTTAGATAACTTTGTATCCGGGCGAACTCTTCATTTTGTGTAGTCATCAAAAACTCCTCCTTCTTTCTATATCAGACATTACCTGAAACACTATGTAAAATGCATTATGCAATAAATTGAGGCGGATATATATGGATATTTATGAAGTAATGCGAACAACATTTTCGGCTAGAAACTTTACTGATGAATCTGTACCAAATGAGGTTCTGTATAAGATCTTTGATCAAGCACGATTCGCTCCCAGCGGTGGTAATAGGCAGGGTGCACACATTATTGTTGTTCGTGATATTGATATGAAAAGGAAGATTGCGGATATTGCTCCCTACGCTGCAAAGAGATATAAGGCACAGCAAAAAAATGGTGAAAATCCTTGGAATACAATTCAGAAGTCAGAACTTTCTGAATCTGAAATTGAAGAAACTCCTGTTCCTAAAATGCTAACTGAACCAATTGCGCAAGCTCCAGTTGTATTAGTTGTGGGTGTTGATCTTCGGGTAGTTGCTTCTATGGATCAATATCTTAGTCGTGTGGGTGTTGTGAGTGGTGCTTCAATCTACCCACTTGTATGGAATATTCTTCTAGCTGCTCGTAATGAAGGATATGGGGGAACTATTACAACTATGGCGATCTCAGAAGAGCCATCTCTAAGAGAAATTTTAGGTATTCCTAGTTATATAGCAGTCGCAGCTATTATTCCTATAGGTCGTCCGAAGAAAATGTTAACTAAACTTCGCAGACAAGAGGTGGAAAAATTTACACATTTGGAAAAATGGAGCGGGTTGCCGTTAACAGAGAAAAATTAATTTGATGATGCAAACATTAGCTCTTTTCTTGTATTTGGAGGACTTGTATTTAACATGATAACTATGGCAAATATATATGCGCTTATTACACCAATGAATGCAAGAATATAGTCACCTGTGATATCAAAAAAATATGCTACTGCTATTGGTCCAATTGCACCAAAAATAACCGTGAATGGCATACCAATACTCCGTACAGAACCTAAATAGCGTCTACCAAAGTAGCTTGCCCATAGATATTCACTGTTTGGAATCGTTCCACCAAATCCCATTCCAAATAAGGTACATCCGATCATAAGTACTAAATTTTCATTACCGTTACTTGCTAGTAGGATTAGAGTAATTCCACATAATGAGAGTGTATAAGCAGCGGCAGCGACTTTTTTTGGATGATATCTTTGTAATGACCATCCCCAAATTATTTTTGAACCAAGATTCCCGAATCCTACTAAACTAAATGCAAAAGCTGTATCCATACGGCTGAATCCCATATCAATAATTAAGGGAATACCATGTACAAACATTGCTTGGAGCCCTGCACCATTAATCCCAAATGCAAGGACAAGTAACCATAAACTTTTCATTTTAAGAGCATCATGTCTTTTAATTGAAGAATCGAAGTCATTTTGGATATGTGATGCTTTTACAACATCAATCTTATTATTAATGAAAACTTTTTTGTTACCATCAGGTGAAAGTCCCATTTCCTCTGGATCTTTCTTCATCAAAGGGGCAATAATTAATACTGGGACTGAAATTAATAGTGCAAGAATTATGTAACCATCTTGCCACCCAAAGTGATCTACAACTTGAATCATGATAAGTGGCATTAATATTGCAGCCAAAGACACACCTGAAGATCCTATAGCAAGAGCCCAACCACGCTTCAAGACAAACCATCTTGATACAGCTACATTAACAGTGAGGGGACCAACAAGGATTGCCCCTAGTCCACCTGCAATTAGTTGTAAAATTACGAAGTGCCAAAGAGAGTTAATTTGAGAAAGTGTAGCTAGGGATATTCCATAGGTTAAGGCTCCGAGAATCATTAAGTTTCGTGGTCCGTATTTATCAACGAATGGTCCGATAAAAGGACTGCACAAACCGCCTACTGCGAATGCTAATGAACTTGCGATAGTATATTGACTAATTGACCAACCTAAATCCGTAGTCACAGGTCCCATAAAAATACCTGTGACTTGTCCTCTGCCACCTAAGGAGGCATATTGTCCTACAATGGCACCAAGGACGATTACCCAACCATAAAAAAACGATTGATTTTTCGTAGTATTTTTCTTAAAAATCGGGAGTTGCATTTCTGGTTACTACCATTGCTGGCCGATACCTCCTCGTTCACCAAAGAAACCAACAGGCCAATTTCTTCCTCCAACCATCATGCGATCTATATCCTCTTCCGAGGCGATACCAGCATCGACCAATAGTTGTGCTTCTGCACGTGCAACAGCAAAAATTCGATTTACTATAAATCCATAAGTTTCACTTGCATCAGCAACCTGTCCAGTGACTTTGCCAGCCTTTTCACCTACTTTGGTAACAGTATCAGTTGTTATATCAGAAGTTTGTGAAGTCGAAATTATTTCGACAGCTTTCATTATTGGGACAGGATTGAAAAAATGCATTCCTGCAAATAACTGTTTACGGGATTCGAGGACATTCTCAGCGATTTCTTCAATAACAAATCCTGAAGTATTACTTGTGAAAATCGCCTCTGGTTTTATGATTTCATCTAATTCTTGAAAAACTTGTTGTTTTAACTCCAAATTTTCTGGTACCGCTTCGATGATCATATCCACATCAGCTAAATCATTTAGATCGGTTGTGAAACTCACCCGTTCCATTGCTTCTACACAGTTATCAAAAGATAATTTTCCTACTTCAACGGATCTTTTCATGCCCCATTTGCTTTCAAACATTGAATCTTTAGTTTCTTGTATAATGTTTTCGGTCAAGTCACGAACTATAACTTCATAGCCTCCTATAGCCATTACCTGTGCGATTCCACCACCCATCACACCACCACCAACAATGCCTATTTTTTTAACGTTTTCGAATTCCATTTAAAGCTCCTCCTAGTATTTTCCTTTGCGATCGAAAGGAGATCAGAAAGTATGGCTCCCCGACGTGGACTCGAACCACGAACCTAGCGGTTAACAGCCGCTCGCTCTACCGATTGAGCTATCGGGGATCACATACATAGTAGTCTGACCTAAGATGTACCACTGGGACAAGTCTTTTATGAATTTTTTTTAATATTTCCATTGTTTCTATTAATCTTTACTATGTAATTGACGAAAGGCACTTATGTCACAGCTAAATGAATCTGAATCTAGTACTACAAAAACTTCGAAAAAAAAATGGGGATTGCTATATGGTTTATCAGCTGGTCATGCTGTAAAGCATTTTGGACAAGGTGCAGTCTTACTACTCGTACCTGAAGTCAAAGCCGCATTGTCGTTATCAGATTTTGCAGTAGGAGCTATGTTTGGTGCACAGGAAGCATCTGCAGGGGTAACAAATGTTCCAGCTGGGTTACTTAGTGACATGTACAGGCGTCGAGTTCCATTATTGCTAATTACCAGTATGTCATGTGTTGCATTTGGATATTTTTTAATTGGGATTTCATATTGGTATGCATTGACTCTTTTAGCATTAATTTTCATTGGTGCTGGAACTTCTTTGTGGCATGCTCCTGCATTTTCAGAATTAGCAGTGAGGTATCCAGATCGAAGAGGTTTTGCTATGGCTGCGCATCTGACAGGTGCTCAGATTGGTAATACTACTGCACCAATTGGTATTGGTTTATTGTTAGGTGGTATTAGTTATGCTGGTATTGAATGGGCTGGATTAGATTGGAGATTTGTTGCATTTTTGCTAGTAATTCCTGCGCTAATGACAGCTTTTTTAATTTTTATTAGATTTAAAAGTCCTATCCAAGATGATTCTGTACATATTGATTTACGATCATATTTTGGGGCATCTATACGATTGTTACAAAATTCTGCAGTTTTAGCGCAGGCCTTGCTCCATGCTTTACGTGGTGCTTCCCATACATCGATACAATTATTTTTGGTAATTTATATGTCTGAAGAATTAGATTATAGTGAGTGGATGATTGGAGTGCATGTAGCATTACTGACACTTGCGGGAATTGTGGCGACACCAATATTAGGATCTTTATCTGATCATTTCGGACGACGGATCGTCTCGACTATAGCTATGTGTGGAATTACTGTTTTTACCTTAGGTTTTTTGTGGGCCGATACAGGTATCGCACTAACTATTAATGTAGTTTTGTTGGGTATTTTCTTATTTTCAATAATGCCTGTCATTGTTGCTGCCGCCATGGATGCGACAGATCAAGGCTCTGAAGGAACTTCTGTTGCAATCTTATTTGCTGGTGGGGCTTTGATTGGAGCTTTTGCTCCAGCAGTCGCAGGTGCAATTAATGATCGTTGGGACTTTTCTGGTGTTGTCTTGTTTGTGTCTATTTTAGCAGGAATGGGTGCATTACTAGCTTTTCTTGCTCCACGCAAAAAAGCTAGTAATGCGAATAGTTAATTGAAAACAGTCTAGGGTCTAATTGAGTTGGGAATAATTAGACCCTAGACTGCCATAAGCCCAATGGAAGGATTGGTACTTATAGAACTAGTATCACGATTTTCTCTTTATGATTTAATTGTTAAGAAAAAAATCAAAATTTTCGTAAAATGACTTCATCAATGACATAATATTTCTATATCAAATGAATTTAGAGTTATTAAAAGTACAGGGGGATATATGGCACGAGTGAAAGATGGTGTTCTACAACTTGATAAAGAAGCCAATGGACGAATTTGGGTAATGACATTGAATCGTCCAGAGCGCTTGAATTCATTAAATGGCGAATTAAGAAAAGCTTTATATGAAACTTACTGGGAATTTGCGCAAGATGAAGATGCTTGGGTTTCAATTATTACAGGAACAGGTCGTGCATTTTGTACAGGACAAGATCTTCGTGAACGCGCTGATCGCGATGCAGCTGCAGCGCAGGGACTACCAGACCCAATGGTTCAGATGCCAGATTATTTACAAAATATTTTCCCGCTTGCGGATCGTTTGGATTGTTGGAAACCTATGATTGCTGCAGTTAACGGTATTGCCGTTGCAGGTGGATTCAATCAGGCTATGCAATGTGATATTCGAATTGCCTCAGAAAATGCAGATTTTGGAGTGACAGAAGTACGATGGAATCAAGGTGCAGGATGGGTACATCACCTGACTAAAGTCATTGGGTTAGGGAATGCTTTGGAATTAGTTTTATGGGGCGATAAGCGTATTTCTGCTGAGCGAGCGAAAGATTGGGGTTTAGTCAATGAAGTAGTAGCCCCAGATGATTTGATGCCTCGTGCAATGGAATGGGCTGAAAGAATGTTAAATCTTGCACCTAGATCGGTACGAAATTTGAAGGAAATTCTTTATCGTGGAACTGTAATGGGTCCAATTGAAGCTCAAAGATATGCATCAAATCTTGAACGAAATTTGCAAGGTATGGAAGATTCAGTTGAAGGCCCTAAAGCTTTTTCTGAAAAACGTGCTCCAGTATTTAAGAATCGATAATTAGATTCAAGAGTAGTTTATAATATGGAAAAGGTAATTTTTGAGGAGGTGGCTACAGGTCAGCCACTTCCTCTTCTTTCATTCCACCTATCGCGTGACGATGTTATATCATTTCATCACACAGTAGGTAACAGGCGTCATGATTTTGTTTCTCCCGTAATGGTTCTTGCAATTGCGATGTCAAAAATGACAGAAGTTATGCCTCTTCCTTTTTCAACTCTTCACGTAGGCCAACAATTAGCATGGTATAGCCCTGTTCTAATAGATGATCATTTGAATGGGCAATTTATACTTCGCAACAGACGCCATTCTGAAAATTCGATATTTCACTATTTTGATTTAGAAATTTCTAAGTCAGGAAAATTAATTGCAGATGGAAAGATTACCTTGCAAACAGAAGCATAAAGAATAAGTTGTTGTTGGTTTTAATTTTCAGAATCTCTCGGGTGATGTTTTGTCCAAGTGACACCGCGTTGTTTGATACGCCAAACATGCCAACCAATTAATATTAATGTTTTAAAAGTGATAAATGGATCGTGGAGGAGTCTTTTAGTTAAAGTTCGATAATTCAATTTGGTTTTAGTCAGTCGCATATTTGCAAAAAGAGTCATTTGATCTTGTTCCCATTCTGATATTGAAATTTGAATTAAGTCATCAGTGTTGGATACTTTCAGATCATAGCGTGCTTCAGGTCTAATAAAAGGTGAAACGTACATCCGTTTTGTCGCACTAGCCTTAAAAACTGCTTGTGATTCTGACGATGTGTTGATGAAGTCATATATTTCTCTTTCACCGTGCGTATTATTTACTTCCGCTATGACATGTCGAAGAGTTTTATTCACGTCATAGCATAAATAAAAACTTACTGGGTTAAATATAAACCCTAATACGCGTGGGTAGGTTACTAAAATAATTTGCCAATCTGATGGATTAAATCCAAGATTTTTTAACTTATTGCGAATGGAGCAGTTCAATGGATTGTTACTTCCATCCAAGTGATCAGTAGTTCTGAATTCTAGGACGTTCTTATGATTAACAGACAAGAACCATAATTGACTTTGAAGTTTATCTAATTCATCTAGATCCACGGCCAAATACCAGGCGCCATGGGTAAAGTCATAATTAATGAATCTCGATCTTTTATGACGTATTGCTCCTACTAATAAATGAGAATTTTTCATCATCTCTTACCAGATTATTCCTAAATTATTTGCTGTATGTACTGCTGAAGCCACTCCATCCTCATGGAATCCATATCCAAGGTACGCTCCTACGTAGTATGTATTTCTTTTCCCATTTAATGAATTTAATTGTTGTTGATATGATAAAGTTGCAGGTTCATAAACTAGGTGAGAGTAATCAAATGATGCCAAAATTCTTGATGGATCTAAGTTTGGGCCAGGATTTACTGAAACACAAAAATCACGGTTCTCATCTAATGATTGAAGTTTATTTAAATAATATGTCATAGTTAGTGTGTCATTGTTGTCTGTTAGTTGTGCCCTTTGATAATTCCAAGATGCACGTGCCCAATTTTTTTTAGGTAGCATTTTAGTGTCATCGTGAAGAACTACCTTGTTTGGTGCATATTGGAATCCACTTAATATCTTACTTTCTTGATTTGAAGCATCTAGCAATATCTTAAGTGATTCATCGGGATGACATGCCAAAACAACAGCATCAAAATTATGTTCTTGATTATTTACATGAACTGTAACATTTTCTGGGTTACGGGTAATTCCTTTTACCGGATTTCCAAAATGAAAAGATTCTTTTCCAATTTTATTAATTATTGCATCGATATATGTTTTTGCACCTTCTTTAATCCATCGCCATTCAGGTATAGAATTCATTGCTAGTACACCGTGTTGTTCTAAAAATTTAAATAGATAATTTGTAGGAAACTTAAGGATGTCTGCGGGAGAATTTGACCAAGTAGCCGCAGTGAGCGGGACAATCAATCTTTCTTTGAATGCTTTACTAAACTTTCTGTTCTCTAGATATTCCTCAAAAGTTACATTATGGAGCTCATTTTTCTTGAGAACGCTACGTGCATCACGATGAAAGGCTAGCAAGTCATAAAGCATTCGATAATGGATTGGATTAAGAATATTTTTCTTTTGAGCGAAAAATCCTCGGATACCTCTGCTGCTAAATTCAAAATTTTCTTTGATTGAATTAAAGCTAAAAGACATATCGCTTCGCTGTGTGGAAATATTTAGCTCATTTAACAATTTTGTAAATTGAGGGTAGGTTTTTTCATTGTAAACAATGAAGCCAACATCAAGATTGTATTTTTTTTCAGAATCAGTGATTAAAACCGTGTTTGCGTGCCCTCCTGCACGATTTTCTTTTTCGAATATGGTCACTTCATATTTTTGACTTAGTAGATATGCAGATACTAGACCACTGACGCCTGAACCGATAATCGCTATTTTCAAGAGTAACTTCCATTTCGTCATTTCACGCGGGTATTGATATTCTATTTATAAGAGTTTGAATTTTAAACTTTTTTGTTGATAAGAGGTACATATGGCTGATTATACCGTAGAAATTTCTTCAAAATGGACTATTGAAAAGACTTTCGAGTTTATGGCAGATATGCAAAATTTTATTTTTTGGGATCCTGGGGTGAAAAGTGTCAAATTAAGGAAAGGTCCCGATAAAGGTTTAGGGTGTAAATATCATTTGGTAATTGGTGGTGTTTTTCGTGATATCAATCTCGAATATGAAGTTATCGAATATCGATCTCCTGAACTTGTAACTTTCTATGCTAAGAATTCCTTTTTCACTTCATTGGATACGATAAAAATTACTCAAAGTGAGAACAATAATGAAACTTCTATTAGTTATAATGCTATTTTAGAATTCAATGGATTATGGCAACTTTTTAACCCCCTTCTAAGCCCTCTGTTTAAAAGAATCGTCAATAGGGCTTCCCTAGGTTTAAGAAAAGAAGTACAAGGTGATAGAACTGAATAGTCGTCTGCGTAATTTATTTGATGCGTTATTAGAATTTTTCGTGATTACGAGTTTCTCAAATATTGGTTATATAGTTCGTCATCGACTTTTTAAGTGGAGTGAGTTTGCGAATAAATCTTTTGACGGGAAATGTATCTTGATTACTGGTAGCACATCAGGTATTGGTTTGAGACTTGCAGAGTACTTAGCTTCAAAAGATGCAAAATTAATATTGATTGGTCGAGATTCAAAAAAGACTAACTCTGTTGTAGATGATTTGATAGAAAAAACTAATAATACGGACATTTCATTTTTTATTGCTGATATGGGAAATCTTGAAGATGTTAGGAGAATGGCTACAAAGATAAAAAATCAATACAATTCTTTAGATATTTTGGTGCATAACGCAGGGTCAGTAGTAAATATCCCAAGTACTAGCCCACAAGGTATTGAAACTACAGTAGCGAGCCAACTCATCGGCCCTTTTTTACTGACTAATTTGATGCTAGGTCTCTTGAAGAATTCAAATGATCCTCGTGTAATAACTGTATCTTCGGGGGGTATGTATACTGAACCACTTAACGTTAACTCTCTGAATGAACAATCTTCATTGTCGGATAAAAACCAACCATATAATGGACTCAAAAGATATGCCGTTGTCAAACGTGCTCAAGTAAGTATCAATTCTATATGGGCAGAGCGAATAATTGACGAGAGAATAAAATTTTATTGTATGCACCCAGGTTGGGTTACTACTCCTGGTTTAGAATTACATATGCCAACATTTTCAAGATATTTACGATTGTTATTACGTAACCTTGATCAAGGCATTGATACATTGCTGTGGTTAATTAGTAGTTCGGAAAGTTCATTAACTTCAAGTGGAGATTTTTGGCATGATAGAAAAATTAGGACTAGCCATCGACTGAAATCTACAAAGGTTGCAGAAACTAATGATGAAAGAACTAAGTTATGGAATTTTTGTGTCGAAAAAATGAATTATTGAGTAATTAAAACTCATACGCCAAGATCTCTCCTAACAAATGCATAGTGTGCAATGTAATAAAAAATACATGCACAAACTACCATGATTAAGATATGCGATATGTTTGCCCCCCCACTTAGGAGCTTTGAACTATTGTAAAGATAAAAAGGAGAAAAATATTTTACTAATTCTATATCGTTAATTAGTTTTGGTAAGACATTAGCAAAATAAGTGAGCACAGCAATTAGGGTACCTAAGCCTGTCGCCATTGAACGTTTACCTGTAACACACTGAACAGATAACGCTAGAAAACCAAACCAAATTCCTAGTAGCCATACCATGACATTAGCCACAAAAACATTTAATAAATCTATAGGGAATGTGAATAGGAATGTTCCGAAGAAAACAGCTGTATAAGATGCAAGTGAAATTATCCCAAGTTGAAAAATAACTGCAGATGCTTTTTGAAAAAGAATTGTACTCCTGCTAACTGGACTAGCCAGTAATAATTCAAGTGTAGAAGAATCTTCTTCGGTGCCAATTGCAGAAGATCCGAAACCTATAGCGATTATAATAAGTATGAGAGGGAGTATTAATTCATAGAGCTCGATGGCTAACCATCCTGCAGGAGTATTAATTAGAGTAACGTCACCAATGAACGCTTGAATTTCCTTCGAGAAAACATCAGATATTTCGGAATAAGAATCTGCGACAGATTCGAATAATCCTACGATAAATAATGTCATAAAAAATATGCACGTAGCCCAAATAAATGATCCTTTAGATCGTTCACGAAGGGTCATAAAGAAAATTGAATTACTCAATTTTTACCTACTTTTCATAGAATTGTAAAAAAATGTCTTCGAGCGTTGTCTCTTGTTCATGAAGATCGATCACAGAATATTTGCCAAGATGGTGTATGAAATTTTCGATATTTCCAGAAATTGTTAAGGTTAATATTCGATCATTAAGTTTTAAATCGGATATTCCCTGGACGGATTCGAAATCTGCAATATTTGGAGCGTTTCTAAAAACAATACGGTATTTTCTAATATTTACATCAAGAATATCTTGGATATCTTGAATTGTAATTAATCTACCTTCACGAATGAAACCAACTCTATCACAGATTTTTTCTACCTCTGCAAAGTCATGTGATGACAAAAAAATCGTAGTCCCATTTTGTTTCATCTCTAAAACAAGATCATAGAAGGCTTGTTTTATAAGAGGATCGAGGCCACTAGTTGGTTCATCAAGTATTAGTAATTTTGGTTTGTGCATGCAAGCTAGGATTAATCCTAGCTTTTGACGATTACCTTTTGAAAGTTTACCTATATGTTGATCAAGCTCTGCTTGTAATTTTCCTGATAATTGTGAGACAAATCTATTATCGACTGTTCTTCCTAAATTGGCCAAGTAGTTAATGACTTGATAACCGGTTAATGAATTATAGAGTGCTATCTCACCGGCTATATATCCAATATTATTTTTAATTTGGACGTCATCTTTTACACTATCAAATCCATGAACTGTAATTGATCCTAGAGTGGGTTGGATGAAGTTCATTATTGTTCGGATTGTGGTACTTTTTCCAGATCCGTTTGGTCCTAAGAATCCAAAAACTTCACCAAAATGTAAACTTAATGAGAGATTTTCAACTGCATTATAGTTACCATATTTTTTCGTGAAGTTTTTGATTACTAAAGGATTGCCTATTTCCATAATTTAATATTAGGAGATATTAGAAAGTTTTTCACTATGTTTGCTTTTGTCAGACGTTACGTTCGTGATGAAATAATCATGACAGCACTAATATTAGGAAGTGCGATAGGCATTTTTGGTATTGCCTTTGGTGTTTTATCTGTAAATACAGGACTAACTACTCTTCAAACTCAATGTATGTCCATATTCGTTTTTACAGGCGCATCTCAAATCGCTGCAGTAAGTATTATTTCGACAGGTGGTAGTCAAACTACTGCACTGATTGCAGCTCTAATTCTTGCAATGCGTAATGGATTGTACGGATTACGTCTCATTCCAATCATTACTGGTTCTTTGCCAAAGAGATTATTGGCTTCGCAATTGATTATTGATGAATCTACAGGAATGGCTTCTGCACAAGTTGATCAAAAAGATTCATTTCGTGCATTTTGGTTAGGCGGAGTATCTGTTTTTATATTTTGGAACCTGGGAACATTACTGGGTAGTCTTATTGGGGCGAGCGTCGATGATCCTAAAAATTTAGGTTTGGATATAGTTTTTCCGGTTACCTTTTTAGCTTTATTAAAGCCGCAATTAACTTCAATTGGAAGAATTAGCATTGCATTAATTGCATCTTTTATTGCCTTAGTCACTACACCTTTTCTTCCTTTGGGTATTCCTATTTTGTTAGCAGCTTTGGCTGTGTTGCTACCAGTGTTCTTTCCATCGTTTAAATATTTTAAGGATAATTTATGACTTGGGATTATATTTTTATGTTGGCATTAGGTGCATATGCTTTCAAATCAGGTGGTTTAATAATTCTGAATAAGTTTAATTTGGACAGATTTTTTCAAAATTCTGTGTTGTTGATCCCTATAGCTTTGCTAGCGGCTTTAATTACTGAACAAACATTTGTCATTGATCAGGCTATAGATTTGGATGAAAGAGTCATAGGATTATTGATCGCGTTAGTATTGATTAAGAAAAAACTACCTTTTTTAATAATTATTCTTTGTCCAGTAGTGACAGTGGCATTATTGAGACAGATGATATGACTGTTTACTTCTTACTTGATTACTTTAGGAGTTGATTTTGCCTATTTGGCTTGTAGCTTTACCAGCATCAATTACTTTCCTAACACGCATACCGCTTGGCCGGACTGTTTATCCAGATTCTGCGTGGCGTTTGATCACTATATGGTTTCCATTGGTAGGTTTGCTTTTGGGGTTTGTATTGGTATTTTTCTGGGTTCTTATTGAAGATTTATCGCTTTGGTCTCGAGCCATAATTGTCGTTGCTATAGGTATTCTTTTGACTGGAGGGTTTCATGAAGATGGGTTAGCTGACTCTGCTGATGCATTGGGGGGTGCTTATAACCGGACGGATGTTTTGAAGATCTTGAAAGATAGTCGTATAGGTACCTTTGGAAGTTTGGCACTTATATGCGTGGTTCTCTTGAAAATTAGTTTAATTGTTGATTTAGCAGATCATGCACCAGTGGGAATAATTTTAAGTCATAGTTTGTCAAGATGCATTCCGGTTATACAACTCGGAATCCAACCTTATGCACGAAGAGATCTTATGGAGTCTAAGTCGCGGGACATTGCGCATTCAGGAATTTTTCAAGTAATTGTGTCTTTGCTATGGTATTTGATCATCCTTAGTTTTGGTGTTTTCTTAGGGAAAGTTGGATTATTTGAAGCAGTGATTATTACACTTGCTTTAATAATCACTGCTTCAATTTTTGGTGTTTATATTCAAAGAAGAGTAGGAGGGCACACTGGTGATTTTTTAGGTGCGATACAACAATTAAGTGAAGTCACTATTTTAACAATAATTTGTTTATTTTAAAATGTCGGTCAGCTTCTAATTGTTAGCTTATTTGCTAAAAGATGCTTATAAAAACTTATATATTAAATGCGCAATTTTACTCTTGTTCCTTCGCACCACTGATATATAGTTAGCTGTTATAGGAGTTTAATTTGGAACATAATCGAAAGCCCTCAAAATTGACCTTCTTTTTCTTGCAACTTGTAACGTTAGCTGTTTTGCTAGTTGCTTGTTTCCAAGAAAAATCTGTTTCTACTGATTCGGTAGATGATAAAATATTACCATCAGCTGTCACTACGCAAGCACCTGCTGTCACTACGCAAGCACCTGCTGTCACTACGCAAGCACCTGCTGTCACTACGCAAGC
>PBBA01000010.1 GCA_002716405.1 Chloroflexota bacterium | reverse complement strand
CTAATCGAATATCAGAATTAGAAGAACTTATGAACATAGAAATGTCTGTCAATGATGTCGATCCTGATAAACCAAAAAGGAAAACAAAACCATAAATCATTATAGCGGCAGCAATAGCTCCACTTATTAGATATTTCAAACCTGCTTCTGCACTTTTATCATCACGAGTAATAGCAACTAAAACATATTGCGCAATTGAAGTTGTTTCTAAGGCAATGAATATCAAAATGAGGTCTTGTGCCTGTACTAACAATGCCATCGATCCAGTTGCTATGAGTAAAAGGGCATAATATTCACCTGCTAAATCAAGCTTTAAAGCCCAAGATGAAGAAGCAATAGTAATTATCGTAGCAACAAGAATTAATAAGGTAATGAAAAATAAAGCAAATTGATCTAAAACAACAGTTTCGTGAAATGCAATCTGCGCATCTCCAAAAGAAAATTGTAGGAATGCACATATGAACGCTAAAAGAAGAGAGAGCAGAGCCGTTATTGATAACAACCCACGGTTATTTATAAAAAGAATGTCAATAACAAGGACTGATACAGCGCCAAGAAGCAAAATTAAAGGTGTACTAATTACGAATAGATCTTGAAAATCTGTCATATAACGGCCTCAATAATCTTCGCTATTGGTTCGATCCCACTTTCGATCGATTCAGTAAGAATGGAAGGGTAAATTCCTATACTAACAATAGATATTACTAGTAAAGTCATAGCGGTATATTCCCACCACTGATTAGCATCGGTAAGATGTTCCCATTTACTATCTACGGGGCCATGAAAAACACGTTGGAATGTCCAAAGAATATATCCAGCAGCAAGCACAACACCAAAAACAGCCACAACAGTTGGTATTGGATGCATCTTATAAGAACCTAAAAATGTCGTTAATTCTGCAACAAAACCTGATAATCCAGGTACTCCTAATGATGCGAGTCCAGCAATTAACATCACTGTAGCTATTTTAGGCATTTGGTGCATCAGGCCTTGCATTTCAGCTATCTGCCGAGTATGCGTTCTCTCATAAACCATTCCAACCATCACAAAAAGTAATCCCGTAATTGTCCCATGTGTGAACATTTGTAGTGCTGCACCGGACATTCCCACTGCACCGAAAGCAGCAATTCCCAATAAAACATATCCCATATGTGAAACAGAAGAATACGCAATCAATCTCTTAAGATCTTTCTGTTGTAATGTAATGATTGCACCATAAACAACCGTAAAAGCAGCAACAGCAGCAAGAATAATTCTAAATTCATAAGCCTCGGAAGGAAAAATTGGCACAGCAATTCTTAAGATACCGTACCCACCCATTTTTAGTAGAACACCTGCAAGCATTACTGATACTGCAGTAGGAGCATCTGTATGTGCATCAGGCAACCAAGTATGGACAGGAAATACTGGAAGCTTGACCAGGAAAGCTATCATAATGGCCCAAAATAAAAAACTTAAAGGAATGAAAGTGTCTACAGGAGGCTGATTTACAATAGTTTCAATATTAAATGTACCGACTTCAAATCCAACAATTAAAAATGCGACTAACATAACTGCAGAACCAGCAAGGGTGTATATCAAAAACTTCATTGCGCTATAGTGTTTACGTCCTGACCCCCAAGTATTAATAAGCATATACATAGGAAGTAACTCTAATTCCCAAAAAAGGAAAAATTGGACTAAATCCAAAGAAAGAAAAACTCCAGCAACTGCAGTCTGAAGGATAAGTAACCAAATAAAATATTCTTTTTGCCGATATTGAACATTAAAGGAAATCAGTATTGAAACAACAGAAAGCATTCCAAGTAGTAGTATTAATGGACTCGATAAACCGTCAATTCCTACCAAATATTGAATATTAAAGCCGCCGATTTCGGAAGTGATCCAATCAAAATTATCGACGAATTGATAGCCTTCCTTCGAAGTATCAAAACTAATGAAAGTAATAATTGATGTAATAAAAGCTAAAAATGAAAAGGATAGTGCAATATATTTTGAATTATTTTCTTGTTCACGTGGAAGCATTGCAATTAAGAGTGCTCCAACAGCGGGGGCAAATAAATAAAATGTAAGCATTATTTCATCGCTCCAATATCAAAATATTTAATGCAATGATAGCTATAACAGAAACCACTACACCCACTATCGACATCGATGCGTATGATTGAAGTTGTCCGGATTGAAGCCTTCTAGTACCTTGCCCCATTTGATATGTAATTGCTGCACTTTTATTGACAATCCCATCTATTACTAATGAATCGAAAAGTTGCGATATCCGACCAATCCCATTATGGAAGATTTTAGTAACCAAACCACGCTCAACAAACTCGTCAATGTAATATTTATGCAAAGTAATTTTATAAAAAGGACCTAGTTGATTAACAAACCTATCTGCGGAAGGACGACCAATATAATAAATTACTGTAGCGAGTCCTATCCCCGAAAACGCCGCTACAGTAGAGCTCGCAAGAACGATTGAATTGATATGAAATGAAAAATGTTGCAATTCATGAGGTAATGTTGCTTCAACAAATGTACCAAAGCCATTCAACGCAAATAAGCCAAATAAAATAGATGGAATTGCAAGTATTACCAAAGGGGTTGTCATAGATCTTGGAGACTCATGTGGATGGGAAAAGCGCTCAGATTCACCACCACGATATGTCCCAAAAAAAGTTAGGAATACCACGCGGAACATATAAAATGCGGTCATAAATGCAACAATTGTACCAATCAACCATAAAAATTTATCATGATGCCAAGCATCAAGTAATAATTCATCTTTACTCCAAAACCCTGCTAATGGAAAAATACCTGATAGAGATAATGCTCCAATTAAAAAGGTAATAAAAGTAATTGGCATATATGCTTTTAATCCTCCCATTTGTCGCATATCAAATGAACCCGTGGCATGATTTACCGAACCAGATCCTTGAAACAAAAGTGATTTGAAAAAAGCATGCGTGAATAGATGAAAAACTGCAGCGACGAATCCACCTAAACCAATAGCCATAACCATGTATCCAAGCTGGGAAATAGTAGAATAGGCTAATACTCGCTTTATATCGTTAGCAACCATTCCCATAGATGCTGCGAAAATTGCAGTAAATCCACCTATATATGCAATAAGTGTTTGTATCTCACTAGGAGAAGCATGTATAACCGGGAAAAAACGTGAAAGTAAATAAACACCCGCTGCAACCATAGTCGCTGAATGGAGCAGTGATGAAACTGGAGTAGGCCCTTCCATAGCATCAGGCAACCAAAAATGCAATGGAAATTGAGCAGATTTTCCTACAGCACCTGCAAAAAGTCCTAATGTAATAATAGCCAAAACTGAACTTGAAAGAGATCCAGATTCAGCAAGGAGATTTATAGCATTGATATCGAAAATGCTCGTTTCAACCCATACAAGAATCAATCCAATCATGAAAAAAAAGTCACCAAACCTTGTAACGATAAATGCTTTCTTTGCGGCAGCGGCAGCAGCAGGTTTTTCAAACCAAAAACCTACTAATAAGTAAGAAGTTAAACCTACTAATTCCCAATGAACAAAGAGTTGCAACAAACTGGATGCCATAACCAAACCAAGCATTGCCGTAGTAAATAATGACATGAACATAAAATAACGTGCATATCCTTTATCACCATGCATATAACCAACTGAGTAAATTTGTACAACTAAAGAAATTGATGTAACGACAAAAACCATCAATGCACTTAGACTATCTAACTGAATCCCAAAGATAATATTTAAGGAAAAAAGATCCATCCATTCATAGCGCCCAAATTCAAGTGCATGTCCTGAGTGACCAATAGATGTATCTAAAGCCCACAATCCAAATATCCAAGAAATTCCTATAGCAGCAATGGTAATGTGACTAGAGAACTTTTCAGTAGTTTTAACTGATAACAGTAATATTGAAGCGATAACCAAAAATGAAACTAATGGAGAAAAATATATTATCCAAGTAAAAAATTCAGGTATATCAGGAAGTATCATTTTATATTTACCATCAAATCTTATTCATTATTTCCCTAGCAACATGAGTTTTCCCATCAGGTACCCAAATTGATCTTGACTCATACATTAATCCCGTCTCAATCGGAGGAACAATTCTAGTAGATAATGCTTCTTGATTAAATAATTCTCGCCAAATTGATGCAGCATATCCATCTGGAACATCCATTAACTTAACCCACACATTTCACTCCTTAAGAATGATTAATCCACCTAATGTTTACCAACGCATACTACTTATACGATCTAAATCTACAGTTTCTCTATTTCGGTACATCAATACAGCCATAGCAAGTGCAACAGCAGCTTCTGCAGCGGCTACTGTCAACACAAAAACTACAAAGACATGACCAGTAACTGGAGCAATTTCACTATTGTATATACCACCAAATCTTGAAAAAGATAAAAGAACTAAATTTGAGGCATTCAGCATTAATTCAACACCCATAAGAACGGCAATAACGTTACGTTTAGAAAGAGCAATAGCTATGCCTATACCGAAAACAACTCCTGAAACAGTAAGATAATGAGCAAGAGTAATAATCATGACTAATTTTCACTCTCTGTTATTAGATCATCTTTTTCTTTTTTAACTTCTTTAACCAGTATAATTGCACCAATTAGCGCAAATAATAAAAGAACCGACGCTACTTCAAAAGACAATAAGTGTTTATCTAACAATTGGTTACCGATCTCCCGAATGGTATCTGAAAAATCTCTTTCCTTAATTGCATTCCCAGTTAATTCATCCCAGGTGGTATTCCAAGCCATAAATCCTATTAATAAACTAATTAAAAACCCCACTGGAACACCTATATTTATGTAAAGTGAATTAGCATTATCTCGAGATCCTAAAGGAGTTAGCATAACTGCGAATACTAATAATACGGATATCGCACCTGCGTAAATTAAAATTTGTGAAATTGCTATAAAATCAGCAGAAAGAGTTAAAAATAAACCTGCCATTCCTAAAAATGCCAAAACTAGCAACACAATTGCATGTACAAGATTTCTCAAAAGAAAAACCGCTAGAGCAGAACCTATAGTAATTGCGGATAATACATAGAATGCTATCACAATCCCTAAAGATTCCATGCTAAGTCCTATCCAATATTACGTGCAGCTTTTATACCACCCATTTGTTTTGCGAAAATGGGTGGTTGTGGATTTTCAATTTCAGGTGTGTAACCAATTGTTCGAGCCCAAGCGCGTACTGCATAAAGCGTAATCAGCAAGTTGAAAACTACAAATAGAATGTATACTAGCCATTCAATATTTTCTAATCGTGCAACAATTGAAACTTCTATCGCAATTAATAATACATGTGCAATAGAAAGTGGAATTAAATACTTCCAAGCAAAACTCATCAACTGATCTATCCTAAAACGTGGTAAAGTACCACGTAACCAAATAAAAAAGAAATATCCTAGTGTTGCCTTACCAGCTAAAATTAGATAACCAGGTATCCAATTCTCCAATCCAAAGAGTGTATAACCACCTAGGAAAAAAGTAGCAACTAAAGCACCTGTCAATAATGCGTTTCCTAATTCAACTGCTAGGAAAAGACCTGCTTTCATACCTGAATATTCTGTGTGGAAACCAGCCACGATTTCAGACTCTGCTTCAGCTATATCGTTAGGAGTCCTGTTAATTTCTGCTGTAGAAGAAAAGAAAAATGTAAAAAAAGCGAACGGCATAATCAACGCTAACCAAAGATAGTGTTCTGCTTGCCAGTTAACTATCGAAGATAACCGTAGAGAACCTGTCATCAAAACAACAGAAAGGAGTGAGAGTCCTATTGGAATTTCATAAGAGACCATCATTGCAACAGTTCGCATCGAACCTAACAATGCGTAATGGTTATTTGATGCCCATCCTGCCATCCAAACTGCTAAAACTGATAAAGATGTAATAGAAATTACATATAAAAGACCTACATTAATATCTAAATACGACATATTTGCAGACCAAGGAATTGGACCCCAAGTAAGCATCGCAGGAATAAAAACTAAGATAGGTGGAAGGAAAAACAACATTTTATCTGCACCAATTGGAATAAGTACTTCTTTTTGCATTAACTTCAAAGCGTCAGCAATGGGTTGCAACAACCCATACGGCCCGACGCGGTTTGGCCCTGTACGTATTTGAAAACGTGCTAAAAGTCTCCGTTCAATCCAACTCCCGATTAATAAAAATCCTCCCAAAAAACTTAAAATACCTACTGCACCTATTAGTGCCGGTATCCAATAGGACAAAACATCACCAAACGTATATCCCAAAATAAGCTCATGATTGTTTGAAGCAAGCTTAGTTCGCAAAAATTCAATTGAATAACCTAAATCACGAATGTCATACCATTTGCCATCGAGTCTGCCATCTATAACAATAAAAGCCATCAGTCCATTAGCAATCAGGGTAAATAAACCCAAAAAACTTAATACAAGTTTTGTTCTAATAGAAAAATTTTGTACGAAACCAAGTAATGTAGGTCGTGCTGCTATCTGCCTATTCATCGGAGTTGCCGAGCTTGATGATGGATTCTTCACAGTCATCTATCAATTTCTCCTACAACTATATCTATCGATCCGAGTGTAACAACAGCATCAGATAACGTAGAGCCTCGAGCCATATCACGTAGTAATGATAAATTAATTAGCGATGGAGCCCTTATATGGAATCTATAAGGTGCAGGACTACCATCAGACACTAAATAAAACCCGAGCTCACCTCTTGGACCTTCCACACGGCCATAGACTTCTCCTGGTTCAGGGCGGAGAGCAAGTGGAATATCTGTTTTATGAGGTCCATCAGAGATAGAGTCAATTGCCTGTTGAATAATTTTAGTAGATTGCCGTGTTTCTTCAAGGCGAACCATAAACCTGTCATAGACATCTCCTACTGTGCCAACAGGTATTTCAAATTCAAAATCATCATATCCGCAGTATGGTTCTGTCTTACGTAAATCCCAAGGAACCCCAGACCCTCTAAGAGCTGGACCCACTAAAGATCCATTAATTGCGTCTTCAGCAGAAATGACACCAACATTACGAGTGCGTGCAACGAAAATTTCATTCTCTTGAACAAGCTGAGCATACTCATCAATACGATCAGGCAATTCATCCACTAGTTCACCCAACGCCGGCCAAAATTCAGGTGGTGGTTCAAATGCTACACCACCAATTCGCATATAATTAGTTGTAAGACGAGCACCACAAGTCATTTCAAACAAATCTAAAATTTTTTCTCTTTCACGAAACATATATAACAAGGGGGTTTGCCATGCACCTGCATCACTAACTAAAGTTCCATTAGCCATTGCATGACTAGCGATTCTTTGTAGTTCAGCAAAGATGACTCGAAGATGCGAAGCTCTTTCTGGGACTTCAACTGCAGCAAGTCTTTCTGCAGCCAAACAAAGTCCTAAATTACTAGACATCGCAGCAAGATAATCTGCGCGATCTGTAAATGGTATGTTTTGAGTATATGTTCTCTCTTCAGCCAATTTCTCCATAGAACGATGAAGGTAGCCCACTATCATATCTATGTCTTGAATTTTCTCTCCATCCATAACGACGCGAATACGAAATACTCCATGAGTTGATGGGTGTTGTGGGCCAATATTAAGCACGTAAGGTTCTGAAGTAGTCATTATATTAAACTCCACTCCATAAAGGTGGCGATTCTTGAGAATTATCTTCATCTATACGATTATCTTGGTTTATTGCCCGAACAGGGTCAGATTCATTTTCAAACGGAAATCGATTAAGACCACTCGTTCTACCTTCGCCAATACCTAAGAAATCTTTACGTAAAGGATGCCCTGGAAAGCCATCCCATAGAAACAACCTACGCATATCAGGATGATTTTCAAATTTTATACCCATAAGATCATATGCTTCACGTTCTTGGAGCAATGCGCCTTTATAAATTGCGACAACACTTGGAACCACTGGATCTTCATGTTCATCAATTCTAACCTTAATGACTATCTGGTGATTCAAGTCCAAGGATTGAAGATGATAAACAACCATGAAATGATCATGGTAGTCTATTCCGCATAAATTACTAAGCTGTGCGGCATCAAATTTTTCAGACTGCCTTAACCAGAGTAAGCATGTTTCAATTTGTTGAACGTCTACTTCAACCCAATTATCAGCTACGTTTTTGACAATTCCAGGGATAGCATTACTCAGGGCATCGGCGACTATTTTACTTTTTAATTGATTTGGTCCATTAGGCATTAACGCCACTCCAATGCATCACGCCGCCATGCATATGCTAGGCCTAGTGCTAAAACTCCAATGAATATGGCGGCTTTAATGAGAGCTCCCAACGCTAATTGAGTATGCTGAACAGCCCACGGATAAAGAAAAATAACTTCAACATCAAAAATTACAAACCCCAAGGCAAACAAATAATAGCGGGCATTAAATTGACCCCACGAACTACCTTCAGCAATTACACCACATTCATATGTAGCTTCTTTAATTGGATCAGGACGAGATGGCCTAATTTTGAAACGGTACAACAAATACGAAACCATTAGCGGCAAAGCAGGAAAAGCCAATGCCACCAACAGTAGCACGACGAGTCGACCGAATTGCTCCGGTATCAATTTTACGCCCTTCTAGCATGAGTTATACAAAAACTCAGCAGTCGGAACGTAGCATGTGACCATGTCGTATGCAATTAAATTGAGTATATTTTAGCTTTCATGTTGACCCGAGTTATTTTGCAAGCTATGGTTCCCGAGATAAGTATAACTTTATGAAATACACAAATACCAAATAAACTGCTATTGTGTCTTGATAAACGATAGCGATCGTTAGTTTGGTAACTTGCATTATAGAGATCATTTTGTTGTGTTTTTTATATTACGAGTAAATAAACACACAAATTCAGAAGGGAGTAGGATATGGCAGAATATAACAAGCCAATCCCAAGTATTGATCCATATGTGAGCAAGCCGTTTTGGGATGGAGCAAAAGAAGGGAAACTAATGCTTCCGCGGTGTTGTTCATGCAATAAATGTCATTGGTATCCAAGGATTATTTGTCCATTTTGCTACAGCTCTTCTATCGAATGGATAGAAGGAAGTGGTGAAGGGTACATTCATACATTCGCTGTACAGAATCGAGCGTTCGGTGGATGGGCTGACGAAACCCCTTACGTACTTGCATATATTGATGTTAAAGAGGGCGGCCGTCATGCAACTGTCCTTCGAGGTGTCGACGCAGAAAACCCTGAGTCGATAAAAATCGGAGCGAAAGTTAAAGTTGAATTTGAGCAAGCAGACGAAGATACTTATGTGCCATATTGGCGTGTAGTTGACTAGCGTCACAGAGAAGAGGAGCTGATTATGCCTAGCAATCCTTCCATGAGTGCCGCTATTGTCGCGGCCGCAGAATCGGATAAGATTGGCTATATTGAAGAGGGTACTACTGCCCTACAACTGCACATTGAGGCAATAAGAAATGTCTGCGATGCTGCAGGAATTAAACCAAATGAAATTGAAGGTGTATTTTCACCGAGTCATTCCAACTTACTGGCGGAATATCTTGGTATTCACCCCAAGTATATTGATACAACTGCTGTAGGTGGTTGTTCGTTCCAGATGCATGTCCACCATGCACTAGCAGCTATCAACTCTGGAATTATTGATATCGCTGTTGTGAGCCACGGTGAAGCAGGATACTCTGCGCGAAAAAACCAGGGCAATGGAACGCTTAGAGGTGGCGCTGGAGACCCTTGGATTCCATCAAACCAATTTGGTACAGGAATATATGGAGCTTGGGGTGCACCATCGCATTACTCGCATGCACTCACCAGACACATGCATGAGTGGGGAAGTACAAAAGAAGACTTCGCACAAATTGCTGCAGTTACACGTGAATGGGCTACATTAAACCCACGTGCAGTAATGCACTCTAAAGAAACGCACCCAAATGGTGGACCAATAACCGTTCAAGATGTCCTTGACTCACGAATGATCGTTTGGCCATTAAATCTTCTAGACATCTGTCTAGTAACTGACCATGGCGGTGCAGTTCTGATTGCATCGGCTGAAAAAGCACGGTCATTCAAAACATCTCCTGTTTGGATTGCAGGTGCGGGCGAAAGTCAGAGTCACCAAGACATTATGGCAATGGGTGATTTCACTGCTACGTCTGCTGCTGCTTCAAGTGCAACTGCATATACCATGGCTGGTATGGGACCTAACGATATGGAAATGGGAATGATCTATGACTCATTCACAGTTACAGCAGGTATTACTGCCGAAATGCTAGGTTTAACACCTCGTGGTGAAGGGCCATCTTTATGGGCAAATGGTAATGCAAGCCCAGGAGGAAAGTTCCCTGTCAACACTAATGGAGGTGGACTTTCATTTAGTCACTCAGGAATGTATGGAATGATGTTATTGATTGAAGCGTATCGACAGCTGTCTGGAACAGCTGAAGACGGTATTCACGGTCTGCCAGGGAAACAGACAAATGCTAAGTCAGCAATTGTAAATGGTACTGGTGGAGCTTTATCTGTAACAGGAACATTAGTACTTACTTCTGACGTATAATTGCAAAGTTTTTAAATACAAAGCGGGGGTGTTTTCCACCCCCGCTTTGTGTCACTTAAAACAATAAAAAATTAAGGCACCAATGCTAATTGATCTTCACACGCACACAAAACCACGTTCATGGGATTCATTTATAACACCAGATGAAATGGTCGATCTTGCAAAACAATCTGGACTTGATGCTGTCGTTTTTGCGGAACATGATTGGGCATGGGAACAAGAAGAAATAGATCAATTAGCAAAATCGCATCAGTTTAAAGTTTTTCGTGCAATGGAAATAAATACTGAAGATGGACATATTTTAGTTTTTGGTCTTCATGAGTATCGTTTTGGAATGCATCGAAGTAACGAATTAGCACAAATGGTTGATGAGGCCAATGGATTAATGATTGCTGCACATCCATATCGTAGACAAATGCCTTGGAAGCCAGATGAAAAAGAAGAATATGAAAATGCAGTATTAAAAGCATTGAACAATCCTGCATACCAATATATTTCAGGTATCGAAGTATTAAATGGTCGAGGAAAAATTGAGGAAAATACATTTTCACTAAATATACAGAACCGTATGCATTTGCCTGCTACTGCATCAAGTGATACCCATCAATTTGATGAAAAAGAACAACACATGGGTAGAGCAGCAACTTATTTTGAAACTGACATCAATAATGAAGAGGATCTCATTGTTGCATTAAGATCAGGTAGATTTTGGCCTTTAGATCTCACAAGAGGTGAATTAACTTCGAATACCGACTATCATGATGTTCCATCTGACATTGAAAAAAGGTGGAATATCATGTCAGAACAGAGACAACAAATATCACGATTGTAGAAAAATATCGTATTTATACATTCTCTTATTGCTCCGGCATAGTCTTAACGGTATAAATGTCGGACAAAGTAATGAGATGTGGATGTATAAATCTTTTAAATTAGATTTTTTTTATTCCACTTATAAGAATTTGTGTCACTAATCAAAAGTTAGTTTTACACAAAATAATCATTAGAAAAGTGCTTCAACACATATTTGAAGGACTAAGGAAGGACATTGCTATATGGGCGCGTTAGACGGTAAGGTCGCCGTTGTCACAGGTTCAGGCCGAGGTATTGGCCGAGGAATAGCATTACTATACGCTACTGAGGGAGCAAAAGTAATTGTTAATGATCCTGGTGTAGCGGTTGATGGATCAGGACATGATGAAGGTCCCGCTGCACAAGTTGTCAACGAAATAAAAGAAGCTGGTGGTGAAGCAACTGCAAATTTTGATTCAGTAGCTGAATTTACTGGTGGAGAAAATATTATCAGACAAGCAGTTGATACTTACGGAAGAATTGACATTTTGGTTAATCCAGCTGGTATTTTAAGAGATCGTATGGTCTTTAATATGACCCATCAAGAATGGGATGATGTTATTGCCGTTCATCTAAAAGGTCACTTTAACACTATCAAGCCAGCTTCTGTTTTAATGAGACAACAGCGCTATGGACGTATTATCAACTTCAGTTCCAGTTCTGGATTAATAGGAAATACTGGTCAAGCAAACTATGGAGCAGCTAAAGCTGGTATCGGTGGTATGACGCGTGTTCTTGCAAGAGATCTTGGTCGATATGGTGTTACTGTTAACTCGATATCCCCTGGAGCCGCTACCCGTATGACGCAATCTGTCCCCGATGCTGCAAGGGAACTACGTTCACAAGCAGGTATTTCAAGTCTATCTTCGGAACAGGTTAGTCAATTTACACGACGTGAACCAGAAGATGTTGCGCCAATGGCTGTTTTCTTAGCTTCTGATGATGCATGGAATATCAATGGTGAAATATTTTACGTTAATGGTGGTCATGTTGGAATCACATCTCATCCAATTGCACAGAAAACTGTGTTTAAGGAAGGCCATTGGGAAATGAGTGAACTAGACGATGCTGTTCATAATGTACTACTAAAAGACAAACCTAATCCAGCGCCACCTCGTGATGACGTTGAACTACCAGGGCGTGATATTCCTGGTAAAGCGCTAAGTTAAAAGGAGGAATAACAATGGCAACACCATTAGAAGGACGCACCATCGTAATTACTGGTTCAGGCCGAGGGATCGGCAGTGAAGTTGCGAAACTTGCAGGTAAACTTGGTGCTAACGTGATTGTGAATGACCCTGGAGTTAATCTAGATGGAACAGGAAGTGATGAAGGTCCAGCCGCTGTAATCGCACAAGAAATTAATGATAACGGTGGAGTTGCTGTAGCAAACTTTGATACCGTTGCGACAGAAGAAGGTGGCGAAAATATGATTCGCCAAGCTGTGGATACTTTTGGTCGTATCGACGGTGTAATCCATGTTGCAGGAATTCTTAGAGACCGCATGATCTTTAATATGACTGAAGAGGAATGGGATGAGGTAATTTCAGTTCATCTGACTGGTTATTTTAATGTTGTAAAACCTGCATCCGTTTTGATGCGACAGCAGCGCTATGGAAGAATTGTAGGATTTTCTTCTGGTTCTGGTTTACGTGGTCAAACAGGACAAGCAAATTACGGAGCGGCGAAATCTGGAATTGCTGGTATGACACGTGTCCTCGCAAGAGATCTTGGCCGATACGGAATTACTTCAAACGTAATTGCTCCAGGAGCTGCTACACGTATGACTGCATCGATACCTGATGCAGCCCAATCACTTAGGGCGCAACAAGGTATACAGGTGCAAGAACGACGAGAAAGTGGAGTAACGTCTTTACGAGATCCTAGCTATGTCGCACCCATGGTGTGTTACTTGATGACAGATCAAGCATGGGATGTAAATGGTCAAGTTTTCAATGTTAGTGGTGGTCAAGTGGGTTTATCACACGAAATTTATGATTTCCGTCAACTTAATAAAGCAGGTCGATGGACTTATGAAGAACTGCGTGATCTAGTACCAGGGCAACTAATGCAAGGGCTTCGCAATCCTGCACCGCCACCAGATGATCTAGATTTACCAGGAAGACCTGTTAGTAATTAATAATCATCTGTTAATCATAAAAGGGTGACATNNATGTCACCCTTTTATGATTAAAAACGATAGCCTTTCTATTTATTCACGAATTATTTCCATCAGCAAAAAATTGTAAGCACCACGTTGCACCTCATTTACAGGAACAAAACCTGCTTTTGTGAAACAACGTTGCGCACGATAATTCCAAACCAATGTATGCAAATATATTTTCCTAAGATTTAGTTCATTAAATAAATAATCAACAAACAAATTTATAGTTTCTGTTCCAAAACCTTTTGACCAGTATTCGCGATCACCAATTGTAATGCCAATCTCAGTTTCATTTTTCAATGGATTATAATCGTAATACATAATATTTCCGACATGCCGAGAAGTCCTTTTATCTTCTATCGCATAAGTTCTACGTTTTTTTTCAGGATAATCAAGCTGAGATTGCATCATTTTTTTATAGCTATCGAAAGAAGAACGAATAGGTGTACTAGCATCAAAGGCAGCCAATTCAGGGTCGCGTCGCCATTTGTAATCACTCTCAAGATCCGAAAAAAATTTCTCTCGAATAGTGACTAATGTTCCTGATACTACTGTGGCCTCTTCTTGTATTGTCACCTTACACCTATCTTTTTGTTCAAAGTTAATTGAAAGACTGAATGATTTCAATTGCCTTGTCAATTATGTGCGTCTGATTTTTATGCGTTAAAATTTTTGAAGCATGATGAATGTCATACCAATCGACTTCATCAAATTCTTGATCATGTTTATCAAAATCACCACCGATAGGAATCATTAAAAAGTATTCAACTACTTTATTAACTTTTTTTTGATTTGAATTGAGAAAAGAATATTTCACATCACCAATGTACTCAATTATTTCAACTTCCAATCCTGTTTCTTCTTTTACTTCACGTATAGCTGTTTCTCGAATACTCTCACCACTTTCAGGTCGACCTTTTGGCAAGGCACATAGATCATCATTTCTCCTTGATACTAAAACAACTTGTAAGGACATTTCAGTATTTCTAAATACAACACCTCCTGCAGCAATTGATTTTTCCGCTACCACTATTGATCCCCTGATCTACCATCAAGAATATTTGAATTAGATTCGCTCACATCATCTATAGATATCCCTTGGTCTAATACGGGAGTATCCATAAGATGCACTTGCGCTATCGACTCTTCGACAACTTTAATAATCTCAGAATTCAATGTTTCATTTTTCAATCTAATAAGGATTTTTTCCGATTCATCATTAGCAATCTCACCAAGAGCCTGAATAGCTGCAACTTGCACATCGATTTCACTATCATCTAAAAGCATAGCTAATGGAGTAACAGCATCATCCATTAATAATGAACCTGCAGCTGTAGCAGCCGCTGCACGAATTTCAGAATCTTCATCATCAAAATTAAAAATAAGAATTTGCAACCACGTTTCAGATGCACTTCGTCCCATCGCACGAATAGCCGCAACTCTTAAACGGTGCGAACCTAATTCGTAGCTCTCACCAATCAATTCACCAATATCTTCATCTGACAAAGCTCCTAATGCTTCAAGTGCCCTTCCACGAACTTCTTCATCTTCTTCAAAGTCATCAATTCGACCAGTTAAAGTAGCTTGTAATTCTTCAGCATCTTCTTCTGAAAGCAATCCAAACTCCATACTAACAACCCATTGGCCTAAAACATCAGCAATTTCCGCTCGCACTGATGCAGCAGAATCATTTTCAAGATACCTACAGAGTAATTTGATATAACGGGGTTGCTCTTCTAATCCAAGTCCTCTAACAGCTAATATTCGAACCGCAGTATCAGTGTGAGCAATTGCTAATAAAAATATTTTATGAAAGTCCAGCAACGCATCCTCTGTAGCTAACTGTTCGAGACGTGCTAATAATTGCTGAGCAAATATTGGGGTGATTTTTTCCCATTCCAAAGTCAATTTTTGTAAATAAGAATCTTGTATATTAGATAAAACGCGTAAATCGTCATTATTTGTAGGGAATTCTTGGTTGCAAATCATCAATACGATCTCTTCAATCATTACCTCACTTGCAGTTAGATTTTCATCAAATTGATGGTCGTCAACATTCATTATTCATCACTTCACTTAATAAATTTCTGTTTTTGGTTCACGTGCGAGTAACTCTGCAATTGATTTTTTAGCATCTTTTCCTTCATGTAAAATACCATCAATGGATCTAGTTATCGGCATATCAACACCATATTTTTCTGCCAAAATTAAGGTGGCCTTCACAGTTACTATCGATTCAGAAACACCATCTATCTCTCGTATTGCATCATCTAGTGATTTACCGGATGCGATAATTTCTCCCAACATTCTATTACGTGAAAGTTGACTATAAGATGTAGCAATCACATCGCCCATTCCTGACAATCCTTGCAGGGTGATGGAATCAGCACCAGCAGCTACAGCAAGACGTGTTATTTCAGCCAGACCTCTCGTAATAATTGCGGCTTTGGAATTATTACCGAATTTTAAATAATCAGCCACTCCTGCAGAAAATGCGATAATATTTTTCAGAGAACCTCCCAATTCAACTCCGATAACATCTTCACTAATGTAAACACGAAACAATTCGTCATGAAAAACCAATTGCAAAAGTTCTAAAATATTATTATCTGAGGCGATGACAGTTGTAGTAGGATTACCGGATGCCACTTCTTTAGATAAATTAGGCCCTGACAACACTGCGATATTGTTATCGGGGAAAATTTCTCTTAAGATTTCAGACATCCTCTTGCCAGAAAATTGATCGAGCCCTTTTGTAGCTGACAGTATGATAGCTGTAGAGGAAATCTCTTGTGCCACAGTTCTGGCATTGTCAGCTAGTGTATGTGAAGGAACGACAAAGCATACCAATCCAACGTCATGAACTGCCTTTTTCATTTCAACTACATGCAAATTTCTGGGGAATTTTACTCCAGGTAGTCGATTCAAATTCTCACGAACAGTATCCAATTTTTTTGTTTCGAATTCATCACGTGTACCTAGAAAAACATCATAACCTCGCCTAGCCAAATGAATAGCAAGTGTTGTCCCCCAAGCAGTTGTGCCTATAACTGCAATACTTTTTAATTTTGTTGAGTNGCTCAAAACAATGAAATCCTAAAACTATTTGCCTTCACCTATTTTCGGCTCCATCCCGAGGATGAGACGTTTCATGTTACCAACATGCTTTATCTCAATAATCAACATACTAATCAACCCAAATACAAAATAAGAATCAGCTATGATATTTTGCATCGCCAAAATACATATCACGCAAAAACCGGCAAAAACTCCTAAAACAGACATCAAGGAGACATAGCGAAATATCGTAATAATAAAAATACATAATATGGCTATAGGTATAAGCATTATCCACTGACTATTTATAATTAAAATAGTTAAAAAAGAGCCAAAAACAGTTGCAACACCTCTACCACCTTTAAAATTAGCAAAAATTGGCCAATTATGACCAACAACTGTAGCGATCCCTCCCAGAGCAGCTGCCCAATCATTATCCAAAAAAACACTACCAATAATAACCGGAATCACACCCTTAAAAATGTCAGCCGTTAATACAAAAAGGGACCATTTTAATCCCATTGCCCTTAAACTATTCGTGAACCCGGTTTTACCTGATCCATACTTACGTACATCACCTACCCCAGCAATACGGCCGATAATTAAACCACTAGTTATCGAACCAATAAAATAACCAAAAAGTATTAAAAAAAATAATGCCATTTCAAGTATCAATTCTATCTTCACTTCTTTTACGGAAAATTATTTTTATCGCAGTACCTTCAAAGTCAAATGCATCACGAATTTTATTTTCGAGATAACGCTGATATGAAAAATGGACAAGTTTTGGATCATTGACAAACAAGATAAAAGTGGGAGGTGTGATTTCTGCTTGAGTCGCATACATTACCTTAAGGCGTTTATGTCTTATCGTAGGTGGTCCATGCTGTGCTATTGCTTTTTGAATAATCCTATTTAATTCAGAAGTTTGAACTCTAAACTTACGAATTTCAGAAATATGAACAGAAAGTTCAAGTAAATCACGTACACCTTCTCCAGTTAAAGCTGAGGTAAATACTACTGGGGCCCAAGGGACAAAGCGGTATTTATAATCAATTTCTCTAGCAAATTTGTGTTTTTCAACTTCAGGTCCACTAAGATCCCATTTGTTAACAACCAATACAAGACCACGTGCTTGTTCTTGGACATAGCCAGCTATGTGCGTATCTTGTGCAGTTAAGGGTTCTTCTTGATCAATTAATAGGAATACAACGTCAGCTCTATCAATAGATTTTTCTGCATAGTTAACAGAATGTCTCTCAACTCCAGGAATAATTTTACCACGACGTCTAATACCGGCTGTATCAACTAAAACCATTCTACGATCTTCAAAATTAAAACTAGTGTCAATTGCATCACGTGTTGTACCAGCAATTGATGAAACAATTGTACGTTCTTCTCCCAATATTTTATTAAGTAATGAAGATTTCCCTACGTTCGGTCTACCTACAATTGCTACACGTATTTGATCTACAATTTCATCTTGAGCATTAGGAAAAATTTGAGTTGTTTCTACAAGTTTGTCTAATAAATCACCAATACCTTCTCCATGAATAGCTGATATCGGAGCAGGGTCTCCCATGCCCAAACCAAAAAGTTCATGAATTCGATCACCATAGCTACTTCGATCTGATTTATTCGCGATTAATAAACATGCCTTGTCACCTTTACGAAGNATTGAGGCAATCGTATGGTCTGGATCTGTTGCACCATCAGGAGCACTAACAACAAATAAAATGACATCAGCTTCTTGTATCGCATATTCAACAGAACGTCTTACTAAGGGCTCTAATTCTTCATTTTCATCACCCAGCAAACCTGCTGTATCCACAACCCTTAAACTACACCCACGCCATTCAATTCTCCCGTAATTTCTATCTCGCGTAGTTCCAGGTGAATCTTCGACTAAGGCAGATCGTGTCTTAGTTAGTCTGTTAAATAACTGTGATTTTCCAACATTTGGTCTTCCGACAATAGCAACAAGGGGATCGTCAAATTTATTTTCCATCATAGAATTAGCTCTCACCTTGCAGAAAGTATGACTGAGACTAATATGGGTTGCAAAGGTTCAACTTTCACCCCAGGAGGAAGGATTATTGTCGGTTCAATTTTATGTATTCCAGCAGAAAAGCCAGCCATGTCCAAATTTATTGGCACTGCATCAGGGGAAAGTGTATTCAATAAAGGTAATGGACCATAAATTGTAATCGGAACAACTAATGATTGAGGAGTAGCTATTAACCCGGATTTTAAATTAACTATTTGTGGAGATACACCGAAAGAAACTGACCCTTGAATCGCAGTAACTTGTACAGACACGGTTGCCTCTAATGGATCTAAAGTAATGACACCTTCTGGTAATTCAATTGGCAATTCTTTAGTAATATTATTACGGATACCTTTCACATCTACCTCATCTAATGTTAGAGAATCTAACTGTTGCAGAGCACTCAAAGTCCCTTCAATCGCAATTGCAACAGGTGAAACATTTATATCAGAGATTCGATAGCCATTAGATGGATCTCCAGTGATGTTCACTTTCAGTGGCAAAGTTCTAGATAAAGTACTACGTTGTATATCTATAGTCACACCTAATGAAGGCGGGTCTATAGATACCCCTCTAATCTCTCCACCACCACTTCCACGTGGCACAAGATTAACTGTTTGCTCAATGGGTAACGTCAATCCAGTAATATTAATATCAGCAACAGCATCACTTACACGATTAATTAAAGAGGCAGGACCAGCGACACTGACAATGTTCTTCGTAGAACTAATATCCCCCAATTCATAACCGAATGGGGTCGTTCCAATTGGACGTACCCTAACAGGGATATCAATAGTTTCCAAATCTTCAAGATTCACAATAATCGTTTCAGGAATAGTTCCTACAACTCTAACACCACGAATTCCTTCTGTTTCAACATGGACACGAACAGCTTGTTCTCTTTTTGTAACTCCATTCAGATCAACATATGCAGAAAATTTACCTAACCCAGATTCTATTTCCTCCCATCTATCTGCTGGAGCAGCAAGTACAACTTCAATTGAAGGCAGTTGATTTGCTACAGCTAACCCAGGTTCCACGTTGAAGGCTTGTACATTTAATGGACGAGACAATTCATCAATCTTTGTAGGATTTTCCTCCTCAGTGATAAAAATCCATAATGCAGCACTTAAACCAAGTGAAAGTAAAAATAACCCTGGAGTTCCACGTATAGTTCTTAAAGATCTCAGCAAAGTTTCTTGAGCAATCTCAACGAAATTGCGAATTCGCTCTTCTGTTGTATTGAATTGCTTCATACTTTAATTCCGAGATTCCATCACATTATTAGATCTTGAGTTATTTGAAATTTCATCTTCAACCATTAACCCAAATAGTCGATGGAGCTGCCTATCTAACCGTTTCAAATCTAAATCAGTAATCAGCCTACCATTAGAAGCCAATGAAATAGATCCTCTTTCTTCAGACACAATTACAACAACTGCATCAGTAAGCTCTGCAAGGCCCATCCCTGCACGGTGCCTCATCCCATGTTCAGCTGGTAAAGCGGCCTCAGATAGCGGCAGTGTACAACCAGCNGCAATCACTCTATCTCTTCTCAAAACAACAGCCCCGTCGTGAAGGGGAGAATGGACATCAAAGATCATCACCAAAACTTCTTCAGATAAAACACTATTCATCCTAATTCCAGTATCAATGACATCTTGCAATCCAGTCTCTCGTTCAAGGATAATCAAAGCACCTGTTCGTGATTGAGAAAGTTTAGAGGCAGATTTCTTAACTATCTCAATTAGTTCTTGATACTCTTGACGGCCAAATGCTGAATGCAATCCTGTACGCCCAAGTCTTTCTAAAGCGCGTCTAATCTCAGGTTGAAAAACAATAAGAACCGCAATGACTAGGCCTGTAACTGAGTTTCTTAATATCCAATTGAACATAGTAAGATCTAAAATACGGCTAACTATNAAAGCACCCAGTAACAAAACCGCAACTCCACGCAAAACTGTCATTGCTGTCGTCCCGCGAATTAACAAAAGTAGCCAATAAATAGCGAGAGAAACAATAACAATATCTATTATCGCAGATACATCGATTCTTGCGGCAATATCGCTAAGGACACCCTGCATATATATATATCTCTCTAATGCATGCGATTAATTTGTTTTAAAAATTTAACTAAAACTTAAAATCTGACAAAATCAATGCTAGTAGACCTTGCTGTGCATGCATGCGGTTTTCAGCTTGATCAAATACTATTGAATAATCAGATTCTATTATTTCTTCTGTTATTTCATCACCTCGATGCGCAGGTAAATCATGCATTATCAAGATATCACTTGGAGCAGAACTAAGTAATGAGCTATTCAGTTGGTACGGCCTAAATATATTCCTACGCAATTCCAACTCATGTTCATATCCCATAGAGGCCCACACGTCAGTATAAACAGCACTAGCGTCAGATATAGCACGATGTGGATCGTCGGTCTGTGAAACTGAACCTTCACCTTGAAGGTTATTTATATAAATCATGGTTTCATCAGGTAGTTTGTAGTTATCTGGACAAGCAATAGTCAGGTCAATTCCCATCATTACTGAAGCGTATGCAAGAGAACGTGCGACATTATTACCTTCACCTATATATGCAATTTTCACACCTTTCAAATTGCCAAAATGCTCTCTTAATGTAAGTAAATCAGCCAAAGATTGGCAGGGATGTTCAAGATCAGAAAGCGCATTTATCACTGGTACTGATGAATATTCCCCTAAAGTAGTAATCGTTGAATGTTCATGGGTGCGTGNAGCAATTACATCGACCATTCGAGCCAGCACACGAGCAACATCTTTTACAGGCTCCCTGTTACCCATCTGAATTTCGCTAGAAGGAAGAGAAATTGTATTACCACCCAAATGCTGCATCGCGACTTNAAAAGAAACTCTTGTTCGTAATGATGGTTTTTCAAAAACTAAAGCTAGTGTTTTACCTTGTAACAGTGGCCCAACTTGATTATTTTTCATCCACGTAGAAACATCAAGAACTTGTGTAAGTTCAATTGGTGAAAGATCAGCTATAGATATGATATTTCGGCCCAACACTGTGGTGCTCCGGTAAGAAGGTACCGTCAGAACTCCTGAGGATGATTAAAGTATAAGACCATAGACACTTGGATGCACACAATTATTAATTTATTTTACTCCATTTTTACCAATGCAAATAATACTTCTACAGTCCCAGTATTAATCAATTGCCATTTAGAATTTGTTGAAGATGGTATTTTTATTGAATCCCCTGGGTTTAAAAAAATGTCCTCATTTTTATTATTATGTAAAGTCAAAACACCTTCCAATACAATAAATAATCCTGATGTCACTCTATGTAATGGAGTTTCGCTATTTAATTCAAATTTCATTAACATTACACGAGTTGCATCACCTAAAACAGTTCCACCTATTCCTTTAAAAGCACCTGGTCCATTTTCCCAAGATTGATCTGATAGATCTCTTAAAGCAATTTGATGATTACCTTGATCGTTTTCAATATACGTATAATGTGCCATACAATAAGCCTCGCAATATATTTCTATTAACGCATTGAATTGGATAATATCGACTAAGTCAAACAAGAGGAATTGATGCCAAACAGATCTCACAACCGCTCAAATAATGATATGCGCCCTGTACACATAGAGCCTGGGTACCTTAAAAATGCAAACGGGTCAGCCCTAATCTCTATGGGAGATACACAGGTTCTATGTGCAGCAACCATAGAAGATAATGTTCCAAGATGGTTAAGGGGGCAAGGATCGGGATGGATTACTGCCGAATATGGCATGCTTCCACAATCTACCAATACACGAGGCAATCGAGAAGCCGTTAGAGGAAAGCAAAGTGGCCGTACGCAAGAAATTCAAAGATTGATCGGTCGTTCTCTTCGTAACGCTATCGACATGACTTCATTAGGAGAAAGAACCATTATTATTGACTGTGATGTTTTGCAAGCAGATGGAGGAACTAGAACAGCATCAATCACTGGAGCATGGGTAGCGCTAGCCATAGCACTTGAAAGCTTGTTTCCGAAAGAAAATTCACCACTACACAGTCAAGTAGCAGCTATATCAGTAGGATTATCTAGTAATCAAATTTTTCTTGATTTAGATTACCGTGAGGATTCTTCAGCAGATGTAGACTTTAACTTGGTCATGCTCAGTAACGGTCATTTGGTAGAAGTACAAGGTACTGCAGAATCGAAGCCCTTTGAAATAGAACAGATGAACAATATGATAGCTTTAGCAAGCAAAGGTATTTCCGATTTATTCAAAATTCAAAGAGAATCTATAATCGGCTGGCAAAACGGCAAATAACTCTAAATACTACGCGTATTCTCCTAAAAACATGCCTCCCAAAATATGGACATGTGCGTGATCTTGAGATTGCATACCATCATAACCAAAATTCGATATCAACCTAAATCCATCAGGACATTCTGTATTAGCTACATTCACTGCTATTTCTCCGAGACGCCCGAGGTTTTGCCAAAGTTCTTCTTGCGTACAATGTTCTTTACGAATAGCTAACAACATCGTTGGAACCCAGCGTAAGCGGTTTCGAAAAACCATAAATTCATCATCTTCATATAATATATCTGCGGGCTGTTTATGAACTGCAATTTCACAAAAAATACAATATGAAAACATTAGGCAATTCTCCTATTTCTTTTAATCTGTTCCTTAGAGTGGTATCATACTAGCAAGACACATTGACATCACTTCAATGCCACAAATATAAGCAAATGAAAATTAAAGGAGCCATGCAATCGCTGAAATTCGACCATTCCGAGGTTTTCGGTATAACTTAAATATTGTTAATGCTAACGATATACTAGCTCCACCATATGATGTTATTGGTGAAGAAGCTGAATCAATGCTTCTTTCATCTTCTCCCTTTAACATAGCGCATATCGAACTGGCACCCGGTAAAGATGATTCTCGATTTAAAAAAGCTGCACTTCTCTTAAATGAATGGATAGAACAAAATATTTTAATTCGGGATAACGAGCCTAAATATTATTTATATGAACAAAAATGTGTTATCCAAAATCAAACGTACAACAGACGTTCTGTATTTGTAGCGCTCAGAATATACGATCCACAAGATGATATCGTACGCCCCCATGAATCGACTATGGTAGGTCCTCGTAGAACTCGTTTAAATTTAATGAAGGCAACCAATGCCAACGTCAGTCCTATTTTTGCTATGTATGAAGATCCTACAAAAAAAATTCATCCCATTTTAGAAAAAATATCAGAAGAAGAACCAGATTTCGAATCTCAAGACATCAATAATGATTTACATAGGCTTTGGGTAATCAGTGATGACCAATTATTGAATACTATAACTGCTATAATTAGTAATTCAAAAATAACAATAGCCGACGGACACCATAGATACGCAACAGCAACTGACTATTTAAACGAAGAAAATACAAAAATTAAAGTAAATTCACTCAATCCTAAAAATTATCTACTCACTGGATTGATAGAAATTAATGATCCTGGGTTAAGAATATTACCGAATCACCGTTTAATATCAAAAAAATATACTCAGAATTGGGAAAAATCATTGGCGAATTTCTTTATAACAAAANATCATAGTCATGAACTCACTATGAACGCTGATGGAGCCGAAAAATTGCTTGATCTAATTGCACAGCAAGGAAAGGAAAAATTTTCAGTCGGAGTAATCGANAACCAAGGAAAACGATTCATCTCAATTACAGCTCAATCACAAGAAAAAATAATTGAAAATATGCCTAAAAAATTATCAACAAATTCAAAACATGTAGATGCCTCGATATTAACAGAACTGATACTCTCTCCTGTTTTTGACATAGGAGAATCTGAAACAACTGCTGGAGAGGTATTATTTACAGCTAGTGCTACTGAAGCNTTTGAACTTATACAATCCAGTAAGGCAGAAATAGCATTTTTAGTAAATCCAACTCCAGTACAACAAGTTATTGACATAGCAAATGTTGGTGACGTGATGCCGCAAAAGACCACCTTCTTTTATCCTAAACTTGCTACAGGATTGGTTCTCAATGTTCTAGACGATCATAGCCTTTAGGACAGTTCAATTTGTCTAACTGTCTCAATATCTTCAAGCTCACGGACAAAAATGATCTCATCTTCTGTTAGTGAGCGTTCGATTGTTAGCAACATTAAGGCGAATTTTTCACGGCCAGCAGCTACAGACATAGCATTAATATTAATACCCCATGTACCCAGTAATGTGGCAACATGACCAATTTTACCAGGGCGATCTATATTTTCTATAGCCAGTAAGTGTCCTTTATACGAAATTATCTCAACATCATATGGACCAATACCAACTATTCTTGGCCCACCACTCGTATGTGTTGTTGTAACACTTTCTGCCTCACCAGCATTGCCAAAAATACTTACAATTATCTGACTAGCGAATGGTTCTAAAGCCGGACCACTGTCTTCTTTTATATCTAATCCGTGTATCTCTGCCATAGCATTAGCATTAACCATTGTTACTTTATCTTCAGTAACGGATTGGAGTATGCCCATAATTACTGCAGCACGTAATGGCGAAGTATTATAATTAGCAATAGCGCCACGGTATTCAATACGTACCGTAGCGACTCCTTCTTTAACCAGTTGCACTGCGACAGAACCAGCAAGTTCAGCACAATCAATAAATGGACTAATAATACTCATTGTATCTTCATCAACCAGTGGCACATTTACTGAAAAACGAGGGCTCTTGCCATCGAAAAAATCGATTAGCTGCTCTGCTGTCTCTACTGCAGCTCGAGTTTGTGCAGCAGCAGTAGAAGCTGCAAGGTGTGGAGTAACAATAATTTTATCGCTTGATGTAAGAATATTATCAACGGCAGGTTCTTCGCTGAAAACGTCAATCGCTGCACCAGCAATTTCACCAGCATCAATTGCTGCATATAAGGCCACTTCGTCTACCAATGGGCCACGAGCAGCATTAATAATTAATGCTGTTTTTTTCATTTTTTTAAACTCTTCTGTGCTTAGTAAGTTGCGCGTTCCATCATGTAATGCTGTATGTAAAGTAAGGAAATCAGATTGTTCCAACAATGAATCGAATCCTAATAATTGCACTCCCAGTTGATTGGCACGATCACTAGTAACGAAAGGATCATATGCAATTATCTCCATATTGAATGCGTGAGCTTTTCTCGCTACTTCACTTCCAATTCTCCCTAAACCAACGATACCTAATGTTTGCCCAGAAAGTTCAATACCAGCATATTTTGATCTTGCCCATTCACCATTTTTTAACGAATGATGTGCCTGAGGAATATGACGTGCTACAGAAAGGATTAATGCAAAAGCATGTTCAGCGGTGGAGGTAGTATTCGACAAAGGTGCATTAACTACAGTTATTCCTTGTTGTGTAGCAGCATCAAGATCAATATTATCGACTCCAACGCCTGCTCTTCCGATAATTTCTAAATCAGGAGATTGCTTTATAACATGTGCAGTAACTTGAGTCTGACTACGAACTAAAAGGGCTTGCACACCTTTTAATGCTGCTATAAGAGCATCTTCAGAAAGATCTGTAGAATAAATAATTTCATGTCGATCAGATAGCAATTCAATACCAGTATCCGCAATTGAATCGGCAATAAGGATTTTAGCCAAAAGAAAGCTCTTTCTTGATAATTAACTGTGCATCTTTTGTAGTGTTTTTTCGATAGCGGATAAACCTTCCTCTATATGTTCATCAGTTACAAAACCAAGATGACCAAAGCGGAAAATTTGTCCTTTTAGAGGGCCCTGTCCTCCAGCAAAAACTGTACCAAATTGACTGCGAGCAATCTCCAAAAATTCCAAACCATCAATCCCATCTGGTATTCGCACTGAGGTAACAGTATCTGATTCAGATCCTTCTTCAGCAAACAGCTCTAAGCCCAATGCTCTAACTCCATCTCGAGTCATTTGAGCATGCTTATGGTGCCGAGTATAGATATTCTGAAGTCCTTCATCGAACATAATTTTTAAAGCCTTGTCTAATTGAAACATCACGGACACGGCAGGAGTTGATGGCGTTTGTCCCATCGCAAGATAATCTTTAGCTTTTAGTAGATCAAAATAGAATCGTGGAGATGTCACCAGTGCATTTTTCTCCCATGCTTTTTCGCTACATGAAACAAACGCCAATCCTGGAGCGGTCATCCAACCTTTTTGTGATCCTGAAATCACTACATCTAATTCCCATTCATCAGTTTTAACTGGAATTGAAGAGAGAGAGGAAATAGCATCTACTATCAACAGGCAATCATATGACTGACATATATCCGATACAATTTTTAAATCATTATTGGTAACTCCAGTAGAAGTTTCATTATGAGTTACTAATACTACACGTATGTCAGAATGTTGTTGGAGAGCTTCTTCTATTCGGTTGGGGTCTGCAGCCCTACCAAATTCAAAATCAAGCTCAATAGGGTTACCCCCAAAAACTCTAACTATCTCTACAAATCTCTTCCCGAAAACACCTACGGTAACAACAAGAACTTTTTCACCAGCATTTACATGATTCGCAACTGCTGCTTCCATCCCTCCAGTCCCTGATGCAGTAAGGATGAAAAGATCGTTTTCTGTTTCAAAAACTTCCTTTAATTGAGTAGTAGATCGTTTGATAAGATCAGCAAATTCTGGGCCTCGATGATTAATCATGTCGGCAGCACCTGCTTGTGCAACTGAATCAGGAACAGGAGTAGGTCCAGGTATACGTAAGTTCAACATTTCCTCCNAACAAATAATTTCTAATTAAATCAATATATCGTCTAATTTACTTTGAAAGAAAATAGAATCAATTAGTTTGATTAAATTTGAATGAAATTCTTGAAAATCGATCTACAATAGGTTGTGAGGCAATTATGCAAAATCCTTATCGAGATTTACCTTCAGTGGATAAAATATTAAACGACAAAAGAGTTGAAGATGTTTCAGCGCAATTTGGTAAAAATACAATCACGAATTTAGCCAGGGTAGTTTTGGAAGAACAACGAGCGCATATACAAGCTACAGGTTCAGAACTTGAAAAAAATCCTATAGACTCTCTACTCGAAAAAGCTCAGTCATTAGCAAATTCGCTACTTCCTTTAATCAACGCAACAGGTGTGATCATCCATACTAACCTTGGACGATCTCCAATGGCAGCAACTGCAATTTCCAACATAACCTCAATTGCTCAGAATTATTCTTCACTTGAAATCACTCAATCCTCCGGTAAAAGATCTTCTAGGAATGCACACATTAAAAATCAGTTGTGTCGTTTAACAGGAGCTGAAGATGCTATGGTCGTTAATAATAACGCTGCGGCATTATTACTTGCTTTAACTGCAATAGCAGCAAACCGTGAAGCAGTTATATCACGTGGTCAACTTGTAGAGATAGGTGGTGGATTTAGAATTCCAGAAGTGATGAAACAGGCGAACATAAAATTAATCGAAGTAGGGACAACTAATCGCACTTATATTGATGATTATTACCAAGCCATTACTGAGCAAACTTCTGCACTATTACGTGTACATAGTTCTAACTATCGATTGATTGGATACACAACAGAACCGACAATATCCGAACTTGCAAAACTAGCTCAAGAGCAAAAAATACCTTTGATAGATGATGTTGGTAGCGGTGCCTTAATCGATACTACAAAATACGGATTAACACCTGAACCTTTAGTCCAAAATTCAGTAAAAGCTGGTGCTGATNTAGTGATTTTTTCAGGAGACAAGTTAATTGGAGGACCACAGACAGGCATAATAGTTGGTAAAAAGGAATATATAAAATTAATGGAACAACACCCCCTTAGTCGTGCCCTACGAATTGATAAAATCAATCTTGCTGGTTTAATTGCAACTCTTAATCACTACGAGATAGGAGATTTTACAAGCAAAATCCCAATCTGGAAAATGATATCAATACCCTTACTCGACTTAGGAAAACGTGCACAACGATGGGTCGATGCATGTATGGGTAATGCTGAAGTTTTAGCAAGTAAATCTACCATTGGCGGTGGAACTTTACCTGGCCAAGATTTACCAACCATGGTGTGTGCTATTACTCCAACATCGATAGACGTTGAAACATTCTCTGAAAATTTAAGACATTGTTCTAAGCCAATAATTACTAGAATTTCTGAAGGTAAAGTAATGTTAGATCCTCGGACAGTCATGCCTGAAGATGATGAGTTTATAGTAGAAGCTCTTCAAACAATATTCTTAAGTAATACACAGACAACAGATGATAGCAAGAACTTGGACCACTCAACTGGAAAATAAAACCCTCGACCTCTTAGAATTCCCGTTAGTTGTTAAAAAGCTAAGTAATTATACTTCCTTTTTGGTTAGCCATGAAAAAGCGTTAGCTCTCAGACCATTACCAAATATTGATTCAATTTTCGAAAAACACCAGCTAATTAAAGAAATCTTTCGCGTCCATGAAAAGGGATTTTCACTAGCTGCTACAAATGCCAATGATATTCGTATTTCAGTGCGAAGTGCAGAGCAAGGACGTATCTTAAAACCAGATGAACTCTTAGCTATCGCAATGAATTGTGATATTGGGAATTCAATCAAATCATTTGTACATCGTTTTACAGAGGAAATTAGCCATATCAGTGCTATAACGGACAATATTACAGATCTAGAGTGGTTATCTTCATATATAAAAAACATCATCGATGCTCAAGGAGAAATACGTGATAACGCTACCCCTGAACTTTACCAAATTAGAAAAGAAATATTATCAATCCATACCTACCTAAATGATCGAATGGAAACTTTATTACGTAATCAGAAAATTAGATCTGCATTGCAAGAGCCCATTATCACTATGCGCAATGGGAGATATGTCTTGCCTGTAAGAGCTGATAATCGAAATCACATTCAGGGTGTTGTTCATGACATATCTGCATCTGGAGCAACTATCTATATCGAACCTTTAGTGTTAGTTGATTCAGGAAATAAGTGGAGAGAACTTCAACTTCAAGAACAACATGAAATCAATACTATTCTGAAAAATTTATCTTCCAAAATTGGTACTTGTGCTGATCAACTAAAACTATCAACTGATCAATTAGCTTCATTAGATCTTCTTAATGCTATTGGAAAATTCGCAAAAGAAATCAATGCGACACACTTAATAGATAAAGATCCGAGTGATTGGATTATAGAAGCCCCTAATGAACTGAAATTAATCAATGCATCACACCCATTACTAAAAGGAGATGTAGTCAGCAACACGATCAATGTGGGTGGCAGTTATAAAGCATTATTAATTACCGGACCCAATACTGGTGGGAAAACTGTAGCCCTAAAAACTGCCGGCTTACTCACAATTATGGCTTTATCAGGATTACCTATTCCAGCACAAAATGGGACCATGATACCGAAATATTCTGAGATTTTCGCAGACATTGGAGATGAACAGTCAATAGAGCAATCCCTTTCTACTTTCTCAGGTCATATAAAAAAAATTATTAATATAATTGCTAGGGCAGACAGTTCATCTTTGGTATTACTGGACGAAATTGGAGCGGGCACAGACCCTACAGAAGGTGCTATGTTGGGTATAGCAATAGTTGAAGAGATGATTGCTAATCAAGCAACTTTAATTGCTACTACACATCATAGTGAAATAAAAATCTACGCGCATAATGCTTCTAACGTAGCTAATGCATCTTTTGAATTTGATTTGAAAAAAATATCCCCTACCTACAATTTATCAATAGGGTTACCAGGACAATCTTATGCTCTTTCTATAGCTGCTTCTTTGGGAATGCCTAGACATATAATTGATAATGCAAACAATAAATTATCAAAAGAAGAACGTGATTTTGAATCTCTATTAGCTGAGTTAAATGAAACATTAAAAACAGCTAAAATTAAGGAATCGCTAGCAAGTGATGAATTACAAAAAGCAATGGATATAAGATCGAAATATCAAGAACAATTAGCAAAATTAATCACTAAAAGTGAACAGATCAAAGAAGAAATTGTCATAGAGATACAACAGGAGTTGAATAAAATTCGTCGCTCCATATTAATTGCGCAGAAATCTATTGAAAAAACAGAGTTCAAAAATGCAGAAAAAGCTTATCGCGAAGCAGAAGAAAATACGACTAAAATTAGGAATATATCAACCAATCGAATTAAATCATCACTACCGCCAATCGACAAAGGCACTGAACCTATAAAAAGCGAATCAATTGTTCCAGGAACTTACGTCACACTCAGAGGATTAACAGAGCTTGGTGAGGTGTTAACAAAAGTCAATCCAGTTGGAGAATTTGAAGTCCAATTAGGTGCACTGCGGACACGAGCAAAATTGGATTTAGTCGAACAAGTCTCGAATAAAACAGGCAACATAACGACTGACAAAATCAATTTCCCTAAAAAACCCACAGTTCCCAGCGAAATTGAAGTACGTGGTCAAAGTTTGGATGATGCATTACCTCAAGTAGAATCATTCCTGGATATGGCAGCAAGATTCGGACATGATCGAGTAAGAGTAATCCATGGTAGAGGTACTGGTGCTATGCGAATTGCTGTACGAGAACTATTTGATAGACACCCTTTGGTACTCGGATATCAAACTGCTGAATTACGTGATGGTGGTATCGGGGTCACAGTAGTAGAACTAGCACATACAAATCAATAGGTAAGATCTATAACTAAATTTTAGCAGGCTATATTTCAAAGTATTACCATATAATAGAACTCATCACAGAATAGACGGTCTACCATTTTGGAATTTTTTCTCATTGCTTTTTTGGTCTTCTTAGCAACAACGGTGCAAACTTCAATTGGATTTGGTTCTGCCATACTGTTTATTCCAATCGCTACTTTATTCATTGGAGTTTCATCTTCAGCTGCAATTATGTTTGTAGTAGTTCCTCTAACTGCAACTATTATGTACCCTCTCGCCTCAGAAAGAACCCCGATAAAAGACTCTTTACTTCCAGCAGTTATAAGTCTAGTAACTTTCCCATTTGGACTATTAATACTTATAAATACTGATGAATCTTTTTTACGTTTGTGTGTAGGAATCGTAGTATTAATAGCAGTTATAATTAGCTATTCATCAAAAGGAATGCAGCAAACGAATAACGACCCAGAACTATTACGAATTATACTAGCCGGATCATTATCAGGTTTAATGCGTGGGGCATTAGGCATGGGAGGAGCACCTGCTGTACTATATTTCAATTGGTTAGGTGGTACAGCAAATCAATATCGAAGTAGGTTGTATGGATTTACGATGACATCTGGAGCGATTGGTCCGATTATTGCAGCACTGGGAGGCATATACAACGAAAATAACACTTTTGCATTAGTTGTATTGGCATTACCAATGACCATCATTGGAATTATGACTGGAAAATACGTTAGTACACGTCTAAACCGCAAAACAGTACAAAAGTCATCTGCAACTCTACTATTAATGATGAGCTTAATCGCAATTTATACTGCAACATCTAGCCTCATATAAAATATTATCATTCTTGCAAATGGCAAGTATCATTAGCATTTACAATAACGTTACGATTATTTTCGTACAAAACTTTTGTTAAAGAGCAATTACCAATTCTGAACCTAGGTATTTCAATAGCTGAGGTACCTAATATATGTCCCAAAATATGTAAAATTGTACCTCCATGACAAGCGATTACAGCCAAATCATCTTTGTGTTTTTCTGACAAAAAATCAAAAGCGATGGCTACACGATCACGAAAGTTTTGTCGGCCTTCTTCACCTGGAACAGCGTCAATTCCCCAGTTTTCTAGATTACGAGGATATTGTTTTGCAAATTCATTCCAAGTCATACCTTCTGCATCTCCATACATATATTCATCAAATTCAGCAAGAGGTTTTGTATCTAATTTATGATGCATTGCTATAGCAGAACCAGTTTCAATTGCACGAATACGCGAACTAGTATAAACAGCAGTTATTGGTTCAACAGATAGTTTCATCCCAACCAGCTTTGCTTGTTTATACCCATGTTCAGTAAGTCCTACATTCATCGATCCTGTAATAATTTCCTTTACATTACCTTCCGATTGTCCATGACGTACAAGTATTAAAGCCATCAATTTTCATCCTTATACATATTAATAAATTGTCGAATAATCCGTGCAGTAGCACCCCATATAATATGTTCACCCCATACATATCCTTCTTCTACAGAGGATAGTCCTTGATTGTTAACCATTTTCCAGCCTTTTGCTTTATCGGAAAGAAGATAATCAATGGGTATTTCTAAAATCTCAACTACTTCTTTTTCAGCAAGAGAAAATATGATATCTGCAGAAGTAGGTACCAATCCAATATATGGTCTTATCAAATAACCAGTCCATGTTTCTGTATCATCGAGTTGTCCTACGACATGAATCATTTCTGGATCAATTCCGATTTCTTCTTGAGTTTCACGAAGTGCAGTTTCTTTCAAGTTGATGTCATCAGGATCTTTAGCACCACCAGGCAAACTAATTTCTCCCTTGTGGTGCCTGACATAATTACTCCTACTTTGAAAAATCAATTTATCTTCTCCATCAATTTGACAAATCAATAACATCACCGCTGAAAGGCGTAGGTTGGAATTATCTACTTCTAAAGGAATATATTGAGAAATCTGATCTAGAAATAATTGACGAGAAAAAGTTAAGTTCATCTGAGAATNATTCGTAACCTAAAGGTTTAATATAAATAGTCAATTTTGGTGGGCCCGCCAGGATTCGAACCTGGGACCTATCGGTTATGAGCCGACTGCTCTAGGCCGCTGAGCTACGAGCCCACATCTTCGTGGAGAGAACATTATCAGGGTGAACAACGATCTCGTCTAGCATATAGTGAAATATTATCAAGCTATATTAGATAAAGTTCCTCCTCCTAAAAGGTGCAAATGAATATGCGGTACAGTTTGACCTGCATCGGATCCATTATTCATGACAAGCCTAAAGCCTGTCTTATCAATACCAAATTTTCGTGCCAATTCGGTAGCCACATAGACCATTTTCCCCATCAAAGAAGCATCTGAACGAGAAATTTCTGAAGGGCCGATGATTTTTGCGACCTTAGGAATAATCAAAATATGCACTGGTGCAAGTGGATTATTATCATGAAAAGCTAGTATTTCTTCATCTTCATAAACATTATTACTAAGAATTTCGTTGCGGATAATTCTTGCAAATATATTGTTATCATCATATGAGTCCATATTATTCTCTTTCAAAAAAATTAGGTATCAAACGTGCAATGTGACGACGCCATAAAATCACCACACTTGGAACTAGTATCAATAATACTGCAGGAACAAAAAATAACATTAATGATTGGTTTTTTAGAAAATTTGTCGAATAAAAATATATTATACTTATCAATGTCCATGGAATGATGCTCACACAATAAAAGGTGGAAAATCTGATACGTCTCATAGCTGCCAAGTATGTAACTATATCGATGCCAATCGCTGTAATCGGAAGAAGAAAACGAAGGTAAAAAATTGACTTCGGTGTAACTTTATTACCAAATCTATCAAAAAATATTGACGCTTCCTTATGCACTAAGATTCTCATAATTTTTTCACCAAATATTCGAGCAACAATATAATTGACTACCAAAGATCCTGTATGCGCAAAAAATGTAGCCAGAATTGATACCTCAGGTTTAAACAAAAATGCCGCAACATTAACTGTGATCAAATCAGATATAGGATTGAAGGGAATTACTAAGCCGCAAAATAGTACTAAAGCATATACAAGTGGGGCGAAAATACCCACAGAGTTAACAATAGATTCAATTTGATCGAAAGTAAGATTAAATTGACGATGCACAAAATAATAGCTGACAAGCAATATTATAACTAAAGCTAATAGCTTTTTAGGAACATGAATGTTTTTCAATAGTAAAAGTACCTAACGTACAGTATCTCTCACTGAATAATAGAGGATTTATCGTAAAAAGACTATTTTATGGCTATTTCTTTACCAGTATAGGTAATTTTGTAAAACCACGTAATAGCAAAGTTCCGCCTCTTTCAACGTCAGAACGAGCACTTTCAATAACGGAAAATCTTTTAAAAAATTCCTTAAATAATACTGAGGCTTCTAGACGAGCTAAGGGAGCCCCTAAACAAAAGTGTGGTCCCAAACCAAATGATAAATGTCTATTATTCAGTCGGTTAATATCGAAAGTTTCTGGATCTACAAACTGTTCAGGATCATGATTGGCCGCCCCAACCATAGCCATCACAACTTCACCAGCAGAAATATCGGTACCATCAAATGAAAGGTCATTTTTGGCAATTCTCACTACACCTTGTACAGGTGAGTCGAAACGTAAAATTTCTTCAACCATTGCAGAGATCTGATTAGGATTTTCTTTTATTAATGAAAAAGATTTTTGATTATTAACTAATGCCATAATTCCGTTTCCGATAAGATTTGTTGTTGTCTCATTACCGGCTACTAATAATAAAATTGAAAAGGCTAGAATTTCATCATCAGACAATTCAACACCGTCAGATTGAGCATGAACAAAAGCAGAAATTAAATCATCTTCAGGAAATCGACGTCGTGCATTCATAAAATCGGAAAAATACAAGATTAATTCTTGTGTTGTTTCCTGTGCTTCTTTAATTGCCTGCTCAGAATTAAATACATCTGTAGTTGCTGCCAATTTATTCGACCATTCTTTAAATAATTGGCGATCCGATGGTGGTATACCTAAAAGTTCTGCAATTACAATTACTGGTAACGGTAACGCTAAGGAATCAATTAAATCGAATTCATCAAGTACATCTATATCATTACAAAGTTCGCATGCAATTTCTTCAATTCGTGGTAATAAACGCTCTACCCTCCTTGGGGTAAATTCTCTATTAATTATCCCCCTAAGGTGTGTATGTGTAGGTGGATCAACAGTCAATAAACTATCGACATCGCCAAGTGGTGCTGTTTTACGTTGTTCACGAACAGCACGACCTATCTCACCTGATGCATATCTGCCATCTGATGAAAAATTTTCAATATCTTTTAAAACATTTAGGCAATCTTCATATCGTGTTAATATCCATGCTTGCAAAGCCATACTTCTATGTACCGGCTCATCTGAACGCAAACGAGAATACTGCAAATAAGGGTTAATTTTAAAAGAAGGTACAAAGGGATTGAAAATTGCCATCACTATATATAGTACATCGTTTTGGTGTTTTAAAAGACACTTGGTACTGTTAATAAGAATCAATTTAAAGTAATTTTTTTTCTAATTCAGGAGCAGCATGAACAATACACAACGTTCAATCCCAATGACAAAATTAGGACGTATGTTTCCTCTGGCCTTAACCGTCATTTGGATATGGATCGGATGGCGATGGTTACGCTTAAAAAGAAATTTTTTTGGTGACAAAAGAATGGAAAAGTCTACACATGAATTTCATAAACGTTCTGCATTATCGGTTGTACGACAGGCGATACGACAGCAAGGTCTGATCATAAAAACTTGCCAATTCCTAGGAAGCCGTGCTGATGTTCTTATGGATGAATATATTACTGTACTTTCTCTAGTACATGACCAAGTTCCACCTCGCTCATGGGAAGAAATGCACCCAATTATTGAATCAGAATTAGGAGGTAAAATTGAAGATTTATTCTTAGAATTCGATAAAAATGCAATCGCTGCTGCTTCTTTAGCTCAAGTATATAAAGCAAAAATACACGATGGGACAACAGTTGCAGTAAAAGTTCAATACCCAAATATAGAATCAGTTGTTAAACATGATCTTCAAAATTTACGAATACTAGTTAATATTTGGGCAAAATTTGAAACTGTCATAGATTTTCGACCAATTATCGATGAAATGGAGCGAAATGCACCCGAAGAAGTTGATTTTGTACATGAAGGTAAAGCAGCAGAAGCTCTATCAGATCTACTTAATGATAGAAATGATGTCGTTATCCCAAAAATACATTGGGATCTATCTACACGTAGAGTTTTAACAATGGATTACCTTGATGGAATAAAGATCAGTAACGTTGAAGCACAACGAAATGCCGGTGTAGCGACTCCCCTAGTAGCAGAAACACTCATTGATTTATTTAATACAATGATTCTACGAAAAAGTATGTTCCATGCTGATCCACACCCAGGAAACTTGTTTGTAATCCCAAACCCAAAAAATGATGGTACCGCAAAAATAGGATTAGTTGATTTTGGGTTAACTAAAAAAATACCAGAAGAATTTCGAGAACAATTGATCGTCCTTACAAGTGCGATAATGTCTGAACAAGCTGAAGCTATAACTGGGACAATGGAGGAAATGGGATTTAGGACTCGCGATCGAACACAGGAAACATATACCGCACTAGGAGAGGCGTTCTTAGGAGATGTACTCCGTTCAGGGAAACCTTATGCTGACCAAGAAATGATTGCAGAAATCAATCAACAACTAGGAAGAGTTTTACGCGCAAATCCTTTAATTGATGTACCTGGTGACGTAATATTAATTGCACGTGTTATGGGTTTATTATCAGGTCTGGCACGTATTTTAGACTCTGAAACTGACTTACTAGAAGCCTTAATTCCTTATCTCGACCCAGATGCGGAAATCGTAACTGCCTAGAAAAAAGCAATTTCCAATAAATAATTACATATTTAATTTAAGGTCAAAAATCCAATCTCAAGGTAATCTAATGTAATGGTAATAAGACAAGTTGTCAGCTCAAAAACTCCCTCAAAACATTTAACTGTCCAAAACAGTATCGAACTTCTTAGAAAAAATCCCTCAATGCTTAACAATTTAGCTGAAGATTTAGCAACTGTTCTGTCAGGGGGAAATGAAGATGTGTTAATCGAAAGATATGATCGATTAATGTACTCAACAGATGCATCGATTTATGAAATGGAACCTGTTGCTATTGTATTTCCAAGAGTACCTCTCGATATCCAACACGCTGTAAATATAGCAAATATATACAAAATACCTATCCTCTCTCGTGGCGCAGGTACTAGTCTGGCTGGACAAACTGTAAATCATGCGATCGTATTAGATTTTTCACGNTATATGAGAGCATTAATAGAAGTGAATGTTGAAGAAAAATGGGCACGGGTACAACCAGGATTGGTTATCGATGAATTAAATCGATTATTACGTCCTCATAAGCTGCAATATCCTATCGATACTTCTACAAAAAATCGTGCAACTATTGGCGGAGGGATTGGAAACAATTCTTGCGGGGCCCATTCTTGTATCTACGGGAAAACAATCGATCAGATTCTCGAAGTAGATGTAGTCCTAAGTGACGGAACGGCAACACATTTTGAAAAAATTGATGCTACTTCATTAAGGACTAAATTTGACCTTCCTTCTTTCGAAGGAGAAATTTATCGAAAAACCCTCGACATAGCTAAACGATACGAAAAGGAAATAGAAAAACAATATCCTAAAATCCAACGTCGTGTATCAGGATATAACCTTGACAGTGCCTTGGATGCTGATTCCATCAATCTTTCAGATATAGTTGTAGGATCTGAAGGTACTCTAGCAATAGTCAGTGAAGCCAAAGTAAAACTTGTTCCACTCCCAACTATTACAGGGTTAGCGGTAGTACATTGTAATGACGTATTTGATGCAGCAAAAGCAACTGTTTTAACTTTAGATCACCCCGTTTCAGCAATTGAATTAGTTGGCAATGACATAATTGATCGCTGTATGGAAAATCCTGCTTATGCACCTTTAGTGGAAGGAATGATAGGAAAACCTGGTGCATTATTGCTTGTTGAATTTTATGGTGAGAATGAAAGTGAACTCGATCTAAAATTAAATAACCTAAAATCAAGCTTAGACACTACAGAGTTTGTCTACGCTACCGTACTAACCACAGAAATCGCAGACCAATCACGCTGGTGGAAAATGCGCCAAGCAGGTTTAGGCTTGCTAATGAGTGTCAAAGGCGATGCCAAACCAGTAGCGTTAGTTGAAGATACAGCAGTAGATCCAAAACACTTAGCAGAATTTATTAAGAAATTTGATGCAATTGTAAGATCACACGGGACCACTGCTGCGTATTATGGCCATGCCTCTGTAGGGTGTCTTCATATTAGACCACTCGTCAACCTTAAAACATTAGAAGGGCTTAATGTTTCTGAATCGATCGCAACAGAAATTGCAGAGCTTGTTCTACAATTTGGTGGAAGTTTAAGTGGTGAGCACGGTGATGGTATTCTTAGAGGTGTTTTTACCGAGAAAATGTTCGGCCCGGAGATAACTGAAGCTTTTAGAGAACTAAAGACCTCTTGGGACCCTAATAGTATTCTTAATCCAGGAAAAATCATTGATACTCCAGACTTTCAAGATAACTTACGCCTAGGACCTGAAACCATAAATACAGAAGTACCTACAATTTTAAATTTTACTCCTGAAGGAGGATTAGCACGCGCTGTAGAATTATGTAATGGGCAAGGTGCATGCAGAAAATTTGACGGAGGAATGTGTCCGTCTTACATGGTAACACTTGACGAAGAACATTCTACACGTGGAAGAGCAAACATTTTACGACAAGCATTAAACGGAGTACTACCCACCAAAGAGCTCAGTGGGTCAAGGGTATATGATGCTCTCGATCTATGTGTCGAATGTAAAGCATGTAAATCTGAATGTCCTTCTGGTGTGGATATGGCAAAAATTAAGTACGAAGTGCTTACCAAATATCATCAGGAAAATGGAATTCCATTTAGATCGAGAGTGTTCGCTAAAATTGCAAATATAAGTGCAATTGGAAGTAAAACCCCTAAATTAATTAATACAATCAATTCGAATGTTATTTTCAGAAAACTACTTCACAAATTAGGAGGTATCCACCAATCCAGACATTTACCACAACTTGCAAAAAAAACATTTCGTAAGTGGTTCGCTGAGAGGACTTCACCTACATTTTCGAAAAGGGGAACAGTAGTTTTATTTGATGATACTTTTATGCGTTATTACCAACCTGAAGTTGGAAAAGATACTGTCAGAGTTCTAGAAGCACTTGGATACGAAGTAATATTAGTAGAAAAAATGGGATGCTGTGGAAGGCCGGCAATTTCAAAAGGACAATTAGAATACGCACAGAAACTAGCAAAATTAAATATAGAAAACCTTCTTCCCTATGCTGAACAAAATATACCAATAATAGGTATTGAACCTAGTTGCCTACTAACCCTTCGCGATGAATACCCTGAACTTGTTAGAACCGATGCAGCCAAAAAAGTGGCCGCATCAGCTCTATTACTAGATGAATTTTTAAACAATCTCATTATTACAAAAGATCAGATTTTCAGAGAAATTTTTGAACCCTTTAATCAACAAGATTTATTGCTTCATGGACATTGTCACCAAAAAGCTATTGCAGGAATTGAGATAACTGAAAATGTTTTATCAACAGTAGGGTACCAAGTAAGTACAATTCAATCTGCTTGTTGCGGAATGGCTGGCTCTTTCGGGTATGAAAAAGAGCATTATGAAATTTCTGAGGCAATGGCAATGAGATCTTTAATTCCTGCTGTTAATAGTGCAAATCTAAATACTGGCATAGCTACAACAGGGGTATCTTGCCATCAACAAATAGAACAATTTAGTAATCGTGATTCATTGCATTCAGTACAGTGGCTTGCACGTGCACTACATGAAAAGAACTGACTTCTATTGTAGACATGTAGATAGCTTAGGAGGACAATATACCGACAGGGCTTCTCAATGGAAAACAGATCCGTAGAAAATAATCTATCAAAATCGGTTGATGATAATCGAAACAATCGTGAAATTTTTATCATAAGTCAGGTTCGTTCAATTAACATCTCCCCGAAACCATGGATGATTCCAGCTGTCTTTTTCTTAATCATCCTTTTAGGTGCTTTTTTTCTATCCTTACCTTTAGCATCAGAATCAGGAAAATCAACTCATTGGATAGACTCTTTATTCACATCAACATCTGCAGTTTGTGTAACAGGGTTAATCCGTTTTGATACAGCTGAACATTGGAATTTTTTTGGAGAACTAGTCATAGCAGTTTTAATACAAGCTGGAGGTTTAGGGGTCACTATTTATGCAAGCGCCTTGCTTTTGCTAATGGGGAATAAGTTAGGATTACGTGGACGTGAATTTTTAGGTTTTGAATTAATGGACAGTGGTAATCGTGATGCCAGAATTTTAATTAAACGTGTGATGCTGTTTGTAATAATTTTGGAAAGTACAACTCTAATATTTCTATTACCATGGTTTTTACTTCAAGAACTATCCCTAGTTTCAATATGGAAAAGTTTATTTTATACGATATCAGCGGCCAATAATGCTGGTTTCGATCTGCAAGGAGGTAAAGAAAGTATGCAAGGATTTATTAATAATCCTTACCCGCTTGCAATTATGTCAATTTCAACATTTATAGGAAGTATGTCATTTATTACAATATTTAACTTGAACCGCTCACCTAAAAAATGGACTTTGGATACGAAATTTGTATGTATTGGAATGGGAGTATTGTTCGTCACTGGTATTTGCGTCTTTTTTATAGGTGAAAGTGCCTCAGGACAAGCATTAAATCAAGTAAATATAGGCACTAGACTAGTTAATGCTTTATTTTTGTCTGCAAACCGTACAGCTGGCATGACAACAATAGATCTTGCATTAATTAGTGACTCTACTACAGCAATGTTACTACTACTTATGTTTATCGGAGGTGCTTCGACTTCTGTCGCTGGTGGAATAAAAATCGGTTCATTAATGGTAAGTATCATTGTCATTATTTCTGCATTCCAAGGTAAACACAGAGCATCCGCATTTGGCAGAGATATACCTTCAGCAATTGTTCTGAGAGCTGTAGCAGTTACTATGCTTGGTTTTTTCACATTCGGCCTTGGATGTTGGGCACTACAACTTTCAGAAAATATACCATTTTTACCTATAGCCTTTGATGTAATGTCCGCACTAGCTAACTGTGGATGGTCGCAAGGTATAACTTCAGAAATATCAAAAACAGGCACTCTAATTTTAACGGCTTTAATGTTTATTGGGAGATTAGGTAGTTTATATATTGCTCTCTCTATTCCAGACACACCTCAACGACGATACCAATTCCCTGAAGAAACTGTACGTATCGGATAAATAAATAAGTGATATTTGAGATTTAAGGAGAAAAATATGCAAATAGCGATTCTCGGACTTGGTCGATTTGGTTCTGAACTTGCCTTAACCTTGGCAGATGAAGGACATGAAGTATTAGGGATAGATGTTGATGAGCATGAAGTTCATCTTGTAGCTGATAAGATCGCAAAAGCTGCTATCGCTGATATCACAGATGAAGATGCACTCGAAGAATTAGGAGTAAGTAGTGTAACCGTTGGAGTTGTAGCTACTGCAGATCTGGAAGCTAGTGTACTTGCATCTATGAATTTAATGTCGCTTGGAATAAAAGATGTTTATGCAAAGGCACAAAACGATCGACATGCCACTATGCTACGACGCCTNGGAGTTCAGAGAGTAATGCAACCTGAAAAAGAAGGCGGACAAAGGTTTGCACACTTGCTAAGACTGCATGATCGTGATGTACATGACTACCTTTCAGTGACAAAAGATTATGGCATAGCAGTTTATCAACCACCTCCACGACTATATGGTACGATTTTATCTGAATTAGACGATACAAAAAGTACACGAAGACTACTCATGCTAGTACGAAACAATGAGATCCAACTTAATCCTTCTATTGATCAGGAAATTGAGAATGATGACTTACTTATTTTCTCGGGTGACGATCTTGACTTAGCAAAAGGACTTTAGAGAAATGTACTCTTATTTTGATTCACGAAGATCTTCGATATATGCCTTAAATGGTATCGTTTCAACCAGTCAACCCCTTGCAGCAGAAGCAGGACTCGAGATATTACGTAGAGGTGGGAACGCAGCTGATGCTGCTATTGCGACTGCTGCAACACTTGCTGTAACTGAACCAACTGGAACAGGAATTGGTGGAGATTGTTTTGCTTTGTATTTTGATGCTCAGACCAAAAAAGTTCATGCAATCAATGGAAGTGGCCGATCACCATTTCATTTAAACTTAGAAGTAGTCAAAAATGCCGGTTTTACAGATGAGATGCCTCATTTAGATGTCCACACAGTAACTGTACCTGGAGCTGTCGCTGGGTGGGAAGACCTTCTTATAAGGCATGGCACCTTTACATTTAAAGATGTTCTCTCTAGAGCTGTCAATATTGCAGAGCAAGGGTTCCCTGTAACTCCAATAATTTCTTATTTATGGTCAAATGAAGTCGAGAAAACTTTAAATGCAAGCCCTAATAGCCATGACATGCTTATCAATGGAAGGGCGCCTGTAACTGGAGAAATCTGGCGTAATAAAAAGCTAGCTTCAATTTTGCGTGAAATTATGGAAGGTGGAAGTAAAGCTTTCTATCAGGGCAATGCAGGTAGAGAAATTGTAAAAATTGTTCAATCACTAGGTGGAGTAATAACACAGGAAGATTTGGATGCACATACTTCAAGCTTTGAACCTCCAATCTCAACAAGCTTTAATGATTTTACAATTTTTGAATGCCCACCAAATGGTCAAGGACTCGCGGCGCTTGTTGCATTGTCCATAGTTGATGGGTTTAATCTAGATGATTCAAAATCAGGTACGACAGAAAGGTTGCATTTACTGATTGAATCAATTCGAATTGGATTCGATCAAGCAAAATCTTTCGTTGCAGATCTCGATCATTACCAAACTCCTGTGGATTCAATACTCAATGAAAAAAATATCAATAATCTAAGATCAAAAATCACTTCTTCACAAAGATTAGACCTTGAAAATTTATCTTCAACTCAGACAGGAGATGACACAGTTTACCTCTCTGTAGTTGATGGAAAAGGAAATGCTTGTAGTTTTATAAATAGCAATTACAGTGGCTTCGGTACTGCTATCGTTCCAGAAAATTGTGGCTTCACCCTTCAGAATAGAGGTGCTGGTTTTAGCTTAATTCCTGATCACCCTAATGTCTTAAAGCCCCATAAGAGACCTTACCACACAATTATTCCTGCTATGTGTACTGATAAAAATGGAGAGCTTTTTGCGTCTTTCGGAGTAATGGGTGGATATATGCAACCTCAAGGACATCTACAAGTGGTTGTCTCCATGTTGCAAGAAGGAATGGACCCTCAAACAGCACTGAATCAACCACGTTTTTGTATAAAGGAGAATCCTCCAAATGGCACAGTATATTTAGAAGAGGGATTTTCACAAAGTACTATTGCAGGGTTAGAACATATCGGACACCCCATAAAATATCTCACAGGCATTGAACGAAGTTCTGTTTTTGGAAGAGGGCAAATAATTATACGAGAGCAATCAACGGGAGCATTAATTGGAGGTTCTGATCCTAGAGCTGACGGCGCTGCGATCGGATATTAATTATCAAACTACACACCTAAGAGACCTTGTACTTGATTCATTTTGTCTAAATCAATGTCGAAAGCATTAGGCACATTAGGCAACCCGGGTAGTGTCATAATATCACCAGCTAGCGCAATAATTTGACGTGCACCTGCCGCAACTCTTAATTCTGTAATTGGGAAGATATGCCCTTCAGGTCTACCGAGTAATTTAGAATTAGCTGAGATCGAAAGATGTGTTTTCGCAACACAAATGGGGAAATCCCAACCTTGATCATGGTATCTACGTGCCGTAGTGCGTGTCATAGGACCCCAAGAAACAGATCGTGCCTTGTAAAATTTAGATGCAAGTGTTTCAATTTTTTCAAAAATACTCGCATCATCAACATAAGGTAAAACTACGTCACTTTCGAACCGATCTGCTGTATCGGCAACAACGCTTGCTAATTCAGTCATTCCGTCACCACCTTCTGAAAATCCTCTTGCTTCAATTGCTGCAACAGCACCTGCTTCTTCTGAGATCCTAGATATTTCCTTAATTTCATCAGGGTGATCACTTGGAAAACGATTAATCGCAACAACAACAGGTAGCCCATAACTTCGAACTATCTCTATAGCATGTTCAAGATTTTCCCCACCACGTGATAATGCAGCTACATCAGTATTCAGTATCTCATCTCCTGGAATTCCACCATGCCATTTCAAGGCTTTTACTGTCGCAACAATCACAGCCACAGAAGGTTGTGTTCCTCCTTGACGCACTTTTATATCCATAAATTTTTCAAATCCTAGATCGGCACCAAATCCCGCTTCAGTAATTACGTAATCACTTAACCCCAACGCAAGATTATCGGCAATTATTGAGCTACAACCATGAGCTATATTGCCAAATGGCCCGGTATGGATAATTGCAGCGTTACCTTCATTTGTTTGAACTAAATTCGGCTTTAGTGCGTCTTTCAAAAGAACCATCATTGAACCTACGGCACCCACATCAGCCGCAGTAACAGGGATGAAGTCATTAGTCCATCCGACAACAATTTCACTAAGACGTTGCCTCAGATCTTTATAATTTTTTGCCAAAGCCATAATAGCCATAATTTCAGAGGCAGCAGAAATATCGAAACCTGTTTCACGTAAAGGGCCATTGGTTTTTCCACCGACGCCAATGACAATTTTTCTTAATGAACGATCTTCCGCATCAGTTACTCGCCGCCAGCTAATGTTAGACGAATGAAAGTTTTCGAAATCATAATTTCGAACAGCATTGTCAGTCATTGCAGCAAGAAAATTGTGAGCTGATTCTATAGCATGAAAATCTCCAGTAAAGTGGAGATTAATATCATTAGCAGGTTGTACAGTAGCTGATCCGCCANCTGCTCCTCCACCTTTACGACCAAATAACGGCCCTAGTGATGGCTGACGAATTGTAAGCAGTGCCTTTTTCCCAATTTTGTTTAATCCATCGGTTAGACCAATAGATGTCGTTGTTTTACCTTCACCTGCTGGCGTAGGAGTAATAGCAGTCACTACGACTAATTTCCCGACCTTTTTTTTCGTAATTAAATGTAGAGGTATCTTCGCTTTATCCCAGCCATAAGGTTCTATTTCATGCCATTTCAAACCCAGATCAGAGACAATTTTAGGAAGATCCTGCATAAAAAATCCTTAAAGATAATTTTTTCGTTATAAAGCATAGTAATATATTGCAAGGCTTAAAAGTATATCTACAACTGTAAACACTGAGGAAGATACCATGCAAGGATCAATTAATCGCATTATCGTATCGCTAGTATCTATCAGCTTTTTATTAATTAGTTGTAGTAATGACAAGACACCTTCAGCGGTCCATATCATGACTATAGATACCGATATTAATCAAGGGCTGGAAAGATACATTCAGCGTGGCATAAATCAAGCCCAACGACATAACGCTCGAGCAATAGTACTCAAAATCAATACCCCTGGGGGATCTATCGATTCGACCAAGAGAATTGTCAGCCAAATACTTGCCTCTCCTATCCCGATTATTACTTGGGTAGGACCTTCAGGATCAGAGGCAATGTCAGCGGGAACATTTATTACGATGTCTGGACATATCGCAATCATGGCACCTAGTACAACGATTGGTGCTGCCACTCCTATACAATCAAATGGTAAGGATATTGAAGGAGCTCTAGGTAAAAAAATTATGAATAGTACTGCAGCTTTCGGTAGAGGATTAGCAGAGGTTCGAGAACGAAATACAGAATGGATAGAAAGAGCTGTACTTGATGGCACTTCAGCGAGTTCGAAAGAGGCATTAGAATTAGGAATCATTGACTACATCGCATCCGATATAGACGAAGTATTACTTAAAGTTGATGGGATCAATGTACAAGTAATTGATGATACCTCAATTAAACTCGATGTTTTCGGACATGCTGAAGTAATAAATTCAATGAATTTTTATGAACGTGGGCTGCAAATAATTTCAAATCCTGCAGTACTATCTCTACTTTTATTTGCAGGAATCGCTGGCTTAGCAATTGAATTTCTATCANCGGGAAATATATTTCCTGGTGTTGCAGGAATTATTGCACTATTAGCATCTTTTCTGGGCATAGGTACTTTGTTACCAGGTGAAGCAGCAATTGCCTTTATTATCTTGGGGCTAGCTTTACTCGTATTAGAATTTACAGTAGGTGGTGGAGGTATATTTGCGACAGGAGCAATCGCATCATTAGCATTAGGTCAATCTATAGCAATTGGACAAGCTTCAACTGAAATTGATATGACCCGAATATTTTTAGCCATAGGAATAATTTTGATTACGATTTTGGCTTTTCTAGCGGTGTTATTCTTCATCGTCGCAAAGAAGTATTATGCACCTACACAGGATTATGGTACCAGAGAAAATTAATTTTGAAGCTAATTTATAGTGCCGGTAGATTCAGTAGCATCGGAAGATTTAGTATCTTTACCAAATCCTTCTATCGCAGCTGCAATCGGGCCAGCAATTGATCCAAGTTCCATAGGAATAATCCACTTCGTCGAAGCACCTTCACCTAAATTTTTCATCATATCTAAATACTGTAGCCCCATTGTATTCGGATCTACATTCTGTGCAGTTTCATATACACGTTGTAAACCAATTGCATAACCTTCTGCATTTAGAATAGCAGCTTCCCGAGTACCTTGAGCGCGAAGCACTGCAGCCTCTTTCTCACCTTCAGCTTCCAAAATAGCTGCTTGTTTTAATCCTTCTGCCTTATTAATTGCCGATTGCCTTTCACCTTCTGATTCTGTGATTTGAGAACGTTTTGTTCTGTCAGCCGTTAAAAGTCTAGTCATAGCATTTTGGATATCAATTTGTGGAGAAATTTCACGAATTTCAACTGCCATGACTTCAACGCCCCATCGAGCAGTTTCAGCAGTCAGTTTCACTTGTAATCTTTGGTTAATAGACTCGCGTTGGGAAAGGACTTCTTCAACTGTTATATCTCCAACCACTGAACGTAATGTTGTGGTAGCAATATTTCTAACAGCACGAAAATAATTATTAACATTAATAACAGCGGCTTCAGGATCTGAAACACGCATATAAACCACAAAATCTATATCAACAAGAGCATTGTCTTTAGTAATCGAAGATTGAGCTGGTTCATCTAACACCACTTCACGTTGATCAACGCGTACACCTTTATCAATAAATGGAATTAAGATAACCAGTCCGGGGCCTTTAGTCCCAATATAACGACCTAGCCTAAATATTACTGCACGTTCATATTGCTTAACAACGCTGATAAAGAACATAAGCCCCCCAAGATCTATCAATAATTTTTTTCCTGACAGTGCAAGTATACAGAGAGAAGCATATACTTTTCATAAATTTCTAAAAGTTTATTGAATATTCAATACAAAGTAAGTGAATATAATAAGCAAACTTCATGCAATTTAAGGAATACCATATGCCTCTAGTGATAGGACTTACTGGTTCGATAGCAACGGGAAAGAGTCTTCTTAGTGAACATTTAGTTAAGACACAAAATGCAATACATGCAAATGCAGATACTTTAGTGCACCGAATGTATGATCCTGGTACTGAAGGGTTTGATCGAATAGTACTTGAATTTGGATCAGAAGTAATCGGCAATGATGGCTATATAGATCGAAAAATTATTGGCAGTATGGTCTTTGGAAATCAAGAACGAATGCATGCATTAACTGCTGCAATTGGTGATATNAGTGCAATGATCCATGATGTTATTTTAGAGTGGCGCGAAAATTTATCTAAGGATGCCATTGCGATTATGGAAGCAGTCAACCTTATAGAACCAGGATATTCAGAGTGGTGCGATGTGACGTGGTTAGTGGCTTGTGAAACAGAAACTGCTTTACCACGACTAATGGAACGCAACAATTTTAGCCACGAAGAAGCTATGCAAAGAATTAATGGAGCACGAGATTGGCGTGACAGAGCACCTGCAGCGGATAAAATATTTCACAATAATGGTGCATTAGATTCGTTTTTGAATGAAGCTGATACCGCGATTTTGGAAACAAGAGACAAATATTTAAATGGAACCCTTGAAAGTTCACGATGGTTCGACTGGAAAAAAGAACAAGATTTATTGAAAAAATCTAAAGATGTGTAACAAATCATGTCTCATTGGATGCGTTTAAGTGACAGTAATCGTATCTTTATAGAAGGCCGAAGTGGCGGAACCGGCAGACGCGATGGTCTCAAACACCATTGGGGGCAACCCCGTGTGGGTTCGAATCCCACCTTCGGCACCAATCACAAAACCAGTCGCATTAGAGTATACTCAATTTTAAAACCTAATTTGGCTGAGGAGGATATTGTGGTAATTGAAGAGAAAACATATCAACAAAAAACACAAGATAAGCTCAATAAACACCCACTAGATCCACTTTCAATCGAAGAAATTAATCAAACAGTTGAAATTATAAAAGCTCAGGCGAATCTAGGAAAAGAGCTCCTTTTTGAAACCATTGTATTGCGTGAACCAGCAAAAACAGAAATGTTGAATTACAAACCCAACAGCAAAATCTCCAGAGAAGCCTTTGCTGTTGCACTCAATTATAAAGAGGAAAAAGTTTACGAATTGATTGTGTCGCTAGATCAAAATAAATTGTTAAAAAATGAATATATCCCTGATGTACAACCAGCATTCATTTTCGGTGATCTGAATATGAATTTTATTGAATGGGAAAATACATTAAAAAATGATCCTGATTTCATTGCCGCATTAGCAAAAAGAGGAGTTGCAACAGCTGAATTAGTGATGATCGATCCTTGGCCCATTTCCAATTTTGGTAACCCATCAGAACAAGGAAAAAGATTAGCAATTGGAAGGTGCTGGCTACGAAGAGAGGAAGGCGACAATGGTTACGCCAGACCCATTGAAGGTTTATCCTTGATTTTAGATTTGAACAAAAATAAAATCATCGAAATTCAGGATTTTGGCATAGTCCCAATTCCACCAGAAGATGGAAACTATGCTGCACGATATCAGGATTCTTTTCGCTCAGACATCAAGCCAATAGAAATTACTCAACCCGAGGGTCCTAGTTTTACAATTACTGGCAATCACATCAAGTGGCAAAAATGGCAGCTACGAATAGGATTTACTCCTAGAGAAGGATTAGTTCTCCATAATATATCCTATGAAGACAAAGGTGAGCTTCGTCCAATTATTTACCGTGCAGCACTTTCAGAAATGGTCGTCCCCTATGGAGACCCAACAAATGATCATTATAAAAAACAAGTGTTCGATTCTGGAGAAGTAGGTATAGGTAAATGTGCTAATTCTTTGGAGTTAGGTTGTGACTGTCTAGGTGAAATCCATTACTTTGATGCCGCACTTTTTGATATAACTGGCAAGGCCACGTTACAGAAAAATGTCATCTGCATGCATGAAGAAGACTATGGAATCCTTTGGAAACACACCGACCATCGTATTAATGAAACTGAAACTCGAAGATCTAGAAGGCTCGTTATCTCTTTCATAGCCACAGTTGGAAATTATGAGTACGGATTTTTTTGGTATTTCTACCAAGATGGAAGTATCGATTATGAAGTTAAACTTACCGGGATAGTAAATTCTTCTGCAGTACCACCAAACACGCAGCCAAAAAATGGTACCTTAGTCGCACCGCAAGTAGTTGCTCACAATCACCAACATTATTTTAACGTTCGATTAGACATGATGGTCGATGGGTTAGAAAATTCTATATATGAAGTAGATACTGTTCGTGATCCTCTCAGTACCGAAAACCCACATGGAAATGCTTTTTCAATAAAGAAAACTTTACTACCAGAAGAGGAGAATTTTCCACGAAAAATAGATCCTTTTGCTGCTCGATATTGGACCATAGCAAATCATTCGAAAAAAAATTATATGGGTGAATCTGTGAGTTACAAAATAGCACCCGGTGAGAATCTACTTCCATTCCATCATGATGATGCAGTCATTATGAAAAGGGCAGCATTTATGACAGGTCATATGTGGGCTACTGCATACCATCAAGATGAACTTTTTGCTGCAGGTAATTACCCGAACCAACACCCTGGTGGAGATGGATTACCGAAATGGATGAGCGCTAATCGCAATCTTCAAGATAAGGATGTCGTGGTATGGTACACATTTGGCCATAACCATATTCCAAGATTAGAAGACTGGCCTGTTATGCCAGTAGCATATACGGGATTTTCAATAAAACCTTCCGGTTTTTTCGATCGCAACCCCGCTTTAGATGTTCCGCCGTCAGCATCGCATTGCAGTTGTGATGAGGGCCAGTGTAGCTGCTAGAAAACTCTAGCTCTCAAAAAGATGATTAATTGGTAGTTATATTTTGAACAAAACCACCAATTTGTTCAATTGCAGCAATGCTTTCTGGGGCATTTGGGGCAAAAAGAGGATAGACATGATAACCTTCAGGTTCCACATGCAGATCAACCTTTACGCCTTGAGAACGTGCAAGTTCTGCTACTCGAATCGTATCGTCAAGTAATATTTCAAGATCTCCTACCTGCATCAATAAAGGTGGGAAATCGGTGAATTCACCATACAGTGGTGATGCACCAGGAGTATCAGCAGGGATATCACCTAAATATACTGATGAAGCAAGAAAAAGTCCTTCTTTATCACTCAATATTGGATCCACTTCAGATCGAGTTTTTATAGATTCACCTGTCATAGCAAGATCAGTCCATGCAGATAACGTAATACATCCATCCGGCAATGGAATCCCAGATTCTTTGGCAGCCAAAACTGTAGCCAAAGTTAAGCCACCACCAGCTGAATCTCCAGCGATAAATGCATATTTACAATCTTGCTCACCTTGTGGGCCAACATTTCTCATCCAGCCGTATGCGACAAGTGCATCTTCTACAGGGGCAGGGTATTTAAACTCAGGTGCTAAACGATAATCTAAAACCAATACCGCTGATTTAGAAGCATGGGCAATATCGGCTGCTAATCGTCTATGTGATATTTTTGATCCTACTGAATATCCCCCGCCATGTAGATAAAGAATACGTGAATTGAGATCTGCGTTTGGAGTTAATATCCAATCAGCGAACATACCATCAATTTCCACCTCTCTTACACTTACATCATCTGCGATAGCAGTAGCAGTATCATCAAACCTTGCACGCCGTTCAGATAAATCCAGGGGTGGATTAGGTATTACTTCAGAGGCACGTTCATCAGCAATTCGTTTTAGCTCACTAGAGGTCATAACAAAACCCTTTTGTTATACAATGATATTTTCAGCAATTTCAGTATGGAATTCAGCTATCATTTGAACATAAAATTATTTCTTCAGCGCATATTGATTTTATACTTAAAGTGTTCGAAAGGTATCATTCTGATTCAGTAAAAAATTAAGACCTATAACTCGGGAAAGATCCATCAGAACAAATTACATTGTAAAATTAATTGAAGAAATTAGCATGAATGAATCTAGTTAATGCTGGTTTTTAACAATGCCCATCTCCAAATCCCACAAAATAGAGAGTTAAATTAAGAAATTGATGATAAAATTTGCAGAGAAATCCTCTAACCGAAGGTACACATTGTATCCTAGGAAGAATCTATGAATTATTGGAATAGACAACTCATTAGCAGAAGATCAATAATCAAAAAAACTGGGTTTGGCCTAATCGGACTAGGTGGTTCTATCCTAAATGGCTGTGAAAATCATGAACCTGAAATACCTGTAGCAAGGCCGACATCAACTCCAACTCCAACTCCTACTCCAACTCCAACTCCAACTCCAGCAAAAAAAATATTACGATGGAGTGGAGCTAATACTGATATAAATGATATCCATCAAGGAGATCATATTGGTACACAAAAAATAGCTCAAATGTCCTTAGATGGTCTCTGGCAAATGATAGAGCCTACTCCAGGCGATCTTTTATATTCACCAATGCTAGCAGATTCCTTAGAACAACCAGATGAAACAACCTATATTTTCCATATACGTGAAAATGCAATGTTTCATCCACCGGTCAATAGAGCTTTCACTTCCGAAGATGCCAAATTTAGTTTTGAAAGAATGTCAGCGGATGCTCTTCAGTCCCCGCGAAATTCATGGTTCGATCCAGTGTTATCTTATGAAGTACCCAACCAACAAACATTTATAATTAAAACTAAAGAGCCTACAGCAGGTTTTTTAGATGTAATCGCAAATCCTTGGACATGCATGATAGCAAAAGAACAAGTTGATATAGATGGAGATATGTTTCAAAAATATATTGGGACTGGTCCTTTCACTAATGAAAAAGCTGATGTTAATAACGAATATGTATTTAAGCGATTCGAAAACTATTGGGATAAAGGTCCTTATATCGAAGAAATTCAACTTAATTGGATCCCAGATAAGATTGCAGAACAATCAGCATTCTATGCAGGTGAAATTCATTCCATTAGTGGTATCCCTGCTGATATTAAAGAAAAATTCCAAGAGCAAAATCCTAATGCCACAGAACACAAAATCCCTAGTACAGGTATTGGAATAATTGCCATGAATAATCTTCGGCAACCTTACAATGATGTTCGTGTACGTCAAGCAATTGCACTTGCTGTAGATATCCCAGAATGGATGGAAGTTTTGGCTGGAGGACAAGGCTTCCTCACTGGTCCAATTGCTAAGCAATTCAAACGCTGGGCCCCTCACGATAAAGAACTTCTTTATCATGAAGCAAATGCTATGGAAGCAAAGAAACTTCTTGATGCTGCTGTCCCTAGTGGTTTTACTATCAACACTGGTTCTATTGGAAGCATTCCAAGTTATATCGGATCATCAAAAAAGCTTAAGGCAGATCTTGAAGCATTGAGATCTGATATCACCGTCAATGTAGAATCAATGAAACAAAAAGATTATGAAGAACGATTATTCGTAACACATGATTTTGACATTATTACTGGTCAAGATTTTTCATCAGATAATCCAAACATGCTTCAAGATCGCCTACATAGTCAAGGTAATGGCAACTATACCGGATATGCGAATACTGAAGTTGACAGTCTATTCGAAACACAAAGTAAAACGGTTAACTTTGAAGAACGCCAGAAAATCATTGAACAGCTAATGAAGATACTGATCAAGGAAGTTCCAACTTTCTATACATATAGTCCGTGGAGTTTTGATTTTTCACAAGATATCTGGAATTGGCGTCGTTCAGCAATTACAGCGAACGATGTGCGTTGGAATGCACGGCAATCATATTTCAAGAGCTAGTGAGTACATTCAATATTCTCATTATTTAATTATGGATTCATAAATCAAATATTAATTTTTTGTAATCATAACTTATAGTACATTTTCTTGGATTAAATGATGTTGCTATCGTACATTACGGTAAAATGATAGTTCTCTGCCGGGTGGTGTAAAGGTAGCACAGGGGACTTTGAATCCCCTGGTCTGGGTTCGAATCCCAGCCTGGCATCCAATCAATAAGCCCATGAACACTGGCTTTTTGACTGAATCCATATTTTCTAATTTGCTGACAAATCCCTAACTGGCAACAAACTGGGCACAAATTGTTCAATTAAGGAACGTAGTCAATTCATGGCTGATTCTGTAGTATTTCCACATGATGAATGAACCAATCGAATTTAAAGGTGGATTTTCTCTGGAACGAGTCTCCGAACAAGATTATGAAGCTGAAGGACAGACTGCAGGAATGCTAAATACAATGGGACTACCATCATCTTGCCTCACATGTACGCCCCAATAATGGTGGATCTTTTCGCTATCTCTCCACATTTTATCACCCGAATAAAGGAAACATCCTAAACCAACTATCCATTGATCAAAAGGAGCCCAATAGCAACCAGCGGAAACATATTTAATCTCGCCTCGAACAGGTATTAGGTTTGATATTGGAACTGGGTTTGGAGCTGGTAATGGTGTTGGTGTAG
>PBBA01000009.1 GCA_002716405.1 Chloroflexota bacterium | reverse complement strand
CCTCAAACTAAGACACTACCTCACCACAAGCACGACAAAACTTAGAACCTTCAGTTTGACCTTCTCACATTTTGAGCAATAAAATGCAAATTCATTAGGTTCAGTTGGGGCACTATTTGATTTTTCACTCGTATTTTTAGCAACTAATATTTGCCCGCGTGACTCTGGTTCTTTTTTGGGAGCTCCACGTGCTAAGTAAATTAGAAACCTAGCAAATAAAAAAGCTAGAATACCTAAAATTGCAAGAATAATTAATTCTGGAACACCTAAACTGCCTATCATAATGACCCCCTAGTCGAAGCTTAAAAAACAAACTCTTATCGCTAGGACAACAGTTAGTACTTTCATAGAAATATCCTATAGAAATCTCGATTACTTTGGAATACTGCTTCACGAGACTCCGTCGCCGAGCACTCCCCCCATACATATAGGGAGGCATCAACCTCGCAACCCCTACCCCCCGTTAACTCCGTATAAATACGGTTGAATAAAGGACATTTGTTGCAACAGTTGCGCAAGTATTCAAGTGTTATATATGCCTATTTATTAGTGTTTTTGGGCAACAGTGCACCGAAAGTGCACTTTTTTAGCTAGAGTTAACAATTAGCTAATAGAGGCAATATTGCTATAAGCCTATGGGCATTGAGGTTTTTATGGAGCGGGAGAAGGGATTCGAACCCTCGACATTCTGCTTGGAAGCATGAAAATAGCCTATTTCGCTGCTTTTGGGATATTCGAGTTATGCCCTTCTATTCCCTTCTATTCCCTATATTTGCCTCGCTATGACTGGCTCTTTGCATCTTGGCTGTTTGCAGTTCTTGAATTTACCCCATCACAAGCAGGCATAGAACGGAACCTTGTTGTGCCCGATTTGTGCCCGATCTATATTTCATCGAAATTACTACATAATTCGATAGCCATGTTTATCTGTTACCGTCTAAGCCTCCAGGAGACCTTTTAATCGCTCCACGGCTTCTTGAATCTTTACTTCGGTACAGCGGAATCTTTCGCCGTGAGTTCGAAATTTGTTTAACCAAAAATGAGTATCGATTTCCAATTCATGGGCAGCCCATTCCGAGTTCAGCGCTAGAACGTCCACAAGTTCCCACCTACCTAATCCAGGAATTTCGTTATCACGATTTGGGATATGTTTATTAAATACGTCAAGGCGGGATTGAGGGTTTCTTGCTCGTCCAATTTTATAAAAATCAGTCTTGCCAAATCGCGCGAAATACACATTGGACGGGGTTGACCTAGGTTCGGAGCGAATAGTTACTGTTTGTCCTGCTGTGGGCGGAATCACATTACTAGGAATTCCTCGCCATGAGCGTGCAGCACTCTGTTCGGAAGACACAGCAGGAAAGTCCGTCGGAATATTCTCTGTAGTCACCAAATCAACGGGCTTGGGAAAATCGGGAATTGTTTCGATATATGAGTATATCTCGGTAAATAATATTAGATCCTGCTCTAATATTTCGTTTTCAGGCAGATCGTCCGCAGAATATTCGAGTGCAAAAATATTTGCGTATTCGAACTTGGCCGGGTTACGAGGTTTGCGTCGACCTTCATCGACCCATTTCGAGACAGCAAGGTCGAGTTTTCCTGAAATGAACTTAGTGTCTTCAGGTATATCAAAAGCATCGAAGGCTACTGGAAGAATTTTTTCACGAAGCATTGAAGTGACAGCAAGCATTGAATCATCATCGATGTTTTTTTCACTGAAATCCTGAGTTCCTAATGCCAACGTGAGGTAAATACGAGACATATCTAAAGCGAACAGATACACCGGATAAAAGCCTTCTGTGGTTTTTGGTGCCAATTGTGGGATACGGATATTCACCCAAGGTCCTGGGGTAATCACACTTGTCCCATCAGACCCTTTAATTTTTAACTTATCTGCGGCCGACACAGACGAAAGAATACGTCGTAATGTTTCAGGTAATTGATATAAAAGAATGTCGTGTACTTCATATTCCTTGCTTATCGTAGGTTGCCTTGTACCCTGCTCCTTCCAGAAGTCAATACGATCCTGATAATAAGTCGGATATGTTGTGCATACGCTGGAAATTAAATTACGAAGCATGACCTAATATTAGAGAAATTTAAATTAAAATGCATTTTTTTGATCCATTTGTGCCCGATCCTGTGCCCGATCGTCCTTGCACATTTTATGTCAAATAGCAAAACCGCATGAAATAAGGGGCAAATGGAGCGGGAGAAGGGATTCGAACCCTCGACATTCTGCTTGGAAGGCAGACGCTCTACCCCTGAGCTACTCCCGCATAAAATTGCTTAATCAGCTAAACATGGCTAGCTATCATTGTCTAGAGATATTACGATACGAAAAGATCATTATTAATTATTAGGAGACAATCATGACAGAAATTCAAACTATTCTTGGATCTATTGACAGTAGTCAGTTAGGCGTCACTCTAAGCCATGAACATGTTCTGGTTGATTATAGTAATGATATTTACCACTACCCATGGATGTACGATATGGATCAAACCAAGCAAAAATTAGTTGCAGAATTACGTGAAGCAAAAACAGGTGGTGTCGATTCCATAATTGATCTTTCCACACCGGACTTAGGTAGAAATATTCCATTTGTTAAATCGGTGGCATCGGAAGTTGAGGTAAACATTGTTGTCGCAACAGGTATTTGGCGCGATGTACCTAGATCTTTTTGGTCGCGAACTCCCGATGAGATCGCTGATATTTTTACTCGAGAAATTGAAGTAGGTATTGGAAATACTGGAGTAAAAGCTGGTGTAATAAAAGTTGCTAATGATATGGGTGGCGTGACTCCTGAAGCTGAATTAGTGTTACGAGGAGCAGCTCGCGCATCTATACGTACAGGTACTCCAATTAGTACACATCATTGGGCACTGGAAGAAGTTGGACGCCAACAAATAGCCGTATTCAAAAATGAAAACGTTCCCATGAATCACATCTGTATTGGACACAGTGCTGACACTGAAGACGTGAACTATCTTGAAGATTTACTTAATGAGGGAGTATACCTTTCGATGGATAGGTACCCGGCGACGAATAGTAGCTCAAATCCATGGCAGAAACGTAATATCACCGTAAAATCGTTAATTGATCGTGGTTGGTCGGATAAATTAATGCTGGGGCATGATCATGCACCACGTGCGATTCTCTCAGGTGACATATACGTTAAAGAAGAAGCAACACGTTACTTATTTTTAAATTCAACGGGTATACCAGCTTTAATTGCTGATGGTGTAAGTAAAGAAATTATCGATACGATGCAAAAAGATGTCCCTCGAAAATTTTTAGCAGTTGAATAATTAAGCGGTTAGGTAATCGTCTAATGCGGCGTTGGCACGTCCGTTTTCAAACCGTTCTCCAAAACCAGCAACGCGAACACGTTGCATATATTCTTTAACTTGTCGTTGACGTACTGCGAGGAGCATTTTTTGCCCTTCTTCGATAGAAGCGTCGTCAGCACCTCCACCCATCAGTATAGAAATTGCAGTATTTGAAGCTGTTCCGCGTACTGCAGGATTTTGTGGATCGGCTTGACGCGTTAGCCCTATCTCAATGTCATCTAAATATGTGTGAATTTCTTCTTTACGGTCAGGGTCGGTTTGAGATACGTATTGGAGATGCATGACTCCAAAAGCAACATGTCGTGATTCATCTGAAGCAGCTAACCTGTAAATAGATTTTTCTGCTTCGTTGTAACTCATTAGTTCTCCCATACGAAAAACTGAGAGAACAGAACCTTCACCAGCAATATGTAATCGTGCTGACATTTCTGTAAAATCACGTGCAGAATCAATTACACTTCGCACCGCAGCATTACTTTTTTGTTGTTCCATTAATCCTCCACCATTCGCTAAGGCACGTTTACGAAAAACATCTAAATGGCGAGCTTCGTCCATGATTTGAGAAATGAGATACATTCGTGGCTCGTAATAATCCGGCGTAGTGTAAGATATCCAGCGTCCTGGGACATCTCCAGCGACAAACTCAATTTCAGTTAAAAATGTTGCTAACTGGCATTCTGCACGTTCAATTTCATCAGGGAGTTCTTCAAGTGAACTCCACGGTATATCTGTTGCAGAAGACCATTGTCGTTGAATTGCTTCTTCGTATAGCTNCGCACCATTACGTAACCAGATATCAGATTTTGTTCTAATCGGATAATTACCAACACGTGGTGCAGAATTTCTTTGAATCGCACCACGTGGTTTACCAGTGGCATTATTACTTGAATCAGGAACTTGAGAAAAAGGACCTAAATCAGCATTTTGAAGTAAAAAACCGCCTGAATCTGAATCTCCAATATCGGGGTGGCTACCTAAGCTGTCAGGCAATTGTAACCAATCGAGTTTATATCCTCGTTCTTTTCCGTAGGCCATTAGTGTTTCGTAAGGAGACTCATCAGGGAGTTCTGGATTTGTATTCGGGCGAGTTTCGATTGCCATAGAAGCCTCCAATATTTACTAACTTATTGGCTAAATCGTATAATTTCTACCGATTTTCATAAACTATGCCTACTATATTACTCTTAACGTAAAAATATCTCACTATTTTTTAAAGTAAATCACTATATTGCGATAAGATTGGTATTATTTGCCAAATAAAATATAAATTATCGGAAAAGATTAGTTAGATGCCGCAACAATATCATGCTACTGATCCTAATTCAGGACTTGAAGTTACTGTAACTGGAAATTTTCCAGATGAACCAGATGATCGGGTACGTATTGCGCGTACCTCAAATTTATTCACTCGATTAATTTCGACAATTCTTACTACTGATGACCCGCGAGATAGAAGAGATCGATTTCGTGCGATTGAAACGCAATTAGAAATGGCTGATGCATTAATTCGTGGCGATATGCAAGAAGTACAAGAATTAATGTCAAACACTCTAAAATCTATGGGGGTCACTGAAGAACAATTGAAAGATGCTGAAGAGCAATTAAAACAACAATTAGAATCATTAGGTAGTGATCCGGGGGCGATCAATTTTATTTTTGGAACGTCACATGCAGATACTGAAAAAATTGATGCTTTAGAAGATATTTCTTTCGATGATTTAACTTTAGAAGACCTTCCTAAAATTGACAATGAACTTTCTGATGAAACTAAATCTTCAGATGATGAATCTTCTGATGAAACGGAACCACCTGATGATGAAACCATATAATTGAGCGAAACTGTGTCATTAGATCACATTAGCGTGACTGGAGCACGCGAACATAACCTGAAGAACATTAATGTACAAATACCACGTGATCAATTGGTGGTAATTACTGGTGTTTCCGGTTCTGGAAAATCATCACTAGCATTCGATACAATATATGCTGAAGGGCAACGTCGATATGTAGAATCCCTTTCTGCGTACGCACGCCAATTTTTAGGATTAATGGAAAAACCTGATGTAGATGCAATTGAAGGTCTTTCTCCATCTATATCTATTGATCAAAAAGGTGTATCAAAAAACCCTCGCTCAACAGTCGCTACCGTCACAGAGATTTATGATTATTTGCGACTTCTATATGCACGTATTGGCACACCACATTGTCTTCATTGCGACAGAATAATTGAACGCCAAACCACTCAAGAAATCGTCGATGACATTTTAACAGAAGCCTCTGGTCGAAGAGGTATGTTATTGTCTCCATTAATCCGGCATCGTCGTGGTGAACATCAACAAATTATTCGTGACATTCGTTCAGCTGGATATGTTCGTGCTCGCATAGATGGAGAAATAATAAACATCGATGATGATATTAATCTCGAACGAAATAAATGGCATGACATTGATATTGTAGTTGATCGAATAAGTTTTCCTGCTAAGAACGATGCTGATTTTTCAGATACACATCAACGTATTACTGAATCGGTTGAACAATCACTTATGTTGAGTAAGGGGACAGTTATATTAGCGATTGTAGATGTAAATGGTGATGTTCAAAAAGAAGAAACTTATTCAGAGCATTTCTCATGCTCAAATACTGATCATCAGCCATATTCAGTTGGAGAAATTGAACCACGAAATTTTTCATTTAATTCACCGCACGGAGCATGTCCAACTTGTACTGGACTAGGTATTCAACTTGAATTTGCTCAAGAATTAATTATTCCAAATCCAAAATTATCTTTATCAGAAGGTGCGATTGTTCCTTTTCATCGAAATCGTTTTCGATTTAATTGGTATCAGCGACAATTAATTGCAGCTGGCGAAGCTTTTGGTTTCGATATGGACACCCCAATCGATCAATTCGCAACAGAACAAATGGACATCTTATTGTACGGAATTAAGGATGAAACTATTACTGTCCAATTTCAATCTAGAAGAGGCAGGAAACGTGAGTATAGCATTCAATGGGATGGAGTACTGTCGATACTAAAGAAAAGATATCTCAATACTGAATCTGATAGCACGCGCTCAATGTTTGAGCAATTTATGATTAGTATGCCATGTCCTTCATGTGCAGGCGCACGTTTAAAACCTTCATCAGTCGCAGTCCGGATTACTAATCGATCTATAGTTGAAGTAGTTAGTGACAGCGTTTTAGATGCGTATGATTGGATTGAAAAATTATCTGCTAAAAATACTGAACTATCTGAACGGCATCAGCAGATTGCACAACAAATTCTTCAAGAAATAGAAGGTCGACTGCGATTTCTCAAAAATGTTGGATTAGACTACCTTAATCTTAATCGCTCAGCAGCTACTTTATCCGGTGGTGAAGGACAGCGCATCAGACTTGCGACTCAAATAGGATCGGCTCTGATGGGTGTTTTGTATGTATGCGACGAACCTTCGATAGGATTACATCCTGTAGATAACGATAGACTAATTCAAACTTTGACCAATTTACGTGACTTAGGTAATACAGTTTTAATTGTTGAGCATGATGAAGCGATGATGCGCGCTGCCGATCACTTGATTGATATAGGTCCTGGTGCTGGTGAACATGGTGGGACAGTTGTTGCAACCGGAACCCCGACTCAAGTTTCAAGACAAAAAAAATCACTAACAGGACAATATCTGTCTGGCAAAAAAACAATTCCTATGCCCGAAAACCGTAGAACGGGTAATGGTAATTGCTTGATAGTGCGCGGCGCAAAAGCAAATAACTTAAAAAAATTGAATGTTAATTTTCCTTTAGGCACATTTATAGCAGTGACAGGTGTTTCAGGATCGGGTAAATCCACATTAGTGAATGAAATCCTTGCAAAACGTTTGGCTTACGATCTAAATGGTGCACGTGAGCTTGCTGGTGAACATGAATCAATCGAAGGTGCCGAATATCTTGATAAAGTAATTGTGATCGACCAAACTGCCATCGGTAGGACACCTAGAAGTAATGCAGCTACATACACTGGCCTTTTCACATTAATTCGTGAATTATTCTCACAAGTACCTGAAGCGCGTGNGCGCGGATATAAACCTGGTAGATTTTCATTCAATGTAAAAGGTGGGAGATGTGAAGCATGTCGTGGTGATGGATACACATTAATTGAAATGCAATTTTTACCAGATGTCATGGTTGCTTGTGAGATATGTGAAGGATCACGTTATAACCGAGAAGCTTTAGAAATATTATTCCGCGGTAAACACATTGCAGATGTATTAGATATGACAGTCACGGAAGCCTTTAATTTTTTCGAAGCATTTCCACGTCCAAAAAGAAAATTAGATACTTTAGTGCGTGTTGGTCTTGGTTACATGAAACTAGGACAACCAGCAACTACTTTATCTGGAGGAGAAGCTCAAAGAATAAAACTAGCATCTGAACTATCAAAACGTGCTACAGGAAGAACAATGTATATCCTTGATGAACCAACTACAGGACTTTCTTTTCATGACACTGCACAATTACTTGAAGTATTACAAACTTTAGTTGATGGAGGTAATACAGTTGTTGTTATCGAACACCACCTGGATGTCATCAAGAATGCAGATTGGCTAATAGATCTGGGTCCTAAGGGGGGCGAACAAGGTGGTAAAATTCTAGCAGAAGGTAGCCCGGAAATAGTCTCAAAAAATAAATCTTCCTATACGGGAAAATTTCTAAAAAACATACTCAATGCTGTCTAGTAGGACCTATGATTACTATTACATTGCAACAAGAAGAACCCAAAATACTTTATTTAGCATTGCTTTACCATTTGGCACGTCCTGGTTCTGAAATTGATCCAGAAACAGGGAAAACACATATCGCTGCCTTAAAACCAGTAATGCATTTTTTAACTTCTGAATTGAACAAAGCAATTATTGAATTAAATTGTTTACCCAAACAAATCGAAAGAATCGACACTGCACTCTCTGGTCTATCTAATGAATTACGTCAATATGTACTCTCGTCTAGTTCTGTCGTTCCAAATTTTGAAAACACACTAATTAAATTTTGGCCTGAAATTGCAGTTGATTCGAATAAAATAGAAGAAATTATGATGCTAACCATGATGACACGCAGGAAGTTAGAAACTTTTTTTCTTCAAGCACAAAATGAACTTAAACATGAAGAATTGAAATTATTAGAAGAACGTCGATTACGAAGATCTCAATGGTGGAAAATTTGGAAAAAATTTAATAGATCATAAGTTATTCAGAAATGGACTTGTATCCAAGATATAATTAGTCATAGACTATAGATGCGGCGCAAATCAGCTAGTGAGGGAAACCTCTGAAAGGGCATCGTATGACTTACGTTATCACTTCTCCTTGTATCGATACAATGGACCAATCTTGTGTTGATGTGTGTCCAGTCGACTGTATCCATTTTGAAGAAGGTGCTGATAAAACACTTTATATCGATCCTGATGAATGTATAGATTGCGGTGCTTGTGAACCTGCTTGCCCTGTTTCAGCCATATTTCCTGACGATGATGTACCAGAAGAAGAGAGTATATATACTGAAATTAATGCACTCTGGTACACTGATAAAGAAGCAGCACGGGCAAAAATTCCCAGCTAGTAACTCCTACCAGTAATAATTANTTCTCTACTATGGACCTTCTATTAGAGCTTCAAGTATCGGTATATCATCATGTGCGATGCTAGGCTTATCTGCTACTGAATGTGCAGTTATTTCAACTTTACCATCTTCGTGTAAGTCAACTATTAATACTCGACCACCAATTTCTCCAACATGACCTAAACCCTCAGGGGCACCTGAGTAAGCAGCTACTACTGATTCACCACCAGATACTCGTGTCATTTGTTCCCAATGACCAAGTGCTATGTAGTCACGCTGACTGTCAATTAAGTGCTGTTCGCGAATATGAAATGAGTGATGCAATAATGCTTTTGGATGGATATAGTGACCATGGCCTACTCCAATTTGCCAAGGCGCGTTACCGCGCGGAGGTGGGTCGATAAAAGGCTGGAAATCCGGTAGCTGTTCTGTATGACTTCTACCCCAAACTTGGACATCTAATGTTTCTAAATGTATAGTTTCTCCATCGGATGTTCTCATAATACTTAAGTTAGGGGTTTCATTTTTAAAATCAAATCGGTCATAAACAGACCCTGGTCCTACATGGTCATGATTTCCGGGTGTAATAATCACAGGGGCATCTAAACGTGCTATTTGATCTGATGCGAATTGCAATGTTTCTTCATACACACGTGCATTATCAAAAAAATCACCTGCAATCACAGCAAAATCGACTTTTTCTTCAATTGCGATATCCATTACACGGGTGAAGTAAAAGTGATGTTTATCACGGGTTTCTTGATCGCTTCCACTACTATCAAATGCTCCTAAATGAACATCTGATGTATGTAGTAATCTTCGTGCAGGTTTTGAAATATTAGACATTAATTTCATCCATTTCTGGTATATGCGGTTTTAATTCGTCTAGTCGATTAGTCACTGATTCAATAATTTTAGCTACAGGGACGCGAACTTGTTCCATTGTATCTCGGTCACGNATCGTAACTGCGTCGTCATCTAAAGTATCGAAGTCTACAGTAATCGCAAGTGGTGTGCCAATTTCATCTTGACGCCTATAACGTCTACCAATAGATTGCGCATCATCATATTGTGAACGAAAATGTGGCCTGATTAGATCATGTATTTTTTTAGCCGTTGGAACTAATTTTTCATTCCGAGATAAAGGCAAAATGGCTACTTCAGCAGGAGCAATCTCTGGAGCAAGTTTCAAAACAGTTCTCATTTCACCATTGGAGGTAGTCTCTTCGTTGTAGGCATCTATTAATAATGTTAGTAGAATTCGATCTACTCCAGCAGCAGGTTCAATTACATGGGGAACAATATGTTCGTTTGTATCAGGATCAAAATAAGTTAATTTTTTACCTGAATGTGAACTATGCTGAGATAGATCGTAATCACCTCTATGTGCAATTCCTTCTAATTCACCCCAACCCCATCTATATCTTACTTCTATATCGGATGTACCACTTGAGTAATGTGAAAGTTCTTCTGCATCGTGATCTCGCATACGTAAATTTTCTGGGCGTATCCCTAAGCGGTAATACCATCGCATACGCTCTTTTTTCCAGAAAGAATGCCAACTTAGGGATTCTTCTGGTTTGCAAAAAAACTCCATCTCCATTTGCTCGAATTCTCTTGTACGGAATATAAATTGTTTTGTTGTTATTTCGTTTCGGAATGATTTTCCGATTTGTGCTATTCCGAACGGTAGTCTTTTACGTGTAGTAGTTTGGACATTTTCGAAATTGATAAACATTCCTTGAGCTGTTTCTGGTCGAAGATAAGCAGTAGCTGAATCATCTTGAACTGGGCCAACTTTTGTACTAAGCATTAGGTTAAAGTCTCGTGCTTCAGTAAAATTATCTTTTGCACCGCACTCTGAACATTGATTATTTTCTAAATGATCAGCACGTATTCGTGCATTACAATTAAGACAATCAATAAGTGGATCGCTAAAAACATCAAGATGTCCAGACGCTTCCCATACACGTGGGTTTGTAATGATTGCTGCTTCAATCCCAACAATATCGTCGCGTTCGCGAACCATAGATTGCCACCATAGATCTCGAATCTGCCGTTTTACTTCTACGCCTAAAGGACCATAATCATAGGATGCTGACAAACCGCCATAAATTTCTGCAGATGGATATACGAATCCTCTTCGTTTGGCTAACGATACGATAGTCTCTAATGCTGGCTGATCTTCAGACTGTTCTAAAATTTCTGTTTCGGACGACATTTGACCTCATGATTTGACTTGATTTTAAACAATAATATACAGGTTACGATTTTGGAACAGTTGATAGAAGTAATTTATCAATAAAATTTACTTATATGGAGATAGAATTTGTATTAAAGTTATTGAAACGTTTTCTTCAATTGAATAAATTAGATATTAGCTAAGGAAGTGATTTATGCTCGATGAAAGTAATCCCATTGACAAATTATGTTTTATAGTTGTTTCTGATGCAGATGCAGGAAAACTATCTGAACAGATGAGTGCAAAAGGGTTTGCATCAACAAAAATTGGTTCTTCTGGCGGATTTCTTCGTAGAGGAAATGTGACACTCATCACTGGAGTAGCAAGCTCTCGACTTGATGAACTTTTAAGTTTGGTCGAATCTCTTTGCCATGCACGGAAAGAACTNGTTCCAGCTCAAACACTTCCTTTTTTAGGTGAAGGAGCATTCAGTGCTGAGCCTATAGAAGTACGAGCTGGTGGTGCAGTTGTTTTTGTAACGAATGTTGAAAAATTCGAGAAATTTTAATTGGGGATAGAGATTTCCCTATCCCCAATTAAGTTATAAAAACAATGGCCCAAAGACGACTGCAACAATTGACATTAGCTTGAGAAGGATGTTGAGTGCAGGCCCTGAAGTATCCTTGAATGGATCCCCAACTGTGTCACCTACGACAGCAGCATGATGTGCATCCGAATTCTTACCACCATGATGCCCAGCCTCTATAAATTTCTTCGCATTATCCCAAGCACCACCTGCATTAGCCATCATCAATGCAAGCAAGGCACCAGAAGCAATGGAACCAACTAAAAATCCACCAAGTGCATTCGCACTTAATAATATTCCAACAGCAATTGGCGCAATGACTGCGATCGCCCCTGGAAGTATCATTTCTTTGAGTGATCCATCGGTTGCTATTGAAATAGCACGGGTGTGGTCAGGTTCTTCACTACCATCCATGATCCCGGGATGCTCTCGAAATTGTCGACGAACTTCGTTTACCATAGCCGTCGCAGCTCTACCCACAGCACCCATGGTCATCGCTCCAAAAATGAAAGGCATCAAAGAGCCTAACAATAAGCCTAAGAGTACTTTGACATCCAATAAGTCAAAACTATCGATCTCAACAGTTAGAGAGTATGTAACTAATAAAGCTAGTGATGTTAATACAGCAGAACCAATTGCGAAACCTTTACCTGTAGCCGCTGTAGTGTTCCCTAAACTATCGAGTGCGTCGGTTCGTTCACGCACTTCTTCAGGAAGTCCTGCTTGCTCTGCTATACCTCCGGCGTTGTCAGCAACTGGACCATATGCATCTGTCGCAAGTGTAATTCCTAATGGTGCAAGCATTCCAACTGCCGCTAATGCAATTCCATAGAGACCCGCNAGTTCATATGTTCCCCAAATTGCAACTACAATTGTAATTAGGGGAATTGCCGTTGACATCATACCGAGACTTAGTCCCCCAATGATTAATGTACCTGCACCTGTAACAGCTTGTTCCGATAGTTTTTGTGTAGGACTAAATTCATAGGCAGTATAATATTCAGTTGCTGTACCGATAATTTGACCAGCAACCAAACCAATTAAAACAGCCCAGAAATATTTAAAATCTAAATCAAGTATAATGATTGATATTGCAGTTCCTAATAGGACTAGTCCACTAGCACCAAAAATCCCAGTTCGTAATGCCCATAACAATCTACCCATTGTCGCGTCTTCACTAGTACGAACTAAAAAAGTTCCAATAATTGAGGCAATAATTCCGATTGACATGACAAGTATTGGTAATGTAAACGCAATATCTGAAAACTTATCATTGGCAAGCATTACTGCACTTGCTGAACCAAGTGCAATCGTAGCGACAATGGATCCAGTATAAGATTCAAATAGGTCTGCACCCATACCTGCAACATCACCGACATTATCACCAACATTATCAGCGATTGTTGCTGGGTTTCGAGGGTCATCTTCAGGAATACCTGCTTCAACCTTACCTACAAGATCAGCACCAACATCTGCAGCTTTTGTATAAATTCCACCTCCGACACGTGCAAATAATGCAATTGATGATGCGCCGAAAGCGAAACCTGTTAATGCTCCAACATCTTGAAATAGAAGATATAGTAGAGAAACACATGCAAGACTTAGTCCTGTTACGGTGACACCCATAATAGATCCAGATGAAAAAGCTACACGTAAGGCTGGGTTTAATCCATCACGTGCTTTTGCTGCTGTTCGTACATTAGCTCTTACAGCAACATACATACCAATATATCCTGCTGTTGCTGATGCAAGAGCTCCTATAATGTATGAAATTCCTGTGCGTGGGAGATCTGTTAGTTCTCCTTGCGCTTTGCCGAATTTATCCAAGGCGTCTAAATCAACAAAAATTGTAAGTATTACCGCTATTGCAATTACAAAAATTGCGAGGAATGTGTACTCACGTTTAAGAAATGCTGCAGCACCTTCTTGAATTGACTGCCCGATACTACGCATCGTATCGTCGCCTTCATCTTCAGAAAGCAAGCTACGAGTTGTAATAAATGCAAAACCTAAGCCTATAATACTGGCTACAATTGCCAAATAGAGGATCTCCATATAATCGCATACCTTCCATGGGGATTAACAATATTTTGATAGTATAATTCAAACTCTATCAACGCGCGGCAGGTTAGCATTTCTTGCTGGTACAAGCATTAAATTATTTTTATTTTTTAAATTTTAATTTTCTTATATATCACTGATAGGATCGGGGAATTGCCCTTCACGTGCCGCATCGATCATTTCCCGAGTATCTTCAGGTACGTCCATTCCATAATCTTCAAAACGTTTTTCAACCCATCTTCCGATTTGGCGAGGGTCTTCAACTGAACCTGAAGGATTAGGCATTCCTAAAGAATCCATCACTTGAGTATCGTTCTTCACAGGAGATAATTTTGACATCAGCCGTTTCATATCATTGGAATCACAAGTTTCACATTTTGGATTTAATTTCTTTTTTAAATTTCGAATAAAGATACTTTGTAAATGGGAGCATTTATTGCAACGGTAATCATAGATGGGCATTTAACTTCCGATCACTCTGAAATTGAATCTCGCTGTTTATCAACTTGATGCCTAAGGGTATGTGCTGGGTCGACACGTTCAATTGGATCGTCGCCTGCATCAGCACGATCAGCCATGTTTCGAAATTCTGATCCTAATTCATCGCCAAGTTCATTCCCCATTCGTCTACTCCATCGAGCAAAATCAGCCTCACTCTTACCATCAAGTTTTCCTAATTCATGATTAATATCAAGGCCATCTAAACGTTGTTGATCTGATCGTATTTGTGCAACTTTCGAGATTAATTTCTTAAGTTTTGGGCTATTACAGTCAGGGCATATTGCCTTTTGACTTTTTTGTACTGAACGGAAAAATAGTTCTACACTATTTTTACAGTTTAAACATTGATATTGATAGATAGGCATAATATATCGAAGTGTAATGTGTATTTATGTGAGATTCTACTTTGATATCAAATTTATTCGATTAGAACATTAAAAATGTTAGAATAGTAAAATTCTTCATTGATAATAATTTAGATGGGAAAATTTAATGGCACCTTCTACTAAACCACGTGAACAATATATTGAAGCGAATGGTTTTAACTTTCATTTTTTAGAATGGGGTGACCCACGTGCAAAAAATGCAATCATATTCCTTCATGGTTATATTGAGACAAGCAAAATATGGCTAGATGTTGGCTCAGATTTAGGTCGTGAATTTCGAACTATTGCGATCGATGCGCGTGGTTATGGCAAAAGCCAATATGCCCCAAATCAAGATTATAGTCGTACTGCACAAATTGAAGACCTTGAAGCAATTATTGAAAATCTAAAATTACAGTCAGTTAAAATTGTCGGACAAGCAATGGGTGGTGCTACTGCTATTTGCTATGCTGCTGAACATCCTGAAATGGTGACTGCGCTAATACTTATCGAAGCAGCACCAGAAGTATTGCGTTCTGGGATGGAGTCAGCAAGAAAATTACTCTCTACTGCAGAAGAATTTCCATCAATGGCAGCAGCGTCAGATGCATTTCGACCATTTTATCCCTACGCAACATCTGAACAACTTGAACGTCGTATCAACAGTGCTTTGCATTTACAGAATGGTCGATATCGATGGAACTTCGATCCAGCTTTTAGGGACCCCACGATCCGTCCTGCACCGGCAGATCCAACACAGAAACGTTATAATGATTTATGGGATTCAACTGATAAAATTCAATGCCCGGTAATGTTAGTACGTGGAGCTGAAACGGATATGATGACTCCGGAAGCTGTACAAAGATTACACCGTCGAATAGTCGGTTCAAGGATTTCATTAATTGAAGGAGCGGGCCACCCTGTTCCTACAGATCAACCATCGATGCTGTCTTTGAATATTCGGGAATTTTTGCAAAGCTTGACTCATATTAGTGTTTAATATTAACAAGGTTAATCATGACGCGTATTTTGCATAAAGCTGTAATTACTGGAGTTGGTGCGGTCACACCTATTGGTAATGATATTGAAAATTATTGGGATGGTCTCAAAAACGGTAGAAATGGTATCGATACAGTTCANGAATTTGACCCTTCTGATCTAATTGTTCAGATTGCTGGTGAAGTTAAAGACTTCGATCCAACTCTATATCTCGATAAAAAAGTCATTCGTCGTACTGGACGATTTTCTCAATTTGCAACCGCGGCCGGCATACAAGCATTTAAAGACAGTGGTTATACGATCAATGACGCCAATAAAAATGATATCGGTGTTGTAATAGCAACGTCAGGAGACGTTTTTAATATGGGTCCCCATTGGGATGTTTATACTGAGCGTGGCTCTTCAAAAGTTGATCCTTTCATAATAACCCGAATGGGGCAACATATGGGAGCAGCACGACTCGGTCGTGAACTAGGAATTCGTGGTCCAAACACTACTATCAACACCGCATGTGCTTCAGGTACAGATGCACTTGGTCATGCATTAAATATGATTCGATTAGGACATTCGAAAGCAATATTAGCAGGCGGTGCTGAGGCAATGATTACACCACTTGCTTTGTCATCTATGGGTAGATTAGGTGCATTATCAAAAAACAATTCCGATCCTGAACATGCCTCTCGACCATTTGATTCAAATCGTGATGGATTTATTTTAGGTGAAGGTGCTGGTGTATTGATGGTTGAATCAGAGGAATCTGCTTTGGCACGTAATGCAAAGATTTATGCAGAAATTGCTGGNATCGGCTGGTCATTTGATGCTACAGATGACACAGCACCAGATCCAGAAGGTCAAGCTTTAGCTATGCAACGTGCAATCAATGACGCTGAAATATCTCCTGATCAAATTGACTACATTAATGCCCACGGTACAAGCACTCAATATAACGATCGGACAGAGACTCTGGCTATAAAATTAGCTTTAGGCGAAAGTGCTTACAATACCGTTATTTCCTCTACTAAATCGATGACAGGACATTTAGCTGCTGGTGCTGGAGGGATAGAAGCGGTTGCATCCATACTTGCAATGGAAAACAATTGTGTTCCTCCGACAATTAATTACGAATATGAAGACCCTGACTGTGATTTAGATGTGACTCCCAATAAAGCACGAGAACTAAATGTTGATGTTGTACTTTCGAATTCTTTTGGACTTGGTGGTCAAAATTCCACAGTAATTTTCAGACGTTATAAGAGCTGATGCGCACTAATATTTAATGAACCGAACCACTCATTCCCACGAACTGTGATTTCAAGGAAAATTATTTCATNTGAAGGTGATTGATCAGTTTTGTATGACAAATCAAACTGGAGTTCCCCTGTGTCGATATCTTCGTAGAGCTTTCCTTGGTAATAATTTCCAATAATATTTTCAGTGGATATATCGAAATTCTCTATCAACAGTTCACTATGAAGGATTGGTATATCGATCTCGTTACCCATTGGCCATTCCAAACTATTTGTAACATGATATTTCTTCTCTTGCCAAAAAAACTGACCTTCTAAAAGTAACTGCATCTCTCCATCTAACAATTCTGAATGATCAACAACTTCGCCTGAAATATTATGTAACATTGTTGGAGCACCTTATACAAAGAAGATTTTATAAACTCTCGCTTATGACATTTTAAAGACATAGTATGTAGATGTGTTTAATAATGGACAACAAACTCGAAAATTAGCCGTTGATTGTCAATGGTTGCATCGAACGCTTGCGATAGGTGATTCGAATGACCCATATCGAATGCTATGTACACATATAATTCGTAATGGAGAAAATTGCGTGGGTCCTTTTTTAGAAAATTTAGAAACTGATTGCTTATTATGGGAAGCAAGTGAACGTTTTCAAAAAAATCAACAGAAATAATCTTAATTTACTCGACGTGCAAATGTCTAAGTTTTAGGATCCATTTAGTTAATACTTGTATGGTAGCGTTATATTAATGAAAAAAAATCCACTCACCGATCAACAACAATCTGAAATTGATGATATCAGATCTACATCTTTTCAAACTTTGCGACCGACTGTTCCAAAATTAGAAGAAATTCTCTATATACCATTACCAGTGCTCGACCATGGATTTATTCGTGTAGTTGATTACATGGGTGACGATGCGGCTATTGTTCAGGCAGCAAGGGTTTCATATGGGAAGGGTACAAAACGAACACGTGATGACAGCGGATTAATTAATTACCTAATGCGAAATTGGCATACTTCACCTTTTGAAATGTGTGAAATTAAATTACATATAAAACTTCCAATTTTTATAGCGCGTCAATGGATACGACATCGAACTGCTAATGTTAACGAATATTCCGCAAGATATTCAGTGCTCGATAATGAATTTTACATACCAGATGCACAACAATTACGTGCACAATCTTCCAATAATCGACAAGGTCGTGGCGATCTATTAGAAAGTGATGAAGCTAATAAAGTCCTTTCAATCCTTCAGGAAGATGCACTTAATTCTTATTCTCATTATGAAGAAATGTTGAATGAAAATTTTTCTGGAGAAACAATTGATGAAAACAAAACTGGTCTGGCAAGAGAATTAGCACGAATGAACTTATCCTTAAGTTTTTATACGCAATGGTATTGGAAAATTGATTTACATAATTTAATGCATTTTTTACGACTAAGGGCTGATGCACATGCACAATGGGAAATACGCGAATATGCTGATGTTATAATTGAACAAATTTTAAAACCTTGGTTACCTATTACTTATGATGCATTCCTTAACTACCGCCTTGGTGGTATGCAATTATCTGAACAGCAATTATTGATTGTAAAACGTTTAGTAACAGGTGAGGAGATAAAGCATAATCCCGAAGAAATATCTGCCACTGAATGGCGTGAACTTATGCATAAACTTGAAATTAAGGAATGACAATAATATCAATGGATAAAAAACTTTCTGAAGAAGGTGCGGACTGGATTGCAGAAATGGTTAGTGAAGATTTAGGTGGGTTTGTCCCAGCTGAACTCGTAGACCTTATTATGGAATTTGAAACCCAGATCAGGACATCAGAAAATGATCCTGAAATGGGGCACAAGATGATGACTGAAAAATTAGTTCCATTACTCGAAGCAGAAGGCGTTCCTCTGAAAGAAGGTGCTCTTACACCTGCTGTCATCGAAGAAATATTATTTTGGGAAGATGAATTCCATGCGATGGCTGGACAAGCAAGAAAAATCCGGTCTTAACTATTTTGTAGACTACGAATTCTCTTAAGTTCGTCGATATTGATTTGGTCTGGTCCATTCGACTTTCCTGTTTGGGGTTCTGGATAACCTGGAACTTCAAGTATGAATGATTTTTGCGCAAATCCTGGATGATGAAGCATTGCCTCAAAACCTACCGTTCCAATATAGCCTTGTCCTATATTTTCGTGTCGATCTTTTTGTTCTCCTAGATCAACTTTCGAATCATTTGCATGGATTACGGCTAAATTTTCAAGTCCGATAGTATCATCAAATTGTTGAATAACCGAAGATACAGATTTTTCATCACGTATATCATAGCCTGCGGCAAAGGCATGACATGTATCGAGACATACTTTTAGGCGAGAAGAATTTACACGTTTTAATAAAGTTTCCAATTCTTCGAATGTTGTACCAATAGTACCCCCTTGTCCAGCCATGTCTTCAAGGGCAAGGATTGTTGATGAAGGAGAACGATCTAAGATCTCTTCAAGTGCACTGACAACCTGATCGACCACATTTTCAAATCCTTTACCTTTGTGCGAACCGGTATGTAGTACTACACCATTTGCATTTATCTGATTAGCAAGATCAAGTGCATGTAAAACTGATTCGATCGATTTATTAAGATGTTCGTTTGTATCTGCTGCTAGATTTGCTAAGTAAATATTATGTATCCATATTTCTTTTAAATTCGATGCAGCATAAAGTTCTTTAAATTTTTCAATCGCATCAGGCTTATGTTGAGTCATTCTCCACATCTGTGGAGCGCTTGGAAATATTTGGATCGCTTCAGCATTGATTGCTTTTGCGTTATCGATAGCATTATAGATCCCACCAGATGAAGAGACATGCGCACCAACAATAATTGAATTCATAAAATTATCCATTCAAATATTCAACACAAATTTGCGATAGAATAGTATTGTACAATAAGAACATAAAATTATTCGTGGAAGGGGTACTTATGCTTATTAGTTCTGAAATGGCAGCTGCGCTTGGTGAACAAGTCGGGCGCGAATATAGTGCTGCAATCCAATATGATTTGATATCAGCATATTTTGAGAGACAAGCTTTACCTCAATTAACTGCACTGTACCGTGAACAAGCAAACGAAGAAAGATTTCATGGCAAAAAATTACTCGATTATGTGACTGAAGCGGGTGGCGTTATTGAGATACCTGCTATTCAAAAGCAAAAACATGAATTCACATCTCTTGCAGAAGCAGTTCAAACAGCATTAGATAGTGAGATTNATGTCACAAAGGCAATCAATACATTGATGGATCAAGCAATTGATGAAAACGATCACCTTGCACGTGGAATGTTGCAATGGTTCGTTGATGAACAACTTGAAGAGGTCAGTTTACAAAGTGACTTACTTACTGTTGTCGAACGCGCTGGTAATGACGTCAATTATATAGAACAATATGTTGCAGCATTACCGCAAAATAATGAAGACAATGAATAACTACTTATAACAATAGGGTTATGTTTTTATTGAAGATGTGAATCAACGATTACTCAATAATGACCGACCGATTACTCTTAATTCAAGTATTGGTTTTGTTCCTTCAAAAATAGGTAATACCAGTGCATCAATTACATGTCGAGATATTTCATCTTCTTCAGAGTAGCCCCAACCACCATGAAGTAATTGTGCCTCACGTGAAACTTCGCCTGCGATATCACATGTTAAAAGTTTGGCCATTGCAGGCTCTACAGCACGTGTGTCAAATGTACGTGCTGCCGCATAAGTTAATTGACGTCCAGCAGCTATGAGAGTAGCGATACGACCAATTTTGTATTGAGTTAATTGAAAATCTTTTAGGAGTGATCCAAATTGAGATCTTTGTTGCACATAACGACATGCTTTTTCAAGTGCTGCCTGTGCCAGACCACATGCTCTACCTCCAGTTTGAAGTCGCCCAGCGGCAAAACCACCCATTTGAAGGAAAAACCCTTTTCCCACCCCTTCATCTTTGCCAACAAGGTTTTCATGTGAAACCCAAAATTCTTCAAATGTAAGTGTGAAGGAATGCATTCCACGGTATCCAGGTGTTGGGTTAGCTGTTCCTGAAAGATTACCACCTTGAGGATTTTTGTATTCCCATGCCTCACCAAAAAAGGATTCTTTAGGAATAATAAAAAGGGACAAACCTCTATTGCCATCAGATGCAGAACCAGTTCGTGCAAGTAATCCAATTATGCTAGCGCGACCTGAAAAGGTACTCCATGCCTTAGAGCCATTAATCAGCCATCCTTTTTGTCCATCGCGTTCAGAAGGTTCAGCTTTGCATTGCAAAGAAGCAACATCAGATCCTGTGTCTGGTTCAGTTACAGCAACTGCACAGATTTCTTCTCCCGAAGCAATACGAGGTAACCAGTATTCTTTCTGATCTTCTGTTCCTCCGGCAAGTAGTGCTCGAGAGATAATTTCAGGGCGTGTAGTAAGGGAACCGGCAGAGGCAAGGGATGCGGCTGATAGTTCTTCTGTCATAATGATCATAGGTAAATCACCCATACCTGTCCCACCGTATTCTACAGGTATAGAAGATCCCCAAAATCCTTGTTCACTGAAACTATTAATTAAACTATCGGGAACTAGCAAATTTTGTCGATGTATATCTTGTGCTAAAGGCATGACCTCATTTTTTGCAAATTCTCTTGTCATATCACGAATTAATGATGCTGATTCATCTTCTAGTTCACATGTATTGATGCCATAAGCTTCAATATTAGTTTTTCCAACAGTGCGAATGCGTGATTCATTTAATCCATCTCTCATTGCACCAATAAATTCTGATGTGTCGAGTATTGCTTTATGCTCTGCTGTTAGACCAAAATCATCCCATGCAGTATCTATTTGTGAACGTAATGTGCTGGCTACCTCAGCACTATATATGTATGCATATTCATGTTGTAGTTCGTTAGTTAGTCCATCATTATCTAGACGTTCAGCATAGGAAGTTAATTCGTGAGCTGCGCGAACCTGTGTTGCGAGATATGACAATCGTTCTGTATGAATTTGATAATCATCAATGAGTCGGCCACCTTGAGTAACTGATGAGGCATGCTCTATGGCGATATCGATAATATCTTGGCATGTGTTTACTAGTTCACGTGCAGTTTGAAGAATATTTTTAGATATTGTTGTCATAAAAAGCTCCTAGCAGTTTATTTTTTTCGTGGAATTAGAACAGTATAGTCAAGATCAAGAACTATATTTTTATGATATNCATTTTTGCCATCTGGTCTATTTACACGAACTGAGATCTCTTCTTCTAAAGGATTTAAGTTTTTTACTGCAATTAAATTCAGACGCAATGCTCCAACATCATCTCTTGCTAAAGTAAATTTATCTTTTATATCCGTCCATGCATATATAGTATCACCAGCAAAAGAAGGGTTAGTATGAGTACCTGCATTAAATGCAAGAATTTTTAACACATTTTCAAATCCGTTAAAACTAAGTGACTTCGCGATTGAAATGATATGTCCACCGTATATCACGCGTTTACCAAATCTTGAGTTAGTTAAGGCATGTGCATTAAAGTGCGCGCGCGCTGTATTTTGATATAGTCGAGCAGCCATCTGACTCTCTGCCTCTTCAATTGCAACTCCTTCGACATGATGTACACGTTCACCGATTTCATAATCTTCCCAGAACCATTTTCCACCTGTATAAACTGTATTGAATGCCGATAAATCCAGTTCTTCTGGTATATAAAATTCTGTTGAAGGAACGGTATCAATGATTTCAGGAACTGAATTAAGTGACGTAATATTTTGCGGATTTTTTTTATTCATCAAAACCCAACGCACAAAAGACAAAACTTCCTGACCCTGTTGATTCACTCCCTTTGTACTGACCCAGGTGACACCTATATCACCTGTACTCGATTCTTTTTGCCCAATTATTGTGCTTGTAGTTGTAATTGTGTCTCCTGGATAGACTGGTCTACCAAATTTCATATCGCCATAACCTAGATTTGCAATGGCGTTCAATGATATATCTGGGACCGAATTCCCAAATACTATATGGAAAGTTAATAAATCATTAATTAATTCACGATTAAAACCAATTGATCGTGCAAATTCTGCATTACAAAATAGAGGATACATTGAAGAAGTCAGAGCGATATAGAAGGATTGATCACCTTCAGTAATGGTTCTAGGTGTAGCATGAATCATTTCTCGACCAACAAATAGATCCTCGAAATAATTCCCTCTGTTAAATTTTTCTTCTACACTCACTTTTTCCCTCCAGATAGAAGTATATTGTATGAAACAGACAGTAGAAACAGTTTTAATGAATGGAAAAAATCTAGTCACGCTAATTTGATAGGTAAGGATATATGGGTACTAAAGAAATCGAAAGTTTAATTGAAATTCTGCAATCAGAAATCGCTAAAGGTCGTAATAACAATATTACAGGTACATGGCATATTCATTTTGAAAAAGATGCTTCGAGCGAACAACCTGTATTTTCATTTAATAAATGTGAATCTGAAATTTATTGCGAAGAACGCCCTGCTCAAATTGCTTTAGATGGAACGGTTATTGATGAAGGCGGACCTCTTTTCTAAAGAAAGCATAACTCAACATGAAAAATGAACTGAATACCCCTAATCTCTTTTATGGCTGGTACGTCGTATCAGCCATGTCTTTTACCGCTTTTTTAGTAGTTGGTGTAGGGCAAGCTTTTGGTATTTATGTAAGAACTTGGGAAGAAGAATGGGGTGTAAGTGTAAGTCAAATAGCGTTAGCAGCTTCAATAGGTGCATTATTAAACGGTCTGACATTGCCTATTATAGGAATGTGTAGTGATAAATGGGGTGGCAAACGTATTGTTTTAATATCCACCACAATTATGGGATTCGCATTTATTGCTATGGCATTTGTTAGCAATGTTTGGATGCTACTCGGTGTTTTTGGGGTTGTTATTTGTTCAGTTCGTTCAGGTTTAGGTCCATCAATTACAGGAACTATCGTTGCTCATTGGTTTCATAAAAAACGTGGTTCAGCTATGTCGATAGTTATTTTAGGTGGTTCAATAGGAGGTTTAATTTTAGTTCCGTTACTTACTTATATTATGATTGAATTCAATTGGCAAACANCATGGATCGTCTCAGGTATCTTTACACTTGCTATCGCGTTACCTCTGATATGGTTTATTGTGTCCGACGATCCATCTTCAATGAATTTACTACCTGATGGAGAAAAATTGTCTCCTGATGCCTCTCCAAATACAAAAACATTACTCGAAAGTCCATTAGCAGTAACCCAATGGCAAAAATCCTTACGTACATGGCCACTTTGGCAAATAGCAGGGGCATACGTAGTTTGCGGAATTACTACACAATCAATTTCAGTACATTTCATATATTGGGCAGGTTCCGAAGGTATTTCACCCAGTACGGCGGCTTGGGGNTTTGGTTTGTTGAGTGGAATTAATGCTATTGGTGTACTGCTGGTAGGTCCCATCTCAGATCGGATGCAACGAAAGAATTTACTTTCATTTGTGTATTTTGTACGTGGAATAGCTTTTATTACACTTGTAATTTTTCCTGGATCGATAGGATTGTGGACATTCGCAATAATTGGCGGCGCTTCATGGCTCGCTACTGTTCCATTAACTACAGCTTTAACTGCTGATGTCTACGGAATAAAAACAATGGGCACATTGGGATCGATAATATTGATGGCACATCAATTAGGAGGTGCTGCTGCAGTATTAATATACGGAATGGCATTTGATCAATGGCAGTCATACGATACAGTGTATTTTGGAAGTGCGTTATTACTCTTTGTGGCTGCTTTTGTTGCATGGTCAATTCATGAAAAAGCAGTGTCCGTTCGATATGTACAAAAAAATACACCTGAATTTGCAAACAAAATATCTAACTAATGATGAAATTATTTAATTATCTACTCCATCATGATGAAGGTATCGATCCGACATTAGCTGAATGGATACACAATGTAATCGATGATTTTTTTCAAGTTGATTCATTTGTTTTAATTAGTATTGGAATTATTGGAATTTTGACTTTTCCAATAATTCTTTTAATATTAACTCGTAAATATAAACAGCCATAATTTAATCTACTATGATAGATTATAATCATTAAAGTAAAATTTTTAGAAGGATACGTTATGGATTGGCAAGATAACCCTGAACAAGCAGCATTCCGTAGTGAGGTAAAAAAAGTTATCGAAGAAGGTTTACCTGACGCTTATAAAGAAAAAGGTGGCGATTGGGTTCAAGATCGTAAATCAGACAATCCTGAGACCAGACAACGTGCCCTTGATTGGCAGTCAGTACTTGCCGAACGAGGGTGGGTCGCACCTCATTGGCCAAGTGAGTATGGAGGTGCAGGGCTTTNACCTGTCGAACAGTTCATTTTTAAACAAGAAATGACTTTAGCCGATGCACCAGCAGTCGGTGGACAAGGTGTTAGTCAATTAGGTCCAACATTGATTGTTCACGGTACAGATGAACAGAAAACTGAACATCTACCAAAGATTTTGTCTGGTGAAGTCAACTGGCAGCAAGGTTATTCTGAACCAGGATCCGGATCTGATCTTGCATCACTTCAAACACGCGCTGTACGTGACGGGGATGACTATGTAGTCAACGGCCAGAAAATTTGGACAAGTGGAGCACAGTACGCCGATTGGTTGTATGTTCTAACTAGAACTGATCCTGAAGCCCCTAAACATAGAGGGATTTCTTTTCTTTTAATGCAAATGGGTATTCCCGGCCTATCTATTCGGCCACTTATCGATATGAGTGGCCATCATCATTTTAACGAAACATTTTTTGAAGATGTGCGTGTACCAGCTTCTAACGTTGTCGGTGAAGTTGACAGAGGATGGTATGTAGGTGCGACATTATTGGATTTTGAACGGTCAAATATCACCGGCGCAATTACAAGTCGAAAATCAATTGAAAAGTTAATTAACTATGTGAATACAGATGAAGGTAAAGAACGAAATAGGTTAAGTGAATCAGCAGGATTACGTCATCAAGTAGCTGATTGTTATGTCCGTACTGAAGTTCAATTCAATTTCAGTTTTCGAATTATTTCGATGCAGTCTGCTGGTCAAATACCGAATTATGAAGCATCAACTTCAAAGCTTTTTAATTCAGAACTCAATCAAAATATAGCGCGCACAGGAACTCAAGTTTTGGGTATGTATGCACAATTTTGGGGACATGATGATGACGATCGTAATACATATAATGATCCTCCGAATGAATATGCGCCATTAGAAGGAATTTTTACACAAAATTATGTGCGGTCAGTACCATCTACAATTGCTGCAGGTACTTCTGAAATTCAACGCAATATAATTGCAACACGCGGACTGGGATTGCCAAGAGGTTAAACTTATCCTCTTGGACCTTCATCCCAATTTTCCTGTTGCCATTCACGACGTTGGTTGAGATCTCTAAATCGGCCATCGCGCCAAGCTAAGGCTTCCTTTAATCCTTGCTCACTATTGCGCGTCCTCCAGTCTTCCATACCTACTGATGTATGCATTCGTGCATCCATTTCAGCTGCGATACGTTGCATTGTGCGGGCACCTTGTAATTCCAAAGCGAGATTAACTGAACGTTTGTTGCCGGTGAGAAAATCAGGATGGATCATTGCCATTCTATCGGCAATTTCTTCAACAGTTTCTTCAAGCTGATCATAAGGTGTTGATTTAAGAATCAAGCCAATTTGTGCAGCTTCTTGTCCTGATAGAAATTCTCCTGTTAATAGCATGTATTTTGCCCATTGGGGGCCTACAAGATAAGTCCACATATGTGCTGGTGGCCCTCCCATAGCACGGACAGGAGGGAATCCTATTTGTGCATCATCTGCCGCAATAACAAGATCACACAAGAGGACGAGGTCTGTACCACCTGCTACGCAATATCCATGTACTTGTCCGATAACTGGTTTATGCATATCGAAAATTGTCATACGATCTCGTTGAGCTTCTTCAAGGCGCCAAGAATCATCATCAAAGGAAGAATTTGTACCGGCTAATTGTGCATTTCTATAAGATTTTTTTGAACGGTCACTATACGGGTCTGACCGGTATATTTTTGCATATTGATCTGAAGAGTCATGTGTTTCACCAGCTAAATCACGTTCTGGAGTTAAGTCGTATCCAGCACAAAAAGACCTGCCTGCGCCACGTAAAATAACAACATGCACACGTTGGTCAGCATCAGCATCCCAAAGAGCCTCACGTAGTTCACNTTGAAGTGTTTTTGAAAGGGCATTGAGTTTTTCGGGCCTATTCAAGGTGATGCGAGCTCGTCCTCGTTCTTTTTCCACAATTAATGTTTCGTATTCCGACATGCGATCTCCTAGCTAATTGATAATTACAATACTTATAAAATAAATGTCTCGATAATTCCATCAATATACATAATCTTAAAGGCATTGATAATAATGGGGAGGATAGTATTGGCATCGATACCATATTCGTTACTAATTTCTTGGGAAATTGACGCTATTGATGCCTTACCATTAATGAAAGGTAACGAAGCAGCAATTAAATTGCTGACAGGATAACCAACCATCCGATTTTCTTTGTAAATAACGTAACTTCTAACGAATTCATTATTTTCAAGAATGGGTTCATTTTTTAATTCAACATTTGCTGCTAACTTTGGTATGGAATCAGGAAAATATTCCGTCGATGTATCAATTTTTATTTTGCGTTGCTCGCGAGTATCTTCAACATTTTTGATGGCATCGATAATAAAACTAGGTGCTTCTCCTTGCTCAATAACGACGCGTTCATATCCTTGTGCAGGTTGACCAGCTACTGCATTAATAAATGCAGTACGCGCGGGAAGATCAAATGCATCCGGAGTCAATTTACGTGTTTCCCAAAAATATGAATCACTCGTATGGTTTGATGAATAAAAAAGTTTAGCCAATTCACGAAAATGCTCATATTGTTGCTTGTATAATTTTGTATATATTACTCGTGACTCTAATGCCAAAGTACTATCTGTGAAGAGTGTATTTACATATGCAGATGCGAGCAGACCTGCATTCATTGCTAAGTGTACTCCTGATGAAAATAATGGGTCTATGAAACATGCAGCATCACCTACTAATATATAGCCATCACCCACAAATGAATTGGCAGCATACGACCAATCACGTACAGCTTGTGGTGGTGAAGTTAAGGTAGCATTCCCAAGAAGGTTGGAGATATGGGATGAATAAGAAATATAGTGACATAAAAATTCTTCTAAATCGGAGCTATGTAATTGTTTTGATGCAATATTTGAATCAACAACAACACCAACACTAACCGTTCCATTATGTAATGGAATTAACCAGTTCCACCCTTCAGGATGTGCTTCGATGAAAATATTATTTTCGTCAGGTGCTTCTAATTTTTCAGCATTTTCAAAATATCCATACACTGCTAGATTTTGAAAAAAATCATCCCATTCCAGTAAATTCATATTTCGAGCTAATATCGCTGATTGTCCGCTAGCATCAATCGTTATAGGAGCTTCTAAATCGATAATTTTATTATCGGGTGTATGTATTTCGACACCTGAAACATAATCTTCCCTATGGTGAATTTTTGTGACCTGATGTCCTTGTCGTACATCTACTCCGGACTTGATAGAATTATTTAATAAAATATGATCAAAAGTTGAACGGACAACTTGATATGAATGAGTGTATTTTCGATTAGTTTCTGCAAAATACCAGCTCCATGGATCGGGAGATGTCCCCCAAACCATAGTTGCCCCATATTTTTTTAAGAAACCGGCTGATTGAATTTCTTCATTTACACCTAATGATTCAAGTATAGGTAAACTAGCTGGCAATAATGATTCACCAATATGATGGCGTGGAAAATATTCTTTTTCGATTAAAACTACTGACTTACCTTGACGTGCGATTAGGGTAGCTGCTGTTGACCCAGCAGGCCCTCCACCAATAACAATCGCATCAAAATTTTCCATAAACAATTAATTATATATTATGTAAAGTAATAGAATATATATTTATTATTAAGCGCCACCACCTGCTACTTCAGCTATCGCAGGAGCAGGATTGTATGGTTCGTTAGTTTTTGTATCGATTTCAAACGATCCGGGAAGATCAAGTTCTTTAGCCATTTCTTTTACAGCAGGGATAACATCAGATCCCATCAAGCGAAGACTTCTCATTGAATCGTCGTGGGTCATCGCGCCGTCACCATCCCAAAAGAAAATAGTTCCAGGACGCAGAGTTTCAAGGACATGTCGGATTTTTGGTAAAACTGTTTTCGGTGTACCGGATATGATCGTGTAGTTTTCCAACTGTGTGTCATAATCAGCAAGAGTTGCTTGAGTTTGTGCACCACGAACATTTCGTGGGTCAGGCTTATTTGCATTGTTATCACGTGCAACATCAGCTGCATTACGACCACGTGAGGCAGCAACAAAACCAACCTCACCTGTCGGTAGTAAATTTTTCCGATCAGTTAATCCTGGTAAATTTTGCAAAACTGGAGATGCAGTACCACGAGAACCTTCTAAGAAAATATTACCGGGTCCATCGAGGAATTTTTTTCCTGTTTCGTATGCAAGTTCTTCTGTTTCATCAACATGTACTTTAAATAAATAGCCTAAATGTTGTGGTCCCGCTTCATATCCAGATTGATGTGCAACCTCTCGATAATAATCGAAGGAGGCTTTTGTCGGTTCTAATCGCGTTGCAAGCATTAAATAGGGATAACGATGCTCAGCAGACCATTTGACTGTATTTTTACTGACAACTCCAGGTATCATTATTTGCGGATGAGGATTCTGGTAAGGTCGCATCCATGGATTTACGTACCGAAAATCATAATGTTCGCCTTCCCAGCGAAAAGGTCCTGGAGTTGTCCAAGCTTTAATTATGAAGTCATGCGCTTCCTGAAAACGCTCCCAGTTAAAAGGTGGAGGTGCGTTATGTGCGACACTTTCTCTTCCAGTACCTCGAACCCAACCTGTAACCAGCCGTCCTTTTGAGATCATATCTATAGTTGCGAGTTCTTCAGCAAGCCATAGCGGATCGTCCCAGATGGGAAGGACATTTCCATTGATTACAATTTTTACCTTATCTGTAATGCGTGCCAAGATTGCTGCTTCTGTGTTTACCGTTCCGCCCATACAAAAAGGTGTGGAGTGATGTTCGTTCAGCATTATTGCATCAAAGCCAGCTTCTTCAGCAGCTACTTGTTCATCTAGGTAACGATTATAAAGTTCTGAACCTAATTGGGGATCATATTCACCGTTACTGATAGAGAGATCTTGAATACTACGCCCTGTTGCTCCGAAGTATCCTGAACTTGGATCTTGGTATGGTCGTTCAGTAAATCTTCCTATTAACATTTTAAACTCCTATTTAACGAGAATGTTCATGTATCAGAGTACTAATTTCTTCCGGTTTTTCCCACTCTACGAGATGTCCAGCACCATCAATAATTTCAAGTTGTCCATCAGGCAGACTATCAATAAATTGTTGCCCAACAGTGTACGGAATAACATTATCACTATTTCCAAAAATTACTAATGTTGGAACTTTAATTATGTTAAGTAGATGAGGAAGTCGCCTATTAAACATATACGGACTCCATGAAATTCGTGCAGTCATGATACGACTAAATTCCCATATATCAAGAATGTCAGGGTGTATTTCCTCCCCAAAAAAATTTTCAAAATGAGAAGAATCTACAAGTCCTTGGCGAATATATTCAGAATGCTCAATAAGCATTTGATCTAATATTTCACCTTCGTCAGGTTTTAAACCTGCTGGACTAATCAACACGATATTATTTAGACGTTCTTGATTCATTGTTGCAAGCTCGGTTGCTATGAAACCACCAAGGCCTAATCCAACTAAGGTCACATCTTTTAGATCTAACACATTTAACAGTTCAATCAGAACAATCGATAGATCACGAGCTTCACGTGCCCAATCTGGACGTTCAGAATTACCAAATCCTGGTAAATCAGGGTAAATTACATGAAAAGAATCAGATAGTTTAGTAGCAAAATTATCCCATTGTAGATAGCCAGTACTCCGGTGCAGGATTACTAATGGTTTGCCTGAACCGGCTTCACGTATATTGATATCAAGTCCAGCTATGTTCACGACACGCGATTTAGGTTCATTTGATGTATCTATAGCCACGATTATCTCCTCTAGAAACATAGCGGTTTACAATAATCACTGCAACTACACTAAGTAAAATAAGTGATTGCATGAATTCAATTCCAAATTGCAAGACGTTTTTTATAAGTGTTCCAAGCAAGATTTACATCTTCTAAATATTGTGATAATTCTGTTAACTTAAGTGCTTGTGCACCATCAACAAGAGCTTCTTCAGGGTTAGGGTGAAAATCAACTAATACCATATTAGCACCTGCAGTAATACCTTGAGCTGTAACATGTGCAATATCAAGTATCCCATCAGGTGCAATTGCCCGAGTACCAACCGAATGTGAAGGGTCAATACACACAGGCATTCTTGTCAATCTTTTTATGATAGGAACATGTCCAAAATCAACCATATTCCTATGAGGTGCTCCGAATTCACTTTTCATACCACGCAAACAGAAAATTACTTGTGTATTGCCTTCAGAAGCAAGGTATTCTGTAGCATTCAAAGATTCGTTCAATGTGATTCCAAAACCACGTTTTACTAAAACAGGATATTTATGCTGTCGACCCGCAGCTTTAAGTAATGCAAAATTTTGACTGTTTCTCGTTCCTATTTGAAGCATTACACCTGTAGGGTGCCCAGCTTTTTCAAGTGCATCATCGATTTCATCGATCTCAGAACTATCCATCACTTCCATCGCAACTACCTTAATACCGTATTTACCAGCAAGTTCAAAAACATACGGTAAGCATTCTTTGCCATGCCCTTGGAAAGAATATGGATTGGTGCGTGGTTTATAAGCACCCATGCGTGTTGTTGTGTGACCTAATTCATGTAGTGTCTTCATCATCAATTCAACGTTATCAGGGTTATCAACTGCACATAGGCCAGGAAAAACATTAAGTGTTTCCTGATTGAAATCAATCCCATTGTAAGAAAAACCCGTTTGGCGTTCAGTATCAGCATGACGACCAAGTACGCGATATTCATCAGAAATACGAACGACTCTTTCGACCGCAGGTAATGCATTAACAAGTTCGATATCTATAGCTTGAGTATTTCCCAAAAGATAAATTTCAGTTAGTTTTTGTTCTTTACCTTGTATAGTATGAATTCTTAAATCGATACCTGGTAAACGCTCTAACGTTTCCCAAGTAAGCTTGTATTCATCACTTGATTCATCGACATTCGGGTGCAAAATAGCTAGCATGGGGAGCCTCTTAAATAAAAATATATAATTTCTTTTACAATATATCGATTGTGTAACTAATCATGCTCATTGTCTAATAAATTAGATAATACATGCATCACGTAATTCTGTAATTTGATCCCAAGTATATCCAAGTTGCAATAAAATTTCTTCAGTATGCTGGCCTAATTCAGGCGCTGGCCCTTGAAGTTCTATGGGAGTTTCAGTTAACTGAATCGGGGAGCCAACCGTTCGATGACCAGGGAAATTAGGATGTTCTAAATTCGTTAGATATCCGTTAAGCCAAAATTGTTCCTCTGCAGAAACTTCTGCATAGCTATACACAGGACCACATGGTACGTCGAGCTTTATTAATTCATCGAGCCAGTACTGACGAGTATTTTTTTTAAAACTCTCAGTTAATTGGTATTGCAACCATTCAGAATTAGCTACACGCGCAAAAGGATCAGCAGTTTTTTCATTTGTAATTAGATCTCGTCGATTTATCGCTTCACATAGCAAAGGCCAATGTTTAGGTGTAAGTACTCCAATAGTTAACCAATCACCTACCGCATCTGCATATGAATAGAATACAGGGTTGATTCTTCTAGTAGTAGGTTCATAATTTGAGTGTAAATAACGCTGTATACTTAGAGTTTGCAGTGTAGTCATAGCCCCCATTTGTGAAGTGTCGAGTTTTTGTCCAACTCCATAACGTTCTCTTGCAACAATAGCTGACATAATTCCATACGCAAAAATCATTGATCCTACTTGATCGGCAAGACCCCACGGAATTTGAATTGGGGTATTCCCCGGACCACCTGCTTGACCGAGCATTGCGCCTGTCATTCCCTGTGTCACGATATCGAAAGAGCCACGTGGTGCCCATTCACCTTCTGGTCCAAAACCACTATTAACAGCATAAATTAATTGAGGATTTATTTTTCGGACATCTTCATATCCAAAGCCTAGGTTATCTAAAAGACCTGGACGAAAATTTTCTGTTAGAACGTCGACCTCTTCTATAAGTTTTCTTATGATGATTGCCCCTTGCTCTGTTGCAAGATCTATTGTCATGGATTTTTTTCCACGATCTAAAGCTTCAAAATATGCACAAAAACCATCTTCTTCGCGACCTAAAGAGCGTCCAGGATCACCATCACCCGGACGTTCTATTTTTATTATTTCTGCACCCATATCAGAAAGCATGACAGTAGCATGAGGCCCATTCTGAAAACGTGTAAAATCTAAAATCTTTATTCCAGTGAGAGGAGCATTCATCGAACACCTACTTATTTTAAGGAGAGTACATACACGCATCATAAAGGAGTCAAAGATACATTGAAAGATATATTTAACTCGTATTAATCAATTGAGAAGATGGTAATACTGTTGGTTGACGCAACATTAATATACTAGGAATACCTAATACTAATACAACAGCAGCGGAAACAAACCATCCAATTACGTAATCACCATTTATGTCAACTAACTTTCCTACAACCCATGGACCTGTCGCCGAACCAGTAGTCGAAACAAATCGAAGTAATCCATTAATCGTGCCAAAATATTTAGTGCCAAAATAATCTGCAGTCATTGAGGGTGCTAATGGTATCGTTCCTCCAAACCCTGGAGCTGCGACTGCAATACCAATTAAAGCAATCCAAAAATTCGTAGATAACCCAAGAATAATTAAACCACTTGCAAGTAAAAGAATAGCAATCATGAGCATAAATTGCTTTGATGTCTTATCTGCCATCCAACCGAATCCAAAGCGACCAATAATTGAAAATGTGGTAAACATCGCAATAGTGCTACCAGCCGTAGATTTGGACATTCCTAATTGCGTTTCAAAATAAGGGATTTGATGTACAACAATAGCAACAAATCCAAAAGAACTTCCCATCAAGGCAATTGACAGGAATATGAATGCACGGCTCTTTAAAGCATCTTTTACCGAAACACCTATATCAATTGGTTCAGGGATATTTTGCTCTGACAGTTGCGAGTCGTCATCTTTTTTACCATCCAAAGGTTGATGGTGCCCTTGAGGCCTAATACGTACATTACCTGCTAATGAAAATCCTAAAATAAACATGAATAAGGCAAGTACACGTAAAGCATCACGCCAACCTGCTAATTCGACAATCCATGCAATTATTACGACAAATAAACCACCAATCCCACCACCTAATGTCATAATAGACATTGCAAATGTGCGTCGATCTCGGAACCAAGTAGCTATTGCAGTAAGCCCAACTTGACCTGCTGCTGCACTCGATCCCAATGCAATAAAAACCATAATCGCATAAAAATGCCATATTTCAGACATGTACGACATGATGAAAACACCTGATGCAGTCATCAAAATACCAACAAACAATACAATCCGAGCACCTATTCGATCGATTGCAATTCCAACTAAAACTGCACCCATACCTCCCACTTCATTTCGTAATGAAAATGCAAGTGCTGTATCAGCGTTATCCCAACCAAATTCTGTCCGCACTTCATTATAGATAGTTCCGAAACCATAAAAAAAGATCGCACCCAATGCCATTACAATGCATCCTGCGGAACCAACAACTATCCAGCCTTCATACACATTTGGGAAAAATTTACGTAGCATATTGCCTACACAGAATTAATTTTTTCGGAATACAACTTGGAATTCAATTATACCTTCATCTTCTATAGAAAGTACTCGTCTCCCTAAAGGGGCTTCGATATTATAATTTGCGAGTAGTATAGGTGCACTTCCAACAACAACAACTGCATTATTAATGTAGGTTCCAGAAATTTCAAACATGATCTCTTTCGAGACTCCATGCAGATTTAATACTCCTGATGCGATGACATCAACAGGTTCGTCGTTTTCTGGTAACGAAGGAATATTTATGGGCTCAGATAAACTAAATGTTGCTATAGGATAAATATTTGTTTCAATTCCACGTGTCCGCAAGGCGCGATCTCGATAAGATTCATCACTTTTAAGGGTTGTAAGATCAACTTCGATATAGGTATCGAGAATAGAATTACCTTCAAACATTAAAGAACCTGTAACTTGGTTAGTTCTTCCAACAGCTGTAGTTGTTCCAATGTTTAATAGTTCTTCACCTATTCGGTACCCTGCAAATGATGTATCGGAAGTAGATATTATCCATTCGCCTTGAGGATCTATATCGTTGGTAATATTTTCCATTGCCATGGGAGTAACTGTTTCAGTAGCAAGTGGATTTGTGATTATTGTGGTTGCTTGAGGTGTATTTTCCTGGAGTTGTGTTGTAGCTTCTTCGATACTTACAGGAGGTAGTGCTTCATTAAACAGTGGAGATTGCCAAATTCCGACACCACCAATAATTATTAAAATTAAAACAATACTTAATATACGTGGACGATTAATTAGCATTATTCTCCTAACTATTTTATTGTACCGCTGATTTAGAAATAATTTGAACTCGAAAATTGCTCATTAACAATCAACTAGTCAATTAACTTAGAATCACGTAAGTTCGATGAAGATGAAAAGTGAGGTAGCACTATGACTTGGGAACCAGAGGTAAACGAACTAAAGCGTCGCATGAATTTAGCACAACAAATGGGCGGTGAAAGAGGAATTGCCGAACAAAAAAGACGAGGAAAATTAACTGCTCGTGAAAGGATTGATGCATTTTGTGATGTTAATTCTTTTAGAGAATTTGCTGGATTGATTGGAAGTGCTACATATGACAATGCTACTTTAAGTTCTTTTACACCAAAAGGTTCTGTAGAAGGTTTCTGCTCTGTAAACGGTAGGAGAGCTATAGTCAACGCAGGTGATTTTACCGTACGTGGCGGATCAGGCAATTCTAGTGGTACAGGATTAGGCGCAGAACCACGTGCTACTCAACGTGCATTAGAATCTCGTTTACCTTATATACGTTTATTAGATGCAGCTGGTGGAAGTGTTCGTGGTTTCGAAGAACTAGGTCGTACCTATGTGCCTGATGGTAATAGTTACACACAATTTGATGTAAAGTTACTTCAAAGAGTTCCCGTTGTTTCTGCAATTTTAGGTTCAGTAGCTGGATTGCCGGCAGTAAATGCTTGCATTGCACATTTTAATATTATGGTGAAAGGAATCAGCCAGCTTTTTCCGGGTGGACCACCAGTAGTTAAAGCTGCATTAGGATATGACATCACAAAGGAAGATCTTGGTGGAGAACAAATACATGTTTTTCAAAGTGGGGTAGTTGATAATTTGGCCGAATCTGAAGAAGAAGCATTCACTCAAATAAGGCAATTTTTAAGTTACTTACCACAAAGTGTCTGGGAAATTCCCGAACGGAAAGAACCCCACGATGATCCGAATCGTCGTGATGAAGAATTGTTATCGATAGTCCCTCGTGATACACGTCGTCCGTATGATGCACATGATGTAATCGAACATGTAGTCGATAAAAATTCATTTTTCGAAATTGCACCACATTATGCAAAATCAAGAATTACAGGGCTCGCTCGTATCGATGGGTATCCTGTTGGTATTATGGCAAATAACACAGCCGTTATGGGAGGAACCACTGATGTAGCTGCTGGTGATAAGATAATTCGTTTCATTCAATTATGTGACACTTTTCATTTGCCGATTATTTCTTTTGCGGATGAACCAGGTTTTATGGTTGGTCTTGAATCAGAAAAAAAAGGGATCGAACGTGCAGGGGCGCGTCTTGTAATTGCAACATGTGAAAGTCGTACACCATGGCTTACAATTGTCATGGGGCAGTTATATGGTGTAGCAGGTCAATGCCAGCAACGTCCGAGCGGATTATTTCGTAGGTATGTTTGGCCATCAGCACGTTGGGGTTCAATGCATATTGAAGGTGGTGTTTCTGCGGCGTATCGTAGGGAAATTGCAGAATCAGAAAATCCAGAAGAAAAGCTTGCTGAAATTGAGGCACGCTTACAAGCAATGGCATCACCTTTCCGCACAGCTGAGGCGACAGGGCAAGATGTGATAGATCCTCGAGATACACGACCACTTATTGTCGACTTTGTTAGAGATGCACAAAGTATATTAAAAACTCAAACTGGATTAAATCCTGTACCATATCGACCATAGTGAAAGGTACAACTATGCCAACCATGACTTATTGTCCACGATGTGCGTTGTCGTTAACAACGAAATTTGATGGCGGCCGAGACCGTATAGCCTGTCCCGATGAATCATGTGGTTTTATACATTTTGGTGATTTTTCAATTGGATGTGCCGGGGTAGTTATTCGTGAAGATGCCGACGCGAAACGGGCATTGTTGGTTCAACGAGGGTGGAATCCATTTGCTGGTTCATGGCAAATACCAGGTGGTTATGCAGAACATGATGAAAATATTTCACTTGCTGTCGAACGTGAAGTAGAAGAGGAAGCAGGTATTATCGCAAAGGTAAGTGATGTTATCGCTTTTCGACATTCAATTGGCGGGGGAACCGGTGGACCAAGTACAAATATGTACGTTATTTTTAGACTTAATTTAGTGAGTGGAGAACCTGCATATGATGGCGATGAAATTGCAGATGCTGGTTTCTTCTCATTAGAGGAAATGGAGTCAATGGAATCAGTTCAAGGCTTATCCAGATGGGCAATATCGAAAGCACTAAATACTCCTCCTGGTTCGGGACTTGTATTTGATCCTGGTGAAGTTGGAACGATTCGAGCAGGTTGGCAAGTATTTGGATTACCTGAGGATCGTTAAAATGACTAAGCGAATAATTATATGCGGAGGAGGAGTCATAGGAGGATCGGTTGCATACCATTTAGCAAAAGCTGGAGCTGAAGTAACAATCGTAGAAAAAGATGGGATAGCAGCAGGAGCATCAGGTGGTGCCGCAGGCCTGTTATCACGACCATCCGTGACGAATCGTACACCGTTGTATGAATTACAAAAACTTGGATTTTCAATGCATCTTGAGTTGTCAAAAACTCTTCCTGAGGAAGCTGGGTTTGGTTACGATTTCGCATTTTCATCACGTGCCCATATTGCAACTAACATACTAGAAAAACAAGATCTAGAAAATCTGATAGATGAATATCAAAAATCCCAACTCGACGCCGAATGGCTGAGTGCAGAGACTCTACAAGAAACTAGCGATTGGATAGATGGAGAAAGAATATTAGGTGCAGCAGTTTTACCCGGAAGTGCTTCTGTAGATGCTTACCGATATACATTAGCTCTGTATACTGCCACTGAACGAATGGGGGGAATCGTAAAAAGTGGCGAGGTAACAAAACTTATTCATGCAGATCGACAAATTCAAGCCGTTGAAGTTGGTTCACAAAGGATAGAGGCTGATACTGTTCTTATCGCTATGGGGCCATGGTCTAAAATGTTAGAAAACGATATTTCACAACCAATACCAGTGCAACCATTGAAGGGTCAGATACTCAAATTGCGACCTGAAAATCCTGTTAAGATGTATGGTTTTAATTATGATGGTAATTACTGTGTTGCAAAAAATCCTGAGGTAATAGTCGCAGGTACCACAGAAGAAAACGCAGGATTTGACACAGGCATTACTCGAAGTGCACGTGATCAAATATTGGAATTTGCATTGAATTTCTCTGCCTACTTGGAAAATGCAGAACTTATTGAGCAAACAGCTTGCCTTCGACCTTTGTCACAAGATGGGTTACCTCTTATGGGAGAAGTTGAATCAATACAAGGTTTATATATTGCAACAGGTCACGGTCGACAAGGTATTCTGCTTTCACCTTCATCCGGTTTAGCAATGAGCGAACTTATTTTGACTGGTAAAAGCACATCTGTAGATTTAGCTGCGTTTGATCCTAATAGGTTCGCACGTTAATCCTAAATCTTGCGTGTTAATCCTTGAGCATCTAAATCATCCCAAAGAGCATCAGGAATATCGTGATTCATTAACTGAATATTCATTTTTAGTTCATCGATGTTTTTTGCGCCGGGGATAATTGAAACTACTGCACTGTGTCGTAGGGGATATTGAAGTGCCGCAGCACGGATATCGATGTTATGTACCTCACAAACTGCTCGAATTGCTTGGGCTTGCTTCCATTTTTGATCGCTTACTGGGCGATAATCGTAAGTAGCCACATTTTTTTCAGTAGTTGCTAGAAGGCCTGAATTATATGGACCTCCGATAATTACTGAAATCTTTTTTTCTACACAGGTAGGAAGTAATGAATTCAATGCTTCTTGTTCAAGAAGAGTAAATCGGCCAGCAAGTAAAATACAATCTATGTCAAATAATTCTATTACTTTTTCACAGACTTGCCATTCATTCACCCCAATACCAAAGGCCTTGATTCTGCCTTTTTCTCGAAGATCGAATAATGCCGGCAGAATCCCTTGTGTCGCTTGTTTAAATATTTGAGGTTGTTTTGATTTATGCGTCCAAACATCAATATCATGACATAGTAAAATATCGACGTATTCAAGTTGTAATCGTTCCAAACTTTCTTCAAGTGAAGAAAGTGCACCTTGATAATTATAGTCATAAACAACATCCAATTTATCTGATGTATCAGATGTCCTTAAGAGACGTCCCACCTTCGTCGATAACAAATAGTCGTTACGATTGAATTTTTTCAGAGCGTTACCAAGATGCCATTCACTGCGACCTTCACCATATAAAGGAGCTGTATCAAAATACCGAATACCCATTTCAAATGCATTGTCAATTAGTGCTTCAGCATCTTGCACAGAAATTTCATCACGCAGTGAACCTAATGGGGCAGTGCCAAAGCCCAATCGTGATATTTGGAACTGTGTATTCCCGAGCAGATTTTTAGACTTAGCATTGTCAGCCATACTCAACCTAATATCCCTTTACTCGCAATATCACTGATTTCATTTTCAGAAAATCCGGCTTCTAACAAAATCGACTGTGAATGTTCACCTAATTCAGGTGCACCGCGACTAGGTTTAATGTCAGCAGTGTCAATAGAAAATGGAATGGAAACTACGTCAACAGAATTTCCCTGGACATCTACATTCGGAATAGTATGAAATGCACCTTGGTTTATTAATTCTTTGTCTGCTGTGACTTCTTCTAGAGAAGCTGCAACTGCCCAGACACAACCATTTTCATCTAATTTTTTTGCCCAATATTCAAACGAATGCGAGCGGAAAATTGTGTCTATTTCGGGAATTAATTCACTTTGATTTTGTGGCATCAAATCAGAGCTCACGTAATGTGGATCTTTTGCCCAATCATCTCTTCCCAAAGCGATACAAAATTTCTTCCAATATAAAATATTATGCATTGTAAGCATCATCCAACGTCCATCAGACGTTTGATAACAATTTCTTGTTGCAAGATCTGCTGTCATTCGATCATATCGCTCGGGATGATAATTAGGATTGTTCATCACATTTTGAGATTCAAGCGCCATTGACCATAAACCTGCTCTTTGTAACGTTCCATCGACAAATTGTGAAGTTCCAGTTTGTTCCTTTAAACGTAAAGCAGCTAAAATACCTGTTAATAAAACTAATCCTGCAGGATAATCACCTTGACCACCTCTACTAACTACCGCAGGTGTGTTGACATCTCCTAATATTCCCATTAGACCAGAACCTGCCCAATATGAAGTTGAATCAAACCCTGGCCTTGATGCACCTTCACCTTGGCTTCCCCATCCAGTAACTTGTGCGAATACAATTGGATTATTTTCGGTGATCTTTTCATATGTAATGCCATATTTTTCTAATCGGACAGTCATCAAATTAGTGACAAAAACATCTGCATTTTTTACTAATTCAATTACTACATCAGCAGAACCAGGCTGTTTTAGATCAATAGTAATCGATCTTTTTCCCCGATTAAGTGCATGGAAACCATGGTTTAAAACAGGAGGTTGATTAGCACGTATACGCATATTTCGTGTAGTATCTCCGCCTGGTGGTTCAATTTTTATTACATCAGCTCCCATATCAGCCATTAATGCAGAGCAAATCGGTGCTGCAAGGAAGTTTGCAACTTCGACAACACGAACTCCTGACAATGGGGCATGTGGATTATAATTGCTATTTGATCTCATACATTTCTCCAAAATTATATTGCTAATGAATCGTACAATGCACGACTCAACTCTCGATTACGATGATCAATATTTTGCCCTGCTTGGTTCATTACATATCCAAAACTAATTTTATTTTCAACATCAGCATAGCCTAGTGATCCACCCAGTCCACCATGCCCAAATGCCCCATCGGCACGAGGATCATCTGGACCAGGCATAGTTAATGCATAACCTAAAGCCCTACGTGCTTCACCACCAGAAATGACATCAGGACCTTGTATCTGCTCCGATCGAGCAATGTCAACAGTTTCTGAACTCATTAATCGAATTCCATCAATTGACCCACCTAATGACATTGCAGCGTACATTCGTGCAAGGCCGCGCGCGCTAGCATGGCCGTTTGAGGCAGGAATAACAGCAGCACGCCATTCACGAGTATTAGCAGCTCTGAATCTACGTGGGGGGTTATTGAAAGCCTTCTTAGCCATCATACTTACATTACCAGCTATTTGATTTTTTGAGAGTTGATCGGTTGGTGGAGGTGCTACGAAATCTGCAATCCTGTCGTCGTATTCAGATGAAAGGCCCCAGTAAAGATCTGCATCCAATGGTTGTGCAATTTCCTTTCTTAGAAATTCACCAGGAGTCATGCCAGTGACACGATCTAATACACCACCATTCAGCCAGCCGAAGGTAGCGGCATGATATCCTAATTGTGTACCTGGTTTCCAATAGAGTTCAGAATCAGCTACATAATTCAGCATTCGTTGCCAGTCATAAATAGCTTCATCAGGAACTCTCATTGTTGGTGCAGGTACCCCCGCTGTATGAGATAAAATATGACGAATCAAAACATTATGCTTTTCATGTTTTGCAAACTCAGGCCAGTAATACGCAACTGGCTTATCCAATTCAATCAATTCACGATCGAGAAGAATATGCATACATGTAGCTAACCATCCCTTACCGTTAGAATAAGTTTGCACCAAAGTGTCAGGCGTCCAAGAAATTGTACGATCAGCATTGCGATAACCGCCCCAAAGATCGACTACAATATTCCCTTCATGATAAATACACAAGGCAGCGCCTACATCACCACGAGTTTCAAAATTTTCAATAAATGCATCACGTACTTTAGAAAATTTTTCATCACATTTACCTTCAATCTCTATAGACATACACACCCTCCCCCATCAGTATTGTGAGTATATATCTGAGAGTGTATACGAGTTTTCAGATAATCAGTAATTCAATCGTTATTATTTATCCAAACAGGAGTATGAGGAGATGCCATGCAGGATTTAAATACTTGGCTTGATCAAATAGTTGAAGAAACCCTAGAACCAGAATTACCTATAATTGACCCACATCATCATCTATGGGATCGACCAAATAGTCCCTATTTACTTAAAGATATTGCAGAAGATGTTTCGACTCATAATATACGTCAAACTATTTTTATCGAATGTGGTGAAATGTATTCAGACAGCGACAATGTTAATATGCGTGTTGTCGGAGAAACTGAATTCGCATCACAAATAGGAAAAATGAGTGATAAAGATAGTAATATCACCGCACGTATAGCATCAGGCGTTGTTGGTACAGCTAACCTTCTTTTAGGTGAAGAAGTCGCACAAGTACTTGAAGCACATATCGCGGCAAATCCAGATAGATTTAAGGGCATTCGTCACCGTGCTGTCTGGCTTGATGAACACACAATAAATCAAGACAAAGATATTCTTGAAAACTCACCAACGAAGCACATTAATACTGTTGATCGAACTCCAAAAGAAAGCATGTTACTGGATGAAACTTTCAGAAAAGGATTCAGACAATTATCTAAATATGACCTTACATTCGAAGGATGGGTATATCATCCACAATTGAATGAATTATATGACCTTGCCCAAGCTTTTCCAGATACAAAAATTATTCTTAACCATTTAGGTGGTCCTTTAGGAACAGGGATTTACAGAGGAAAACTAGATGAAATATATCCATTTTGGAAAAAACAAATTGCAAAATTAGCACAATGTAAAAATATTTATCTAAAAGTTGGCGGTATTCAAATGCCACTAAATGGGCATGACTGGCATAGACGTCCAGTACCGCCTTCATCAGACGAATTAATTGCTGTAAATCATGACTGGTATATGTACGCAATTGAACAATTTGGCCCTGAACGTTCAATGTTCGAAAGTAATTTTCCGGTCGATAAACAATCTTGTTCCTATAATGTTGTATGGAACCAGTTTAAGAAATTATCAATGAAATTATCTGAAACTGAACGTCAATTTCTTTTTCATGATACGGCGATGAATGTTTATCAATTAGAAAAAATTTAGGGATAGTACAGATTTGTAATGAAAACAGCAATCAAAGCATCTAATTTATCAAAACATTTTGGGAATATAGTAGCTGTTGACAATATAAACTTTTCGGTACATAGAGGTGAATGTTTTGGTTTGTTAGGGCCGAATGGTGCAGGAAAATCTTCCACCATTCGTATGATTACGTGCAGTTCACCTCTAACTAGTGGCCAATTGATGGTTCATGGTCTGAATGTTAATAACGAACAGCGTTCGATAAAATCACATATTGGAATTGTTCCACAAAATGACAATCTAGATCCAGATCTCCCGGTCAAACAAAATTTAGAAGTTTACGCACGATATTACGGTTTGAATAAACAGTTAATCCGACGACGTGTGGAGGAGCAATTAGAGATATTCGAACTTTCTGATCGTGCTAACTCTCCAATACATAGTCTTTCAGGTGGAATGCGTCGGAGACTACTCATAGCCCGTGCATTACTCCACAATCCATCAATACTCATTTTAGATGAACCAACAGTTGGGTTAGATCCACAAGCACGCCATATAGTGTGGCGACAGCTTCGCCAACTCACAAAAAATGGTGTTACCCAAGTATTAACTACTCATTATATGGATGAAGCTGAACAATTATGTGATCGAATTATCGTGATTAATCATGGAAAAATACTCGCCGAAGCAAAACCACAAGAGTTAATACAACAATATGTTGGCAATAATGTCTTGGAAATACCAAATTTTTCAAATGATATCGAACTTCTCAAACGAAGTTTAGATTTTACAATCGAATATGAAATATTTGGTGACAAAACGAATATCTATGCAAGCGACGATAATTTATCGATTATTAGTGCAAAAATTGAAACTTCGAGTAAGGGCAACTTACGCAAAGCGAATCTCGAAGATGTTTTTTTACGATTGACCGGACGGCGGTTAGTCGAATGAATTTAATTTTATCAAGACCAAATATATCCATCAGTAGTTTATATGTTTGGCAGAGACATCGGGACGTCTTTTTTAAAATTTGGAAAACTGAATCACTCGGTATTGGTCTGGAACCATGGATAGTCATTCTTGCAATGGGGTTTGGTTTAGGCCAATTTGTCACTCTTGATTCAGGTGAAAAGTATGTACAATTCCTTGCTCCGGGTCTAATGGCAATGTTCCCGATGTTTGCAGCGATTTTTGAGTGTGGATGGGGTGCATTTATGCGAATTTCTATGCATGGTACATATGAAGCTATTCTGAATACACCTGCCAGCATTGAAGACATTACAACTGGTGATATTCTCTGGGGGACTACACGTGCAACATTAAATGCTACTTATATCCTAATCGTTCTACTTATATTGAATCACTGGACTGATGCTGTTAATTCTCCTTACGCCATTGGCATAGTCTTCGTAGCAATACTCCAAGGTTTTCTTTTTTCCTCAATTGCAATTGCTTTTGCAGCACTTGCGCGTGCAATGAGTCATTTTGGTTACTTATTTAATATCATTGTGATGCCCATGTTCTGGCTTTCAGGAGGATTTTTTCCAATAAACGAATTACCAGAATGGGCACAAAATATTGCATGGTTTTTACCTTTAATACATTCCGTAGAATTAAATCGAGCCTTGCTCAACGGAAATTTAACATTAAACATGATCGGTGACTTTTTTTGGTTAGCTATAGTAGCGATAGTTTTTTATGCCATTGCTTTAGTGTTAATGCGTCGTCGTTTGATCGTCTAACGAGATCCTGGGGCAATACCACGAACATTAGTTTCCACGCTGTAAACACTTGTTTGCGCAGTTAAAAATAATGTCGAAAAATTACTACCGCCAAAAGTAATATTTGCAGCATGTTCATTTAGTTCAAATTGACCTAACACTTCACCATTTGGTTCCACAACCCAAACACCACCCGCACCAGTTGTCCATAGAAAACCATTTTCATCTACTTTCATTCCATCAGGAACACCTCGTCGATGATCATCACGCATATCAATGAATATTTCACCGTCACTAATTGTGCCATCATCTTTCATAACAAATCGTTTGATTATAGAATCTTGTGAATCACCTATATACAAATAAGATTCATCTGGAGAAAAAGTTAATCCATTTGGTTCAGAAAATTCATCAGTCAGTAAAATTGCTTCATTGGTGCCCGGATATACTACATACACTCCTTGCATCGACAATTCTTTTACGGCACCAGCTTCACCTTGACGTGCCATACCTGGGGCAGGAGGATTACGTAGACCATACGTTGGATCAGTGAAATATACAGCTCCCGAACTGTGAATAATTACATCGTTCGGACTGTTAAATAGTAAATTCTCATACTTTTCTACGATTGATTTTGGGGGTGCATTATATTTTGCAAATGAAACTCTACGCCCCGAATGTTCACATGCAACTACTTCTCCATTCAAATTCAGCGTTAAACCGTTTGAATGCCGACTAGGGTCTCTATAAATTTCAGCAACATTTGTATTGGGCCTCCAGCGATGGATCTTATTCGATGGAATGTCACTAAAAAGTAGACATTCATCATCAGGGATCCAAACAGGACCTTCGGTGAATCCAAATCCTGTACATAAGCGAGTTTCAGTTGTAGAACTGATCAGGTTGCTTAAACCTTTATTATTAGAAAATTCCATATACACCTAATTTCTTGGCTGTACAATGATTACTATATAACTATCTAGAAGTGAAGATATAATCCTAACAGAGGATCAACATGTCAAATGAAATATACGACTTAACAATCATCGGGGCTGGTCCCACAGGATTATTTGGTGCCTTTTATGCTGGTCTCCGTAGCTTGAAAACTAAAATCATTGAAGCACTTCCGGAACCAGGTGGCCAATTAGCTGTTCTTTATCCAGAAAAAATGATTTACGATGTACCTGGATTTCCACAAGTCATGGCAAAAGATTTAGTAAGAGAATTGGTCGAACAAACAAAACGTTTCGATCCAACTTATGTTTTTGAAGAAAGCGTAAATTCGCTTCGTAGAGAAATCTATGAAGGCGAGGAATATTGGGTATTAAATACAAATAACGATGAACATTGGACAAAGGCTATATTAATTTCAGCAGGAATAGGTGCGTTTACACCAAATACACTTCCTGTTCCTGGGATTAGTGAATTCGATGGACGTGGAGTTTTTCATTTCGTACAGGACAGAAGACCATTTAGACATCGTAAAGTATTAATTGTTGGTGGTGGGGATACTGCTGTTGATTGGGCACTCAATTTAAATCACTGGGCGGATGAAATTACATTAATCCATAGACGTAGTGGATTCAGAGCTCACGAGTCAAGTCTTGCAGAATTAAGGGAAACTGACATTGAAATGCTCACTCATTTTGAATTAGATGCTGTTGAAGGAAAAGATAATGTTGAACGTGCATTAATTTCTTCAAATAAAGAAGATGAGAAAAGAACCCTGAACGTTGATATAGTTCTACTCAGCCTTGGATTTAAAGCCTCATTAGGACCAATGTTAGATTGGGGTCTTGACTTAGCGGACCAAAGACACATCAATGTCAATGGCTTGATGCAAACTAATTTACCTGGGATTTATGCCGCAGGAGATATAGCAACTGTAAAAGGATCAGAACCTTTAAGCCTTATTGTTACAGGCTTCGGGCAGGCAGCTATAGCCGCAAATGCTGCCCATACCTACATTAACCCTGATTCAAAACTATTCCCTGGCCACTCCAGTGAACTAAGACTCTAAGAACTAAGATTCTTTGTAGACAATTATCGAACGACCTTCGATTTCACCATTTTCCAATGCCCTAACACCTTCGTTTATTTCATCAAGATTGCTATATCGCCTTGAAATAAATTTATCCAACGGCAATTGCCCTTCTTTATACCAATCTACATATTTCGGCATCACATGTTCAGGTCGTGCAGACCCGCCCATCGAACCAATTAATGATCGTTCTCCTTGAGGGAATAATCGAGGTAGAGTGACATCACCTTGTCCAATACCGACGATCACAGCAGTACCACCACGGCGAACACCTAGAACGCCAGCTTTAACACTTTGTATAGCTTGCTGAACTGCAGCTTCAACACCTATTGCATCGAAAGCAAAATCTACACCACCGTCAGTTAGTTCTTTAATGCGTTCTGGTGCATCGAGTTCAGCAGCATTAACCGTATGAGTAGCTCCAATTTCTTTTGCATAACCAAGTTTACCTTCTTGCAAATCAACAGCAATGATAGGATCAGCACCAGCAATTTTTGCACCAGCAATTACATTGGTTCCAACGCCACCTACACCAAATACTGCCACTGACTGGCCAGGTTGTACTTCTGCTGTATAGAGCGCTGCACCAGCTCCAGTAATCACGGCACATCCAATGATTGCTGTGACGTCTGTAGGCACATCATTCGCTAATGGAATTACCATTTGTTCATTGAGAAGTGCATGTTCGGCCCAAGTATAAACACCAGCGTCATGATCTTCACCACGCCAGCGAAAAGTAGTACGATCAGCGGCTTCTTTACCTTCTGGTAAATCTCTGGGCACAAATTGGATCATAACTCGATCGCCTTCTTTTACATGTGTTACAGCAGAACCTGCTTTAAGCACAGTTCCGGTACCTTCATGACCAAGTAATAATGGCATTGGCGAAAGTGGATTGTGGATTTGGTGAAGTTGTGAATGACAAAGACCAGTAGCAAATAATTCCACTAAAACTTCATTGTCATTTGGGTCGTTCAATTCTATTTCTTCTACAAGGAGCGGAGCTCCGTGTTCAGCTTTGATTGCAGCGCGCGTAATTAAAGTCATCTTTCCCCCTCAAAATGTTTCAGGGTTATCCTACACGTGTAGGAGAAAACTTCAAACTTATATATTAAAAATTCGTTCGGGAAAATCACTACAAATCACATCAACATTTAATGATTTCAAATTTTCAATAGCGTCAATTTCATTTACAGTCCATGCAGCAACCTGCAATCCGTAACTATGTACCAAAATTATCAAATCTTCGTTGAGTAATTTATAATTTGCAGTAATTCCCTTAACTCCAAATTCCATTGCTGATTGAATTACAATTTCGGGGTCATTTGACAGAGGTGAATTCATACCAAATGACAACCATGTTGGTACATGTGTGAATTTAGAAGGGATCTCGCGAATTACTTCTGGATCCAAACACCAAACCCAGCATTGATCGATATTGTTACGTTCTGCCAAAATTTCAGCAATACGGGATTCTAATTTGCTTTCTTTAGGTTCGATAACTAACAACGTCTTTGAATCAATAAAATGAAGAACCTCACGTAATGTAGGAATTTTTACGGAACCATTTTTAGTATGTGTATTGGTAAGGTGGTATTCAGATAATTCTTGAATTGTCAGATCTTTGATCTTTACATCAAAGCCTGTCACCCGCAATAAAGAATCATCATGCATCAATACAATTTCTCCGTCAGCAGTTTGACGCACATCAATTTCTATACCATCAACACCTGAATGCATAGCAGCTTCAATGCCTTCGAGTGAATTTTCTGGCATTGTACCCATTTGTGTTCTATGTGAAATGATTAGCGGTGAAGGCATTATTCGACTACCTAAGAATTTGATAATTATGATTAGTAATCATCACTATTGATATATTTCAGCATTGTATTGATGATATTAACAAATGTTTCATAAGGATGTGCACCTATAGCTAAAGTGGCTAATGATGAAGTTCTCACTAATTTGTATTGATCACGTTCATCAAATTCATAGTATTTATCGACAACAACTAATGACCACGGTACTCCTCGAATGGGTAATTCAAGATTTTTTTCAAGATTTATTCCTGCATTCAAAATACTCTGAATATCCATATCATCTGTCTTTTTAAAATCTCCTTCGTCATCCAGTAAGCATTGATCAAAAGCTTTTTCCTGCTCAATGGTACTATTCGATAAGTTAGAAAAAGATCTAGAAAGGCTTGCTTCTGTATAAGCGTTGTTTTTATTTTGTACAGAGTAAAGTACATCTTTATATTCCCAAAATTTATCTTGCTGGGCGGCACATAATGAAGCATTCGCAGCATGATCAGACTCCAGTCCCAATTTTGGAGTATTAACAAAAACTATTTGTAAAATCCCTGTATCGACATAATTTTCTATTAATTTTTGAACAGTATTAATAGCGAATCTCTGACAATAAGGGCATCGAAAGTCTTCATGAATCCAAAGATAAATAGGTGCATCAGGATTTCCAAGACGTAGTTGAGGTGCAATATTTAAGTAGTTTGCAACTGCTTGGCTATATGGCGATTCACTAAAAATAATCTCTTTTTTAGGAATAAGTGTAGTTGTTGGTGATGGAACCACAGTTGCCGGTGTAGTTGTGGATAGTGGAATCACAATTGCAGGTGTAGGTGCATTTGGTAGTTGTGTCGACGTTGATAATAAAACTTGTGTGGGAATAGCAATCGGAGTGGGGGTGGAAAATTGCACTATGACATTAGGGTTAGAATTCTGTTCAGAAAATAAAATTTTTTCAGATGAAGTGGAGTCAGTATTTTGTGCACATGCAATAATTACACCTACACAAAATACCAATAACCAAAACAACAGTGCACGCAATCCGATTATCTTCCGTGATATTCAGGTTGTCTTTTCTCAACAAAAGCTCGTGGTCCTTCTTGAGCATCGTCTGTTTGTTGAATAATCCATCGTGAAAAAGCACTCATACGTTGCACTTGACTTAATGTCATGTCATTTGTTCCATAAGCAAGTTCACGCACTGCACGAACAGCTAATGGAGCATGACTGGCAATACGCTCTGCAATACTTGTTGCCGTATTTAATAATTCATCTTGTTCAACAAGATGACTGATCAAACCCCATCGATAGGCAGTTTCTGCATCAAAACGATCACCGGTAAGTAGCATTTCCATTGCAATTGATCCTGGCATAATACGTGGAAGGCGAAGTGGAGCACCTCCACCAGGGAAAAAACCTAAAGCAACTTCAGGTGCCCCAAAGGAGGCATTTGTTGATGCAATTCGGATGTCGCATGCCAAAGCAAGTTCAAATCCTCCACCTAGCGCATATCCATTAACGGCAGCAATTATAGGTTTTCCTGTATCAAAATTATGATAAGAAGTTTTGCCGCCTAAAAGCACAGAACTTGGCCCATGACTAAGTTCTGTTTCTCCAGCATCACGTTCCTTCAAGTCATCACCTGCACAAAACGAACGTTCACCTGCACCAGTTAGGACCATGACGCGTATGGAATCATCATCTCGTAATCGAGTAAGAGAATCCATAAGCTCTTCACCCATTGTATTATTCATGGCATTTAAAGATTCAGGCCTATTCAATGTTGCCACAACAACATTGCCATTTTGTTGCCAATCAATAGTTTCATATGACATATAAACATCTCCCTTAAGCATATTATTTATAGTACAGTTTTTATTTCTTCTGTTAAATAAGATTATCGTCCATGATATTCAGCTTGTCGTTTTTCAACAAAGGCACGAGGGCCTTCTTGTGCATCATCGGTTTGTTGGATGATCCATCTAGAAAATGCACTCATACGTTGTACTTGGCTTAATGTCATATCATTTGTTCCGTAGGCAAGTTCACGCACTGCACGAACAGCTAATGGTGCATGACTTGCAATACGTTCAGCAATACTTGTTGCCTTGTCTAATAATTCATCTTGCTCAACAAGATGGCTTATCAATCCCCATCTGTAGGCAGTTTCTGCATCAAAACGATCACCTGTAAGTAACATTTCCATGGCGATTGACCCAGGTAAAATTCGCGGAAGACGAAGTGGAGCCCCTCCACCAGGAAAAAATCCTAACGTGATTTCGGGAGTTCCGAAAGATGCATTTGTAGTCGCAATACGAATATCACATGCCAAAGCGAGTTCCAGACCACCACCTAAAGCATATCCATTAACAGCAGCTATTATAGGTTTTCCAGTATCAACATTATTCCATAGGCTTAAATAATTATTCGTTAAGACAGATCCTGGACCTGATAAATCTCTACTCAATTCATTTTCATTTTCTCCAGCATCACGTTCTTTTATGTCGTCACCTGCACAGAAAGCGCGACCAGCACCAGTAAGAACCATAACCCGGATGGAATTATCATTACGTAAGCGATCAAGCACATCTATTAATTCATGGTCCATTTTTTGGTTAATAGCATTTAAGGACTCGGGTCTATTTAATGTTGCGATGACAACACTTCCATTTTGTTGCCAATCAATAGTTTCATACGCCATGTTTCACTCTCCCAAAAAATCAAAAATATATTATCTTTCATGCTGGCTTCGATGTATCCAACAGTCAACTGTAAATATTATGAACGCTGTTGTGACAGCTAATAAAATACCCACAGCTAATGCCAGTTGGTCGATAGAAAAAAATGAACTGAAAGCAATATTATAAAAAGATGCTATCAACATTTGTAAAAATCCTAATCCAGCAGATGCCATTCCAGCAATATCGCGAAAAGGTAACATCGCACTCGCCATCACTGGAGGTCTACTTACCCCAAAACCAGCAGATATAAAAAACATCGGAAGTACAACTGCAAAAACGTGTGTAACGCTATTTAATGCAAAAAAGAACATACAGCAACTTCCGATCATAGCTGTCAGAACACCAACTCCAACTACATTGACCGATGTGTATTTATCCATCATCCGGCTAGATAAATAAGCACCTCCCATAATTCCTACGGCAACAAAGGCGAAAGAAAATCCAAAATGAAGTGGAGATAGTCCTAATTCATCAATTAAAACGAAGGAGGAACCGGAAATAAACACAAGTTGTGCACTAAACATCAAACCCATGAGTAAGACATTAATAATGAAAATTCGATGTGTCCCCAGACGTGTATAATTTCTGATTAAAACTTTTGGATTTAACGCAAGTCGATCAATATTTTTATTAGTTTCAGATAAAAGCATAAGGTACAAACTGATCAAAATAATACCTATTGCTATCAAGGTAATAAATACGGCATGCCAATCAAATAAACTCTGCAATATGCCTCCTATAATAGGAGCAATTGCGGGCGCAAGCGGTGTAGCAATAGTAATATAGGCAAAAATTTTCGCTGCACGTTTTCCTTCAAATACATCGAGGACAATTGCACGAGCAATTACAGGTGCTGCACCACCGCCAAAGCCTTGAATTATCCTGCCTACAATCAACATCATCCCTGTTTGGGCGAATAATGAAACAAACCCTCCGAGAAGAAATAAAAGCAATCCCCATATCATGATCGGTCGGCGTCCGAATCGATCCGAGAGTGGCCCAAAGACCAATTGAGATGCTGAAAAAGCTAAAAGAAAAGTAGTCACGGTCAATTGCATCGTCGATGCAGAAACATTGAATTCATCGATCATCATAGGTAATGAAGGTAAGAACATATCAATAGATAAGGGTGCAATAGTCATTAAACCCATGAGTAATGCAATAGTACCGATCGATCCTGTACGCATTGGGCTAGCCTACAGTGTAAAATGATTCACGGCGAAGTTCTGTTATTGTCATTTTATTCGAAAGGATCCAAATGAAGATCACAATTGGATTAGGGCGTGGTGAGATTACAGATTGGGATGAAGTCTCAACATATGTCATAGAAGCAGAAAAATTAGGTGTCGACTGCCTTTGGACCGCAGAAGCTTGGGCACATGACGTAGTTACGCCACTTGCATATCTTGCTGCAAAAACAGAAAAAATAAAACTTGGTACCAGCATCATGCAATTAGGTACTCGAACACCAGCATTGGTAGCAATGACAGCAATGGCTCTTGATTCGATGTCAAATGGACGTTTTCGCTTAGGGTTAGGAAGTAGTGGACCACAAGTTATCGAAGGATGGCATGGAATACCTTTTGCGCGCCCTATCGCAAGAACACGTGAAGTAATAGAGATAGTTAAGCGGATATTTAATGGAGAAACACTTACTTATCAAGGTAAATTCTATGAACTTCCATTACTCACGAATGCCACAGGTGAAGGGAAAGCATTACGTCCTGGAGCTTCCCCCCCGAAAAATGTGCCTATATACATAGCATCCTTAGGTCCAAAAAATCTTCACATGACAGGAGAAATTGCCGATGGCTGGTTAGGAACATCTTTTATACCCGAACATGCAGATCTTTTTATCGATCCGATCCGTGAAGGAGCGCAGAGTGTAGGTAGAAGTATAGATGATCTAGATTTACAAGCAGGTGGAACTATTTGGTTTACAGAAGATGTTGATGAGGCTATCACAACTTTAAAGTCAGGATTAGCCTTTAGCATTGGTGCCATGGGATCGCGGCAGCATAATTTTTATAATGACGCTTATCGTCGGCAAGGATTTGCTGATGAAGCGCGTGATGTTCAACGATTATGGCTGGCTGGAGAGCATGATGAAGCTCGATCACGAGTTCCAGACGAAATGGTTTCAGGATCGAATTTAATCGGTGATAAACAAATGATCCGTGAACGTTTACGCATGTATCGAGATGCTGGTATCACTTCATTCCGAGCAAATCCACATGGAAATAACTTGAATGAACGTTTAGAGGCTTTGGGCAAATTTATGGATATTGTAATAGAAATTTCTACTGAGAAATCATAATACTAGGAGGCAGTAATGCGATTAGAAGGAAAGACGGCAATAATTACTGGAGCAGGCAATGGTATGGGGGCTTCTGACGCAAAATTATTTGCGAGTGAAGGTGCAAATGTTGTCTTAGCGGACATAGATTCGGAATCAGGTAAACATCTTGAGGATGAAATCTCAAAAGCTGGTGGGAATGTGCAGTTTGAATTCTGTGATGTTTCAAGTGAAGAAAATTGGCAATCAATGATTTCCGATGTGATTAATAAATATGGCACACTTGACATATTAGTCAATAACGCCGGCCTCAGTAGTACTTTCACTTCAGATATATTAAGTACCGATGATTGGCACACGATCATGAATGTTAATGCAACTGGAGTCTTTTTAGGTACTAAAACTGCGGCTGAAATTATGAAAACTCAAGGTCATGGATCTATAGTAAACATTTCTTCAATAATGGGATTTGTTGGTGGAGAATATGGCCATCCTGCATATCATGCATCCAAAGGAGCCGTAAGAATTTTCAGTAAAGCCATGGCAGTAAAGTATGGACCGTACGGAGTGCGTGTAAACACTGTACATCCTGGTTTTATGCCTCCGATGGTTTCATCGAATCATGGTGTAGGTAGCAAACGCGACGATTATGTATCACAGACACCTTTGAGGAGAAGTGGAGAATCAATAGAAGTCGCCTATGGGGTTCTATTTTTAGCATCGGACGAAGCATCGTTTATTACAGGTACAGAGCTCGTGATTGACGGAGGATATATAGCTCAATAAATTCTAATTAGCAGATTTAAAAAATTATACTGACAAAGATTGTTCAGCACACAATTTTTCGTCATAAAGGATATTTCCTGTCAATTCTTTTGGGTTTTGTTCACATATCCACACAGTAGCTAATCCCATTTTATCGGCAGCTTCAAAATCCATAGATGGATTTTCACGATCTTGTTCAGGATACAAACTTCCAGGTGTCAAAATCCTACCTTCGGGGGACAATACATTAACTGCAATATTTTCATCTTGTAAATCACGAGCTTGGCCTTGAGTCAGATGTTCTATACCTGCCTTGATCGGACCATATAAAATATCATCACCACGCCGTTCAATAGATGTATCATATGGTCCAACCCCTGGAAATAGTGCGCCTCGTGAAGAGAGGTTAATAATATGGCCACCACCAGAAGCACGTAAATGTGGAACTGCTGATCTCATAGCCCAAAAAGGTCCTAAAAAATTAACATCGATCGCAAGTTGTACATGTCGAGGTTGAACATGTTCTAGAGCACCATGCACATGAACCGCTGCATTATTCACAACAATATCAAGGCGTCCCCATTCGGCAACAGTCGCATCAATGCCATCTTGAATACTTTCTGGATCACGCATATTCAACACAACAGCTTTAGCAATACCACCAGCTTCTTGTATTTCTGTAGTTACAGAATGTATAGTTCCAGGCAAGCGAGGATCGTTAACGGTTTCAGTCCTTGCTGCAACAGCTACTTTAGCGCCATTTTTTGCGAGATGTTTAGCGATGTCTGCGCCAATCCCACGACTAGCACCTAGTACAATTGCTACTTGTCCATCTAAACTCATTTCGCCCTCATCTCATTGTGATTTGATATCGTCAGTGTATCAGTTTAGATTAGCATTAGGCATTCTTACTTCTAGCCCTTTTTCAGGACGAAACACCACAATACTAAAAAATGCAATAATTGTGAGTAGCGCTAACAGCAAAATTCCCCATGTATAATTTCCATTCAAGTCAAAAATAAGTGCTAGAGGTAATGGCCCAATTGCAGCACCAGTGATACCAATCATCATTGCAGATCCTTGAACCTTACCTAATCCAAAGCGTCCATAATAATTAGCCCAAATTATTCCCTGCACAATACGTTGTGAACCACCACTTATTCCCATTAACGCAGCATAAATTATGGCTAGTAATATCGAATCAGCAATAAGTGCAAATAGGCAAACGCAGCACAAAACTATCATAGAAAAACCAAATAAAACGACAGGGCCTATACGTTCTACAAAAAAACCTGCGATCATAGATGTAATTGCAGAACTACACGCAAAAACAATAAAAATTGCCGCCGCAGTAATTGCACTCAAACCATTTGTTTCAAAAATCGAAGTTTGGTGAAAAATAAGTGCTGTTACAACAAGCCCAGGAGTAGCAAGAGGTAATGCAAGTAGCCAAAAATTTTTAGATGTTAAGACACGTCGTTCTTGAGTAACGTGTTGTATATTATTATTCTTTTCTATTTCTGGAGGAGTATTATTGCCATCAGGGAATAGACCTAAATCTTCTGGGTAATTACGTAAAAGGAAGAAAGCTGGAGGTATTATTAGAATCATGACTAAAATACCAAGTATGCCATATGCTTCTCTCCACCCGAAAGAATCAATCAATACACGACTTAAATAAGGTAAAATTGCATTTGAAAGCGGAAATCCTAATCCCATAATAGCAATCGCACGACCGCGTTTTTCGACGAACCACTGATTAACAAGCAATGTTGCATTAACTGTCAATGAACCTTGACCAAGTGCACGTAAAGCTGCAAATGACAAATAGAAAGCGATGATTCCTGAAGATAATGCCATGCTAAAACATGAAATCCCAAAGACTATTCCAATGAGGATTAAGTTAGATCTCGCACCCCATCGATCAGCTAAACGGCTAACTATTGCAACCATGACTGCACTGATAGCTGTACTTAACAAATATAAGGTTGATATAGCAGAACGGGAAAATCCTGTTTCAGCGATCATCGAATCAATAAATACTGAAAAAACAAAAGACTGACCAGGACCACTACTGAAGGCGACAAAAATACCAACTATTACAATAATCCAACCATAAAAAAAATTGTTATCTTGTTGGCGCTTAATAAAAAAATCCGGAAATAACATTTCTTAACAATCTGCGATCAGGCAGTATCGATCTAGTATTTGCATTAATTAAATCTATCGATATTGATAAAGTATAGAAATAGACAGGAGGGAATATGGGTAATTTAATCGGAAAAGGTAACTATCAATATGAAGCAACAATTGAATGGGCACAGTTGCCAGACGGCATTATATTAAAAGAAACTCCAGGTGTTGCGGTTGATGCTGATGATAATGTTTTTTTGTTAACTAGAAATCCAGAACATCCTGTTATTGTTTTTACACGTGACGGTGAATTTATTCGATCGTTTGGTAATGGTAATTTTTCAGAAAGAACGCATGGGATTTCTATCACACCTGAACAAGAATTATTATGCGTAGATGATGGCGCACACACCATTACTCGTTGGTCGCGCACGGGAGAATTATTACAAACAATAGGGACTCCGTTTGAACCAGCTCCTATATGGAGTGGCAAACCTTTCAATAGACCAACGCATGCAATATTATCTCCTGTGAATGGAGACATTTATATCACTGATGGGTACGGTAATTCTCAAGTACACCGTTTCACTTCATCTGGAGAACATGTGCTGTCATGGGGAACATCAGGTATCGATGCAGGGCAGTTTATACGTCCGCACAATCTTGCGATAGACGAAGAGAATCGCATTTACATAGCGGACCGTGAATCACATCGTGTACAGATTTTTGACGAAAACGGTAATTTTATAACTATGTGGAATAATATACATCGACCAGATGGTCTGACTTTTGGACCAGACAGGAATATCTATATAGGTGAACTTAAATCAATTGATGGTATGGAAGGTGCGCCAGATCTTGGTCATCGAGTAAGTATCTATAATCAAGAAGGAGAACGATTGGCGATTGTAGGGGAATCTAATGAAGGTACTTCCGCAGGCTATTTTATTGCACCACATGGGATTGCTGTCGATTCTAATTTAGATATTTATGTAGGAGAGGTATCCTATACAATATATGGTCGCCACCTTAATCCACCACAAGAGGTAAAGTCATTCACGAAATTGATACGCGTGAATGCGTAGTGCAATATTGTTGAGGTAGACATGTCAGACAATCCATTTATCGAAATTGATGATTCCATATTTGAACAATTGATCAATGTTTTAACAATGTTAGTCGAGGCAAAATCAATAAGCTTGGAAGGCCCCCATACCGAAGGGATGGAAAATTGTCGAACCCTCGTAGCTCAGCAATTTGAAAATTTAGGAGCTAACGTTCAATTATTAGAGATCGATGAAGCGCCTGATGCAGTATATGCAGAATTTTTACACAAGGATCCTAATGCTCCAACCATTCTTTTATATTCACATTATGATGTACAACCAACTGGTGATTTATCAAATTGGACATCTGGGCCGTTTGAAACAAGCATCAGAAAGAATCGAATTTTTGGCCGTGGTGCAAGTGATGATAAATCAGGAATAATTACACATCTTGGAGCACTTCAATCCATATTTTCTAATGGTTCTACTTTATCTTGTCATGTAAAAGTAATTATCGAAGGTGAGGAAGAATTAGGTTCACCACACGCTGCACAATTCCTCACAAAATATAAAAATTTACTTAAGGCTGATTATGTCATTATTGCTGATTCAACTCATTGGGGAGTTGATGATCCAGCAATTACTACTTCACTTCGTGGATTAGTGGATTGTGAAATTATAGTAAAAACTTTAGAACTGGGAGTTCATTCGGGAGAATATGGTGGAATCGTACCTGATGCATTAATGGCTTTATCAAGAATTATTACTTCTCTGCATAATGACGATGGTACTGTAGCAGTTGAAGGGTTGGTCAGTAACCAAACAAATGAAATTCTGATTCAGGACAGTGAAATGTTAGAAAAAGCTGGTGCTTTACCTTCATTGGAAACGATCGGAGCAGGCGATGTAATTTCACGAACATGGTCACAACCTGCAATCTCAGTATTAGTAATTAACGCACCCTCTATGGATGAAGCCATCAATCTTATAGTCCCTGAAGCAAGTGCAAAAATTAGTATGCGTATTGCACCAGGACAAAATTCAGTTGAAGCACTGGATGCATTAGAAACACATCTCACTACATCTCCTCCGTGGGGTGCATCTGTGAAGGTAATTAGAGGTGCTACTGCTAGCCCTTTCGAATCTCAACAGGCCGGAAAATTAATGTTAGCTTATGAAAAAGGTGTTCAGCACGCATGGGGTAAAGTACCTCGTAAAATTGGATTAGGAGGAACAATTCCATTAGTTGCAGAAATACAAAATAATTATCCTGATTGCGAAATACTCATTACAGGAGTTGGCGATCCTATAAGTCGCATCCATGGACCTGATGAAAGCCAAGATCTCACAGAGTTAAAGCGAAATATGATTGCCGAAGCTTATGTACTTCTGACAATTAATTCAGATTATGTGTAACTTCTTCAAGGGGTATTACTCAAATTTCCCCTCGTCCATATCGAACAACAAAATACGAGGCTATAAAGAATTATTTTTTACGGTCAAAAAAAGATTGCATGCTAGATCGAGGTTCTTCCGTCCTGTAAGACTTTGCTAATGAATCGATGCCTGCTTCAATTGCAGCATCCAGAGGGAGTACTTCCCATTGGCGTACTAAACGTTTTTGCTCACGCACTGCCAGTGGTCCAGCTTTTACAATAGCCTCAATAAATCGATCAGTTTCTATATCTAATTGATCTTGGCACGTCACACTTTCAAGAAAACCCCATTCATAAGCAATTTTCGCATCAATATTCTCCCCAGTAAAAACAAGGTAATTAGATCTACCCCAACCTACTAAACGAGGTAAAAGTGCTGCTTCAATAACTGAAGGAATCCCAACTTTTACTTCTGGCATACCAAAAATTGCATTTTCAGATGCAATACGAAGATCACATGCTGCTGCTAATTCCATACCCGCCCCCAAACAATATCCATTTATTCGTGCAATGACTGGTACTGGGGAATGGCGAATTGACACGAATAGTTCATGTAACGAAGTTATAAAATTGCGTGCTGTATTTTCATCCAAACGGCTAAGTTCATTTACATCAGCTCCACCTATGAACGATTTTGAGCCAGATCCTGTGAATATAACAACACGGACATTAGAGTTATCAGCAATTGAAACAAAAGCATTAGTAAGCTCTTGTATACCTACAGAATCTAATGCATTTAATTTTTCTTCGCGGTTATACCTAATAGTCACAACTTGGCCAGAAGCAGAATTATCATTTTGTATCTCAACCGTCATATTAAATTCCTTTGTTGCATCCTGATCCATCTAGTATAGGAGTGTAATCGTATTCTCTTTATCAGTACTTATGGACTTAACATTCTTCGTTTCTGAATGAATACTTTTGAAGAATGCTGAATTAATTCGTGGCCAACATTTACGAAAAAAATCATATCAATGTTTCTTGTATCGAACGTGTATTTAGATCTTTCTTATCAGTTGAGTCGTCATTCCAAACTTCACTTAATAAATCCAAAGTTTTTAAACGAGTTTCGACATTGAATGTCGACGTTGAAATCATTAATTCTGACGCACAAGTAGCTTCAGCGAGCGCTTCAAGAGCGCCTTTTACTTCTACAGGCGTTCCAATAATTGCATTAGTTGACATTGCTTTTGCAGCTGGCAGATCAGGGTGATCAGCTGCTTCTGCAGGAGAAATCAAAGGCGCTCTTTTCCCAGTACGCATGCCATACTTTCTAATACGACCTGGTCCAGATTCCCACTCTGCTTGATCTCGAGTTTCAGAGACAATCACAGATGCGGTAACTATAGTAAATGGCTCTTCTAGCATTATGGAAGGTTTGAAATGGCTCCTATAAATTTCAACAGCTTGTAGTGTTCCACCGGTATCAAAATGATTAGCAAATACAAATGGTAATCCCAACATACCAGCGAGTTCAGCGCTAAAATTTGATGAGCCAAGTAAATAGATGTCTGGGTAGGAAGTTGCCACAGGGGTAGCAGAAAGGTAGTTCCACGTACCTTTTTCTGTACGGATATCTCCAAGAAAACCCATTAAATCAATTAAGTTATTTGGAAAATCTTGAACATCGCGATTGCCAGTGGTTCGTCGTAGTGCTGTCGCAGTATACTGGTCCGTTCCAGGTGCCCTACCAATACCAAGATCAATTCTATTGGGATGCAGTGCCTCTAGCAACGCAAATTGTTCTGCAATCACTAATGGAGCATGATTTGGGAGCATAACCCCCCCCGATCCAAGACGAATACGATTAGTATTAGTAGCGATATGAGCAATTAATACTGCAGGATTTGTGCTGGCAACAGTTTTCATATTATGGTGTTCAGCTACCCAAAAGCGTTTAAATCCAAGGGCATCAGCATGTATAGCTAGCTTCAATGCATTATCTAGTGCGCTTGAAGTTGAATCAGCAGTAGTGGTCATTGCGAGGTCAAGTACTGACAAAGGTAAACGAGACATATAACTAAAATAGACCATTTATCGAATTCAATCCATAGTTATGTTGTATAGAACAAATTTAGTGCTAAAGCTAATCCGACATAAAATAAATTCAGAAAGTAAAGTCGCTAGTATCCATGTTGTCATTCTTTTTCATTTTATTTTTTAAAAAAACAAATACACACACACTCATCAAAAGTGGAAAAGTAATGATAAAAACAAGTAAAGAAATATTCCTGTCCATGACCACTCGTAATTTTCTTGAACGCAGTTTTAACAATTTTAGGAGTAGTTCGTTTAAAATTTTAATGAAGTAATTTCTTTCTTTACAAAAAGCTTGCGTATACAGATTCATTTATGGAGCGGGAGATGGGATTTGAACCCACGGCCTCGACCTTGGGAAGGTCGCACTCTACCACTGAGTTACTCCCGCTCGCTTCGGTACTATAATCCAAAAAAGAACTGTATTACTACCATTAACCGCTAAAATTATCCGTATATTATTTTTTGACCTCATTGCTAACAACATTAGATATAATCATTATATGCGATATTTGATACCGTTCATTGCATCATTTTTATCCTTGGCAATTGCCTGTAATTCACAAACATCATTCGAAAATTCTTCCTCAGTAGCAGAATTAACTCCAACTTCTTCGCCAACTAGCATAGATACAAAAAATATAAATCCGCTACCAACTCCAACAATCTCTACAACTATGAATTCACCTACAACTCCAATAGCATCAAAAGCTACCAATCTCACAAATTCTATTTGGCAAGATTTTAATAATGGATGGCTAGTTGAAAAGGAATTATCACAAGTTGAATACGAAACAGATCCGATCTGGGAAATCTTAATACAATTAATGATCGAAAAGGAACTTTCAGAAAAATTGAATAGTCCTTCAATCCCAGATCAACTTATCCAAGAATATGCTGAAAAAGTCGAAGTGGGATTAAGGCAAGGTTATGATTTTGTTATAAAAATTCCTCCTTCATATTCTGAAAGTTCTAGAAATTATCCATTAGTGCTTTTCCTACATGGCGGTATTGATGGTTCTATCAGTAATGTCCAAGGAAGGATTAAAGATTTTTTCCAGCAACAAGAAGAACCTTATATTGTGATCGCACCAGTAAAAAATGAAATCGATTGGAATCCGAAAAAAATAGAAGATATCATCATAATGGCACAGGAAAATCTACGGATAGATCAAAATCGGATATACTTAACTGGTTTGAGCATGGGAGGGAGAGGCACTTATATAGTCGCATCTCATTTAGAAAATACTTTTGCAGCAATCATGCCTTTATCAAGCCATCATGCACCTTATTCTTATGTAGATTTAGCACCCGAACTTAACAATATCCCTATTTGGATATTTCATGGAGATACTGATATGGTCTCTTCTTATGCCATGGCCGTTGAAATGGTATCTGCCTTAGGAAAATATAATTCAAAGATACGTTTTACGAGCATCCAAGGTGGAGGACATGGTAATTGGAAGGAAATATATAACACACCTGAGCACATACAATGGTTACTTTCCCATTCACGTAATTAATACAGATACGTTAATCTAACGCATTTTAATATTAGACCCTGAAAGCATCACCTGGCTGTGATGGCAAGGCATACCCTCCGCCAAGTCCTACAGGAGAGCCATCAGCTCGGTGACAAGCAGCACCTTCTATGATGTTATGTTCAAATTTTATTGCATTCATCCCACCAGCCACACGATCAACACTAACTGGATCATGTCCACGCGATTTTAGTTCAGTATGCACATTGTCAGAAAATTCATATTCAAGTTCTATAACATCACCATCAGTCCATACACGAGGAGATTCGACAGCAGCTTGTAAACTCAGCCCCGTATCGATCAATGCAAGTAATGCTTGGCATACGGCACCAAAAATTTTACGTCCACCTGGAGTTCCCAATACGAGGAATGGTTTATCATCCTTAAAAATTATCGTAGGTGTCATCGATGAAAGGCTACGTTTATATGGCTGTATCGAATTTGCATTACCAGTATGGGGATCAAATAGCATCATACAGTTATTTAGAAGCATACCTGTTCCATCGACAGCGACTTTACTTCCGAAGGCACTGTTGATTGTCTGAGTCATTGACACTATGTTTCCTTCAGCATCGGCAACATTAAAATGTGTTGTATTATTACTTTCATTTTCTGGGAATTCACGAGTGAATTCATAGTTTTGAGCATGATCTAAATTGATTGACTGTGCTCGTTGTAATGCATATTTTTTTGAGAGCAGAGCATCGATTGGAATATCAACATATTCGGGATCACCAATATATTCATATCGATCAGCAAAAACAATTTTGAAAACTTCAGAAATAATATGAACTCTCTCTGAATCAGTAATTTCATATTTATCAATTTCAAAATTTTCTAGAATATTCAGCATTTGCACGAGACAAATACCACCACTACTCACTGGTCCAACAGAATGGATATCATAACCACGGTAATTACCGACGATAGGTTCACGGTACAGAATTTGTTGCTTTTTTAAGTCATCGAGTGTCAGAATTCCACCATTTTTACTCATTTCATCTTCAATATGCTGACCTAATTCTCCTCCATACAAATATGCAGCGCCGTGCTTTGCAATACCTTCGAGCGTCTGTGCGTAATTTGGATTCTTAATAATATCGCCACGTGCAGGGGCATGCCCATTTTTCAAATATATCTGGGCACTCTCTTTATGCAGTGATAATTCTGAAAGATTGTCACGAATAAGATTTGAAAGATAATCTGTGACTCGAAAACCGTTTTTAGCAATATTAATAGCAGGTTGAATAACTTCATCCAGTGAAAAATTACCATATTCCTCAACGAGGTGCGCCCAGACCATTAAATTCCCAGGGGTTCCAACTGCAAGATAACCTGTTTCATTAAGTTTATCTTGAACATCGAAGTAATCTTTAAGTTCATTACTCAATGGTTGATACATTGCTTCGTGAGCTGCACCAGGCGCACATATATATCCATCGATTGTCGAAAATCCTTCATTTGGTTGGTAAAAATTTGTAAATCCACCTCCAAAAGGGCCCACCATCATAGGTTCAACAACTGATAAAGTGAACGCCGTACCAACAGCTGCATCAAATGCGTTACCGCCAGATGCAAGAATAGAAACCCCTACAGAGGAAGCAACTGGGTGATTTGAAGTCACTATTCCTTGCGAAGCTGTAATTGATTGTTTTCGAGTAGAGAGTTCCATAGCTGCACTATAGCTGATCTGATGATTTTTTGCTTTTAGATTGAATTCTATATCTTAGAAATTCTTACCGGACCTACGAAGAACCAATGGGTATACCCGAATTACCTGTACCACCAAAGAATCCACCTGCATTAGGTTTAGGCTTAGAGGGTGAACCCTCGGATCCTTGTTGGTTAGTTGGGTTGACGAAACCACCACGAATATTTTCAGGGGCTACGCCTACGCCTTCAACATTTTCAGGAGTAGGTCCGCTTGTTGGAGCGACAAATCCACCAGCTGAAGGTGGTGCTTCAGATGGTGCAGTTTGTTCATTAGGATTGACGAAACCTCCCCCAACATTCTCAGGTGGGGTTACGTCAGGTTGACTTTCATCGTTAGAATCCGATGTAGGTTGACCGTCAGATTGACCGTCTTCAGCGTCTTTACCGCCACCAAAGAAGAATTCTTTTGCATCAAATCCTTGTTCAGGTTGTCCGCCAGGGCCGGGTTGTCCACCAGGTCCAGGTTGTCCACCAGGTCCAGGTTGTCCACCAGAGTCAGACTCTCCATCAGATGGTGGAGAAGAGAATAATGAGAACAATCCACCCGTAGTTTCACCCTCTGTTGTTGGAGGAGGTAAAGCCCCTTGAGGTTGTCCAGGTTGGCCGTCAGGTCCACTAGGTTGGCCGTCTGGTCCACCAGGGTCGGGTTGCGCAGATGCATCAAAGAAAAATCCTCGTGGTCCACTGTCAGTTGGTGCATTTCCAGGCTGTCCATCAGGTCCACTAGGCTGTCCATCAGGTCCACCAGGCTGTCCGTCAGGTCCACCAGGCTGTCCGTCAGGCCCACCAGGCTGTCGGTCAGGTCCACCAGGCTGTCCATTGGGTCCTGGTTCCGCAGGAGTTGAACCGAAGAAGAAATCCGAGAAATTCATTACAGGTCCAGGTTGTCCTGCATTAGGTATTCCATCAGGTCCACCAGGGCCAGGTTGTCCAGCAGGGCCAGGTTGTCCAACAGGGCCAGGTTGGCCGGCAGGGCCAGGTTGTCCATCAGGTGGCATCATTGGACCAAAGGCAAAGAGGTCAGTTTGCGCAGGACCTTCAGTCATTCCTCCACCGAAGAAGAAGTCTTTTGCATCAAATCCTTGTTCAGGTTGTCCGCCAGGGCCGGGTTGTCCAGCAGGTCCAGGTTGTCCACCAGGCCCAGGTTGGCCGGCAGGGCCGAATTGTCCGCCAGGAGGAGTATCGCCAGGACTGCCAGGTCCCGGTCCAGATTGTCCGTCAGGTCCAGGAACACCGGTAGGAGGAGTCATAAATAATGAGAAAAGTCCACCCGCAGGGGCATTGCCTGTTGTTGATGGAGGTAAGGCACCTTGTGATAGACCAGGTTGTCCTGCATTAGGAATTCCATCAGGTCCACCAGGTCCAGGTCCAGATTGTCCGTCAGGTCCAGGAGCACCGGTAGGAGGTACAGATGCATCAAAGAAAAATCCTCGTGGTCCGAAATCCATAGGTGGTGGAGCACCAGGCCCAGGTCCAGATTGTCCGTCAGGTCCAGGCCCAGGGGCTTGACTTGGAGCACCAGGTCCAAATTCCCCACCAGGTCCACCAGGTCCAGTTCGTCCGTCAGGTCCTGGTTCCGCTGGAGTTGAACCGAAGAAGAAATCCGAGAAGTTCATTGCAGGAGCCGCTTGTCCAAGTTGTTGAGATAGACCAGGTTGTCCTGCATTAGGTATTCCATCAGGTCCACCAGGGCCAGGTTGTCCAACAGGGCCAGGTTGGCCGGCAGGGCCAGGTTGTCCATCAGGTGGCATCATTGGACCAAAGGCAAAGAGGTCAGTTTGCGCAGGACCTTGATTTACTTC
>PBBA01000008.1 GCA_002716405.1 Chloroflexota bacterium | reverse complement strand
TTCCTATAGTTCCTGCTGCGATTATCTTTGATCTCAACATTGGTGACAATTCCTATCCTGATTACGAAGCTGGAAAAAATGCAGTTGAAATGGCTCTTTCTAAGAATATCGCAATTGGATCCGTAGGTGCAGGTACTGGAGCAACTGTCGCAAAAATTGCAGGTATGGAACGTGCAATTAAATCTGGCATTGGTATGTCGAGTATTACGTTTGATTCAGGTGTTATAGTTAGCGCGATTGTTGTCGTGAATGCTCTTGGGTGTGTGCGAGATATTAATACCGGCAAGATTGTTGCTGGTGTTAGAGGCGAAGTCGGAGAATTTCTTGATGAAAATATGTTGATAGCTACACCAAATAATTCCATTGATAATGGTTCAAATACTACGTTGGGAATAGTGGTTACAAATGCAAAACTTGAAAAAACTAAAGTGAATCGTCTTGCAACTGTTGCACATGATGGTTTGGCTTCTAGTATTTGGCCTGTCCATACAAGATCTGACGGTGATGTTATTTTCGGATTAGCTACTCAAGAAATCGATGTTTCAGAATCTAACGCTTTCAAAATAGAAGCTTTTGCAGTAAAAGTTGTTGAACGCGCAATATTGAATGCTATCTATAACAGTAAATCATTGAGCGGGGTTCCATCAGTTCAGGATTGGCTTCAAAAATAAAAGTCAACAGCTAAACGGTTGACTCAAATAGAGGGAATTCTATAATTACTTTAGTTCGAATATATTTTTAACACTATACCGCTTAGATCTATTAGACTGAGACGGACAGTAAAAATGAAAAAAAATACTATCACTGATATTCAAAATATGCGTGATCAAGGCTCTCCTATAGCCATGATTACTGCTTATGATTATCCTTCCGCGTGCTTAGCATCAGAGGCTGAAATTCCCATAATTCTTGTTGGCGATACACTAGGTATGGTTGTTTTAGGATATGATTCTACGATTCCTGTCACCATCGATGATATGATCCATCACGCTAAGGCAGTCGTTAGAGGTTCTGGTGCTTCACATGTGGTAGTTGATATGCCATTCGGTTCTTATCAATCAGGATGGCAAGATGCATTGAGAAATGCTACTAAAATTCTCCAAGAAACTGGATGTGATTCTGTCAAAATTGAAGGTGGTTCACGATCTGCTGAAACTGTCCAACGTTTATCCGAAGCTGGTATACCCGTAATGGGACATATTGGTTTAACGCCACAATCAGTGAAGCAATTTGGTGGATTTAAAGTACAGGGTAAAACTCCAAAAGATGCTGTTCACTTAATTTCTGATGCGAAAGAATTAGAGTCTGCTGGCGCATATGCTGTTGTACTTGAATTAATTCCTGTTGCACTTTCACAAATGATAACTCAGCGTATTTCGATTCCTACTATTGGTATTGGTGCAGGGCCATTTTGCAGTGGGCAAGTACAAGTTATGCATGACATTCTAGGCTTATTTAATAAATTTCAACCTAAACATGCAAAACAATTTCATAATGTTGGTGGTGATATCCTTGCCACACTAATGGAATATAGGAAACAGGTTGAAGATAGAAGCTTCCCTTCTGCGAACGAATCTTTTTATATGGACGATCATGCATTGGAGTTGATTAGATCTCAATTGCCTGATTTAGATAATGATCTTAGTGATGCTGTACGCATAATGACTGAACAAAATTATGAGCTTATTGCGAGAGTTTCAGAATTCGAAAATATTATGGATTAGTTACTGTATTGGTATTTTAAGTGAAAATCGTTCGCAAAATTGAGTCATATCGTAAACTCTATACAAGTTTGCACGGTCCGATAGGTTTGGTTCCAACTTTAGGTGGAATACACGAAGGCCATCTTTCATTAGTTGATTTAGCTAAATCAGAATGTGCTACGACTGTGTCGTGGTTGTTCCTTAACCCAAAACAATTTGCTCCTAATGAAGATTTAGCTATTTATCCTGCAGAAGAAAAAGAAGATATTGCTTTATTAAAAGCACGTGGAGTTGATGTTTTGTTCATCCCCAAAACTGAAGATATATATCCTGTTGACTTTGATACAGTCGTTTTATTGGACAAAATTACGAAGCCATTAGAAGGCTCTAGACGCCCAGGTCATTTCGAAGGTGTAACCACGATTGTTTCAAAAATGTTTAATATCATTAAACCTGATAAAGCTTATTTTGGTGAAAAAGATGCCCAACAACTTCGTGTTATTCAAAAAATGGTGAAAGATCTAAATTTTCCGATTGAAATAATTTCTTGTCCAACTATTAGAGATGATGATGGCGTTGCCTTATCTTCACGTAACAAATATCTGAGTGTAACTGAACGTCGTGAGGCAACATTTTTATACCGAGGTCTATACAAAGCAAAAGTATGTTACGAACAAGGTGAAAGGAATTCAGATGTTTTTCGGAACATCGTTATACAAGAACTTAAGAAATCTTCTCTGATATCAATTGATTATGTGTCATTATCCGATCACCGAACGTTAAGCGAAATCTCAGGCGATATTAATTCTCCAGCATTACTTTCATTGGCCGTTCATATAGGTGGGACTCATTTAATCGATAATGTGGTTTTACAATAAACAATGACTAAAGTTCTTTTTTCTTGTTAGCATAGTTTTATCGAACTAATAGTACTGTGTAAGGGTTGAAATGTCGGGACACTCTAAATGGTCTTCAATAAAGCATAAAAAAGCAGCTACTGATTCTAAGCGTAGTCAATTGTTTACGAAACTTGCTAGGGATATAACGATGGCTGCGCGGACTGGTAGTGATCCAGATATGAATTCTGCTTTGCGGTTGGCAATTCAAAAAGCTCGAGATTCTAATATGCCTAATACCAATATTGATCGTGCTGTTCAAAAAGGTTCAGGTGATAATGGGACCGACCAACTCGAAGAAATTACATATGAAGGTTACGGTCCTGGTGGCACAGCAATTTTAGTTGATACAGTTACTGATAATAAAAATCGAACAGTCGCAGAAGTTCGCTTAGTCTTTAGTCGCAACGGCGGGAATTTGGCTGAAAACGGTTCGGTTGCATGGCAATTTGACTTAAAAGGTTTAATTACAGTCAATACTCTAAGAACTAATGTTGATGATATACAATTAGCAGCTATAGAAGCTGGTGCAGATGAAATTGAAGTTTCTGAAGATGGATTGTTGGTGGAAGTAATTACAGATCCTGCTTTAATCGAACAGATTAGAGTGTCCTTGAGTAATGAGGGTTATGAAATTGCATCAGCTGATATCATAAAAATGCCTCAAAACACAGTTGAGTTAGATGATCAAACAGCAATTGCAACTTTACGTATGTTGGAAAAACTTGACGAATTAGATGATGTCTCTAAAGTGCATTCTAACGTAGGATTTTCTGAGTCAGTTATAGCTGCTGTGAGTGAATAATTTTTTTGGAGTTTCGTGGATAATAAATTTTCTCCAGATGAAATTATAATACTAGGTATTGATCCTGGTCTTACCGTAACGGGGTGGGGTATTGTTCGTGTGCAAGGACAATCACTTAGAGTAATTGGTTCTGGACAGATAAAGACAACGTCTAAAGAATCGCGTTCTGCTCGATTAGGAAAAATTGCTTCACGTATTCGATTGATAATTGAAGAATATTCTCCAAATCAAGTAGCGATAGAACAGCAATTTGTTGCTAAGAATGTTCGCTCTGCAATGGCAATAGGAGAGGCACGGGCTGCTGCAATGGTCGCAGCGGCAGAATTTTTATTACCTGTCTATGAATTTGCTCCAAAAGCGATAAAGGAAGCTGTTGTAGGTTTCGGCAATGCCACTAAAGAGCAGGTACAACAAATGGTTATGATGCAATTAGGTTTTTCTGAAGCTAATCAATCTTTTGATGTCAGTGATGCTCTTGCAGTCGCATTGACTAGATTTGCTGATGCCAATCTAGAGTTAGCGATGGCTAGGAAATGATAGTAGGTATTACTGGTCGATTGGTGCAATGGAATATTGATTCTTCAGTAGCATGGATAGAAGCAGGTGGTTTGTCATATGAAGTGTTTATTCCAGCTTTTGCGCAAGAATGGCTATCAGGAAATACTATTGATCAAGAATTAAAGCTATTTACTTACTATCATGTTACCGAAAGACAGCCAACACCTCTTTTGATTGGATTTGCTTCGTTTGCTGAACGCGAATTTTTCCGAAAGATAATTGACGTTCCTGATTTTGGTCCAGTCAAAGCTGTGAGAGCATTAACTTTTCCAATCAATGAAATTGCCCAGTGGATTGAATCCGGTGATCGACAGGCTTTGCGCCAGCTACCTGGCGTCGGAGAACGACTGTCACAAACTTTAATAGCAAATCTACAAGGTAAATTAATTGAAGAAGCTCAAGTTTATGTTAAAGATGATGCTGATGGGTCAAATATATTAATGGCTAATCAGCTTATGGAAGATGCGATAGAAGCATTAACAACATTGCAATATTCTCAGCGTGAATCTGAACAATTAGTTATATCAGCCTTAAGGAGTGATACAGAATTAAAAAGTTTAGAAGAATTGCTTGTGTACATATTGGAAAACCAAGTACCTACATAACCTTGGAGATTTCTATTGGCGAAAGATAAATTCATAGAAGAAAACAAACTATCTCAATTTTCAATCATTAGTGACTTTCAACTGATGGGTGACCAAAAGCAAGCAGTTACTGAAATAACTGATGCATTGAATAGTAATACTCTCGCAATGACATTACTTGGTGCAACAGGAACTGGGAAAACATTTACCATTGCGAATGTAATTGAAAAATTTCAAAAACCTACTCTTGTCCTAGCACCTAATCGTACACTTGCAGCTCAATTAGTAGCCGAATTTAGAGATTTTTTTCCTAATAATGCAGTTGAGTATTTTGTTTCTTACTACGATTATTATCAACCAGAAGCATATATTCCACGTACAGATACATATATTGCAAAAGATGCAGATATCAATGATGAAATTGATAAGATGCGCCATGCAGCAACTAAGGCATTATTTGAAAGGCAAGATGTAATTATTGTCGCCTCTATTTCTTGTATATACGGTTTAGGCGAACCCGGTGAGTATCAATCATTTGTTTTGAATCTTTTTAAAGGTAGACATGTTAACCGTACTTCGTTGATACGTCAGCTTGTTGAAATGCAATATACACGAAATGATATGAATACATTACGTGGAACTTTTCGAGTACGCGGTGATTCACTAACAATATTTCCTTCATATGATAATCTTGCGATTAGGGTAGATTTTTTTGGTGATGAGATTGAAAAAATACTAATCCTTGATCCACTTAGTGGAGAGATATTGAATGAATCTGAGAATACCTCAGTTTATCCTGCTAAGCACTTTGTTACTTCGAAGGAACGTTTGCAAGAAGCTATATTGTCGATAGAGGAAGAATTAGCAGTTGAAACAAAAAAATTTCAAGATCGAGGGAAATTACTTGAAGCTCAGCGTTTAGAAGAACGTACACGCTATGATATAGAAACGATTAAGGAAACTGGATATTGTTCGGGGATAGAAAACTATTCCCGCCATTTGTCAGGTCGTAGCGCTGGATCGACACCATGGACCTTACTTGATTACTTCCCGGATGACTGGTTGATTGTTATTGATGAATCTCATATGTCTATTCCTCAAGCTCGTGGGATGTATGAAGGTGATATGTCACGTAAAAAAACTTTGGTTGAACATGGTTTTCGTTTGCCATCAGCACTAGATAATCGTCCTCTTAATTTTGAAGAATTTCAAAATAGAATTAATCAAGTTGTATTCGTCTCTGCTACCCCAGGCCCTCATGAATTTGCAGTCTCATCTCTCGTCGTTCAACAAGTTATTCGACCCACTGGAATTTTGGATCCTAATGTAGAAGTTCGTTCAACAAGTGGACAAATTGACGATTTGTTAAGTGAAATTAATCTTCGTAAACAAAGAAAAGAGCGCTGTTTGATTACGACACTGACTAAGAAAATGTCTGAAGAACTTAATGAATATCTACAAGAAATGGGCGTCAAATCTACGTATTTGCACTCTGAAGTGGATACTTTAGAACGGATTGAAATTTTACGTGATTTGCGGGCGGGGATTTATGATGTAGTGGTTGGAATTAATTTGCTTAGAGAAGGACTAGACTTACCTGAAGTTTCTTTAATTTGTATTTTAGATGCTGATAAAGAAGGTTATTTGCGGTCGAGTGGTGCTCTAATTCAAACTATCGGACGTGCAGCACGTCATCCCAAAGGGAATGTCATTATGTATGCAGATGTCGTAACTAAGTCAATGAAAACAGCAATCGATGAAACAAATCGTCGTCGATTAATACAGGATAAACATAATCAAGAGCATGGAATTACTCCTCAAGGTATAGAAAAAGCACTGCGTGATATAAATGATAATTTACGTGAAACATTCGCGAATGAAAAAGAAACAGATGTCATTTCGATTGTTGACATTCCTAAAGATGATGCTTTGCGTGTCATTAATGATCTTGAAAAGCAAATGCGTAAAGTCGCCAAAGAATTAGATTTTGAACGTGCTGCAATACTTCGAGATCAAATAGTAGATTTACGTAGAGATCTTTCTGATAGTGATTCTTTAGAAAGTTTGAGTTTACTTTCTTCGATGCGCAAAAGCACAAAACGACCTCCCAAACGTTCTCACGTGTAATTTATTTGTGTACTAATCGTTATCAAAAGGTTTCGGGAAATCAAAATCATTTGTTTGTGAAGAATTTTGAATAGAATTTTGCTGACTAGTTTCATCAATGTTTGATCGATCTGTTTGTTCTGTTTCTGATTGTGAGATGACCTTACGGGCATTACTTCCGTCCCCTGCATCGACAATGCCTTGTTCTTCGAGAGTGTCCATTATTCGTGCGGCTCTTGGATAACCAATGCGTAATCTTCTTTGCAACAATGAAGTCGAAATGGTTTCTTGATTATTAGCTATATCAATAGCTTCTTGGATCATAGGATCTGAATTTACTGATAAATCGGTATCGGGAGTTGGAGCTGTTTCCTTGGCTTCATTTAATAATTGATCATAATTTGCAGGTTTTAGATTTGAAAACCTATCTGCTGTCCAAAAATCTACAAGAGCATTTATTTCACTATCACTAACATAAACACCTTGTACCCTTTTAGGTTTTTGATCGTTTGGTGGAACATAAAGCATATCACCTTTCCCTAATAATTTTTCAGCACCTCCTTGATCGAGGACTGTTCGGGAATCAATCGATGATGCAACTGCAAATGCTATTCGGGTAGGAAAATTAGCTTTTATCAAACCGGTAATGACATCAACAGATGGTCGTTGTGTCGCTACTATCAAATGTATTCCTGTCGCACGTGCTAGCTGAGCAAGTCGGACAAGTTGTTGTTCAACTTGATAAGGTGCTGCAATCATCAAGTCAGCTAATTCATCTATGATGACTACCCAGTATGGCATGGCTGATTGACCAAGATTTTTTTCGTTGTATGAAGAAATATTTCGGACACCCACGCGTGCAAATTTTTGATAGCGCGCTTCCATTTCGTTGATTACTGCTTGTAATGTGCCTACAACTTCATCCATTTCTACAATAATTCTTGAAAATGCTAAATGTGGAATTTCTGAAAAATCTGCTAATTCAACTCTTTTTGGATCTACCATTACAAAGCGAAGTTCTTTTGGAGAACGTTGCATAAGTAATCCAGTGATAATTGAATTTAAACAAACTGACTTCCCTGATCCAGTTGCTCCAGCTATCAGAAGATGGGGCATCGCGGATAGATCTGCTAGTACAGAATTACCAGAAACACCTGCTCCTAAAGCAATAGGGAGTGACATCTTTTTGAGTGCAGATTGATATTCAGAAGTTTCCATTAAACCTCGCATAGTTACTGTAGCAGTGCGATTATTTGGTACTTCAATTCCTACCATAGGTTTTCCTGGAACTGGCGCTTCAATGCGTAGTGCGGGTGCGGCTAATGCGAGTGCTAAATCATTTTGAAGTGCAGTTATTCGATTGACCCTGATTCTCGTTCTAGAAATTTCAGTTACTTTTTGGAGAGGTGCACCATTATCATCGTGAATTACTTCACCTGCAGCATCTCTTTCTGTAACTAGTTTTGTTTTAATGTCCCATCCTGGCTCTACTCCGAATTGCGTGACGGTTGGGCCTTGATTGATTTGCACTACAGTTGCATCAACTCCAAAGGATGCAAGTGTTTTAATAATTAAGTCTGCTCTCTCATCATTATCGACAGTACCTAGTTCAGTTCCTGATGTTTCTGCAAGGACATTTATTGGAGGTAATTGCCATCCATCATCAGAATGACGTACTTCATCTGCAGGGGTTTGCATGTCCATCGAAAGTTGTGCTGCGGGTCGTTTTTCTAATTCATTATCTTGTTCAACAATAATTTCATTTATTTCAGTAATGTCTTCTTGAATGGGTGTATTTAATTCAGGAGTTTTTGGACCAGCAACTTTTGTTATGAAATCAGAGTTTGTTGAAGATTTTTGAGATGTACTCGAAAAAAGACTGGCAGTGATTTTTAATTTTATATTCTTATAAATAATTGTTATGACTGAAATTGACGTATTTATAAGGTATTTATCTATTCTTTTTGCCCAAAGTATTTGTAACCCTTGCAAAAATAAATTCGGTGGTATTTTTGCTATCTCTAGGGCACTATGTGGCCAAAGTAGAATGAATCCAAGGATCCCAAAACTCAACCAAATTACCACTCCTTCAGGCCAATATGTCAGTGTACGCCCTAATTCACCCCCAGCAGAGAATATGGAAAGATCTGTTGTTCCAATTAATCTATCGGGGTACCAATATCCAAGAATTCCTGATAAAAAAAATAATAAAAACAACAACCCGACGAGGTGTCTTCTACGCTCTGTCAATAACGAATTTTTTCGGAATGCCAATATGATACCTACTCCTGCTAGGATTACGACCAAAGTAAATGTGTGTAAACCGAGAGCACGAATTAATTCATCTCTGGCATCTGCAATTAGTCCGGCAAGTGGAATAAGAAAAGGGATAGAAGCTGCAGCAATTACGACAAATATAGTTCCAACAAGTTCAGGTCGGAAAATCGAAGTTGTATTTTTAAATAGAGAATTAATGTTTTTCTTCGATTGTTTATTCCTTGTGGATCGAGCCATTCGGCACTCCCCTTTACGCTCTCCAGATGGAGATGTATCTAAGTCTTTGTAAGAATTTTAGCGCGAACTATAGGTTTCCTACGAGTGAGTTGGAACAAATACTGTGAAAGTTTTTTTTCTATGTCCATTTGTGCTTGTTGAATATTTATATTTTGATTTTCTGCCAGGAGAGTTTGAGAGAACGTTCTGATGTTTCCATAAATTTCAGATTCATTCTCTTTAGGAATAAATCCATAAGAAGAAATTGATAAGGGAACATCTAAAGTATTTTTTTCGGTATTGAGCAAGAGAGTAATTACTACCACTCCGTTATCGGCTAAGGCTTGTCTTTCATGAATAATGTTTTCATCAATTTCAGTGTTGCCGTATTGATTTATGTATATATAGTCCGTAGAAATATGGTCAGGTATTTCTGCGTAATCTTCATTAATTTCGAGCACATCTCCATCTTCTAGTACGAATACATTTTCAGGCTCCATCCCTAAATTAATTGCTAATTGGGCATGATGGACTAAATGTCTGAATTCACCATGAATTGGTACGAAATTCTTTGGTTTAATAATCCGATGTATTATTTTTAGTTCTTCTTTTGCTGCATGCCCTCTGACATGGACATTGTCAATCTGGTTGTAAATTACGTCTGCACCAGCTTCAAACAATAAGTTGATATTTTTCGATACTGATTTTTCATTTCCTGGCACAGGATTCGACGAGAGCACTACAGTGTCACCATCTTGAATTTCTATATATTGATGAGTCCCACGAGCAATTCTCGATAGAGCTGCATTTGGTTCACCTTGCGATCCTGTGCAAATAATAATAGTTTTGTGTGGTGGAAAGGAACGCATTTCTTTACGTGACATAAAAACTTGATCTGGAGCTGAAATATATCCCAAATCACGCGAAATTTGGATATTTTTTTCCATCGAACGACCAGTTACAAAAATTCTTTTATCAAATTTTATAGCTGCATCAATAATTATTTGAATTCTCGAAATTAATGATGCAAAAGTTGTCATGATAATTCGCCCAGGAGCTTTCGAAACTGCATTTTCTAATCTCTCTGCTACTACGGTTTCTGATGGTGTGTATCCGTCAATTTCAGCATATGTAGAATCTGCACATAGTAGTAGTACACCCTCATTACCAACTTCTGCCAGTCGATTAAGGTCTGTGTGTTGTCCCATTATTGGGGTGTGATCAATTTTAAAATCTCCAGTATGAACAATTGTGCCTGCGCTAGTTCGGATAATAAATCCCGCAGAATCTGGAATTGAATGGGATACTTGAAAAGATTCAATATTGAAGTTGCCGATAGACACATCACTACCTGGATCTAATGATTGGATTTTGATTTCATCGCTTAGATGATGTTCTTGAAGTTTAACTTGTAATAAGCCGCGAGTCAGTTTTGTGCAAAAAACAGGAATATTAAATTCTTTAAGCAAATATGCAGCAGCTCCAATATGATCTTCATGTCCATGTGTAAGAAAAAGAGCTTTCAATTGTGTTTCTGTATTTCTCAGGTAGCTGAAATCAGGAATAATCACATCAACGCCTAAATGTTCATCTTCCGGGAACATGAGTCCACAGTCTACGGCGATGCTTTCATTGTTCACTTCATAGAGCATCATGTTTCTACCAATGTTTCCTAAGCCACCTAGAGGGATTACTCTTAATATGTCGGAAGATGTAGTCATGTTTTTCGTAGTACTCCCTAATTTATGTTTTAGTTTTCTGGATCAATGATTTTTTAATTTTTAAGAAATCGTTTTGAACTGTTTTACGTAAACTTCCATTTCTTAAAGCTGCAGCTGGATGATACATTGGAATAATCAGTCTTCCATCAATTTCTCTAACTTCTCCATGGATTTGGCTAATTTTTTCATTTGGGAACCATAGCGACATGGAAAAACGCCCCAATGTTGCTATTACTGTAGGATTTACTATAGCAATTTGTTGTTGAAGAAAATTGTCACATGCTTGTATTTCTTGTGCGGAAGGATCACGATTACTAGGAGGTCTGCACTTAACTACATTAGTGATATAAACTTCATCTCTAGATAAACCGATACTTAGAAGCATTTTTTCTAAAAATTGACCAGACCTTCCTATAAAAGGTAACCCTAATTCGTCCTCCTTTTCACCTGGTCCTTCACCTATTAACATTAATTTCGATGTACTGGGTCCTGATCCTGGAACAGTTTTTGTACGAAAGCGTACTAATTCACATGCAGGGCAGTCAGCTATTTTTTTATATAAATCAACGAACGGTTTTTCTATTTTATACAATTGATGTAAATCGCTTGGAGCTCCAATAGGTATAGGTTTCCCATTTTCGGTCATCACAGTAAAAAATGAATCTTTCTTTAGCAGTATCAGCAACACAACTTTAGTATGCGTACGTTAATAATTGTACTATTAAGTCGGAGGTTAACATGTAAAACTGTTTTTGACTATGTTGTATCAATTATCAATCGCGTTTTACTAACCAAGCTAGACAGATTCCTACCATGTATAGTATGAAAATTGGCCCACCGACTAAGGTTTGTGTTATTGGATCAGGAGTTGGAGTAACGATAGCTGATATTGCAAAGGATATTACTAAGGCAAAGCGCCACCATCCTGCTAATTTTCTTGCACTTACAACACCAAATTTTGCTAATCCCATCACTATAATGGGAGTTTGAAATACGGCCCCCATTACTAGAAGTAGACGAATAGTTAAGTCCATATAACTACTTATTGTTGGGGTAACATCTGCAAATTGACTTCCGAAACTGAAGAGGAAACTATAGGCAGTAGGCAAAACAATTAAATATCCAAAACTAAGTCCTATGACAAAGGATAAGCTAGCACCAATCACTAAGGGTATCACCCATTTTTTTTCTTGATTTGTCAGTGCTGGTCCTGTGAAACGGAGTGCTTGATAAACCAACATAGGCATCCCTAATGTAATTCCTCCTAGAAGGGCTACACGGAAATAAGTAAATATATTTTCCATTGGCGTAATTGCTTGCGCTCTAAAATTATCGTTTTGTGCATAGGCTGGTTCTATCAAAAATTCAATTAGCCAAAGACCTAAAGGTAGATAAAAAAATGGGATCATTCCCAACAGAACTGCTGCGGCAGACCATGTCACTCGGTTGCGTAACTCTAATAAATGCTCAAGCAGGGTCATTTCCCCGCCTTCTGTTTCGAATGGGTCCTCTAATCCTGTTTCTAATTCTTCAGTATCAGATGTCATATAATTGAATGCCTGTCATTACTGGTCGAGTTTTGATGGGCGAATTGACTTTTGCACATCATTGGAAGAGGGAGTTTGTTCGTCTTGAGCAGATTCTTCAGTGGATATCACCTTATTATCTGTCGTAGAACCGATGTTAGTAGGTGTGTTCTGATCTGAATTGTCCATTTCTTCACGTATTGATTTTAACTCTTTACTTAAATCTCCAGCTTCACCAAGTTCCTTTGCTTCATCTTCGATTTCCTGTTCAATTTCTGATACCACTGATTTAACATCCTGCATAACTTCGGTTGTATACTGTCTAGCAATTCTGAACCAACGTCCACCTTGACGCGCGACCTCAGGAAATCTTTGAGGTCCTACTACAATCAAAGTTAAAACGAGCACAAGGATAGCCTCCCCGGCTCCAATTCCGAACAAGGTCATTTTTTTACTACCTTACATGTTAGGCGATTAGTCCTCGATACCAGCATCCTTGAGGAAGTCAATGACATCCTGGACCGATTGTATTTTCTCAGCATCCTCATCCGATATCTCTAATCCTTCTGCATCAGCAGAAAATTCCTCTTCCATAGACATGATGAGTTCAACCAAATCAAGTGAGTCAGCATTCAAGTCATCAACAAAAGAAGCCCCTGGGACTACTTCGCTTTCCTCGACACCCAATTGATCTACTATTAAAGTTTGTACACGCTCGTAAACCGATGCCATATTGTCCTCCTTATGATGTTGCTATCACCGCAGTAATAGTTTACATATTAACTTACATTATTTGCTTCAATTGCAACTGAGGCAAGTACTCCATTTACAAAACGACCAGACGATTCAGATCCGTACCCTTTCGCAATATCAACAGCTTCATTGATTATTACACGAAATGGTGAATCGTGATTATCAAAGAGCAATTCGTAAATTGCAAGACTTAGTAAATTTCGATCAACAGCGGCCATTTCATTTAATGGGAAGGCTGCTGCATGTCGTTCTAATACAGAATCAATCTTATCTTTCGAATTTGCCGTTCCGTCAACTAACTTAGTTACAAAGGTACGCGCTTCTTCGTTCAAGTTCGATTCATTTAGTCGTAAATTAAGTACCTCCGAGGTTGGTTTCCCATGCTGTTCTGCTTCGAACAAAACTTGAAAACTCAATATACGAGATTGCCTACGTGAATTGGAAGCCATAAATATCCTGAACTACGACATTATTAATCCACCATCAACATTGATAGTCTGTCCTGTTATATATGCTGCATGTTCTGAAGCAAGAAAAGTAACCAAAGGAGCTATTTCAGATGCATCGGCGTATCTACCCATTGGTATTCTATTTTTAATAAATTCTTTTTGCTCATCTGATAGGTTTTTTGTCATATCAGTTAACACGAATCCTGGCGCAATAGCATTGACCGTTATACCTCGAGCGGCAACCTCTAGCGCTAGAGATCTAGTAAAGCCAATGATACCTGCTTTCGAGGCCGAATAATTAGCCTGGCCAGGATTACCTGATCTACCAACTACTGATGTAATGTTAATTATACGACCTGACCTGTTTCTTATCATTGGACGTAATGCAGCTTTAGAAACAAGGAATGTACCCTTTAAATTAGTATTGATTACATCATCCCATGAATCTTCTGACATGCGCATAACCAAATTATCAGAAGTCATTCCCGCATTATTTACCAAAATATCAATGTTTCCTAATTTTTCTTGGCAGGTTTTTATCATATCTTCTATATCTTTAGGATTGAGAACGTCCACTTTTAAAATTTGGCATTCAGAGCCAAGTTTGATTAGTTCTTTTTGTAATTTTATAGCTAAATCAGAGCTTCCTCGGTAGGTCAAGAAAATTTTTGCCCCTGCATTTGCTAAATCAAATACTATGGCTCTTCCTATACCTTTTGCTCCACCGGTAATTATCGCATTTTTACCATCTAGCGAAGGTTTTGTTAGTTTTGTAGAGTTTTCGTTAGTCATTATATTTATCCCACATGACTACTTCATATCAGCGATAGAACCTATATTACGTGTTGTAATTTCACGGTCTATTCGTTTGGCCAATCCAGATAATATTTTTCCAGGGCCGAATTCAATTAATGTGTCAATTCCATAATTTTTCATAGTTTGTACTGAATCGACCCATAAAACAGGATTTGTCACTTGATTGACTAATTCTTGATCAAAATTTTCTGAATCAGATATTGCTGATCCTGTAACATTTGACACGAGAGGCACTGTAGAATTCTTAAATACTATTTGGGATAGTGCATCTTTTAAGCCATTTGCTGCTGATTGCATTAATGGGGTATGAAATGCCCCTGCTACTGATAATTCAATAACCTTAGCAGCGCCTTGTTCTAAAGCAATTTCTCCGGATTTTCGAACTGATTCGATTTTACCTCCGATAGTGATATTCCCTATCGCATTTATATTGCAAATCGAAGATCCGTGCTGACTGCAAATTTTCTCGATTGTATCCTGATCAAGGCCTAGAACAGCAGACATGGTGCTGGCTTCCGCATCACATGCTATTTGCATTAGTCTACCTCGTTCACGCACTAATGATATTCCATCAGCAAAGGATAGGTATCCAGATGCAATTAGTGCTGCATATTCTCCTAAGGAGTGGCCCGCAACTAAAGCAGGCCTTTCGGAAATAATTGATCTGTCAATTGATGTGGCTAACGCCGCTATAGAATGTACTACGATAGCTGGTTGTGTATTAACTGTTTGAATGAGATCGGATTCTGGTCCGTCAAAACAAATATTTGAAATATTAATACCAAGAATATCATTTGCATGTTCAAAAATTTCTTTTGCAATTGAGGATTCTGCGTACAGATCTTTCCCCATACCAACATGCTGGGCACCTTGTCCAGGGAAAACCCATGCACTATTTAAGTTGATTGGTAAATCTTCAATTTGTTCTAAAAGCATAAATTACCTAATTGTCAGAATTTTGATTTCCAATTTCTTCATCTACTAATCGACCTTTTCGATCTCTAATGCCTCCTGCAGTATGACTTACTTTCCATCCTCCTGTAGAGCGATCAGGTACAAGATTAGGGATTTGTATCTGATCGTGACTACGTCGAGATCCCCTTTTTGCCTTGGGAGTCCTACGTTTAGGTAATGCCATTGGATTCCTCCTCTTCAAGTTGTTTAGCTAACACCGACAAAGCAGCCCATCTATCATCAGAAAGTTGTGCTGCTTCAAAATTTATTCCTTTGTCTAATCCTACACACTCTGATTTACATAGTGGAACTAGTGGAACAGCTGTCTGTTCATACTGCCGTATCGCTTCACTGAGATCTAGATGCCAATATTTATCGATTAGAAAATCTTCTTGATCGTATGCAGTTAATTCTGAAGTGATAGGGTGTGGTTCACTAGGAACATATTCTTCATTGAATTGTAATGTGCATAAAGACTCAAAATTATTTAAGCATCTTGCACATTGTAATTCTAAGTTAATATCGATTTCTGCACTTACTAAAATTCCACGTTTGATTCTAAGTAAATTGACAGAGCCACTGATCTTTCTTGAATATTCAAATTCAGGCAATTGAATTAATTCATTCTCTATTGCTAATTCACGCTTACTCCCTACTTTTTCCTGTAGAAGTGTTGCGACGTTTATTTGCATTTCAGTGCTCCGAAAATTTATATTGCCATAGTCTATTAGACAATTAAATCACTAAAAACAAAAAAAACTAATCTGATCATTCTAAGATCCGTTAATATGCCATAAGATCATAGTGCTAGGTAATTGGATGACCGCCGGTGTACTTATGTTCACGGGAGGAAAGTCCGAACTCCACCGGACAGGGTGCCGGCTAACAGCCGGGCGATGTGAATCGACGGAAAGTGCCACAGAAACGATACCGCCTAAGTATTTTCGAATACCGGTAAGGGTGAAATGGTGTGGTAAGAGCACACCGGCGTTTTGGTAACAAGACGGCCGAGGTAAACCCCACTCGGAGCAAGACCAAATAGGGAAGCATTGGAGTGTTCGGCTCAGCTTTCGGGTAGGTCGCTGGAAATGATAGGTAACTATCATTGTAGATGGATGGTCATCACTGTATTTTCTTGGGCAAGGAATACAGTACAGGATTCGGCTTATAGATTACCTAGCAGCCCATTTATAAATAAATTTCTATTGCCTATCGACTCTATCTCGAGTTACTGCGACTATCGTTTGGTAAGAGTAGGGATCATATGATAGAAATTCTGAATGTAGATCATTTTTGTCAGGCAGTTCCAGATTTAGAAAAACAAAGTGATTTTTTGCAAAAAGTTTTAGGGTTATTACCTTCAAAAATTTCGCACCAAACTGACTTCGACAATCAAGTCTTATCTATACCTGGCAATTCCAAATTAGGTTGGGAATTGATGTCTCCTAATACAAATAAATCCTTTTTACATAGATTTCTTGATGGTCCTCGCGGACCAGGTTTGCACCATTTGACTATGCGAGTTCAATCAATTGAAAAAACTAAGAATCAATTGATTGAATTGGGCTATGAGCCATGGGGAGCAGAAGGGAATGTCGTATATTTACATCCTCAAAAAGGTGGGCAAGGATTTCTCTTTCAATTTTACGAAGCGAATGATGAGGATGTTTGGTATGATACCGAGCCTTTTACTGATAATGAAAAAAATACGATAGGTATTAAATCGGTAGATCATATTGCACATGCTCATAAAAACGTAAGTGGCCTAGTAGATTGGTATCAGAAGACATTTGGATTTTCTCCCTATAATGGGGACTCTGACAATACTTCTTCGGGAGAAGAATTTAAGATTGGTTTATTACAACTTCCTTCAAAACAACTCAAGATAGAAATTATTGCTCCTGCACACCCTGAATCTTTTGTGCAGAAATTTTTGAATGAACGCGATACATCAGTTCATCATCTTACACTTGAAGTTGAAGATTGGGATCGTGCCACCGCCGCTCTTGATTTTCATGGTATTCGAACTTTTGGTGAACGTTCAAATGTTGGGGCAGAATCCTTATGGCATGAAGCATTTATTCATCCTAAAGAAACAGGTGGAGTATTGCTTCAGATTTTTTGGCAAGCTAAACCTGGGCTATGGGAATAAAAGCTTATATCTAAAGAGTTTATCTTTTCATTTCAACATTACGACCAGTGACACTATCTAATTCTATGATTAGTGCTTTTCCTAGCATTTCAGGATCACGGTCACGTTCTAATTTTGGAGAGTTATTGTAAATATTAAGAGCGACTTCTGGATCGGTCACAATTATTGCGCGCCCATGGAATTGCCAACCTAAATGTTCAGGTATATTCCTATATAGTAAGGCTACATTTTGATTGTTCGCAATTCTATTTAAGGTCCCAGAATTTGGGTTTCTTACCCATATAGCAAGCTCGTCGTTTCGATGTACTTGAGTGCTTCCATAATATGTAAGAGAAGGTTTGTTATCTTCATCGACACTACATAAAATCATGGGAAAACCGTCGCTCAAAGCGTTATTGACATATTTTTGTATTTCTGGTGTAAGTTTGATCATATTTTTTCTGACAAATATTTATTTATTAATCGCCTAGTAATAGTCTGCGCCGTACCATAAGCATATGAGTAAAAGAGTATCAAACGTTGGCGATTGGCGTAATGGACTTCCTGTGAATGTCGATAGAGATGCTCTTCCTGTGATAAAAGAAGTTCAACATGACTCTCGTGAAGTAAGCGAAGGTGATTTGTTTATTTGTATAAAAGGAATGCAACTTGATGGGCATGACTTTGTTGACCAAGCTATTGCAAATGGTGCTAGCGTATTGATCGTAGAAGGAACTGCCAATTTAGATCTAGATAAGATTAAGATTCCACTTATCGTTGTAGAAAATACTCGTTCCATATTAGCTGATATTGCTGCAGCACATGAAGGATATCCCGGGAAAGAAATGACAGTTATCGGAATTACAGGAACTGATGGAAAGTCCACTACGGCATACCTAACTACTGCTGCCTTGGAAGGTTGTGGAGTAAAAGTTGGCTTGCTCTCAACGATTGAAACTCGTATTGCTGGAAAAACAGTTGCTGTACCGAAAAGGTTAACTACACAGGAATCTCCAGTTATTCAGAAATTCTTGAGACAAATGGCTAATGCTGGTTGTGAATATGTCATAATTGAAGCAACTTCTCATGGACTATCATTAAATAGATTGGATAATTGTTTTTTTGATATAGCTCTATTCACAAACCTTTCAAAGGACCATCTTGATTTTCATGGGACTTTTCAAAATTATAAGTTAGCAAAATCAAGATTATTTTCTAAATTAGAAAGCACCCATAAGAAATCTAAATTTCCTATAGCGATATTAAATAGAGATGATGAAAATTGGGTATATTTCGCTGACAATACTAACGCCAATGTAATTACTTATGGTGTTAGTAATGTAAAAGCTGATATTTTTGCGAATGAAATAGTTCAATGGTCTGATAGTTCAACATTCATGTTGTCTACTGACACTGAGTTAATTGAAGCTAGTGTCCCACTGCCGGGAATATTTAATGTAGCAAATGCTACTGCAGCTTTAACTATTGGTGTGGTTCTAGATATGGATATTGAAAACCTGACCAGTGCCTTGGCGCAATGTCATGAAATCCCTGGCAGGATGGAAAATATTGTTGGAGCGCCGTTTGAAATTATTGTTGATTACGCTCATACACCTAAAGCTATGGATCTTGTGTTGAATACACTAAGGTCGACTGTAGAAAAAAGAATTATTGTTGTTTTTGGTTGTGCAGGAGAACGTTCTTCAGATCGAAGAAAAGATCTAGGAGAAGTGGTAAGTAGGTTGGCAGATTTCTCATTTATTACAGAAGAAGATTCTCGGAGTGAGGATACAGATACGATTATTGCTGAAATTGCAGAGGCAATGATTTTCCAAGGTTCTGTTGAAGAACAAGATTTTGTAAGAATTGGAAACCGTGAGGAAGCCATAAATTCAGCCTTGAAGATAGCTAACCCCGGAGATTTGGTTTTGATTGCCGGCAAAGGTCATGAGCAGTCAATCGAAAGATCTGATGGAGTCTATGGTTGGGATGATAGAAAAATAGTAAAGAAGAAAATTTCTGAAATTTTCCAATAGTGTGCTTTTTTGCTATGTAAGTTTAATATAGTTTTATTTAAGGGAGATGTAATTTATGGATGAAGCAGAAATTGCACAACTTATTCATGATGATCGTGCCCATATGTTGCACTCACAGCACTATGCTCCTGATCATGAAAATCCAATGATATTTGTTAGTGGAAAAGGAGTTTGGCTCAAAGATATTCATGGAAAAGAATATATTGATGGTCTGTCTTCTTTATGGAATGTAGCAGTTGGCCATGGTCGTGTTGAATTAGCTGAAGCAGCAGCTGAACAGATGGAAAAAATTGCTTTTGCTAATGGATATAATGGGTTTTCAAATATACCAGCCATCCAACTTGCTACAAAGGTAATCGATTTATGTTACGACAATATGCGTGCATTATTTTTTACTAATTCTGGTGGAGAATCTAATGAAGGCTCTTTTAAGATGGCTCGATTTTATTGGAATCTTAGAGGTAAGCATAATAAAGTAAAGCTGATTTCTCGTCCACGTTCTTATCATGGAAGTACTTTAGCTACAGCCTCCATGACAGGTCTTCCTCCTTTTTGGAAATATTTTGGCCCCTTGCTACCGAATATCAGTCATACTGAACCTCCTAGTAATCGTGAGAGTGTCGATACACCTAATACTGATGGAGAAACTGCAGAATGGTTAGAAGAAGCAATTTTACGTGAAGGTCCCGACACTGTAGCTGCTTTTATTGCTGAACCTGTAAAAGGTGCAGGTGGTATTTTTACTCCTTCCAAGGACTATTTTCCTCATATTCGAGAAATTTGTGATCGATATGATGTTTTATTCATTGCAGATGAAGTGATTACAGGATTTGGAAGAACTGGAAAATGGTTTGCCTTGGAACATTGGGGTGTTCAACCTGATATAGTTTCCATTGCTAAGGCAATAACCTCAGCTTATATTCCGATGGGTGCTTTTATCGTGAGTGATAAAATCGCGGAAGAAATGCGTAATTTACCCGAAGATGCCAAATTTATGCATGGTTATACTAATAGTGCTCATCCTACAGCGGCCGCAGTTGGTCTACGGAATTTACAAATTATGGAAGATGAAAAACTTGTTGAAAATGCTGCGTCAATGGGAGAACGGTTAAGTTCTAAATTGCAAGAATCTTTCGAAGGACACCCTCATATTACTAATATTAGAAGCTTAGGTTTGATGGCAGGATTTTCGATAGTTAAAAATTCATCGACTGGTGAACCGTTTGATATTTCTGAGGGATATGGGAAGCGAGTGTTGGCGCACATGCGGGATGAAGGACATGTATTACCTCGAAATATCAATGATGAGATACTTTTGGCACCACCATTGGTAGTTAATGCAGAAGAAATTGATCAAATTATTTCTGCTACAGTTAATGCAATCTCAGAGGTAATGTAACTTTTTTTTTAAATTATTGTTATACAAAAATTTAAAAAAGGATCATGAGAGTGATCCATTTGACGATCTTCTTCTGCGTAGATACATTGGTACTGTGAAGGGAGGTGATGTGAATGGTTGATGATCATAGTCATCAAAATAAAAATAGGTATTACATCTTGGAGGTGACTTCAACTTGATCTCCTAGATTTGATGATTGAAAATGGGCCTACCGGTATCTGGTAGGCCCATTTAGTATCTTTATTGAATGGGACCGGTAAGAAATTGAATGCCTTTTAATATTGAACAATATGAACGTTATCTAGACACACAATTTTTAGGTAGAACTCTTCATTATCGTGAAACAACAAATTCAACGATGGATGATGCTCGTTTGATACTAGAGAATGATAAAGAAGCCCCGCCGGGGTTTGTATGTGTTGCAGGGGAACAATTGCAAGGTCGAGGTCGATTAGGCAGGACCTGGATATCCGCTCCTGGTTCAGGATTGTATTCAACATTTTATATAAAGAAAAAAGTCGGTGAGAATGCACCTCTTATTACAATTGTTGCTGCAATAGCAGTGGCAGAAGCTACAAGATTAACTACCGGAGTGGAACTCAACTTTAAATGGCCAAATGATGTGATGTATGAAGGGAAAAAAGTTAGTGGCATATTAGCTGAAGCTTATACAGATTCTGGAGACCTAAATATATTGTTAGGTATCGGGATTAACAGGGAATGGTCTGGTAATATTCCTTCTGAGATTGCGAATATTGCAGTTAGTCTAAGTGAAATTGCAGGATTTGCCCCTAATACTGAAGAATTATTAGCTAGTTTAACCAATGTTCTTGAGTCAAAAATTTTTTCAATTACACAATTTCCTGAATCTATAATTGATGAATGGTCAAATAAATTAACTACTATTGGTAAAGAGATTACTCTGAATACAATCAATGGATCGATAGACGGTCAGGCAACTGGAGTTACTAATACAGGCGATTTAATATTATTAATGAAAAACGGCGAATATAGGCATATATCGGCAGGTGATGTAGCTTTAAGATAAAGAGTTGACGTTGTCGAAAAGGCCTGCGAGCCTCATAAAGTATTGTAATTATTACGAAAGCGATTTTATGCAAACAGGTAATTTATATAAATCTTGGAGAAGTGAAGGAATGAACGATATTGGCCCTTCAGAAATGGCTAACTTTCGTCGTATTGAAGAAATATTTCTTTCATTAACTCGCTCTTATGATTACCAAGAAATCCATACTCCAACGATTGAACCATTACACCTTTATACGGCGACACGAGTTTTGTCTCCACAATTATTGCATCGTGTTTATTCATTTTTAGACTGGGATGGCTGGAGTGGTGAAAGAGTCGTCATGCGACCGGATTCCACTGTACCGGCAGCAAGATTATTTACAGAGAGTGAAGATGAAATTTCTCGATTATGCTATGTACAACCGGTGTATCGTTTTTCGACCGACGACCAACCACGTGAATTATGGCAGTGTGGAGTTGAACTATTTGGCATACCCGCAGTAGAGGCAGATGTTGAATTACTTGTATTACTATTAGAATTTTTACAAAAAGTTGGCATTAGTAAAAATCAATATCATATTGATATTTCTCATGCAGGAATGATACAGCTAATTTTAAATAATACTGGGATGAATTTAGAAGATCAGAGGCGTTTATATGCAACTCTTTTGGTAGGAAAGAATATTTCAAAAGAAGAGTTTTCAATGGAAGATTCTATTGTTTCATCTTTGGAATTGTTATCTCAAATTAAAGGTAGATCTTCAGAATATGTTTTGAATTTAAGGTCTTTATTAAAAGATTCAATCTCTGATAGAGAAGGCATAGAACAATCAGTCGCTGAATTAGAATCTGTTTCAAAAATTTTAAGTGAGTCAGAAGTCAGTTTTAATATTTTACCTGGTACTACTGCAAATTTTGATTACTATACTGGTGTAACTTTCCGAGTTCTTATTCACGATGTCGAATGCGTTAGCGGTGGTCGATATGATTTACTGACTGAATCATTAGGTGCAAAAACAACTCCAGCATCTGGGTTTGCAGTTGATCTTATGAAACTAGCTCAATTTTCTGGGTAGGTGGAGAAATTGATGTCCTCTAACAATGATACGATTCGCATCGCTCTCCCAAGGGGTGAAATACGTAATGCCCTAGGTGAAATGTTAGCGAAATATGGATTTGTGGTAGAAGGATACCTAGAAGGATCCAGAGTATATCGCTTCGAAGTCAAGGATCATCCTGGTCTTCAAGTAAGAGTATTCTCAGATGCAGATATTCCTATCCAAGTAGCTTTAGGGAATTATGATCTTGCAATTTGTAGTAGAACTTGGGTGGACGAATTATTGACTCGCTACCAACATGATTCGATTGTTTCTATTAATAATTTAGATTTGAAAAGCGAACCTCTTGTAGTTGCTGGTGCAAGAGGTTCGAATCTGGAAGAAATAGCAGCGTCTGGTGTTGTGCGCGTAGCTACAGAATATCCAAATCTCGCTGACCATTATCTTCGTCAAATTGGAATTCCTAATTACAGATTGTTTGATGTTTGGGCCCAATCTGAATCATGGCCTCCTGATGATGCTGAATTAGCAATTGGACCTCAAAGTGAATTAATCAATGAAGGATTGAGCATATTGGCCGAGATACATTCTGGTGGTGTAAGTCTAATTGCGAATCGTACTTCTCTGGCTAGTAATAATTTGTCTAAGGCATTAGAAATTTTGACTGAATTGCCTGGTAGTCAATTAAATAGCGGTTTAATTCAAGGCGAAAGAATTCACGTAACTTATTCTAATAAGAAAATGGTTGTCCCTGAAAGAACCACCTTTCGAATTGCTGTCCCGGACGGACACGCACAAAGGCATACTGTTGAGTCGTTATCTGATGCTGGGATTGAATTTGGAGGATATTCTAAAAATGAAGCTGTTCGAAGACCTACATCTACAATTTCAGGTGTAGATGTCAAGGTAATGCGACCACAAGATATGCCTCGTGCTGTAGCTTTAGGAAATTTTGATTTGGCATTAACTGGGCAAGATTGGTTACAAGTTTTTTTGTCTTCATTTCCCTCTGCTCCAATTATGCAGCTTTGCGATCTTAGACGATCAGAATATAAACTTGGCGCTGTTATTTCTAAGGATTTACCAGTGAAATCTATTGGTGAAGCAATAGATTTTTGGAGGAAAGATGATCCTTATCGGACGATAAGATTGGCTTCTGAATATGCTTCATTAGCAGATCAATATGCACGTGATAACCAACTTGGCCGATACCGTGTAATCCCATTGACTGGAGCTTCTGAAGGATTTGTTCCAGAAGATGCCGAAATCCTTATTGAAGGGACAGAAACTGGCACTACATTGCGTGCGAATAATTTAAGTATGATTGATGTAATAATGAATTCGACTAATTGTGCAATAGGACATATGCGTCGTCCTCCTGGATGGAGAGGCGAAATGCGAGATAATTTTGTTAAAATATTAAATTCTGGTACTGATTCATCGGATTAGGATTGGTTAATATGCCGTCTCTTGGTTCACATATGGTTCGTGCCTGTAAACTTGCAGGAAAACTTTCTTTACCGGAAATTGACATTGATAGATGCTCATTCTATTTAGGTTCTACGGCACCAGATATTCGTGTAATTACTAAAGGAGACAGGGCGGACACACATTTTTATAGTCTTGAAAATTTACAATCTCAAGATTCTGTTGCAGTTATGTTAGAACGTTATCCACAACTCAAAAAAACACCTGATCAGGAAAGAAAAATTGTAGCTTTCATTGCAGGTTATATTACACATTTGATACTAGATAATGCTTGGATCGAAGAAATTTACAGGCCTACATTTGGTGTGTATTCATCGATTGACGATGATCCTAAAAGTAATGTTCTTGATCGTGTTCTTCAATATGAATTAGATATGCGCGATCGAAAAGATCTTAATGTAGTTAATGAAGTCAGTATTGCTATTGATATTGAACAAACACCACCAAATATTCCTTTTATAAAAAATGAATATTTGGTGCAATGGTTTGATATGATGATCGATGTAATAAAACAAAAACCTGACTACTCTGGATTTAAGCGTATGATGACCAGGCATTTGAAAAATGCTGGTTATGATGAGGAAAATATTGATAGTTTTTCTGCAGACCCTCAATTTATTATTAATGAAGCCTTTGGTGTAGTTACAACCAAAAAATTGAACTATTTTTGGCAAAAAGCTGAACAGGAAATGTTCGATCAAGTAAGGCATTATTTAAGGTGAAAAATAAACAATTTGAAGATCAACCTTCTCTAACCATTCTTTCAGGTGATTACAGTACCCTTTTTTCGTTCTTAAAAAAGAAACGACAGTCAGATGTAGTGCTTCCTGATTTTATTAATGATGCTATAGAAGAAATATGGGGTGAAAAAATAAGTCCCGAAGAGCATGTCTCAAGAATAATTGATGATGTAAAAAATAGTAAAGATGAAGCGGTAAATAAATATTCTCAACTTTTCGATAAATCAAAATATGAAAAAATTGAAGTTACGCAAGATGAAATTCGAGAAGCTTTCGATCTAATTGCTCCTGAACAAATCGATGCTATTAAATTTACGATTAATCGAATTCGGCAATATCATATTCGTCAACTAAAGCATGGCCCAGTTTCATTTTCTGAGCGTGGTACGGGGATGATCGTTCGTCCTCTGCAACGTGTAGGTATTTATATGACGGGTTCGGATGCAGCACTCCCATCCTCAATTATCCATGCCGCAATTCCAGGAGTTGTTGCTGGCGTTAATGAAATATATGGAGTCACCTCGGCTATGCAAGATGGAAAAATAAACCCCTTAAAATTGGTAGCAGCTCAACTTGCGGGGGTACAGAAAATTTTTCGTGCTTCAGGGCCTCAAGCGATTGCAGCTTTTGCATATGGAACTGAAAGTATTCCACCGGTAGATAAAATTTTTGGCCCTGGGAATTTGTTCGTTACACTAGCTAAACAGCAATTATTTGGGAAAGTGGGAATTGATGCACTGTATGGACCTACTGAAACCTTAATTATTGCTGACAGTAAAGCTTCTGTTGATTTAGTAGCTGCAGATTTGCTTGCACAGGCAGAACACGATCAGCTTGCAACTCCTCTATTAATTACTGATTCTGCTGGTTTAGCATCTGCTGTAGTAGGTGCGGTTGAAATGCAATTAAAAACACTTGATAGAGAAACTATTGCTCGTGCTGCTATTGCTAATGGAAAAGCTATTGTAGTCAATGATCTTTGCGAAGCTATTTCTCTGGCTAATGAATATGCCCCTGAGCATCTTTGTTTGTTAGTAGAAAACCCAGAGAAATTAATCCCTACTGTTATGAATGCTGGAGGTATTTTTGTTGGAGAATCATCTCCTGAAGTATTAGGGGACTATACGGCTGGTCCTAGTCATATTATGCCGACAGGTGGTTCTGCACGATTTTCTTCACCTTTGTCCGTTTTGGATTTTCTTAAAATTACTTCGTTAATTGAATTTGATGATCATGAAGTATATCGTCAAGGACCATATGCATCAGCACTAGCTAGATCAGAAGGTTTAACTGGACATGCTCGGAGTATTGAGATGCGAATAGAAGGAAATTAATGACTGATTTTGATCCGATTGATACATTACGTCCACATATTCGCGATTTACCATCGTACGAAGCAATTTCTGATTCAGTTGCTATCGCGGAACAATATGGGATAGCAAAAAAAGATATTCTCAGATTAGATGGTAATGAAAATCCATTTGGAGCATCTCCATTAGCGTTACAAGCACTTCAAAACGGATATGAACCAGAGCGTTACACGGATGCAAATCAAACTCTGTTACGTGAAGCCTTACAAGAATTTTTGCAAGTTCCAGCAGAAAATATCGTTGCAGGAGCTGGATCTGATGAATTGATTGATTTAATCTACCGAATGTGGGTACATCCTGGTGATCGCATTGTCACTTGTGGTCCTACGTTTGGTATGTATGCTTTTGATGCTGCTATACATCAAGCAGAATTCATAGATATAAAACGTAAAAATGATTGGAGTGTCGATGAAGAAGCCTTACTCCATGAAGCTGAAAATGCGAAGTTAGTGATTCTTGCGACTCCGAACAATCCTACTGGTAATGCATTGTCACCGCTTTTAGTTAAAGAGCTACTAAAAACAAATGCCTTAATTATTTTAGATGAAGCTTATATTGAATTTTCGCAAACGAATTCTATGGTAGATATTGCATCCTCTCACCCTTCTTTGATTGTATTAAGAACATTTAGTAAATGGGCAGGGCTTGCAGGTTTAAGAATCGGATATGCAGTAGCAAATAAGCGAACTGTTGACGTGTTCATGAAAACTAAACAGCCTTACAATGTAAGTACTCCTAGTGTTGCTGCCGCAATTGCTTCCTTGCATGACACAGAAGAACTTGATCGAAGGGCATCTATCTTAACAAGTGAACGTGACAGGATGTTTGCAGTACTAGAAAAAATTTCATGGTTGGAACCTTTCCCTTCTGAAACTAACTTTCTACTTGTTCGAACTATTGAACGAGACGCAAGGCAAATAAGTGATAAGTTAAGACGTAAGGGAATTTTTATACGTACATACTCTGAAGAAATTATAAAAGATTGTATTCGAATCTCGATGGGAACTTCATCGCAAAATGATCGAGTTATTGAGGCATTATCTAATTTAGAAATATAATCTTTAATAGGAGCAAGCATGGACAAGCGAATTAGTAAAATCGAACGTGAGACTGCTGAAACCAAAATCAAAGTCGAACTTGATATTGATGGATCTGGGTTAGCAGAAGTAAATACCGGAATAGGTTTCTATGACCACATGTTTAATGCTTTCGCAAAACATGGGCGGTTCAACTTAAATATTGAAGCTGTAGGTGATTTACATGTGGATGCGCACCATACTATGGAAGATGTAGCAATTTGCGTTGGGCAAGCTATAAATCAAGCATTAGGAGACAGAGCAGGTATTAATAGAATGGCTAGTGCCCTTGTACCTCTAGATGAAGCTTTGGTGCAGATTGTTTTAGATATTTCAGGGCGACCATTTTCTTCAATTTCATTCAATTTTGTAGGTGAACAAATTGGGGATGTTCCTACGGAAATGGTTAATCATGTCTTCAGCTCTCTTGCATCTGCTGGAAAATTGACATTACATGTAAACCAATTGGCCGGATCGAATGATCATCACATTGCCGAAGCGGCTATGAAAGCTTTTGGTCGTGCTTTAGACACCGCTACAATCATTGATGACAGGATTGCCGGTCAAATTCCTTCTACTAAAGAAACGCTAACATCTTGATGCTGTGAGGATGATTTAATTGACTGATCTGAACACAGATAACTTACTTTCCTTTTGCTTAGAATTAGCAGATGAAGCTGATCAAATTGCTATGAATTTTTTTACTCAGAATAATATTGCTATTGATACAAAAAAAGATGGTTCTTTAGTAACAGCAGCTGATAAAGCAATTGAAGATCATTTACGAAGCAGAATTGCAAAAAAAATGCCTAATGCTTCTGTTCTAGGTGAAGAGGCAGGATTTACAAAAAATCAATCTGATGTTCGCTGGATTATTGATCCAATCGATGGGACGCATGGCTTTATTCGCGGTTTACCTATTTGGGCAACTTTGATTGCTGTAGAAAAAGATGGTGTTATTACTGCGGGAATTGTCTCTGCCCCTGCATTAGGTAAACGTTGGTGGGCCAGTAGAGGAGCCGGAGCTTATAGATGTGATCTTTTATCAAATGAACGTAATGTGATCAAAATTACAGTTTCAAATATTAAAGACATAACCAACTCACAAATTTTGTATGGCTCATATTCCCTAACCCTGAATAAATGGCCTGTTGCTGATATTTTGTTGCGTTCTGCTTGGCGTACTCGTGGATTCGGAGATTTTTGGGGTCATTGCCTTGTAGCTGAAGGTGCAGCAGAAGTAATGCTCGAAGGTGAAATCTCCCCATGGGACATTGCTGCAGTTTCAATTATTGTGGAAGAAGCGGGTGGTTTGTTAACTGATGATACTGGTGCAACAGTGATTACTTCAGGACATTGTATAAGTACAAATAAACTAATCCACCAATCGATACTTGCTTCTCTTAATGAAAAATAGTAATCCTCTGGCTATTATCCTTGCTCTAATACAAATTCATAGTTCTCGATAATTACATTTGATAGTAATTTTTTACACATTTCATTTAGTTGTTCTCGTGCTATTTCCTCATTAGGTGCATCAAAATTTATCTGTATGAGTTTACCTACTCTGACATTATTGACCTCTTCAAATCCTAAAGTTTTCAAGCCATCTTTTACCGCTAGTCCTTGAGGGTCGTTAACCAATTCTTTGAGAGTAACTTTTATATGAGCGGTATAGGAAGTCATACGTTTGTCCTTCGTAACTATAGATTGCGTCCCGTAATTATTTTATGTGCTTGTAGATATCGTTCTGTCATCGAATTTACCACTTCTTCTGGAAGTTCTGGTGGTGGTTGATGAATGTTCCAATCTAAGTTTTTTAAATAATCCCTTAAGGGTTGCTTGTCAAAAGATTCCTGGCTTTTACCTGGGAAATATTGCTCACTTGACCAGAAACGTGAAGAGTCAGGTGTCATCACTTCATCTATTAGAGTGACTTCATTGTTCAAAAGTCCAAATTCAAATTTTGTGTCAGCAATAATTAATCCTTGTTGTGCAACATAGTGTGAACCATATCGATATAAGGCCAGTGCCCTTAATTTTACAGCATTTGCAATCTCACTTCCGAGTAGTTGTTCAACTTGTTCATAATTTATATGGGCATCATGATCCGGTGGCTCTGCCTTAGTCGTTGGAGTAAAAATAGGTTCTACAAGTTGTGAACTTTCTAGTAAGCCATTTGGGAGCTCAATGGCACAGATTGAACTGTTTTGTTTATATTCATCCCAGCCTGAACCTGATAGATAACCTCGAACAACTGCTTCAATTTTAAGTACTTCAGTCTTTTTCATAACCATGGATCTGCCAAAATAATCTCGGGTACATTGGACCCCAAATTTATCAGCAATATCTTGATTCAGTATGGCTATAAATGCATTTGGGATTACATCAGAGGTTTGCTCATACCAGAAGGCAGAAATTTGTGTAAGTACCTCTCCTTTATGTGGAATTCCTGTAGGTAAAACTATATCAAAAGCTGATGCTCTGTCTGTTGCGACCAAAAGAACATGATTGTCTGGAAGTTCGTATACGTCACGAACTTTTCCTTGGTGTAGGAGTTTTAATCCTGATAATTCAGTTGCTAACATCGGATTTTTTTCAGTTTGCACTATAGATATCCAAGATTTTTAACTCTTAAGAATGAGTCTTCAATATGTGTGAGATATTCTTCAATGCTGAATAGACTATCTAATTCTCCTGGAGGTAGATTAGTGGTAATTACAGAATCATTTTTTATTAAATCCCTGAAATCTAAATCATTATGCCATGCATTCATTGCATGATTTTGAACGATTTTGTAAGCACTTTCTCGATCTAAACCGGACAAAAGTAGAGCGTTTAGGATTTTTGCAGAAAAAATTAAGCCTTTTGTTTGTTCGATATTATTTTTCATTTGTTCAGGATAGACTACTAGTCCTGTCATTATTTCAGTGAAGATTTTTAACATATATGCAAGGAGACCACTGCTGTCTGGGAAAATGATTCTTTCCGCACTCGAATGAGAAATATCACGCTCATGCCATAGATTGATATTCTCCAATCCAACGTTGGCATACCCTCTCAAGGTTCTCGCTAAACCACATACTCGCTCACATAATTCAGGATTTCTTTTATGTGGCATTGACGATGATCCAGTTTGAGATCCTTCAGAGAAAGGTTCTTCTGCCTCTCGAACTTCAGTGCGCTGTAATCCACGAATTTCAGTAGCAAATTTTTCTAGTGAAGCTCCTACTCCTGCCAGTACTGATAGTACGAATGCATGTCTATCTCGTTGAATTATTTGGGTAGTTACCGGATCAACATTCAAACCCAGAATATTGCAGGCTTCAGATTCTACACTTGGAGGAACAGATGCATGTGTCCCGACCGGACCAGACATTTGGCCGACAGCAATTTGTGTTCTAGCTAAAGTTAAACGTTCGATATGGCGTTGCAACTCTTCTACCCATACAAGTAGCTTTAATCCAAATGTAGTTGGTTCAGCATGGATTCCATGAGTCCTACCAATACATACAGTGTTTTTATGTTCCTTAGCGCGTGCCATAATCACATTTCTCAGGTCGACTGATTGTGATGTGAGAAAATCAATAGTTTCAATCCATTGAAGACATGTAGCAGTATCCCATACATCATTACTCGTTAATCCATAGTGTACCCATCTTGATTCAGAACCAAGGGAGTCAGAAATTGATCTAAGGAAAGCAGTAACATCATGATGTGTTTCTTCAATGTATTGCATTATATCGGGGACATGTATTTTTGCATTCTTACTAATTAATTCAACGTCATTTTGTGGTATCACACCTGCTTTTCCCCATGCTTGAACGACAGCAATTTCAACGCGTAGCCAAGTCTGGAATTTATTTTCATCAGACCAAATTTTTGTTAATTCAGGGACGCTGTAACGATCTATCATTGCTTACTCCTTGTCCCAATACTTTAGACAGAGCCTATATCAGTACGATAATGCATTCCTTCAAAAGAAATTCGATTTACATTGGAGTAGGCGAGCTCACGTGCACTATCAATTGAATCTCCGCTTGCTACTACACATAATACACGGCCACCAGCAGTATATAGGTTATCATTATCATCGCTCATGACACCTGACATAAATATCTGAATATTTGAGTCAATATCTTCTAATCCATAAATACGCTTTCCAATTTCATAAGAATTTGGGTAACCACCAGATGCTAAAACTACTCCAACAGATGCGTTATTATTCCATGAAACTTCAACTTCAGACAAACGTTTATCACCGATTGCATCGAAAATTTCAAGTAAGTCAGTTTCCAATTTTGGAAGTAACACTTCAGTCTCTGGATCTCCAAAACGTGCATTGAATTCGACCACTCTTGGGCCTATCTCCGTTATCATCAATCCTGGATAAATTATGCCACTATAGGGGGTTTGATTTTCTGCCATTGATTGTATTGCACGTTCAGTAATATTTTGTTCAATATCATTGCGAATTTCGTTTGATAGCCACTGGGGTGGTGAATATACTCCCATACCACCCGTATTAGGACCTAAGTTATTGTTGTACACAGGCTTATGGTCACACGAAAAAGGCATATGTCTAACTGAGATACCGTCAGTAAATGCATGCGCAGATGTTTCTCGTCCAAACATTCTTTCTTCGACTAATATTTTTGTCCCAGCATCACCATATGCTTTTTCAATTAATATTTTGTCAATGGCTATTTCTGCTTCTTTCAAATTATCACAAACAGTGACACCTTTTCCTGCAGCTAAACCATCAGCTTTAATGACGACCATTGATTCTAATTGATGGATATATTCTTTTGCTAAAACTGCATCAGTAAATGTTTTTGAGTGAGCGGTTGGAATGTTATTGTCACGCATAATTTTTTTTGCAAAGCTTTTGGACGTTTCTAATTGTGCAGCTGCTTTTGTTGGCCCAATAACACGAAATCCTTGTTGGTTTAAATTATCAGTAATTCCTATGGCCAACGGTATTTCCGGGCCAACAATTGTTAAGTCAACTGTATTATTTTCCACAAATTTACAAATTGTATTGATATCTGTTTCTTTTATATCGACAATCTCAGCATAATTATTAATTCCTGCATTTCCAGGTATCGCCCATAATTTTTCTAATTTAGGAGACTGCGACAGTTTCCATGCAATTGCATGTTCGCGCCCTCCACTTCCAACGATCAATACATTTATTCCCATTCAATTGTCCCTGGTGGCTTAGAGGTGACGTCATACACAATTCTATTGACTTGAGGTACTTCATTGACTATTCGACTAGAAATTGTTCCTAGTAAATCATAAGGAAGTTTCGCCCAATCAGCTGTCATTGCATCTTCTGCAGTTACACATCTTAAAGCTATGCAGTAACCATAAGTACGATGATCTCCTTGTACACCGACAGTTTTGGTGTCCGTCAAGACAGCAAACGACTGCCAAAGATCATAGTAAATATCAGCATTTTTAATTTCATCCATTACGATCCAGTCAGCTTTACGTAAAATATCTAATTTTTCTTCGGTAACTTCACCTATTATACGAATTGCAAGTCCTGGACCTGGAAAAGGTTGTCTAAAAACCATCTCTTCCGGTAATCCTAGTTCGATACCTACTTTCCGGACTTCATCTTTAAACAAGTTCCGTAAAGGTTCAATGAGTTGGAAATGCATATCTTCGGGAAGTCCACCTACGTTATGGTGAGTTTTTATCTTCACAGTTGATCCACTACCTGATGATGCTGATTCGACTACGTCAGGATAGGTAGTTCCTTGAACTATGAAATCGATATCCCCTAAATTCAAAGATTCTTGCTCAAAGACTCGAATAAAAGTTTCTCCAATAATTTTTCTTTTTTGTTCAGGATCTGAGATTGCTTGTAAATTTTCTAGAAATTGATTTTTTGCATCAGTATGTAAAAGATTGATTTCCATGTGTTCTCTAAAAGTGGAAACAACTCGTTCGGGTTCACCATGCCTTAATAAGGCATTATCAACGAAAATACATGTAAGTTGATCTCCGATAGCCTTATGGACTAATGTTGCTGCAACTGCAGAATCAACGCCACCTGAAAGCGCACATATCACTTTTTGATTCCCCACCGTATTTCTAATTTCTGTAATTATGTCTTCAACAAATGATGAGGCTGTCCAATTGCCAGAACATTCGGCTATATCAAAAAGAAAATTTTTAAGAATATCTGTTCCTTGAGGTGTATGTGCTACCTCTGGGTGGAATTGAATGCCATAACGATCTTTGGAATCAGAAATTGCTGCGATAGGTGCATTTTGCGATTTAGCAATTACTTTGAAATCAGAAGGTAATTCAGTGAGCTGATCTCCATGTGACATCCATACAGGTAGAGAATTTGGAAGGTTTTTGAATAGTTTTTGTTCTCTACTATTTGTTTCAATTAGTGCATGACCATATTCTCGGTTATCAGCAGGGCTAACTGTACCTCCAAGTTTTTGTGCAAGGATTTGCATGCCGTAACATATACCAAGTATGGGAATATCTGTTTCTAAAACCCATTCTGGTAAATCGGGCGCAGATTCGTCGTAAACAGATGCTGGCCCTCCAGACAGAATGATTGCTTTAATGTTGTTATACGAAAGCAATCTAGGATCGACATCCCATGGAACTAATTCTGAATAGATGTTTAGTTCTCTAATTCTACGGGTAATCAACATAGAAAATTGTGAGCCGTAATCAAGCACTAATACCATCTCTGATTGATGGCTATTCTCTTGGGATGCTTGCCTATGATCTGTACTGTCAGTTTGAGTGATGCTATTACTGTTAGTATGATTATCCGTTTCCGTCATGGTGTTCTTTTCCAGAGGAGTGGTTGTCAATTGAGATTATCTAGCAAGATTGATTTGGTCAATGTATAGTTACATTCAATAATGATTTGAGGTTGTTTTGACTATTTTACCAAAAACAAAAATCGATCAAATTGCATCAATCATTTCTTCAGGAGGTGTATGTGCAATACCTACAGATACAGTCTACGGTTTAGCCTCTTTGCCTACTGATAATACTGCTATCAATGAATTATTAACCCTAAAAGGGCGACCTGATGGACAGCCGATAGCTGTACTTTTTGATGAACTTTCCTCTATTTCACAATATCTAATATCTTCTGAAATACTAACGCATGTGCAAAATTATTGGCCAGGCGCATTCACTGCAGTTGTACAAGTACATGAAACTGCTGGTTTTGTTTTTCCAGTAATTACAGAGGCCAATACTATAGGTATCAGGCAGCCAGATAATGACTTAACCAAAAAAATATTAAGCTTATGTGGTGGTGTCCTTGCTGTATCTAGTGCAAATATCCATGGCTCTGAACCTGCCAGAAATGCTGATGAGGTTGAAAAAATGTTTGGAAAACAAATTGTAGTGTTAGATGGTGGTTCATTAAATGAATCTGATCCATCCACTGTAGTAGATCTCACATCATATCCATATAAAATTTTACGGCAAGGACCCATTGATTTAAGTGATCTGCAGATTGAATGATATTATTAGCTTTTGTTGTCTCTTTAGTAAAATGAATTAAAGAGGGAGGGTAAATTGAACATTGCAATAGGTTCTGATCACGCAGGTTTTGAATTAAAACAAATTTTGATTAATGAGCTTCGAGAAATTGATGATGAAGTAATTGATTATGGAACGGATTCACTCGAATCTTGTGATTATCCTGATATTGCTGAACCTCTTGCTACTGCAGTAGCAAGAGGTGAACATGATTTCGGTATTTTAATTTGTTCGAATGGTGTTGGCCCCTCAATAGTTGCTAATAAGGTTGAAGGTGTTCGTTGCGGACTATGCCATGATACTTTTTCTGCACGAAGAGCTCGCGAGCATACTAATTGCAATGTTTTGGCTATGGGTGCATGGGCTATAGGGCGAGGTGCTGCTCTTGAAATTGTAATGGCTTTCCGAAATGCAAGTTTCGAAGGTGGTCGGCATGAACGTCGCTTACAAAAATTAGATCTTATAGACCAAAAGATGCGTTCAAAGAATGAATAGTTTTTTAGACGATACGGAATACTATAAATCACTTGTTACTGAAGAAATGAAATCGATCATCGGATATTCTTCGGAAGGTCTTTTTTCATGGATGCGCTATCACCTTGGTTGGGAGGATGATAAGGGTTTACCAATCCAATCTTCACCGGGAAAAATGATCCGATCTACAGGTTTGTTGTTAGCTACTAAACTGTGTGGAGGCGATATTAAAAAAGCTTTACCAGCGGCAGCAGCTATTGAGTTGATACATAATTTTTCGTTATTACACGACGATATTGAAGATCAGAGTGTCTCAAGACGGAATCGGCCTACATTGTGGACAGTTGTGGATCAAGCTCAAGCTATTAATACTGGTGATGGAATGTTTATTTTGGGTCGCAATGCACTTTTGCGGTTGGACCGATATGGCGTTTCAGTACAAAACGTTTTAGAAGCTATTAAACGTTTAGATGAAGCTTGTATTTCACTTGTGCGAGGTCAATATCTGGATATTACCTTTGAAACCAAGGACGACGTATCTATTGATGAGTATATACAAATGGCCTTGGGAAAAACTGCGGCTATGTTTGCTGCTCCTTTGTCTATTGGTGCTGTTATTGCAGATGCGAATGCTCCAACAATAGATTCCTTGCATCGTGCAGGGCTTAATATCGGAATAAGTTTTCAGATGATTGATGATGTACTTGGCATTTGGGGTGATCCTGCGATTACAGGAAAACCAGTAGGTGATGATATTCGTTCTAAAAAAATGACATATCCTGTCATTATGGCTTTTCAAGCTGGTGATGAAGATTTGTTTTCGATTTATAAAAAAGAACAGTTTTCTGATGACGATGTTGAATACATTTCAACTTTGATTGAAAAAACTGGTGCTAAAGAACTTACTGAACTTCGTGCTAAGGAAGAGAATTTATTGGCACTCAAAGAATTAGACGAAATCGGTTTGGAAAGAAATATGCTGGAACAATTTCAATCTTTTGCTGAAGCTGCTGTTGGTCGCACTACCTAACTCATTTTGTTATGGATTTTCGTTGCTTGTGTGGAGATCGATTAGTAGCATTTGCGAATAGTATTTTGTTTGATCAAATACTTAGCCATACATCCCCAATGTGAAGGATGAAAATGAATAAGAAAAGCATTCGTGATATTGAACTCTATGGCAAGAAAATTTTTCTCAGAGTTGATTACAATGTTCAATTTGCAGGAGATCGCATATTAGACGATCATCGCCTCCGTGAATCAATTCCAACGATTCAATATCTTCGTGATAAAGGTGCGCGAATAATCCTTTGTTCTCATCGTGGTAGACCTGCTGGGCAAATTGTTGAAGAACTACGTAATGATCTGGTCGCAAAACATCTTTCTTCACTCTTAGGTACTTTGGTAAAATCTTGCCCTGTCAGCATTGGTCCTCAAGCACAAGATGATGCTGATGCACTTGAGCCAGGAGAATTGCTGCTTCTAGAAAATGTTCGTTTTCACGCAGAAGAAGAAGATAATGATGATGTATTTGCACAACAATTAGCTAGTTTGGCAGATATTTATGTAAGTGATGCTTTTGGAACTGCACATCGTGCCCATGCTTCCGTAGTAGGTGTACCGAAATATATACCCGGTGTTACCGGTCTATTATTGGAGCGTGAAGTTGAATATTTGACAAAAGTAACAGACGATCCTCAAAAACCTTTAGGACTAGTCTTGGGTGGTGCTAAAGTTTCTGAAAAATTATCTATCTTAAGTTTTTTGAGCGATAGGGCAGATGTTATTTGTGTTGGTGGAGGAATTGCGAATACTTTTCTTGCGGCTCAAGGTATTGATATAGGTGGTTCTTTAGCTGAACATGATCGAATTGATGATGCTTTTTTAATTATGCGTAAAGCAGCGGAAAGAGATGATTTAAAATTAGTGTTACCTCGTGATGTTGTGATTAGTGATCCTTCAGGGGAAATTATTGAAGCAGTTTCGGTTAATAGGATACCTCCTGAATTTCGCATTTTAGATATTGGACCGGAAACCATTGATGATTTCCGTGCAGCCCTAGAACCAATGAGTACTATTGCATGGAATGGCCCCATGGGCTTTTTTGAGAGAGAGCCTTTTGATGTTGGATCATTAGCAGTAGCAAAAATATTAGCAGATTTACAGAACGTAACTACAGTTGTAGGCGGTGGAGAAACTGCCGCAGCAATTAATCGTGCAGGAGTGCTTGAAGATATATCTCATTGCTCGACAGGTGGAGGAGCTTCGTTACAATTGCTGGAAGGAAGAATCTTACCAGGACTCGAAGCATTACCTGATAAGTAGCAGCACTAGATCGGTCAAAATATTGCTAGAACGCAAACCTATTATTGGTGGTAATTGGAAAATGAATCTTAACCAAACGGATTCTTTTTTATTACTTAGTGCGCTGAATGAAAAATTAGGTAATTTAGAATTGCCAGAAATTGTTCTCTTTCCACCTTTTATGTGGCTTGCTGAAGCAAAAAAAATGCTTAAGAATACTCAACTAATGTTAGGTGCACAAAATGTATATTGGGAAACAGATGGACCTTTTACTGGTGAAATAAATTCCCACATGCTTGTCGATATTGTTGACTATGTTTTGATTGGACATTCAGAACGTAGACTGCATTTTGGTGAAGAAGATTCCGAAATCAATAAAAAACTGTTTGCAGTTATTGAATCTGGATTGACACCTGTATTGGCTATAGGTGAGCAAAGACATGAGCGGATAGCGCAAAAGACTGCTCAAAGACTTCGTATGCAAATTGAAGAATCTTTTAATAATTTTGAAAAAATTCCTTTAGATTTAGTTATTGCTTATGAACCAGATTGGGCTATAGGTACTGGAGAACCAGCTCATCCAGAAGAAGCTCAAGAATCCTGTGCACTTATTAGGGAAATTATACAATCACGTTTTGACTCTTTAACTGCTAAGAGCATTCGAATTCAATACGGTGGATCAATAAATGCTACGAATGCTACTGAATTTGCTAATTTTACAGATATCGATGGTCTTCTGGTTGGGAGTGCATCATTGGAAGCAACTAATTTTGTGGAGATTTGTACTGCGTTTGTATAATAATTCTTTAAATGAATAATATTAATCGCCATCTAATCGCTCTTTTTGGCGCTACCGCCTCTGGAAAAACATCTATTGCAGTTGAGATAGCAAAACATTATCCGATTGAAGTAATTTCTGCAGATTCTCGTCAGATTCGGAAAAAAATGTCGATAGGAACTGCTGCTCCAACTATTGATGAAATGAGTGCAGTTAAACACCACTTAATTGCGATAGTAGAACCTAATGATCCTTGGACTATTGAAGAATGGTTGCGAAGAGCTACCATTGCAGCTGATGATATTTTTAACCGAAATCATATACCATTACTGCTAGCTGGTACGGGGCAATATGCCTGGACTTTTTTAAAAGGTCTGCAAATTCCTTTGGTTCCTCCAAATAAAGAATTTCGTTTAGATTTAGAGGAAATCGCCAAATTAGAAGGTGCGAATGTTCTACATAAAAAACTCAGTGAAATTGATAAGGCATCTGCGGATAGGATTGATTATCGCAATACACGGCGCGTGATACGTGCGTTAGAGATTAACCATTTTACAGGTAATCCTGTACAGCCTATAACAATGGCACCTCCTAATTTTTCTTGGGATATTCTAGGTTTACACTGGGATCGCTCTAATTTATACAGTCGTTCTGATAGGCGTGTAGAATTTATGTACGAGATAGGTTTAATTGAAGAAACAAAAAAATTAATTGAAGAATATGGTACTGAATTTGAAGCACTGAAATCTATAGGTTATTCTCAAACTAAGGACTACATTGAGGGACTTATTTCAAAAGCAGAAGCTATCGAATTGACACAATTAGATACTCATCGACTTATTAGGATGCAAGATACTTGGTTTAGAAAGGATGATGCTGCTATTAAGTGGATTGAAGCAGATAATCTAAAATCTATCCTCTCAGCTATTGAGCACATAGTAGAAAAACACGTACGATAAAGTTATGAAGAATATATCTTTTTGGAAAATGCATGGTGCAGGTAATGACTTTTTTGTTATTAATCCTGATATAAAAACGTATAAAAATCATGACTGGTCGCAATTAGCAATCAAAGTGTGCGATCGTCATTTTGGAGTTGGTGCTGATGGAATTATTTTAGTGTTGCCTTCAGAAGTCGCTGACATGCGTATGCAGATCATCAATGCAGATGGTTCAGAACCTGAGATGTGCGTCAATGGCATTCGATGTTTTGTGAAGTATTGTTTAGATCAAAACCTTTGTAAAGATGTTGATGGGTCTATAACAGTTGAGACCTTAAGTGGAATAGTAAAGACAAAATCGATTTTTAATGATGAAAAGTTAGTGACACATGTACGATTAGTACTTTCAGAACCAGATTTTGATCCATTAAGCGTTGGTGTCAAAACAAATCTTACTCCTCCGGTTTTAGATATGAATGTTGATGTTGGTGATGCGGGCATGGTAAGCACAGACTTGGTGTCGATGGGCAACCCTCATGCGATTAGCTTTATAGAGACAGATGTATTTGACTATCCGTTGACATCGATTGGTCCATTAGTCGAAAACAATAAACTTTTTTTGAATCGTACAAATTTTGAAATTGTAAATGTTCGAGATCGTTCTAATCTGACTGTTCGAGTATGGGAAAGAGGCGTTGGAGAAACGTTGGCTTGCGGATCAGGGGCATGTGCTGTTGTGGCCGCTGCCCATACACGTGGCTTTGTTGATAGTCTAGTTAATGTAGAACTTCCAGGTGGAACCTTAAAAATCGAGTGGGGTGGAGAAGGTGAGATTGTTCTTACCGGTCCTGTTGCAAAAGTATTTGAAGGAAGTTGGGAAGTATGACACAAGAATTTGGATCTTCGATGTTGATTCGTAATACTCCAAAAAGTCAAAATGAATGGAAAAAACTTATTGACTCCGAAGGTGTTACTTCTATTGAAGCTGATTTTGCACAGATGGCAATTGTTCAAGAAAAGGGCCAGTTAACTGTTCATTGGGCTTTTGAAGACATTAATGTGATGCGAGAGCATTTTTTACCTATGTTTGAAGAATTAAAGCCTGAAATTGCTGATGCTGATGTAGAATTTATTGCTTTAGACTTAGTTCAATTTCAAAATCGAGATTGGATTCAACCTCTGCTAACCGATGCCAATTTTTATTTTTTCGCAGAATGGATGAATATGGAACACCCTGGTCTAGATCCTGAAAGTATTCCTGAATTTCCTGACAAAGTGAATATGCGTCATGCTACTGATGATGACGTAGAAAAAATGTATTCAATTTGGACTGAGTCCTATGGTGAATTGACTGTCAGTCCAGCAACATTTGACTATTATCTTGAGCGTCAATCTTGGATAGGTGTATTAGAACAAGATAATGAAATGATTGGCTTTGCAATTAATGGGCCTGTAGTTGCAGGAGCTGGTGAAATTTTTGAAGTTGCTGTCGATTCTCGATTTGACGATGAAGGTTACAAATCATTGTTGTTGTCTGCTGCTGTCTATCAATTAACTACCCAGGGTGCTCGACGTGCTTCGATAAAGGTACGACCTGATATTAAGAATGCATTACGCACATGTGCCGATCAAGGGTTTCGTCCTGTAGTGGGTGGTTTGGAATATCGTCGTTCTACCGACGAAAAATATAACCTTGCTAAGCAGAAAGAACGGAGTTCTGCATCAGGGGTGAAGGCACGATTTGGAGACTGGCGATAATAGTTACAATGTCTGAAAGGGATTTTTATGAAATTTGCTCAACGAGTTGAACAATTACCACCATATTTATTTGCAGCTATTTCACGTTTAATTGAAGAGAAAAAAAAACAAGGAGTAGATGTCATTTCTTTGGGTATCGGAGATCCTGATCTGCCGACACCTGTTCATATATTAGAAAGTTTAAATAGTTCTTCTTTTTTACCTGAAAATCATCGATATCCAGAGTCTGAAGGACTTCCAGAATTTAGAGAAGCTGTAGCTCGGTGGTATTCCTCACGACATAATGTCATGCTTGATCCTTCTAAGGAGATTGTATCTTTGATCGGTTCGAAAGAAGGTATCGCTCATTTACCTTTATGTTTTATTGATCCTGGTGATATCTCTTTGATAACAGATCCGGGGTACCCAGTTTATGAAATTGCGACAATGTTTGCTGGAGGATCTTCTGTACGCTTGCCGCTTGAAGAGGAAAAAGGCTGGATGCCCGATCTGAAGTTAATCGACAAAGATGTGATTAAAAAATCAAAAATTTTGTGGTTGAATTATCCGAATAATCCTACTGGTGCTGTGGCAACAATAGAATTTTTCGAAGAAGCAATTGAATGGGCACGCACGAATGACATTTTGATTGCGCATGATCTCGCATATGCTGATGTAACCTTCGATGACTATATAGCACCATCAATTTTGGAGGTTGATGGTGCCAAAGATGTTGCTATTGAATTTAATTCTCTTTCAAAAACTTTTAATATGACTGGTTGGCGTATCGCCATGGCTGTAGGAAATCCTTCAGTTATTGATGCATTGACACGTGTAAAAAGTAATATGGATAGTGGAGTTCCTCAAGCCATACAGCAAATGGCAATTACGGCGATGGATGATCCTCGCGATAGTATCTCTGAACATAATAAAATTTATCAGAATCGCCGTGACAGAGTTTTGAAAGTTTTGCGAGCTCTTGGGTTAAGAGTGAATACTCCGAAGGCTTCGTTATACGTATGGGCAAAACTACCTGAAGGTGAATCAAATTCAGGTGAATACGCTGCTCAACTAGTTGAACAAACTGGAGTTGTCGTGACACCAGGGTCTTCCTACGGTGCCTCAGGGGAGGGATATATTCGTATAAGTCTAACAATTGCTGATGAGCGACTCGATGAAGCTTTGGCTAGGCTTTCTGACTTCGCATCAAAAAAATGACTGAAAGGAATGGCTAATTCCTCGCAAACGTAAGCATAAGTCTCAATCAATTCTCAATAATGAAGATAATTTGATTGTTCAATCAAAAGGACCAAAAGGAGTATACAGTACTGCACGATTTCGCGAGCGTGCATATATAGTCGGGGTTGATGTTTTTGGCCAAAATGGGATGCCACTTAATGAGTCACTAAGAGAATTATCACGGCTTATTAGAACCGCTGGTGGTTCTGTCGTAGGGACCAGTATTCAAAGACGTCAAAAACCAGACCCTGCAACTTATGTCGGTATCGGCAAATTAGAAGAAATTGTTAAAGCACGTGAATCTTCCAAGTATAATATGGTGGTTTTTGATGAATCACTTAGTCCGTCACAGCAACTGAACATCGAAAATATTTTAGAAGTCAAAGTATTGGACAGATCTGCTTTAATATTGGATATTTTCGCTAGTAGAGCTCATACACGAGAGGCATCGTTACAAGTTGAATTAGCTCAACATGAATATTTGTTACCTCGATTAAGAGGACAATGGCAACATTTAGAAAGAACCGAAGGAGCCATTGGAACTCGTGGTCCTGGGGAGACTCAATTAGAAACAGATCGTCGTTTGATTGGTTCACGAATATCGCGATTAAAGCAACAAATAGAAACTGTCAGAAAACAACGCGCTCAACAGCGTAGTAGGCGTAATCGATATGGGATGCCTAATATTGCTTTAATCGGATATACAAATGCCGGTAAATCATCGTTATTAAGGTCTTTGGCTGGTGCTGATGTTCTAGTGGCAGATGCTCCATTTGCAACATTGGATCCAGTGACACGGCGTATTGGATCTCAGAACGGTGAAGCTATACTGGTTACAGATACAGTGGGATTCATGCAAAAATTACCTACACAGTTGGTATCTGCATTTCGTGCTACTTTAGAAGAATTAACTAACGCAGATCTTTTCTTGCACGTAGTTGATGCAGAATCTACCGCTATGAAATCTCAATATGAAACAGTTTTAGATACATTGGCACAACTAGAACTCTCAGATATTCCAATTATTACTGTATTTAATAAAGCAGATCGATTAGTTTATGAAGGTATTATCGAAAATATTACAGAAGAAGATTTAAGGCGATTGCCTGTTCCTAATTTACGTAACTTTAGTGGAGATTATTATTATATTTCAGCGGTACAGAATTGGGGTGTCGCAGCATTAAGAGATCGGTTGATTCGAGAATTTTTTGGATTTTGACTAACTGCGTATTCTTACAGGCATTCTGTTCGCTAGAGGATTATCGATCCATTCTTGTCCCCGATAGATTCCATTGAGGATATTTCTTATTTCTTCGATAACTTGTGGGTGAGAATAAATAATTCTATTGTTTGCTTCCGAGTCTTTACTTATCGCCATTTCTACATCCTTAAACCAGTTGGCAAGTCTTTTTCCTAAACTTGTTTCTTTAGAAATGGTATTTAGTTCTTCAACAGGTGGATAACATCCGTAATCAATTAAACAACCTAAACGTATAATATTTATTAAGAACTCACTTAATATGAGGGAATTGTTTTCTGTTGCATGAGCTAACGTCCATAACCCTTGAGCAATTGAGTTTATTTCATGCCAAAGTGAACGTGTTGCACGTTCTAATCCTTCAGTAGGTACTCTTTTAGCTTTAGATATTAATGTTTCGTGTCTTTGCAGTCTGTCTGAAATTGGTGATGAACCAGATAAAAGCCAACGAGTTTCCATTTCACTTCGTCCCACCCGTTCAAGGGTGTTTTCAAGGTGTTCTAAAGTAAATACAAAAAGTGATATAGCTAGATTGGAATTAGCTTCACGATGCTCTTCAATAATAATGGAGGTTTTTAATAATTTCGTACTAAGAGAGCGAGGTAGAGATTGTATGGTATCGCGATCAATAATCAACCATACAATGGAACTGTTTGGTATACATGATAAATTCCATTTTTCACCAGGTAAAACCCTGAAAAGAGATACACGTTCACTACATTCAACCCATGGATGTTGAGTGAGTAGTTGTTTACCCCAAGTATCTAATATCTCACTATGCTGCTCAAGGTTAAGTGACATCTTAGTCTGACAACTGCCCTATTTCACTTAAGGCGGCTTTTACTTCTTCAGCATTATGAAACATGATACCTTCACGAAGTGCGTCGAAGCCATCAACAACGTCATCACTAATGTCATTTGCATAACATATATCAAGAAAATCTGAACGAGTTGCCTCAGATGTAAATTTAAAAATATGTGTTGCGATTTCTTCGAAATCATTCCAAGATGCAGGCATATTCCCTCCAGTCGAATCGTAATAATATTTAAATTTGCTGTAACATAAATTAGCAGTGCAATTCAATGCGTACCAGTAAATCATAATTAGGTCGAAATTGAGTATCTAAAAAGATCATGCCAAGGACAAGAGCTTAATGGAATACAAGGATTAAAATATTTATCTATGAATAATTTTTTGTGGGGAAGATATTTTGCACTTAAGCAAGTACGTGAACAATGGCTATTAACATTAGTCACTGCGATCGGTGTGTTAATCGCTGCTGCATTGTTAGCTGCTGTTCCGATTTATTCAAACACAATGTCTGATTTGGGGCTTAGATTTCGAATTGAAAAAGATCTTGAAAAACCAATTGATCGTGTCTCATATACAACTGTTGAAGGATTGTCACTTGGTGGTAGAAGCGATATGAGATATCGTGACGCATTGGAAGCAGTCACTTCCGGAAGATTTTCATATTTAAGTGACGAGACATTTATCGAAATACGTTCAGATAGGCTTGTGGCTTCTTTGATTAACGTAACTAATACTTTCCCTGAAAATAAAAAATTATTTCAACTTGCGGAAGAATCGGTTAATCAAAATTCTTGGAATACTTTTTTTGTATGGCCGTCTGGCTTTGAAAATCATGTGAAAATTGTAGAAGGACGGTTTCCTGTCGATGAAGGTAAAGACTTGGAAGTTGTTTTACCTGATGGTTTCCAAGCACATGTTCAGTTGAATGATAAAATTTTAATCACATTACCACAGCATGATGATTGTCAAAATTTAGAAAAATCGCAAGACGCCCAAGTGGCGCAAGATGAAAAAACATGTGAGCCTACTTTGAATTTAAGTGGTCACTTTGTGGCTTCTATTGTTGGGTTTATTAAACCAAAAGATCCTAATGACTTGCGTTGGCAATTTGCCCAACTTAGAGAATCTTCTGCAAATTGGAATGTCCCCAATAGTCTAATTGATCCTCGTTCAGGTGTGGATTCAGCTCGTGATGCAGATTATGGTGTCACTCGCGTGACTGAAGATTTTGGTGGGATGCCGTTACTTACAAATCAATATCAACTTGAAAATATTTTGGCATTTGATGCCCCAGATCTTACAGTTCGGCAGCGTGTAGGAATTATTCCTAATGTTAAGGCTATTGGGATTTTGGATGTTTCTCGGATAATTGATGATTTTTCTATTTGGACAAACGACATTAACAAACGATTAGGATTAGTAGCGGTCACTACCAACAAACTAGATTCTGCCTTAGAAAAATATCGAAATACACAATCTTTTTCAAAAATTCCATTATTTCTTATTCTTTTGCAAGTGGTGGGGATTGTTTTCTTCTACCTCGTAGTTGTCTCTAAACTTTTTCAAGATCGTCAATTTAATGAAACACAATTGTATGTAACACGTGGTGCTAATAATTTTCAAATTGTTGGTTTTGGATTTGTAAGTGCATTACTACTTATTTTACCTGCAATATTTTTAGGGCCATTGGTAGCTGATCAGGCAATTGCCTTTCTAGGTATTACACCTCAATTTGATGTAATTAATAATGGAAATTTTCTTCCAACTATTATTCGTTTTGATTCATTCTTGTTTGCAACAGGCGGAGCTATTTTGGGACTTATCGCACTTCTCATTCCAACTGTCTTGTTGACAACTAACAATGTTTTGCGCTCACGGATCGATAGAATGCGCCCTTCGCAAAAAAATGTCCTTCAGAAATATTATCTTGACATGTTGTTCGTTTTGTTGGCTATTTTATTGATTTGGCAATTAAATCAACGTCAAACAATATTTGATCCTGATTCTGTAGGAAGGTTGGTCGACGGATCCTGTTTTGTTATTTACTCCTTTTGTTATAACTTTAGCTGTAGCAAGTTTACTGCTCCGTTTCTATCCTCCATTTCTGAATATCCTTATCAAACCTTTGATGCTATTTAAAGGTGTAATCATTCCAATTGGATTAAATCGAACCATACGAGAACCAGGTGTATATGCTCGTTTGATGTTGTTGTTGGTAATGGCAATTGCAGTAGGTACATTTGCTGCATCCTACGGACCTACGGTTGAGAAATCATATATTGATAGGATTCTCTATGATAATGGGGTTCAATTTCGTGCAACAGTCACTGACCCTTCGTATTGGGAAAAAACGAACATTCTAAATGAAATACAGTCGATAGATGGAGTGGCAGATGTGGCGTTCATCCATCGAGGAGATTTATTGACTCCGTGGGGTGCAGATATTCCTTTTATGGCGATTGATGTGGATCATGTAAAAAAATCTATGCAATTTCGTGATGATTTTAGCAATGAAGAATTTTCTATGAATTATTTACTAGGATTGCTTGAATCCGAAGTGACTCCTGGAGGAGGTATAGACTTACCTCTTGATACGAAAGATATACATATATCTGTCTTTACTGAAGGTCTTTCTGAGAATGGTGTTCGTCAATATATACGTGCTGTATATCAAGATAGTGAAGGTAATTTTGAAGTTGCGGGATTATCTAGCCCTCGTGGTGGAATAGGATGGAAAGAAATAACAGGCTCTGTGCCAACGAACTTAGTTCCTCCTCTAAAATTACTTAGCCTAAGAATTGCTGATCAACGTACTCCTGAACTGCGTACTAGCGGATCTCTATATTTCGATGACATTGTCGCTGTGGATAAAAACAACAACAAATCTACAGTAGAAAATTTTGAAGGATCACGTAATTGGATAATGTATGGCGCACGTACGCAAGAAGAAAAATTTTCAATTACTTCAGATAGGTATCGTAGCTATAATTTTGCAGCTCGATGGGATTGGAATCATGCAATTGTTCCGTCTGAACGAGTAATTGCTCCAGTAGATCCGATGGTACCGTTGGCAGCTATTATGAATGATAAAGCTCTGGGATTATTCCGTGCATCGGTCAATACTGTTACAGAAACTAACATTGATGATGTGTTACTACCTTTAAACGTTCGGGCTGAAGCTAATATGTTCCCAACAATGGATCCTGAAAAAGGGTTTGTAATTATTAATTATGATCATCTGAGGTCTGCTGGTGCGGCTTTAGGCGATCTTGAGATTATTGAACAAAATGAAATATGGATCGATTTTGAACCGAATATTTCTATAAGCGATCAGAAGTCAATAATTAATTTATTAGAACAAGATGACTCACTGATTTCTTTAGAATATGCATCTGAGCCTTATTTATTAAGCGTTCGATTAGATGAAGCTCGTTCTGATCCTTCTTTACATGCATCAGGTAGTGGAATTTTATCAGTGGCATTTTCTGCAGTTTTGTTGCTTGCTTTTCTCGCATTTGCGGTCACTATTCTTGTAAGTACTTACTCTCGGATGGTTGAATTTGCTTCATTACGCGCAATAGGATTTTCATCTATACAGATATTGAAATCAATGTTAATTGAATGGAGTGTTATCTTTGCTATGGGGATAAGTGCAGGTATTTTACTAGGGCGTCAAATAGCGAATATTATGATGTCTTTTTTATCGGTAACTGAAACAGGTAATCCTGTGTTACCTCCATACATAGTAGAAACAGATTGGATAACTCTAATTACAGGTATTGTTATGCTTTGTATATTTTCTTTTATTTCATTGATATTAATTTGGACTTCAGTAGCACAAAAACCAATAGTAGAGGCTCTAAGGGAGGGTGATTCGTAAGATTGCTTGTGGAGAATCTCTTTTCATTTTAATGATTATCCGTTCTCCAATTATTAAGGTTTTATTTTTTTCGATAACAAAAAATCTATCGATTCCTTGATATTCAATTGTACTTTCACGTCCATTAGTGTTGAAAAATATTTTTGCTGAAGTTTCATTGCTAACAATTTCGGTTAATTCACCACTGGTAATGACTTCTCCTGTAATTCCACCTGTTTCAAATCCAGTGAAACCAGCTTCTGAATGAGGAGTCCCCATTGGGTGTAAAGTAGAAGATGAAGGATCTTCAATGGTTAATGTTTGGAATTGCGGTGAACTTAAAGATGATCCAATATGCATCCCTAAGGCTGAGCTAAAGATAATTAAAGATAATAGCAATCCAATATATAAAATTAATTTCGTTTGAAGAGCACGTATCATTTTTCATTTCCCTTAAAAAAAACTACACCATTTATTACTTTTTCAGCGTAGTAACGCTCTCCTCCAACCACGACTTGCATTCCTTCGTGAAGTTGATTGAGAGATTTTAATGGCTTCAGATGTTCAATGCTTATGCCTTGCAATGAGAATTTAATATTTTGTATATTTGAAGAACTTTGCGTAGCCCCATTTTGCTTTTCATTAACCACCTGCTCACTTGTAACGAATACAATATTATCTTCAATTTTTGTGATTATTCCTGAATGAAATGTATTTTGATCTTCAACTGGTAATGGTTGCTCGATAGTTACCTTTAATTGTTCTTGTTGCGGTTGATATTTATAAAAGAACCCCCCCAAAAATGAAATTGTTGAGATGGTTATTAAAAATAACAATGTTGTTAAAATATTACGTGAAATTAACACTGTTTATTAATTACCTAACTTGGTTTTATATCCTAACGATAATATCTCTTCTACATACTCTGATTTCCATCCAGGGTGAGGAATTCGAATTTTTCTTTTCCTAAATTCATTGTGGTAGCTGAGATATTCTGCTTCAAGACGATCACGCCACCTAATTTCTTCTTTGTATGTATTTGGGTCTACATCCTCAAGCCTCTTCTCTAAGTTATTAATTTCTAAGTCTAAATCATCTCTCCAAAGATCTGAGAGGTAATCTAAGGCATCTTCAAGATCTCGNCGACAGTCAATAATGTAAGCTTCGAGTAATTGATTGGCATCAGCGTTCATTCCTGGAACATTTTCTTCATTTGAACATGTTTTACATAGCGTAATTAGTTTTCTTGCTTCACATCCGTTTCCACGTGGGCATTCTCCGTGTCTTGGTGCGTAAGAGTTAAGACTTGTCCGCCTCGAATACGAAACGATCAATTCTGAATAACTTAATGAACATCTTGGACATGTTAATATGTCTGAAAAGATTTGATTAATCGTTGATTCCCAATTGATTTGCATTTAATCCTCGACGAGAGATCTTTCTAATTGGAATCCACCAGATTGTCCTGGCATTTCTTCAACTTCGACGGTAATTAAATTAATGTTAGTTTGTTTGCTATTGAATAATTCCTGATCGATTTGATGACATATCCACTCCGCTAATAATTCTGCAGTTGAATTTTCGATATCTAATACTGCAACATCTTCTTGTGGAAATTGGTATATACGTGACCCAAAAGAGAGAGACCATGTTTCCTTCTCAAGAGTACTTGATAATAGATTGGATTTTGCTTGGAGTAGAAATTTATGGTCTAACCGATCACAAATATTACGAGTAATACTCTTGATTTTTGAAAAATCAATCACCCAATAATCATTCGAAAGCGTGCCTTCTACTTTTACGCTTACGGAATAATTGTGGCCATGCAAAGGCTCTAATTCATTTCCTAGAGTAGCCATATGTGCTGATGCGAATTTCAGACGTACGCCACTTACTGATACATGGCGTTTTTTCATAGTTCTGCTCTCTATATACTTGACATAACTATATAGCCATTGTTTGGAAGAGTTCTTCTACTGATTTTTGAGTAGCTCCGGTGCGTTCACGTGCAAGATTCAATCTCTCATGCGCAGGAATGCTGTCTTCTTTTTTGTAGATTACGCCAACTGGTATACGACTATCTCGTGCTAGTCGATATGCTGCATCAATGTCACCAGCATCATGTCCTTCTTCTATAGGGTAGGCCATTGGTAGTATGCCTTCTTTTTCATTACCTTTTAATGCTGCGTAAGTATCATTATATGTTGTACAAGGTGATTGTACGTGTACTATTGAGAATCCTGGATATTCCATGGCTTCTAAGATCATTTGTTGCATTGCTTTTACTTGTGTTGAGAGCGTTGAAGCAAGGAATGAAACTCCTGCTGCTAAATAAGTTTCAAAAGGTCTACTTCGATCATCTAATTTACCATAGGGAGTTGTAGAAGTTACCACCTCTATCTCTGTGGTGGGAGATGCTTGTCCTTTCGTAAGTCCATATACTCCATTATCCATAACAACAACTGTTACATCTAAATTCCTTTTGGCTTGAGGGCCAATGTGTTCACCACCAATACTTAAAAAATCACCATCACCAGATACAATTAATACATTTAAGTCTGGTCTATTAGATTTTAACCCATAAGCAATGGGCAAAGTTCTACCATGAATACCATGGATTCCAAATGGTTGAGGGCCTTCTTGTAAATGTACAAGATTTCCAGAACAACCAATACCTGCAACAATTACTGAATTTTCTATGGGTTGTGATAAAGTAGCAGAACGGTCAGTGAGTGCGCCTTCAATGGCACGTTTGACACCAAAGTCGCCGCATCCTGGGCACCATTTAAAATCATACTCTGGATTTCGTTTACTCATGAAACCAACAACCTTCCAGCGCGTTCCTGAACAATCTCAGCTATACGTGCTTCTAATACATTTTCTTTGAATGGCAGACCTGTGTATTGTGTAATGGGTTCAGCTTTAATTCCCTTAGCTCTTAAGATTTGTGCTAATTGTCCTAAGTAGCTCAATTCAGGGACTAAAACTAAATCTTTAGAAAGTAATTCTTCAAGTAAGGCACTGGGTAAAGGATTTATGTACATTGTGTAATACCATGCAATGTCTTCACCTTTAGAACGAAGTGATTGGAATGCAGCGTATGTTGGCCCTTTAGAACTGCCCCAAGGAAGTAGTGCTATAGAAGAATCAGTATTTTCAGATTCATAATGACCATCCATTAGCAATTCTAATTTTTTGAATCTTCTTTCTGTCATACGAATATGAACATCGGGTAAATGTGTAGTATCCCCTTGTTCATCATGTTCAGAGCCGTTTGCTACATAAGCTCCAGGTCCTCCTGGTACAGGGAAAGGTGAAACAGCATCACCTTTATACCGTTCATTGCCTTCAGAGCCATCAGATACAGATCTATTCTCAACAACGAGTTTCGACATATCGGGCTTGAGTATATCTTGTTGACGTTCAGCAATAGATGCTTCTGATAGTAAAATAACTGGTCCTTGATATCTTTCGGCCCAATTGACAGCGTCAGCAGCGGCCCAAAATGCCTCCTCTATTGTTCCAGGAGCGATAACAGGCACACTCATATCTCCATGGCCAGGGTTGATTGCTACAATCAAATCTGACTGTTCAGTTTTCGTAGGTAATCCAGTAGCAGGTCCACCACGTTGAACATTTGCTACTACTAATGGTATTTCTGCCATCCATGCTAAGCCTAATCCTTCTCCCATGAGACTTAATCCTGGCCCTGCAGTCGAAGTCATAACTTTCTTCCCAGCAAAGCCGGCTCCTATTAATGAGGCTATGGATTCTATTTCTGAACTCGCCTGACCAACAAATTTATCGGAACCATGCAAATTTGATTCCATGTAGACAAGCATGGTAGTTGCTGGTGAAATTGGGTAACCAATAAAGCTATCAAGACCAGCAGCTATGGCTCCCAAACAGGCAGCTTCGAAACCTTTAATTAAGATTCGCTCGCCTTCGATAGAATTTGGTGATTCAAGAGAATCAAGAGACATCCCTAATTCTTTAGCTGCCTCTGCACCCATATGTAATGCTTTGATATTACCTTCAATTATTTGCTCATCTCCCGCACGACCCCTAGTAAATCGTTTGGTCACAAATTCTTCTAGGTAATTAAGCGGGAAATCTGCTAATTGTGCTACTGCACCAATAACAATCATATTCGCTGCACGAGGGTTTCCTGCGTCCCGGGCCATTTGATCTGCTGGAAGTCCAATCGCTCTAGGATCGTCCAACTCGAACTCTTCTGAATTATATACAACGAATCCAGTACTACTAAGTTCTTCGACATTATGATCATAGGCATATTGATTAAGGGCAACTAAAACATCAAGCTCATCTCCAGAAGAGAGTATTTCATTAGTTGAAATGCGTGCCTGCCCCCAGGCAGGGCCACCTTTAATTTGTGAAGGGAAAGTGGAAAATGTAAGAATATGATAACCAACGGCAGCAGCTGCTGCAGCTAAGATTTCGGAGCCTCCAACAACACCTTGCCCGCCTTCACCTGCGAAGCGTACGACGAGATTTTTACTCATAAATGTGGCCTTCTAAGGGAGTATGATCAAATCTTAAGTAACTATTAGGATATGATCCAATTACTTCTTGTTCTATCTTCTCGTTACTCAATTCGATCAACCTCATTTCTAAGATTTGCTGATGCTAAGTATTTATATTCCTTATACAATCTTTTACTTTATATTTCCATAAATTATTAGATTGTTTTGTCCTAGGCTCAATGTTTTTTAAGCGTTAAGATTATAGTTCATGAAAAACTAATATTTATTTTATTATTTTTATATACTTGTGGTGGAAGGAATTATTTATGGTTAAAGCATTCGTATTAGTAGTGACTAATCCTCCCGCCCAACGAATCGTCTCAACTCAACTTAAAGATCTTCCGTATGTTGTAGGTGTCCATGAAGTTATGGGACCTTATGACATAGTTGTTGAATTAGAAGCTGAACAACTCAGTCAAATTTCAACTGTGTTGTCCGATTCTATTCGTGTAATTGAAGGTATTAAATCTACCACCTCCCTCGTAGCGTTCCCTGAATAATTAAAGCGATTGTAAAATCACGTAAATAAAATCAATGAAAAAGTTTTTGTTGCTCACATGTATTATTTTAGGTACTTTTGCGTGCACTGGCACTACAGATTCTGATGAATTGATTGAATTGCGTGAAGAAATAGCGATATCGAAAGATCGTGTAGCTACTGCCACAGCTATGACTGTTGTTCCACCTATGCCAACCGTTGTTCCACCTATACCAACTGTTGTTCCACCTATACCAACTGTTGTCCCACCTATACCAACTGAGACCAATACCCCG
>PBBA01000007.1 GCA_002716405.1 Chloroflexota bacterium | reverse complement strand
ATTTCATTGCGAAAGACTACCATAAATACCTAACCTTAGTAGTTTTTCCATCTTATTTGACATAACATGGTATTTTCTCCATAACGATGTAGTATTTACATAACAAATGAGACAAGACATATTGTAGAATCGATGTAATCTGATTGGAGATATTTAGTGTCTATTACTCTTGCTGCTGGTGATATTGCGCCTGATTTTACGCTGTTTGATAGCCTTGGTAATGAGCATTCACTATCGAAATATCGAGGAAAAATAGTTATTTTATACTTTTATCCTAAAGACGATACTCCAGGGTGCACTAAAGAAGCATGTTCATTTCGTGATGAATTTGCCGTATTTAAATCTATGGATGCTGTAATTTTAGGTGTGTCTACAGATGATGCTGTTTCTCATGAAAAATTTCGTGCTAAATACGACTTGCCATTTCCTTTATTGGTTGATGATGATAAATCTGTATCTACTGAATATGGTTCATGGGGGGAAAAGGTCCTATACGGTAAAAAAATGATTGGCATGACGCGCTCTACCTTTATTATCGGTGGGGACGGCAAGCTAATTAAAGTTTGGAAGCGCGCGCGTGCTGAAGATCATGCACTGGCAGTCTTAAAAGCCCTATCTTCTTAATACTTTACATAATAATTTAGTTCTTCATATTTACTATGAGTTGCATATTTTGATTCTGCTGGATAGAGCAGTTCCCTGGAATTGCACTGTATATATGGGTATTTGCCTTTACATAGATATATCTTTGCTCTGTTACCCTTTAGTTTTGCGTTGGTTATGCCATATATCATAGCTGTATCGCAGTGAATTTCTAATATACCGCAATATCTCCAATATTTTATGCTTTCTATGTTTGAATAGCCTGAGGCGCCCAGTAATATGCCCTTCCCCACGCATTCCACCTTCACAACGTCGCACTATTATAGTTATGTTACTTTATCTAGGATTTTGTATTTTGAGGTAAATATGGATAGACGTGATAGACTACCCCATAGGTCAATATAGATTATATATTATTGGTAGAAATACTTTTTATGCTTAATAACACAGAAAATAATGATTTTGGTTCGACTGAAGGTAATGACGGTACTCTTAGCAAATTTCTTGTTGCCGGGTTAAGTATCGTCATTGCCCTTTTACTGTTAAGTGTTGGTTTTCTTGGTCGAGTTATCACCGAACCATCTCCTGTTACCGATGTAATTGAAAATGCTGCTCCTTCTGGTATTGATCAATCTGCTTCTAATTTATTGTCCTCTAGCGCTTCAGATGTTGATTTCGGTCTTTTAGGTGAAATTCTTATAATTCTTGAAGATGAATATGTTGAACCTGAAAGAATTGAGTCTGAATATATGCATTCCGCAGCGATTAATGGAATGTTTGAAGCACTTGATGATCCACATACTGCCTATATTCCGCCTAGTTCTTTTGCGCTATCACGGGACGATTTTTTCGGTGCCTTTCAAGGTATTGGTGCAACAGTCAATAAACCTATAGGATCAGATTTTGTAGAAATTGTTAGACCGTTGCCTGATTCTCCGGCCGAAGCTGCAGGCATCAAAATTGGTGATGTAATTCTCGAAGTTGACGGTGATTCTGCAAAAGGTTGGAGTGTTGAAGAGGCTGTTTTGAGAATCCGTGGACCACAAGGTTCTCCTGTAGAGCTGTTAGTTCGCCATCTTGATGGTTCTGAAGAATTGATTGTTGTAGTACGTGATGAAATCAAACTTCCTTCAGTCTCTACTATACCTCCTGGAGGTAAATTAGTTGATAAGGAAGGTAATGAAGTAGATAACATTGCCTATATTAGGATTTATTCATTTACCCGTAGAACCCCCACTGAAATAGAAGCTCTTTTAAAAGAAGTCAATGCAGGACAATATATAGGTATTATTTTAGACGTGCGTGGTAATCCGGGAGGCCTACTTACTGAGACTACTGAAATTGTAGATATGTTTTTGGATGAAGGAATTATTGTTATTGAAGTGGATCGTAATAGAAATGAAAAAATAATTTCAGCTAGTGAAGGGCAATCGACAGATTTACCTATTGTGATAATACAAGATGAATCATCAGCTTCTGGATCAGAGTTGCTTGCAGCAGCGTTACAAGAGAATGGACGTGCTTTGGTGATAGGAGAACCTTCGTTCGGTAAAGGTACTGTGAACCACGTTCGTGAATTGTCAAATGGTGGAGCGGTATACGTTTCCATTGCAAGATGGCTTACTCCTGATAGGAATCAAATAGAATCGCGAGGAGTTATACCCGATATTGAACGTAAATTTACTATGGAAGATATTGATGCACAAAAAGATGTTCAAGCTGAAGAAGCAATAGCAGTATTACAAAAGCAAGTTGAAAATCAGTAATTGTTACTAAAAACAATGGACAATCTTTGACTCTTCGTTAACCTTGAGTAGTTTATGTTGTTAAACATCTTGCAAGTTTCAAAAACTCACAAGATGTGGAGTTCTACTATGGCTACAACAAAAAAATCTAAGAAAGATGTGAAGGGCTCAACAGCTTCAATGCATCGTCGTGCCCGCTACGACTATGAAATAATTGCTCAGTATGACGCAGGTCTTGTATTGCTGGGAACTGAAGTGAAGTCGATACGCGCTGGTGCTACGACATTATCTGAAGCTTACGCAGGCTTTCGAGATGATGAACTTTGGTTGTATAATGTTCACATTGCCCCATATGGGCCTGCACGTGAGAATCATGAGAGTACGCGAGCTAGAAAACTTCTTCTACACCGTCGTGAACTGGATCGTTTACGACGAATGATGAAAGAAAATCCTCGAACAACTGTGATTCCTCTGCGGATGTACATTTATAAAGGTCTTATTAAGGTCGAACTTGGACTTGGTCGTGGTCGTCGCCAATATGATAAGCGACAGGCAATTAGAAAACGAGAATCCGATCGATCTATGCAACGTGCAGTTCGACAAAACCAACGTTGAACTGTGTGATTTGGTTTTTTCAATCACATATATTATGTCTACTAACCTGGGGACGACAGGAATCGACAGGTGCAACTGGACTTGAATTGCGGGTCGAGGTGCTACCACCCTCGTAAAACAGGTGGCAAACGATAATTGGCGAACGTGAACTCGCCCTCGCTGCGTAATATCGCGGTGACGTGACTCTCAGTTTAATCTCAGCGAATTGAGAAGTCGCGACATATTGTCTGAGATGCGTTTTGTTTCTGTGCTACAGAGTAACAAGGCTAAGATTTCTGTAGCTGGCTAGCATTGCCTTTTGTTAATGATGAGGTGCTAGTGAGAAAATAGTCATTGACTACACCCGTAGTAGATTTTTGGCGGAAGTACTCTGGACGGGGAGTTCGATTCTCCCCCGTCTCCACCATATTAATTGAATGAAAGATTGTTACAGCGTTCGCATACTTCTTCAGGAACTAATCCTACTTTCATTAGTAGTGAAAAAGTTTTACATCCTGCGCAAAACCCTAATGCAGATTCAAGGAAAGCAAAAATCGCAAGAATAATCAGAAGTACTTGTGCAATTGATGAATTGTCAATTAATAAAAAAATTAATGCACCTGTTGAAAAGCAAACTCCGATTGCTTGCGCAAAGCGTTTAGGTGGACCAGCCACCGGTTTGTCAGATTTTATAAACCTGGTAGTAATAATGCGGGTAGATAGTTGACCTATAGGACTCAAAGATGGTCCTGTAAGAACTCTTGCCCAAAATCCATAAGCAAGGAATATTGCCAACGGTAGCCATAAAGTAATAATTGTCGCTATGGTTAGAATGCAAACACATGCTGCAACGGAACGTGCCGCATATTCATTTACTGGATGTGGAAACGAAAATATCTTTGACATGATTAACTCCGATAAAACGAAATTTTCAATTACGCCTATTCATTTAAGAAATCTTGCACCTCTTCAGGTGAGACGAGTGGAAAAATTTTAAATTCAGCGGGGATTATATCAGACCATTCATTGATTAATCGATGAAGCTCAGCATTTGAAGGTACATCGAAAATTGCTACAGCCCCCCTACCCGTTCTTGCGTAAAAGGAGACTGCTAACTTTCTGTCTAATTTATCTTGTGCCCAAGGCCAGTATTGTTTTCTTAATTCCTTGACTTCAGAAGGACGAGTAGGGTGAGGAGTACTTATAACTAAGAAGAGCATCTTTTTATCCTTTCGAATACGAACTAATAATTACTGATCTAAGATTTTTCCATTTACTATTTCTAACGAACTGGCTTTCCCAGGGTTGGGTGCATTCGGAGTTTCTCCTAAAATAATAATTTCAGCAAAAATTCTTTCTTTTTCTATCTCTAATAGTCCTACTGTACCTAAGCGGGTTTCTTTGTGGTGTAACAAATTAGGGCTACCAGAATTAATGAGTAAAACATTATCTCTGTATTCAAGTCTTTCGACGTGTGTGTCTCCTCCGATGATGATATCTGGTTGGAGCTCTCTAAAATCGCGTTCGATTATTTCAGAAATTGTTCTAGATTCAGGCCGAAGGTCATGTGCCATGGCTATAGAGTGTCCATGGATGTCGAGTGACAATGTTTGCTCAAGCCGGGGGTCGTCAAAAACATCATGATTTCCTCTGACTGCTTGTACCGGTGCGAATTGTTCGATCCAGTCAAGAACCGACGGACGCGTGATGTCCCCACCATGAAGAACGAGCTCTACTGTTTCCAGAAAATTTGATATTTCAGGTCCTAGTTCATCCAAACTATGTATTAACGAAGGAAGATGTGTGTCGCTAATTAAACCTATACGCATACTGATATACCTGAAATCTAGTTTGTACTGTTCTATTTTAATAAATAACATTTTTGAAGCTTTAGTTAAACTCATGTTGTTTCAGTAGTACAGTGGATTCGTAATTTTGATTGGAGGAGTATATGGTTTCAGAAATTTTTGATGATGCTCGTTGGTCAGAAGTGAAAGGTTTTAATTTTTCCGACATTACTTATCACAGAGCTATTAATCAAGGTACAGTCCGGATAGCATTCAATCGTCCTGAAATACGTAATGCATTTCGCCCACATACTGTAGATGAACTGTATACGGCATTAGATCACGCAAGACAGTGGACAGATGTTGGGACGATTCTTCTCACTGGAAATGGTCCCTCCCCTAAAGATGGTGGTTGGGCCTTTTGTTCAGGTGGCGATCAGCGTATCCGAGGAAAAGATGGCTATAAATATGCGGAAGGTGAAACAGCAGAAAGTATTAATCCTGCGAAAGTAGGACGACTACATATTCTTGAAGTTCAACGTTTAATTCGCTTCATGCCGAAAGTGGTCATAGCAGTAGTTCCTGGTTGGGCTGCCGGAGGGGGACATAGCTTACATGTCGTTTGTGATTTGACGATAGCATCTAAAGAATTTGCGATGTTCAAGCAAACAGATCCTGATGTTGCAAGTTTCGATGCTGGTTTCGGTAGTGCATATCTTGCTAGACAAATGGGACAAAAACGTGCGAGGGAAGTATTTTTTCTTGGTTTTGAATACTCTGCAGATGAAGCTGTCGCTATGGGAATGGCAAATAAATCTGTGCCGCATAAAGATTTGGAATCAGTGGCTTTGGAATGGGCAGAGATTATTAATTCGAAAAGTCCCACAGCTCAACGAATGTTGAAATTTGCCTTTAATTTGATTGATGATGGTTTAGTAGGACAGCAAATATTTGCAGGAGAAGCTACTCGTTTAGGTTATGCAACGGACGAAGCTCAAGAAGGACGTGATGCATTTTTAGAAAAGCGTGATCAAGATTATTCAAGTTTTCCTTACCATTTTTAATATACCTATTTTTGAAATTATGGTGCTGTGAAACGATTGTAGGTAGGGGTAATTAAAACTTCATTTAAAGTTACATGGGGTGGTTGCTGTGCAACGAACAGTATCAGATCGCCTAAATCTTCCGATTGAAGAATTCGAGCTTTATCTTCATCGCTAACTGGTATTGGTCGATCATTAAGGATTGGAGTTGCTACCTCTCCTGGGCAAATAGCAGTTGCACGAATCCCGTTGTTCCTTTCCTCCATTAATAAACTTGCCGTCATAGCATTCATTGCATGTTTAGCAGAGGTATACGCAGGACCTGTGAGCGGACTCACCCCTTTTCCAGCCATAGAGGAAATATTTATTATCAATCCTCCACCATTTGTGCGCATGCTTGGTAATACTGCATGGCAGCAATAAAACGCCCCATTAAGATCTATGTTTATAACTTGGTCCCATCCATCAGTCTCGATTACAGGCCAATTTCGATTACGTACATTAATTCCTGCACTGAATACTGCGATATCTATTTTTCCTAATTTTTGAAGGATATTTGCTACTGTTTTTTGTACGTCATTTTTGTTGGAAACATCTAAAGGCTCAATCAATGGTTCTGGATTACCACGATTAACTATTTGTTGTGCAACCTGTTTTAATGGCTCACTTCTTCTTCCAGAAAGTACTATTTGACAACCTGCATCGGCTAATTTCAGAGCACCAGATTCTCCGATGCCAGTACCTGCACCAGTAATCCAAACTACCTGTCCTTTTAAATCTTCCATAATGCCTCCTTATTATGTCTTTAAAGCTGATCGGTTAGTACTCCAATGTGAAAGTGATAGCCCACCTATTACTAATGCTAAACCCAAGAATAACATAGCTTGTAAGGGTTCATTTAACACTAAATTTGCTAGGACTACTCCCCATATTGGCGTGGTCATTGAGATAGCAGCGACACCAGAAGGTCGATATTTTTGGAGTAGCCATAAATTTCCTATGAACCCGAAACCTGCTATTACCCCACCTTGATAGATAACAGAATAAATAAGTCGTTCTGTTATTACCCAAGGGTTAGATTCGAATATTAACCCCAAAGAAAAAAATGCTAGTATCCCAATTACTTGTTGTGTCATTAATACCTTGGCTAAATCAACGTGTTGTAAAGTGTTGGATCTATAGACTTGACCAAGTCCTAGCAAAATTGCAGAACCTAAATACAAAAAATCACCGAACAATGTACTTTCAGAGCCTGTGAAATCTTGCATAAAAACAACTACGATTCCTGCGTATGCAACGAATGTACCCAAAATTCTCAATACTGATAATTTATCTCCTGGTACTGTGAAATGAGCAATAACACCTGTCCAAATAGGGAATGTTGCAGCAATAATTACTGCATGTGAAGCACTTGTTAGATTTTGGCCAAGATTCATGAGTGCTATTTGTGGAATAAATATCGCAATTAAACCAAGTAGTGGTTTTATATCTTTTTTATTAGGGATCACTTTTTGTTTAGTCCAAATTGCCCAGATTATGGTCACGATACCACCCAATAGAAAACGCATTGAAGCTATTCGAAGAGGTGGTGCATCTGCAAGACCTGCTTTCAGGGCAACTGCATTTCCTCCCCATAACGTTGAAAGAAATAAAGCGAATCCGGTGCCTTTAGGTGTTAATGGGATACGAGAATCAGTTTTATGTGTTTTTGATAGAAGGTCTTTTTTATCGGATTTTTGCATAGAATTACAATACTTTACGCGGAGCCAGATAAGTTAAGTAAAGATGTTCCAATTAGCGAGATGGCAAGCATAAAGCCTAAAGCAAAAAATATTGTTACTGCTACTCGAGCCCCTACTTTTTTTACCTCACTCAAGTCACAGGTGAATCCTAATCCAACCATTGCAACAATAAAGAAAATGCTACTAAAATTTTTTGCTAAATCTCCAGTTTGATCATTAATGATTTCGGTACTTCTTAATATTGCTAAAACAATGAACCCTGTAACAAACCAAGGAACATAACCTTGTATTTTTTTTCTATTCACTACAGATTTTTCGGAATTTGAATTGCGTTCAGTTAAGATACTAATAATTACGATAATAGGACCAAGAAATAAAATACGGATTAATTTTACAAAAGTTGCTACTTGCCCTGAAAGTGTAGAGACTGAAAATGAAGCAGCTACAACCTGCGGAACAGCATAAACAGTTATTCCAGTGATAATTCCATATTGATAATAGGTAAGGTCTAGCAATGGTACTAAAAATGGTAAGGCCAGTATCTGAATGAGACCCATTATTGCACTAATACCTATGGCTGCAGTGATTTCACTTGAATTTGCCTTTAACACCGGAGCTACTGCAGCTACTGCTGAATTACCACAAATTGAATTACCAACACCTATTAATAAAGCTAATCTTGAACTTAAACCAAAGAGTCTATGACCTATAAACCAAGTTATTAGTAATCCACCACTTACTGAAATAGCAATCAAGATAAAAATTTTTGGACCGGCTTCTATAATTTGGCCAAAACTGATGCTTGCACCAAGTAGAAATACTGCAACCTCCAATAATTTAGAAGAAGTCCACTTCGATCCTGGATTTATTATGTCAATAAGATTACTTGTTCTTAAACTATTTCGTAGTATCACACCGATAATGAGAGCAATAACCAGTGCATTAAAGAAGCCACTCGCGAAATAATTTTCTGCAATTGCTGAGAATATGTAGGCTAATGCACCTCCACAAATGCAAATCAAAATTCCGTTATGAAGTGTTTTGGGAAAATATTGTTCTGTGAAACTATCTTTAAACGCAGTTAGCATTTTATTACCCGTCTGTTAGAACTATAAAATTGCTCTTAGCTCTGGATGTTTCAATCCTGTGCCAGTGTTGAATAAGACTATTTTTGAATCTTTATTTAATCTTTTTCCCGTTATCAATTTACGTAATGCTGCAAATGTTGCGGCCCCTTCAGGGCAGACGTCGATACCTTCTGATTGTGTTATTTCAGAGATTGCGTTAGTTATCTCATGATCATTAACTGTAATTGCATCGCCATTAGATTCTCGAACAGCTTGTAATATCAGATCATCAGCAAATGCAGCTGGTACTCTAATTCCTGGAGCCAAGGTAGTTGCATTTTCCCATGGTTCTGCGCGGAGTGAACCTTCATTAAATGCTTTGACTATCGGGGCACATCCTTCTGCCTGTACTACTATCATCCTTGGTCTCTCCTTACCTATCAATCCCAAAGATTCTAACTCATTGTATGCTTTCCACATTCCAATCAACCCAGTACCTCCACCTGTTGGGTATAAGATTGCATCTGGAAGCTCTCCGTCGAACTGCTCCCATAATTCAAATCCCATAGTTTTTTTTCCTTCTACTCGATAAGGCTCTTTAAGGGTCGCCATAGGAAACCATCCTTTTTGTTCAGATTGTTCAGCAATCCATGCCCCTGCATCTGAAATTAGACCGTCGATAAGCTTTAAAGTTCCTCCATAAGTCCGCACTTCATCCATCATTGCAATTGGAGTGTCAGAAGGCATCGCAACGTGTGCATTTATTCCTGCACGTGCCGCATATGCAGCTGTAGCGGAACCTGCATTTCCCGCAGTAGGCATTCCTATTTCTTTTATATTTAATTCGATTGCTTTTGATAGCGCTGCTGAAATTCCTCGTGCTTTGAATGTTCCTGTTGGATTAGAACCTTCATCTTTTACCCACAGATCAACTGCTCCAACTTTTTTGCCCAAATTAGGCACTGGTAAAAGCTGTGTCATTCCCTCACCTAAAGAGATTATGTTTGCAGTATCGATAACTGGCATTAATTCTTCGTAACGCCACATAGAAGTCACTCTGGTTGAAATTTTTTCACGTGTAAAGGTATTTTTTGCTTTCTCCAAGTCATAACGAGCTACTAATGCTCTTCCGCAGAATTGGCAAATAGTCTGAATTATATTTGGGTCATGTTTTTCGTTACATATAGAACACTCCAAATGAGTTAATGTAGAAAGAGTTCTCATAAGTTACCTTTTGTAATTGCTTGTTTGATATTTACCATGATTTCAATACTGGTAGAACTTCTTTCGCAAAAAGTTTTAGACTTTGTTCGGCTAATTTATAAGGTATGCCTCCAAATCTAAAAGCTATATTAAGTTCAAAATTACCAAGTAATTTATGTCGTTCCTCAAGGCCTCGTAAAATTTTGTCGGGTGTGCCCCAACTGGCTGCTTTCATAAAACCTTCCACTGCACCTTCATGGCCAGCAGAACGTGCTATTTCTGCTTTTTCTTGGTAAGAGTCATAACCTTGTACAGATCTAAAATGATCTCCTAAAAATTCATAGTGATAAAAATTACTTTCCACAAATTTTCCTTGATATGCCTTTGCATCTTTCTCGGATTGATTAAGATCAGGGCCACATACAACAAACTCAGTCAGCATGAGTTCTGGTGGTTCTGTGCCATGTAGTTCCCTATGTAGATCTCTTCCTTTTTCTATAGTGGGTAGGCGCATTTCCCAAGGACGATCTGCAAACATGATGATGTGTGCACCCAATTTTGCTGCAGATACTACGGAATCTTCACTTGAAGCCACAGCATAGATTCTTCCGTCAAACGAATATTCAGGACGAGGTCTCAATTCAATTTTTGGTTGTTTATAATATTTGCCGTCACCCTCAATAAAGCCTGTTTTCAATGCATTGACAATCATCGGAGCTGCTTCATCAAAACGCCCTCTTGATTCATCCATACTTAGCCGGAAAGCTTCAAATTCACGTCTCGCTAAACCACGTCCAAATCCAAGTCGAAGCCTCCCATTACTGAGTAGATCTAACACAGCTGCATTTTCAGCTACTCGTAATGGATCATGCCAAGGTAATATAATCGCCGCTGTTCCGATATCTATATTTGGATATTTTGTTGCCAGATGTGTCATGAGATGTATGTTGTCTGGGACCATAGAGTAATCATTGAAGTGATGCTCTGTCGACCATAGACAGTCAAACCCAGAATTTGCAGCTATATCGAATAACTGTAGTTCTTCCTGCCACATTTCGGTATCGTTTCCTTTTTCCCAGCCATAGCTTGAAAAAATACCAAACATTCCTACATCCATCGGAATATCTCCTCTAGTTGCTTTTTTATCTGTCAGGTCCTTTGATGTGCACACCACCGTCGACAGGAAGTATAACTCCAGTGATATAACGTGATTCATCCGAAGCTAAAAATACAGCAGTTGCTCCTATGTCCCATCCATTTCCTTCGATACCTAAGAGAGAAGCATTTTTACGTCTCTCTCTTAGTGAAGGTTCCATTCCTCGTGAATATACCATAGGTGTATACACTGGACCGGGTACGATGCAGTTAACACGTATCCCTTGGTCTGCATGATCAACTGCCATAGCTTGTGTTAGAGCGATCACAGCTCCTTTTGAAGTAGAATATGCGGTCATACCTCGTGGGCGTAATGCCGCTATGGATGAGACATTAATTATTGAACCACCACTCGACTTTTCCATTTCTGGTATAGCATATCGAGATGTAAGTACCATACTTCTAACATTTGTTTCTTGAACTTTATCCCATTCATCCATATCAGCATCAACTACGCTACTTCGGGGCATCCCTATCCCGACATTATTATGTAAAATATCTACGCCACCCCATTGATTAGATATCGTGGTTACAATTTCTTTACACGATTTTTCGTCCGTTACGTTGCCTTGCATAGTAATCACATTTGCATCCGGTTTGAGAGATACGATAATTGATTTTGTTTCTTCTGCAGCATTTAGATCACTATCAACTAGTAGTACTTTTGCTCCTTCGAGTGCGAATAATATAGAAGCTGCACGACCATTTCCAATACCAGACGCTCGTGATCCTGCCCCTGTAATTATTGCCCTTTTATCTAATAATCTTGTTCCAGTTGTGGCAGGAATTGTAGAGATTTCGGTGGCTTCTGTTTCTGTCATTTGGTCACCTCTTCTAAATCGATAACAGGTTGTTAGTTATTGATTTCATGGCTAAAGCCCATTGACTTACTTTAGTTGAATCGAATGCATTGTCTACAGTATCTGTAGGAGAATGAAAATATGCATGTCCTCCAAGGAATGAAATATAGCGTGTATCTAATTCACTGAGAATGAGAGCTTCTCCTCCGACTGCAGGTCCAGGATTTCGAATGTTTGTAACTTCTAAATTCGATGAAATCAATGATTGACGGATGAATTTGTCCAAATCTGCATCACTTGTAGCAGCTATAGAGTTGGGTTCTTCACGTGCCCCAATTGAAGCACCTAAATGTAACCACGCAGCAGCTTTAGTGATATTGTCTCGATTTGTGCGGGCGTACGAACGTATGCCATAAAAATTTAATTCATGACCCGAACTTGCGAGTAAATGTACAGTCGGATGTGGTTCAGCAAGTGCTGCGATGCTTTCTGCTAAAGCTAAAAAGATAGCTATTCCACCACCACGTTCAGCCGCACATGTAAACCATCCTGATTTTGGAGTTACGATCCCTATTGCGGGGCTATTAGGTTGGCTTCCTTCAATACTTGCTATAACGTTTGTTGCAGTCGATTGCAATCGTTCTCCATCTAAAGTAAGAAGACTTTCGCCACCCATCATTATTGTTGATTTGAGATGTTTATTATCACTAGAGGCTACTTGTAAAATTGGGAGTGGAAAAGGTTGATCGATATGCATAGCATTTTGCAGAACAATATTTCGATCGCGGTCTCCATTTACTAGAATTATCGCGAGAACGCCTTTTTTATGTAAAGCATCGACATAATTTGGAAAATCTTCATGTGTTAACTTTCGTGCATTAACTATGACAAATTTGCCAAATAAGTCTGGATCAGTAATCTCGCATATTTCAGCTCGTATTCCCTCCGGTATTGTAAAATCACCATCATATAATGGAGTACCCACAATTATTTCGTTTCCAGCCAAATTCAATGAAGAATCTCGATATTCAACTCGTGGAAAACGAAAGTTTTCAGTTTTTGCGGGTATACCAAATTCCTTTAATTGATCGATTAACCATTTTGATGTTTGATCGTCTGCAGGCCAGCCGGTGCGATGGTTGCCAAAGGATTCATATTCGCGGATTCGTTTTTCGATAATTTCAGGTTCATATCCTGTGGTAGTGGGTAAATCGAATGTCATCTTTTTTCCTATTGGTTCATATGTACTAAAATTATAATTACTTGGATGTTAGTACTTCTGAAATATTATGCCATTCATTGAGTTCAATACATTCGCCATCATTAACCTTTATTACTCGTGTTGCCACTTTGTCTAACAACTCTCGATCATGACTGGCACAAATAACAGTTCCTTCATAATTCTCAAGTGCCGAAATCAATTTTCTCTGTGTAGTTCGGTCAAGATGATTTGTAGGTTCGTCCAAGAGAAGGACATTACCAGGTTTAATGAGAAATTTAGCCAAAGCTAAACGACTTCTTTCTCCTCCAGATAAGATTGAAACAGATTTAAAAACATCATCTCCGCGGAATAAAAAATTTCCTAATATATTTCTTAATACTCCATCACCATGTTCTTTATTGACGGTTTGTACTTCCTCTAAAACAGTGAGGTCGTAATCTAATGCTTCATCTTGGTGTTGGTCGTAATAGCCTAGTTCCGCCCTATTTGCCCAATAAATATCGCCATGGGTAGGTGTAATTTCTCCAGCAAGTATTTTTAAAAGTGTTGATTTGCCACCACCATTTGGCCCAATGAACATTACTTTATCACCACGTTCTACCTGAAGGTTGGCATCAATAAGTACTATTTCGTTACCGTTGTATGAATGGCCAATACTTTGTGCTTTTAAGACATCACGTTCAGTACGTGTTGCTGTGTCAAATTTGAAATTAACCTCTGAATCGGAAGTAATTTTTTCAAGAGGTGCAATTTTATCTAAAGCCTTCTCACGACTTCTTACTTGAGATGCTTTGGTTGCTTTTGATCTGAATCGTTCTATAAATTTTTCTTGTTTGTTAATTTCTTTTTCTTGACGTTTCAATGCACTACTTTGCGCTGCTAGCCGTTCTGCTTTTTGTTTTTGGTAAGAAGTGTAGTTTCCTGTATATGTAATGATTTTTCCGTTACGCAGTTCAAATACTTTGTTAACCACGCGGTCATGGAACTCACCATCATGTGTTACCAATAATACCGTTCCCGGATATGCGGTGAGCTCTTCTGCAAGCCAATCTTGTGAGTTTTGGTCGAGATGATTTGTCGGTTCATCAAGAATGAGATTGTCTGGCCTGCGGACTAAAATTTTAGCTAACCCAATTCTCATTTGCCATCCACCTGAGAAGGATCCACATGTTTGAAAGAGCGAGTCATTTTTGAAGCCAAGTCCTGCAAGAGTACGACCTATTCGCTTGTCAATTCGATAGCCATCTAATTGTTCAAAACGCTCAAATAATTTTGCCTGTTCTGTGATTAGAGAGTCTAAATTTTCGCTATCTTTAGACATTTCAAGTGAAAGTTGTTGAAGCCTATTTTCTATCTCAGAAGCTTCAGGAAATGATTCCCATAATTCTTCCGAAATAGTTTTTTCAGAATTCGTGATAGTTTCTTGCTTTAAGAAGCCGATTTCATTTCCTCGAAAACCTGCATTTCCATTGTCAGTAAATTGTTCTCCAGCAAGTATACTTAATAGTGTTGATTTTCCAGATCCATTAGGACCTACCAAGCCTACCTTTTCATTGTCACCAATAGTAAATGAAACACTCGAAAGTATTTCATTTCCATTAAAACTTTTTAGTACATTTTCTGCGTAAAACATTTTGATAGCATAGCGCATAGTTACCTCACGAGGTAACTATGCGCTAAGTCAGCTAAGTGTTAAATTAATCTAAATTATTCAACTAAATTCATCACCTTCTTATATGTAATTGACGCTAATATTTATTAGTCTCTAGAAAGAATAATATTGGAACAGGCACTTTTATCAGCTTTAGGTGTTATCGGATTTGCAGTTGCCATTACAATTATTCTTTCTAGAAAAGTTAGATTACCTTCTGTATTAATTTTCTTAATTATTGGAATAATCGCTGGACCTTCTTTTCTTGATCTTGTGTCTCCTTCAGATTTTAGAGAAATTTTTCGGTTCAGCCTTGAAATTTTGGTTGCCATCATTGTCTTTGAAGGTGCCTTTTCAATAGATGTCCCTTACTTAAGGCGTGTAGGTGGTGTTGTAAGAAATTTGTTGACAATTGGATTTATAATTTCTGCAACTTTGAGTGCTTTAGTAGTCGGATATTTCGAAATTCTTCCATGGCGTACTGCAGCATTATTTGGTGTTCTAGTTGCTGTTACAGGACCGACAGTCATTGCTCCACTTGTTAGGCAAGTTCGAATTAATGACCGTGTAAGGGCTGTATTAATGGGTGAAGCTGTTTTAGTTGACCCTATTGGAGCAATTATTTCAATTGTCGCATTGGATATTGTTTTATTTGGTCCAGAAACTACAATTTTATTTTTTGCTCCAACTCGCCTAATAGGTGGAGTACTAATTGGAATACTTGGAGCAATTGGCGTACTTTTGGTGCTTAAGATCTATCGAGATATTGAACCAATTGAAACTACCTTATTACTGCTTGGAATGAGCGTAACTACTTTTGCTGTTTCCGAAAACATGCTTGCACACTCTGGCCTTGCTGCAATGGCTGTAATGGGGATAATTCTTGCATCAAAGCATATCCCGCATTCTGGGCAAGTACGTTCATTTGAAGATGATTTATCTAAAATGCTTATTGGTGCCGTCTATATACTTGCTGTTGCCACTGTTGATTTAAACGCAGTTCGAGACTTATGGCCTTATGGATTTATAGTTTGTGCATGTCTTATGCTAGTTATTCGTCCTATAACTGTCTTTGTTTCAGCAATTAAATCAGATTTATCATTTCGTGAAAAAACATATATTAGTTTGATTGGTCCAAGAGGTGTTGTGGCAGCAGCTTTAGCTGCTTTTGCAAGTGAAATTCTTGGTCCTGAACAGTACGGTGACACCTTGACTGCCTTGGTGTTCTTGACGGTATTTCTTACAGTAGGGATACAGTCAACTTATGCGGGTATCGTTGCAAAATTGTTAGGAGTAAAAGCTATGAAAGCTATAATTGCAGGTGCAAACCCTGTTGCTTGTCGTGTCGGACACCAGTTAGTAGAACGAGGATATGATGTTACTCTTATTGATAATGATCCTGATTTAGTTTTACAAGCACAAAAAGAAGGTCTCGAAATAATTAAAGCTGAGGTTACAGATGTAAGAATACTTGATACTGCAGGAGCATCGAATGTTGCAATTGCAGTTGGTACCACTGACAGTGATGAAACAAACCTTCTGTTCTGTCAATATTTACGTGCAGCGAGCCCGGATGCAAAAGTATACGCACATGCCACTAGTACAGATGTAGTGAGTGCTTTCGAACAATCAAGAATTGAAACTGTAGATGTTGAAATGGCGCTTTCGCAAGCTATGTTAGATCGCATTGCTGCACCATTATTAACAGAAGCTTTCGGTACTGGTGATAGGGTAATTATTGACGTTCCTATAGGTAGTGGATTGGACAAAAGAAAGATAAGAGATTTAGGATTACCTGAGAGTGTGTTGATTTTATTGTTACAACGACAAGGTGAAGATTTAGTACCACATGGCGGCACTGCCTTGGTGCGAGGTGATCGAATTTTACTTTTTGGTCGTATTGACGCTGTACATGGTGCTCGTGACGAATTGATGGCGATAGAATAGAGTTAGAATAGTTACAGAGAATAAAGTTTATGTCTTACCAGTCATTAGATTTAAAAATTCCAATTCATCAGCACACACTCGAGAATGGTTTAAAAATAATTCTTTCTCCTGATAATACTGCACCTATTGTAACTGTAGCTGTTTATTATCATGTTGGAATGAGGTTAGAACCTCAAGGCAGAACAGGATTTGCACATTTATTTGAACACTTGATGTTCCAAGGTTCAGCACAAATGGAAAAAATGGAGTTGGTTAAGCGTGTACAAGAAAATGGAGGCACGCTAAATGGCTCAACGCGTACAGATTTTACAAATTATTGGGAGGTACTCCCTAAGCACACTCTTGAATTAGCTCTGTGGATGGAAGCAGATCGCATGCGTGGTCCAAAAATTACTGATGCTGAATTAGATAATCAAAGAGATGTCGTAAAAAATGAAATACGCGTCAATGTACTTAATCAGCCGTATGGAAGTTTCCCATGGATTGATATGCCTGGATTAGCTTGGAACAATTGGCATAATTCTCACAATGGCTATGGCGACATGATTGATCTGGATGCCGCAAACTTAGAGGATGTTAATACATTTTTTAAAAATTACTATTCTCCTTCGAATGCAGCTTTGGTTATAGTGGGTGACTTTGATGTTGATGATGCTGTTAGAATGTCAGAAAAATACTTTTCTGATATTCCATCTGTAACACCACCCGAAATTCCAAATATGGATGAACCTGAATGGACTAATGAACGTGTTTTTGAAAAAAATGATCCATTAGCCACTAAGCCAGCCTTAGCTATTTCTTACCAAGTACCACATCGAAATTCACCACTGTATTTTGCAATGGGACTTTTAGATCAATTGTTGTTACAGGGTGATGATTCACTGCTTCATCAAGAATTGGTAGTAAAAAAAGGATTGACGGGTCATATAGGCGGGGGAATTAATTTTTTAGGACATATGTTTAATGCACGTACACCTTTGCTATGGACTTCGTCTTTAATTCATGATGAAACAACAAGCTCAGATGAAATACTTCAGTCTTTCGATCAAGTGCTTGAAAGTGTATTGAATACACGCATTTCGTCTGAAATTTTAAAAAGAATTACCTTGAAAACTCGGTCTTCTTTTTATGATATTTTTGCAGGAAGTTCATATCCTGGTTTCGGTCGTGCAGATCTATTAGCTTCCTTTGCGATAATTGATGGAAATGCTGAACGCGTAAATGAAATTGATTCTTTGTTTAGAGCTGTTTCTGTGGATGATATCTACAATGTAGCAAATGAATATATTCTATCTACGAAGCGTGCAATCTTAAAAATAATACCCGAGATGTCTAATCAACCACAGGAGACATCATGATTCCAGAACCAAAAATAACATCTCCAGAACCTTTTGTTTTGCCTCAAGTTGATAAATGGCAAACATCAAATGGTCTCAAAGTAGAATTTGTTGAAGTAGGAATCATACCTAAAGTTTATTTTCTTTTGAGTATGAACTTCGGTTCTGCTGATGAACTTAATACACAAGTAGGAATTTACCACTTGATAAGTGATTACCTTAAAGAAGGCACAACTGATTTAGATGGTAACCAAGTTGCAGATAAAGCAGCGTCATTAGGTGGTCGATTTGATGTGAATGTTCATGACGATAATCTGACTATTACAGGATCAGTACTTACAGAATTTGCTGCAGAATTTATTGAACTTATTGGTGCCATTACTATAAATCCACTTTTTCCTACAGACTCACTTGAAAGACTAAGAGGTGATATGCATCGCGATTTAGAGTTGATGAAAGTTCAACCTGGGGTGCTAGCTTCTGCTGCCTTTCGCCGAGCACTATATGGCAATTCTGGGTATGGACTTACACTATCGACTCCTGAAATAATTGATACCTTTTCTATACAAGATGTAAGTGATTCCTATAGAAAATTCGCTAATCCATATGAAACAAAACTCTATGTTGCAGGTATGTTTGATAAGGATGTTCTTAAGAATGCTATTGAAAATACTTTTTGTGAATGGTCTGGTGATTTAGGTGAACATATTGCGCGTACCCTTCCGGATGCATCTCGAAAAATTCACTTACTTAATAGAAAAAAATCAGAACAATCTACGCTTGCTATTGGTTTACCCGTCATAACACCAAAAGATACGAATTATGTGCCATTAGCTGTGATGAATGCTTTGTTAGGTGGATCTTTTTATTCAAGGATTACACTAAATATTCGCGAAGATAAAGGCTATACGTATTCTCCTCGGAGCATGATAGCCTCGCATCCTACGAGTGCTTATTGGGTTGAAACTGCAGATGTAACAACTAATGTAACTGGAGCTTCAATAGAGGAAATTTTCAAAGAAATCAATTTGATGCGTGATACAGAACCTTCAAATGAAGAACTTGATGGAATTAAAAACTATGTCTCTGGATCTTATATTATGCGACATACTACGCCTGGAGCTATTTTAGGACAGCTAGCCTTTTTGGATTTACATAATTTAGATGAAGAATGGGCAAAAAATTATATTGCACATGTTGTGAGCTTAGAGCCATCGGATATTCAAAAAACCGCACAGCAATACCTTGATCCATCAGTAATGACGATAGCAGTTGTTGGTGATGGGGAAATGATCAGAGAAGAAATAACTTCTTTTGCACCTATAGAAGAAATTACAGTGGAGTCACTATTACCATAGCTTAGTGTCATTTTTTTTGTTCCTAAGTGTCTCTGGAACTTTTTTCCAAACGAGTAATACTCCAATTAATCCAGTGAGACCGATACTTGCCGATGCTATCCCTAAAGTCGCAATGGCCGATATTCCTGCAACAATAAATGGACCGCTACTAGTACCTATATCTGTAACGAATCTCCATATACCTAAAAATTGTCCTTGCTTTTGTTGTGGTGCAAAATCTGCTCCTAGTGTCATACCTATTCCTGATCCAAGACCATTAGCAAATCCTGAAAGTAACCCGACTAACATGAGTGACCAAAAATCATTTGTAAAAATTATCAAAACCATACTGAAAGACATCAAAAGTAAACTTGTTCCCGCAGCCCATCTTCTTCCAAAACGATCCATGGCGATACCCACTGGAAAAAATAAAGACATATCGACTGCAGAACTGAGCCCAATTATCAATCCTATGTCTTTTGGTTCAAGACCGATTGAGTCGCTCCATAATGGGAGTAGCACTAAACGGGTTTGTCGTAAAACTTGTAACAAAAGCATAGCTATACCAGCTGTTAAAAATATATATTTATACTCTTTAAATACTTCTATGAAGTAATTGTTATTTTTTTCAATAATTGTGTTGGAAGAGCTTTCTAAATGTGGGAGATGAATAGAAATCATAATTAGAGCTCCGACTGCACCAACAAATAGAACTAACATTACTTCAATAAAACTGGAATATTGTGCAATGAATCCTCCCATAATTGGTCCAGCAAAATTACCAATTCTATGTGAACCACCTATCAATGCAATTGCTCGGCCACGTTGATGCACAGGAGTAATTTCTGAAACGAAACTTAATCTCGCTAACATCCACAAAGCAGTTGCAGCGCCAAATGCAAATACTGAAATAGATAAATGAAGAATGTTTTGACTAAATGCAATACCTAAAGCAGATATTGCAATGAAAAATACGGCAAGTAGATGTGATTTACGTTGCCCCATTTTGTCTAATATTAACCCAGCAGGCATATCAAAAAGAACAATTCCTAATCCACGCATTGCAAACACCAACCCAGCAATAGCTATAGAACCTCCTAGATCTTTTGCGAAAAGTGGAACAAATGCGAGAACTGCACCTTGACCGATTGATATGAATATTGTGGGGATATAAACACTATTAGTGAGGGAGCTAATTTTAAATTGTTGGACATTTTCTATAGCTTGCATCGCTCTATCCTATCGATCGTTATCTTGTGTGCGAGTGATAAAGTAAAAAAATGAAAACTATATGTTACGTAAATGAATAATTTTGTATGGAGATCGGGCAGAAGAATACCAGATCTAGTACGATGCATGTAAGGAAGAAGTCATAATGGGATCACTTTCGCAGATGCGTGTTTTAGACATGACACAATATGAAGCAGGTACTTCATGTACACAATATTTAGCCTGGCTCGGTGCAGATGTAGTTAAGATTGAACCTCCTACTGGAGATCCTGGTAGAGGAGTCGGTCGTGAAGGTGTCAACCAAGAACAAGTCAGGCAATATTTTTTAAATTACAACAGTAATAAACGTTCTGTAGTTATAAACCTAAAATCCGAAGAAGGTCGTCAACTTTTTCTTGATATGGTTCCTCACTACGATGTTTTTGTCGAAAATTATGGACCTGGTGTTGTTGAAAAATTAGGGTTGGATTACGAAACTCTTTCTGCGATTAACCCCTCAATTATTCATGCGAGAATCAAAGGATATGGTTTGACTGGCCCTTACGCCAATTACAATAGTTATGATTGGGTTGCTCAGGCATCTGCAGGAACATTTTCGGTTACAGGTGATCCGAATGGACCGCCAATGAAACCTGCCCCCACGATGTCAGATTCAGGAACAGGTATTCAGATGGCATTGGGTATTGTTTCAGCATACGTAGAAAAATTACAAACTGGTGTCGGACAACAAATTGAGATATCCATGCAGGAAGCTACTACGATGTTTATGAGGACTGTTGGATTGCATGTTTGGGGTACGGAAGCTGCTCCTCGAACAGGTATTCATCAAGGTAATGGAATTACTTCTACATATCCTTGTGCTCCTTCACTTGATGGCACAGAAGATAATAATGATTGGGTATTTATTATGACCGTTACTTCACAAATGTGGGATGCATTATGTGTTGCTATGGACAGATCTGAATTGTTGACCGATGAAAAATTCTCTACAGAAGCCGCTCGAATAGCTAATCAGCCGTTACTGTATGAAGAGATAGCTTCTTGGACAAAAACCAAAACTAAGCAGGAAGTGATGGGAATATTAGGACCTGCTGGAGTTCCTGCCAGTTATGTGTTTAGTACAATGGATTTGTTCAAAGATCCCCATTTGACTGAACGCGATTTTATTCAAACAGTGGATCACCCCATAAATGGTGAAGTGAAACTCATGCGCAATCCTTTGCTGATGAATGGTGTAATGCCATTGGAACACGCACCTCTTCTCGATGCACATACCGATGAGATTTTGACTACAGATATTGGTTTGAGTGATGAAAAAATTCAGCAATTGCGTGATTCTGGAGCAATTGGATCTAATTAAAGTTATATGCAAAATGTGTATATAGAAAAATAATATGGGGGGGATAGAATGCTAGAACGATTTAAAGTCGCAGAAGAAGATCGAATTTATGTTACTGAAGCGACAATAAATGCAGCAACAAAAAGTATCTTTCAAGCACTGGGTGTTCCTGAAAGAGAAGCTTCTATTGCTAGTGATGTTTTAATTTCCAATGATCTGCGTGGTATTGAGACTCATGGTGTTTCTAATATGCTTCGAAATTATGTTGCTGGTTATCAAGATGGAAGATTAACGCCTGCTCCAGAAGTCGTAATCACGAGAGAAACAGAAACAACACTTGTCGTTGATGGGGGTGGTGGTCTCGGGGTCCATGTGGCTCCCGATGTGATGGATAAAGTAATAGCTAAAGCCGAAAAATATGGCTTGGGTGCAGCCTGTGTGACAAATGTAGGGCACATGGGAGCATCTGGTTACCATGCAATGAAAGCTATGGATCATGACATGATTGGGCTGGCAATGTCTACGAGTGGATCTTCTGTCACACTTCCTACCTTTGGTGCTATTCCCCGTCTAGGAACAAATCCAATTGCATGGGCAGTACCTGCGAATAAAATGCCTCCATTTGTTTTCGATGTAGGTACTAGTCAAATCGCACGAAATAAATTTACTTTAGCCAAACGTGTTGGAGCAAAATTAGAACCAGGATGGGTTGCAGGTGCTGATGGTATTCCGATTATGGAAGAAATGGATGTGCCCGATCAATTTGGTCCACCTTGGTTACTTCCGTTAGGCGGTACACGAGAGAATGGGTCCCATAAAGGGTATGGATTAGGATCTGTTGTAGATATTCTAGGGAGTATTTTGACAGGTATCGGGCCTGGATTCATAGCATTAACACCAGGGTTTCATTTAATGGCTTATAAGATTGATGCTTTTGTTGATCCTGGTAAATTTAAGGACGATATGGACGTATTTCTTAAAGGGTTAGCTGATACCACTCCTGCTACTGATCAAGAACGCGTTGTCTATCCTGGCTTACTTGAAGCAGAGTCAGAGAGTGAAAGAAAAATTTCCGGTATTCCTTATCATGTTGAAGTCATTGAATGGTTTGAACAGATAGCTTCTGAATTAGGTTTAAATTATAGTTTACGTAATTAATTACTGCTGAAAAATTTCGGAAGGTACATAATGACAGATTTCGATGTAGCTATTCTTGGGGGTGGTCTGGCCGGATTGACAGCAGGGTTATATGCTACTCGTGAAGGATTGAACGTAACATTATTCGATCAAATGGGCCCTGGTGGACAGCTTAATAATGTGGGTCAAATTGATAACTTCCCTGGATTCCCTAACGGTACGACGGGGACTGAGCTAGCCTCCAGTACCGCTGAGCAAGCATTGAATGCAGGTTTGCAATTTCAATTTGGTGAAGTTTCAAGACTTACTACAAGTGAAAATGTTTGGTCTGTACAAACAATGATGGAAACAGTAACTTCGAAAACGGTCATTGTTGCATTGGGCTCTACTTTTGCAAAACTAAATGTCCCAGGTGAAGATAAATTTTTTGGTAAAGGCATATCTAATTGCGCAACATGTGATGGAGATTTTTTTCGTGATGAGGATGTCGCAATTATTGGAGCCGGTGACTCAGCTTTAGATGAAGCCCTTCATTTAACGGATATAGTTCGGTCTATTACTGTTATTAACAAGAATGAAGATTTTACAGGTACGTTTGTAAATCGTGATAAGTTATTGAGTTTTGACAAAGTTACTGTTGAACATAATGCTGTAGTACAAGCACTCCATGGTGACGATCAATTGAAATCTATAACAGTTATCGTGGATGGCAATGAAAAAAAACTTGATGTAACTGGTGCATTTGTTTTCGTTGGGTTAGTTCCGAATTCAAATATCTTGGAAGGATTGCTTGATATTGATGCGGCAGGGCATGTCGAATGTAATATTGATATGAGTACTGCTCAACCAGGCCTATATGTTGCAGGTGATATTCGACAGTATTCATCTAGACAATTAGTTTCTGTTGCTGGAGATGGTGCTACCGCTGCAATTTCTGCCCGTGATTATTTGCGAAAATAAAATGAAAGATGCTAAATGCTAAATTTTTCAGTATCGTATAAGTATAAATAAATTTGAGGTGTAAATGAATAAAATACAAATATTGAATCCTACTAAGAATGGTCCTGTTCAAACAGAATCAAACTCGGAGATACTTGAACTAAGAGAATCTCGTGCAGGTATACTTGCCAATCAAAAACAACACGCATCCTTGGTAATGGAAGCTATTATTGACCAACTTTCACATGATTATGGTGTTATTAAAACAGTTGTTGCTAGCAAGATTACAAACGGTCCTACTCCAAAAGAGCTTGAAAGTGAATTGGTTGAAAATTGTGATTGGGTTATTTTAGGAAGTGCTGACTGAGGATCTTGCACTGCGTGGAGTATCCACGCTGCAGTCGACTTAGAAAAACGTGGTATTCCTACTGTTACTTTAGCAACTAGTGAATTTAAGGCTTTATCCGAACTTCAGGCTCGTGCGATGGGATATCCTGACTTACGGATAGTAACGATTCAACATCCTTTGGGAGGAATGCCTGCTGATGAAGCTATACTAAAAGCTCAAGATGCAGCGAATTCTATTAAAGAAATGATTATTGGATAATATTTAGATCAAAATTCTTTAGCTGAGATAGGTTTTTAATGAGTGTTAATTTAGATTTACCTCCTATTGTGGATATTGACGATTCTTTAGAGGCTATTATTGATTTTTTCGAAACACAACAATGGACAGACGGGCTTCCATTTATTCCTCCTACTCGTCAACGTGTAGATGAAATGTTTCGATATGTGGACTTCAAACCTGATGATGTCATTGCCACTTTAGCTCCCCGAAATGGAGAAGCTACCATTGAAGCTCTTGCTATTAATGCAGTCATGGCAGGTTGTCGACCTGAATATTTTCCTGTTATTGTAGCCGCAACTCAAGCAGTTGCAGAAAAACCATTCAATCTTAATGGTATCCAATCGACTACCCATTCGTGTGCAGTTTTAGTTTTCATTAATGGTCCAATTGGGCGAGAAATCAATATCAATAGTGGTTACAACCTTTTTGGGCAAGGTTTTAGAGCGAACGCCACCATAGGTAGGGCGATGAGATTGATATTGCTTAATATTGCAGGCGGCACACCTGGTGAAGGTGATAGATCAACTATTGGTACCCCAGCGAAAATTAGTTTTTGTGCAGCAGAAGCTGAAGATTTGAATCCGTGGGAACCACTACATGTCGAAATGGGTTTTGACATCATGGATAGTACTGTCACTGTTATGGCTGCAGAGGCCCCGCATAATGTGAATGATCATTGGAGTGTTACCGGCGCTGGCCTACTTAATACAATTGGCCTTAGTATGCGCCAACCTGGAAGTAATAATATGACTTACCGTGGTGGTCAACCGCTTATCGTATTCGGTCCAGAACATGCTGAAGCTATCGCTCGCGATGGTATTTCAAAAGATGATGCTAAAAAAATCCTTTGGGAGGCCTCTCATTTATATTTGAATGAAATGACTCAAGACTGGCTTGAAGGGCAAGCTCATTGGGCTGAACCGAGAGCTGATGTAGATTCTCCTGAAGCACATATGGTTGGTGAGCATTGGTCGCGACTAAACATTGTTGTTGCTGGTGGCGCAGGAAAACATTCTTGTTGGATTCCAACATTTGGTCCTGACGGAATGACTAATACTGTTACTTCTAGAATTAATAATGCAGATGGATCAGCTATAAAATCTGTGTACGAAAATGTTCAATAATAGATTTTATGGAAGTTTTACGGCTAGTTTAGAAATCTTATAGGTTATTTAAAAACGATAGAATTGGCTAATCACTTAATGCAAGAGGCAGAATGGATCTAGAATTAAACAGTAAAACCGCAATCGTCACTGGCGGAAGCCGTGGGATTGGGAAAGCAATCGCCTTACAACTAGCGAGTGAAGGGGTTAAAGTAGCGATTATTGCTCGAAATATTGAACAACTCCAAAATACTGCCACAGAAATCAATGATAAAACTGGCCAAAAAATTTTTCCCATACAGGCTGATATGTCCAACAAAGATTCAATCGCATCAATGGTCACACAAGCAAACAATGAATTAGGTAGTGTGGATATTTTAGTAAACAATGCAGCTGTACCTGGGGGAGGTGCAACACCTCATTTTAGTTCTATTACCACTGATGACTTTTGGGCAGACATGAATCTTAAAGTTTTAGGATATTTACGATGCATTCAATATGTAGCACCATTAATGAAAGAGCGTAAATGGGGTCGGATCATAAATATTTCTGGCTTAGCGGCTAGAAATGTAGGCACAACAATTGGCAGCATGCGCAATGTATCCGTCGCAGCAATGACAAAAAATTTAGCACATGAATTAGGCCCACATGGTATTAATGTCACTGTTGTGCATCCGGGGTTAACTTATACAGAAAGAGTTCCTGATCTATTAAAATCGATCTCGGAAAAACAAGGAAAAACCATCGAAGAGGTAGAGGCTAGTTTTGGTAGAGGTAATACCATACAGAAAATTATCACCGCAGAAGAAGTAGCATATGTAGTAGCTTTTCTTGCATCACCAAAATCCATCTCCATTAATGGTGATGCTATAGCGGTCGGAGGTGGTGTAGGAAGTGGAATATACTACTGAACATTTTCATATTGTTCATTCTTAATTAAGTTCGACTGTTTTTCAAGATGACCCTTGTTAATATATCTAGACATAGACCCAAAAGGCCGATTGTTATGATTGCAGCTATTAGCTCTGAGTATTCGAATCGATCACGTGTATCTAATATATAATATCCTAGTCCTGAATCTACCCCCAACATTTCTGCTGGAACTAGTATGATCCAAGCTAAACCTACTGCAAGTCGGATTCCCAAAAGTATACCTGGCTTTGTGGCTGGCCAAATGACAGATTTTAGCTCCTCGTAGCGCGATGCACCTAAAGTTTTGGAGACTAAGAGCCAACCTCGATTTAATCGCCCAATGGAATCAGCTGTATTAAGTGCAATAGGCCATATTGCACCTATTGCTATCAAAAAATAAACAGGATTGTCACCCACACCAAAAAGTATTATCGCCAAGGGAGTCCATGATAAGGGAGAGATCATTCGTATAAATTGAAACACCCCTGCACTGGTTAGTTCGAATATTTTTATACTTCCAATGAGAAATCCTAGAGGAACTCCTGTGATTATTGCGAAACCCATACCTACCAAAATTCGCTTAAGGCTAGCATATATGTGGTTTGCAAGTTCTTTTTGCGTGAATATATCTCCGAGTGCGATAAATGCCTCAATAGGACCAAACTGTGAAAGTATGTTTGCCTCATCGATAAAAAGCATTGTTAGCCACCAAAGACCAACAAACGCAACTACCCCAATTAAACCATAAATAATTGTTCGCATAAGCGAGACTGATGAGAGTACCCGCAATTTCCCCATTATACTTTGATCAGCTCAGTTCTTGTGTAATCTTCAGGGATATTAAATTTGCCTGTGCCACCTAATTTTTGAATTGCTGCCTTTGCAAAACTGTCATTTACTAAATCTTGATGTGCTGTCTTTGGATCCAATTTTTCTAAAAAGGAGTTGTCTCCTTCGACGACAGTTTCCCTCAGGCTTTTGATAAGCTCTTCAGTATATGAAGGAAATGGAAAAGGTTGAAATCCGATCCGTTCATTATCCCAATCAGGATGTGTAATTGCACCGCTGGGGACATACTCATTATGGTCGTAATGAGTCATTGCATGTTCAATTGCCTTTAAGGGTTGTGGTAAATAATTCCCTCCGTCTTTAGACAAAAGCTTTGCAGCCTCAACTTTATTATTTGTTGCATAGAGTTGAGCTTCTGCAATCGAGTTAACTACTGCTTGTGTAAAGTTAGGTCGATTAGTTACGTCATCTTCGTGCATTACTGCAACACAACAAGCATGTTTGTACCAAACATCTCCGGTGAACCTTAATACTTTTCCAATATTATTCACTTCAGCTACCGCATTGAACGGATCTGCAACAATATATCCAGATATAGAATTATTTGATAAAGCTACTGGCATATCAGGAGGGGGCATAACTATAAGTTTAACAGTTCTGTCAGATTTCGAAGGATTCCCTATTGTTAGGGGAGTCAGTCCTTCTTTTCTCAATAATTTTTGGAGTACTACATTATGTATCGAATACCAATAAGGTATTGCTACTGTTGTACCTGCTAATTCAGATACTGAGTTGATATTATCTTTTACTGTCAGCGCAGATCCATCCATGTGATCCCACGCTATTAATTTTAAAGGGAAATTTTTTGAAAAACGGAGCCAGACTGCCATAGGCATTAATAAGTGAACAATATCTACTTGTTTTGATTGGAATGCTTCTGCAACAGTGTTCCAACTTCTCATCAAAGTTGGTTTTTCTACAGACAAACCATTTTTTTCATATGCGCCCATTCCATGTGCAAGTAGTAAGGGTGCTGCGTCTGTAATAGGTAAGTAGCCGACCTTTAGTACATCTTTTTCAAGATTTCCACTTATATTTGTAGTTGCACTGCCTTCACTTGCAGTTTCTTCTGAAGAATTACATCCTGCTAATAGCGGTGAAAGGACTGCTCCAGCACCAGCCAGAGCAGATAATTGCATAAAACGTCGTCTTGAAATAGTCATTATTCCCTCCTATGACTGTATGGGTTCTAATAGTTCAATTGAGTCTTCTATGTTGGTTAATTCATTAACTTGAGCGGATGAATTTTGAATGGAACCTTGATAATTGTCTAAAATTTGTTTTTTGATTATGTCTTTTGAGGATTCATTCGTAGGATCTAATGATCTTAAATCCCAAGATTTCAGAAAAGTTCCTGGTCCAGCAGACATAATTATGATCCTATCAGCTAGTTTGAGGGCCTCTTCAACATCATGTGTAACCAAAACAATTGTTAGATCTCTAGATGATTTTATATTGAGCAACCAATCTTGTAGGTACGTCCTGGTAGAAGGATCTAAAGCTCCAAAAGGTTCATCAAGCAGTAAAATTTTAGGGTTGACAATTAGAGTTCGTGCAAGATTTACTCGTTGAGCTTGTCCACCAGAAATTTCATCTGGGAATGAATCAGTTAGATGGTCTATTCCAAATTCTTGAAGTAATTTTTCAGTATTATTTTCGTTTTTTGCATCGAAATTTTTTGCGAAGGAAAAACCTAATTCAATATTCTCTTTGACGGTAAGCCACGGGTATAATAATGGTTCTTGGAAAACCATACCTGCCTTTGAATCATCTTTTTTACCTGTTTCTGTAATTTCTCCCCCACTCAATTTTTCTAACCTTGCAATTGTTCTAAGTAGAGTTGATTTACCACATCCACTAGGTCCTAAAATGACCAAAATTTCATTGTCGAATATGTCAAGATTTATATCAGAAAAGACCAAATTACTTTTCGATTTCTGAGTATATTCTTTCGATGCGTTATTAATATTTACTGCGATAGAATCCATCTTAATTGTACTTCCGTTGGTGCTTGTATTGGTAAAAATGCCGCTTCTCGAAGTCTTCTCGATACAGGAGATGAAATTGAATATGCTGCGCCACCACAAAGCTTATATTCTAAATTTACGGAAGATGAAGCTAGTAGTGCAAAATTTAATCTGGCTTTGAGCAATCTTCGTATTTCATGATCAGAGGCTAAATTAGTACTTGTTTCAATTTCTAATTCGTCAGATAGTTGATTGAATTCTATAATATTTTTTTGCAATTCATCTTCAAAAACTGTTTTTGGGCCACTAATCATATTTAATGATTCATGTAATGATCGGGCTGCTAAACCCTTGCAGAAACTAGATTGTAGTATTAGGAACGGAACGATTATTGAACGCATAAAATTAGAAAAATCTTGAGTTACAATATTCTCATTTGGGATTTTTAAATCTGTGATACTCATAGATGTACTGAATGTTTGATCGAGTCCTAATAATTTTGTGAAATCATTTATGTGTAATTCTTGTGAATTTCCAGGGATGGTCACGATATAAGTGTTGTCAGAAGACATTTCCTTTACTGCCGTAACAATTACAAATTTACCAGTTAAGTTCGATGCCCATCGGATGATTCCATTTGCCGTAAATTCATCATTTTCTCTCTCAACTCTTATAGGAATTTCAGTACCAGTTAAGAAATTGGCAGTGCCTGGACCCATTGCTGTAGAGCCAAAAATAGAACACTGTTTCAAGTCGGATAAAAGTTGTTTAAGATGACTATTAGAAGTTTCAGATTGATAAACATATTCGATTACCATTCTATGACACCATGCCGCAAATGCAGATGCCATATCTTCATAAGCTACACTTGCTATTGCATCTGAAACTTCTTTTATAAGGCTTTGTGATTTAGTTGTATTACCTATATTTGAAAGTTTTTCAGTCATGACTGCATGTGAACAAAATAGATATTTTAAACCTTCGTAAAGACCGATTTCTGATCTGTCTATTTTGTCTGCTGAATTACTAAAATACCCAGCTATACTGTCGATTGGTGAAAAGTTAATAGTTTCTGTAGCAAAAGTACTAGTCATTGGCGATAGATCCAATTGAGGTCATACGATCAATAGGAGTATCTACTACATCTCGAGCTCTTATTACAGCTTCATCGTCAGGGGCATCATATAAACAAACGCATTTTTGCATGTCTTCTCTTACGTAAGTTCGCATAAATGTAGTTTCAGGAACATTTTCGTATAGTGGTGATTTTTCTTTTTTGCGTTCAAGATATGTTTCCATAGATAGATCTGCGGGAAGGTCCCATTCGACTAAATAATTTGCTTCTTGTGAACGACTACGTACCTCTTCAATAGTTGCACCTACTATTCGTACAGCTGCCACTTCTTTATACGCTATTTCTGCCTTGATTAAGGCGGCCTCTAATGCAACTTTTGAAGGTGCTTCGCTAATGGAATAAATTGTTTTTAAACCTTCACCAAAAAAGAATTCAACAGGCTCACCACCTGCACTTGTAATGACATTGGCGAGGTCTTCAACTGCTACCTTTAGTTTGTTTTTATCAGTCGAATCAGCAGTTTTTTCAGTTAAATAAAGATCCATTTTCACCTCCGTGGAGAAATAGCTAAATAGCAACGACTTTTAAGATAAGTTTGTTGAGCAACAAGGTCAACTTAATAATAAAAAAATAATCAAATATTTTATGATTTGAATTCTGAATCTTCATTCCAATGTGATTCTGCGTAAGCAGCCTCACGTGCTAATTCATCACAGCGTTCGTTATTTCGATCGCCTGCATGTCCTTTTATCCAATGATAGGTCACGTCATGTAAATCATTTAAATCTAGTAATATTTTCCATAGATCAATATTTTTTGCTGGTTTTTTGTTACTTAATTGCCAATTGTTTTGTTGCCACTTCCGTAACCAGCCCTTTGTAAGTGCATTTACTACATAGGATGAATCGGTATAAAGATTTACTCTCGATCGTGTATTTAATGTTTCTAAAGCCCGGATAACTGCAAGTAATTCCATACGATTATTTGTTGTTAATCGATATCCTTCTGAAATTTCTTTTTGTTTTGAGTCCGAAATTAAAACAATACCGATGCCTCCCGGCCCTGGATTACCTAAACAAGACCCATCTGTATATATAGTAACTTCGTGCATGGAGGTATATTTAACTTACTTTAATGGATTTATTGGACATCAACCCATCCTCCTCGACCTCGTGGATCAGCACCTCCGGAAAGTACATTTGATTTGGGATCGCGACTTACAGCATGAACCAAAGAGAAAAATGGGTCATAACTTTTTTCGCTCTTCACGATTTTTAATCCTTTTTCTTCTAAATAATTGTGTACCTGGTAATACAAACGAGTTTCGACATCAACCCATCCTCCCTCAGAATGTATTCTAGGTGCGGCAACTGCTTCGGTGGCTGTCATTCCATAATCTATAAAATTCACAATCGCATTTAGGTTTCCTGTAAGAATTTTCACTGCACCTGGTGCACTAGTTACGAATACAGGTTTTTTATCTTTCAATACTAGAGTTGGTGACATTCCTGTTGTTCTCGATTTTCCTGGTGCAAGTGAATTGGGGTGACCTGTGTAGGGTTGGAATACATGCATTGAATTGTTGAAAATAAATCCTAATCCTTCTACAACAACACCTGAACAAGGGCTTCCTAAAGTATGTGTTATTGCAAGTGCATTACCATCACTATCCATTGCAGATACTGTTGTTGTTTCTTTTGATTCAGGAACAGCCAATCCTTCAACATCAAATAATTCTTCGTTACGAATTTTCTCTGCCCAATTATTTGCGTGTTCCGTTGAGATTAATTGCTCGACAGGGACACCTTGAAAATCAGGATCCCCTAAATATTTATCTCGATCAACAAAACCAGCACGTTGTGCCATTGCCATCATATAGCTATATTCAGGACTTCCGAATTGAACATTTTGTAAATTAAGATTTTCTAAAATATTTAATGTTTCTATGATTTGCATACCACTTCCTGGTGGTCCATTACCGCATACCTCGTACCCTCGATAATTACCACGTACTGGTTCATAAATTGAAAGTTGGTAGGATTCGAAATCTTTCTCGGTGAGAAGTCCTCCGTTTTTCTTAAAATCTTCTATTATTGCTTGTCCTAGTTCACCGCCTTTATAAATTGCAGCGGGACCTTGTTTTGCAATGATTTTTAAAGTTTCGGAGTAATCCTTCATTTGAAATAGCTCGCCTGTTTGCAAAGGTGTCCCGTCATTAGTGAACACTTTCTTTGCTGCAGGCACAGCACGCATTATTGTTGCTACACCAGAAAGTCCATCTTTATCCGGTCGTGACATTGTCTCCGATAACTCAGCTGGTACGATAAATCCTTTTGCTGCAAGCTCGATAGCAGGTTGTAACAGTTCATTCCATGGAAGCTTTCCAAAACGTTGATAAGCTTCATACAACGCGAGTACTGTCCCTGGAGTCGTGACAGCTAAATAACCAACTTGATTGATGTGACCTTCAAGCTCCCAAAAATCAGCACGAAGTCGGCCGATTACTTTGTCTGTCCACATATCTGGTGTCGCTTTTAATGGTGCTTTCCCATAGAAATCTATAACAATATGTTGGCCAGATTCAGCATGAAATATCTGCATAGTTCCATTGCCACCAACACTTGTCATTATTGGATCAGCAACACCTTGTGCAAATGCAGTTGCGATAGCCGCATCAATCGCATTCCCGCCTTGCTCTAGCATAATCTTGCCAGCATTTACTGCTTCTGGTTGAGGGCAAACTAAAACACCAGCCATTTTTATTACCTATCTACTTTTTTCTGAGTATATTCTAAGTACAGTGGTACACGACTTAGATACGAAAGGCAACTATGATTCGTTTTGCAGCTAGTTTATCTTGGCTTTTTCAAGAGGTAGATTTCATCGATCGATTCCGTGGTATAGCAGAACAAGGTTTTCAAGGAGTAGAAATACAGAGACCGTATGAATATGACTCAGCGTTAATTGCAGAGCAATTAACAAAATATAACCTGGAGGCCGTGCTAATTAATACTCCAGAGCCGTTAGCTGCTATTCCTGGTGAAGAGACAAAATTTCGCGAATCTATGCTCAAAGCAATCTCTTATGCTGATGCGATTGGCTGCTCAAAGATACACTGTGTAGCAGGGGTTACTGATAGTCCACTTGCTAATGAAACTTATCTTTCTAATTTACAATGGGCAGGTGAAAAAGCTTTTGGGCATTCTATTAATATATTGATCGAACCTCTAAATACTTTTGACAATCCTGGCTATTTTCTTTCACGAAGCGATCATGCAATGAGGGTTATTCGTGAAATAAATATGCCAAATGTACGACTTCAATTTGATTGTTACCACCTGCAAATAATGGAAGGTAATTTGGAATATAGTATCCGCCAATTTATGGATGATATTGATCATTTCCAAATTGCTGGTGTCCCTGGTCGATTTGAACCAGATCAAAATCAAGAAATAGATTATTCAAAAATATTCGAATTAATTGATGAATTGGGATATTCAGGATGGATAGGTTGTGAATACCGTCCGCGTACAACTACTGCTGAAGGACTACATTGGGGATCGCAATTTAATTTAGGTGTGTAAGCTGATTATCCTCTTCCTATATAAGGCATTTGTGTAGCCATAACCGTCATGAATAACACGTTAGCTTCCAAAGGTAAGTTCGCCATGTAGAGTACTGCTTCAGAGACACTTTCAACAGGCATTTTTGGTTCTGGAATAATTGTTCCATTTGGTTGAGGTACGCCTTGCGACATACGCGCCGTCATATCTGTACTGGCATTACCGATATCTATTTGGCCACATGCGATATTGTATTTTCTGCCGTCAAGTGACGTTGATTTGGTCAATCCAGTCAATGCATGTTTAGTTGCTGTGTACGGTGCAGAATTTGGCCTAGGTCGATCAGCTGAGATAGAGCCATTATTAATTATTCTCCCACCCATCGGATCTTGATTCTTCATAATTTTGAATGCTTCTTGTGTGCAAATAAAACTACCAGTTAGATTGATATCGACGACTTGTTTCCACTGATCTATCGGTAGCTCTTCTAATAATGAATTACCAGCACCGATCCCCGCATTATTAAAGAGTAAATCTAATCGACCGAATTGATTTTTTACTTCACTAAAAAGATTTAAAATTGAAGACGGATCGCTAATATCAGTGACAATACTAAGCGCGTTAGATCTATTGTGCCCTGCTAGTTCCTCAGTCGCTTGAAGTGTTTCAATGTTTCTGCCAGCTAAAGCTACAGCATAACCAGCATTCAAAAGTGCGAGTGCTGTTGCTCTTCCTATTCCAGCTCCAGCTCCTGTAATAATTGCTGTTTTAGTGTAATTATTATCCATCTATAACCTCATACTAATTTGATAAAATATCGAAGACGCTTGCTAGTTTGCTACCACCTGTTTCGCGATAAAATTCAGTAAACCCGCATTCTGTACAGGATAGCGCGTTGTATTTTTGATTTTGAAGATTCAAAAATCGTGACAGTCCCGACCCTGTCGTCCTAATACTTCCAGTTTCTGCAGTTCGAGAATTGCATTTTAAGCATGTAAATGATTCGGTCTGATGTTCTTGCATACGAATCCTCACTTTCAATATTTACTTATTATCTTAGTACACATTCTCAATAATTTTCGAGTATGTTCATAGGGAATAAAATTTGAAAGGTGTATCGCATGTCACAAATACAAACTATTGCGGGATTTATTGATAGTGCAGATATCGGTTGGACATTGTCCCATGAACATTTAGTTAGTGGTATGGGGACAATGGAACGTACTGGTTTGTATGATGAAGATGATGCTTTGCGTAGATGCAATGATGCACTCCAAATTACTCATGATGCTCAAATACGAACTATTATTGATTGCACACCTGTTGATTTAGGGAGGCAAGCCTCAGCTTTTCTAAGTCTTGCCCAGACATCGCCGATAAATATAATCGCAGCAACTGGCGTGTATCGATGGATCCCTCTCACATATCATTCATGGAGCGCGGATACAGTCGCACGTTTTTTTCAACGAGAAATCGAAGAAGGAATTGAAGGGAGTTCGATACACGCAGGAATAATAAAAATCGCATGGGATGTAGAATATTCTTCTACTGTAGGTGGTTCGAATTCCATGCAAAATCAATTAGAAAAATGTGCTCGTGGTGCAGCACGTGCTGCAAAATGGAGTGGAGTACCAATTACATGTCATACACGAGCAGCTGATCGCGTTGGAATCCGATTACTTGATATTTTTGAAGAAGAAGGACTTGATCTACGAGCTGTCACTATTGGACATACAAATGACTCCCATGATTTAGATTATGTTCTTGAAATAGCGAGACGTGGAGCCAATGTTGGACTAGATCGATATGCAAAACATTTGGGTGAGGAAGAATTAACACGAAGGGCTGGGATAGCTTTATCACTTATTGAAGCCGGATTCGCAGAACAAACTTCATTAGGACATGATGCCGCTTCATATAGCGCTAATCGTGGCCCTGCTGAAGGAGGTTCACGATTGGAAGACCCAGGATGTTGGCTTCCAATACCTGATTTTGAAATTCCGTGGTTACGCGCACAAGGTGTCGATGATGAATCTATAGATGCAATGATGATTAAATCGATACAAGCAACTTTTGATGCAGCTAGTGCAATGAAGGCATCTCATTAATCTGGTTGCACTTTTTAAACAATATTTGTCTAACTTCTCATGATTTTCTTATAATTACGATGTAGCTTCGGTCGTAATAATTTTTAAAAAACTTGTTTATTTCGATTTTAAATGGAGTAAAAATGGTAAAAGAAGTTGACGAAAACGATCTTAATCAACTGTTGAAAAGAAATAATAATTTCCGGTCCAGATATATTATTTTGATCGCTATTGTCTTAATAGGTGTCGTTGTTTTGTTGTTATACCCACAAGTGAGTGAAGAAGAAATTGCCTCGTCTCCAGAACCTATCCCTGAAGAAGTAACACAAGGAAGAATTGTTGATGTTGAATCTTTATCAGGTATTACAGTCGTTAAGCGTTCAGCTAATATTTCATTTGGAACTACTGGGATTGTAGAAAAAGTAATGTTTAACGTTGGCGATCATGTGCAACAAGGTCAATTACTTGCGTCTTTAAATGCTGATGCGGCACTTCGTAAATTTAAAACCACCTCAATTCAACTTGAACAAGCAAAACTCCAACTTGAACAATTACAAGCTGCTCCGGACCTTGTTGATCTTTCATCTGCAAAACAGGCAATTGCGTCTGCAGAAGCTCAAGTTGTAACGCAAAAAAATGCTCTTGTCACTTTGTTAAAGCCAGCTAGTGATGAATCTCTTGCTTCTGCTGAACAATCGGTAGCAAATGCGAAAGTTCAATTGTCGAAAGCCAAGTCTAACTTGCAAACNCTTCTTGATTCTGCAAATAAAGAAGCACTTTCTGCTGCTGAACAATCAGTAGCGAATGCACGCGTTCAAGTTTCAAAAGCCGAAAGCGATTTAGTATCCATCAAAGCATCTGCTTCAGATTCTGAACTTGCTGTTGCTAATTCAGATGTGGCTTTAATTCAGTCGAAATTTGCAGCAGCACAATCTTCGGAAACCATTGCTTTAGATAAAGCACAAAAAGCACAAGAAAATTACTGTGATAATTGGAATCCAAAAAAAGCATGGTGTTTTGAATCATTGCCTTTGAAATCGGACGTACTTGCAGCATTAACTGTCGAAAGAAATTCATTAGGTAAGCGTGATCAACTATTTACTGATGCATATCTTGATGCCAGTTCTGTATACAGTACTGCTATATCAACTACTAAGTCAGAAAAATCAAAACTAACGATCGCACAAAAAAAACTTGATGATTTAATAAAAGGTGCTTCTACAGAAGAAATTTATCAAGCAGAACAATCTCTTCTTGCTGCAAAAAAGGCACTTACGACAGCACTTGAGAGACAAAAAGATCTTCTGAGTGGTGCACAAAGCGAAGAAATATTCCAAGCAGAGCAATCTGTAATTGCTACAGAAAAATCACTTTCTGCAGCGTTGGAACGTCAAAATGAATTAATAATTGGTGCTTCAAAAGATGAAATTAATAAGGCCGAAGCTGCGTTATATAGTGCCGAAACAAGTTTGAAAAGTGCACAGGCAAAATATGAAGATCTACTGGATGGTCCGCTAGGGACTGAATTAAGAAAATTAGAACAAAATATCAAACTTGCTGAAATTAATGTTGAAGGAGCGCAATCTGATATTGATCAACTATCACTATTTGCACCATTTGATGGTGTGATCAGTGCAATTAATATATTCCCAGACGATCGAGTAAATAATAATACAGTAGCTGTAGTTTTAGATACTCCAGAAGATGTCATTCTTGAATTGACAGCATCGGAAGCTGAAATACTAACTATACAATCTGGGCAGATAGGCTTAGCAGAATTTAATTCAATTGAAGATAGGAAATATCCTATTCGAGTTACACATGTTGGAACTATTCCTAATATGAATCAAGGTGTCATTACATACCGTATTGATGCTGAAATCCTTCAAATGGGAGATCTTCTTGATACTGAATCAAGATTACTGAATAGTATTGATTCTTTTGAAATGCTAGGAATGGATAATTCAAGCTCGAATGCAAATTCTAGTCGTCGTGCTCGTAGTGGAAGAGCTCCCTCTCCTGAAATACAGACTTTAAGAGAACAATTAACAAATATAGAATTACCTGAAGGAGTGACATTGGCCGACATATTGCGTGCAGTAGCTCGTGGTGAACCATTGCCTGAAGGTATCACTCTTCCCGAAGGAATCACTCTCCCTGAGGCGCTATTTTCTGCAAATGATGTTGGATCGAGACAACCTTCAATCGAAAACACTGCTGGTAACAATTTAAGTGCGCGGCAAAGACCATTGCCTGGGATGAATGCGTCTGTCGATATTTTAATTGATATAAAAGAAAATGTTTTGCAAATACCTTCAATTGCTGTGCGACAACAAGGTGCTAATTCATATGTTGTCATTCAGAATGAATCGGGTGATTTTATAAGAAAAGTAATTAAAATTGGTGATTCTGATGGGCAAATGACTGAAGTAATAGAAGGTTTAATATTAGGAGATATTGTATATACAGGCGTTAGTGCTCCTGCTGAGGAGAATTTCTCACTCTCGAATATTGAGCCAAATGTAGATCAACCTCCGCAAAATCCATCGAATCAACGACAACCTCCTGGTCGTCGATCACCGAATTCACGCCAATGATCAAATTAGAAAATGTTGAACGGACTTATGGTATTGGATCTAATGCTGTCCATGCTTTAACAGGTGTCAATCTTCAAATCGACCAAGGGGAATACCTTTCAATTATGGGTTCATCTGGTTCGGGCAAAAGTACATTGATGAACATTATCGGATGTTTGGATAGACCTACCGCAGGAGATTATTATTTTGAAGGACATGAGGTAGGTAAATTACATGATGATGCTCGAGCTCAGTTAAGGGGGAAAGTGTTCGGTTTTGTATTCCAGTCGTATAATCTACTCCCGCGCTTGACTGCCCTTGAACAAGTTGAATTACCATTGATGTATCAAAAAATACCTAACCGAAAACGACGCGCTGCAGAAGCACTTATTCAAGTTGGTCTAAAATCTCGATTACATCATCATCCAAATGAATTATCTGGTGGGGAACAACAACGTGTTGCTATTGCAAGAAGTTTAGTAGTTAATCCACGTATAGTTGTTGCAGATGAACCAACAGGTGCTCTCGATACACGTACAGGCACTGAGGTAATGGAGCTCTTGAGTTCGTTAGTGGAAAAAGAATCGATTACCGTAACTATTGTGACACATGAACAGTTAATTGCTGATTACACAAAACGCATTATTCGGATGAGTGATGGAAAAATAATCGAAGATTCACACCGCATTACTTCTGAGATTGTGGACAGGTCTTAGAATGAGTTTTATTGATGCTATGCGAATAGGTTGGCGAGCCATTGGATCTAATCGTCTCCGAAGTGGTTTGACAACATTAGGTCTTGTTATAGGAGTCTCATCCGTCATTGTTTTAATTGCTGTCGGCCAAGGTACACAGAAAGAAGTTACCGATAGCATTCAAGGTCTTGGTACTGATCTGATTTTCGTAAGCCCTGGTATAAGCCAGGACAATGCATCTGGAACAAGTGGTGCACGTGGTTCAGCAACTACTTTGGTACTGAGTGATGCTCACGCTATAGGTTCTGCGAATATCCCTGATTTAGTTGATGTTGCTGGAGAGCTTAAAATTACTGCCCAAGCTATTACAGGTGCAGAAAATCAGACAGTTGATGTCGTAGCAACAACTGAAGAATGGAAATATGTTCGTGACGCTAATATTGCGGCAGGTCGATTTTTGAACTCTGTTGATGTAGAAGACAATGAACTTTCGATTGTCCTAGGTTCATCAGTTGCGGAAACACTTTTTTTAGAAAACGATCCCATTGGAGAATCTTTACGCCTTTCCATTGCCGGCGGAAGAGTTAGTTTTAATTTTCAAGTGATCGGTGTTATGTCACCAAGATCTGGTAATGAAGGTCTTGAATTGAATGACCAAGTGTATATTCCTGTGACAGCGTTACAATCACGCCTTCGTCGATTTCTTCGTAATGCAGATGGTGAAATTAGTATCAACCAGATAGTTATTCAAACTTCTCCTGACGCAGATAAGGCAATTGTTAAACATCTAATTTCTGAAGTTCTAATTTACAAACATCAAGTTGCAGAACCTGATTTTACGATTCAAAGTCAAGACGATCTGATAAATGCTGCTACAGAAGTGAGTAATACGCTTTCATTATTATTAGGGAGTGTTGCAGGGATTTCATTACTTGTTGGCGGTATTGGAGTCATGAATATTATGTTGGTCTCAGTGACTGAACGTACACGTGAAATAGGGATTCGTAGAGCTGTCGGTGCACAATCTAAAGATATTGTTAGACAATTTGTAACAGAAGCATTGATGTTGAGCGTATTTGGTGGATTAGCTGGTGTTGCGATTGGTGTAGGTATTTCCATCCTTTTGGATGGGCGTGAAATTGCTGGGCAAACAATGACAACTGTAATTCAGGAATGGAGCATTTTCCTTGCTTTTGCTGTATCTGCAGGTGTGGGTTTAATAAGTGGGATTTACCCTGCGTATAAAGCAACATTTGTAGATCCGATTAATGCTTTACGTAATGAATAGGTAAAGTGAATGCAACTTTGGATTTGGATTACTCTTCTAGCAGCCACCTCTCAGAATATTCGAACTGCGATTCAAAGCCATATGAAAGGTTCACTCGGAGACTATGGTGCATCGGCAATTCGTTTTATCTATGCAATCCCGTTTGCGTGGCTCTGGTTTTTATGTGTAATTCGATTTACAGATCAACCTTTTCCTAATCTAAATATTGAATTCTTTTTTTGGTTGGTGGTTGGCGGTCTTGCGCAAATAATATTTACGGTGCTTTTGGTTAAACTCTTTAGCTTTCAAAACTTTGTTGTAGGTGTGGCATTTTCAAAGACTGAAGTTTTGCTCGCGGCTCTAATCGAATCTATGTTTCTCTCTGTAGCAGTCAATCTTCAATTTGGTTTTGCAATCTTTGGAGGTACAATTGCGGTAGTTATGCTTTCACTAAGAGGGAATTTTATTTCCCTCATTGAAATCAAAATGAGTCTCCGGTCGCGTTCAACAATCATAGGACTCCTTGCCGGATTCACTTTATCAATCAGCGTTGTGGCATTCCGTGCTGCCATCAATTCGCTTGATGATGGAGATTTCTTGCTCAGAGCTTCTGCAACTGGAGCTATCGGAGTAATTGGTCAGTCATTCGTAATGATAATTTATTTGGCTTTGAAACGTAAAGATGAACTCCATGCTGTATTTCGCCTTTGGAAATTTGGAATTGCAGCTGGTTTGTTTGCTGCAATTGCTACGGCTGCCTGGTTTATAGCATTTGCCCTCCATACGGCAGCACCGGTTCGTGCTGTTGGTCAATTTGAACTACTTGTTTCCATAGGAATTACTTTATTTATATTCAGACAGAAAATTAGTAAAGTTGAACTAATAGGTATATTCCTCTTAACGACCTCAATTTTATTGGTCATTCTAAACTCGTAAGAATATACCGACTTCTTAATATCCTGCCTATGAGTAGATATTTTCTTATTATTACTGTTAAACTAGTCCTATTATGACCTCACAACAAAGAGTTTTTGTGACGCGAAATATTGTTCCGAATGCTATATTGAGGTTAAAAGAATATTTTGAAGTAGAAGTATGGGAAGAAACGGATCCACCTTCAAAAGATATTCTTATTCAAAAATTACAAAACTTTGATGGAGTTATGACTGAAGTAAGTGATGTTATAGATGATGACGTGCTTTCTTCATGCTCTTCACTAAAAATCGTCGCAAATCGCGCGATAGGTTATGATAATATTGATCTTACCTCCGCATCTAAATATGGAGTGTTTGTTTCTAATACGCCGGGAATTCTACAAGACTCATGCGCTGACTTCACAATGGGGTTGATGCTCTCTTTGGCTCGACAAGTAACTCGCTCTAATCGAAAAGTTATTGCAGGTGAATGGAGATTTTTTGATCAAACACCGTATCTTGGTACCGATGTTTTTGGTAAAACACTTGGTCTGTTGGGTATGGGGGAAATTGCTACCGCTGTCGTAAAACGTGCAGTAGGTTTTGATATGGAAATACTATATTATTCCCGCTCACGAAAGCCAAAACTTGAGGAAATCTACGGGATTAAATCGACTTCTCTTGACGAATTACTTTCTAAATCTGATTATGTTTCTGTCCATGTCCCATATACACATGAAACTGAAAATTTAATTGGCCAACATGAATTTCAACAAATGAAGAAAGAGGCATTTCTAATTAATACATCTCGAGGTGGTACTGTTAATCCGAATGCTTTACGTGAAGCGTTACTTGAAGGTAGTATCGCAGGCGCTGCTCTCGATGTTACTGTACCTGAACCTATAGCACCTGATGACCCTCTTGTAACTATGGAAAATGTAATAATCACACCACATATTGCGAGTGCAAGTGCAGCTACTTTGCAACGAATGGGATTGTTAGCTGCAGATAATATTATTGCAGGATTAAGGGGTGAAAAAATGCCTTCATGTTTAAATCCTGAGATCAAAACGTTTAAGTGACTCTTATTGATATTCCTGTTCTATTCGCATTTGCTCTTGATTAAAAGCACAATTTTGACAAGCAAAATGACTCTTTGGAATATTTTCTGAATTTAATGTTTGGAGCATTTCCTCTAACTTACCCTCAATCCAATCAAGTTGTATTTTGTACGGAACTAATGTTTCCTCGAACAATAAAGAACCATGGAATCCGTCCATGGATTTACTTGCATTACAGACATAAAAATAGCCAATATTTGAAACAGCGAACCCCATTTTTTTAAGAATGTATGCATATATTTCTAGCTGAATTTTATATCCTTGATGATAAATACCATTAAGATAACGTTCTGTTGTTACGGGGTATTTATCCGCTTGCGATTTGTAATCTAAAACGATCAATTCGTTTGTAACGGTGTTAAGCCAGATGTCATCGATACCGCCAAAGAGATAAAGATTTGTGTCGAATATTTGGCATTCAATACCTTTGAAAGAATCACGCCAGATATCTAATTCTGGGTGTTGGTACGGGATTATATGCTCCAATCCATACCGTTGCAGTATGCGATGTGGTTTTTGTTCTGCTCTCGATTTATCAAATTCTTTTTTTAACAATTCATCGACAGTTGAATTTAAAGTCCATCCTGGCATATCCGGAGCCTTTAATCCTTTGACGCGATCTAAATAAAAACATTTAGGGCAGTTCAAAAAATCATTAAATTTACTTCGACTGATTCTAAAAATTTCAGCCTGATTGGCTTGATAGATAGTGTTTTTTCTTGTTCGGAGACCTGATGCTTGAACAAAGTCTCCTTTATTGTTTCTTTTTAGACTAATCATAAAATCCTTATCGATGTACTTTTGGAGATACTTGTTGCAGCATGGGTATCAATTCGTTGGATATTAATTGCATACTTTTGATACTTGATTCAATTGGCATGCCTGCCCAGTGTGTTCGAAAAATAAAGTGATTAACACCACATTGTTCCCAGAGTGGTCGTAATTGTTCAAGGCATTCTTCTGGAGATCCAAGTACAAAGCGATCTACTAATAAATCATCAAAAGGTTGTGCAAAATTTTCTGTAGTGGGCATAACTTTATCCTGCCCCCACGCAGAATAAGCTGCATATTTTTCTGAAATAAACGGACCAGCTATTTGGATGGCCTCAGATCTATTTTTTGCACAAAAGATTTCTCTAAATGCAGGTATTTCATGAGGTATTGGTAAATTTGCTACATTACGTTCTTGTAAAAAAAGTTCCATTTGATTAATCACCGTCTGACTCGTTGCATGTGGATTAATTAACCAAGCATCAGATAATCTTGCTGCCCTTTTCACTGCATTATCATTATTCGCAGCTATCCAAATCGGTGGGTATGGTTTTTGGATTGGTTTTAATGGCATGGTGACGCCGTCTAAAGTACAGTAGTCAGAAATAAATGAGACATTTTCTTCTGTCCAAAGCTTTTTTATTAACTGTAGAGATTCTTCGAATCTCTTAACTCTTTGACCACGGCGAACTCCAAACGCATCAAATTCTACGTCACGGTAACCTAGCCCTATTCCACATATAAAATTCCCTTTACAGATAACATCTAACGAAGCGATTGTTTCGGCCATATAGACAGGATTATGTAAAGCAGATAAAAGAATGCCTAAGCCCATGGTCATGTCACCTGCCTCGGCTTGGAGTCGGGCTAAAAAAGGGATTAATTGAAGTTGTTGATTCCCTTCATTCAAATAATGTTGTCCGCTAAATAATGAGCTCCATCCATTATCTCGTGCATGATGGGCCATGGTGTATTGTTCTTCTAAACGGAGCATCATATCTGTGTTTGACTGATGTTGATTTGTTAAAAATAGCCCTATTTTCATTGAATTATCATCCTGTTATTCGTGCCCATCGCCAGGTAGTTGGCTTCAAGACAATGAGCGTTCGTTCTCCTGGTTGCAACCCTGGATTGAGAGCATGACCTAGATAATTTTCAGCATTTTTTCCTTGTAATAATTTTGCTTCTCCATAAACAACCACACAGGTTTCATCTTTCCATACTGCAAATGAAACGCCAGGATTTTTACGAATATTTTTAATTTTTGCAGTTGATTCACTCGCTGTGATCAATACGTCACTTCCATCATACGTGTAAGAAACTAATGATTGTTGTGCAGTTCCATTTTTTCTTCCAGTTGCAAGAACTCCTAATTTATGATTAATAAGAAATTTTTCTGCTATTTGACGTAGTTCTTGGTAACTATATTTTTTTTCAGTCGGCATATATTTCCCTACTGCATGTTTTTCTTTTGATAGAAATATCATATATTCACTGATATTGAATAATAAACGGTCATTATGTCCAAAGAAAATTTAAAACATCTCGCTACATTTATTAGAAAAATTCCTGACTTTCCTGAACCTGGGATTGTTTTTCGGGATATTACTCCAATGTTATTCATTCCTGACGTACGTGAACAGCTTACGACTATGTTAATTGAAAAGATTGAACTATATAATCCTTCAGTGATTGTAGGTATTGAAGCTCGAGGATTTATATTTGGTTCTATAATTGCAGATCGAATGCAATTGCCTTTTGCAATAATTCGAAAACCTGGCAAATTACCAGCAGAAACTTTTGAAATTGATTATGAATTAGAATATGGCACCGACCTATTACAAATGCACACTGAACCAACTTTGACTAATCATAGGGTGGTGCTGATTGATGATATATTAGCTACTGGAGGTACTGCGGTTGCTGCAAAAAAACTTATTCGAAAAGCAAATGGTTTAGTTGTAGCATGTGGATTTATTATTGAGTTAAAGGATTTGAATGGACGGAAACATATAGATGATATACCTATATGTTCTGTATTAGAACTATAGAAGCAAAAACAGAATATTGAAATTTTATAAAAATAATGAAATATATTGTGTAAAGTACTTGTCTGAAATTCACTGTTCGCGGTACGGTTCTAAACTCCCCTAAAAAATGTCAGATATGTATGGACATAGCTTAAGAAATTGTATTTTCTAAAATGACAGGGAGAAATTATGTTTAGAAATATTCTCAAATCAAAAAAACTATTGTTTCTAATAGTTCCTATTCTTGTATTTTCCGGACTTGCCTGTTCATCCGATTCAGATGATTCCGATAACGAATCTTTTACCTTTGGGATGATTCTTGTTGGGCCACGTGACGATCGTGGTTGGTCGCAAGCACATTTTGAAGGAGGTCAATATATAGAAGAGAAGCTTGGCGCGACTATGATAACAATTGATAAAGTCAATCCTGCCGATTCTCCCAATGTTACAGTGCCTCAAGTGGTTGACGATATGATCGCTCAAGGAGCAAAACTTATTTTCGCTACTTCAGATGATATGAAAGATGGAATTTTAGAAGCAGCAGCTAACCATCCTGATGTTCCAATGATTTGGTCTTCTGGAGATAGTGCATGGTCTGGCGGTAAAGATTATAGAAGCGACCTGAAAAATCTTGGTAACGTAATGGGTCAAATGGAATATGGAAAAATGATTGCAGGTTGTGCGGCCGCATTACAAAGTGAGACTGGTAAGCTTTCCTTCCTTGGTCCATTAATTAATGACGAAACACGGCGTTTAGTGAATAGTGCATATTTAGGTGCTAAACATTGTTGGACAGAAATTGCCGGCAAAGATGCCTCCTCTTTATCGTTTGAGGTTGTTTGGATTGGTTTTTGGTTCCAAATACCTGGAGTAACATTAGATCCTACACAAGTGGTTAATGAATTTTTTGATTCTGGATCTGATGTTGTAATTTCTGGCATTGATACTCCCGAAGCTATTGTTCGTGCAGAACAAATTGCCGCTGGAGGTAAGACAGTTTGGGCTGTTCCTTATGATTATGAAAATGCCTGTGATTTAGGTGAATCTGTTTGTCTCGGTGTGCCTTTTTTCAATTGGGGACCGTCATATCTTGAAATTGCAAAATCAGTCGAAGATGACGATTTTGAAGCTACATGGACATGGGCAGCTCCGAACTGGGATAATTTAGAAGATACTGATGATGGTGCGATTGGATTCAAGAAAGGTGCTGGCCTGACTGACGAAAATGCGAAGCATTTGGACAAATTTATTTCTTCACTAGAAGACAAGGACATCAATTTATGGACAGGCCCTCTTAATTATCAAGATGGTAGCGTCTTCCTTAAAGATGGTGAAGAAGCCACTGACCTTCAAATTTGGTATACACCAACTTTGTTAGAAGGAATTAATGGGGCATCAAGCGCTGATTAATATTAGATCTTGATGCGAAATAATGACACTTGAAATAGACAAGGTAAGCAAACATTTCGGTAATGTTTATGCCAATAATAATGTTTCATTGTCTATAGGCTCAGGTGAAATACATGGTTTGCTTGGCGAAAATGGTGCTGGTAAATCGACGTTAGTAAAGATTCTCTCCGGCTTCTTTGAAAAAGAAGCTGGAGAGATTAGACTCGATGGCCAATTATTGGATTTAAGTTCACCAAANGATTCTATTNACTATGGTATAGGAATATTGCATCAAGAACCGATGGTTTTTTTACCTTTTTCTGTGCTCGATAATTTTTTAATTGGTAGTACAGACCAATTCGTAACACCTCGTAAGGAAGCTCTAAAACAATTCCAGCAAATATGTCATAAATTTGATTTTGATTTAGATCCTGAAGTATCAGTCTCTTTATTGACTATCGGTCAACGACAGCAATTAGAAATCGCTAGATTACTTTGGTTAGATCCAAAAGTTCTGATATTTGATGAACCTACTAATGCAATTTCACCTGTTCAACGAGAAAAACTTTTCACAACTATTCGACAACTAGCTACTGAAGGAATGTTGGTGATATTCGTATCGCATAAATTAGAGGAAATTGCTGCAATTTGTAATTCAGTGACGGTCTTGCGAAAAGGAGAAGTAGCAGGATCTAAGAAATTACCATGTCCCGAAAGTGAATTAATTGAATTGATGTTTGGGAAAATATTTCCATCGAAAAAGGTAGAAGACATTCAAAAAGGTGGTATCCAATTAACAATTTCAAATCTTAAATCAACAGAAGGACGTGAATATATTGAAATTGCAAATTTTCAAATTCGACAAGGTGAAATTGTAGGTATTGCTGGAATAGAAGGTGCTGGACAAAGAACTTTTTTGCGAGCAATTGCGGGAAGAAATTCACCTGAATCTGGAACTATAGTATTAGGACAAAATTTACTAGATAAAACTAATTATCATCAACGTTTAGAAGACGGCATGTACTATATGCCTGCAGATCGACTTGGCGAAGGTTTGGTTTCGGAACTTACTATTACAGAACATATTGCTCTGGTTGAAAGTAAGAAAAAAAATCAAATTATTGATTGGGAAATGAGTTATTTACGCGCTAATGAACTGATTACACAATTTCAGATTCAAGGAACTCCTGAATCTAAAGCAGAATCATTATCTGGAGGTAATCAGCAAAGACTTATGTTCGCCCTTATGCCTAGAGACGCCAATATTATTTTACTTGAACATCCTACTCGTGGTCTCGACATTGAATCAGCTGATTGGATATGGAATCAATTATTAGACATGAGATCTGACGATTGCTCTATTATTTTTTCTTCATCTGATTTTGAAGAATTACTGTCATATAGCGATAAAATCATCGTTTGCTTTGCTGGTCAGATAGCAGGTGAATTTGAAAAAAATGAATTTAATCCTGAACATATTGCTTCACTTATGAGTGGAATACAAATATGACGTATTTAAAAAAAATATTTGTTTTAAATACGTCACTGGTAAGTACTCTTTGCGCCATTACTATTTCACTTCTACTTGCTATTTTATTGTTGTGGTTTGCAGGTGCACCACCGATCGAGACTGGGAGATTATTACTTGAAGGTTCTTTAGGCAATGCTACTCGATTGAGTGATACATCGATGGTTTGGGTTCCATTGGCTTTGGCATCGGCATCATTAATTATCACATTTGCTGCTGGATTGTGGAATATAGGTGTCGAAGGACAAATTATTGTCGGAGCAATTTTTGCTTCTTTTGTTGCACGTGAATTTGACGCTCCCCCTCCACTACTTTGGGGTGCAATGATCATGGCTGGTGCTCTGGGTGGTATGTTTTGGGGTGGCCTGACTGGTTTATTACGCATTAAAGGAAAAGTAAATGAAATTTTTGGTGGACTTGGTCTAACTTTTGTCGCTACTGGTTTTGTTATTTATTTAGTTATTGGCCCTTGGAAACGTGCTGGTATTGCATCAACAAGTGGTACAGCACCTTTTGATACTAACGCTTGGTTTCCGACAGTAATGGACTTGCGAATTTCTCCGTTAGCAATTTTCTTGGCTGTAGCCGGTTTATGGTTAGTCTATTACCTTTTAAAACAATCAAAATTCGGATTGCAACTACGTGCAACAGGTATTAATGCTATTGCAGCCTCTCGTTTAGGTGTAAGAACTGAACGTAATTTGATGCTGGCTTTTCTTGTAGGAGGTGTTCTTGCTGGAATTGCTGGCACTGTTCAAGTGGGAGCTATGCATCATAAATTAGTTCCTTCAATATCAGGTGGTTATGGATACCTTGCGATACTTGTTGTATTGCTAGGAAATTATAAGTCTTTTCGTTCAGGATTAATTTCCTTTTTCTTTGCAATGATTGCAGTAGGAAGCATTCAATGGCAATTACGCTTAGATTTGCATTCTTCATTAGGTGGAGTAACACAAGGGATACTTGTGTTAGTGACACTTACTGTCGTGGCTGTCTTTGCACAATTGCAACGTAGTCGAAAGATCTAAAATGCACCCTGAAACGATCGCTACGATCATTGCCGCATCTGCACCACTAATATTTGCAGTCTTAGGTGAAACTTTGACTGAAAAAGTAGGAGTGGTCAATTTGTCCTTAGATGGCAGTATGTTATTGGCAGCAATGACAGGTTTTGCTGTTGCTTTTATGACTGGAAGTGTTGAATTAGGATTTTTAGCGGCGGCATTAATCTCTTCGTTTGTCGCATTAATTATTGTTTTTACAAGTATCGAATTAAGACTTAATCAAATTGCTATAGGATTAATATTAACTTTATTAGCTACAAAATTAGCTGCTTTTCTAGGTCAAGATTTCGTACGTCAAGTTGGTCCTTCAGTACAAGCACAAGCTATTCCTTATTTGAAAGATATTCCTTATTTGGGTGAAATATTTTTCAATCATAATCCAGTTGTTTACGCATCGTTTGTAGCTATTGGTGTGGTCTATCTTTTTTTGTTTCATACCCGCTATGGACTTGAATTACAATCATCTGGTGAACGTCCTGAAGCAGCATTTGCTAAAGGTATTCCTGTCAATCGCCTCCGGTATATTTATACAGCATTGGGCGGTGCGCTTGTTGGTGTAGGTGGAGCAGCTTTCTCACTCGATGTTAAATTAGGATGGTCTGAAGGGCATATCGCAAATTTTGGGTGGATTGCATTGGCAATAGTTATATTTGGAGGTTGGCATCCAGTTCGTGCTGCTTTTGGATGTTACATATTTGGTGCATTACAAATTATTGCCTTGCGTTTACAACCTGAACTACCTGGATTATCACAGGTACTGCCAATACTTCCTTTTCCAATCATGATTTTAACTTTAGTTGCTGTTAATCATCCATTTATAAGAAAAATAGGCCTTAGATCTTCAGTAATTGGAAAAATTGTTCGTAGTGACCCTCCTGCAGCTTTAGGAAGACCTTTCTGGCGCGAATGAACCAGAAGTATTATGCTATCTCACCAAGTTATATTTTTGGAGTAGTTGTGAATTCAAATAAGACAAATGACCTACCTCTACATACCTCCTCTCCTTCTGATGTCAATCCTGCATTACGTCTTATGTGGTCATCAGAAGAAATTCAAGGAGCTGTTGTTAAGATTGCAAAACAACTTGTTAATTCATTTTCAGAAATTGAAACAGTCAATCTAATCCCAATTATGTCTGGAGCTTTACCATTTGCTGCTTCATTGGGTGCAGTACTTGAAGATCTTGCTCCGGGGAAATGGGTGATTGCTCCAATTTTTGCGAGCGCATATGACGATGATCAAAAAATCGGTGCGCCCATTGTTGAATTTCCTTCCCGTTTTAATGATCGTGTTGATTTTAATGCTCCAGCGGTGATAGTTGATGACATGTTGGATAGCGGAGTGACTATGACTACTGTTGTCAAAATTTTATCAGAGAGAGGTTTTTCTGATATTCAAATTTGTGTGTTAGTCGATAGAGTACTGCCAAGAAAAAATGACATTGTTGCTGATTTTCATGCACTTGAAGTTGGTACAGATCATTGGCTTGTTGGCTTTGGTTTTGACACTGATCAAAGGTTCAGAGGATCATCTGCTGTGTATTATCTTGATCAATAGCAATCTTTCTTTGTGAGCTTTGATATTAAATAGTTCTTCAAAATGATATGATGTAACAATGGAATTAATGGCCATTGTTCTAATATTAATCACAATTAATATGCTTTGTTTACTATTTTTTTATTTCATAATGAAATCAAGCCTTCGGGTACTTCTTGCAGACACACAACATACCGCCCTTCAAATTAACTCGGAAGATTTTTTGCAACTTGCTAAGGATCAAATAGGAAAAGAAACAACAATAATTGATAGAGAACTTAAGNTTTTACGTTCATATCTTGAACAAACTGATAAAGATCGGATTCAGACTTTTACACAACTTGATACGATCATAAAAGATCAAGCTGGAAACATGACTAACCTTCAAAAATCAACAGAAAACCTTAATGCAATTCTTCAATCGGGACAATCTCGCGGTCAATGGGGAGAAAGGATGGCAGAAGATATTCTCAATTCCGCTGGTTTCATTGAAAATATTCAATACATGCGTAATAAAACTATGGGTTCAAATTCGAATCGTCCTGACTTCACATTTTTGTTACCAGAAAATCGTATTTTGAATATGGATGTAAAGTTTCCTTTTGCTGCATTTATACGTTATCTAGATAGTGATGATGAAAAAATAAAACTTAATTTTAAAAATGAATTTATACGTGATGCTAAAATGCGTGTAAAGGAAATTCTTACACGCGGATATATTGATCCAGAAAATGGAACTTTGGATTATGTACTATTGTTTATTCCGAATGAGCAAGTCTATGGCTTTATTCATGAACATGCTCCTGACTTTCTCGATGATGCGTTACGACAGAAAGTGATCTTATGTTCTCCGTATACTTTATTCGCCATCTTAGGTGTGATCAGGCAAACATTAGAGAACTTCAACCTCTCACAGAAGACAAATGAAATCCTCACTACATTAACTATATTTTCTGATGAGTGGGAAAAATATAAAATTTCTACCGAGAAAGTTGCTAAGAGCATGGAATTATCGAATAAAAATTTTGAGGAAATTATTGGCGTGCGTATGCGAGCATTGGATGCTCGAATTAAAGATATACATCAAATTCAAAAAACAGATGACAAATAGAAATTAATTACTTAGTCACTAACCATATTATCTCCTAGTAGTTGAATGTTTGTTACAGTATTTCAATGCCTTCTTTTACAGCGATTATTGATGAACGTTTTCCTGCATTAAATCAATATGATTACCGTCGTTTGTTTATAAATGGTTTTTTTACCTATGGTGCCCGTTGGGCGGATATATTGGCACGAGGATGGTTAGTGTTCGAGCTTTCAGGCAACTCGGCAACTGCAGTTGGATGGGTTGCTTTCGCTAGTTTTTTACCTGCAATTGTAGTTGGCCCTATCGCTGGGGTACTTGCAGATCATATCGATCGACGGAAAGTTTTGATATTTGGAACACTGGGCGGAGTAATTTTTACATTATTGCAAGTAGTTGTCATTGTTACAGACGTGGTTGAAGTTTGGCACGTGATACTATTGGGTTTTCTTTCAGGCGCCGCTCAGTCTACTACTATTGCTGCACGTCAATCGCTTATTGCTAATGTTGTCAAAAAAGAACAGCTTATGAATGCTGTTGCCTTAACTGCTTTAGCCAGGCATGGGTCGCGTATCTTTGGTCCATTGATCGGAACAGTACTTTTAACAACAGTTGGAGCGGCACCAGTATTCATTCTTTCGACAGTACTATTATTAATAGGTTTAGTTGAGTTGATACGTATGAATTATCGTATCGACCCAGGAACTGAAAACAAATTAAGCCAAGGGGTATCGGTTGGTGCTGTTATTTCTAATGTCAGTAATGAATTACTGAGTGGGATCCAGTATATCCGTAATGATAGTCGTATTCTGACTATTGTATGGCTTGTTGCTGCTCATTGTGGTTTGACTATGTCCATTGATGCATTGCTTCCCACACGTGTAACGGACTTAAATGGTGAAGAAGACCTTTTCGGAATTGCCCTAATCGCTATTGGAGTTGGTTCAGTTTTCGGGACTGTTATTATTTCACAATTATCAAATGATTCACAACGTGCGTGGACCTTCAGAGTGATGGCTATTGGGAGTGGTATAGGGCCAATAGTCCTCGGAAGTTCTGGGACAGCTATAATATTTGTAATTGGTGCATCAATTGCGGGATTTACGCAATCTGCTTTTATGGCAATGACATCTACGTTTGTTCAAGAAGTAGTCTCGGATGAATTTCGAGGTAGAGTTCTGTCTCTATATATAATGCTTGCTGGAGGGACCATGGCCTTCTTAAATCTTGGATTTGGACGTGTAACAGATCTATTTGACGTTCGTGCAGTTTTTATTCTCCCAGCGATTTTGTGGTTGATAATAATTGCAATAGCAGTCTTTAGATCTTCTGAATTTAAGTCTTTGATTAGACATGGTCGTTTTGTCAGTAATGATGAGAAAACATTAATTTAACATTTTAATACTAGTGTATTGGTGTAATATATTAAGTGAAATTCATTTTGGATTGAAGAATTGTCTGTTTCACTCAAGAATTACAATTCAGTATTGTATTTATTATACTTCTGCATAAACTTGTTGAATGTTCCATATTGTATTATTTGAACCACGGATAGCTTTTAACACTGGTAACATCATTAGATTATGTGCGAATACTGGTTCGGAATTACACCTTATAAAACCACTGGGATTTAATTTCGAAGAATCAAACCTTCGCCGCGCTGCTTTGGATTATAGAGATCTAGCTAATGTTTCCGAATATGATAATTTTGTTTCTTATACGGAAAAACATTCTGAGCGAAGAATTCTTGCTATTACACCACATGCAGAGAAATCATATACGTCTACTGAATTCGATGAATTAGATTCATTGCTTTTCGGCAGTGAAGATACAGGATTGCCACAATCAATCATTGATAAAATACCTTCGGAACACTGTTTACGAATTCCAATGATGCCAGGTAACCGAAGTCTTAATCTTTCTAATGCTGCATCTATTGTTACCTATGAAGCGTGGCGACAATTACTGTTTGTTGGTGATGTTAATTGTCAATGAACAGTAATATTAACCTTGCATGGTTCCATGTTGATTCGTTTAAAATCTGATGAAGGATTACTATTTAATGATGGACATTTTAGTGAAAAATAGAGCTTCATTTTGTTTTGTTATGTTTTCTATTTTAATTTTGATTATGTCATGTACGAATGGTTCGATGTCTTCATTGGCGAATGACAGTCAAGAGCGGATAGTTATTGAAGAGAGTAAAAAAACTACCTCAATTCTTGAGGCAAGTCCTGTTTCAAATGTAGCTCCTTCNCCGAAAAATAGAATTACGNAGGGACAAAATATGATACTNGATCCTTCAATTCTTGGTATTTCTGATGAACTTTCTCTCAGCATCGAGGCTGACTTTACTAGACGTACTGCTCAGGCACGTTGTGAACTCTTTAATGATTGTTTTGAGCATAAGCCCAAGTTATGGCCTCCACTTACATTGCCTAGTGGTATGTATCTGGATCTCGTAATGAATTATCGCGAATTGTATAACGTCGATCCTTTAAAAATTGAAAAAACAGATGAAGAGTACATTATTACTTTTGATACAGAGCCTGCACCGATTACTGTATCGATACCGTTAACATCTTCGATTGAATCCGATTACCAAATCGTACTAGAACAAGCTTCAAAATCTTGGACGGAAGCATCAGAAAATATTGNCGAATATACATTTTCTTTCTACGATTTAGAATATATACGTGGAATATCCTCTCCTACTTCTATGAAAATTAATATGACTATTCCGAACAATGAACTTAGTGTTATAAGTACCACGGCGTACAGAGCTCCTGATCATGTAATTGAATATATTGATTACGATTTAGACATTGTGATAAAGAACAAGACTGCTGACTATATAGAACTGGAATTTACAGCTCAGCCACCACTCGAACGTCATCATTATTTATCTATCGCTTTTCTGAATAATTTATGGGAAACAGAGCCTGCTAATTACGAGATGTTGGATGATATTGTGCAGTGGACATATCCAGAAAAAATCGACTTGGTTGAAAACATATTTCGTTCATTTCGATTTGAAACGACAAGATCAGTACAAGGTATTGTGTCGAATGATTCTCCATTTTGGAATGTCGAAATGATGTTGGACAATCGTAAAATAAGTCGTACGATAAAGCATGACTATGGATCCATAATCAACTTTCAATTCGACGTAGATAGTTTCTCAACTCAAAGTACAAGTATTGAACTGACTTGTGATGCCGAACCATATAATGTAGGCACAGATGAAATAATTGATTTAGTGAATGCAGGACCAGATGAAATTGATATTTCTGGTAACAGTGTTTTTTTCTTAACTGCTGATATCTTAAAAAAGCATTACTCTTTTATTTCGATGGATTCTTTATTTCCACAAGAGAATTTGAAATTATATGACATATGGTTCAATTACGAAAATAATTACGGCGTTGTATATGAACCGAAAGAAGAACGAGATTTAATACTGATACATTCATTTGATGATTTCATTCCACTCGAATGTGAATTACCACCTCTGCAAATGTGTTTAAATTCCAATCCTCATATCATTTATGGTACTGAAGCTATGTATGGTGATGAAATTGCAGTATATCTTGACGGTCATTTCATTATAGATTTCACTGCAGATTCTATGGGCAATTGGGGACCATACTATCTAACTCATGGCTGCGAAGGACAAGAGATAGCTTTTTCTGTGAATGGTGAATTAATCGATATGACCCAGGATTGGGTATACAACGGTATGCCCTCTGATCTTGCGACAGGGTTTATATTGGAACCATATTAGGTTTTAAATATTTTTATTCGTATTGAAAGATTCTGATAAACTATTGTGATGAATATTATGCGAGTACCATTTTACGGTTTATGTTTAGGCATCGGTTGGGCTATTGGAACATTACTTTGCTACACAGGAATGTGTAGTTTTCTCAACCCTTTTTAATAAGCGTTTGTCGTGAAAATTAGTAACCTTTGAGGAAAATATATGAGCAACGATATGGGTGCATTAGAAGGCATTCGTGTTCTTGAATTTTCGCAAATAGTTGCTGCACCCATAGCTGGTGTAAATCTTTCCGATATGGGTGCCGATGTCATCAAGGTTGAACCTGTTGAAGGTGAGTCTACCAGACGTTCTGGAGGGATTGTCCCTTTAGAGAGTAAAGGTTTTCAATCATTAAATCGTGGTAAACGAAGTTTGCCGTTGAATCTTCGTGATGACCGCGCAAAACAAATTGTTTATAGCCTGATACCTGATATTGATGTCGTGACCATTAATTATCGGTTAGGTGTTGCCGAGCGTCTTGGTATTGATTATGAAACACTTAAACAGTACAACCCCAAATTGATTTACTGGGAAAATACAGGTTTTGGAGCAACGGGACCTGGTGCGACAAGGGCAGGTACTGATCTTGTCGCTGGTGCTTACACGGGACTAATTGCATCCGAAGGCCATGTCGATGAAGTAGGCGCTCCTGAACGTGGTATAGAACTTGCAATTGCAGATTTTATAAGTGGCTATGCTGCCTCGATGGGTATTTGCGCGGCATTGTTTCATCGTGAACGTACGGGCGAAGGGCAACTTATTCGAACTTCTTTATTAAGATCTGCTTTACATTCATTGGGTGGTTTTGTGATGAGAGAGCCAATGACGGATTCTGTACTACGAGATCCAATGATAGAAGAAGTTACTGAACTTCGTAAGTCAGGCGCACCATACTCTGAAGTCGCTCGTATTCGTAAAGAGCGTCGTTTTTTAGGGGGTGGATTCAGGCTCTTTTATAACGGATATCGTACTAGCGATGGTGCGATTATGTTGGGGTGCTTGACGAAAGCCAGTCGTGATGGTGTTCGACGTGTACTTGAACTTGATGACGAGCATAGTGATGATCCGGATTATGATGCGGCTGATCCTGTAAATAAACAAAGCGCATTTGAGTGGCGTGATGTTATCCGAGAAAAAATGTTACAAAAAACAGAATCTGAATGGATGGCGATATTTGATGCTGAAGGTGTGCCGGCATCGACAGTTCATTTACCTGAAGAAATGTCAGATGATCCTCAAGTAATCGCTGATGGGATAATGTGGGATATTGAACATTCAATCACTGGTCCTCAGCGTGTTGTAGGTCCTATTGTTGAAATGTTTGGAAGCCCTACAGCAGTTAGGAGTGCTTCACCTGCCCTTGGTGAAGACACTGAAGACATACTGACAACATTAGGCTATGACAGTGAAACTATACAGAAATTTCGAGATGAAAAAGTCACATACTAAAATCTTGAATAACCTCCATCAATAATGAAATCTTCCCCTGTTTGGTAGGCAGATGCCTCACTAGCTAGATACACTGCAATGCCTGCAAAGTCTTCTGGCTGTCCCCATCGTCGAAGTGGTACACGTTTCATAACTTTAGTTTCAAAAACTTCTTCACCTACACGTGGTGCTGTCATTGGAGTATCTATCCATCCAGGTATAATTGTATTAGCAGTAATACCATGTCTTGCTAGTTCTACTGCTAAACCACGTACCATGGAAATAACTGCTCCTTTTGTAGCTGCGTAAGCTTCGTTTTGTGCAGCTCCATCAATAGCTGAAAGGCTCGAAGTCGCTATGAGCCTCCCTCCGTTTCCGTGTTCAATCATATGGCGTACTGCAGCCCGGAATGTAAAAAATGTGCCGTCTAGATTGATACTTAGGATTCTTTTCCATGTTTCGGTTGGGAAAATCTGAAAATTCGCACTCCCACCAGCTCCAGCATTTGCAAAACATGAATCAACTTTTCCAAATAGTTCTAATGTTTTTTCGAATGCATTTTCAACGGCTTGTTCATTTGAAACATCACATTGTAAAGCTTTCACATTTCCACCGAGTGCTTGTAGTATTTCCTCAGCATGTGTATTTTTATCGAGATTGGTTCCCCATATACAAACATCAGCACCAGCTTGAACCAATCCTTTTGCCATCCCTAATCCAATGCCACTGTTGCCTCCAGTGATTAAAGCCACTTTTCCCGTTAGATCGAATGCTGAAAATGACATATGAACTCTTTTCTAATTGATAATCTCTATTGTTTTTATATCACACGAATCTTACGTCAAGTCGTATGATGGGTATATGAGATCATCTAATCGAAGTAATCGTGTTCCACCAGGGATGCAACAACAAATGTTTGACGATTCTGGAAAACATTTACGTCATTCGAATATGCCTTTAGCCGCACGTGTTCGACCAGAAAAAATTGAAAATATTTATGGGCATGATGAATTGTTAGATGGATCCGGCCCCTTATCTTATTTTATTCAAAGTAATGGAAGTCAATCACTGATTTTGTGGGGTCCTCCCGGTTCAGGAAAAACAACACTTGCCAATATTGTGTCATCTGCAACTACTACGCATTTTGTAACATTATCGGCAGTAACCAATAACCTTGCTGATTTGAGACAAGAAATTACATATGCAAAAGAACGTATTGCAGCAGGTGGTTTGCGGACCATTTTATTTATTGATGAGTTGCATCGATTTAATCGAAGTCAACAAGATGGATTACTACCTCATGTCGAATCAGGAACAATAACAATGATCGGTGCAACGACTGAAAATCCGTCATTCCATGTTGTTGCACCTCTTCTCTCACGATGTAGAGTATTCCAGTTAACTTCACTTAATGAAGAAGCCATCATCCAGATATTGTGTGACGCTATTGAAAATGAAATGGGATTAAATAATGCTGTAAGTGTTAATGAAGATGCACTTGCACTGATTGCAGTATCTGCGGCTGGTGATGCTCGCGTTGCTTTAAATACTCTTGAGGCCTCTGTAGGTATAGCTACAGACGGTAATAATGAGAATAATCATGATGTTGTGACAAAACAACACGTTGAATTCGCATTACATGATCCTGTTTTACGCTATGATCGCAAGGGTGATTACCATTTTGATACGATTTCAGCTTTTATTAAATCATTAAGATTTTCTGATCCGGATAGTGCTTTATATTGGCTTGCACGTATGTTGGAGGCAGGTGAAGACCCTCAATTTATCAGCAGAAGGTTAATAATTTTTGCTAGTGAAGATATTGGATTGGCAGATCCATCTGCTCTTAATATGGCAGTTGCCTCACAGCAAGCTACATATTTTGTTGGAATGCCAGAAGCGAGAATTATACTTGCAGAGATCACGGTCTATTTTGCTTTAGCCAAAAAATCAAATAGTACATATGAAGCATATAACCGCGCATTATCAGATGTGGAACAAACTCGTAACGATGATGTGCCCATGCATTTACGAAATGCACCAACCAGTTTAATGAAAGAATTGGGTTATGGTGTTGGGTACAAAAACCCACATAGCAACGATTTAAATGAACAGAATTCTCTCTCTAACCGTCCAGAGAAAATTGCGAAAAATAAATACTATTTTCAGAAAAAAAATGACCAGCTCGATTCAGAGGAAATTGATTAATTTTGAATCAGATACAAAATTCTCTTCCGATATCAATGGTGACCGTAGCAACATTTTCGTTATGGCTTTCACTCTATTTCTACGTTCCGTATCTTCCGTTGAGGGCTCTTGAATTGGGTGCATCAAATACTGTTATTGGTTTAGTTATTGCATCATATTCGATTGCACAAGTCTCGTTAAGAATCCCCATTGGTGTCACTTCTGATCTCATAGGTAAGCGCAAACCTTTTGCTGTATTAGCTTTAGCGTCGGCAGCTCTAGGAGCATTGTGGCTGGCATATGCTCCTACACCAACACAAATGTTTTTTGCTCGTTCTGTTACAGGGATTGCTGGTGCAGGATGGGTTGCTGTGAGTGTTTTGTACGCATCGTATTTTACTGCAGAAAAAACAGGACAGGCTATGTCTCGTTTAATGTTTGTCAATGGACTTGGTTTAGTTCTGGCTACTTTTGTCGGAGGAGTGATTTCAGAACTCTGGGGTACGAACGCAACTTTTTTGGCTGGAGTTATTTTAGGTGTTGTAGGCACAATTTTACTTTTACTCGCACCCGAGCCTACGTTACAGAAAACTGAACCATATTCAATGCAAAGTTTTCTTGAAATTTTGAATCATCCTCTTGTTTTAATTGTTTCTATTGTCGGTATTACTACACAATTTGTCAGTTTCGCAACAAGCTTTGGTTTTGTACCCATTTATGCTGAACAAAATGGTGCAACTGATGCTGATATAGGTTTTATCACTACTTTAATGTTTGCAATGTCAATGGTGGGAACACTATGCGCTGTTCCATGTGCCAGAATCTTTGGTTATCGTGGGGCAATTGTACTTGCTGCATGTTTGATTGCTCTGGCGGCGTTTATGTTGCCGTTCACACATACTTTTTTTGGTATTGCATTTTCTCAATTACTTAATGGTTTTGGACGTGGTTTGATAAATGCTGTGTTAATTACACTAAGCGTCCTTGTTGTAGCTCCTAATAAACGTGCTACTGCGATGGGCATTTATCAAGCACTATATGCAATTGGAATGTTATCAGGGCCAATTATCGCTGGCTTAGTTGCTGATTGGAGTGGTATAAACACTGTCTTTTTCTTATGTACTTTTATTTCTCTTGCTGGAATTGCTTTTACACACTTAACAAAGATGCCAAAGGTCGAGTAGTGATATATTAGTTGTATTCAAATTTCTGAGGTGCTAATGGACCATATTCTCTCAATTGATCAAGGAACAACAAGTTCACGTGCAGTGATATTTGATGAAATTGGTACCCCGATAAATATGGTTCAACAAGAATTTTCACAACATTTTCCATATCAAGGATGGGTAGAACATGATCCTGAAGAAATATGGACCGGTATCAAAGACATCATAAAAGGTATTAATTTCTCAAAATTTAATTTGGCAGCAATAGGTATTACAAATCAACGTGAAACTACTTTGATTTGGGAACGTTCCTCTGGAAAACCAATATATCCTGCAATAGTTTGGCAAGATCGACGCACTGCTGAATATTGTCAGAATCTTAAAAATTCAGGAGTTGAATTTTCTGTGCATCAGAAAACTGGTCTGATGTTAGACTCCTATTTCAGTGCAACAAAAATCAAATGGATATTAGATAACGTATCAGGTGCACGTGAGCGTGNTAAAAATGGTGATCTTGCCTTTGGGACAATAGATACCTTTTTGATATGGAGACTTACAAATGGTCGTTCACACGTTACTGATGCTACAAATGCATCAAGGACAATGTTGTTTAATATCCTAACCCAGAATTGGGATCAAGAATTACTTGCTCTTTTTGATATTCCTGAAGCTATTTTACCTGAAGTTCTAGATTCTGCTGCTGAATTTGGTGTATCAGAGAATCTTTTATCTGGGACGGTCATTCCAATACGTGGCGTTGCAGGAGATCAGCATGCATCAACTATCGGCCAAGGATGTACTTTACCTGGGATGCTAAAAAGTACTTATGGCACTGGTTGCTTTGCAATGTTAAACACTGGTGAAGAGATGAAATATTCGAGTGAAGGATTGCTAACTACACCCGCATACCGCCTCGATGGCAAGGTTACCTATGCTTTAGAAGGATCTATTTTCATGGCTGGTGCAACCATACAATGGCTGCGTGATAATTTAAAAATAATTCAAAATGCTTCTGATACTGAATTGTTAGCGCAAGAATTGAATTCAAATGCAGGTGTTTATTTGGTTCCAGCATTTGTAGGTCTTGGAACTCCATACTGGAAGCCTGATGCTCGTGCTTCTATAACTGGACTGGGGCGTGATTCAGAAATAGCTCATATTGCCCGTGCAGCCTTAGAATCAGTGGCTTATCAGACCTTTGATTTAATTGCTGCAATGGTTCGTGACTCAGGATTAAACATTTCCAGTGTTCGGGTTGATGGAGGAATGACACAGAATAATTGGCTAATGCAATTCCTAGCTAATGTAATTGATATAACTGTTGAACGTCCTACTTTTATAGAAACTACGGCGAAAGGTGCATTTGTGTTGGCCGCTCTTCAATCAAATATTCTAAATTCGATTAGCGATGTTGAATCTGCCTGGATCGTTGATAAAAGTTTTGAATCTGATATTAAAGAATCACAACGGCGACAACTTATTGATGGATGGCAGCAAGCTGTTGATTCAGTGATAGGGCTTTCGAAATTTAAATCATCGAAACAACCGAATGAAGATCAGTACTATTCTGAAATAGGTAAAAAAATTGCTGATGAAAATCTTGATGATCTAATGTCTCGTTTGATGGATGATTAATTTTTTGTGCTGGCAGCATCAACTATTAGCGATATAAGGTTTTCGCTATCGGCCTGATAACCGACGTCACAGTTGATTGGTGGACTTGATTTTCTTTCATCAACTACAGTCATACCTCGTGTATAGATTCCATCAAGTTCAATAATTACATTCCGTTTTTCAAATGTAAAAAATTCAGGATGTGTGACTGCTAAAACTGCACAAGGATCATGCATAGGTACGGTAATATTTCCTGTTGAAGAGCTAATAAGGTTTTGGTACGAATACAAAAGAGTTGATACTGATTTACTCACTCTATTCCCAATATTTTCCGACAAAATTTTGGCGTGTTCTATACCCATTTGAACTTGCCTAGTTAAATTCAAGCCAATCATTTTTATGGGTGCTCTTGAGTTGAATACAATTGAGGCAGCTTCAGGATCTGCAAAGATATTAAATTCAGCTGATGCAGTGGCATTTCCTAGTCCATAGGCGCTTCCTCCCATCAAGGTAATTGACTTAATTCGTGAAACGAATGCAGGATCTTTTTCGATTGCATGGGCAATATTTGTTAAAGGGCCTAAAGCGATGAGTGTGAGGTCGTTCTCTTGTTTGGTTATGTCTATCAAATAATTGTCCGCATGTTCAGATACTATTTTATTTTCAGGTTTTGGAAGTAGTAAATCGCCCAGCCCTGTATCTCCATGCACATGTTCAGCTGTAACTGATTGTTTGGAATATGCATGTGATGCACCTGAATGGATCGGTACGTCTAAATTTAAGAGTTCACAAATTGATTGTGTATTTACTGTAGTAAATTCTAAAGGAACATTTCCAGCGACTGTTGTGATTCCAATGATTTCTGAGAAATGATTCGCTACTACTAACGCAATTGCATCGTCGATACCTGGATCACAATCAATTATTACTTTTGGTTTATTGTGAGAGACTGAAGACAAATCTATCCTCTTAAAAAGACAGGACTGTCTGCAGTAGAATGTTCATCACTGTAGGTATAGCCATCTTCATTGAATGCAATAAGTTCTTCAGGGCGATCAATTTTGTTTTTGACGATCCATCTTGCCATTGTGCCTCGTGCATTTTTTGCAAAGAATGAAATAATTTTGTATTTGTCATTTTTCCATTCTCTGAAAACGGGACTAATGACAGAGATTTCTGGGTTATACCCATCGATCGCTTTGAAATATTCATTTGAAGCAAGATTTATAATTTGATTATTTTCCATATTTTTTAGATCTTGCATTAGCAAATCAGAGAGAGATGTTCCCCAATATTCATAAAGATCAACACCACTCTGAGTGTTCAATTTTGTTCCCATTTCTAATCGATAAGGTTGTATTAGATCGAGAGGCCGAAGAATTCCGTATAGCCCAGAGAGTATCCTTAGATGCGATTGTGCATAGTCTAAATCACCGCTATCGAATTCATTGATATTCAGTCCTTTATAGACATCGCCTGTGAAAGCAAAAGCAGCAGGTTTTGCGTTAGTTTCATTAAATGGAATATTAAATGTAGCGAATCGATCTGCATTTAATGCACCAATTTTTGCACTTACACCCATCAGTGACATTAGATCATCTGCACTATAATCTCTTAAGGTATTCACTAACTCACAACTATTTGCAAGCAATCTTGGTTTAGTACATTTAATATCGAGGTCTGTTGAATCGAAATTTTGACCTTTTGCGGGTGACAGTACTACTAACATTCCAATATCTTACATCATAATCCACTTATTGAGGACAAGAAGATGCAAATTACAAATTTATACAAATTCCCAATCAAAGGATTCACACCCAAAGAAGTGAGACAAATTGATTTTGATTGTTTTGGTAATGTACAGGGTGATCGGGTTTTTGGATTTTTATTAAATAAAAACGAACTTGATGCTACTAGTTGGTTATCAAAAAGATCGTTCCTGACGCTGCAAGGTAATCCCTTAATTGCAAAATTCAATTCGAATTTTGATGAAGCTAAATCACAATTACATATAAGTTTAAATTCGAATATATCTGCAACGGCTGATATTCGGAAAATTTCAGATAGAATTTACCTTTCTAACTGGTTGAGAGAGCAATTATTGGAAATAGACTCCTCGATAAATATCCCTCCATTTACCTTAATTGGTGACGGACATACTTATCGTTTTCACGATAGAGAACAATCGAGCATCTCAATAATGTCAGCATCAAGCTTAAAAGTATTTGAAGAAACGGCTGGAGTAAAAATTGATGAACGTAGATTTAGAATGAATATGACAATCAACGGACTCGATCCATGGCAAGAACTGGATTTGATCGGAAGTGCGATTCGGATTAATAATATTGAATTTAATGTTGTAGGCCCAGTTGTAAGATGCTTAGCAACACATGTTAATCCTGATACTGGTGAGCGTGATTGTGAAGTGATGTCTATTCTCACAAAAGAATTTTCTCAAGAGCGCCCTGTTATGGGTGTGTTAGCAGTTCCCGCACAAGAAGGTACTGTTGCGATAGGCGATCGAATTGACATTGTTTAGAGGTAACTCAGTTACTAGACAGAGATGCAGTCATCAATAGCTTTAATCTCTTCAGTTGATAATCTTCCTAATGATTCTGCTTCTAAACATTCCTGTAATTCATTTTGATTTTTGACACCCAAAACCACAGTATCTACATTTTTCATACTTAGTGTATATCTGTGCGCTAGCATAGCTGATGAAATTCCAAATTCTTTTGCAAGTGCCCTAAAAGGTGCCGCTTTTGCATAATCAAGTATTTCAGAATGGTCATTCGGTAATGCTCTATCGATTTTGTCTGTGAGAGCACCTGCTTGCACTGCACGAATACCCATAACACCTACATTATTATTATGAGCTAACTCAATTGTCTTGCGTGGATTCGGTTTTTCTGGAGAACGATCGAGTCCTCCTCCAGAGTCTAATAGATTTGCTATACACTGTACTACCGCTGGTTTTTTTTGCTCTTCGAGTGCTGTATTGATTGCACTAGGCCAACCAATACCTGTTATACCCCAATGACTAATCAAACCTGAGGTTTTTATTTTTTCGAACGCTGGTATCACATAATCAGTATATGTACTTAAGGATGTCCCGTTTTCTGCTAAATCACGATCAGGGATGATATTACTGTGTAGAAGAAAAATATCAACATGGTTCAGTTGTAACCGACTTAAACTCTCGTGCAGACTTTCAATTAATCGAGGATATATCTCTTCGCCGGGAACGTTCCTTAATTGACACTTAGTTGTAACTTTTATTCCTGAAGGTAGGTCACCTTTAAATGCTTGCCCCACAACATTTTCTGCCTCACCATTTCCATAACTTGGTGCTAGATCGATAAGTGTAATTCCGTGATCTACTGCATCGAGTACTGTAGCTATAGCTTGATCTCTGCTTCGTTCTCCCCAGACAGCGCCAATGCCACCACCACCTAAAGTGAGTGCACTGACTTGGCCAATTTTACCTAAGTTACGTAATTCCACATTTCCTCCAATTAATATTTATTATCTAATCAAATGGATTTTCCTGTGCATATTTTCCGAGTCGTACAGTTAATTCTTCTTGTAATTGAATTGTTAACCCTCCGTCAACAACCAAAGGATGTCCGGTAATAAATGCTGCATTATCAGAGCACAAAAATGTAATTGCATTTGCTATATCAGCTGGTGTACCTACTCGAGCTAACGGATATTGTTTGGCGAAAAAATCCAGCATCTTTGGTTCTTTATTCCATCGTTCTTGTAAACGTTCAGTCACGATATGACCTGGTAAAATGCAATTAACGCGAATATTCGAGGGACCAAAATCAACAGCCATTTGTTTGGTCATTGCTATTACAGCAGCTTTTCCTGCTTCATATACTAATCTATTGGTCTCAACCAATATGCCATGGACTGAAGCAATATTAATGATGACNCCACCCCCATTAGATTGCATATGTGGAATAGCATGTTTTGCTCCAATAAAGAGTGCTTTTGTAAGAACGTCCATTGCAGAATCCCAACGTTCTTCTTCTAATGTGACTGCACTTCCTCTATTAAGAACATCATCCCTGTAACCATTTTGTACGAGGATGTCGATATGTCCCCATTCATTAATTGCAGTATCAATCATTATCTTGATTTGCTCGCTGACAGATAAATCAATTTGGATTGCTTGTGCTGATCCGCCGTTATTTTCTATTTGTTGCGCATTCTCTTTGGCTGCTTCGTAATCTTTATCAGCAATTAAGACATTTGCACCTTCAGATGCTAGTTTTCTTGCTGTTTCGGCACCAATGCCCCACGCACCACCAGTAACAATTGCAACTTTTTGTTCAAATGACACTCTAATCTTCCTGTCATATTAGATGCATTAAGCGATTAGAGTATTCAAAAGTTTTTCAAAAACTTCCTCTGCTTTTTGCTCCATCTCGCTATCAGTAGCATCTTGTATTGGATGAGGAACAAACACACGATTTAATTCGGGCAACCCCAGCATTGATGCCTGTGCAGTAGCTGCATCAACAAATTCTGTTGATGCTATAAAAACTGAAGGGATTCCTTGAATTTCGAACCATGTCGTATCGTGCACACTGCACGTCGTACAAGATCCTCAGTCAGCCAGTGCTTCGATTACAAAACCACATTCTTCAGATATTTTTCTTCGTAAATCTTCAGGTGCAGGTTTTGTAAATGTTGGTTTCGTATATCTACGGATTTCAACATCTGGTAACCGTTCATCAAACAATTGTTCCAAACGGTTAAGCAGTACATTTCCTCGCGGCTTCGAAATGTCCAACAGTCCTACAACTCCACTTATATGTTCAGGGCGTGAGGTTAGTTGGCGTTTTATTGGTTCTCGTTCATCAGTAGGATCTAATATCTTCATTGTCATAATCAACCTTCTATCTTTCGGCTAACAACCATCGAGCCACGTGGACCTGTTGCCCAACCTTGGAAAACAGATGTAAATTNCCCAGCGTCAGANCCTGCCACTACTAAATGTATATTACTTGTAGAAGCAAATTTTGGCACTAGTCTTTCTAAATCCTTTTCATTGGGACCTGTTTCACCAAATTCTGCGAGTGAAGCACCAACCCCCGAATGCTCGTCAGCTAATAAATTACGCAATGGTTTTAATGTTGCTTTTTGTATCTCATCTAAAAATTTTTGCTTACTCCAACCATTTTTTGTGATTGTGTCCAGATGTTCAGGGCATAAAACAAGTAGTATGTCTTGATCGCCTCGGGCACGTGGATGTGGGATTGATTCCATAACCATCGCAATACTACCGGTAATTTGTTCTGGTGTTCTGGAATTTTGGTCAACCACTAAGCTGGGTCCACCAGTAACAGCAAAAAGTGTAACTACAGACTCACTTTGATCGAATCCTTGTTGGACATGATAAGGTTCCCAAGGAGAGCGTTCCTCTCTTTCTGCAAATGCTAGCGTATATTTTGAAGGACTTGCTAAAGTCGATCTTTCGGTCCCACCTGTTTTTGCCCCTCCAATATTGCGTAAGACAAGACGAATTGCACGTCCAATAGTTGCATTTGCCCTGTGACCTGCCCCTAGTGCCCCAAGCCCTGAGTTCATTTCAATTTTTTCTCGTATAGGTCCATTGATGATAACTGCAGGCGTACCACCCATCGTTGTAGCACTGACACCATGTATATTAAATTCATCAGTGCACATTGCCTCAACTGCAGTGATTACGACAGGCAGATAATCAGGTTTACAGCCTGCCATGACTGCATTGATTGCAATTTTTTCAACAGTTGCTGGTGCTAGATTGGGTGGTATGTCTGCAACAATTTCTTGGGCATCACGGTGTGACCCTTTAATCATACGAAGTACTCGTTCGGGTGTAGGAGGGATAACAGGCAATCCATCAGTTAATTCTTGATCAAAAAGAAATTCATGCACATCGTCATGGGTTGCTATATCTATTTGTCGGGCTCTCAATGGGCTNCCTGAAGATTCAGCTTCTAAACGCTCTGCTATCCCTGGTTCAACAGAGCGTGATCCGCATCCTGGATGGCTTTCTGGATAACTATCCCACTGAATTGTAGGTACAGAAATTCCTGTAATATCAGACAGTTTTTGTATTAAATCAATCCAGTCTTGTTTTCCAAAACCAATAAATTGTATCAAAGCATTTCCTACACTATCTGTAAGGAAAATTGTAGGAACTGTGTCCAGATCGTATTCAAATGAAACCTTTAAAGCATCATCGTTAAGAAGAGAAGTTGTCAGTTGATGAGTTTCAATCATTGAGATATTGCCAGCATGATCTTGTCCAATTAATAATACTTCTACCACTGAGCTAAATGTTTTTTGAATAATTTCAATGAGTGGTAGTGAAAGTTGACAAGTTGGACAATCTTCCTTCACAAAACATAGAAGAGATGTTTTTCCATTGGGGAAATCGTAATTTCCACCTTGCATATCGTGTAATGAGAATGATGGTAATCTGGTTTTTGTAGGCATGACTACATCATATAGGATGCATCAATAAGTAACATTATTTTATTGTAAGACAAGATAGAAATTTAAAATTTATAATATATTTTCGATATATCATTCCTGTGGAGAGCAATGTGACAAGAGTAATTTTATACACAGGAAAAGGTGGCGTTGGTAAAACGTCAATTTCGGCAGCAACAGCTTTACGTGCTGCGCAAAATGGTATGCGTACGATTGTTTTAAGTACCGATTCTGCTCATAGTTTGGGTGATTCATTAGATATGCAACTTGGACCTGAACCCAAAAAAATTGTAAATAATTTATGGGCACAAGAGACAGATGTCTATTACAACATGGAAAAATATTGGGGAACTGTACAACGTTGGATGGAATCAATACTTGCCTGGGAAGGATTCGATCCAATTTTAGCTGATGAAATGGTAGTGCTCCCAGGTATGGACGAATTGGCAAATTTATTATGGATACTTGAACATCATAGAACCGATGACTATGACTTGATAGTTGTCGATTGTGCCCCAACTGCAGAAACATTCAGATTGTTGAGTTTTCCAGAAGCTGGGAGATGGTGGTTGGAAAAAATCTTTCCACTAAGTAGGAAAATTTCAGGATTAGCTCGACCAGTTTTACGACGTGTTTCTAGTATGCCTTTGCCAAGTAACGAAGTTTTCGATACCACGGCAGATCTTATGGAACAAATCGAAAAAATCCAGCTCGTATTAAGTGATCCAGAACAAACATCAGTTCGTTTAGTTACAAATCCTGAGCGAATGGTTATAAAAGAAACTCAACGTGCGTTTACGCAATTAGGATTATATGGATATCGTGCTGACCTAGTAATATGTAATCGAGTACTTCCTGAGGAAGTAATTGAGAGTGGATATTTTTCTGAGCAAGGTGCCAAACAAAAACAACACCTTGAGACACTCCATGAAATTTTTGGTGAGATCCCAATTAAGATTACTCCACAATTTGATCATGAACTGGTAGGCATAGAATCATTAGAAAAATTGGCAATGATTTTATTTGATGATGAAAATCCAGCAACTTTTTTCCATGATGAATTACCGTTTGTCATATTTACTCGAGATCAAAATGAGGATGAATTTGTGGATGCTCCTGTGGAATCTGAAAGCCTAATGAAGCTAAAAATCCCATTAGTAGATCGAGATCAAATACGTTTGACACAAGCCTCAGAAGAATTAATCATAGAAGTCGATCAATATCGTCGAAACATGCTGTTGCCACGCGCACTTCAGCAACGCGCAGTTTTGTCTGCTAAATTAGATCAAAATATATTGAATATTTGGTTTGGAGAGAAAAATAATGGATGATTCTCAAAAATTACACGACCTCGAAAATCGTCTAAACAAATTAGAAGAGTCTATTGAATCAAAGCGGCAAGGCAAGAGCACTTTGATCGATCATGAATTTTCGACACGTTTGCGTAATATTGTGAGTGAACAAATGTTACTTGTCAGTGAATTTACAAAAGCTCTTTCTGATATTTTGAAGGTTACTTCTAACGAATCAGATATTGATACAGAGAATGATAAACGTAATCGTGAAATAAAAATTGATTAGACAATGAATTTTCTCTTTCATTCACGTACATGGGATGCTAATCCTCTCAATGAGAGATCTGATGGAATACATACCGATACAGAAGCTCACAATTTAGGATTTCAAGGAGCATTTGTTCCGGGTGTTACGTTATATGAACACGTCGTTAGCGAATTACTAAATCAAGGTGTGGATTGGCTCAATAGTGGAAGAGCATCATACCGATTTCGTTTGCCAGTTTATAATAATGAACGTGTAACCTTTTCAATTAATGCGGAAGATAGATCATTCCAAGTAACAGGGTCTGATGGAAAAGGACCACGTATGTTTGGAACAATTGGTTTAGAAGAAAAAACACTCGATATTGACGAACTGGTGCCAATGAATCCAAGTAATGAGAAATTGGGAAAGTCAGAACAAATTGGGTCTGTTTTACAGATCGAAGAATATTTTGACGTCAATGTATATTCAAAACCTAACAATTCTAATTTTCCTANTAGAATCGATGATAAGGTAGTTGTTCCTGTAGGAAAATGGGTTAACCCTGTTGATTTAATTACCACGCATTTTGACGAATCAACTACTATACATCGTACAGGAAAAATTTGGCATCATTCTCCTCTTTATGCAGGTGAAACAATGATTCGTAAAGGTATCATTACAAACCTGACGGAGCATAACGGCCATCAGATTGTTCATTTTTCAGTGGTACAGATAACTACCACTGGCCGTAAATTAGTTACTATCGAACATGAAAGTATTTATCGTTTAGCAAATGTTAATTAAAAGAATTTAGAGGTTTTATGGAAGTCGGATTAGGATTAGATGCTGCATTGCAACTTAGTCTTGAAGAGCAAGAAATACTATCACGTGAAGCTACCATGTTGGGTTATACAAGTATTTGGACACCAGATGGAATAGGTAATGACGCTTTTCAACTATGTGCTCTTCGATGGAAAGCTACAACTGAGATTGTAGAAGGTGGACTAAATACAGGTATATCTGTTTCGCCTGTGGCTTTTCGCTCACCAGTATCATTTGCAAGTAGCTCAAAGATCTTAACGAATTTAACTCGAGGAAAATTTTCTTTAGGTATTGGAACTGGAGGAATATACCAACCTTCTGTTCGGAAAAATTTGGGTTTTAATACAAAATCTGCGTTGGCAGTTATGCGTGATTACTTAATTACAATTCGTAAACTACTCGACGGTGAGACCGTTAATTATGAAGGTGAAGCAATTACGCTAAAAGATGTCAGTATTGGCGCTCCTTCTGATTATAAAACCCCCGTATTATTGGGTGCACTAGGACCAAAAATGTTAAATCTTGCAGGCGAACTTGCTGATGGAGCAGCGATGAACTGGTGTGATACAGAACGTATTTCCTGGAGTAGAGAACGCGTTAATGAAGGAGCAATGTCTGTTGGTCGTAATACTAATGAGTTGAAACTTGTGCAATATATACGTGTGTGTGTAGATGATGATCCCAAACTTGCTCGCGATGGGCTAGCCCGTGCCACAATTCCTTATGCTTTACGTGATAAAGTTCCTACTGCTCGGGAACGACAATTTGCATATCGTGCACATTTCGAACGTATGGGTTTTGCTGAAGAATTACTTTTTCTCGATTCTATTCGTAACCGAAATGGTTCATTTGATGAAATTCTCGAAGCTTTTCCAGATGAGCTTCTTGAAGCTGTTGGTGTTTCATCGGATATAACTAATGCACGCGATAAATTTTATAATCTTGCTGATGGATTAGATACAGCAATTGTTCGCGTAGTAGCTGCAAAATCTGGATTAGATTCGATCCGAGCAGTTATGCAATCATGTGCACCGAATAATTAACTTAATTCTTTTGAGTTGATATTTTCCCATCAAGGTCTGTTTTGATTTGCCCAAGTGATTTGGGTGTTGAGAGCATTATTATAAGGGAGATAATTAACAGAACAGCTATCACCCATATAGCTGTTCTGTCATTATTAGTAATACTTATACCGATAGTTACAAATAATGGACCGATAAAAGAAACGACACGACCCGAAAAACCTAATAGACCATATAGGGGTGCAGCTTCTTCTTTACTTACGCTTTTTGCTACTAAAGATCTACCTGATGATTGCACAGGTCCAATGAATAAACCTAATGAAATGCTTGCTATCCAAAATATCAACTCCCCTTCGGTAAATCCTATAACCGCACCACATAATATTAATCCAACTAAGGAAGTATTAATGACCATACGTGGTCCAAAACGATCATCAAGGTGTCCGCCAGGAATTGCTCCAACTCCGGCAGAAATATTTAAAGCTATTGCGAAAAGAAGAACTTTTTCAGTAGAAAAATCGTAGAGGCTAGCGGCTATTATGCCTCCGAAAGCAAACANTGCAGTCAATCCTTCAGCTAGAAATAGTCTTGAAAGTAAAAATTTCCAAATTCCACGGTGCTTAAGTAACTGTATTATTTCATTTTTGTTCAGATTGCTTGTGGCGTATCCAGGTTCTGACATACGTTCCTGTGGGATGCGATATAAAGAAATAATCATTGGTAGAGCAAAAACGAATAACCAAAGCGCAGCAAAAGGACTTGCCGCACGAACATTAGCTAAATTTATATCAGATATGATCCCCGACTGGATGATTGGTAATGCCAAGAGTAAACATACTACTCCACCGACATACCCTAAACCCCATGCATTGGCAGACACACGTCCAGCTCGCTCAGGTGGCACTAAAACACGTAAAAGTGTGTTGTATGGGACAAATGATGTTTCTACACAGAAACTTCCTATACCTACAAGAAGTAGTGCAAGTATTGCGTACTCAGGTTCAGGTTTAACGAACCACAGCCCCAATCCTGTGATTGTACTGATTATTATGAATAGGGTAAGTACTGATCTGTGTGTACGTATACCATTGAATTTTAAACCGAGTAATGATCCACCAATTCCGACGAATATACTTGTGAGTGAAACCATCCACCCCCACGCAACCGCACCACCATCACCATCCCATACTTCTTGAGTAAAGTAGACACTAAAAACAAATGTAGCGATTACTGCACCGTAACCTGAGGTTGCCCAATCATATAAGGTCCAAGCTAATACTTTCCCTTTAGGCATGCTCGACCTTTCATGTTGACGTAGCGATTCTCTCATCAGATCTCTGTTAAGGATAGCGAAGAAAATTGAGTGTAATTTTTTTGTCGTACAAAAAAACATTAATGTTAGTGATATTCTTGTTTCTAAGTTCTCAACGCACTCTAATCAAATACACTTTATGGTAGAAACTAATTCCTCGAGCGAACACACATTAAGGCCATGGTCTGCATTCGCATATCGCGATTTTACTATGCTTTGGCTTGGTGGTGTTTCAATGATGATCGCAATGCAGATGCGATTATTTACGTGTGCACAATGGATTTATGAAGAAACAGGTTCTGAATTTCAATTAGGATTACTTGGGGCTATCCAATTTTTACAAATGCCTATTGTGATATATGGCGGTATTTTAGCTGACATTTTTGATCGCAAAAAATTGATGGTTCTGACGCAATCAATATCTTTCGTTGCACTGCTGATGCTTACTTTTGCAGCATTTTACGGAAATTTAGCAGTTTGGCATATATATGTTGTTCACGGAATTACCGGAATTATGAATATGTTAGGAAATTCTGCCCGTCCTGCAATGATTGCCCGTGTGGTACCACGGACTCATCTTACTCATGCTGTTACGACGAATACTGCCACATTTCAAATTGCTGGTATTGCCGCTCCAATTGCATTTGGACTTATTTATTCGATCTGGGGTGTTTCTTCAGCACTTGCTGCCACTACATTTGTGTTAATGGTAAGTGTAATAACACCTCTTGCTATTCGTGTTTCAGGTACCCCTGAAAAAGCTATTAAGCGAGGATCCTTCGAGTCACTTAAAGAAGGATTTTTATTCGTCCGTCACCATAAAATATTGCCGGGTCTCTATTTATTAGATATAGGTGTGACGATTTTTAGTTTTTATCGATTTCTTTTCCCTATATTTGCAGAAAGCCTTTACGGAATGGGTGCTGTTGGTGTCGGTCTTTTAGCATCAGCTAATTCTTTTGGAGGTATCGCTGGTAGCGCTCTAGTTCTTTATACCGCGAAAATGTCACGTAAAGGAGTATTAGTACTAGTAGCAACTTCTGTCTATGCCTTATTACTGATTGCATTTGGATCGATTCACATATTCGCTATTGGTTTAGTGATTGTCGCTGGTTTAGGTGCTACGGATGCGGTGGGGATGGTTATGAGGCAAACAATAGTTCAATTAACTACACCTGATCGATTGCTGGGTAGAGCGAGTAGTGCACATTCATTTGCTGCCATGGGTGCAAATAATATCGGACAGATGGAAGTTGCATTTATGTCAGGGGCTATCGGTGCAGGTTCAACCATGGTTTTAGGAGGGGTAATTGCATTTGTTGTCATAGGTTTGGTATGGAAATTTGTACCTGGAGTTTCTAGTTACCGATATCAGCATGTTGATCATTCTGATCTAACAGAAAACCCCTCACATTCCAATAATGGAAGCTGAGGATATTTTGTATAGCGTTGATCTTTTTTTGAAAGAGTGCACATTATAAAAGATGTTTTTTTTGCAGTTTTAATTTGTTTTGACCAATTACAATATATACAAATCCCCAGATTTTTTTGATACATATTTAGATGCCTTGGATCAATCTAGATCGTAATTGTGATCCCCAAAATAATCGATAATCCCGAAGAATAAGTATCTCTCGAATTGGATTTTTTTTCGATACTAGGGTCTTTTTCAGTCATTGACGATTATTGCTTTTCCAATCACTTCACGATTAATGATGTGCTTAAGTGCATCTGAAGTACGTGACAAAGGTACTCGATGAGAAATATAAGGTTTAATACGACCTGAAGCCAACCATCCCATTAATATGTCATGGTTACTGTTTGACCATTCAGGTGCATGGTTCGCCAATCCACCGATTGTGTATCCTATTACTTCTGCATCTTTTACAAGTAAGTGATTTGTTTTTGCGAGACCAGGTCTTCCACCTGTAAAGCCAACTATTAATATTCTTCCAAAAGGTGCAATACAGCGCATAGATTCATCGAATACATCACCACCTACAGGATCATAGATTACATCTGCACCTAAGCCATTTGTAAGTTCCTTTACTTCTTCACGGAATCCATTTGTGTAATTGATAACGTGGTCTGCACCCATTTGCTTAACAATATTTAATTTTTCATCTGTCCCAGCGGTCGCAATGACTGTTGCTCCCATTAACTTTCCTATATCGACAGCTGCTAAACCTACACCTCCAGCTGCTCCATGAATTAATAACGTTTCACCAGCTTTAAGACGTGCTCGTTGCATTCCGTATAGAGCAGTTTGATAGTTACTCCGGAACCCTGCGGCAAGTTCTAGGTCAACTCCCTCAGGAATTAAGGTGATTGAATTTACGTCAACCACTGCTTCTTCGATGCATCCAGCAGAAGTAAGTACTGCATCACCTACTTGGTATTCTGTAACCGAACTTCCAATTTCAATGACGTACCCTGCAGCTTCATTGCCTAAAATAAAAGGAGGTTCAGATTTAACTTGATATTGCCCTGCAGCAACAAGAGTGTCAGAGAAAGCTATCCCACGTGCTTTTATCTCTACACGTACATCATTTGCTCCAATAGTTTCAATTCGATCAATTTCTTTTACGACTAAGTCGTCAGGTCCACCATATTTCTCAACAAATACTGCTTTCATACGATACTCCTTTTTCTATTGGATTAATTTTCCAAAACTGTTGTTTCTGAATCTAGAGAAGTGATAGATAGGTGTGACATGGGTGTTCCTGTGTCATGTGCACCGTGCCAATGCTCAACATTCGCAGGTACTACAATGGTGTCACCTGCAGATACAATTTGTTCACCTGTCCGATCTCCAACCTTACCAATTCCTGACACAATATAAAGTATTTGATCGTGCGAATGTGTATGCCACCCAGCACGAGCACCTGGGGCAAAATGTACTAATCCAACATTATTATCTTTAGTATGATTTTCTGTTAATGAAGCGCCCCAAACTGATCCTCCCTCAAAGATGATATTGTCAGTTCGTTCAATTGTCTTTTGTTTTGCGGATTGTAAGATATGTATATCCATAAATACTCCCTAATAGGTTAAGCTAGTCTAAAAACAAATAACCTTAATTGCTAATATTGGTTTACTATAAAAAACGATTTCGAAATATTGTTTAAGGTATGGAATGTCTTTTCCCCGTCTATTTTTTGGTGATTTTATAGTAATTTCTTTTTTTAATATTATCGGGTTACTTTCACATTATTCTTTAAATCAAATCTTCAATGTTGATGTACTTATGCGCACGATAGTGCCCTATTGGCTGGCTATGGTGTGTGTTTTTTTCCTTAAGAAATTTTTTGATAGATCTTCTGTTTTTCTGATAAAAAAGTTTTTTTTCAACACACTTCAGTATTGGATAGTAATTTTTTTAGTCGCTCAATTTTTTCGATTTTTCATAATAGATAGTTGGAGTGATCCCGTCTTTTATGGAATTACTTTTCTAATAGGTTTTATTTGTATATCTGCCTGGAGATTGATATTTTTTCTCTTGTTGTTTAATTACAAAAGCAATAATTAATCATTATTCCCTTGAGTTTTTTCCAGGATCTGTTTTAAAGCATTTTGATCTATTTCAATCACTGGAAGATATCCATATTGTTCGCATATTTCTGCAAAAACCGTGATGTACGTATTACATTCATCTTCAGATTTTGATTGGATCATGATTATGTCTGGATTGCGTGAGTTTTTTTCTTTTTCAAATCCCATTTCAAATTCGAGTGAGTAATCTTCTGCAGGTATGTATTCCATACCTAGATGAATTATGACGTCATTAAAGTACACATTCGTTTCAGGAAAAATTTGTGCAAGTGTTCCAAAAAAAATTCTTGCACGACCTAATCGTTCTTCTTCACTTAATATGCTCATAATTTCTTTCTTGCTAACAATAACTATCGATATTTTGATTTTGTCTAAAATTCTATAACGAAGTATGCTGATTTAGCAGTTAAGTAATTGAAAAAGGACTTTGTATGACTTCTGTGAATCAAAATATATCGAATTCAGTGACCTTAGTATCTGGTAGCCCTAACGTAATGTCGAGTTCTCGTCGTATCGGTGCATTAATTCTCGACAAACTTTCTGAAAGAAAATTTGAAACCAATATTATTGATTTATCAACTTTAAATTCTGAAGCTCTTCTAGGTAGAAAAGATGATACAGACGTCTCTTCAGCATTGGGGAAAGTCGATGAAGCTAGAATTATTGTCATTACATCACCGATATATCGTGCCACCTATACAGGTCTCTTAAAAGTATTCTTTGACCTCATGCCGCAGGGTGGTTTAACTGGCAAAATATGCGTACCTGTTGCTACCGGTGGAGGTAATATGCATCAACTTGCTGTGGATCATGGCCTTAGACCTTTAGTCGCGAGCTTGGAAGGTTTAACTGTTGCGAATGCAATCTTTGCTACATCTAATGATTTAACTGAAGATACACCTTCGGATGCATTACGTAATATGCTCGATAATGTAATGTACGAGCTTGATGCTCTCATTTAATTTTTTAGTTCTCCAGTGCACTGGTCCCATTTTTGTGTCGGGAAATATCTGATAATCAAATCGTATAACTCAGGATCATTCTCTTTGATCCATTCATGCGTATCGTGTGAATACTTAAATCCTTCCATGTCCATTAAATAACCTTCAACTGTCATGGCCCAGTATTCTCCAACGTAGTGTTTCATACCTTGTTGTTCGCCATCGTCAAGGTGCTGCGTATAGTTGGTGGCAAATATTCCCTTGTCGATAGCTGACAACGCAAGGTCATATATTCGCTCATAGAAATACAACTCGTTTATTTGCTCAAAGACAATGCCGTTAAGTGTATGAACTAATTCATGCATGACAGGATCACCACCTCTATCTGGATTTCCTGGGTAGCACAACCACTCTACATTGGCAGTCATTGCAGCATCAGTGACTCCCATTGAAAATCCGCCCGGCTCGTCCAAACCTTCGAATTCTGGTAGTTCAGAGGTTGTGCTTTCTGAACCTGGTCCAAATAAAGATATACGCACGTTGTTCTCTTTAAGAATGTCGTGAAACTCTGGTCGAGCAGAGAGCATATAATTCACACGATCATATGCAGCCAGCATTGCGCGAGCTGGTACTTTTTCTCCTCCTACAATAATGACTCCTGATGCTGTTATGTATTTCGTATAGTGTTCAAGGCCGCTGGGACTAGGTGCCTTGAACACTTCACGGCCCGTTTCAATGTATGGGAATGGCTCCCATTTTGAAGCATGCCCCGGCCAACGGGTGTTCCAGTTCATTAATTTGGAATGGGCGAGCATCGCGTTCCTTAAGGTATCTCGGCCGTGGAATGTCTCACATACGGTAACTACATAATTAACGTAGTCTTCCCAAAAGTACTCAGGATGTGATCCGTAAGAAATTGATTCGAATTTTTCAGGGACATTGCTTGAAACATCTTGCAAGAACATTCCGAAGTACCAAGTAGTAAATGGCCCGTTTCTCGAGACTTTATCGCCATCTCGAAATGAATATGTTTCGTTACGAAAGACGTCCCAAGTTTTAGCTTCTAGATTATTAAAATAGTCTATTATCGGTATTTCGACTGTCCCATAAAAAGGGTCATTCGTGCAATTCTCGCCCCATAATTTAACTTGATCAGAATACTCCACTTTTACGCCTAGTTCGGGTAATGATCGGAAACTAGGTGGTCCTGAAGCAGGTGGTCCAGAAGGTGATCCTGAATTTGGATTGGAATTTAAAATATTTTCTTGCTCTTCGTCGGATTTATTTAAAAATTCTTCAAAAATTACGTAAAATTCATCGAAAGTGACTCCAAAAGAACTTTCAAATGCTTTCTCTTCGCCAAGATAAAAAATACTAGGAATATAGGTTTTATAAAAATAATCAAGAGAGGTTTGACTTATAAGAAATGCTGTAGCAATTGCACCTGTTTTATATTGCAAAACCCAAGTGCAATAATCATCACACTTTTTCTGGATTTTTTCTCTTAACTCACTAGTTGCAATATCTTTAATTTGAATATCTGAATGTTCTCTTCGTAATCGTTTAGTATCTTTTATGCTTTGCCTTAGAAAACTTTCATAATTACCTGATAACTGCTGAGCTAAATATTCAGCACTTCCCTCTTCAAGCCATATAGGCATGCCTTCTTCATATATATGAGCATTTTGATATATATGAACATATTCATGAATGGCTATTTTGTAACCTTCTTCAGAGTACTTGTGTGGATTCCCAACGACGAAAGATTGATTAGGGATTTCTCGCCCTCTAGAATGTTGAGCAAATCCATTGTTTCCTTCGTGTTTAGCTATCTCTCTTATTTCATTTCCTTGGTCTTCATTAAAGCAATAGTCAAACCTATCTCTGTCATAAGCCCATTCACAAAACTCTTTTGCAAGCACATTTGCCGCCTCAACATCAGTACCAATAATAAAAACCTTTAAAGGACCATAATTACCTAAATATTCTTCTGCTTTAGAAATTCCATCCTTTACAACTTTTATATCAATAGCTTGTAAGTCGGATGCGATACTATACGTCGCACTGGAATTTGTTGGTTTATTCCAGCCAAGTTCAATCAAGCGATTTGACATTTGATCCTTTGCAACATTTAAGTCTCTCATATTTAAGTCTGGTGTAATTTTGTCAATAGTCTGTGGTATCTGAATAGTCGAAACCTGGTCAGATTCCTGTTCAGAATCACTTGAACAAGAAATAGTCAGTAACAACATTGCAGTAAATAAAACCAAATTACGAATCACGGACTCTCCTTAGCTGGAAAACTCAGCTTTAAAATCCGATTGGAAAAAATTAGATAAGGATTAATTTAAATATCAATTTTTGATTTTTATGTCATGTAATATTTAATATTTTCCCATACCAGCGATACAATAATTTTATAATTCAGGAACATTTATTTGGATTTTTACCATAATTATGGTAAAAATCTTCCAAATATTGCCCTATGGAGGAGGGAATAAAAATGAGGTATTTGCAGAATTTGCATAGCATGATAAAGCTAGTCCTTGTAGGTATTGTATTATCTTTACTTACACTCGCTACATCTGCATGTGGTGGAGGTGATCAGCTAAAAATTGCTTATCTAGCTGACTTTTCAGGACCGTTAGCTGAATTTGGACCAGAAATTCAAACTGGTGCAGAACTGGCCATACAACATATTAATGATGCTGGTGGTATTAACGATCAAGATGTTGTTTTAGTAACTGGTGATACCGGTTTAGATGAAACAAAAGCAGTTGAAGAAGCTCGACGTCTTGTTGATGTTGAAGGTGTACATGCAATGGTGGGACCGCTTGCAAGTGGTATTACAGCTGCCGTTGCAGAGAGTGTAACAATAGCAGCAGAAGTTGTGACGATTACTCCGTCTGGTACTTCTCCAGCACTTACAGGAATTGATGATAATGGATATTTGCTCCGAAGTACTATTTCAGATGCTGCGCAAGGAGTCATACTCGCACAACTTGCGGAAGATGAAGGAATTAATTCTGTCGGTGTCTTATATGAAAACAGCGCTTATGGACAAGGTCTTGCTGAAGTTTTTGAAACAAATTTCAATGGAACTGTAAGAAGTGCGGCATACGAAGATGGCCAAGCTTCATACCTAGCTGAATTACAAAGTGTTGCTGGTGGACAGTATCTTGTAGCCATTGGATACCCTACGCAAGCACAAATCTACGTAAGAGAAGCTCTTGAAAACGGTATTTATGACAGATTCTTATTTGTTGATGGTACTAAATCACAAGATCTAATTGACGGAATTGGTTGGTATATAGATGGTTCTAAAGGTACCGCTCCTGCATCAGATGACAGTTCAGCGGCTCTAGCTGCATGGAATGCTTCTTATGAAGCAGCATATGGCAGTTTACCAACACGACCTTTTGTGCGTGAAGCATATGATGCTGTAATTGCCATTGCACTTGCCGCTGCATCTGCAGGCTCACTTGAGGGTGCAGACCTAGCTCCAGCTCTACTTGAAATTGGTAATCCAGGTGGAACTATGGTTATGCCTGGTGCTGACTCAGTTGCTGCAGGACTTGAAGCTGCAAGTAACGGTGATGATGTTAACTATGAAGGCGCTGCAACCACCCTTGATTGGGATGCAGCTGGAGATGTGACATCAGGTTTCGTAGGGATTTGGAAATATGAAGGTGGAGAGATTGTCGAAATAAAATCTATTCCATTTAGTATTGATTAATCTCAAAGAATGAGACTCAAGGAGGTGGTTGAAAAATCACCTCCTTTTTATTTAATCTAGTTGTTGATACATATTTTTTCGCTTAGTGATAAACCTAGAAACTTGTGGCTTTTCACGAATTAGACCATGTGGTTGAAAAAGAAGGAAAAGTACAATTAATAATCCTACTGTTAGTTCGCGTAATTGAAATACACGAGTACCAAGAATGTCTGGTAAGTCCTCTTGTATTAACGGCGTCCCAAACCAGAAAAAACCGACTGCTAGAGCTCCAATTACAGCACCTTTATTATTACCACTACCTCCAACCATGACCATAGTCCAAATTACAAATGTACCGAATAAATCATTGAAGGCAGTAGGTGATATAGATCCTGTGCGATGAGCCCATAAAGCACCAGCTAAACCCATGATGGCACCACCTAGTACAAAAGCCTGCATTCGGAATGATACGGTATGTTTTCCTGCTGCCATCGCAGTCTCTTCATTATCACGAATTGCACGAAGTACTCTTCCCCAAGGTGCTGCTGTTACCCTTTGTAATCCAAAATAAACGGCACTCAGCATAACTATCATTATTACCAATAGAACCCATTTATAGTCTGATGCATTCGTAAAATTATCGAGGAAACGTGGAATCCCGTTTAGACCACTTCCACGATTAACAAAACCTTCAGTAGTATTTGCAATACTACGTATTATTGTTGCAACTCCAATTGTCGCAATTGCCAAGAAATCTCTGCGAAGTCTCAACGTAGGCAGACCGATAACTAATGCCAATAATCCACCTGCGAGCGCAGCAGAGAACCACCCAATTAAAACGGGTAATTCTAATCCCAGTATATGACTTTCAAATTTGCTGGGGGGTGGAAGCGTAAGAAGTGCACTTGTATATGCACCGATCATGAAAAAAGCTACAACTCCAAAATTAAATATACCGGTGTAACCCCATTGTAGATTAAGTGCTAATGCAACTATTGCAAAAATGGCTACAGTTGTCAGGAATCCGACACCCCAATTAGTCGCTCCAATGAGTGTTACTAAAATTACAGAATCTGGTATAGCCATAAAATTTTTCTCATATTGATGATCCAAAGATCCCTCGAGGTCGGAACAATAGCATTACAATTAAGAGTACAAAAGGTACGCCCGGTTTAAATCCTGGATTAATCCATTCAGTTGATAATTCTTGTGTAATACCGACGATTAAACCTCCTAAAAGTGCACCCCATGGATTTCCAATGCCACCAAGAATCACTGCGGCAAACATTGGTAGTAAAAATGTGAAACCTGTGTCAAAACGAAGTTGAGATTGCATTGCGAGCATGATTCCTGCTATTGCTGTTAATCCACCTGAAATACCCCACGTGGCCATTCGTATACGATCGGTATCAATGCCCGCAATCGATGCCAATTCTGAATTATCTGATGTTGCACGCATTGCTTTGCCCAATTGAGTTCTGTACAACAAAAGATACAGTCCGATAGTACAAAGGAGCGTGAGTGCACAAATAAAAATTTGATCAGGTTTGATTTTCAAATCCCCTGGTAATGTTAATGCAGTGTTGATGCCGGTAGTAAATCTAAAAGCAGTTGGTCCCCAAATCATTTGAATAACTGCCCGTAACATAATTCCAATACCCAAGGAAGCTATCGCCATAGTAATTATGCCTGACCCACGTAAACGTAAATGTCTATGAACAAAATGATCGGTGATAATTGCAAAGCATCCAACACCTAAAATTGCGAGAATAATTGCAGGTATGAGTCCAAATCCAAAAGAAAAATTCCCAATAGGACTAGTTCCCCAGCCTAAGTCACTTATGACGACATATGCTAAAAACATGCCTAGTGTCATAAAATCTCCGTGCGCAAAATTGGCAAATTTCATTACCCCATATGATAAAGTCAATCCCATCGCACCAAGACCTATGATTGAACCAACTATGGTGCCAATAATTAACAGTTGTAGTATATCCATTAATTTCCTTCATTATCTGTTTGTTGGTTTCGTTCTGCTCCTAGAAATAGACGACCAACATCTGGATTTGCAACGAGTTCAGGTCCTGTTTGTTCTAATACGGATTCTCCTGCTACAAGGACATAACCTCGGTCAGATCTTAAAAGAGCCTCTTTCGCATTTTGTTCTACCATGAGTATTGCTACACCGCTTTCTCGAATGGTATCAATTCGATCAAAAATTTCCTCACGGAGCGCAGGTGAAAGTGCAGCCGTTGGTTCATCCAGCATCAATAACACTGGATCAAGCATTAAAGCACGGCTAATCGCAAGTGCTTGTCTTTGCCCTCCTGAAAGATTGCCAGCTTTTTCGTTAGGTCTTTTTTCGAGTTCAGGAAACATCGATAGCACTTCTTTTATTCGTTCATTTATTCCAGAATTTCGTAGGAACCCGCCCATTTCCAAATTTTCCTTTATTGAAAGTGAAGGGAATATATTGTCTGTTTGTGGAACAAAAGATGCACCAGCAATCACCATATTAGAGGCAGAAAGTTTTGTGACATTTTGTTGGTTTAAAATGACAGTACCTTCAAATTTTGTAAGTACACCAGCTATCGCTTTGAGTAATGTGGATTTCCCTGCACCGTTCGGTCCAATTATGGTAACAATTTCTCCTTTATCAACTTGAATAGATATCTTATGAACAATTTCTAATCCTACGTACCCTGTGCTAACGTCATTAACAGATAGTAAAGCTGTCATCTATACTGACTTCCTAAATATGCCTCTTGCACTTCGGTATTTGAAAAAACTTCATTGGCTGAACCTTCTATAAGAACATGTCCACTTGTCATTACTATCACCTTGTCACAAAGTCGCTCAATGATATCCATGTCATGTGAGATTAACAAAAAAGTGATTCCAAGTTTGTCTCTGATCATTTCAATATGTTCTGACAATTTTCTAGCTAATGTTGGATTGACCCCTGCACTTGGCTCATCAAGTAAAATCATCCGTGGTTGACCCATAAGTGCTCTAGCTAGTTCAAGTAGTTTTCGTTGTCCACCAGAAAGACTGGATGCTGTTTCATGTGCATGTTTATAAAGATCGACCAGTTCTAATATCTCTAAAGCAGATTCTTGGAGATCGTTTTCTTGAATTGCAATTTTATTTGGATGTAACCATGCTTGCCATAATCGTTCACCATCTTGCCCGCCTCGTGCGAGCATTAAGTTTTCTAAAACACTCATTTGTGTCAATTCTTGTGGGATTTGGAAAGTTCTGATCAATGCGCGATCAAAAATACGATATGGAGGTAGCCCTGTAATATCATATTCATCAAATATTACATTGCCATTATTTGGAGATAATGCACCAGCGATGCAATTAAAACAGGTAGTTTTTCCTGCTCCGTTCGGTCCAATTAAACCTGTAATGGAACCTTTTTCAACATCAAATGTTGCGCCATCGACAGCACGATTGCCTCCGAACTGTTTCATGAGTTCTTTTACTTGGAGAATTGGCTTCTTATGAGTTGCAATTAACTGCATATAAATCTTTCTATATGCAGTTAATTGTGCAGTGCTTATTAGACGAAATCAAATTTATTTACTATTTACAGGGTCGCTATATGTTAAATGTTATAAATTTCTTCAGTATTTTTCGAAAATAATTGCTCAATTTCAATAGGGGCAAAATTTTTAGTTATTTCACGATATGCATTAATTACATCTCCGTACGAACTCCAAAGACTATCGACTGGCCAATTTGTTGCAAACAATGACCGATTAATCCCAAAAAGTTCAATACATGTTTCAACATAAGGACGTATAGAGTCGATCGTCCAATGATTATCACCCATTCCAAGGCCAGATATTTTGCATATTATATTGTCTATACCTGAAATTTTACTCATTCCTGTTCGCCAATTCATAAAATATTCTTCATTACGCTCTGTCGGAGTTCCAGCATGATCTAGAATTATCGATATATTGGGAAATGTCCGTGCCAAATCAGCTAATTTTTCCATATCTTGCCATTGCACTGCAATGCTGGCGATGAGATCGTATTTCTCTAACAGGCTAAAACCTTTTCTAAAATCATTGTTGATCAAATAATCGCCATATGAGAAATCGCGGATTCCTTTAAAATTAGAATATTCTGTATGACGTTCAATAGTACGATGCGCATCTTCTGATCTGAGATCTACATGACCAACAATTGCATTAGGAATACCTATGTTGTCATAAACTTGCTGAAGCCATTTAGTTTCTTCAACTGGATCTTTCGATCCAATCGCTGCTTGTACATGAACAACCTTATCTACACCGTAAGAAGATGATTCGGCAATAAAATCACTAGCCAGATAATTTCGAGTCCCTAATTGTCTCATTTGTGTACCCACAAGAGAATTTTCAGAGTCTGGCTGCCAATCTGCATAGAAAAGAGTCGGATGTTGCATATCATAAAAATGTACATGTGCATCTACAAATCGAAAATGAGGAAGTGTCATACAGTCATACCTCCATCGACCACGAGATGTTCTCCAGTAATAAAAGAAGCTTCATCTGAAGCTAAAAACAGAGCAGCATATGCTATCTCTTCGGGTGTACCAACTCTTTTAAGGAGGCTAGATTCTGCTGCCTTTTTAAGGAATTCTTCTCTATTGGTATTTTCGAAAGCAATATGTCTTTCTGTGGCTGGTGTGTAAATCGATCCTGGGCATACTGCATTTACTCTTATGTTAAATTCTGCGAGGTCCATTGCTAAACAACGTGTCAACTGGAGCAATGCACCTTTGGATGCGTTATAAGGCACAAAGGAAGGTTGGGCAATAAAGCTACTGACTGATGCAATATTAACTATGGCAGGTGAGAAGGATTTTTTTAATTCTGGAAGTGCATATTTTACTGTATTGGCTGAGCCTATGACATTTACACTGAACACTTTTTCCCAGTCCAATAGATTGACATTATCTATAGCGCCAAACACAAACACTGCAGCATCGTTCACTAAAATATCTAATCCACCTAAAAACTTCTTGGATTGACTTATCAACTCTTTTACGCTTTCTTCAGACGCTACATCTGTACGAATTGCTAAGCATTCACCTCCTTCAGATTGAATCTGTTCAGCAGTCTGGTGCATACCATCTTCGTCTATGTCAGCTATTACTACAGATGCTCCGTGCTGTGCAAAAAGTTTACATATGGCTCTGCCAATACCTGAGCCGCCTCCAGTGATAATTACTTTTTTAGATTCTAATCGCATGCTTTTCCTCACTATCAATCTAGAAGAAAAAAATCCTGTTGTACTTTGTGTAAAACTAACCTTTTGCAAGTCGATGCTTTAACTTTTCTTACTGACTGATGTATTTCTAACCTACCATATTTGAATAGATCGAAGCTTGCTTGGAATGTGATAGGATTTTTTTCAGTATTAAATTTTTAAAGGAGGTAATCACCTTGCGTTACTATCGTCTGATGAATGTCGAAGGTGCGATATGTTTATGTGTAGAAACAGAAAATGGTCTATTGAAAAACTTAACCTCTATTAATACCGATGTGACAGATATTTCGGACTTGATTAAGGCGTCAAAAATCTCTCAAATTACTATTGATGATTTAGCGTTAAAAATTTTAGATTCTGGTAATGCTGAGAACATACCCTTAGTAGAAGTTGATGTAGAGATTCAAAATTCAGGAATCGAATGGGAACTGATCCGGCCATTCGATCCACCTGAAGTATGGGCAGCAGGCGTGACATACAAGAACAGCGAAATGGAACGCAGACGTGAAAGTGATACTCCAGATATTTATACAAAAGTGTATAACGCTGATCGACCAGAAGTCTTTTTTAAATCAACATCTGAAAGATGTATGGGGCCTTTTGATGATGTCGGAATTCGTTCTGATTCCTCATGGGATGCACCAGAGCCTGAATTAGCTTTTGTTATTTTTGAAAATGAAATAGTTGGATATACGATTGGCAATGATATGAGTAGTCGATCCATTGAGGGTGAAAATCCTCTATATTTACCTCAAGCAAAAATGTATAACAATAGTTGTTCGATCGGACCTTGCTTTGCTACTCCAGAAACTATCCCAGACCCACAAAATTTGGATGTTCATTGTTCCATTTTTAGAAATAACGCAGAGATTTTTACTGGTTCGACATCAACATCAGAAATGGCAAGGTCGTGCCAAGAGATATGTGAATGGTTAACACAGAGCAATTCTGTGCCAAATATGACTACAGTACTTACAGGAACATCTATTGTTCCTCCTCCAGAAATTACCCTTGAAGAAGGTGACCAAGTGATCATAAACATTGAACATTTGGGGAAGTTAGAAAATTTAGTAATTGAGGTCTAATTGAATCTAGATATTGTCCATATACAGACAAGTGATGAAGTTAATCTCGCAGGTGCAATGTTTAGTGCATCTAAAAATAATTCTGCATTTTTATTTTTTCATGGCGATGGTGGTAATTTCTACAGTCCCCTTTATCTCAATATGGGAAAATTTTTTTCAAGTCATGGAATTACCTTTTTGTCTGCAAATCGTCGTGGTCATGACATTATGTCGAATACTGGTAATACAAATATTTCTGGAGGATATGCGTTTGAATCTATCAATGATTTTCCTTTAGATTGTGATGCATGGATTAATTATCTGTTGAAAAATGGATATGAATCAATTGTACTGGGTGGACACAGTGGCGGTGCTGTACGTGTTACATATGCTCAATCAAAAGTAGCACACCCTAATGTGAAAGCATTAATTCCGATCTCACCTGGTGAATATAATCATAAAGAATTATGTCGATTGCACGGTGATTTATTCCATGAAGCTTTTACCTTTGCCGAGCAGGCTATACTCGATGGAAATCCTCATGAATTATTAAGTCCCGGTATTCCATGGGGATCAACTTGGACGGCACGAGCATTTGTTGATTGCTTTAATCAAGACGATCGCTACAGAGTAAGTAAACATGCATTAGTCTCTGAAATACCAACAATGTTTGTATTTGGTGCATGTGAAACTACTCCCGGAGATTCAGAAGAACTGCCTGTATGTGGTTTGGCACGTCATGAGATACAGAATCATATTAAAAACGGATCAGATCATTTATCACTTCAAATAATTGCGGGTGCGAACCATCGATATGGTGGAAAAGAAGATAATTTATATATGGAGGTACTAAATTTTATAAATGAAACTTAGATCTGCCAGAGACAAATTTCTCTTGAATTGGGGTAAAACATTTATCGATTATTTCGCCTTGTAATACTGCAGTTCCTAAACGCCCTATTTCATCTGAAGATTTCGCACCCATACCATTTCCTCCGACAGCTACTCCGATATGGCTACTAAGCATTCCTACATAAGGATGGCCAGTGGCAGTCATGGTATAGGCACAAGTTTCAGTATGAATTGGTTGACCTTCGAGGGTAGGAATTAATTCAACTATTGATTGATAGGCAATCTCTTTTTCATGCTTATCTGTTCCATTGCGGAACCATTCACGAATTTCATCATCACTTTTGAGTATTCGTTCACTATTGTGCACACCGATTTTTACATATGTAGAGCCGTCGGGATATTTCACTGGCGGTAATAGATAAGTATTGACCCGATTTGCAGGATGATGACTGATGCTAGGCATTTCGGAAAGAGATTTAACGAGTGAATCGGATAATTTTACAAACACTACCATTCGCCCTTGTATATACAGATCTAATGGAGAATCCAGTAAATAATTGGTATGTACTCCAGTAGTCAATAATACCTTTGATGTAAAATACCTGTGACCTTCACTAGTTATTATTTCGACACCGTTACTTGTTTCTACGAGTTCATTAACTATTTGATTTTCAAGTTGAATACCTTTATCTAAAGCACATTTAAGTTGTGCTCGAAGTAATGCACGTGGATTAACATAACCGGCAGGTGATGGTTCGAGTAATCCTTTTTCATCGATTCCAATTTGTAAAAAAGGCATTCGCGTATTTAAGGAAAAACTATCGAGTAAATCAAAATCTATATTATGTGCTTTTGCAACATTAATATTTAAATTCAATGAGTCATCTTCATTGTGTGCTAAAAATAGGTATTGAGCATTATGATGAAATTTAATACCTGAATCAAATTCGATTTGCTGGTATCGCTTGATCGATGTTTGCGCTAGATCACTCCATATTTCATCAGCATCGAGCATGCGTGTGATCCGTGCTTCATCATAATGACTGGCGAATACCCCCTCGTGTGAAACACGTTCCTGTGGTTCTTCTGGGGCGAACACGAGGACGTTATGACCTTGATAGCTCAAATGGCGTGCAGCAGCAGCCCCAAATAGTCCACCTCCAACAACCGTATAATCAAAATTGTGGTCGGAATGATTTACCATAATTTCCTTGTAGAGCTAATGCTGTCTTATGCCGTAGTCAGTAGACATGGAGTAAGTCGATTATCAACAGTTTCTTCTTGTAATATTGTTGCACCTAGTCGACCTATTTCATCTGAAGATTTAGCACCATATCCATTTCCACCTACAGCTACTCCAATGTTGTTGCTAAGCATTCCAATGTATGGATGTCCTGTTGTGGTTTCTGTGTGGGCACAGGTTTCAAAATGCATAGGTTGGTTGTGGAGTGAGGGAATTAAATTCACTATTGAATCATGCGCGATATTTTTTTCGTGATCATCGGCACCGTAACGGAACCATTCACGTATTTCTTTCTCACTATTAAGTATTCTTTGACTATTACCTACTCCTATTTTTACATAAGTGTATCCATCCGGATATTTAACAGGAGGTAGTAAATAAGTATTGATGCCATTGGCCGGTCGATGACTAATGCTCGGCATGGTAGAGAGCTGTTCTATTAGATCATCAGATAGTTTTGCGAATACGACCATAGTCCCTTTGATGATCAGATCTAATGGAGAATCCAGCAAATGATTGGTATGCACTCCAGTAGTCAGTAATACCTTTGACACTGAATATTGGTTACCTGAAGTGGTCTTGATTTTAACCTCTGTATTTGTTTCTGAAAGCCCATTGACTACTTGATTTTCAAGCCTGACACCTGTGGCTAAGGCACATTTGAGCTGTGCACGCACTAGTGCACGTGGGTTCACATATCCAGCAGGCGGTGGCTCAAGCAATCCCTTTTCGTCTTCAGCGATATGTAAAAAAGGCATTCGTTCAGTCAGAGAAAAACTATCAAGCAAATCAAAATTTACATCATGTGCTTTTGCAACATTAATATTTTCATAGAGTGAATCAATATCTTTTTGTGCTAAGAATAGATATTTCGATGGGTGGTGGAAATTGATTCCTGATGCCTTTTGTATTTCTTCATATCGATTGATCGACCTAGCGGCAAGATTGCTCCATATTTCATCGGCATCGAGCATTCTCGTAATGCGTGCTTCATCATAGTGGCTGGCAAATACACCTTCATGTGAAGTTCGTTCGAGTGGCTCTTTTGGAGCGAATAAGAGAACATTATACCCTTGATTACCTAAATGACGTGCAGCAGCTGAACCGAACATTCCTCCACCGATTACGGCAAAATCATAATGATTATTTTGCGACACTGATCCCTCTTTTTATTGTAAATTTAATTCTGCATATCCATTCGCAGCGACTTCGTTACATCTGTTCCGGTAAGATGATTGACTTCCACTATATCTCGCTAGAATTCTCTCTTGTCTACCTTCAACATTGCTATTGACACCGGTCATCCAAGAATCTATCTGGTTGGATAGAGAGTGTTTCCCTTGTTCCAATACATATTCATACCAACTATTTACTGCTTCTGGAGTAGCTTCTGCACGTGTAAAATTTTTTTCTTTCATAAAGTTAATTAATTCTGTTATCCATTCAACGTTGTATTCGATGCTACGTGGGTTATTACCTAAAATTGCATGTGGCCCCATAATCATGAATAAATTGGGAAAATTATTGACCTGCATACCAACAAAAGTAGATAGTTTTTGCTGCCACTGATCTTTTAATTTCAATCCGTTTACACCTTGGAAATCAATTTTGTCATAACTTCCTAAAATGGCATTAAACCCAGTTGCATAGATAATAAAATCGAATTCATATTCTTTTTCTTTTGTTAAAATGCCTTTAGCGGTAATGCGTTTAATAGGATTTTCATTGATATCTATTAATTCAACATTTTTATTATTATAGGACTCATAATAGTTAGTCTCTAAGGGTACACGCCTTGTTCCAAAACCATGATCTTTGGGTATTAATTTTTCTGCGATATCAGGATTGTTTACCCTATTTCTGATCTTATCAGCCACAAAATCTGACATTAATTTGTTAGCCTCAGGATCGGTGAGTACATCTTTAAAATTACCTTGCCAAATACCAAAGCCTTTACTGGCATATAGATGTTCCCAGAATGCATATCTTTCTTTTTCTGTGACTTCAAAGGTCCCTCTGGGATCGACAGTGTGTAAAAAACCAGCTTGTGTTTGTGCACATAAATCAAACATTTCAGTGTACCCAGATCTAATTTGTTGCATTTCTTCAGTGTTGATTTTGGAGTTATGTAAAGGAGCACACCAGTTTGGTCGTCGTTGAAAAACAGTAAGGTGTTCTACCTTCTTACAGATTGCTTGTATAGTTTGAACACCACTTGCACCAGTACCTATAATACCTACTCTAAGTCCTGAAAAGTCTATCTCACTATGTGGCCAGCGTGCTGTATGGAAAGACGGCCCTTCAAATGTATCAATGCCTTCAATATTAGGCATGGTTGGCTCTGAAAGGATACCCATTCCTGCGATTAGGAATCTACTTCGATGACTCTTTCCATCCACAAGTGTGATTTCCCATGTCCTGGTTTGTTCGTCATACACTGCTGACTTTACACTACTTGAACATTGAATATCTTTTAGCAAATCAAATTTATCTGCTACATGTTGAAGATAACGTAAAATTTCTGGTTGCGATGCAAAGTGTTCAGACCAATCCCATTCATCAAGAAGTTCCTGAGAAAATGAGTACGCATAAGAATAACTTTCTGAATCAAAGCGTGCACCGGGATATCTGTTCCAATACCAAGTACCTCCTATGCCTGTGCCTGCCTCAAAAACACGAACATTTAATCCTAATTTTCTTAACGTATATAACTGATAAAGTCCGGCAATTCCTGCCCCAATGATAATTGCGTCATAATCTAATGTTTTTTCTTGAAGCGATTCATCTAATGATGTTGTAGTTTGTGTCATGATTCCAACTTGATACTTATTTACGAAATATACCTTTTATCACAAGGGCAATTCAATGATAGTTAATGAATAATCTATTTGATTATTGAGTGATGATCGCATCGATTGAAAATGAACCTCCACCTGTCATCACAAGAGTAAACGCGGATAGCATAAGCAATATATCTAATTCATAGCCTTGTACATCACCACCTTGAAATGGAGCATGTAGTTTATATTTTTGTACAAGTGTCGCTACAAACATATTGAACATTATCAATAATGCAGATACTTGTGTAAAAAATCCGATTATTAGGAGTAGACCACAGATTGCTTCTACTGTTGCAACAAACCTTGCTAATAATTGCGGTGCTGGAAATCCTAAACTTTCAAACCAACGACCCGTTCCAGAAATCCCTCTACTCCATTTTCCAATCCCAGAATCAAGCATAATTACACCTGTAATAATGCGTAATGGGATTATGGCAAATTCAATATCGATAGTCGGGAAAATGTCGATTACAATCTCCTTAGAATGTTGAAGTTGTATATCAGAGAGACAAAGGTGCCACATCAACCATGGAAGCAGCTTCTAAAATTTGTTTCCATGTTTCTTCGTCAACAGGAATTCCTTCTGATAGTCTTTTTTCCATTTGCATTCTTTCAGGTTCACCAGCAACAACGACCTCAGTGAATCCTTCTGCATAAGGAGGTTCTTTTACATATTCAAGTAATTCAGTTGATTGCTCTTTCCATTGTTCTATATCTAAAAAATTTGCGATATTGATTGCGATCATCCATGTCCCATTTGTACCGTGAATGGACTCTTTTGCAGAACCTGAACCTGACAGAACACCTGCAAGTAATTCCATTGCGATATTCAATCCGAAACCTTTATAACCACTAATTAAACCACCAAATGGCAACAGTGCTCCACGTTCGGCGATCGAACCTGTTCCATAAAAGTCATTAGGATCTTCAGTTTTTCTTCCATGCCCATCAATTAAAACATCTGGAGGTACTGATACACCTTTGTTCACGGCTACCTTCAGTTTCCCTTCTGCCAAGACTGATGTAGCCATATCGAGTACAAAAGGTGCGTCTGGATCATTGGTTGGGAAGGCAATCATAATTGGATTAGTTCCAGTTTTACGTTGTCCACCGCCATATGCTGCTACTAACTGTCCTCCAGGTACATTAACACCTGCCATTCCGATACATCCAGCACGACAAGCCATTTCTCCGTAATGGCCTAATCTTCCAATATGTGCATTACCACGAATTGTTACCATGCCAATTCCAGATTTTTGTGCTTTTTCGATGGATAAATTCATCGCATGATATGCAGCTACTTGTCCAAGATTCATCCCTCCGTCTGTTACTGCAGTAGAAGGTGTTTCTTGAACTATGCTGAATTTTCCATGAACATCAAATCGATTTTCACTTACTCCTGTTATGTAACCAAGTGTTCGGATAACTCCATGTGAATCATGGCCCCTTAGATTGGCACCAATTAGATGTTCAGCAATAATATCGGCTTCTTTTTTAGAGCTACCAGAAGCGGCAAATATCTTTGATATATATTCTGTAAGCACATCTGCTTGGAATGTAATCATCTAGCCCTCTCTGCTGTATATTACATATCTATCTATAGAACGATATGTGAAAAAAATCAAATTTATACAAATCTATGGCCAATCCTGACCAACTTGCGGCAGATATTTCCATTCAACGTCCGTTTCATAAGTCTCTCCATCTGAAGTTTTGATAGTGATTTTCCAATAGCGCGAGTTATACATTGCATTCTCTCGCAATTCCTTTGGTATATTTAATGGTGAACTTACTCCTAACATTCCACCTATTGAAATTTGTGTGTTCCCTGAAGAAAATTGTAGACCTTGATCTCCTATTGAAAATTGAGGTCCTCCTGTGTTAGATGAAGAAAAATTTAATCCAGGAGTTTCTGTGCCTCCTACAGTCCATGTTGATCCATCAGCTTGTTGAATGACAGTAGTGTCATTCGATTCTGTCGGTACTGGAATAGGTATTCCAGGTGTTATTTGTGGAGTGAAAATTGCATCGATACAGTCTTCACCTGTAATTAATTGTTGGAGATGGTCTCTACATTCAGCGACTACTCCAACAACTTTATCTGGCTCTGGTTCAGAACCACATGCCAGGGTTGCCAAAATTAATGTTATTAAAATTGATGTGAATACTTGCATACTAATTTCTTATTGAGCTTCTTCAAATTACAAAAAACATAAAATAACTTACTATTGCAAAACCAATACCCCAAATATATCTCGACATTCTTGGGACGCGAGAGTGATCATATGGGAGAAATTGAAATACACTGTCTAAAAAGAAAAATAAATAAACAGCCCACATAATCCATAGAACCATGATAACTCCTTAAATACCCTATCGGTTTGTTAGTTTGCTATGCTTCATTAGGCCTTCGGACTTCAGCAATAATGGACATTATGTTTAGTAAAATCGTGAACAACCAAAATGGTGCAAGTATGTAAATGCCCCACTCAATATGATTATCACCACCAGATGTTCCAGTCGTTAATCCTTCAATCAAATTTGGCACAATAAGTAGGTATCCAAGTGTCGGAAGACTAAGTAAACCTGCCCCAATCTTACCCTTAAAATAATACGCCCCTGTAATCAAAGCTCCTACTGCAATGACAATGATGAGGAAATCTAATCCCTCAACAGCGAAAGCGATATAGATGTGAAAGATTACAATTACTGCGTTAGCAATTGTTGCGTTACGAATGTCTGAAAGGAAATTTATGATATTCATCTTGTACCTTTAATTTGCGTTTACTGAACATTTTATCGGCTTAGCATAACAATTTTTGAAACTAATACCATCTTTGCCCGACTTGCGGTCTCAGTCTCGACTGGCCTTCAACAACATAAGTGGTGCCTTGAGGGGTCTTTATAGTTAATTTCCAATAGGTATTAGTAGTGGTATTCCAAGAGTTTTTATCATAGTTGAAGCAAACTTCCCCTTTGGCTCCAGTAAATCCGCAATGAGGCACAACACCAACAACGATATCTATCTTAGGTTCAGAATCACAAGCAATAGCACTGAACATTACTATCGCGAAGAATGAAGCTAATACTTTCATAGGCAGGTGAGAATACACCTTTCAGAGTTATTTGTGCTAGATTCCATACCGTTATCATCCCTTTCGTTTTATATGTAAAAATTGCCAAACCAACCAACCAATGCCGATAGCAAAAAAAATAAGACTCAATGGAGCTAACAGACCATCAAAAAGAATTTCAGTCCTACTTACATCAGGGCAAACAGAAGGATGAGTACCATAATAAACGATACAAGAAGTGTTTCTGACATAGCTTAAAGCTAGCATGAGCATTATTCCCAAGAGGCATGTAAAAGGGATATAGGGTTTCTTCATAATTGCCTAGCTAGATATATTTATCGATAGTAATACGGCTGTAACGAGATAATTGTTCAAAAGATGCATAATTCATTACCAATTTGAAATTGAACCATCTGCTTTCGTTAATTGAGGTGCAAATCCATCAGTAGGCAATGGATACTTAGCTAACACATTTTCATCTAGCGTGATCCCAAGACCTGGCTCATTAGAAGGAATGACGTGACCTGAATCAAAGAGGGTTTGCGTTGGGAAAATATCAGTCAAAACTGTGCCAGGCTCTTTGGCCATTTCCAACACACCCAAATTGCTAGTAGCAAAGCAGACATGTGCAGCAGCTGCTGTGCTAATTGGTCCTAATGGATTATGTGGAGCAATATTAATATAGTGAGTTTCAGCCCATCTTGCTATCGTCATCGCTTCACTGATACCTCCTACTAAACAGAGGTCCATTCTGACATAATCAATCAATTCTTCCTCAATTGCCGAACGAAATCCCCATTTAGTACTCCACTGCTCACCTGCAGCTATTGGCACATTCACATGCTTTCTCAAATACCTGTAAGCTTCGGGACTTTCAGACCTAAGAGCATCTTCTATGAAGAAAGGTCTTAATTCCTCTATTTCTCGACAAAAACGGATTGCATCGGGAGTCTCTAAGCGGGTGTGGACGTCGATACATATTTCTACTTCATCACCCAAAGTCTCTCGGATTGCAGATATTTGTTTAATGCTTTCTCTTACTGACTTTGCTCCGTTTACAGCAGCAGGATCAATGATGGGCATACCCCACCGAACAAATTTCCAACCTGCATCCCAAGTTTTTTTACAGCTTTCCAAGAGGTTATCTAAATCATCTTCATTTTCAGACACCTGATTGTGAGGATAACAAGCTATTTTTTCACGTACTAAACCTCCTAATAAATTGTATACAGGCTGGTTTAGTGCTTTACCTTTGATGTCCCACAAAGCAATATCAATGGCTGAAATTGCAGCACAGCCAACTGAGTCAGCAGGGAAAAATCCAGATCTAAACATTAACTGCCAAAGATGTTGAGTTCTCATGGGGTCCTGACCAATAATTAATGAAGAAAGCCGGTTAATTGCTGCATGAACAGACATTTCCTGCCAAGTTAACCCTGCCTCACCTACTCCATGAATTCCTTCGTCAGTTTCAATAATTACAAATAAGTGGGGCCGCCAAGTCATAACAGGGTATGATCTAACTGAGGTAATTTTCATATATATTCTCCGCGCGCGATCATGGCATATTTAACCAAGAAATATATATTGGGCATAATAAATTTCTGACTATGGCAGCGGCCAGGGGTCTCCAATTTGTGGTATTGGTTTACGTGAAGCGGGAACTTCGCGGGTGTAGGTTATGCCGTCAGGTTTCTGTATTGTCACCTTCCAATATGCTTCGCGTAAAAGGAATTGCATTTGATCATCCCTGAAGCAAGGTGCACCTGTTTGTACCATACCTCCACCGACGCATTCAGCAACAACATCTGTAACGACCTCCGCGTTCGAAGCTGAACCTGAATCTGAGCCACCACATGCAACAGCACTAAATATTACTGCCGTTAAAACTACTGATAATACTTTCATAAGGACCTCTTTATTTACTACTGTGCCAACTATGCATCTAAAACGAATGCTACTCCCAAAGCTCCAGGACCACCATGTGTACCTACCACAGGGCCAATCCGAAAAATTGGAACTTCCTGAAGACCAAGTTCAGTTTTTAGTGTATCAGCTATTTCATTGGCCAGATTAAGTTCAGTAGTTGCTGCTACTGCGGCGCCTACGATGTTATCTTTTTGCTCGGTAACAATTGATATCACACGGTTCCTTGCTTTTTTTGTGGTTCGTACTTGTTCGTAAGGATGTATTTCACCATCTACCAAGTGGAGAATTGGTTTTATTTTCATCAAACCTCCAACGAGACCCTTCGCCTTTCCGATTCGCCCGCCTCTAACTAAATATTCAAGCGTATCCACACTAACTATGATTCGTGTTCGAGCAGAAATTGACTTCGCAAAATCTATAGCTTCTTCGAGAGAGGCTCCTCCATCACAGAATTTCTTTGTTTCGATGACAGCGTTAGCTAAACCTAAGGATGCCAAAAATGTATCGACCACTGTAATTTGGGCGTCGGGCATTTCCTTCAAGACTATATCTCGAGCTAAAGTAGCTGAATTCATTGTACCACTCAGTAGATTGGAAACATGCATAGAGAGCACAGGTCCTTTTGCTGCAAGATCTCTGTAAATATCTGCGAAATCTTCAGGCGTTGGTTGGGATGTTTTTGGTGAGATGGTGCCTCCCACCAATTTTTCATAAAATTCGTCTGCTGATATGTCGATTGAATCTTTATAAGAATCTTCACCAAAATGCACATATAGAGGAACGACGTGAATTCCTAAATCGGCTGCAGCATTTGGGTCAATATCGGATGTACTATCTGTGACAATTTGTATCCCATTGGATTCTGATGTGCTCATGTTTTCTCCCTTTTGTTAGTATTTATTGCTCAATTGCTACCATATAACGGTATACAGGATGGCCTCCATCAATCAACTCTAGTTCAATTTCAGGCCATTTTTCTTCAATAAGATTTGCTAATCTATCTATCTCCTGTTCACCAGCACCTGTCCCACTGTACAACGTACAAATAGATTCTGCCTCAGGTTTAATATAATTTAGTAAGTCCATTACACAATCTACAGGATCTTTAGTTGCTGTTATCAAAATTCCTTCAGAGTATCCGATACTGTCTCCTGTAGAATAGGCGATGTTTTCGTTATTTCCTGATCTTGTTGCTTCTGCTACTTCTCCCCAGCTTAAATCATTGAGAGCCTCGTGGATTCGCTTCGTATTACTTTCAAGGCTTTCATTTTCTACGAATGAGATTAAACTTGCTATGCCTTGAGTCATAGATTGAGTGTCGATGATTTCTAGTCTTTTTTTTGTAAGTTGCTTGGCCATCTGACATGCAGCAATTGTATTTTTATTATTAGGCAAAATAATAACGTCAGAATACGGGATAGATTCTATAGCTTCTAATATTTCTTCTGTACTAGGATTCATGGTTCGGCCTCCCCATATAAAGGCGCTCGCTCCTAGGCTCCTCATGGCTTTTAATAAACCAGGGCCTGTAACCACCGAAACCAATCCGGTTTGATTGTCCAATCTATTCCCCTGATGATCTGCCACAAATATTTTTTGTTGCTGGTCCATGTCTCTTATAGCAACTTGCTCCAAATCACCCAGTTCGTTTGCTGCCATAATCACGTCTTCTGGTGCGCGAGAATGCAAATGTACTCTTAATATATTCTCGCCTTCGACGAACGATTCGGACTCACCAAAATCTTCCATTTTTTTTCGTATTACTGCAGTTTTGTGAATTGGGTTAACTAAAACAAACTCAGTACAAAATCCCCAATGGTCCTCATCAGATTCTGTAATCCAATTTTGATCTATCGATATAGGAGCTATGCTCTGAGTAGGGGCACCTAAATCTATGCCCAAATGGTAATTGGCTGCGGCCCTAAGAATAAAGGCTAATCCTTGACCACCCGAATCAACTACCCCAGCTTTCTTAAGCACATCTAATTGCTCAGGAGTTTTTTCAACTGCCTCTTCTGCACCTTTTGCTGCAGCTATTAATTGATCTGAAAAAGAGTCAGATGAAACGAGCTTGGAGGCTTCTCCAGCAGCTCGAGCTACGGTTATCATCGTCCCTTCTACTGGGTTGCTCATTGCCTTTCTTGCTGATTCTGCTGCCATGTCAAGAGCACTAGGTAAGTTAGTTGAATCTAAAACCGCTGTTTTGTCTAAAGCCTGCGCGAAGCCACTCAAATATTGCGATAGAATTACTCCGCTATTGCCTCTTGCTCCGAGTAGCGCACCATACGCTATTGCTTTAGACACTTTCTCTATGTTTTCATCTAAAGTCTTCTCTGCTTCTCTTAAAGCTGTTTTAAGTGTTAAAACCATATTAGTGCCAGTGTCACCATCGGGAACGGGAAAAACATTCAATGAATTTATGAAATCAGCATTTTCATCTAACCACTGAGTTGAAGCTTGCAGGAGTCGGAAAAAATCTTGACCGTTACAAGTTTCTTTTGTTTTTTTTGCTTTATTCAACAGTTATTCACTTTCCAGATATATCTTCGGTATCTAATCATAATTTGTTGGGTATGTCATTTTTGAGTACCTTATTTGCAATTAATTCATCTCACCTTTCAGCATCCATCGTTTATTTCATAAAACATCGTGGGTGTGTGCTCGTGCGGCATATTACCCAAGAATAATTATGGTGAATGAATGGTTAACTCCATCATATTGGATACTGTCTTGAACAATGCCATTTCTCTACCTAATATTTCATCAGTCATCATAATTAACGATTTATTCGGACGCGCATTGGGATTAATTTTCGCAAGAAACTCTACTGCGTCTGATTCTTTTCCAGGGCCAAAACTCTCAACGATGATGGCAAGTGCTATCGCTGAAGACCTACTGATTCCAGCATGACAATGAATCAGTAATGTACCATCACCGACTTTATTGGCGAACGAAAGAGCTTTTTTGATATGGAATTTTTGAGGTTTAATATAGTCATCCATAGTGCTGCTTATGTCATCAAACTTGAGAATAAGTTGTTCAGGAGTTCCATTTTCTATTCTAAACGGGTTCTCGATAGTGCTATTTTCGATTGTTATAACACCGCTATAAGATGAGAGTTCAATTTTCCGTACTGTCTCTAAGGAACAAATTTGGATCGAAGGTTTCATTTCTGTATTCTACGGGAAAATAGATATGTTTGCGGAATAATTGAAAAGTTTTAGGAAAATCCTGACTAATTAAATTTAGGATTACAATTTCACTATCATTTGTATTTGATCTGTAGTAGATGGGTCTGAAAGAGTTTTAAAAGCTTCTTGTAAGTTATCTAATTGTATGAAAGAAGCTTCGTTTATTAACGGTGAGACATTAATCTTCCCAATTCTAATTAATTCAAGACCAATTCTCCAGTCGATTGGCTTTGCACCAAATACTGTAATTAATTCAATTTCCCTGGCTTGCCAGTTGACGGGCATGATTGAAACAGGTGTCCATGGAATTGCAACTAGTACTACTTGTCCATTCCGAGTTGCTGAATCTAATGCTTGATCGATAGTTGGTTTTGCTGCGGCACATTCAAAAACAATGTCGGCACCTTTTCCTTCTGTCAGCTCCATTAACCGATCATCAAGATTTTCTGAGTCAGGATTTATTAAATGGTCTGCACCAACTGCTTTGGCAGCGGTTCTGCGGGAATCATTTAATTCAGAAACAATTACATTGCTAGCCCCAGCAGCTTTTGCAGTTTGTATACAAAATAATCCAATTGGTCCAGCTCCAATGATTAAGACGGTGTCACCTAACTTAAGATTTGATTTCCGAACTGCATGAACAGCTATTGATATAGGTTCAGCTAGCGAAGCTTCTTCATCTGAAACCGCATTAGGTACTTCTAAAGCTGCCCATTCTTCCATTAACATGTATTCAGCATATGCTTTTATTTCGACTCTTGTCATACCTTGAGTTCGGAAGTTGAATCTAGGGCCGCGAACCAGGTTTCTATCTAATTCAGGAGGTGGTTCTCCTCCTCCTGTTACACGGTCTCCAATCTTCCATTTCGATACGTTAGAGCCTATTGAATGTATCTCGCCATAAAACTCATGCCCAAGGACATGACCCGGAGCTACGGCATCATATTGCCATCCATGTACATCGCTACCGCATATGGCAGAATATTTCACACGGACAACTATTTGGTTTGGACCAGGATTAGGAGTAGGGATTTCTTCCGTCTGGATTAAAGAATTACCTTTATATACGCCTGCTCGCATAGCTTCATCCTTGCATTTATGAATTGCCTGAAAAATTTATCATGCATCATACTACTTACGTGTGCTAGTAATTATTGTTGCGAAAAGTTATGTAATACTTTCATAACAACTCCCTCGCATTAAGGTTTAGATCGTAATACCGAAAAAATCATCCTCACTAGCCAACAGGTGGATCGGGTGGCCATTGACCAGTAATCTGCTTTTGCACCCAAGGTCTAGCCAAAAGACCAGCAACAAAACAGAAAAAACCAAAAATTAAAACTTCCATAAATCACCTTAATATGAACTCATACAGCCTTTGTATTCTTTAGCAATACATTCAACAGCGAGTTGCTCGGCAGTAGTAATTTCTTCAGCAGTCATTCTTTCCGCCATCTTATCTAGATCTGAATCAGCAAGAAATTGACCCTGTCCACTTGAGAGGTTGTACCACATATGAGCATAGATAATATTTTTCGGAACACCCCAGCCCATCCGATACGCATCTCCAAGACCTAACATACCGGATCCATCACCTTGTTCTGCAGCAAGTGTGTACCATTCCACTGCAGTTTTTTCATTTTCTGGAACACCGTTACCGTAGGAATACATGAATCCTAGGTAGAATTGAGCTTCAGCATGACCGTCTTCTGCAAGAGGAGTGAATATTGCTAGAGCAGTTTTATAGTCCTCATCTTCATAGGCATCAATTCCTTCTTTAAAAATTATGCTTTCCGTTACATTCATCTCTGCTTTTTTATGTGTTGGGCTTGGTGTAGGCGTTGGTGTT
>PBBA01000006.1 GCA_002716405.1 Chloroflexota bacterium | reverse complement strand
CTCTTAGATTCGAAGCTTCCGCAAAGATATGTAGACATGGGTAAAGAAGTCCATCAAAGAGAACGCCCTTGGGAGAATGATCGAAAGTCAGAAGATCCTGAAGCACGTAAAGCTGCAGAGGATTGGATGGAGGCCTTATCAAATGAAGGATGGGCCGCTCCGCACTGGCCAAAAGAATATGGCGGTGGTGGCTTGAAGCCTATGGAGCAATTTATTCTTAATCAGGAACTCGCTCAGGCTGGTGCTCCAACAGTCGGAGGTTCAGGTGGTATCAGTAAGTTAGGACCGTCTCTTATCGTTCACGGAACAGAAGAACAGAGAGAAAAGTATCTGCCTCCCATCATGAAAGGTGACGTTACCTGGGCACAAGGATTTTCAGAACCTGGAGCAGGATCTGACCTTGCAGGATTACAAACACGTGCAGTTCGAGATGGTGATGAATATATTATCAATGGATCCAAAATCTGGACTTCTGCTGCACATCTCAACGATGCTATTTTTGCTCTGACACGTACTGATCCAGATGCTCCAAAACATCGTGGCATCAGTTTCTTGATGATCGATGATATCAACGCACCAGGACTCTCCATTCGACCAATCGTTGATATGGCAAATAAACATTATTTCAACGAAACATTTTTCGAAGATGTTCGTACTCCTGTATCCAATCTTTTGGGTGAAGAAAATCGTGGTTGGTATGTGGGTATGACTCTTTTAGACAACGAACGTTCAAATATTGCCGGTGCTGTGGGATCGAGGAAAAGCTTGATGGCACTAATCGACTACTTAGGCACAGACGATGGAAAATACAGATCACATCTTGGTAAAAGAGAAACAGGGATGCGCGCTGAGATAGCTGACAGATATATCGAAACAGAGGTGATGTTTCAATTCTCATTTAGAGTGATTTCCATACACAATTCTGGGCAAATACCAAATTATGAAGCGTCAACTTCAAAATTATTCAACTCTGAATTAACTCAACGCCTTGCACGAACAGGATCACAATTGTTCGGATTATATGGAGCATTGTGGTCAGAACGTGAGGCAGGTGACTATGTGCCTGTTTCGTATGCAGGTGACTATGTTCAGTCTGTTCCAGCAACAATCCGTGGAGGTACCTCTGAAATACAGCGCAATATTATTGCAACAAGAGGATTAGGACTTCCACGAGGATAGTTGAATAGTCGATTTAAATTGATTCGATACTATTAAGTTATGTCTATCGCACAGTGATTGAATTTATCTTTCTCACAAAGGTTCATCATCAATGACTCATTAGACTAACCTTTATAACCATCTCAGCACACCGATAATACCTGCTGTAGCATAGAAGAACTGAAGTACCAAAATTCCATAGTGCTTACCAAAAAAAGACCACAACCCAATGGCGATTGCAGAAACGAAGAGTAAAACAAAGCCGAGCACTTCATTGCCAGAATTCGATGCAACCAGCAATGAAAAGGTAATCGCCGTTAACGCGCCAAACCATTCAAGGGATTTGTTCATTAATTTAGCGATCTACTTTGTTACTGGTGCCTCGTACCTCAGCGATAATAGACATAAAGTTCAGTAGGATAGTAAATAACCAAAAGGGGATTATTACATAAGTGAACCATCCTATGTCCTCATCGCCACCTGATGTTGTAAGTGCTTCCAACATATCTGGCACAATAAGTAGGTAAGCAAGTGTTGGAAGGGCAAGTAAAGCCGCTCCAATCTTACCTTTAAAGTAATACGCCCCTGCAATCAAAGCTCCCACTGGAATGACAATAACGAGGAAACTTAACCCTTCGATCGCAAAAGCAATGTATATGTGAAAGACGACAATTACCGCGTTAGCAACTGTTGCATTACGAATGTCTGAAAGAAAATTTACTACAGCCATATCGATACCTCATTTTCCTTGTTCTATTAAAATCACTCAATAATAGGTGTCATTACTTGTGTTTCTACAATCACTCCTGCTTCTTGTATCACTTGTGCATTTTCAGGTTTTTGCATAAATTCCTGGATACCCTCAAAGCTGTCAACTTCCAAACACACATGTACAATGCTCGGATCGTCAGCTTGCATTCCTGTAAATACTGTTGTTATTCCAGCTTCTTCTCTAGCTGGAGCATGTGCATCAAATACTGATTTCCAATGTTCATAACCTTTAGTAACAGAAAAACGTCCTAACAATTTCATATTAACTCCTTCAAAAAATTTCATATAGACCCACTAGTGTGAGATTTTGCGCTAAGACCTATATATATATGACAGAACCACCTTACAACATCTACCTCGTCAAACAAGACCAATTGAGCAATCTACTCAACGATCTTCAAAAAATGTATATTTTCAATACGAAGATTAATTGGGGTTTGGTATTTGGAATACTTTTAGCAACAGTACTCATATCAATTGCTGTGTGGGCTCGGAATCAACCCCCTAGTTGGTAAATTGGCTATACTGTGAAAGGTCATTAAGGGAGGTAGCTTCTATGCCGATCTTAATGGCCACTCTATATAATAGAAAATATGTCACGCCTAGATAATCATTGCAGCAAATGCAATAAACGATGAGAGATAAAGATGAATGAAATCCCTGAAAATATATCTGAATTTTTGAAGCAACCTTTGGTTAGCACATTAGCAACACTTGATGCAGGTGGTGCCCCACGTACGCGTGCAATTTGGCACGATTGGAGTGAACATGGTTTACTTCTCTTTACGTCGACACAATCACTCAAATGGAAAAATATAGAAAAAGACAACCGTGTTTCTTTATGCATTGACGATCCTGATCCACCATATAAATCAGTCATAATTGATGGACGTGCTGTACGCAAAAGTGATCAAGATGAATTAATGTATCCCGTCGTATTACGAATGGCACAAAAATATTACGGTGAGACAGAAGGACAAAAATTTGCCAATGGTTACAAAGATATGACCGCGGATCAAGTTGCACTTTTCGAAATAGTAATCGAACGAATCACTGCAAGAGAAGTTTAGTCTTTTCTACAACACACAAACTTTACAGTAGATTAATCGTATTTAAATACGTTAATATTAGATATCAAATATCTCTAGCAAGGAGAAATCTATGTCTGCTTACCATATTACTCACACACATACCGCAGAAACTTGTTTCGGAGGCCCCAATGCGGATGAGGAGACGATGGGTTTGTGGAAACAGGTTAAAGCAAACGCTCACGAAAACAACGTAGAAATACAGTTTTTTCAAGTAAATGCTACTGAACACACGTTTTTCCTCTTAATGGAAGCAGCGACATATTCTGATATAGAAAAAACAATTGGGCAATGCAAAAAAACAGGAGACTTTGTCATTACACCTGTTATGGAACCACCTCCAGCACTTTTCTAGGAATCGTTTTTTACTTGCACATTCATGAATACACACTTCTTTTTGACATAATAGGAGTGTGCATTCACTGTTCATCAGACTAATTTATATATGATGAAATGTACACTTATATATACATTTCATCATTTAATAGTGTACGAATCAGACTAATTTATATATGATCTTAACTGTTAGGTGTTAATAACAAACACAATAGGAAGGATCTTTATGGATACCAAAAGCGCTGGTCGCGCAATGGCACTAGGAGTATTGGCTGGAATTGTAGGTTACATCTTGTGGCAAACCCAAATAGGTTTCGACACAAAAACAGACGATATAACAACAATACTTGCAAATAGCGCATCTGGTGCTACAGCCATTAAAATTGCACTCACACTTATAGGTGTTGGTTTAGTTGTTCATGCAGCTGGATTACTTGCAACCAAAGGGACAGTATCTGGTTCATGCGAAAGTTTAGGAATTTTTTGTATCATCGCTTCCATTGCAGTATGGGTAACGAGCATTGGGTTCGGAGTTGCACTGATCGAAATGGGTGAACGTTTTGTTGCTGCAAGTGCTGCTGGAGATGCTGCAACAGCTGGTAACATCGCAATTGCGGGTGGATTCACTAATGCTGCAAGCATAGGAGCCAATAGTTTAGGTGGACTACTTGCCGGTATCGGCTGGTTGTCACTTGGACTCGCCTATAAAGATAGTGATGTCAAAGGCGCAATTTCTTTCCTTCCACTCGGATGGGTCGCAATTGCAGCTGGAGTAATTTTGTTATTCTCCACGCTCATTCTTAACAACTTTGTCAGTGTTGAATCAGGAAGTCAGCTTGGTGGACTAGCTTTCATACTGATTACCATTTGGGCAGTTTCACGTGGTCTTAAGATGTCACAAGATGGCTAAGTCACTACGTTAGTACACTAAAAAAACCCCTCTCCGATCGGAGAGGGGTTTTTTTGATTGAATTGAATAACTGCAGTCAGCACTACGGAGTTAACTGATAGCCACCGACTGGATCAGGAGGCACTCCTCCAGCTGACCATGTATCACTCTGAGACATCCACTCTCCATCAACTTTGAAAAGTATTGTCTGCCCTACACACCCATCGTCAAGATTGACAGGACCCCACGATCCGTCTGATCCAACAACCACTGACGTTACAGAACGTGCAGATGATTGTGCGATAGCACTGCTGGCAAGATATATCTCAATGGTCGATCCTGCTGTCGCACCAACACCATAGACTACATGTGGTATTTGCCCGGTACACACTTTAGGTGCCTCCTCTATCTTTACACAGTTGATGGATATGTCAGCTTCACGGCCATAGGACAAATCTAAGTACGCACCTGTTAGCTGTTTGGTTGCCAATAGTAGACTATCGCTGTTAAACAGAGCAATGAACGATTGCCCAGCTTGAAAACTCTCTAGTTCTCTACCAAACAGCGTAAGCTCGCTCTCAAATTCGAGTTCAAACTCGTAGTTTCCTGGTTTGACACATTCAATATGCAACGAAGAGTTCGTTACAGGCAGCCAGTAAGCAAATGCTATCTTCCAGGACCGTAACACCTCATATTCTAGCTCATCACCAGTTACCCAAGCCCTTATGTGTGGATCAGAATCTCCATAGTCTGCATGTACCGCGGATTTTGAACCAATAATGATATGATTATCCTGACTATGAACACCTACCATAAAATCGTTCATGTACGTACTTAAACCTGGAGGTACCGTATTGGCAGCAAACGGAATTTCCACTGTTTCCCCAACTTTAGATTGATAGGATGTTTGCGATATCTCAGAAATATTGAAGTACTTCGCAATATCTTGCCTGTCACCACGTACGATATTCCAGTTTGTATAAGCAAAGACATAATTACTAAAATGATCCACTTCCGCAGTCACAGTCGTTGTCCCTGAAGATGTAGTACTACGAGTGATCGTAGGGGCACTCGCACCAGCAATAGGATTTCCTGCATCATCTACAGATCGAACCAATAAGAGATTCATTGCTTTAGGGACTTCAAATTCGATCTGTGCTGGTTTACTCAACTCCACATGTTCCGATCCAAATTTAAAGACCTTTTCAGTGATCACTACTCCTGAATCAGGATCAGTGCGTTTTTCTTCCCATAATTCTGGAACAATTGTGACACCACTGGGTAATGCACCATCAGGAATCGATACTGATGTTGGCGCACTAACATCAGTAAACACATATTTTGGACCTGTTGTGGTTGTAGTAACTGTCGGTGGTGCTACTTTCTTTGTAGCGGAAATACTTGCTGTAAGTGAAGGTGCTGTTGTTGCTACCGCTGGTGCTGTCGTTACTGCCGTTGGTGCTGTTGTTGCTGCCGCTGGTGCTGTTGTTGCTGCCGCTGGTGCTGTCGTTGCTACCGCTGGTGCTGTCGTTGCTGCCGCTGGTGCTGTCGTTGCTACCGCTGGTGCTGCCGTTGCTGCCGCAGAAGAATCAGAGGAATCTCCTGAACATCCTGTAATAAATGCAAGGCTGCAGGCAATAGCGATCATCACCAATACGCGGTAATGCATGGGAAAAAAAACTGTTCTGATCATTATTTAAACACCTTAAATTGATAAATTTATATTTAAACAATACGACAGAAATTACATTAAGAATGCATTAATCGATAGTTAAGTTTTATGATGAACTTTGTCTATCGATGAAGAATAAAAGAAGGCGAACATTGTGGATGTACCGATTTTTGAACGGACCAAACAACGACTGACAAATGCTGGTCCATTCCCTGAGCTCTTTCAGTTAGAGCTGATCGAAGCAGATGATGAAAAATCACGTATTCGCATGCAGTGCCGAGAAGATCTTGAGCATGCTTTTGGAGCAATGCATGGTGGTGCATTGATGTCGTTCGCTGATATCGCTAGTGTTGTTTGGGCACACATCCACACCAAAGGACAACTTGCCGGTACACAACAATTTAGTATTAATTTCCTTCGACAAGCTTCGGGAAACTATATTGATGCAATCTCCGAAGTCGTTCACAACGGACGAACATCATTAGTTGTACAAACAACACTCGAGAATGATGCTGGTGAATGTGTGGCACTAATCACACAAACACAGGCAGTACGTCCCTTGGAGCAATAGAACAGACAATTATTCTATTTGTCCCAATACTCTGTTGAGGTACGCATTTGTAAAACGCCCGTCTGGATCGAGTTTTTTTCGAACCACTTGAAATTGCTCCCATTGGGGATATAAGTGCATCAACGTATCTTTGGTCTGGAAATGCATTTTGCCCCAGTGCGGACGACCATCAAATTCTCGCATCAATGTTTCAAATCCTTCAAAGTATTGCTGATAGCGTTCATGTGTACGTAAATGAATAGCAAACGAGCATGTTTCACGATCAGTCGACATACTGAGTGGAATATCGTCTGCTGCAGTAAAACGCATCTCAATCGACATACTCGGTACGATCCCTGTTTGCTGGAGAAATGTACGATATCGTTCCATAGCATCTTTTGCTGCAGCACGAGGAATAAAATATTCCATTTCAACGAACTTCACTTTGCGCTCCGAAGTAAACACTCTGTAACTTCGATCTACATAATCTTCTCGATAAGTCACAGGAAGATTACGTCGTATGAACCTGCTCAACGGTGGGGCAATTCTGTCTACTTTGACCAGATTATTGGCAATAAAATCACCTATTAGTACATCATTTTTAAAATTTTCCCAATCGGTAAGAGGTTCTTCAGGACGTGTTGTTCGATTATTTTGTTTGGTAAATGCATTCTGCATATTGGGTTGCCAGAAAAATTCAAAATGTTCATTGCTATCGACAAAGTCATCAAGATTTGTCATGACTTCATCTAATGCAATTGGCTTTTCCACAGCGTGTAAATTAAACGCTGTTTCACATTTGAGCGTAATCGTTGAAAGAATTCCTAATGCACCTAGAGACACACGTGCAGAATGAAAAATATCTTGGTTTTCATCCTTACTACAATTAAGTACTGAACCATCTGCTGTGATAATGCGCATCGAATGTACTTGAGTCGGGATACACCCAAATGTCGCACCTGTCCCATGAGTACCAGTAGAAATCGCCCCTGCAATACTTTGATATGCGATATCACCCATATCCTCCATTGCAAATCCGTACGTAAACAGTTCTTCACTTAAGTGTGATAATTTTTTTCCAGATTGAACTGTGACGTATCCGTTGACGGAATCCACTTCTACGATTTGATCATAACTAGTAAGATCCAAAATATAATCATCAGAGATTGCTATACCACTAAAGGAGTGCTTTGCACCAAATGCTTTGATTCGCAAACCACGATTCGCTGCCTGTTGAACCAGTGCTACAATTTCATCTTCAGTCGTTGGGCGAAATATTTCGATCGGTGATGAGTGTAGGTTTCCAGCCCAATTATCCCAGGACTGTCGCTTCGTGACACGATCTTGTCCACCAGTCTGTACAGCATGGATCGACACTATACCCTCACTTCTATAGATCCCAAAGTAAAACAAGCCCAACACAATCGCTAGAGTTTTACAACCATTTTTCCCATATTGGTCCCAGCAAATAATCCGCGAAATGCTTCTGCTGCATTTTCGATACCTTCAACCACTGTTTCTTGTGTTGTGATCTTTCCTTCAGACATCCAAGTACTCATATCAGAAAGAAATTGAGAGCGAAGATCACTGTGGTCAGAGACGATAAAGCCACGCATATTGATTCGTTTACCCACAATCAATGACAAATTACTTGGTCCAGGTCTGTGGACTTCTTCGTTATACCCAGAAATCGATCCACATGCAGCTATTCGACCACCTTCATTCATCAGTGCGATCGCTGCTTCAAGGTGTTCATAGCCCACATTATCAAAATACACATCAACTCCATCGGGAGCTGCATCTGATAGTGAATGTACGAGCTCACTGTCACGATAATTAATAGCAACATCAAACCCAAGAGCATCCGTCAGCCAAGAACATTTATCGTCTGATCCAGCAGTACCAATCACTCGACATCCTTTGAGTTTGGCAATCTGCCCAGCGACACTCCCGACTGCACCGGCTGCACCTGAGACAAAGAACGTATCACCTTCACGGATCTGACCAATGTGCAATGTACCGACATATGCAGTAAGCCCAGGCATACCCAAGACGCCCAGATAATGTGAGGGCATATCGGCATTTGCAGGTAATTTCACTAATGAGCTTGCAGATGTAGTGTAAGCTTCACGCCAACCTAAATTACTTTGTACTAGATCACCCACGGCAAAATCGTCATGTTCAGACGCAGTTACTTCGCCAACTGCACCACCATGCATGACTGTCCCTAGTTGATACGGAGGTGAATAAGAAACAGCATCTCGCATCCGCCCTCGCATGTACGGATCGACAGAGAAAAACAAATTTTGAACAGAGACCTGACCATCTTCAGGAGTAGGTAGTTCTACCTCAACGATGTCAAAGCATTCATCATTCGGTAATCCAACTGGGCGGTTTATCAAATGCACTTCACGGGTACTCATCATTACACCTCACAGGACTTTATTTTATCTCTACACTGAACATGCTTTGAACTAGCAATAGGCCATCAGTACATTCTAATAACCATCACTCGACTTCGGCTGATCATTTTGTGCAATAATAGTCCCTTGGAGTTCTGCTATCGTAGTTTCCAGTTCTGCTATTTCTGCCTTCAAATTTGTGACTTCGACAGAGAGTGTCGCTAAACCTTCTTGGGTAGCACGCAGTGAATCTTTTGTTGCAGTATCTTCACTAGAGCATGCAACAGCTGCAAAAAGAACAAGAGCTAAGGAAATAGAGAATATTTTCATAAATCTATGGTATCACTACAGAATGTAGAACTTGAACTATCGAATGAATAAAATGCTTCTTGAGGAATCATACATGAGCAGCACTGTCATCCTAGAAAATTCATTTCTTGCGACAATGAAGGACCCAAATGATCCTGCAATGTTGAAACAAAATGCCATCCATACCACTGAAGGAGCGTCACGTTATGGTTTTGGTGGAGCATTAGTTGGTGGAGTTACTTTGTACGGATGGTGTATCCCCAGTATTTTACAGGCGATGGGAATTGAATGGCTTGATCATGGCTGGATACATGTCATGTTTCGTCGACCGACATATCCAGGGACACAAGTGCAATTTATTGTGACAAAAGATGACGAAGGTACTCACCATTTTGTTGCGACAAAAGATGACGGAGAGGCGTGCCTCAGAGGAACTCTTGGCTTAGGTAAAGCTCATTGGCTCGATACATTACAGCTCTCAAACAATTTGAACCCTGATCCTGTATTGGATAATCGTGAATTCTTAACAATCGATAATGCACCTGTTGGTGAAGATCTCAGGACATTCACATTTCAGATTTCTGAAGAATATGCAAACGAAACTGGCATTGATGCAGGTGATGTTCAAGGTTTATTTACAGGAAAAAATCCCTTAGTACACCCAGCATTGATTGCACGACAAATGATGCCATTACTCGCTCATTCCTATGACTATGGACACCCTGCTATCCACGTCAGTAGTCATGTGCAAAATTTCAAACGTGCTGAGGCAGGTCAAACATTTATACTTACTGGACATTTTGTAGAAACATATGAAAAACGAGAACACCATTATGCTGTTTGTGATGGCGCCCTTTTTGATGCATCTGGAACTGAAATTGCACGAATCCGACACACAAACATCTATAAAGTTGCGTAGCAAAATGCTACATAAGCTGTCTTAGATTAAATCATGCCGGCTTCCACCATATAATTATTCGCTGTACACATTGCAGCATCATCAGAAGCCAAAAACAACACCATTCTTGCTGGGTACACAGGATCTATTAAATCCGGTAAGCATTGTTCTTTATGTGCTTCTTCCAATCCTTCAGGTGTCACCCAAAGTTCTTTCTGCCGCTCAGTCATAATCCAACCTGGAACGACCGTATTAACGCGAATACGATGAGGCCCTAAATCACGTGCGAACGATCGAGTCATACCATGTATCGCAGCTTTCGATGTTGTATAGACTGGCATACCACCACGCTTCACCCACCACGAAACTGATCCAAAGTTAATAATAGAACCACCACCAGCCTCAATCATCCCTGGCGCTACTGATTGGATAGAGAAAAACATGTGCCGTAAATTGGTAGCAATACGCTCGTCATAATATTCAGGAGTCACATCTTGCCATTGATGGCGATCATCACGTGCAGCATTATTGACGAGTACACGTGCAGGGCCCAATGTATCTTCAAGTTTTTTAAATGCCGCTCGTGAAGCTTCTATATCTCTCAAATCACAGAATTCAAAGTGAATATCGACACCATTTGAACGCAATTCATTTGTTAATTTCTCTCCATTGGTTTGATCAAAATCAATAAATCCAATTTTTGAGTTCTGGTCCGCGAAAGCCTTCACGATCTCAGCACCGATACCTGAAGCACCACCTGTAATGTATACAGAGGCACCATCGAGACTTGGATATGTTGCAAATGTCATTTTTGTCTCTTCTCTTTAATTACCTTCTAAAATAAAACTCGCAATACGCTCGCCAATAACCATAACTGTTGCATTAATATTCGCCCTCACACATTCAGGCATGATAGACGCATCAGCAACACGCAAATTATTAACGCCATATACTTTTCCGAACTGATCGACAACAGCCATCTCATCTGACCGAGGACCCATTTTCGCTGTGCACGAAACATGATGGCCAGTTTGCACACTCTTACGAATCCATGCATCAAGTGCCTCATCTGAAATCAGATCGGTATCCAGTGGGTATACTCTATCTTGTACTAAATTCTCCATCGCAGGATGATTTTCGAGTGTCACTAAAAGACGTACGCCATCGCGGTACCGACGAATATCTTCATCTTCAGCCAATAAATTATAATCAAGATAGGGATGTTCTCGGTAATCAGCAGAATTCAATCGCACTTCACCTTTGGAAAATGCCAAATTTAAGCCTAAACCAGCATTAATCCCCACAGGATGTATAACATCACCTGATTGATCATCTCTGCGGGCACTAGCAGCATGCGAAAGATACACAATCATATCGTTATCAATGACCGATCCATCAGCAGTGTATCGTAAGAGCACTTGTAATCTTGGGCCGATAGGGTCAAGCTCAACTTCAGGTTTCGTCGCCCAGAGAATTCCTAATAAAGGATGATCACGGAGATTTTGACCCACACCAGGGGAATCCACAAGTACATTAATTCCATGTTCTTCTAAATGATCTGCGGGACCTATACCCGAAAGCATCAATATTTGTGGAGAGGCAATCGCGCCAGCACTGAGAATAACCTCGTCGCCTTCAACAATGAATTCTTCACCATCAGAAACAGCACATACTCCTTTAGCATGTGGCGTATCACTAGAAGTATCGAAGAGAATATTTTTTACTGTGACATTAGATCGAATCGTCAGATTCAGTCTATGTCGTGAGAGTCCCAAATATCCGATTGAAGTTGACCAACGGATACCACCAGGATTATTCAATGGTATCGGTCCGACACCAATAGTGTCTGGAGCATTCGCATCTTCACAAAACGGAAATCCTGCATCAAGACATGCATCAACAAATGCGCGTGACCCTGCCTGCCATTCCTCCTCAGGAAATCGATGGCAAATAATAGGACCTGTCGATCCATGAAAATCTCCAGGATTATCTTCATACGTCACATCAGTTTCGATTTTATTAAAATAAGGTAGTAACTGCTCAAAATCCCAAAGATTATTACCCCACTCAGACCAATTATCATAATCTTCAGGAAGACCTCTTAGGAAAATTTGTCCATTAATAGCACTCGAACCACCTGTAATTTTCCCTCGTGGTATATCAATCTCTGCAACATCAGTGGCACGTGCACGGTACTGCCAATTGTAATCACTCGTCCAAATACTTTTGGTTGATGCATAACCATATTTTACTTCTTCTGGCAGACTCTCAATATTTTCATAGTCAGGACCTGCCTCCAGCAATAAAACTGATTTGTTGGGATCCTCAGAAAGTCTTGTCGCAAGAATTGCACCTGCTGAACCAGCTCCAATAATTATATGATCATAACGCATATACACCTCTTTTAAAGACTTATCCTACCGATAAACGTCTTGCTGCATCTCCATTCCATTCAATACCTAGACCGGGGGCTGTTGGTAACGGGATAGTCCCATTTTCTACTATCTCAGTTCCATTAACAAGTTCATCCCTCCATGGAACACCAGCATAACCATACTCTAAAGATAAGAAATTATTACTAACAGCACTGAGATGAACTGAACTTGCAGTAGCAACTGGTCCTGACATATTATGAGGGGCAACTTCAACATCATAAACGGATGCAATGGCCTCTACTTCTCTAAATGCAGAAATTCCACCAATCCATTTCACATCGGGCATCACGACATCTAATGCACGATTTTCAAAGAGTTCTCGAAAAGAGATCAGTTTTGATAACTGTTCACCACCTGCAAGTCGTGGTTGTATGAATCTACGTAAAGCATTTAACTCTGCGTGATCATCTTCCCTAAATGGCTCTTCAATCCAAAAAAGATCATAAGGCAGAAGTCTGTGTGCCATTTCTTTTGCATCTGCAGGAGTAACAGCCCAGGCCCAATCAGTATGTAGTTTGATGTCTGGACCTATGGCTTCACGCACTGACTGTATACGAGATTCAGCAAGATCTCGTTCTTGATTAGTAAGCGCAACACCTCGACCAAAGGTTACCTCGGCTGGTTGGGGAAATGGATAGATCTTTACCGCTTGAAATCCATCAGCAACAGCACGCGATGCTGCTTCAGCAAGATCAGATGGAGATCGACTTTGAGTGGCTTGACTGAGATTTGCATAGAGAGGAATATCTTCGCGAACAGCTCCTCCAAGCAGTACGTAGACAGGCTGGTCTAATGCCTTCCCGGTTAAATCCCATAATGCTTGCTCAATACCACTTACTGCAGCATAACGTATTCGACTTGCGAAGGGATTATTGAGCCAATGTTGTCGAGCTCCATGCATAAGACCAACGGGATTTTTTCCAATAAAATAAGATTTCATCTCGTCAATAGCAACAGCAACCCCTGCATCTAATCGACTTTGACTACACTCACCTATCCCAATAAGACCTTCATCTGTATGAATTTCGACAAACATCCATGTCCGCTTACTAGCCGATGGATTAGCAAGAAATTCACTCGCTGCATCAACAACGACCGTCTGCAAATCTGTAATCTGCACAATAGCTCCCAACACTAAATTTTTTTTGTCATCAACGTAACTTATACATCAGTATAGTTTTTTACCATTAGAAGTATGAATTTCACATGGAATATTCCAGTAAAAACACTTAAGCTTCAAAACAACAATATAAATCGGAGTGATCACATGATGAAATGGAATAGTGCTATTGCACTTAGTACTGCATTAAGAGACGGAACTTTCTCAGCTGTCGATGTAATGAATGAAACGTACGATCGAATTGAAAGACATAACCCACAACTCAATGCAATCGTTAATTTATTGCCAAGAGATGAAGCACTAAAACTTGCACATGCTGCTGACCAGATCGAAACCAATAACCGCGGTGATTTACACGGTATACCAATGGCTGTTAAAGATCTTAATGATGTCGCAGGCTTTCCGACGACAGCAGGTTATATTCCTTATAAAGATCAAATAATAGAAAAAGATGGACCAATGGCTGCCCGTTTAAGACAGGCAGGAGCACTCTTCATTGGAAAAACAAATACTCCAGAATTGGGGCTTGGTTCACAAACATACAATAACGTCTTTGGTACAACATTGAATCCATATGACCAAACACGAACACCTGGAGGTAGTAGCGGTGGTGCTGCTGTTGCAATAGCTACAGAAATGCTAGCGATAGCCGATGGCAGCGATATGGGAGGATCACTTCGTAACCCAGCTTCATTTTGCAATATCGTAGGTATGAGACCTTCAATTGGCCGTGTCCCTTCTGGGGGTAATTCGACATGGTTCGGCAGAATGTCCACAGCTGGCCCAATGGCACGAACTGTTAAAGATGCAACATTCCTACTTGCAGTCCAAGCAGGACCACATCTATCTGATCCATTGACGCTTCCAGAACCAGGAGCCATATTCAAAGATCTGCTCTCACAGATAGAAAATGAACCTTCATCCACTTACAGAATTGCTTATAGCCCAAATTTACATGGACTGCCCATAGCTTCTGAAGTGGGCGAGGTTATTGCCCAGGCTCCAATAGTATTTGAAGATTTTGGATGGGAGGTTACTGAAACCTCGCCAGACCTATCAAAAGCCATGGAAGTGTTCCAAATACAACGAGCAGCTGGACTAGCAAATTTAGGAAGAACCCTTGATAGTAAATACACAGACTGGAGGGCACATACTAAAGATACAGCTCTATGGAATATAGACGAGGGAATGAAATTAAGTTCTCAAGAAATTCTTGAATCAGAACAACTTCGTGCAGAAATTTATGCAAACATTGCAGCTTTTTTTGAAACTTATGATGCGCTTATTCTACCTGCGGCTCAGGTTGCTCCTTTCGATATTGAGACACCGTGGATTGAAGAAATTGAAGGAGTGAAATTCCCCACATATCTTGATTGGATGACAGTATGCTGTGCTATTTCCATCACAAGTTTACCGACGATTTCTGTACCAGGTGGCTTTACTGCATCCGGCTTACCTGTCGGCTTGCAAATTGTAGGAAAACCAAAAGGAGACATTGAATTGCTGAAAATTGCTTATGCTTTTGAACAAGCAACAATGCATCACCTACGGAAGCCAAGTTAAATAGACGATACTGCTAAAACGGTAAGACCTACAACAACCATCAAAGTAGCGATAAATTTTTGTATTAACACGTTTCGACCTAATTGCTCTGTCGCAAGCCATGGGGTCTTTGCTGCTACAAAAACACTCATAAAGAATACAATCAATGGCGAAGCACTCACAACAGCACTCGCTAACGACACAGGCCCCTTTGCTATCGCATATGTTAAGAGAGCCGAAGCAGAGACAGCAGCACCAACATCGATTGTAAGTGACAATGAAGCATATGGTTTTTTCATAAAATAATATATTTCAAAAACATATGACTTACGCAGATATAACAGCATCAAGACAAGTGCCATCCCGAAGTATCTGAAAACTAACGCATGCCAGAAAGATAACTCATCCGTTACTGTTTTTAGGAGAATTTGCGAAACAGACACTAGTACGATTGCAATAACTAAATAAAGTGTAACTTCACTGAATTTCACCCGCTTATTATCTGTAAATTTTAATGCAGAGAGTACGGCACCTCCTATTGCCAACATCACAGCTAAAAATTCATACTGTGAAAGATTTTCACCTAAAAAGACAACAGCCAGCAACACAACAAGCAAGGGATAAGATTGAAAAATAGGTGCTGCACGAGACACTTCTTCACGTGCAATTGCAGTAATAATCAAAGGTGCTGCTAACCCCCACATTATTCCCATCAAAAAACCACGAACATAAATATCGAAGTCAATATCAAACGGAAATGGAACAAAAATACAAATTGCAATACACATAACAAAACATTGAAAGCCAATAAATAGCAAAAAAGAACGAACACCCAAACCAAGGGTATTCATTATCACTTTGTCAGTAATACTTACAATTGCAAAACAATGGGCTGCTATCAAAGCCGCGAGAATCCAATGAATAGCTGACTCCTAAGCCAATCTAGTCAGAAATTGGACCAAGATATTCAGCAATTACCTTGGCATCTATCAATCGAGAAATCTCTTCATCAGATTTCCCAAGTTGAGTAAGAACTTGACGAGTATAACTACCCAATGGCGTAGCTGCATGTTGAATTTTTGTAGGAGTATCAGACAAATCAACTAGAGGAGCTACTACTCGTTGAGGTCCAGTAACAGGATGCACCAATTCAACCATATGATCTGCTTCTTGCACTATCGGATCATCTGACATCAACTCTGGAATATTAACCGGTGCAGAGGGGCATCCTTCCCGATTAAAAATTTCCGTCCATTCATTAACGGTGCGACTAGCAAAAAGTAATTTTGTTCGCTCCAAAATCTTTTCCATTTGTTCTTCATGTTCTGGATGTGTTTTATCTGAAAGAATGGCTACTTCATCAGGAGTCACTTCAAGAGCACGAGCTGCTGCTGCGCGATTAGCCGGGGTTAATGCACCAAGAGTCATAACACCATCTTTCACTTGACGTGGACCAGCAATCAATTTGCCAATGCCAATCGAACCTCCACGATTAATCGATTCACGTAGATCATTAACTTCACTAAATGATCCGCTACGCTGTTTTAGTTTTTTAATTTCATCAGCAAGTATGTCACGTACTTTTGCATCATACGTAGGTTCACGCATAACGGCAGTATCTTGTAACACTAAAGCACCACGTAATAAGGAAGCATCAACTAATTGTCCTGTACCAGTATATGTACGAGCTAAAAGAGCCCCAAGTACCCCAATTGCCGCACCCATTCCAGCAGAATAATCAGCAATCGTATTATTCGCTAAAATAGGAAGTCCTTCTTCATTTAATTTACCACCATTAACAGTTAAACCTGAATACGACTGCATCATTGGATCACTTGCAGGGCGATCAACTTGGGAGCTTTTTGATCCAAAACCAGTAATACGAGCATATATCAGTCGTGGATTAATTGTTCGAATTTGCTCGTAACCAAATCCAAGCCTTTCAGGAACACCAAAACGAAAATTCGTAAGTAATACATCACTGTCGATAACAAGTTCATGTACCAATTGCTGTCCATCTGGATGTTTAAGATCAACAGCAACACTTTTTTTACCCAAATTAAGAGATTGAAACCGTTTCCCTTCATTCGGAACAACGGTATTAGTATTTCGATAAGGATCACCTTCTAAAGATTCTATTTTAAGAACTTCCGCACCCATCTCTGCTAATATACGACCACATGAAGGCCCTGCCACAGCTTGTGTAAGTTCTAATACTCGTATTCCATGAAGAGGTCCCATCGTCATATCATCGTATTTTGTCTGCATCAATTTCACAACTTCCTAAAAAAGAACTCTTCCAAATGCAATACACATATTCATTGCACTCAAACACTGACTCAACGTACGCTCGGATCAATTAACGTCATTGTAAGGAATGCAAAATGAGCAAAATAAAAAATTTACTCAGGCAAACAATTCAAAACGCCTCACGTCGAAGTATTGGTTTTGCGCATGAAACCAATACTATACCAAATCCACAAATATTAATTATGGCAAAAGCTAATAATAAAACAGAAGCCCAAAAGTTGGTACAAGCCGGCTGTAATCTCACATTAGCAGAGAAAATATATAAATTTGATGTTGAGGAAAATACAGTCGGAATCCAGATAGAGGCGCCAACTACAAAGATAATTAATGATGCAGTAGATCAAAATATTGATTTTATAATTTTTGATTACGAACAAACTCCAGCGAACGTATTTGGAGAATCTGAAATCGGTCAAATTTTAAACTTGCCAGATATAGATGATGAACAACTAACAACATTAAAATTCATGCGAAATATTGACGCTGTTTTCGTAGGTGCACTCCCCGAACCTTTTTTTATAAAAGACCAACTACATTTTCGTAATATTGCTGCAAGTTTGAGTGCACCTTTAGTAGCACTTATTGAAAACGTACCGAGTGTCAACGATCTACTTGCTTTACGAGATTCAGGTATTTTGGTGTTATTAACACCCAATGATCCAGATCTCGTAGCTGCAGTATCTAAAGAAATTCTTGAAATGCCCTTACCTAAAATCAACACAGAAAATAATACGTTTTCACCTATGATCCCAACAACAGGTGGAACTGCAGAACATCACACGCATTAGTATGGTAATCCGTATTCGCTAATTAAAAAGCTGAATTATAAAGCTTTAATTGCTTCTAATGCCAAAGGAGCATGATCTGAAGCTTCCTGATCTGCGATGACTTCATGAAGAATTGAATCTTTATTAAATATGAATGTCGATCTAACTGCTGAAGTGCCTGCTTCGTTTTTCACGCCGAAAGCTTCCATCATTGCCAAATTTGGCCAGTCAGATAAAAGTGAAAAAGTAAACCCATTTTGCTGAGCAAATGCACCTTGAGAAGCGAATGTATCTGCACTGATACCAACGACCTTGGCATCAAGAGCTTCAAATTGAGAAATCAATTCCTGAAACTCTTGCATTTCAATTGTTCAGCCACCCGTAAATGCCATTGGATAAAATGCAATGACTGTCACTGTATTTTTAAAATCTTGATCAGATACTTTTTGTCGTTCGGTATCTCGCACAACAAATTCTGGCATCTGTGAACCTACTGAAAGCATAAAAACTCCTGTAAATATCTAATTAATGATCATTATCATGAGAAACATCAGGTTTTTGAAAATCCCAGTCTAAATCTCGCTCTCTTCTATATAGATAGCCCAAACTTATAATAATGCCTAAACTTGCTAAACCGAAGATTGTCCAAAAAGTAACAATCTGCAAATCAACGCTAGGCTCCAAAGAACGAGATTCGCTACCAGCTAGGATCACCGAAGGAAAAAAACTCAAACTCAACCCCGTGAAAACGGCATATATCTGTCGCACGAATTACTCCTTATCCAACCAGTTTAGTATAAAACATGTACTAACTTTACAATACTCGACAGCTTAGAGTGAATCAGAGAATTTGTCTTCGTATAAATAATCTGAAGAAAAGATCAACTATTTTTATAATCGTGATTGCTTGACATGCTGTACAGACCTATACTCAGATACCTTGAGGATTTTCAAGGCATTTAGAATAAACATTTAGAATAACCTCGAAACGCCCGAGATCGGAGCGATTTTATGCCAAAAAGGACTTGGCAACCGAAAAGAATCCCACGTAAACGAAAACATGGATTTCGAGCACGTATGTCAACAAAAAATGGTCGACACATTCTGGCTAGACGACGTAGTCGTGCAAGAGTGAGACTAACTGTATAAAAATATTGTGAACCAACTAACAGATAAGAAACTAACTCGTTTACGTCATAGTCAAGATTTTTCAAATGTCATGAAACACGGAAGACATGCGCGTGGGAAAATATTGAAGGTCGTTGCATGTCCAAATAATCTTGGCTACAGCCGTGTGGGGTATTCAGTCAATAAAGCCACTGGTTGTGCTGTTACACGTAATCAAATTAAGCGAAGGCTACGTGCGATAATTCGTGATTATGCGATAAAACCTGGTCTCGATATCGTAGCAATACCATCAAGAAAAGCATCTGAAGCGAGTTACAAAGAGCTAGAGATAGATATTAAGAGATCAATCGATATCTTACAGTTAGAATTATAGATAGTGAGTAATTATTTGTCTAAATCAATAAAATCAACTTTACTTGGATTGATTCGTACCTACCAATTTGCTATCTCGCCTTTGCTAGGGCCTTCGTGTAAATATAGCCCTACCTGTTCGGCGTATGCCCATACTGCAATAATTAGATTTGGGGTCACCAAAGGATCCGTCTTTACAATCAAAAGACTACTAAAATGTCACCCATTTGCAACAGGAGGCCTAGACCCTGTTCCTTCAAAAAAAACAGAATACAGGGGGTTTGACAGATCTAATGCTTAACAGCGTACTAAATTGCATAAAGGAGCCGATGTTTCACGTGAAACTTTTATTGCTAACCCTACTAGTACTTATAGGTACAGGTTGCGCTGATGTTAGTGGCCCAGAGGGATGGGCAGATCCAGTTGAAAAAAATGACACTGTTATACTGCAACTTAAACGAGGTGTACTCAGTGGAGGTGCCCTCAATAGTTCGGGAAGATTTTTAGAAAGCTGGAGGTTCCCTTACAAGCAGGATGATAAAGATTTCGATGGATTCTACGCAACGCCAGTAATTGAAGGTAATACCGCATTCATTGCAGATCACAGCGGCCAAGTAGGATCGATCGATATAACAACAGGGCGTCTAAACTGGACTGATATGCGAGATGTAGGCTCCAAAATTATCTCAGAGCCTATTATCCATAATGGAAGACTCTACGTCACAACAGAAAATGGCAACATATTGGTCATTAATAAAGACAATGGTGCATTAATTGATAGTTTTGAGCAGGTAGAAGGTCGAGTTTGGGCTTCTCCAGTTATTTTTGGAAACGTTATTTACCTCGCTTCCCTTGATACAAAAAAGATTGTCGGTATTAACTTATCAAACGGTACTATCGATTCGGAAATAACCCTTTCTGGCGGGGTTGCTTCTAGCTTGTCAACGGCAACAGGTAAGCTTATTGTAGGTACTCTTGGGGGCCGTTTAAGTTCATTTACCGCCACCAACTCACTCGATAAAGACTGGGAGCTATCTTTAGACGGCTGGATAATTGCAAAGCCTTTACTTTCTTCAGGAACACTATATGTAGTAACCACCCGTGGGATCATAGCCGCAATTAACCCAACAAATGGTGAAATGCTCTGGAAGTCTACCCATGAAGGTTTAAATTTCAGCACAACCCCAATTGTTTCAAACGGAGTCATAGTTGTTATATGTAGAAAAGGTAATATTGTTGGACTAGAACAAGGTACTGGAAATATCCTCTGGAAACGTAAAATTGAAGATGCAAAATTCTTGCCAAGACCGTTATTAATCAACAACCAGGCAATTATACTCAGTCATTCAGGTGAAATTATTCATATCAATCCTCAAACAGGTAACGTAAGTAATCGTTACAAAAGGGAGGATTAACCGTGCCTATTGGAGCTATCTGGCAAGCCGGACTCGAAACACCGCTTTTAAATTTTATGCTGATATTGAGTTCACTTACTTTTAATCAATATGGAATTGCCATAATTATCTTTACAATCATTTCAAGAGTATTGCTATTCCCATTAACATTAAAAACATTAAGATCTGCAAAAGCCATGCAAGGTTTACAGCCTCAAATGAAGGAAATTCAGAAAAAATACTCAGATCCTAAGCGAAGATCTGAAGAAACTATGAAACTATACAAAGAGTCCGGCGTTAGCCCCTTAGGGTGTCTTGGCCCGCAATTAATTCAATTACCAATTTTTATTGCACTCTACCAAGTTATCCGTATCACCTTAGGTTCTACCCCTGAATCCTTAGTGGATCTTGCACCGCGTGTTTACTCTTATCAAATTCTAGAAAATGTTATACCACTTTCCACTACGTTCTTATGGCTGGATTTAGGGGCTCGTGGTGGATTTTTGCTTGCCATTATCGTAGGGGCATCTATGTGGTTACAGCAAAAAATATCAACTTCTAGTAATCCAGCAACACAAACTCCCCAACAACAATCAATGAATCAAATGATGCAATGGATGTTGCCTATGATGTTTGGATGGTTTGTGCTTACACTACCTGCAGGCCTTGGCGTATACTGGGGTTTTAGTACAATTATTGGCATAATGCTCCAGTGGAAATATGTAGGACCGGGAGATTTTACTTGGGAAAGTCTAATCCCTACACCAATGAGAAAGAAAAGGGAACTTTCTACTAATGCACAGAAGGAAATAAATACACAAAACACAGTCGAAATGGCTGAAATAAATGAAATGGAGACTACAAATGGAAGTGGCCGAAACCAGCGGACGAACCGTCGAAGACGCCGTAGAACGGGCGCTAGAACAGCTAGGACGTCGAAAAGATCAAGTAGACGTCGAAGTAATTCGTAAAGGAAGTAAGGGGTTTCTTGGTTTAGGTGGTGAAGAGGCAATTGTCCGAGTAACCGCTAAGCGAAGTGGCAGTAACCGCAATCGAAGGCCTACAAGGCGTGGACGCCAGACTAATCGACGTAACGGGAACACACGTAGCGAACAAGGATCGTCGAATCGTGGTAACCGAAATAGCGAGATCAACCCTAACAATAAAAGGCAACGCAAAGATAGACGTCAGTCGAATCGCGAAGAAAATGCGAGAGAAATTATTCCTGTCACAAAATCTGATGAAATCAAGATACCAGGTGCGCCAACCGAAAACATACCTGTATCTTCAAAAGCTGAATGGGACGATGACATTGATCTTTTCGGTAGTACACTCCGAGATTTGTTAAATTTACTTGGATTTGCAGATACCCATATTACTGTCAGAGACCCTGAAACCGCTGGTGATGGGTTAGGTCGTGTCAATCAAGTATTTGATATTTTCAGTGAAGGTGAGTCTGACCCAGACAATCTCGCAATGCTCATTGGCCGTAAAGGAGAAACTCTTCAACAGTTACAATACCTCACTAACGTTCTTGTTTCGCGTAAAGTTGAGGGGAATTCTGTTTATGCTATTGACATTGATGGGTATCGACATAGACGCGAAGCAAGCCTAACAACGATGGCCAAAGAGATAGCAGAGGAGGTCCGCACCACAGGCGATGTGATCACATTAGAACCGATGCCAGCAGCTCTAAGAAGGATTGTGCACTTAGCATTAGAAGGCGAAGCGGGCGTTACCACCCAAAGTATTGGTAAAGGCCGAGAAAGACAAATAGAGGTAATGCCGGAATAATATATTTTCTCCCCTAATAATTGATCCGGAGAAAAAATTGGGTGAATATTCGCAAGAACCTATTCTTCTAGTTGGGTCCATGTCTATCGATCATACCCTAAAAGGCATACAGCTGGGTGGTGCAGTAGCGTACGCTGCCTCAGTCATTGATTCCATGGGTTACAGAGCACGGATATTAACTATAGGAAATTCAAAACTTGATCTTGGGGTTCTAAAAAAGCATGAACTTCATGTCATTCCTGACAAAAAAGTATTAACATTTGAAATTAACAGCAAAAATGAAGAGCGCGAGTTAAAATTACTCCAAAAACCTTCAAAAAGAATTACCCTTGACGATCTACCCAAGTCTTGGCGCAATACTAACACTTTGATAATGGCGCCTTTAATTGAAGATGACATTGAAATATCGCCCTTTTTAGAATTTGCAAACAATATAAGCAATGTATCTTTACTAACACAGGGACTTCAAAGAAGAGGAGATTATAAAATAATTTATTCAAATATATCTCATTTTAACTCTCTTTTACAATATTTTTCTCGTTCATTCTCAATTTTTAGATCCGATGAAGAAGCAAAATTCTGGAGTAAAGAACAGGTAAATCAAACACTGGCAACAGGAGCAAGGATCATCACAACATTGGGAAAACAAGGAGCAATGGTTCATAGATCTGATAAAATTATAAAAATACAACCTGTGCCAACTAACCTTGAACTAGATTCGACTGGTGCAGGGGATATCTTTGCCACCGCATTTACATTAAGCTTAAACCATGGAGAACAACATGCTGGTAGGCTCGCAGCTGCATATGCAACGAGTTCGATAGAACAAATAGGACCTCTACCACTTCCCCCAAAAAAAATTATTTGCAAGAGAGTACTTGATAGACCGTCTGCTTTCGACCACAATCATCAGGGAGATTGAATTGAGTCAAATTATTGCAATCGCTAATCAAAAAGGTGGTGTTGGAAAAACAACCACAACTGTTTCGCTAGCTGCTGCAATAGGAAAGATGAATAAAAATGTACTCATTATTGACGCTGATCCCCAGTCTAATGCATCTTCAGCGATTGGATTCAATTCACCAAACAATAGCGCACTCTATGATTCGCTCCTAAATAACTATTCACTGCGTAACGGTATAATGAGCACCGCAATGGAACGAGTATCAATAGTGCCTTCAGCACCCGAACTTGCAGGAGTAGAAGTAGAACTTGTATCACACCTGGCACGTGAATATCGGATGCAAAATACTTTAGAATCCCTTCGTGAAGAATATGATCTAATTTTTATTGATTGCCCACCATCTTTAGGTTTATTAACAGTAAATGCCCTTACGGCAGCTGATAGCGTGCTGATTCCTGTTCAATGTGAATATTTTGCATTAGAAGGATTAAAACATCTATCTAATACTGTTGAATTAATACAAAAAAATCTTAACCCAAAACTAAAAATTTGTGGCATTTTACTTACGATGTATGATGCGCGTACAAACCTCTCACGAGATGTTGAATTGGAAGTACGCGCACATTTCAACGAGACATTTAATGTAGTAATACCCCGATCAATAAGACTCTCCGAGGCACCAAGTCATGGAATATCTGTTTTAGATTATGATCCTGAATCTGCAGGCGCAGTAGCATACAACCAACTTGCTGAAGAATTTCTAAATTTATCAAATGGACACCATAGTTAATAAGGAGACTATAATGTCACGGAAAACTGGACTAGGACGTGGATTATCTGCCTTGATACCAGATAGTCAACAGAATGAAGAAAACTACGTTGAAGATAAAATGCAAACCAATCAGGAAAGTACTTCTGATTTAAATATTTTGACAGTAAACACAGACAATATAAAACCCAATCCTAATCAACCAAGAACAGAATTTAACGAACAAGAAATATCAGAATTAGCTAGTTCAATAAAAGAACATGGAATATTACAGCCATTACTAGTATCTGATCAAAAAAATGGTACTTTCCAATTGATCGCAGGAGAACGAAGATGGCGTGCAGCTAAAATAGCAAATTTAGAAAAGATACCTGTATTAGTTAAAGAAACCAATCCGCAAGAGCTATTAGAGTTAGCTCTCATAGAAAATATTCAACGTGCTGACTTAAGCGCGTTAGAAGAAGCTACCGCGTATCGAAAGCTAGCAAATGATTTTAATCTCACACAGCAAGAAATTGCTGACCGTGTCGGTAAATCTCGAACAACAATTACGAACATTCTTAGATTGCTTGAATTACCTGCCACGATTCAGGAATCACTAACAAGTGCTGAAATTACCGAAGGACACGCACGAGCGCTTCTAGGATTAGATACCCATGAAGATATGATAAATGTCCTTAATTTAATAATCGATGGCAATTTAAATGTTCGACAGACAGAAAATATTGTTAAGAATCAACGCGATCATAAAAATCCTACTGAAATAGAAAATACTTTAACAAAAGATCCTTCAATAGAATTAGAAACTATGCCGCCGGATATTAAACATATCAGCGTTACATTACAGCGATTATTTGGTACAAAAGTGACTGTCCAACGTGCCAAAGATGGATCGGGAACTCTAACTATTCATTTCTATAGTGAGGAAGAGTACGAAGGGATTCTTTCACGTCTTATCGAAGAGGAAAATCATGACAATTATTGAACGTCTGCAAGAGCTAAATATTGAACTTCCGAATCCGAAAGCGGGTGGCGTCTATTCACCTGCAGTTCAATCAGGAAAATACATCTATGTTTCAGGGCAATTACCAGTTCAAAGTGGGAAATTACTAAACCCAGGAAAGTTAGGTGATAATGTAAGTACTGAAGAAGGGTACGCGGCAGCAAGAATCTGTGCAATTAATGCTTTAGGAGCAGTGAATACATTACTAGGTTCTCTTGAAAATTTACGAGTGATTAAAAGTGTAGGGTATGTCTCAGCCACCACAGACTATAAAGAACATCCAGCTGTTGTAAATGGGGCGAGTGAACTACTTAAAGATTTATTTGGGGATATCAATGGAGTTGGCGCACGCGTTGCTTTTGGAGTAGCATCATTACCAGCAGGATCATCCGTTGAATTTGAACTATTGTTGGAGAAAATTTAATGTCAAGGATTGACTTCGTAACTGGCGCCCCTGAAAAATATATGCCCTTGGTAGAAGAACTTGCTACTTTACCTGACCGACTTGCTACCATTCTCAATCAGTTAAATAACAATGAATTTCGCCAATCACGAGATCCTGAATGGTCTCCTGCAAGAATTCTTAACCATATGATTAGCTATGCAAAGCATAATGGGGAATTTATTAACCAAATGGCCTGGATGACCGATCCCACACGACGCGAATGGGATGAGGAGTCAGAACAAAATACACAAGCCAACAGTAATCAACTTCTCCAAGACCTACGTAACGAACTTTCAAATACAATTAAATTACTCTCTCACACCCCAGATGCACAGTGGGGACGCCCTGGTTCAATTGGCAACTATGGTCGAAGATCACTACGGCAACAACTACGTTCACATATTGAACACTTAAACGACCATATTGATCAAATAGAACAAATAGTAACTAATAATTAGAAAATTTGATCAATTTTAATGCCAAACAGAACCAGGCTCTAAATCATCTTCATGAAGTTTTATATCGCGCATTAGCTGTTCATTTTTCTTTTCAATACGTACACGAACATCATCACCAGTAAAAATATAAAATCTTGACTGTAAAATGCTCCTAACCACTATTGGTCCTACGTCCATACCATCAATATCATCTACCGCTTCTTCAGGTTTCGTTACTGCGTTACCTTGCCCATAAGATTCTGGGCGATTTCTATTTGCTTCCCAAATACGAGTGTTAACGCGTGACGGACACAAGACTGAAACATCAATTCCATCACCAGTTAATTCAGAAGATAAATTTTCTGAATAACTCACAACAGCAGCTTTAGAACTACTATAAATTCCTGAACTAGGTTGCAGAGGGAGGGTCAATCCTGCCATCGATGCCGTATTCACAATATGTCCACCACCATTTTTTTTAATGCATGGAACAAATGCATTCACTCCATTAATAACGCCATACAAATTAACATCAAAAATCCAATCCCAATCGGATTTAGAAGCATCGACAATCGATCCCGCTAGCATCACACCAGCATTATTACACAATATAGTAACTGGACCCATTTGCTCTTCAACCTGTTGACTGAGCGCAAACATAGATTCAGCATTAGCAACATTAACGCTATACGCATGCGACTCTCTGCCTGACAACCTTAATTCAAGTGCAACTCGTTCAGCAGCTTGAATATCTATATCACAAACAGCAACTTTGACACCTGCTCTCGCTAAAGCATGTGCAATTCCTCTGCCTATCCCATCACCACCACCGGTAACTACTGCTACACGACCAAATAAGTTTTCCATTCCGACCTCAAAGTTATTGAATTTCTATTGGTAGTCTATCGTGATAAGACCACTCGGCCCAAGAACCATCATAATTGCGTGCCGATTCCCAACACAATAGTTCATACATAACAAACCAGCTAACAGCCGAACGGATCCCACCTCCACAGTATGGGAATATAGGAGTACCACCATCAATTCCTACATCTAAATACAACTGCTTGAGAGTTTCAATATCATAAAATTGACCGTCAGAATTCATTAACTCTTCCCAATCTAAATGTAATGCACCAGGAATGCGCCCCTTCCGAGGTGCAGAATGTGAACCGGTATCTAAACCTAACCATTCAGAATGTGAGCGACAGTCTAAAATCTTTCCCTCCATTTGACCTTGAGAGACAGCTAAAACTTCATCAGCAGTAGAAATAATAGACTCATCAGCCAAACTTAACTCAACAGCAGACCAGTCAGTAAAATCAATTTCATTCGTAGTTTTAATGCCCAATTTATTTAATCCAGCTAGAGATCGATCTGCAATTTGTACATTTTTAAAGCCATAATATCGAAGAACCCAATAGGCACGACAAGGCCACATAGATTTTTCAGCCGAATAAAATATTACCCTTTTAGAATTGTCTATACCAAAATTACTCAGTGTCATTTCTAAGGTTGAAATGTCAGGAATTAAGGCCCGAACACCATTTTTCTCGGTGGTAAAGTCTTTATAACCTTCAGCAAAAACTGCTCGGGGCAAATGAGCAATATCATATATAGACCTCTCTGCTTCAACTTGAACAAAAATAGTCTCAGGATCGTCCAAATTTTCTACAATCCATTCGCCTTCGGCAATTGGGTCAGGATTAATATTCATCTCTACTCCAAATTCTAATTTTTTTGATTCCGCTTTCCACCACGTTTTCCTCTTCTTCTTTTTAGATTTGTCTTTTCATTTTTTTTTGAAGAGTTTGATATTTCTGAGTTGGGAGAATAGTCAACAGGTTCCAAAATAGCAATAGTTGACTCTTTTAATTTTATTGCTGATTCTCGAGCAGGTTTCTCAACTACTTCATCTAATTTTTCTGGCCTGATCATAGTTCCGTATTGTTGTGAAATTTCGTCGACTGCCATGTTAATAATTTGGCCTGAAAGCTCTAATTCCATCTGCACATTATTATTAGGTATATCAATTTTATCAACCCTGGCACGTCCTACAGGCGTAGTTACAACTTCACCAACTTCAGGCAAAACACCACGCAATTGCCTATATTCATCTACTTCAAAGGTTAAACAGCATAGTAAACGCCCACAAAGACCAGAGATCCTCGATGGATCAGGGGATAATCCCTGTTCTTTAGCCATACGTATTGAGACCGTAGGAAATTGATTCATCCAACTCGTGCAGCATAAATCTCTACCACAGAGACCCATGACACCAGCACCCATAGCTTTAGCGCGCTCCCTTTGATTAACTTCCAAAATTTCTATGTTAGAAATTAAAAGAGCTCCCAAATCAATTGGTAGTATTTCTATATCAACACCATCAAGATTCACAACACTCACTGTACAATTATCTCCAGAAAGATCGTAATCAATAGCAGCAATACGCACTCCGGAGTTTGCTTTTATCAGTAAATTTTGTGCACGAACAATATCTTCTTCGCCTCTTTTTTTTGTTTACGCCAATTTTCTATATCATCTTCTGTAGCAAATCTTTCGACTTGCAAAAATTCTTGTTCAATTAAGGAAACGTTGATTTGTTCGTTGAGAAGAACAATCCAACCTAAATATTCACTGTCTTTTTTTCGTACAATTATGTAATCACCCATGCCAAAATCTAAATCACTAGATTGGCAATAATCTATAGGGCCGGCAGTTGTAAACCTTACTCCAATAACTTTATCCATGAATATTACCTTGTTTAGCAAAGGGTACTGATGGGATTTCTAACATCATAACCTCTATCGCCAACTGAGGATTAACATTAAGAACCAAGTGTTCATATGTTCGATCAATCGCGCGCAAGGCGGTAAGAATATCTTCTACTTTTAAATCGAATGAAGCTTCATTTTTTTCAGATTTAGTAAGGAAATATAATTGATCAGACCACCATTCCATCCAAATTCGGATTGTAGCCAATACACTGTCGCGTCCTTGCCGCCAATTACTTGCTAATGACTGCGCATAGTCCATTCTTTGATTAATCCCAGCATTAAGTAAATCTTCTATATCTGAACGTACAGATTTTTGGAGCATCATGACTGATGGATCATTCAGCATATCCATTGCACGTCCAAAACATCCTCGTGAAAAAGTTGCAATTTGCTCTGCAGTAATTTCATCAGTTTCAAATTGACGTTCTAAAATTTCAATGAGCTTATTCTTTGGCATAGGGTTAATCGGTAAAATTTGGCACCGTGATATTATAGTAGGCAAAATTGCATCAATATCTTGCACGAGTAGGAATAACAAAACATTAGGAGGTGGTTCCTCTAACATCTTAAGTAATGCATGTGATGCTTCGACTTGTAAATCATCAACTATGTCAATAATAAAAATCCTTCTCTTAGCTTGAAATGGGGCAAGCATCGCCAATCGTTGTAGTCGTCTAATTTGACATATTCTTATACGTGTAGAACGAACATCATCATCCTTAGAGTCATCACAAATACCCCCAGCAGAAATAGTTTCGACATCGGGAAATTCACCGCGTTCAATTGCAATTGCTTCAGGGCTATCGAGATTAATTCTGCCATCATATAAATCTTGTGTGACCAATATTTGAGCGAAACGACTAGCTAAAGAAAATTTGCCAACACTTTTGGGTCCATGAAACAAGTATGCATGCCCTAAGCTTTTATGATTAATCACACGAGAAAGTATATTAGTAGCAAAGTCTAAACCTTCTAAACGCCAATCAAATTCGTTACCTACTATATTAGTCAATATCTAATCTCATTAAATCTTCAGCTTTTTCTCGCCTTTGCATCAGACGAGACTGACCATTTTCTACCAAAATAACTGCTGGACGATATGCTAAATTGTAATTTGAGGACATCGCAAGTTGATACGCACCTGATGAAGGTATAGCAATCAACTCACCACTAATTAAGCGAGGCACATCCACATCTTTAGCCAGCAAATCACCAGATTCACAATATTTTCCTGCAATAGTAACTTTTTCCTCCACTGGATCATTTACCCTTTCTGCAGCAATTACCTCATAAATTGAATCGTACAATGCCGGGCGAATATTATCTGACATCCCTCCATCGACAGACACGTAAGTCCTGATTCCAGGAACTTCTTTACGATTCCCCACTGTGTAGACAGCAATACCTGATCTTGCCGCTATAGATCTACCAGGTTCTAAGGTAATGTGCGGAAGAGAAAAATTTCTTTTTTCAGCTTCATCTATTAATGTTTTACAAATAATCTTTGCATATTCTTTTGGCGCTGGGGGATCGTCTGAATCTCGATATGCTGTAGCAAATCCTCCGCCAGGAGAAAATTCTTCAACAGAAACCCCCAATTTTTTTATACAAATCTCATCGATAAATTCAGCAAGCACTTCAATACCTAGCTTATACGGTTCTAGATCAAAAATAGGGCTACCCAAATGCATATGTAAACCTCTAAATGAAAGTGCAGGTTTTTCTATTATTTTGGAAATTGCAAGCTCAGCTAAGCCTGTTTCAATTGGTAACCCAAATTTAGAATCCAATATGCCTGTAGTCGTTTTTTCATGAGTATGTGCATCTACACCCGGAGAAACTCTTAACAATACTGGTTGAGTGATTCCCAAATCGTCAGCGATTTGTGCAACAGTATCTATTTCATCAAAACCGTCAAGTACAATTCTCCCTACACCCAATTGCATTGAACGATAAATTTCAGGTGGCGTTTTATTGTTTCCATGAAAATAAACTCGTGAAAGATCTACATTTGCAGCAGATAAAACTTCAATTTCTCCTTCAGAAACTGCATCGAAACTTAAATCCAATTCTGAAAGTAATCGTGCAAAAGGACGACTAATATATGCCTTTGAGGCATATAAAACTTCACTATCAGGATAGGCATCAGCAAATGCTTGAACCCAATTCATAGCTAACTCTCTAATCGATTGAACATCGTAAATGTATAAAGGGGTCCCGTATTGATTCGCAAGGCTTTTCACATCACATCCACCAATCTGCAAGAGGCCTTGATCAGTAGAGTCTGCCGATAAGGGCAAAACATGGGAAAGATTATCAATAGTCATAAAAAACTTTCTTTCTAGAATTCATATATTGTTCACTTTAATTAGGATTATATCGTCTTAGATAATTGTTTTTACCTGTCGAATAAAATTATTATCTCATGAGCTAGCTGTGTCGTCGTCTTAGAAATCATATACTTTAGATTTTCTAGACTATACTTAGAAAACAATTATCCAAAAAGGGAGATAATTTTTTGAATTTGCAATCTGAAGTTGAAAAAATTCCAAAAAAAAATATCCGTTTAATTCAAAAACTATTAATGGAATGGGCACAAGAATATCAAACTCCTTTCCCTTGGCAAGACAACCTTAATCCTTACTATGCACTTGTTGCCGGTGTTTGTGCACAACAAACTCAAATGTCTAGAATCCTCGAAATATTCGACCGTTGGATCGTTGCTTTTCCAACTATCGCAAAAGCTGCAAATGCTTCAAGAGCTGAAGTACTTACCGTTTGGGGTAATGCTGGATATCCAAGAAGGGCAGTGAACTTACATAAAACATTACAGATTTGTATAAATGATCATGCGGGCATTATACCTTGTGATGAAGAATCACTTATCCAGTTACCAGGTGTTGGTCCTTTCACTACCGCAATCATTCAAATATTTGGATACGGCATGGACAAAACTGCCATTGATACAAACATTACGCGGATATACGGAAGATTATTTTGTGGAGATCTTCAGCCTATTAATGAATCAGATCCCAAATTAATCCAAGCCATAGCAACTCAATTACTACCAACAAAAAAAGCACATATTTGGAACCCTACCCTAATGGACTTTGGTGCAACAATTTGTACAGCAAAACCAAAATGTAATATCTGTATTTTAAAAAAAATCTGCCTTGCACGTCCAAAATTAGATTCAGGGGTTACATTATTACCCACAAAAAAAAGCAAAACCTTTAAAAATTCCAATAGATATTGGAGAGGAAAAATTTTAAAAATTTTACGTGAAAAAAATAGTGGTTTTGAAAATTTCAATCGAGAAAATTTAATCGAATCTTTATCTAAAGATTTAGATACCCAAGTAAAACTAAATAAACTAATAGATGATCTAGCAAAAGAAGAATTAATTTGGCTTTATAAAAATTATATTGGTCTCGGAGATCATCCAATTTCAAATAATAAACACAGTAATATATCGCATAATAAATATGTAGACAGTTGATAATTTGATTGCTAAAGATGAAATAGGATTTATAAATTTTTAAGTAGGTAATAAATGGAAATTAGCCCTTCAGTAAGAGCTGCAATGGTACCTGATGACAACCCAATGCACCCAGATTACACTTCAATATACTTAGTAGGACCAAAAGGAAAACAATCACTTACTATCGATTCTGGTGAAGAAATTGACAGGTACCGATGGTTCCTAAAAGGCTATTTGGCTGCCATTGAAAATGAAGAAATAGGTATGGCTGCAATAACTCATCATCATTCTGATCACTCAGGCAATTTAAAATGGGCTAAACAACACTTAAATGCAGAAATTGCAATCCCAAATGGCGGACGTAACCTTTTGAAAGGTCGTATTCCTCGAGATGTAAAATTACTGCATGATAATGAAAATCTTGAACTAGGTTCTGGAGTCAAAGTACAAATACTAAAAACACCTGGACATAGTGTGGACTCATTATGTTATTACCTAGAAGATGAAGGGGTATTATTCACTGGAGACACATTACTAGGCTCCTCAACCACAACCGTATGGAATCTAGGACATTATCGTAAAAGCTTACAACGACTGCTTGAGTTACCTAACTTGAAAGTAATTTGTCCTGGTCATGGGAAAATTATTCATAACCCAAGAGAGCGTATACAGCAATATATAGACCACCGAAATCTCCGAGAGCAACAAATCCTAAAGGTACTTGATAGTAAAAAGCAACTCACAAGCTGGGAAATAATGCTAGAACTTTATCCTGATATCGATACACGATTACGTAGAGCAGCTGATGGAAATGTACGAAGCCATCTTACACAGTTAAAAGATGAGCAAAGAGTCATCGTGCACGAAGGTAAACCTCGTCGCGCCAAAAGTAAAAATAAAATTCAGCGTGATATAGAACACCTACGTGAAGAAGACTTAATTATTAGAAAAGCTAAACGTCTAGAAACTTCGCGTAGACGTAAAGAACTTCGTGCACAAGAAAATCCTGAAGGTGAACAATGGATAGAACCACCACGATATGAAATTTCTTAGAAAGGATAAAAATTTATGACCGTGATTTATTCTAATGAATCCATTTCAGTTAAACGGTTAACTAATTTAGGGCCTTTAGCCAATAATGCCTACATAATTAGCCCGTTAGAGCATAATTTACCTGTAACGATTATTGATGCACCTGAAGGTAGTGAGGCTGTAGTAGAGGAACTTAAAGGACGTAATGTCGAACGTATAATCATAACGCATTCACACGCTGACCACTGGAATGGTTTCGGTGAACTTCGAAAGTATACTGATGCACCCGTTTTTGCATCCGCTAAAGAAACAAACCTGAACGAACAATATAACATTCAAAAACTTCATCATAATGACATAATTGAAATCGGCAATACAACAGCAGAGATAATACATACCCCTGGACACACACCCGGATCAATTTGCATAAATATCGGTAGCATACTATTTACAGGAGATACTTTATTCCCGGGAGGACCTGGAAGAACCCGTTCCAATGATTTACTCAAAGAGGAGATCTCTTCAATTACAAACAAACTTTACCAACTTCCAGATAGTACTCTGATTTTACCAGGTCATGGTAGTGATACTACTCTCGCTATATCAAAAGAAGAATATGCTATTTTCGCATCAAAATCACATGATCCAAATCTACATGGTGATGTCTCTTGGCTAGAAAGTTAACTCTGTGTCCATTAGCAATTTTTATCAACCTCATCAATATACCTCTGCTAACGGAACGAAAATAATTGTCACCCCTATACCTCACGCAAAATCTGTCGGAATCTCTATTTACATAAAGTCAGGCTCTCGTTATGAAAAACATCCAGAAATAGCAGGAATCTCACATTTTCTAGAGCATATTTGTTTCAAAGGAACCATTAAGAGACCAACACCTAGAGATATATCATTTGCAATAGATTCCTTAGGGGGAACTATCAATGCAGCAACTTATCGAGAAATGACTTGTTACTATGCAAAGGTTGCTAATGAATTTACTTACGAGACCATTGAACTGTTACTCGATATGGTACAAAACTCACTCTGCCTTAATGAAGAAATTGAAAGAGAGCGTAGTGTCATCTTAGAGGAACTAGCAGCTGTACAAGATAACCCTGCAGAATTATCTTCACTTTTAGTAGATTCATTAATATGGCCCAATCAACCCCATGGTAGAGACATAGCAGGTAACGAAGCATCAGTAAGTAATATTTCTCAGGAAACAATAATCAACACTTACAAAGAACAGTATGTTGCAAACAATGCCATCATTTCTATTGCAGGTGCCATCAACTCTGAGGAGTCAATAGCATTAATAAGTGAGAAAATTGATGAGTGGAAACATGGACAACCTAGCCAATGGATCCCAAGTCATTCATCTATTAATAACCGAAGTGAATTGCTTACGAAAGATACTGGACAAACTCATATCAATATAGGAATGAACGGTATCAGCTCTGTTGACCAAAGAAGATATGCCTTGGATTTATTTTCAATATGCTTAGGTGAAGGTATGTCATCAAGATTATTTCTTAAGTTAAGAGAAGATCTTGGTCTTTGCTATGACGTTCACAGTTATTCAGCTCAATTACTCGATACAGGTATGTTTGGAATATATGCTGGTGTTGAGTCGTCAAACATAGAAAAAGCCGTTACACATATACGCAGTGAGTTAGAAAAACTAGCAAACCCATTAGAAGAGTTCGAACTTGAAAGAGCGAAGTCAATTATCCGTTCAAGAATTGAACTAAGTATGGAAAATACTCGTGCAGTTTCATCGTGGTATGGAGCACTAGCTACATTAGGACAACAGTTGTTATCACCAGAAAATGCTTTAGATAATTATGCAAAAGTTACCACAAAAGATATTCAAAATTTGTTCCAAGAAATCTATTCTCCCAACAAAACATTCTTAGCGGTTGTTGGGCCATTTGAGACAATCGAACCTTTTGAAGAGGTCTTATTCAGTTAACAGATAACATAATAAAAAAAGAGGTGATTGCCGAGAACCACCTCTTTTTTATTTTCACTATCAATAAAACAAACTACATCATACCAGGCATACCACCCATACCAGGCATGCCGCCCATACCACCCATATCCATACCTCCCATATCCGGAGCAACAGGAGCTGGTGGTTCAGGCAATTCACCAACAGCTACTTCAGTAGTAAGCATAATTGCTGAAACTGAAACTGCACTCTCAAGTGCAATTCTAACTACCTTCGCAGGATCTACGATGCCTAACTTAAACATGTCACCCATATCGCCAGTCGAAGCATCATAGCCAACATTAGTTTCAGCAGATCTAACACGGTCTACTACAACAGATGGCTCTTGCCCTGCATTCTCAGCGATTTGACGAAGTGGGGCTTCAAGCGCTTCACGAAGAATACGTACTCCCGTAACTTCTTCCTGGCCTTCCATTTCTTCAATCAAGGTATCTAAAATTCCTTGCACACGAAGTAAAGCAACCCCTCCACCTGGCACAACACCTTCTTCTACTGCAGATCGTGTAGAAGATAAAGCATCTTCAACTCGGAATTTCTTTTCCTTAACTTCAGTCTCTGTCGCGCCACCAATTTTAATAACAGCCACACCACCAGCAAGCTTTGCTAATCGCTCCTGTAGTTTTTCTCTATCAAAATCAGAAACTGTATCACGTATTTGCGCACGTATTTGACGTATCCGAGCCTGAATAGCTTCATCACTACCAACACCTTCTATAATAGTTGTGTTATTAGTTTCAGAAACAATTCGGTGAGCACGCCCTAAATCAGCGATCTGAGTATCTTCTAAAGTTCTACCCATGTCTGTAGTAACAAATGTACCACCAGTAAGAATGGCAATATCTTCTAACATTTCCTTACGGCGATCACCAAAAGAAGGCGCCTTAATGGCTAAAACATTTAAAGTACCCTTCATCTTGTTCACAACCATAGTAGATAAAGCTTCGTCTACCAAATCTTCACAAATAATAACCAAATTTTTTGATACCTGTAGAACTTTTTCAACTATAGGCAATAATTGATTAACTTCTTTTATAGTTTCATTTGTTATAAGAATATAAGGATCATCTAATACAGACTCCATCCGATCGGCATTAGTAACAAAATATGGAGATATCATTCCTCTCTCAATTTGTAACCCATCGACTATTTCAGTCTCATAGTCCAAACCACGTCCATCCTCAATGGTAATTACACCATCTCGACCAACTTGTTCCATGATATCTGAAATAAGTTCACCAACACGACGTTCATTAGCTGAAATAGCAGCAACATCAGCTATGGTCTCTTTATCTTCAACAGGTAGAGCAAGCTTCGATAATTCAGGTTGTAATATACTAAGTGCTTTTTCTAAACCTCTACGTATATACATAGCATTAGCACCTGCAGCAATATTTTTTATTCCATCCCGAAAAATAGCCTGTGCCAAAACAGTAGCTGTGGTAGTACCATCTCCAACAACTTCATTAGTACGAACTGCTACTTGTTTTACAAGTTGTGCACCCATATTGTGAAAACGATCATCCAGATCTATTTCCTTCGCAACAGTGACACCATCTTTTGTAATAGTGGCAGGTCCATAACTCTTATCTAAAACTACATTACGACCGCGTGGTCCAAGTGTGACTTTGACTGCATTAGCCAAGGCATCAACACCATGTAACAACTCGCGGCGTGCATCCTCTTCAAAACGAAGTGATTTCGCGGGCATTTGGGGCCTCCCCCCGAGCTTATAACTTTACTGCAACTAGTCTACGAGCTTAGCCAAGACATCTTGAAAGCGAATTACAATATATTCCTGAGAATCTACTGTTACTTCCTGTCCTGTATATTTTTGATATAAAACATTATCGCCTTCGGTAAGATCAATATCGATCATCTGTCCAGTATCACTTAACTTTCCAGGACCAACCGCGACAACGTGACCATGCTGAGGAGCTTCTTTTGCTGAATCAGGAATAACTAATCCGGAACTAGTTACTTCTTCCTGCTCAACTGCCTTCAACACGATGTGATCAGTAAGGGGAACAACATTTGTGGCCAAAATCACATGCCTCCTCGAGATATATGTAAATTGAAATATCTCATAAAACCTAATTTTACCAGCCCATTAAGAGCCGACAAAGATATTAGCACTCTGCCATGGTGAGTGCTAGTGGTAGAGAGAAGAATAATGAAAAAAAATTAACTATTTTTTTTGAACTCGGGATCTATAAGGAGTTGGGTCAATATCAATGAGCTTATCTGGGGCAATTGCCATTTCCATACGTGTTGCAGCTGCAATCATTGCTGCATTATCTGTACACAAAGTTGGTAATGGTATGTGCACCGGGATGGTAGAACGTTCATAAACAACTTCACGTAAACGTCTATTTGCTGCAACCCCCCCGGCCAATAATAAGGATTGAGCACCTTCACGCTCAGCTGCACGAATTGCCTTTTTACTTAGGATATCTACTACAGATTCCTGAAAAGCCCATGCAATTTCATTGATATCAGGGTTAGATGACTCTTCAACAGTACGATATACAGCGGTTTTCAATCCTGAAAAAGAAAAATCATCTGTACCACGAAGCCAAGCGCGAGGGAAATGCATCTTCCTTACAACTGCATTAGAGGCAAATTTACTAATTTCAGGTCCACCGGGGTAACTTAGACCCAACAATCGGGCCACTTTATCAAATGCTTCTCCCGCAGCATCATCACGTGTACCACCTAAACGCTTAAATATCGGTCCTTCTTCAACAAGTAATAATTCTGTATGACCTCCAGATACTACTAAAGCAACAGCTGGTAAAAGTGGCACATCTAGTTCATCATTTTGAGTTAACCAATTTGCCATAACATGACCTTCAATATGATCTACTGGAACAAAAGGAAGACCTAAGCCAAAGGCCAAGCTACGAGCGACACCAAATCCAACAACTAAAGCACTAGGGAGGCCCGGACCTCGAGTAGCTGAAATTACATCAAGATCTTGCCACTCAACATGTGCATCAGCAAGAGCCTGACGTACAACAGGAATTATAGATCCTAAATGTGCCCTTGCAGCTACTTCAGGAACTATTCCACCATACTGTGCGTGTAATTCTGACTGCGAGGCAACTATATTTGACTCTATTAAATGTCCATCAGTTACAACCGCCGCCGCTGTTTCATCACATGAACTTTCAATAGCCAAAACACGCATAAATATCCGTCTCTAACTAGTTACTAACTAATCTAAGCAGATTTAATTCTGTACCAGTCAATACAAATAATAAGTCTGTATCTTGAGAAATGGCAATCGACCTCAAATCGGAAAATTTTGGGCTTCGATACTGCCTTATAAATAAACCACCTTGTTCACTAACTATAATTCGGCCATTCCCTCTATCAACCAAAAAAATTAATTCCTGCTCACTAGACCCAATCATAGAGTCCATTGCGTGTGGCACATTATCGATTCCTTCAAAGAGTTTATTAGTTTCAATCCCTTGTACAAAACGACGAATAGTTACATCATCTAAAACATATACTGCTTTATCGACATATAGATCTAAAGGTTTGCTAAGTCTGACTGAGCCTAAAACACTAGATCTTTCCGAGTCAAAGCTTTCACCTACCGGTACATATCGCCACACTTCATTAGAAGATGCGTCCAAAAGATAAAGATTACCTTTAAACGTATCTATTGCGGTAATATCTTGAACTTCATTAATGCCTCTTAGCGTTAAAGAATTAACAACGCCATCTCGATCTATGCTCCAAAGCTGTCTATATTGGTCTATCAACAAAAGACGTGCATTAGTTGAATCAAAAGTTAAGGCCACAGGATAACCTGCAGAAATAGAACCATAAACCTTACCAGCTCGATAAACTTCTATGAATTCAGAAACAAGATCTTGATTAATCACAAATACACGGCCTTGTGCTGAATCATGTAACCAAACTAAAGAACTGCCAACTACAATATCGACAGGCTGGAAAGGTGTAGTAATTATACCCGTTAGTCTCGCAGTTGCATCGAAATCTTTCACCTCTACTACCGCATCCAATGTTTTGACTAGATCTAAAATCTGTGCCTGTAATAACTTTGCGCTGTCATCTTCTGGCATTAACGCTCGAGCTCGTTCCAGCTCTGTAAGTGCATCATCTAAAGCCATCCTACGAATTTCAATAACGTTATTATCATTGAAAATTTCGACATATTCTCTAGCATTACTAATTGACTCATCAAATTGTGCAACGATATCTTCTTGCAGTAAGCCTGAAAAAAATGTCCACCCCATTGAAATAACAATTAGAGACAGAGTTAACGCAATCGACATCAACACCCTACGGAAATTAAAGATTCTTCCAATTTTTTTTGGCTTATGTTTATTGAGATAATCTTTAGGATTACGAGATTGCAAAGAATTATTTTTTTGCTCAACGCCTATAGCTACAATTTTTTCGGAACCACTATCTAAGGGAACTGTATCTTGAATCAAAGGTTGCACAAGATCGTCTACATGAGTCGGTGCCAAAACGATAGCGGCCATGTTTTTCACATCACGAGTTCGTGAATATAATTCCCCAAGACATCGAGATGAATCAGAGTTTAGAAAAGATGCCAATTCATCTTCACTTAATGTGTTTTCCAGAAAGGAACTCAAAAAAAAGAGATGGTCCTCATCCAGAGATAATTTAGAAAATAAAGGTTGAATTATCCCATCTCCACCTAAAGGAATTGCTGCAGGATAATTTTTAGTACGTAACGGACTGGCTTGTTCTTCTGAAACTATATAACCAAGACTGGGACCAACTTGAGCAATAGTCACTTCTTTACCTGCGACAACAATACAAGTTAAACCGACAGAAACATGATGTTCTCTTAATGACCTTTTGTTCCATTCCTTTAGATTATAGTCAGCTTGCCTCAGCGATCGTAATAAAGCACCAGTAACAGAAAGTTTTTCATGAAAAAAAAGCGTTGCTACTGCTTGTGCAATTTCACTACAAACGCTAGCAGAATCATCAGATACGGGTTCGACCAAAATCAACAATCGTTCCTCTTGACCACTACGTTGATTTTTTTGATCAATAATCCATGGGCCATTTTCCACGGCTTGCAAATCAATAACAGAATAATAATTTATCCAAATAGTCATAAAACCTCGTAAATATAGAAATAATTTACTGATAACTCAGATTATTTAGAATTATAAGATTACAATCACATGATTTCTTAGTACTACTTAATATACTACTGCACGAGGAGCACTAATGTTTAACTCTCACTTTGAACAGCTAGCTTTCACTAATGCTATTGTTGACAGGACTGCAAATGAACTCAAAGAAATACTAATAAACTTAACTTCAGAAATAGGTCAATTACCTCCATTCCCTGGAGCAATGTTTACATATGGAATAGAAGTAGAGCCCCCTAAAGGGAGTAATTTTGGTTGTATCATTGTAGGTGAAAAGGGAAATCTATATGAACTAATCTTAAGTTTTGACGATAATGCTCTAGCAAAGAATAGTGCACCAACTGAAATTCGTAATGAAGAATTAAATTTACTCGAACTTGATTCTATAGAATTTATACCGCATGCATATGCAGCTATCCAAGCAGTAATTAACTATCTCAACAAAGGGTCTATTCAAGAATAAAAAAATTATTGGGTATTACTTGATTTTCCTCCAGTTTTAGAAACTAAATAAATATTCGTAATTTTCATATTTTTATCTACCGCCTTACACATATCATATATCGTCAAAGCTGCAACACTCACTGCTGTTAAGGCTTCCATCTCAACACCAGTTGAATAAGTTGTTCTAACACTAGAATTAATTACTAGAGTTGCATTTTTTTGATCTGGATGAAATTCTATATCAACCCCTGAAAGCAATATTTGATGACACAACGGAATTAACTCATGTGTTTTTTTTGCTGCGATTATCCCGGCAATCTTAGCAGTATTAAGTACATTTCCCTTAGGAATATTTCCATCAACTATTTCTTCTAATGTGGCTTTATGCATTGTGATTGAAGCTGTAGCAGTAGCGATACGCACGGTATGATCTTTGTCCGATATATCTACCATTTTGGCATTACCTTTTTCATCAATATGTGAAAACATAAAGCTTGATCCTTAAGTACAATTAACCACCTATGTATGACATCTCTATTTTTTTGTCCTCAGGAAGTGATCGCATATATTCAGTTCTAATCTCCGAATATCGATCTCCTCTACTTAACCAAATAGATCTTAATATCTGAGTTAAATGTTCATCGGTAGCACCAGAACGAATCTCCTGCAAAAGATCTGTACCACCACTAGCGAAAAGACAAGTGAAAAACTTACCATCTGCAGATAAGCGTGCACGAGTACAATTTTCACAAAAAGGAGCAGTAATAGAACTGATCAATCCTATTTCACCTTTACCATCCTTGTATCGAAACCTATTCGCTACTTCACCACTATAATTAGAAGGAAGTTGCTCTAAAGGAAAAATATTCCCGATCAGGTCAAGAACTTTACTCGAAGGGATCACTTCATCCATAACCCAACCATTAGAATTACCAACGTCCATAAATTCGATGAATCTGACAATATGAGGAGTCCCGCGGAAATATGTCGCTAAATCCAGAAGCGTATGATCATTAACATCCTTACGAACAACAGCATTAACCTTAATTGGGCCCAAGCCAAATCTATCTGCCACTTCAATCCCTTCTAAAACATCCCTAACAGGAAAATCAACATCATTCATTTGACGAAAGATTTGATCATCCAATGAGTCTAGACTGACTGTTACTCTATCTAAACCTGATTCAGCTAATAATTGAGCATGATTTTTAAGTAAAGTACCATTTGTGGTTAGAGCAATTTCAATATCAGGAATCCTGTGAAGTTGACGGATAAGTTTATGTAGATCGGCTCGAAGTAACGGCTCTCCACCTGTAAGTCTAAATTTTTTAACACCTAAACTGGTAGCCAGTGAAGCTATTCGGGTAATTTCTTCGAAACTCATAATGTCTTGCCGGCGCAAAAATTTAAATTCTGGTCCGAAAATTTCTTTAGGCATACAGTACTGACATCGAAAATTGCATCGATCGGTCACAGAAATCCTTAAATCTCTTAACGGCCTACCTAAGGAATCAATAAAATTATCGTCGGACATATGATCGTGTGAATCAGTCATGATGAAAATCCAATAATACTTTCTTTATTGCTTTTATTGCTTTAAAACGATGACTAATTTGCTGTTTTTCAGTCCCCATTTCAGCTAATGTCCTTCCATCTTGGATTTCAAAAATAGGATCATAGCCAAATCCGTTCTCGCCACGAATTTCTTGTGCAATATATCCTTTCAATATACCTTCTCGTGCAAAGCTAAGTCCTCCTGGGACACTAATTGCAAGGACAGCACGAAAGCATGCTTGTCGTTTTTGCTTAGGAATATCTGATAGCAATTTTAACAAATATTGACATCTTTGATTATCATTTAGAAGTGGACCACCAAATCTTGCAGTAACTACTCCTGGACTACCTCCCAATGCATTAACTTCTAAACCAGAGTCATCAGCTAATGTCATTATTCCTGTCAATTTAGCAATATGGTTAGCTTTTGCCAAAGCATTCTCTAAGTATGAATTACCTGTCTCGATTATAGCGGTATCCTGTAAATTAAAGTCAGCCAACCCCAATATTAACCAATTAGTATCATCAAGTAATGTGCGAATTTCATTCAATTTTCCCTGATTTGATGTAGCAACTACTAATCGAGATTGAATCATTTATTCTCCAACTGAAACCCAACGAGATTCTGTTTGCGCGACAAATCCAGGTAATTGTTGAATCTCAGAGTTATCAAGGCTTACTCGATATGGCTCGAATGGACCTTGTTTACGTAAAATATCTGTTAGTAAGTTAGCTTGCTCTCTAGCACGATCATACGACTTATCAGCAAAAATATCTTTTTCCAAGCCTAGTTTTCCATCAACGAGATTAAATCCGAGAGCAGCAACTTTAGGTGGCCCATCAAATCTACCAATTGATAAATCCGTGATACTAACAGGCATACATGGTCCTAAGTGAGAACCTCTATTTGAACCTACAACTAGCGCAGGGACAGCATAAGGTTCAGTAATTTCACCAACTGTAGGCAATGAGCCTTCACACCGGGCAATTGCAACAGGAGTATCATTCCCGGAATTTAACCCATTCACGTCACTTAGTCTATCTGTTGATGCGACTGCTACAATTTTACCATCAGCGCGAGTAATTACACGATGTACAATAAATCTATCTGTCATACCTATATAGGCGAGCAAATCATACGATTCATTGGGGTTAGTAAAGACTGCCTTGCGACGTTCCATTACATCTTGCACTTCAAAAGCAGTTCCCTCATGCAACATATCGGAGAAAATCAAACCAGGTGTATTGAATGGATCAGCAAAACTTTTAAACAAAGGAAGATTAAATCCTCCCAAACCCATGCCAGATCCTATAAAGCAAATCAAGGACTCTTTTACTCTTTCCTCAAAAGTTATTTCAGCTACAGAAAAACCAAAACCATTTAAATCATCGTCTGAAGAATTTAATCCTACATTTTCATGGTAAACATATAATTTCAATTTCTTTGCAAGACTTTGACACTCATCAATAATATTCTTGGCAATCGATAATATCTGCTTATCATTCTCATCTGCTGTATGAGTAATAAGAATATAAATTGAGCCACCTACTAAAAAAGTTTTGAGATCGATTATTGGAGTGTGTATAACAATTCTAGCTACTGCAGATTGAGCAACTTCAGCAATATCAGAGTGAGATACTCCAGGGCTTACAAGTCCACCCACTGGTGCAGCAATAGAAGTAAAAGTTAACCGAATTGTGGTGAACCAAACGAATAAAATACAAAAAAACTAAAAATCATTGTGAATATTCTCCTAAAAGTTCGTGTACACGCCTGGTAATTGCTATCGCATTTTCTTCAGTACGCTGGAACATATTACGCCCAGCAATTATACCTGAAGCTCCCGCACGCATTACCATATCTAAATCAGTAAGAAAATCTTCATCTGAATGAAAGCTTCCACCAGTAAAAACTACCAACGCTTTTTGTGCAGAAGTGATTACACGTTTGGTCATTTCAAAACGTTCATCTTCTAGTTCCTTATATTGAGCTGGGGCATTCGCATCTGGGTTATGACTCTTGGGAGTATTCAACTTGATTACATCTGCACCTAACTCCAACGCTAATCGTGCAGCATAATCTACTGCATACAAACTATCTCTACCTCCTTTAGATTCAATATCTTTTCCACGTGGATAAGCCCAGACAATTAATGGAATCCCTAATAATTCTGATTCACGTCGAACCGCACGCAGTTGTTCAAAATCTCGATGTTGCTCTGGAGAGCCGACATATAGCGTGTAACCTACAGCGTCAGCACCTAAACGAACAGCAGATTCAACATCTCCTGTCATCGTAGAAATAGCATGATCGTCAGGTGGGATATTTGTTTTACCATTTAGCTTCACAACAAGGGGCACCTGTCCTGCCACATTAGAAAAATATCTCCTTGCTAAACCTAAATGAGTTGCAATACCCGAAAACTTCCCCTGTACTGCTAAACGAAAAAGGTATTCAGGATCAGCACCCTGTAGATAATCTAAAAAATCTATAGGTCCATGCTCGATACCATGATCGTACGGAAGAAGTAACAAGGTACCATTAGCTGTTCCATATTCGTACATCATTCTATACAATCTAGAATATTGTCCAGATGCGAGTTGCATCCCATCTAGTACACATAGTTCCTTCAGTTGATTAGCATCCTCCATCGAAGTCTCCTCTTCTAATTCAAGTATTATCTCTTAATATTGATTCGATTTGTTCAATTACATTTGAATTACCAACAAAAATTGGCGTTCGTTGATGAATTGACTTGGGTTGTAAATCAAAAATAGATGTATATCCATTAGTAGAACTTCCTCCGGCATAATGTGCGATGTAACTCATTACAGCCGCTTCATAGAGCAAACGAATTTTGCCTTCTGGATTGTTCACATCACCTGGATACAAATAGACACCACCTCTGATAAGATCACGGTGGAAATCTGAGACTAACGATCCAACGTACCTTAATGAGCGTCCTTTTTTAATTGAATGAACGACATCTTTTATATTATCTTCCCAAAAATCTTCATATCCTTGATTTACACTATAATAAGGACATTCAACGGGAATACTAAGTGAACTACGAGTACAGACAAATTCCATCTTGGCGATATCAAGTGTAAATTCTTGTACTTTCATTGGAGTCGCTAATATTAACAAAGTACTTGAACCATATAGAACATACCCCGCAGCAACAAAATCTTTTGCAGGACGCAAAAATTGAGTAGCATCTAGCGTACTATCTCCATTGGTCCCCTTAAAAATACCGAAAATAGAACCAATTGTAATTGCAATATCTGCATTCGATGTACCATCGATAGGATCCAAAACACAGAAGTAAGATTCAGAAATATCTTCCACATTAAAAAACGTTTCCGTCTCCAATTCTTCGCATACTAAACCAGCAACAACTTGGGTATCCTTAAAAAATTCAACAAACGTATTTGTCCCTAATGTATCTAATGTATGAACTAATTCACCATGAACATTTCGCACACCTTCTGAATCAAGACGCTCAATAAGTGCTCCATTTTGTACATTATTAGAAATTAATTTAGCAGCCGCGACTATGGCCTCTAGGACGGGAGCTAGAGAAGCATCATCCACTCCTTCTATTGGTGATTTAATTCCCTCGATTATTAGTGGCATACCTTTTCCTGTTTTTATAGATCTATATTATAGAAAGTGTACTCATAAACTAAATTTTTCTTTAAGCATAGTAATAGTTGCTATAGCAATAGGTCTGGTTTTTGATTGAATTAGCCAATCTAAATCCTTGGACCAAGTTAAGAAATTTTCTAATTCCTTAATCATACTAAGTGACAACATTCGATCAGTCTGATCGCCCCTCCCACGTAATCCAATAAGTTTTCGACGTCCTGACCGACCTCCACCTGCAAAATCATGATTAATGAACTTTACACCACATCCTGCTGATAACATTATTCCCCCCAAAGGGGTTGCAGCAGGCGGAACACCCAAACTTAAGGCTTCAGCAGTTAAACGATGGTCAGGAGAATCATATTCGATTAGTAATTTGCCGCCTAAAGTGACAAGTGAGGCAATTTGATGAAAGATTGCAATTTCTATAACCTCTGGTATTTCAATAATACGCTCCGAAGGAAATACAGCTTTCCTATTATAATTTAATACTTCTACCCAATTACTATCAGAGAAAAAACCTGAACCGTATGTAGCCGTAATCACTGGAAGATCTGATAATCCATACTCATTCACATCCAAAAATAGAAAGAACAGTGATGCGCCGCCACGACCCACTGATCCAAATTCAATACTGAGCTTAATATCTTCACCAACCGATTTATGATGTAAATGTTGACTGAGAAGCTCGGTAGTCTTTTGAGATATACTTCCTGCCGATGTCCGATAAGTTCTAATCATAAGCAAAACTTACCAGACCGACGTATACTAGTCTTTATTAGTGAGTGAAAATATAGAATGAAATATAAACAAGACCTTAATGACAAAGAACTATATATTCTATCGATACAAAATTTACTTAAGAATGAACAAAATCGATCACAAATAAATTCCACTAAATCCAATAGAATCAATATTATCCGACAATACCTTTCAGAAATAGATAATCCGCAGGAGCGAAATACTATCCATGTTGCAGGATCAAAGGGAAAGGGATCTACTGCCATAATGGTCGACACCTTAATTCGAGAATCATTAATAATTGATGATCCAAATGTTAAAACTATGCTTACAATATCACCGGATCTTCATTCAGCTAGAGAAAGAATTCAAATTAATGGTAGCCCATTATCAGAAAGGCAATTTGTTGATATTGCTAAAATCGTACTAGATTCAAAAATATCCTCTACAGCATCTTATTTTGAACTCATAACAATTATGGCCTGGATCGTAGCTTCGCACGAAAAAAGTGCATGGCAAACCTTAGAGGTAGGATTAGGAGGAAGACTAGACCCAACAAACGCAATACAAAATAAAGAGGTTGCTATAATTACACCAATAGATCTAGAACATACGGCAATTTTAGGAAAAACAATATCTGAAATTGCCAAAGAAAAATCTGGAATCATTACTTCTGATTGTGAAGTAGTTACATCACCTCAGTATGATGATGCATTAGAACAAATTTATCATGCATCAAAAAAAGTAAGTGCGAATGTCCATGAAACAACTAATGAATGCAACTATGTAATCAATGATCTAAATAAGAAATCAATCCAATTTGATTTAGAAACTCCAGATAATACTTATAAAAATATTTCGTTACCAACTCTTGGGCGCCATCAAGTCGAAAATGCTATAACCGCAATACGTGCCTCTGAATTAGCCTTGGGACAAACCACAAAGATTTTAGACCCAGTAGCAGTATTGCGAGCATTCTCAAAAATAAACCTCCCCGGTAGAGGTGAAATAATAAATATAAACCCTACTATAATCTTAGACGGCGCCCATACCCAACTTGCTGCACAAAGATTAAGGGAATCTATCGATGAGCAAATTTTCCATCAACCTCATGTATATATTCTAGCTATTCTCCAAGATAAAAATTGGCTCGATATACTACCAAGATTATTGCCCAAACAGAGTAGTGTAGTGCTACCTAACTTACGTACAAAACGATCAATAACTAATATCGAAATATTTAATGTACTAGATAAAATGGGCCACCAAGTACGAACAACTGATGACATGGAATCTGCAATCGATTACGCCTATATGCTTACAAAATCATCAGGAACTATAATTGTGACTGGGAGCATGTATGCTGTTGCTGAAGCACGTGAATTAATCCTAGATATTGATAGCGACCATGAACTAGGTCTAATGTAGCATATATAGAAAGGGATTTCTGAAAATTATGCAGAACCAATATCGACGTGTCGTAATAACAGGTATGGGCGTTATAACTCCAATAGGAAACACGGTAGAAGAATTCTGGTCTTCAGCTATTAATGGAATTTCAGGAATTGACAATTTCACTGATTTAGATACTACTGAATATCCATGTAAAGTGGCTGGTGAAATCAAAAATTTTGATCCAACCATATATATGGATAAAAAATCAGCTAGAAGAATGGCTCGATTCTCTCAGTTCGCTGTTGCGTCAGCAAGACAAAGCATTGAGAATGCAGATCTAAATATAGAAAATATTGATAGTTCTAGAATTGGGATCATTTGTGGTAATGGAGGTGGTGGTTACCCGTTGGTAGAACAAGCAAACCGCACACTTTTTGAAAAAAATGGTATGCGAATAGATCCTCTATACGTAGCAAAATGGTTGCCTAATATGGCAGCAGCTAATGTCTCGATCCAACTTGGAATTCATGGATATATCAATACTGTAGTTACAGCTTGTGCTTCAGGAACACAAGCTATAGGTGATGCCGCTGAAATAATTCGACATAACAAAGCCGATGTCATGATAGCGGGTGGAACAGAGGCAGGAATATGTGAATTAGGATTGGCAGGGTTTGCAACTATGCGTGCATTATCGACCTCGTATAACGATCACCCTAGTGCTGCGTCACGTCCCTTTGACAAAGATCGAGATGGTTTTGTTCCTGCAGAAGGCGCAGGAATGCTCGTACTCGAATCACTTGATCATGCCTTATCTAGAGGGGTTAAGCCTCTTGCTGAAATCATAGGATACGGAGTTAGTGCTGATGCAAGTTATTTAGTAGCACCTTCAGATGGTGGAGAAGGCGCCTCACGTGCGATGCTATCAGCTCTTAAAAGTGCTGATAGCACAATAGAAGATATCGATTACATATCTGCTCACGCTACAGCTACTGATGCAGGTGATATTGCAGAAACTGAAGCAATTAAAACTGTTTTTATGGATTTGGCTAAAAAAATCCCCATCAGCGCACTCAAGTCACAAACTGGCCATATGTTAGGAGGATCAGGAGCGACAGAAATAATAGCAGCTGTCCAAACGATTTTAACAAATCAACTAGCACCTACATTAAATCTTGAAAATCCAGACCCAAGATGTGATCTTGACTACGTTCCATTAATTTCACGTTCTGCCGACGTGAAAACAGTTCTTAAAAACTCTTTTGGGTTTGGTGGTCAAAATGCAGTCTTAATAATCCAACAATATGAGGAACAGAAATGACTTCAACAGAAAAACAAGGGGTGGACATTTATCCTGCGCTGATAGAAGCTATGTTATTTGTAGCTGAAGAGCCTATAACAATTGCAAATCTAGCAAAAGTACTAGAAATTAAGACTGCACAAGTCAATCAAATACTCAAAAATATGACCACGGATTATAATTCGGAACAAAGAGGAATAAATCTACAACTTGGCCCTGATGGTGTGCAATTTATCACCTCACCGAAAACAGCGAGTACCATCGAATATTTTTTAGGATTAGAAGCAAATCGTCGTCTTTCCACAGCTGCACTAGAAACATTAGCCATTATAGCTTATCGACAACCTGTAACTCGTCACATAATTGATACAATTAGAGGAGTAGACAGTGGTGCTTCAATAACTACTTTAAGAAATCGAAATCTAATTGATATAAAAGGACGTGCTCCTGGGCCAGGAAGGCCAGCGTTATTTGTAACAACACAAAGATTTTTAGAGCATTTCGGCTTAACTAACCCTAATGAGTTACCATCCCTACCTCAAACGGTAGAAAATATTCTTAAAGAAACTGAATCACAAGGAACACTTGAATTTTCTGAAGATGCAAAGGTTCTAAATAATGAAAAGGAAAACATTGAAATTAGTAACAACATAGACGATTTAAGTGAGATCGTCGAAAATTTTGCTACTACACAGTCTGAAACAAATTTAGATTAATTATCGAAATATTAATAAGGAATACCTATCTATCTATTGGTGTACATAATAGATCATATGGTAAGGCACCATCAACGTTAGCCGTCACTAAAGAACCTTTTTGAAATTCACCTTTGACGAAAGCAAGACCGTCAACTTCAGGTGCATCCCTATAAGTACGGCCAACCACAACCAAATCACCGCCGGCTGATCTGGTTGGCTCTTCAGATTCAATTAAAATATCAACAGAATCACCTACGATTAACTGATTAGCAGAAAGAGAAATTTCCTGTGCAAGCTCCATTACACGAGCATAACGCTCAGTTTTTAACTCATCATCCACTTGATCTTCCATCAACGCAGCCGGTGTCCCGGATTGTGCTGAATATGTAAATACACCAATATGTTCAAATTGTTCTGATCGAATAAAATCTAGCAATTCATCGAATTCCTGATCAGTTTCACCTGGGAAACCTACAATAAAAGTAGTTCTAATAACTGCATTATTCATAGTATTGCGAATATATGAAATACTTTCACGGGCTTTACGTGTTGAAGGCCGCTTCATTCTTCTTAATATAGAGTCTGATCCGTGCTGAAGTGGCATGTCAACATAAGGTAAAATATTGGGCATATCACTCATTACTTTAGCCAAATTACTCGTAACCCGACCTGGATAAGCATACATTAGACGTATCCAAGGTATCTCAGGTACTGCTAATGATAGTTTTTCAAGGAATTGAGCTAAGCCATCACGAGCCTGAATGTCTTCACCATATGCTGTGGAATCCTGAGCAACTAGCACTAATTCTTTTACCCCCATGGCAGCATGAAATTTTGCTTCAGCTATAAGCAAATCTTCTGAAGTCGAATGCATCTTTCCTTTTATTGTAGGAATTATGCAAAAAGTACATGGTCGATCGCACCCATCCGATAATTTTAGATAGGCACTAATTCCTCCAATGTTACTAATCGAAGGTTGAGGTATGTCAAAATTAATTGCATCACTTCCAAAGCTTGCAGCAATATCAGCCCATGCTTCAGCGCCAAAAATTCGATCAACATTGGGAACAACTTGCTTAACTTGCTCTTCCGCAATCTCAGACAAGCAACCTACTACATAAAGAGTCTGATCAACATTTCTGTGGTTATCTAAATTTTTTATCACCTCAAGAGATTCATCTTTTGCATCATCAATAAATCCACATGTATTAACAATCAAGACATCTGCTTCATCTGGAGCATGCGCAGATACATGCCTACCCGATCGCAATGATTGTTCAATCTTCATTGAATCTACTGTATTTTTTGCACATCCAAGAGTTGTTAAGAAATATTTCACGTCTACCTGACAATTGTAGTATTTAGACTACTAACTAAAGTTTTATATACTGTCTTGAAAAAATTGATTACGTACAATGGTAACTTCTAATTTTTGTGTCGTATCCAAATCATCAATACCTGTACCAGAACCAATTTTTGGAGCAAGCCATAACAACAGAATTGCTACTACAGCCACAGAAAGAAATATTGCAATTACACGAAAGTTAAAATCATTTTTATTAACCTTCACCTGTTGTCGTAATCCTGCCAAAGGTTCTAATCCTGAAGGTTGCGGCATTTCAGAAGGCATTGCCATTACTGCCGCAACAGGATCAAGACCCAAAAACTTTGCGTAACTTCGCATAAAACCTCTTGCATAGACAGGAGCGGGCAAGGTGTCAAAATCTTCATCTTCAAGAGCTTGGAGATAGTGTTTACTTATTCGGGTAACGGCTGATGCATCTTCAAGGGACAATTTTCTTACTGATCTCGCCTCCTTGAGGTATTGCCCAATAGAAATTGAACTGTCCTCTATAATGTCATCTTCGGGAAATTTTAAAAGCTCTTGACTCATTAATTACCACACAAAAAATTACCTTACACTCAAGGTAAGACCTATCAACAATTATACAGGATATCTAACTAATTTGATTTTAGCTGTTTTACAAGACGTGACTTCCTACGAGCGGCAGCATTAGGATGAATAATGCGACGCCTAGCAGCCTTGTCAAGTGCTATTTGTGCCTGACGTACCATTTCACCAGCATCATCAGAGCCTTCCTCTATTGCTAAACGTGCTTCCCGCACAGCATTAGCTGCCCTCCGGCGAAAAGGCTGATTTCTTTCTGACTTTCTTACAATTTGTCGAACTCGTTTTCGAGCAGACAGTGAATGTGCCATAAATTCTCCATATTCAATATACGTAGAGTAATATCCTAGCGGTTGGATGTACAAGCGTCTATCTTTCAATAAGGCTTCGCAAAAATTCATTGCTAGGTTAGGCTTGATAAGCTTATGCAGAATATTCAAAAAATAACATCTGTAATCAAGGATAAAAATTCAACTATCCTAGGTGCTGCCGGAATAGTAGGTCTTGGTTTTCTCGGATCACGCATTCTTGGATTGCTAAGATCGATCATCTTAGCTGAAGCTTTTGGAACTGACCCTGAGCTAGCTGCTTATTGGGTTGCTTTTCGTATACCTGATCTTATTTTCCAACTAATTGCAGGAGCAACACTTTCTGCTGCATTTATTCCCATATTTAGTAGAGTTTATTTTGAATCTGGACCCATAGATGCATGGCGCTTAGCCTCAAGAATTCTCAATCTAATTGCATTACTTTCTTTTGTTTTTGCAACTATTGCATTTGTCTTTGCGCCATCATTGATCCCGTTAATCGCACCGGGACTCGGAGAATCTACCGGAAACACTGATCTGATACAGCAAAAAGCAATCCATCTCACAAGGTTGATGATGATTTCACCTATATTTTTTGGTATTTCCGGAATGTTTAGCGGAATACTTCAAGCACGAGAAAAATTTTTAGCAACTGCAATTGCTCCTATGATCTACAATCTCTCAATTATCCTTGGGATCTTATTTCTGTCAGAACCATATGGACTTTATGGACCTGCATGGGGCGTTGCAGTTGGTTCCCTAGCACATGCATTTATACAGATACCAGCAATCTACAAATCTGGAATGCAGTGGAATGCTTCAATCAGCATCAGATCTAAAAATGTTTTAGAAGTACTAAAGTTAATGGGGCCAAGAATCATAGGTCTTAGCGCGTCGCAAATTAATTTGATAGCCCTTCTGTTCTTCGCTTCACTGGTTTCTGATACTGCAATCAGTGTAATAACATATGCCTACTTAATGATGATGTTACCAATCGGACTGACAGGAATGTCTATCTCAACAGCTGTTTTTCCCACACTTGCAAAACAAGCAGCTGCAAAACAATTCATTCAACTTCAAGAAACTATCTGGGGTAGTCTCCGTGCAATATTATTCATTGCACTTCCAACTTCAATCGCTTTAGCCATTCTTGCAGAGCCCTTAATTAGATTGCTATTTGAACACGGGGCATTCAATACACAGTCTACTGATTTTGTCGTACGACCATTAATTTTCTTATGTATAGGCATTTTTGCACATGCAGGTATAGAAGTCTTAAGCAGGGGTTTTTATGCACTAGAAAATACTAAAACACCGGTAGCAATAGCTATAACAGCGATGCTACTCAATATTATTTTATGTTACATACTCATTAACCCCTTAGAGTTAATAGGAGTTGCAAGCGCGATGACTATATCTGCAATTTTTGAATTTATTATCTTACTGTGGTTACTAAATAAAAATATTGGAGGATTGTTTAAGAAAAACTTCTTAAAGTTTATCGTTAAATTAATGACTTCTACATTTTTTGCTACACTAGCTATGATTACAGTTCAGTACTATTTTAGTCATTTCGAAATTAATATAGATAGCAATATAGGTAGTATATTATTAGTATTACTAACTGGATCTACAGGAGCTCTAGTTTTTTTAATTATTACTTTCCAATGGTTTCAAACAAAAAAATTAATTTCGACAAAATTTAAAAACATGGATTAAACTAATTACAATATCAACGATGCAAAAATTTGATTGATATCAAAAAAGATCAAGACGATAATTGAATTCAGTAAAAGTCCAAAGACTACGATACAGAGGCGCTAAATGTCATTTCAAGATCGCGAACTACCCTGCCGTGATTGTGAGAATACTTTCATCTTCACAGCTGGTGAACAAGAGTTTTATTCAACTAAAGGACTGGAACATGACCCGGTCCGATGTCAAAACTGTAGGGCACAACGTAAAGCGTTAAGGCCTGAAGAAAGAGAAGTTGTATCAAGCTATGGTGTATATGCGTCATGGGGTGGCCGTACTCCTCGACAACTACACGTGGCAACATGTGCTGAATGTGCTAATCAAACAGAGGTACCATTTAGACCACGTGATGATCGACCTGTTTATTGTTCTGACTGCTACGGATCTCTTAGGAAAAAACAGGAGGCACAAGCAGAGGCTGAAGCTGCTGCTTCAGCCTCACGAATAGCTTCAGCTAGTAGTACGTTTGAATTTGAAGGTTTATCACCTCAAGAAAAAGAAGAATTCGATGCAGCTACAGTAGCAACTCTTCAAAATCAAGAAAAACCTGAAAGTTCTGAAAAGTAATACTCCAGTTGCTATGAATAACTTCGAATCCGTTTCTTCGCGTGTTTCTTTCTCTAAATTAGAAGAGAAAATATTGGAGGTATGGAAAAAAGAGCAAGTTTTTCAACGCAGTATTAATGAAAAATCTCTTAACAAAACTTTTTCCTTCTATGAAGGACCACCTACTGCTAATGGAAATCCAGGCATACATCATGTTCTATCTAGGGCATTCAAAGATGTCATCCCACGTTTCAAGACAATGCAAGGCTATAGGGTGGCACGTAAGGGAGGCTGGGATACCCATGGTCTACCCGTAGAACTAGAGGTAGAACGCCAGTTAGGACTCAGCTCAAAAAGAGACATCGAAGAGTTTGGAGTTGCAGAATTTAATGCACAATGTCGCGAGTCGGTCTTTCGCTATGTCAGTGAATGGGAAAAAATGACTGACCGAATAGGGTTCTGGATTGATACTAAAAATGCATACGTAACTTATTCAAATAATTACATCGAATCTGCTTGGGCTATAATAAAAACCTTGTGGGACAACAACTTAGTCTTTAAAGACTTTCGTGTAACTCCACACTGCCCACGATGTGATACTAGCTTATCCAGCCACGAAGTTGCTCTTGGTTATAAAGAAGACACACCCGATCCAGGTGTAACTGTAAAGTTTAAAGTTTCGGAAAATTCAAAATCTCGCTTTAAAAAATATATTGCACAAGATAATATTCCTGTTTCTTTCTTAGCATGGACAACAACACCTTGGACATTATCTGGAAATACTGCATTAGCCGTATCTAGACAATCAAAATATTCACTAGTTGAAATTGAGAACCGAGGAGACACAGAATATGTAATTCTAGCATCGGCAACAGTAGATAATTTAATCAGTGACTCTGGAAAAATATTAGCGGAATTTGAAGGTGAAGAATTATTAAATTCAGAATATGAGGCTCTCTACCCTGATGTAATAAATTGGGTTGAACCATTACATTTTGTAGACGGAAGAACTCAACCATTAAGCTCAAATGACACATTTCCAAAAAGGAGAATAATAAATTCTGAAGAAGTTTCGATTGACGAAGGAACTGGAATAATTCATATGGCACCTGCATTCGGAGAAGTCGATTATGCAATGGGCCGTCAAGAGAATCTTATGTTTCTACAACCTGTAAGATCAGATGGCACACTTATCGGTGGCCCTGGCGATGGAATGTTTGCAAAGGAAGCTGATACTCATATCATCGGCGATCTAAAAAATAGAGGCTTACTATTTAAATCCCAACAAATTAAACATACGTACCCTTTTTGTTGGAGATGCGATCAGCCAGTTCTATACTACGCAAAACCTTCTTGGTACATCCGCACAACTGCAGTCGCAGAAAAACTGATCAATAACAATGATCGAATTAACTGGGTTCCTTCACATATAAAAAAGGGGCGCTTCGGAAGTTGGCTTGAGGGCAACGTTGATTGGGCGATTTCACGAGAGCGTTATTGGGGTACGCCCTTACCAATTTGGATTTGCTCTGAATGTGGGCAGATTGAATGCATAGGATCCTTCGAAGAACTAAAAAAATACGGAACACCAGATTCACTTGATGAGCTGGAAAAACAAACTAAAACTTTCGATCCACATAGACCATTTATCGATTTAGTTAAAATTCCATGTAAAAACTGTAAGACCCTAATGACTAGGACACCTGAAGTTGCAGACGCATGGTTTGATTCAGGAGCCATGCCTTATGCGCAATGGCATTATCCATTCGAAAATAATGATGTTTTTTCTGATTCTTTCCCTGCTGACTTTATATGTGAGGCAGTTGATCAAACCAGAGGATGGTTTTATACGTTACATGCATTAGCAACATTATTACATCATTCAAATTCAATTAACGAAAATATATCTTTTAAAAATGTAATTTGTTTAGGTCTCATTCTTGATGGCAACGGGCAAAAAATGTCTAAGTCTAAAGGAAATGTAGTCAATCCATGGGATGTAATTGAAAAACATGGTGCGGATGCTATTCGCTGGTATATGTATACTGCTTCACCACCCGGTAATGAGAGAAGATTTTCAGATGATCTGGTAGGTGAAACCGCACGCCGTTTTTTATCAACGTTATGGAATACTTATTCTTTTTTTGTAACCTACGCCAATCTCACTAATTTTGATCCTTCGCAAGAATCAGAGACTGATAAACTGAATGAGCTAGACCAATGGATTCGTTCAGAATTACAAAGTACGGTTTTGCAAGTTACAGAATCTTTAAACAATTATGAATTATCAGAAGCAGCAAGACCTATCGAAAACTTTGTAAATGAAATGTCAAATTGGTATGTGCGTAGGAGTAGGAGGCGATTTTGGAGATCCGGAGATGATGCTGATAGTCGTTCAGCTTTTCGTACGCTCTATGAGTGTTTAGTGACAACTTCTCAATTATTAGCACCTTTCACTCCCTTTATTGCTGAATCTATGTACCTGAACTTAGTTTCACAACATAGACAAAATACACCGGATTCTGTTCATCTTTCTGACTGGCCTGAACCAAAAAATGAAGATATCAATTCATTACTTAATCGGGAAATGCATGTTGTCCAAAGAATGGTTTCACTTGGTCGTGCTGCACGTTCTAAAGCAAATGTCAGGGTCCGTCAACCTCTTGCTTTAGCCATAGTAGTCCCAAGGAATGAAGAAGAATTACATGCACTAAAAAGACTCAACCACATAATTGCCGAAGAACTAAATGTCAAAAATGTTGAAGTTGAATCAGACATTTCTGAAAAAATATCTTATTCTGTACGACCTAACCTACCAGTATTAGGACCAAAATTTGGAAAACAAATTAAGGAAATTAGTGCTGCAATCGCATCGAATAACCCTGTAGAAATTGTAGACACGATTCGTAAAGGAGAATCTTTACTACTCGATGGCTATGAATTGAGCGGGGGAGATTTAATTGTAGATATTGAACCAATCGAAGGTTGGGCCGCTGCTGAAGATGGTGGATACCTAACGCTTATAGATATATCAATTACTTCAGAGCTACGATCTGAAGGGCTCTCGCGTGAAATAGTTCGTAGAATACAAGATTTAAGGCGAACTGCTAATTTAGACGTAGCTGATAGAATAGATGTTTATTACAACATTAATGAAAGTTCTTTCGAGCTAGATGAGGTGATCGAAACTCATCGACAATATATTGCTTCAGAAACTCTAGCTCTATCCATCCAATCGAATGAACCTCTAGAAAATGCTACACAAATTGACACCTCAATTGAAGGAATGAAAATCAATTTTGCATTAAACGTTTCAACTCATTGATAGATCAGTGTTTGAGATATTCTACTCATTCAGTTTTTCTATCTGAGAAGAAGAGGAGCTTCCTGTAACATCTCGCGGATCCAATAACAATCCTATTAAGAAATTCCTGATCAACTTCCATGGAGATGTATTATCTTGTGCCGTAGTAACAATATGATCACGTCGAGGTTGGCCATGTAATACTCGCGGTATTTGATTAGCTATTTCAGCTCCTAAAATAAAAATGTTCGCACTCAAAAATACCCAATACAACAAAACAACTACGCCACCCAACGCACCATAAACCAAATCATAATTACCAAAATTACTCAAATATATCCCAAAGGCATATTTCATAATTTCAAATGCAATTGCGGCTATCAATGCGGCTGGCCAAATATGACGCAAATAAATTTTTCTATTAGGAGCGAACCGATAAAAAAGACTAAATGTTATAAAAGTAAGCGATAAGGAAACTAAAATCGTTGTTAGAGACCATATCCAATTTAAATCATCAGCAAATGGAAAACTTTCTATCTTTTGCTCAAGGATCTGCCAAAATGCTGAAAGTATAAGACTTCCCATCACAGGAATTCCTAAAATTGGAACCAAAGCATAATCAACTAATTTTCCTCTTAATGCTGGATGCCTTCTCTCAGTGTCAAAAGCCACATTAAGGGAGAGTCTTAATGCACCTGCCAATGCACCTGAAGTCCAAATTACAGCTATAAATGAAATAATGGCCAATTGTGGTGATAACGATGTAGCGCCAATCACTACATCGGCGACATCACCTTCCGAAAGAGGCAGTGCTTCCACGATAGCTGATATTAGTTTTTCCTGAAGGGTTGCATTTCTTAACAAAATACCAAATATCGCAACAGCTAAAACAATTAAGGGCACTAACGAAAAAAGAGCATAATAAGATATCGATGCCGCCATCTGTGTACCACGATCTTCGGTATAATTTTTGATCGATCTGGCCAAAATAACTGCTGAAAAACCTAAAAATTTAATTCTTAAAATAGTGTTCACTCCCAAAGGTTTCTTTTTTTAAAATATATACCTTAAATCAAATATAATTATCCTCGACTGAGTATGATTATTTAGCCATCCTAAGGAGAGAATTGTATCAACAGAACATATCTGCTGTATCCTAATCTCATACGATATTGGATCGAAAAATGAAAACTGCACAATTTCAACGAATTATAGTAAAGATAGGAACCAACGTATTAACGAACGGGACTGATTCATTAAACCAAAAGGCAATGAGTACTCTCGCAAAGCAAATTGCAACTCTTATTCAAAAAGATATTGAAGTAATCCTTGTAACGTCGGGTGCAATAGCAGCTGGCCGTCACAAAGCTAATTCCAATGACCGAACAGAAGACTTAACAACCAAAGATGTCCATTCCAGACAGGTATTAGCTGCGGTTGGACAGGCACAGCTAATGAGAAGATGGGATGAAATATTCCAAGAACACTCTATTATCGCAGGTCAAGCATTACTTACACGTAATGATCTAAATGATCGTGCAGGATATTTAAATGCACGGAACACTCTTACTCAAATGCTTTCGTTAAAAATATTGCCAATAATTAATGAAAATGATGTCGTTTCTATTGAAGAAATTGACCGGTCGACTATAGGAGACAATGACTATCTTTCTGCACAAGTCGCAAATCTTGTAGATGCTGATCTCTTACTAATACTAACAGATATCGAAGGACTCTTTTCAGAAAATCCTCATACGAATAAATCCGCACACTTAATAGAAAAAGTGACCAAAATTGATGATTCAATAATGCAAATGGCTGGTGAACCTAGTAAGCGAGGCACTGGTGGAATGTCTAGTAAAATTATAGCTGCACGTCTTGCAACTCAACATGGTGCACATGTAATCATAGCCCATGGTCATAAAGATTATGTAATCGAAGATGCTTCTAATTCCAAAAATGTTGGAACACTTTTCTTGCCTACAGGAGATCGAACCGAAAGTAGAAGAAGATATCTTATGTCAGGACTACAAGTTCAAGGTCACATAATCATAGATGACGGTGCAGTGACAGCATTGCGAAACTCTGGCACCTCACTACTCGCAGCAGGAGTATTAAGTGCTGAAGGTAATTTTTTACGAGGTTCAGTTGTTGAAATTTATTCAGATTCTAACGCACACATAGCTACAGGTATCGTAAACTATGATCTGGATGAAATTGAAAAAATAGCAGGTAAACATTCTGATGATATTTCAAAAATATTAGGCTATGCCCATTCAATTGAAATTATTCATCGTAATAATCTTATTTTAGTTTAGTAAGATTATTCCAAATCCTAAGGGGGTTCTATGAGTCAGTACTTTTTCGAGCGTGAAGCACGAACATCTCATTCAGAACAATGGACAATCGAAAATAATGATTACTCACTAGGTAGGGTAGACCTACATTTCACATCAGGTAAAACACACGCAACGTTATCTGTGCATTCGTCAATAGATGACAACGCGATAGAAGAATTAATTAGCGAGATTGATGAACGATTAGTACTCTCTGCAGATCCTGAACGAGAAGATTTTATAGTTACTGTTTGGAAAGGTGAAGAATTCGGAGTATTCGCTGAAGATTCTGATGCAGAAAATGATTAGTCAATGCTAGTACTATCCTATTGGCTGGAGGAAAAATGATACGTGTCGCAATTAGTGGAACGGGTAGAATGGGCTCTACAGTTTATAATGCAATCACTTCTGCAGAGGATATGGAGGTGGTTGGAGTAGTTGATCCTATAGCGCTCAACTTTGATATCCCTGACGAAATAACAACGCACAACGATGCTGATCAACTTTTTGAATTAGTTAAGCCTGATGTAGTAGTCGATTTTACAAATACAGAAGCAATACCCAGATTAATAAAGGCGGTATTAAATCATAACGTACGTCCAGTAATCGGCACTAGCGGTCTAGACGTTGATACACTTTCAAACCTTAAAAAAGAACTATCAAAGAAAAGACTTGGGGGGGTTGTTGCATCTAATTTTGCAATTGGAGCTGTAATGCTTATGTATTTCTCTCAATTAGCCTCTAAGTATTTTGATACTGCTGAAATTATTGAATTGCATCATGAAAAAAAAGTTGATGCACCCAGTGGTACTGCTTTAACCACTGCTGAAAAAATGCGTGAAACGAGAGGTAGCGATTTCATTAATAATATCCCAGACATCACTCATATTGAAAATACTCGAGGAGGGCTATTGAATGGAATCCCAATTCATTCAATAAGGTTGCCTGGGTTGGTTGCTCATCAAGAAGTAATCTTTGGAAGTGACGGTCAAACTTTAAGTCTGCGACATGACTCAACAGGTCTCGATTCATTTATGCCAGGAGTGCTTATGTCAGTTCGAGAAGTCGTAAAACAAGACATATTTTTTAATGGGCTCGATTCATTATTCGGACTAAAATAAACATTACTTCACAACCATGAAAAGGGGAATCTCTTGCCAAATATAGCCATTATAGGAGCCACTGGAGCAGTAGGAGATGTTTTTCTTCGCGTCGCAGAAGAAAGAAATTTTCCTATACAAAATCTAAAACTACTAGCAACAGCAAGATCTGCTGGGAAAACACTGAAGTTTAGAAACAAAGATATTACCGTCGAAGAAGTAAGTGAGGCATCACTTTCAAATTCAGATATTGTATTTTGTTCTGCAACCTCTGAGGCTTCAAAAAAATGGGGTCCCATTATTAGGGAAATGGGCTCTGTAATGATCGATGATGGCTCTGCCTTCCGCATGGACAGAACGGTCCCCCTTGTAGTCCCAGAAGTAAATGCAATCGACTTAAGTTGGCATGAAGGCATAATTTCAATACCAAACTGTACAACGACTCCTCTTGCACTCGCATTACATTCTATGAGATCTATATCAGAACCAACAAAAGTAATAGCATCCACTTATCAAGCCGTTACAGGAAGTGGCTCTGCTGCTGCTTTGGAATTAAGAGAACAAATCAAAGCATTAGCTCAAGAAAAACCTATCCCACAACCAATCGTTTACCCCCAACAGATAGCTATGAATGTACTCCCACAGGTCGATGACTTTGATGAAGGCAACTTCACTAAAGAAGAGCTCAAAATGCGTAATGAAACTCGTAAAATTTTACATTTACCCGATCTGCCTCTTACGGCAACATGTGTTCGTGTACCTACAATGATAGGTCATGCCGAAACAATACATGTAGAATTTAAGGACCCTGTGGATCTTCAGGAAATTTTTTCTACACTTTCTCAACAAGATGGAATTTGGATCAGTGATTCACCTAACGAATACCCCACACCCTTAACTGCTGAAGGAAATGATCTTACTCATATTGGGAGGCTTAGAAGAGATGAAACGGTAAGTGACAATAGAGGTATTGTATTTTGGTGTGTCAGTGATAATCTACGAAAAGGTGCTGCAACCAATGCGATACAAATTGCTGAAGAGTTAATAGCACGTAACTTGTTACGAGGTAACAATGCATAGTTTTGGACGCTTAATTACGGCAATGGCATCCCCCATGAAACCTAATGGTGACATAGATCTTGATACCACCAAAAATCTGGCACAAAAGTTAGTTCAATCTGGGACAGAATCAATTGTCTCTACGGGTACAACAGGAGAAAGTCCTACACTTAGTTCAGTCGAGCAAATAGAAATCTGGAAAGCCACCAAAAATGCTGTGGGTAAATCAATACCTGTTATTGCCGGAGCTACAAATAATAATACCGCAGAATCAATTAACTTATGCCAAGAAGCAGAGAGAGCGGATTTAGATGGTTTATTATTGACTGTACCAGCGTATAACAAACCTACCCAACAAGGATTAATTGCACACTTTACTGCAATTGCAAAAGCAACATCCTTACCCTGTCTTTTATATAATGTTCCTTCTAGAACTGCCTTGAATATGGATGCTACGACCACGTTAGAATTGGCAAAAATACCAAATATCATTGGAATTAAGGAAGCTAGTGGAGATTTAAGTCAGATTAAAACAATTATCGACAATGCACCAAATGATTTTGATGTCTGGTCAGGGAATGATTCAGATACTCTTCCTATCATGCAAATTGGAGGAGTCGGTATTGTTTCCGTAGCTTCACATTTAGTCGGAACTCAAATTAGTGAAATGATCGACTTCCAAACTAATGGACACTTATCAGAAGCTACAAATATTAATAACAAAATTATGCCTTTATACGATCTTCTTTTTTCAGAAACTAGCCCTACACCATTGAAATATGCGCTCGATAAAATTGGTTTTTCCATTGGACCTACACGTATGCCACTTATACAAATTTCAAATGAGAATGGCATTCTCATTGAAAATGAATTAGGTAAACAAAAGATAGACTTACCTGTATGAGCTTCAACCTATAGTAACTTTCAATTCTTCCCAAGACTGGACCGTTTTTTTTCGAGCACGATTGTAACCTATGTTGTCACCAAAATAGCCACCTAAGATACCTGCCAAAATCCTAACACCGACCAACAAAATCAATGCATATACAATTGTTGCAGGGATTAAATGATCACGTAAATAAGGAATACCAAGTACTACAGCCAACCCACCTAAAACAGCAAGTAATACTCCTAAATAAGCAAACCCATTAACAAACCTAGCTTCAATTTTTCTTTGTTCTCTAAGAATTTCTGTCACTAGTGAAGGAACAATTTCAACTGTTTTTTTATCTGACAGAAAATTGTTCTGGCAATGACTGCATACTTTAGTATCAGGCCCTGTAGGGGTAAAACAAAAACCACAAAATCTACCTGTTGCTGGAGATTCTCCACGACTAACGGCAACTAAATGCTCTTCAAGTCTTTCACTAAACAAAGGACACCCATCATTAGAGAAACTATTTAGATATTTTCTTTCAAATGAATTCGATTGAAGAGCATTGTAGCTTTGTTTTTTATCCATAAAATTTGATCTATAAACAACTTACTTAGCTAATAACATATGAAAACTTAGGGTTACCCAATAAAACCCCAAGCGCAAGGATACAAAAAGAAATAAATAATAAGACAGCAGACCACATAAATGATTTTCTTCTCGTATCTGATAATTCAAAGCTATTATCTTCACCTTCAACTAAGGCATCTACTAGCTTACCGATTTTTTTACCTAAAATTACGTGGAAAATCACCAATCCAATCGCAACAACAAATAACGTCATTTTTAACATGAAGATACGACCAAAGTTATAACTCGTTATATCGTTTGATACTGTGTCAGGCACTATATAATAAAATTGGTATAAACCGGTTATTAATAACGTCAAAAGAGCGAATACGGCTATTTTCCCAAACCGTCTAGAAATAACTAAAGTAACATCACGACGCAGTCGCTCATCATCGATCATCCATGTCGCTGGCATCACTGCAAAAAATAAAAGTAATTGCGGTCCAACAAAAATAGCTGCAGCGGCAACATGCAGAAACAATATGATGTTTTCCATCAATGCACTCCTAAATCACTAAAGATTGCCACCAAATATATCTCTAGTAACTATTGCCTGATCGCGTTCTGGCCCTACAGAAATCATGTCTATTGGCGCACCAACCAATTGTTCTATTCGTCGAACATACTGTATAGCTTCTCGTGGCAAATCATTTATATTTCTTACAGATGAAACATCTTCTGACCATCCAGGCATTTCTTCATAAATAGGCACTAAATTTGAGGCTTCATTTACCTCTGCAGGTAGAGCAGTGACACGCTTACCATTTAATTCATATGCTACACATATCTTTACACTAGAAAATCCAGTCAGCGAATCCAAGCGAGTTAATGCTACAGATGTAACACCATTTAATCTTGAAGTGTAGCCAGCAAGCACACCATCAAACCAACCACATCTTCGCGCACGACCAGTTGTAGTGCCATATTCACTCGTTCCAGCTACTCCACCTCCACCTTCACGTAATTTCTCAGCATTTTCATCAAATAACTCTGTTGGCATGGCTCCGTAACCAACTCTAGTTTGATAAGCTTTGTAAACTCCAACAACGCGTTCTATCGCTGTAGGACCCAATCCAATACCAATAGCTGCACCTGCAGCAACAGAAGCTGGAACCGAAGAGGTCACATATGGATATGTACCTGAATCCAGATCTAACAACGATCCCTGCGCACCTTCGAGTAAAATCATTTCTCCTCGTTCATGAGATTCTTGAACAACAGACGTAGTATCTGTCACATACGGCCTCAACCTATCGGCAAGTGCTGAATATTGTTCTAAGATAGATGTAAAATTTAAACTTTCACGATCGTAAAGTTTCTCTATAACTTTATTTTTATAGTTAAGCACTTCTTCAAGTCGTTCCGGAAATTTATCTTTATTAATAAGATCAGCTACTCTAATACCAATCCTCGAAACTTTGTCATGAAATGCAGGACCAGTTCCTGTACCAGTAGTCCCAATAGCCTGCGAACCTCTTAATTCTTCATCAGCACTATCTATCACTTGATGCCAAGGCATAATTACATGCGCACGATCGCTAATCAATAAGTTCGAAGTATCTACACCACGTTCACTTAACATTGCAATTTCTTTCAATAGTTTGTCGGGATCAATTACAACGCCATTGCCTATCAAGCAAGTTTTATCTCCGTAAAATATCCCAGCTGGAACAAGATGCAGAGCAAACTTACCTAGATCATTAATAACTGTATGACCAGCATTGGTACCAGCAGAATATCGAGCAATCAAAGAGCAATAACGTGCATGAAAATCAACAACTCTTCCCTTACCTTCATCGCCCCATTGTCCACCTATTATAACTACTGCTGGCATATTAATTCCTTAGTGTATTAGTCTAATACAAATTACATTTTCTTTCTTTTCGATATCAATCGCGCCTGTTCAAGTAACCAATAAGCCCTTCTTAATACTATTTTGCCTAAGTTAAGTTTTACATTCAGCTCAGGAACTTGTTGATTTTGCACTTTTTCAAAATCATTTACAATTTTTTGGGCTTTTTCAGTATCAAAAGTGCTAGGTGTGAAAAGTGAGTTGATACCTAAAACTTGTGCTTCAGAAGTTACAACAACTCCAAAAGCATCTGCATTATATGCAGTTGATATCATTTTTGACTGGATATTTTTTCCATATTCTGCCAAGACCCATGGAATCCTTTTTGCCCTAGTTTCAAAGGCTGAACGAAATAAAATGTAATTATTTAAATCTAATGTATCTTTTTTATCCCCAAAATCAGTTGTAATCTGGGAGCAATTAACAAATACCGCACCGATTCGATCAACAGAGTCTAAGATATCACTTAACCTAACCAAACCTTCCACTGAGCTAATTTCAGGGAATAAGGCTAAAAATCCTGGCTGTAGGTTCTGATCTCCTTCATATTTCCGCAAAGCAACATCTGCGTCACGAATATCTTGAGGAGCTTCAACTCCGTCTACAACCAGACCGACAAAGTAATCAGAGCAAATATTAGATATGTCAGTATTTAAATATTTCAAACTATCAACATTAAGTTTTATCAATAGAAGTCGACCTTCATCAAAAATAACTTTCAGCCTCGACCTCAATTCACCACCTGAAGAGTTAGAGATAACATCTCCATTCAGGTCAATTTGTATTACATCAGCATTAGAATGAATAGATTGATTAACGCTTTCAACATCATCACAGGAAAGCGACAAGATACTACGAATCGAAAACATAAATATAACCACCTTCAAAAATTCTCAGAGAATAAAAATTACAAACATCCATAAAAAAAATATAAAATCCAACCTACATGTGGTGAAAATGATAGTATCAAACAACAATATTCGAAGGAATTTTTATGGAAAACATAGCTATTAATGGGCGAATACTTAATGTCAACCTTACTACTAAAGAAATAGAGACTGAGATAATAGAAGAAGAAGCATATAGAGATCTTCTTGGAGGCAGCGGTCTTGGTGCACGCCTCCTTTTCGAACGAATTCCTGCTGATGCTGATCCACTAGGTCCCGATAATATTCTTGGTTTTTTTCCTGGCTTAATGACTGGCACACCTTTATTTGGTCAGCGATTCCAAGTAGTTACAAAATCACCAAAAAATGGTGGATGGGGAGATGCGAATTGTGGAGGTGATTTTGGGCCTATGCTCAAATTTGTAGGTTACGATGGCATCCTTTTCAGTGGACAATCTGAACATCCAGTCTACTTATACATTGACGACGACACCCTCGAATTACGTGATGCTTCAAGTTATTGGGGTGGGTTAGCTATTGAAGTTGAAGATCGCTTTAAAGAAGAATTAGGCAAAAAAATTAGTGTTGCGCTGATCGGTCCTGCCGGTGAGAATTTAAGTACCATGGCAGGCGTTGCTAATGAACGTGGGCGACTTGCTGCACGTTCAGGAGTTGGCGCTGTAATGGGATCGAAGAAACTTAAAGCGATCGTAGTAAAACCCACCAAAAAAATTATGGCACAAAATAAAGAGGTTATCCTTGCAGTTAAAGAAAGTCTTGGTGAATTCAATAAAAAATCAAAAGAGTTTTTTACCACTTTCGGAACCACTGGAATAACTGCCAACTCTGCAATCAATGGTGATGCTCCAGTACTTAATTGGGGTGGTGTTGGAATAATTAACCTTGTTGACTCAATGGATATGTCAGGAATGAATGGGCCAAACTTCAATGAAAGTATGGAAAAGAAATATGCCTGCTGGCATTGCCCTGTTGCATGCGGAGCAGAGTCAGTTGACGGGAGTGATCGTGGAGAATTTGCATTTCCTAAACATACACACCGACCAGAATATGAAACTTTAGGTGCTTTTGGTGTAATGAATGGGGTCAACAATACTGATGCAATGATAGCCATCAACCATTGGTGTAATGAATATGGCCTGGATACTATATCTGCAGGCGCCACTATCTCTTTCGCGACCGAGTGCTATGAAAACGGCCTCTTAACCAAAGAAGATACAGACGGGATAGAATTGACTTGGGGAAACGCTACCAGTGTGTTAGAGATACTCCATAAGATTGGCAGACGTGAACAAGGCATCGGCGATCTACTCGCAGATGGTTCAACAATTGCAGCTCAGCGTATCGGCTCTGAAGCTGAAGAATTCCTAACCGCAATAGATGGCGAAGAACCCCCTATGCATGATCCTAAAAAAGAGATTGGATTTGCAGCTTCATATGCGCTTGATCCTACACCTGCCAGACATACCAACTGGTCTCCAGGTAAAAGTTCAAAATTTCCAACTATGCCTGAACCACCAGCTGATAAAAATCAATTCAACGGAAGAGGTCAGCTTCATAAAAAAGCACATGAACAAGCTCACATCATGAACTCGGCTGGCATGTGCTATTTCGTATACACGATGGCGCCTACAAATCGAATCCCTGATTGGATTAATTTAGTTACTGGCTGGAATACTACTTTCGAAGAGTTAGACCAAGTTGGAGAACGAATAGCTAACTTACGTATGGCTTTTGCTGTAAAACATGGTAACAATCCTGGAGCTCGAAAAATTCCAGGAAGATTACTTGGTAATCCACCTCAACAATCAGGCCCTCACGAAGGGTTCACCATCGACCTAGAAACAATGAAACGCGAATGGTGGGATGAGGCTGGATGGGATCAGGAAACTAGTGCACCTGATCGTAATTTACTAATTTCACTTGGTCTAACAGATGTGGCCGATGCTTTAGGAATTTAAATAATTATTCGACATGTAGTGTATGGATGCGTAAACTGTCTTTGAACAGCTTGCTCCTCAAACTTCAAGGAGATCAATGGCGAAATATGTCTTCATTACAGGAGGCGTTGTAAGCTCCGTTGGTAAGGGCATAGTTAGTGCCTCGTTGGCTCGTGTTCTTAAATCACGGGGACTCGAAGTATCTATCCTCAAATTAGATCCCTACATCAATGTCGATCCTGGAACCATGTCACCTTATCAACATGGTGAAGTCTTTGTAACCGATGATGGGGCGGAAACTGATCTTGATTTAGGACATTATGAGCGATTCTTAGATCAAGAACTTACTCAAGCAAATTCTTCTTCAAGTGGTCAGGTATACGAAGAGGTTATCCGCAAAGAACGTCGTGGCGACTACCTAGGTGGAACAATCCAAGCAATCCCACACGTGACCAATGAAATTAAGCGACGTATTCGAAATGCAGGATTCTATTCACAAGCGGAGATTATTCTAGTTGAAGTAGGCGGCACTGTAGGTGATATGGAAAGTCAGCCATTCCTAGAAGCAATTAGTCAAATGCGCTACGAAGGTAATCCGAATGACACGCTTTCTATTCATGTCACCCTCCTACCTCGAATTGGATCAACGGATGAAATAAAGACCAAACCTACACAACATTCTGTTCGTGAATTAAGATCTTTTGGAATTCAACCTAATGTAATCGTAGCCAGGGCAGATCAAACTGTACCTGAGGCATTACGTGAAAAAATGTCACTATTTTGTAACGTCCAACGTGATGCTGTGATACCACTACAGACAGCTGATTCAATATATGAAGTTCCATTAATTTTAGAAAATCTAGGATTAGGTAAAATCGTTGCGAAACACCTTGACATTAATGAAAAAATCCCTGATCTGAACGTTTGGCGTGCCTTTGTTGAACGTCTCAATAATCCTTCCGGTGAAATTGAAATAGCTATTGTTGGTAAATATGTTGAATTGCATGATGCTTACTTGTCAATTAAGGAAGCACTCGTACACGCTGCCGTACACGAAGGTATCGCACTCAATCTCAAGTGGATCCATTCAGAAGAATTAGAAAACGATAGTGCAGATAATATTATCGGACAAGTAGACGGTATTCTCTTATGCCCCGGGTTCGGTGATCGTGGCTTAGAGGGAAAAATTGAAGCTGTCCGCTATGCAAGAGAAAATTCAATACCTTATCTTGGGGACTGTCTAGGTCTACAAATGTTGGTAATCGAATTTGCACGTAATGTTGCCGGAATGCCTGAAGCTAACACAACAGAAGCAGATCCAAAAACTCCTTTCCCTGTGATTTCTTTGTTGTCTGAACAACAAGGTATTCACGACATGGGTGGTACCATGCGATTAGGTGGGTACAACTGTAAAATCGTACCCAATACTAAAACAGCAAAAGCATATAATGAAAAAATAATTCGTGAACGACACCGTCATCGTTACGAAGTAAACAATACTTTCCTTCCTCAGCTTGAGAAACATGGCCTAATAGTTTCAGGATGGCTAGAGGATGGTAAGTTAGTAGAAATAGTAGAACTGAAAGATCATCCCTGGATGATAGCAGCACAGTTTCATCCTGAATTCACGAGTAGGCCCAACCGTCCTAATCCACTATTCCTGGGATTAATTACAGCAGCAATTAACTACCAAAAAAATACAGACGCTAAAACTAAAAAGCCGAACATAAAACAAACTATCCCTAAATCAACAAATTATTGAGAAATACCGTGACTTTCATAAGATTAATACATTTTTTAGCAATCTTCTGGATGATAGCTGGAATTGGAAACACGATAATTCCAATCTATGGAGCATGGGCACAAGATAATTTAAAATTGCGATCGATCACCTTATCTGCATCTAGTAAAAATTACTCTTATTGGCTATTACCTGGAGTTATATCATCTGGCATTACTGGATATTTATATGCAGGAGTAGACGGGTTAAATGTTATAACTTCTGGTTGGTTATTAATTACTGGATTGATTTGGATCATACAAATTTTCATTCTTCTACCTTTATTTGGAATTGGATTACGCAGGGTTCATTATCTAGCACTCCAAGCAGAAAAGAGAGGAACTACAACTCAAGAATTAGATGATGCCTTAGCTGATAAAGCTCCACTGGTATTGGGCACATTAATTATTATCAGCACGTTATTAATTACCATAATCCCTATTTTTAAACCCTTTAGTTAGGAGAAAATATGAAACTTTTTTTAGATACAGCAAATATTGAAGACATTAAACGTGGTGCAGCAATGGGAGTGTTAGATGGCATCACAACAAATCCATCTCTTTTAGCAAAAGAGGGAGTAGAATATAAAGACCGAGTACTCGAAATTGCAGAAATTGTTGATGGCCCTATCTCAGCTGAATGCATCTCCGAAACCACTGAAGATCTAATCGCTGAAGCTTTTAGAATTGCAGAATGGCATAAAAATATTGTGGTTAAAATACCACTAACTGAAGCAGGATTAGCGGCAACCAGTCACATATCCTCAAAAGGAATAAAGGTAAATACAACCTTAATTTTTTCTGCAAATCAAGCACTATTAGCTGCGAAAGCAGGTTCAACTTATGTATCACCTTTTATAGGTCGACTAAATGATGCTGGACATGATGGAATGGAAATAATTCGAGAAATTTCAAACATCTTTAACCAATTCAAATTAGATACTGAAGTATTAACAGCGAGTATTCGCAATCCTAGAGATGTAATTGAGGCTGCATTATCAGGATCTCATATCGCGACAATACCTCCAAATGTGCTGTTTAACATGATAAATCATCCACTTACAGATAAAGGAATTGATCTGTTTTTAACTGATGCAAAACAATATTCACCAGTATAAAAGAAAAAAATATTAAGAATATTTGAAATAACACTTGTAGAATTGCAAAACCCTAGTTAGAATTACGCCGTTACTAACCGGTAACAGTTCTCATCAAAAATATTCATAAGGTACATATGACAAGTACTCAGCGTGGGCGTGAAAACCCTACGGAACAAAGAACCGATGGACGACGAAGGCGTCGAGGTAGACCAACACGACCACCTAGAGATTGGGATCGTGAAGAAGATCAATTACCCCCAACCGATCCTGACGTCCCTTCGGTAAATATCTCAGAACTTGACGCAATGTTACGTGAACCACTCATAGATGTAGCTAATGATTTCGAGGTGGAAAATGCTGATGGACTACCTCGACAAGAATTAATCTATCGAATACTACAAAAACAAGCACTTAAGAATGGAAGTATCTTCTCGGGTGGAATCTTAAATGTTGTTGACGATGGCTTTGGGTTTTTAAGAGGGGAACGATTGAGACCGGGACCAAACGACGTATATGTCTCACAATCCCAAGTTCGTAGATTTGGACTAAGATCTGGTGACTATGTAAGTGGACAGGTACGTCAACCAAAAGATTCCGAAAAATACTACGGACTTCGTAAAGTTGAAACCGTTAATGGCATCGATCCAGAAGCTGCTAAACGCAGACCTGAATTTGATTCTTTAACTGCTGTTTTTCCTAATGAAATGCTACGTTTGTTTGGATCGGGCACAGCCAATACACAAAAGGAAGGGACATTTGTCATTGAGGAAGAATTAAGTCAAAGAATGGTTGATCTTGTTTCACCTATTGGTCGTGGGCAACGAGGACTAATTGTTTCTCCCCCTAAAGCTGGTAAAACACTTCTCCTGAAATCCATAGCACATGGAATTACTAATAATTACCCTGATGTACACCTTATGATACTTCTTATAGGGGAACGACCCGAAGAAGTAACTGATATGAAAAGATCGGTTACTGGAGAAGTTATTGCCTCGACTTTTGATGATCCAGCTGAAGATCATACTCGAGTAACGGAAGCTGCTCTTGAACGTGCTAAGCGATTAGTCGAAGGTGGTACTGATGTCGTAATCTTAATGGATTCGATTACTAGATTAACAAGAGCATATAACACCGCAATGCCTACTAGTGGTAGAACACTCTCTGGTGGTGTCGATCCTATCGCTCTGTACCCTTCAAAAAGATTTTTTGGAGCAGCAAGAAATATTGAAGAAGGTGGATCTCTAACTATCATTGCTACCTGCCTAATAGAAACCGGATCACGCATGGATGATGTCATTTTCGAAGAATTTAAGGGAACTGGTAATATGGAATTGAGACTTGTTCGAAAATTGGCGGAAAAAAGAATGTACCCTGCTATAGATGTTGTAGGATCAAGCACAAGAAGAGATGACCTACTTTACGAAGAAGAAGAACTACAACAAGTCTGGTTAATGCGGAGAATGGCTGCTTGGATAGAAGGTGATGGTGGAAGTATGGCTGAAATAATGATCAATCAACTACCAAAAACATCATCCAATGAGGAATTCTTAGCCTCAATGAAGTCAATGGCACAAGCACAAGTACAAGATTAACCTACCTGGATCAATTTGCTCTAACCAAGATCTAAACAAAAATATGCACATTATCCCTGCCTAGCGCAGAAGGTTTTACTATTTTTTTGATTCGTTGCATCGTATGATCACAGGATATTTTACTACTTAGGATTTTTAACAGCGGGGTATACAATCCAAGGAACAATTCAGCCAAGAAAACATTTTTCGCCATGGGAAAAAGAAAGGCGGGCTAAATACTCTGTCTACAGTAGTAGATTGTCTAATTTTTTTATTGTTCATTCAACAATAATGATTTTTTTTCTAATCCTTTTATTGATCACTGGACTATCTCCTATTATGAAGCCTACAAACACAAACTCTCCTTCAATCTTAGTCAATCCACTTGGTTTCACGAGTGTAATAAGCACCGCACCTCCATTCATAAATCCTCTAATCAACACTCCTGATACTGCAATGAATATAGAAATCAACCCCTCCCTAGACGCAAACTCACTAATTGGACATAGTCATAGCCATAGTGAACAAGCTATATCTTCTCAATCGGAGGTATCAGCTACTAGTATTGATAATTTTTCAAACTCGCGAATAGCAATGTATCTAAATTACTCAGTCAAATCTGGAGACACCATAAGTTCAATTGCAGAAAAACAAGGCATCCACAGCAAATATATTGTTTGGAACAATATACACGTACACGATCCAAATGAATTAACACCAGGTGATAAGCTTATCGTTCCTTGGGTCGAGGGCATCATTCATGCTGTTCGAGCAGATGATACTGTTTCAGAAATAGCTGAACGTTATAATGCAACAATTGAAGACATTCTAACTTTCTCCGCCAACAAATTGTCAAATCCTGACTCGTTAATGCGCGATACTATGATTTTTGTACCTGGTGGCAAAAAAATAACACCCGCATCAACTATAAGGCCTATACTTGGTGTCATACCTGAACAGAGTGGACTTTGGTTTTGGCCAGCGATGGGCCCAATTACTTCTTATTTTAGTGCTTGGCATCCATTAGGCATGGATATTGGATTACTGCAAAATACCCCTATAGTCGCTACCAAACCAGGTGTCGTGCAATTTGTTGGTGGTGATCCTTTGGTATCTTACGGATACTATGTAATTATAGATCACGGAGATGGCTACGAATCTTATTATGCTCACTTAAGCAGTTGGCCGGAACGAATCCAAAGTGGTGCTTGGGTAGAACAAGGTGAAGTAATCGGATATTCAGGTAATACTGGACGATCTACAGGACCACATCTACATTTCGAAATACGCCACAACAATCAAGTTATTGACCCACTTGCTTTCTTAAACCAATAACTCAATTACCCTCTGGAGTGTAGGAGTGCAATCCGATTTTTATCTCCGATACTTCGACGTTGCAAATTCAAACGTTGTACGGCCTCTTCAACATCTACTCCCATTTCACCTATGAACGATAACAGTGCGTCATCTTTCTTTTTTTGCTCATCAGGATAACCAACAGGAATTACTATTTTTGGTTCAAGTGATCTTGCAATTCGCGCACTATCTTGAGGATTTAAACCATCAGTCAATGCAATTGGAACAATCAAAATATCCGCATTCGAACAAACTTGAATTTGCCTAGGATCGGGATTCTCATTCAATCCACCCAAGTAAACAACTTTCATATCTTCTGCTTGTAATATATAAAGTGTAGTTGGTTCAGGTAAGTCCTCTTGTGATGTAACCCATCTTGAACGTATACCTTGAATTTGTACTCCTCCCACTTCGTATTCACCAGGACCACTTACTACAAATGGCGTACCTTTAACACCATTTACAAAATTATGATGTATATGATCACGACTAATAAGGACTATATCGCCTGTCGGACGTGCCATATCAACACCTGAAGATTTATCTGTGGGATCTATCACTATCGCTGCATTACGAGTACGTAATCGCATAGCTGAATAACCTAACCAAGTAATATCCAAAACCAACTCCAAACTTTTGCAAATTTTATTTAAACCATATCATTTTATAAAAATCCAGGTTAGTAATTACGCATTACCCTTGGATGAGAAATAACCAATGTTGCATTATGAGGGCCACCTATTGCATTCACAATACACACAGAAATTATATCGTCTTTCACTAAAGATTTATTGGCATCCAAATCTATAGCTGGATCTTCATCAACAAGATTTAAAGTCGATGGAATCTTCCCTCTTTTCATTGCTTCCGTTAATACAATTACGCCTAACGGCCCTGAAGCGCTAAACATATTACCTGTATGGCCTTTTAGTGCTGGTGTATACATATGGTGTCTCGTAGCTGCACCCAAAACACTTTGTATACCTTTTGCTTCTAATATATCCTCTTCTGGGCTACCTGAAGCATGCATATAAACCACATCTATTTCTGAACGAATACGCCCACTTTTCTCAACAGCAGCCTGAATCGATCTTGCAATTTGGGAAACTGATAATTTTGGTATCCCACTCACACCTGGTGAAAAGCTATAACTACTTCCTTCCAGTTCGGCAAGAATATTTGCACCCCGAGTCTGTGCAACTTCTAAATCTTCCAAAACAATAATCGCAGCACCTTCAGCAAGAACGAATCCATCTCTATTTAAATCTAGGGGTCGTGAAGCTTCAGTTGGGGTTTCATTATTTACAGACAAATCAGTATTATTCTCATAAAAAGATAAGGTACTAGAGTTGATTGGATCTTCTGCGCCACCTGCGAAAGCAACCAAAGCATCACCACGTCTTATCATTTCAGCCGCTTCACTTATAGCAATAACTCCGCCTGCAGAATGCGCATTAAGTTGCAAAACCTTACCTGTTATCCCTAGTAATCCTGCTAAAGTTTCTGCAGGTTGAGATTGTGAATTATGTTCTTGCCACTGTGAAGCAAGAACAACGGCAACTTCACTGGCATTCTCAGGTGTAAAATTTAATGAGGCATCTTCAAATGCACTAAGTCCTGCACTAACGGTAAATTGTGCTATTTTATCTAAACTATTCCAGTATTCTTGCTTGAATCTTTTACCCAAAAAATCAAGATTGTCTATCTCGGCAGCAATTTTTGTTTTGTATTTTGAAGTATTAAGTTGTGAAATTAACTTAACTCCTGAAAGATTATTTTCAATTGCCTCCCAAACTGCCGATGAACTTTGTCCTAACGAACAAACAACTCCACAACCTGTGATTACAACCCGACGATTTAAAGAACCTTCTGCACTAACTGAATTTGTCATAAAAAGATTTATCCACTTATTAATCAGCTTGCACAATAATCACTCCATTGAACAACCATTGCTCCCCAAGCTAAACCTCCACCAATAACGGTCATAAGAACATAATCACCTGGTTTTATGAGACCTTCAGTATTAGCTTCATGTAAAGCAATTGGAATCGTTGCACTCGAAGTATTACCATATTTTTCAACATTCATAAAAACTTTATCCATGGAAAAATTAAGATTCCTCGCAAGAGCACGTATTATTCTTTCATTCGCCTGATGAGGCACTAATAAGTCAATATCATCTATTGAAAGTCCTGCGTTGTGTATAGCAGTCAATGAGGCTTTACTCATTTCTTCAACTGCAGCTCTAAATACAGCACGCCCGTCCATCATGATATGTGCTTCTTTTGTAAGCGGGTGTTCGGTGGGTGCACCAGGACCACCTGCAAATAACGCATCCGCTTGTCCACCATCCGATCTTAAGACATAAGATCGAATCGAACCAAAATCTTTTTTTGAAGAGGCTTCTAAAAGCGTCGCACCTGCACCATCACCAAACAAAACACAGGTAGTCCGATCGGACCAATCTACAATTCTGGATAATGTTTCTGCCCCAACTACCAAAACTTTTTTTGCTGACCCATTTTCAATAAACTGAGTTGCAGTAGAAAGTGCAGATAAATAACCTGTGCATGCTGCATTAACATCAAAAGCTCCAGCGTTGACAGCTCCCACAGCATTTTGAATACGACTGGCCACCGAAGGAAACATTCCATCAGGTGTACAAGTTCCAACTAAAACCAAATCAATTTCTTCGCCATCTACCCCTGCAACATCCAATGTACGTATAGCTGCTTGAATACCTAATGAACTTGAACTTTCACTTGGTGCAGCAATGTGACGAGTATGTATACCAGTTCTTTCACGAATCCACATATCATTAGTGTCAACTAATTGCTCTAAGTCGAAATTAGTTAGCACCTTCTCTGGTAGATACGCGCCGGTTGCAGCAATTTTTGCAAAAAATGTCATAAAGCTCTCTAATGTAGACCAAACCATTGTCTTCGAATAAACATAGTAAAATCAAGCAATTAACAAACCAATAAATTAAACAAAATTAGTTATTGAATATCATAATCAAAATTTCTAGTACTTTTAGCACTCTCATAATGAGAGTGCTAAAATTTGTAGATATACTAAATTGACCGTCAAAAAGCATGGATTTAGAATATATATTGTGGTTAGCACTCTCCATGTAAGAGTGCTAATAAGGAGAAACGTGTTAACGCAACGACAAGAGGCTATACTAGAGTTGGTGGTAGACGAATATATAGAGTCTGCTACCCCTGTTAGTTCGAGACTGCTTGCAAGTCGACAAGAACTTCCTTTATCAAGTGCAACTATTCGTAATGAATTAGCCCAGTTAGAAGAAAACGGCTACATTACACATCCTTATACTTCAGCAGGTCGTATTCCTTCCGACCAAGGTTACAGACATTATGTTGAATCCTTGATGGATGAAAAACCTCTCAGCTTTGATGAAAAGCGTACTATTGAACACCAACTCCACCAAGTTAATGGTGGCTTTGATCAATGGCTAAGTCTTACAGCTACTATTCTTTCCACGACTGTAGGTGGAATCGCCATAGTAATTAGACCATCAGCTGAAACAACATCTCTTAAACATGTCCAACTTGTAGAGTTAAACGGAACATCAGTAATGCTTGTAGTTGTAATGAACAATGGTTTTATAGGACAAAAAATACTCAACCTATCTCGTCCATATTTACAAAATGAATTGAACTCATATGCAGAGGAGCTGAACCAAAATTTGAAACAACCTACATCTGAACAGAATGGAAAATCGAACTCAATAAATAACAAAATTGATGACAGCATAATTCTTGATGCAATTTTCCAACTATCTATTAATCAGCAAGGACAAAATGAAACATACCTGGAAGGGTTAAGTACTGTCCTCAACCAACCTGAATTTACTAATGTACATCGAATGCGTGAAGCTATCGAAAATTTAGATACTTACCACTTACGAATGCTGATCGAACATTCCCCAAAGGCAGAACCTGGGACAACGCATGTCCTCATTGGAGAGGAACACGGTGATGAATTAATGCGTGAATGGAGTATAATTGTAAGCTCATTTGGAGATAATATTTCAAACGGAACAGTGGCAGTACTCGGTCCTACTCGTATGGACTACCCTCGTTCTATTCCACGGGTTAGATATATAGCAGAATTAATGAGCGCACTAATGTACGAGGTACGTTAATGGACGAAAAAAATTTAGACGTTAACGAAAGCACTGAAGAGGAAATAAATCTTGCACTAGAACAGGCATTAGTGAGATGCAAAGAACTAGAAGATGCCCATGCGCGAGCAATTGCTGATTATCGCAATTTAGAACGTCGAACTGAAGAAGGTCGACTAGAATTACGTAGACTTACTACAGCATCTGTAATTATTAACCTTCTGCCTATTTACGACGATTTGACGCGGGCATTTGAAGCTATTGATCCCGACATCCAAAAACATGATTGGGTCTCCGGTATTTCTCTGATTCATGAAAAATTTCGTGGTGTTATAACCTCTACTGGTGCCATTGAGATTGATGCACTGAACCAACCATTTAACCCTAAATTCCATGAAGCCATAGGTTATGCAGAAGGTAAAGAAGGTAGTGTAGTCCAAGTTATGCAATCAGGGTGGATTATTGATGACAACGTAATAAGACCGTCCATGGTGATGGTAGGAAATGGAAACAATGAATAATTCGAACCCGCAATTAACTCAAAATTAATTAACCATTTACCCATAAGGAGGGAAATTATGACTCAAGTATTAGGAATAGACCTTGGAACTACCAACTCTGCTATGGCAGGGATGGAAGCTGGGCAACCTCAAGTAATCGCAAATGTCGAAGGGGGAAGAACTACACCTTCTGTGGTTGCACATGGTAAAGATGGGGAACGCTTAGTTGGAACTGTTGCCAAAAGGCAAGCCGTTACAAATCCCGACCAAACCCTCTACTCGGTCAAGAGATTGATGGGTCGAAAATACAACGATGATGAAGTACAACGCTTCAAGGATGTCGCAGGATTTGAAATTGTTGAGCTCGCAAATGGAGACGCAGGCGTCAAAATGGGAGATCGTGAATATAGCCCTCCTGAGATTAGCGCTATGATTTTACAAAAACTTAAAGCAGATGCTGAGGCATATCTAGGTCAAGACGTTTCGGAGGCTGTTATTACTGTCCCCGCATACTTTGGTGATTCACAAAGACAAGCCACAAGGGATGCTGGACGTATCGCAGGTTTAGAAGTACTTCGTATTATCAATGAGCCAACTGCAGCAGCACTCGCATACGGACTTGACAAAGAGGGAGATGAAATAATAGCAGTGTACGACTTAGGCGGAGGTACATTCGATATATCCATACTTGAACTTGGTGAAGGCACCTTTCAAGTACAAGCTACCAACGGTGATACATTCCTAGGTGGCGATGATTTTGATGAAGTAATAATTAATTATTTAGTTACAGAATTCCTTAAAGACCAAGGTGTTGATTTAAAACAAGATCGAACAGCGCTACAAAGATTAAAGGAAGCCGCCGAAAAAGCAAAGATTGAACTTTCTTCGGCGCAACAAACTGAAGTAAACCTACCTTTTATTACCGCAGATGCAAGTGGGCCAAAGCACCTAGTTACAAACATTACACGTGCACAGTTGGAACAATTAGTTGGAGATCTTGTAGAAAAAACCCTTATACCTTGTAAACAAGCACTCGAAGATGCAGGAGTAAAAGCATCGGAAATTAATGAGATCGTTCTTGTCGGAGGAATGACCAGAATGCCTTTAGTTCAACAAAAAGTAGAAGAATTTTTTGGAAAAGAACCTAACAAGGGCGTAAATCCAGATGAAGTAGTAGCATTAGGAGCAGCAATCCAAGCAGGAGTCCTTAAGGGAGATGTCAATGATGTATTACTTTTGGATGTGACTCCGCTGACATTAGGCATTGAAACACTTGGAGGTGTCATGACACCACTAATTGAAAGAAACACAACAATACCAACTAGTCAATCCCAAGTATTTTCAACAGCAGCAGATAATCAGCCTTCCGTGGAGATTCACGTCTTGCAAGGAGAGCGATCCATGGCTACTGACAATAAATCTTTAGCAAAATTCATTCTAGATGGGATATTGCCAGCACCTCGAGGTATGCCTCAAATTGAAGTTAGTTTTGATATTGATGCAAATGGAATTGTCACTGTTTCAGCTAAAGACAATGCTACTGGAAAAGAGCAAAATGTCACTATTCAGGCAGGTTCGGGTCTTGATGACAAAGAAGTCGAACAATTAAGGGAAGAAGCTGAGAAATTTGCTTCAGAAGATCAAGCAAAACGCGAAGCTGTAGAAGGAAGAAATGCAGCAGACTCTTTAGTTTATTCTTCTGAAAAAATGCTTGCAGAAAATGAAGAGAAAATCGATTCCGATGCTGCTGCAAAAGTCAAAGCAGTGATAGAAGAGGTAAAGGAAGCTCTCACACAAGAAGATCCCAATGTTATTCGAGAGTCGTCAGAAAAACTATCTCTCGCAATGCAGGAAATTGGACAGGCATTATATAGTAGCCCTGAAAATTCTTCTGTAGATGATATTGATGGCGCTAACGAAGAAAATTCATCGAGTGAAGAAAAAGATACTATCGAAGGAGAATTTCGCGAAGTCTAAACTATTTCAAATTTTTAACTTCAATATAACAAGACCAACAATGACCAAAAAGATAGATCCTAATATATGACAAGTCCACCTGACCCCTATGAAGTCTTAGGTGTTGCCCAAAGCGCATCCTCCGAGGAAATTAAAAAATCTTTCCGTAGGTTAGCTATGGAATACCATCCTGACCGCAATAAGGAAGCTGATGCCGAAACACGATTTAAAGAAATTAACAATGCGTATGAAATTCTTTCAGATCAAGAAAAAAGAGCACGCTATGATCGCTATGGGCATAGTGCTAATGATGGTCAGGGTTTTGCCGGTTTCGAATCAATGGGGGGGTTCGGAGATATTTTTGATGCATTTTTTCGAGGTAGCACCACACGGAGATCCGGACCACAACGCGGTTCAGACCTAGAAACATCAATCACAATTGATTTTGAAAAGGCAATATTTGGAACAGAGGAAGAGATTAATTTTCAACGTATCGAACGTTGCTCTGATTGTCGTGGGAATGGTCAATTAAACGGTGAAGATCGATCAACATGTAAAAACTGTGATGGTACTGGTGAAATTCGCCGCGTTCAGCAATCACTTTTTGGACAATATGTTAATGTTGCCTCATGTTCTAGTTGTGATGCCACCGGCAGTGTAGTCACTAACCCTTGTGTTAAGTGTAATGGAAAAGGCGCCGAACGGATCGATGTAAATAGAACTATAAAAATACCGGCCGGTATTGAGGATGGCCAACAAATTCGTCTTGCAGGTGAAGGAAGCGCAGGGTTACACGGTGGTGCTGCAGGCAACCTATATATACAACTAAACGTTCTACCACATGATTTATTTAACAGAGTAGATCAAGATTTAGTTTATGAATTACCTCTTAATATTGCACAAGCCTCGTTGGGAATTAATATTGAAATCCCTACTATAGATGGTGAGCCACACGAACTGAAACTAAAATCAGGTATTCAACATGGTGAAATTCACGTTATAAAAGGGAAAGGTGTACCTCATCTAAGAGGGTCAGGTCGAGGAAATTTACTTGTTCGTACTCATATAATTACACCAAAGAAATTATCTAGCGAACAAAAAAAATTGCTTAATCAGCTTGCAGAATCTCTAGGAACACCCGATGTACCTACAGATAATTCAATTTTCGAAAAGATAAGAGATAGCTTTGCTTAGCAACACCGCTAATGTATCTTCTTGGTTCGAAATTTCAATCCAAGCTAACCCTAAAGATGTCCCAGTTATTTGTGACTTCCTTTCTAATATAAGTACAAATGGAATGACTATTGAACCTGCAATTGAACTCCTCACTGATATTGATTTTGGCTATACCTACCTGAATAAACCTTCAACAATCCGTACATATACCGAAAAACCGTTTACATCCAAGGAACGTATAAATTTTAGGAAAAAGTTAAATCAACTAACATTATCTGCAAAAATCCCACGTATCCAATATCGCATAATCGAAAATCATGACTGGTCTAATGAATGGAAAAAATATTACAATATCCAACATGTCGGTAAAAATATCGTCATTTGCCCTTCATGGCTCAAATACCAACCGCGTAAAAACGAAAAGAAAATTACTCTCGATCCTGGAGCTGCCTTTGGCACGGGGCAACATCCAACTAGTCAGCTTTGTTTAATTGCTCTAGAGAAACACTTACAAAAACAAAACACTGTTATCGATCTCGGATGCGGTTCGGGCATACTTAGCATTGGGGCGATATTTTTTGGTGCTAAATCTATATATGCTTTAGATATCGATGCTAAAGTCATCCAAGTAACAATTGAAAACGCAAAAAAAAATCACACACTTTCAAAAATACAAGTGGCAAAAGGAACATTGGGCAACCACTGGCCCGATCAATTTCCTTCACAGGCATCATTAGCCGATATTCTTATTGCCAATATATCAACAAATACTATTCTAGACTTGACCGTTCTGATTAAAAATGCACTCAAGAATGAGGGCTTGGCTATACTAAGTGGCTTCATCAATGAACATACACATGAAATACAAACAAAATTAAAACAACTTAATTTCAAAATTGTAGATACGCTAAGTGATTCAGGCTGGACATGTATTGTTGCGATGAAGACTTGAACATTGCACTTACCCTAATAACCACTCAAGTTAATAAATCTTGATAAAATACAATTGTAGACTGTGAGGTGTTTTTGAATAATACAAAATTAATGACCAAAAAGATTATCGACAATATTACAAATGTAATTCTCGGAAAAGAACATGAAATCCAACTCTCGATAATTGCACTGCTTTGTAATGGACACTTACTTATTGAGGATGTGCCTGGGGTAGGTAAAACAATTCTTGCTAGATCGATAGCAAAATCCACTGGATGTAAATTTTCAAGAATCCAATTTACACCAGATCTACTACCTTCAGATGTCACTGGTGTCACAATTTATAAACAACAAACTGGTGATTTCGAATTTCATGCAGGACCTATAGTCTCTGAAATAGTCCTAGCTGATGAAGTTAATAGGGCAACTCCAAAGACACAATCTGCCTTACTTGAAGCCATGGAAGAAAATCAGATTACCGTGGACGGAAATACTCACTATCTTCCAACTCCCTTTATGGTAATCGCTACTCAAAACCCTATCGAATATGAAGGAACTTTTCCTCTACCAGAAGCACAACTTGATCGTTTTTTGATCCACATCAATCTAGGTTATCCGACTCCTGCACAAGAAATTAATATTATGGACTCTCAGCAATCACAACATCCCCTTGAAAGTCTTACTGCTGTAACAACACCAGAAGAAATACAAGAGTTACAAAAATTCACTAGAAACATCTATGTCGATCCTCTAGTGAAACAGTATATTGTGGACTTAGTAAATGCCACCCGGTCACATGAAAATATCTATCTAGGAGCATCACCAAGAGGATCTTTAGCTTTAATGAGATCAGCTCAAGCATACGCCTTACTTGAAGGACGTGATTTTGTGCAGCCTGATGATGTGAAAATTCTAGCCTTCCCTACTTTAGGACACCGCATAATTATTGATCCCAGTGCACATATACGAGGTATCGACAATGCTCAAATTATCGATGAACTAATCGGTCGTGTACGAGTACCAGGAGATCGTGCGCGCGGTAGTAATTAACAATGCAATGATAATAAGATCTATATCAAAACTTAAACAGATTAGTACACAGTATCCCAGCCCCACTATAGCTGTATCGCTGGCTGTTCTATGCTTGTTTTTGGGTTTATCAACAGGATTTTGGCTATTATTTAGGCTTTTTTACATAATTGCAATTGCTATTCCGTTACTCTACTTATGGACAAGATCAATGATCAAAAGCCTTGACGTAGAGATATCACGAGAAACTCAGCGAGCCGCACAAGGACAATCAATACGTGGATTCATCACTCTCCGTTCAAAATCAATACTTCCAAAAATTTGGCTGGAGTTATCAGATCAATCGACCATTCCCGCTCATACATCAAACAGGACAATTACCCTTCCTTCTAAAGGAACTACCATATGGTCTTATAATACCGAAGCTTTGTTACGAGGTTTATACACACTGGGTCCTCTGACTGTTACTGCTACTGATCCATTCGGTTTTTTCAAGTTTTCTAGAACTTTTGGTAGTGAGTCATCTGTACTTATCTATCCGCATACTCCTGAATTAACATATTTCCATACCCCTTCTTCTAATCTCCCTGGGGAGGGACATTTCCGAAAACGTAGTCATAACATTACACCTAACATTTTTGGTTTAAGAGACTACATTCCAGGTGATGCCTTCAATAGAATCCATTGGCCAAGCACTGCAAAAAAGAATCGAGTAATTGTTAAAGATTTTGAAATAGATCCTTCTTCAGAAATATGGCTTCTCCTCGATTTCAATAAAACACACCACACCGGAATCAACTTAAATTCTACTGCGGAAATATCTGCGCAGATTTGCGCAGGGCTGGCACGATATTTTATCCAATCTAATAGATCTGTCGGTCTCGCTTTTTTTGATGACTCTATGAAAGTAGATAAACCCGAAAAAGGAAACTCACACTTCACCCGTATTTTAGAGTCATTAGCACTTGCAAAAGCTATAGGGCCAGTAGCAATAGAGAATTTAATTTTGGAGCAATCTTCAAAATTTGGAAGACATTCCACGGTGATTGCCATCACCCCTTCCACTAATACTCAGTGGGTGACTGAACTCAAAAGTCTTCATAACCGTGGAGTTCAAGTGACAGCCATTACACTAACTGCTAATAGTTTTGGGGAGGCAATAAGTTCAAACAATGTGCATAAATCATTAGAGCAGAATGGGCTACCTTACTATGAGATAACATCCGATACTAAACTTAATGATGCACTCTCAACAAAAATTTCTCGCAAATCGAAACCAATAATTGGCGATCAACTATGACTAATTCAAAATTAGAACAGTTATTTCGCCCCAGCGAACTTAGTCGATACAAACATCCTCGCTCGATATTAGAACACTTTTTGTATGGTTACTCTTGGTTTAGTTTGCTTCTTTTGTTAATGGCATTGCTGGCTATGACCCATTCTCTAGAAAACGCACACTGGGTTGATGAAATGCCCTCTATTTACTTGGCAACTCTAATTGGATTTTTGTGCGGTTTAGCTACCATAATTCTTCAGATAAAACTATTCCCCAAAAGTTTTTACCTTGGACTATTGATGACAACTCTCTCATCTTTAATCATCGTTGCTTGGAATCTACAAATTACAGATCTTCTCGCAACAAATCTTCCCTATACGTATCTCCGTGAATTTTTTTTCCGCCTATCTGACTGGTCTTATGCAGTTGCAAACGGAGGAATCTCTAATGATCCACTGCCTTTTGTAATAATTCTAATCCTCACAGTTAGTTTGGTTTCTTTTTATGCAGTGATCTCTACAATGAGGTGGAAAAATCCTTGGTTAACATTACTTCCACCTGGATTTATCTTACTAACCAATATTTCCTATCTTTCTTATTCTCAAAACATCGAACTGCTGATTTTTTTGTTCATAGCTATTCTGTTAATTATACAAATCAATTTTATGCGTTCACTGGAAAAATGGTATGCCGAACATCGACCTTGGCCCGATAACATATCAATACAAATCATCTTTTTAGGAATATTAACTTCATTTACGTTAGTACTATTCGCTTGGTTAGCACCAACTTTTAATAATTGGAAACCTGTAGATACATATTTTGAAAATATAACTTCACCTCTGCAAGAGAGATTCGAATGGTTTAATCGGGTCTTTGCAGGAGTTTCATCCAAGCGCGACCTGCCTGTCCATAGTTTTGGTGAAACAATGCCATTACAAGCATCTATCAGCCTTAGCAGCTCAGAATTAATGGAAATTGAAACTGTTTCTCCTGGTAATTTTAAAGCCGCCATCTATGATGAATATACTGGTTTTGGTTGGCGTATTTCAGATACCATTCTCGTTGACTCAGACGGAACTACTCTCGAGGCAGCGTTATTTGGAACACCTCTAACTCAATCACAATTACGTGAACCACGATCTATAACAGTGAAGATACTTAGTGCAATACCTAATCGACGACTCCTTTTTCACGGAGAGCCTATTGCCTCTGATATAAGTACAAGAAATATAATCAACACTCAATCCAATGATATTGTCGGAGTCACACCAAAAGATCGATTAAAAACCAACATGTCCTATACTACTATTGGCGCAATTTCAATTGCCCCAATTCAATCAATACTTAACACTTCGGTTGGTTATCCAGCATATATAAAAAAACATTACCTCCAATTACCTTCAAATTTACCTAGTAGCATCGGAAATTTAGCCGCCGATATTATTAATTCTACTGAACACCCTTACGTCTCAGCACGCAAAATCGAAGACTACTTAAGGCGTAATTACCCTTATACCCTTGATATTAATAGGCCACCTCCGCGCTCAGATGTAATCGAAAATTTTCTTTTCACAGAAAAACGTGGCTACTTTGATCATCATGCTTCTGCGATGGTAATATTATTGAGAACGCAGGGAATTCCTTCTCGAATAGCTACCGGATTCACTATTGATACTAATTCCTTCGATACAGCATCAAAAACTTACACCCTCAGCGAAGTTAACAGTTGGGCGTGGCCTGAAGTTTATTTCCCAGAATTAGGGTGGCTTGAATTCAACCCAACACCTAATAGGCCACTAATCCAACGTACTAACCTCCCCAATTGGTCACCTTCTAACTTAACTCTAGGGACGGAGATACTTCCTTTCGAAAATGACGATGATGACGATGAACTAATTGATGAATTAAATAACGCAACTAGATTAGGGGAAATTGGAATTGAAGATACAACAAAAACCAATATTCTTTCGCTAAAAAACATTATTCAAGTCCTGCTCTACTGCTCTCTTATTGGTTCCACTGCAATCGTAATATATTTCTTAGTTTGGGGTGCCTGGTTATACTTATTCCGAAAAGTCCCTCAAGAACAACGTTATTGGGCAAAAACACAACGGTTAGCTCAGTGGGCAGAGCTACCAATTGTTCCAAATCAAACACCTTTAGAATGGTCCAAATTAATTTCTAAAAGCATAGGTAATGTTAATCATCTCCAAATTTTGGCCACTTCGTACAACGAAATGCGATACGGAAATCCTGAACTGAATTATAAATTTAATGAAGCAAATTTAATCGACAGCTATAACAAAATCAAAAAAATTCTACTCAAACGAATTTTTACAAAACCGTTAAGCAAACTTCGTAATTTATTACCTTTCTTCAATAGTAAATAATTCTTGAGCGACCTCTTCTTTCCTTTGAAGTTCATTCCAACGCTGTATCAAGAAAATAAGATTGTTAGCTTCAGATCGAGTTAAAACATTCGAATCATTAATTAATTCATTTTGAANGGATTCCTCAATTTTTAATATACGATTTTCCTTTTCGACTTGAATGTTTTTAATTGGTTCCTGCCTCTCTATATCAGCATTTAATCCACCACTGCTATTAGTACCAATATTATTAGATGGTGATGCAAACTGTGTATCAGCTAACTGATTTTCTAAATAATCACTTTCTCTTTGCTGTATTCTTCGTTCTACCTGAATCGTCTGCATTGACTCTTGCTGAACAATTTCTCTTGTACTAAGCAAATTTAAAACTAATTCCAAATTTTGTTTAGAATTATAATGTTTTGGTTGTAATTGCAGTGAGCGAATATAGTGATCTCTAGCATTTTCAAGCATTCCTCTCTCAACAGCATAGGTACCCATTGCATAGTGAATTAAGTGTTTCAGATCTGAGTCATCAGTATTCATTAAGGCTTGTTGGGCTACCACTGAAGCTTCATCATTTCTTCCTAAATAGTGCAGTACATTAGACAAATGATATGCAATCAATGGATCTGTATTGTCAATTTCTCTGGCACTTAGATAATGAGATAGCGCCAATTCGAAATTTCCATCTAAATACTCTTGATTCGCATTTTTTACAGCACTTGATAGAGTTGAATTAACACAACCTACGCTCAAAAGGATAATAACTATAAAAATCACTGTCCCCCAAGGAAATAACTTTTTACGAATAAATAATCGATGATTCATCCCTAAATCGACCGTCAATAAAAAAACAACCACACTTAAAAACCAACTGCTTCTTTCATTCGGGACTGTATATTTAGTACTCTGAAATTCAGTAATTTCACCTTCATGCAATTCATAGACTATTGATTCGATATCTTGTGCATAAAAAAATGTACCTCCTGTCATTTCGGCAATATCTCTTAATTTTTCCTCATCCGCTTTTGTANCACCAACACCTGAAACATCATTAGGAATTAAACCACCTAATTCAGTTCCAACAGCAACTGTATGTACGACTACATTAGCAATTTTAGCTTGTTGTATTGATTCAATATTTACACCTCTTATATCTTCCCCGTCAGAAATAATAACCACTGACTGCGTCTCTGCTGAATCTTCAACATTTAATAATGCTAGACTCTTTGAAATAGCATCATCGAGATCAGTACCAGGAGTTACTAATGTAAAATCCGATTGCGCTTGATTGATTAATTGTGAAAGTGCATCAAGATCTAACGTTAGAGGTACCCGTTCAATTGCGTTCCCAGCAAAAAGTACCAAGCCCACCCTGTCACCATCAAGGTGTTGCAATAATTTTTGAAGTTCAAAAATACTTCTTTCTAGTCTTGAAGGAGCAATATCAGTAGCAGTCATCGATCGTGATACATCTAGCGCCATCACAACATCTATACCTTGTTTTTTAAGTGGACGCTCTATACTTCCCCAACTGGGTCCTGAGAGAGCAACTATTAGTAAAGCCAGAGCTACTAGTAAAATTAATTTCCTTACCTTATAGGTTGTACCCAAAAATTTTGAACGGATTAACTCATTTTGACCATCAATATCAAAATGCTTTCTAGGGTCTACTAGAAAATAACTACCCCTAGAATATATTAGTAATAATACAATCAACATTAATAAGAATAGTGGAGTATCAAAATTCATGAATAAGATCTCAATAAAAACTTTCTGAAAATAAACTCAAAAATTAATAATGTAAATGCACACCAAATTAGATATTGAGATATATCCATTGCGACTGAATAGGTAATATCCTCCAAATTAGATTTTTCTAATTTAGAAATATCTTCATAGGCATTCTTCAATTCGTTAACAGTCTTGGCATTATAAAAAAATCCTCCAGTTTTCTCAGCAACCAAACGCAACATCTGTGTATCTATAGACTGACCTGCCGCTGAATCTTGACCGACAAACCCAATTGTATAAACCTTGATTCCTAAGGTTTCAGCAACGCGAGAAGCCTGTACTGGTAAAATAACATCTACATTATTCTGCCCATCAGTAAGTAAAATAATCGCGCGACTTTTTGCAGGAGAGCTCTTGAGCAATGTCAGTCCTTCCATAACACCTAGACCTATTGCAGTCCCATCATCAATTAATCCAGTTTCTATAGATTCAATTTGCCTTCGCAGGGCATTATGATCATATGTCAATGGCGATAGAATCAAAGACCGAGATTGAAAAATAACTAATCCAATACGGTTACCCTTAAAACTTTCGACAAAATCAACCACAACACTTTTACTCTGTTCCAAACGTGATTTACCTTTTATATTGTCAATAACTAAGTCCATCGAACTAGAAGTATCTAATGCTATTACAATATCTATCCCTTCAGATGGTATCTCGACACGTTTTAGTCCAAATTGAGGTCGTGCTAATGCAAAAATTAAAAATAAAATTACCAATCCACGTAAAAAAGAGGGGACCCACCTTAATCGCACCTTCCAATTTAATTTAAAATTTTCTCGAATCAATTCTACATTTGACACCCATAAGTTTTGACGAGGAGCAATGATCGCACTAATAAACAAAATACAAATTAATATGATCGGGATAAGCCAAAAAAATTCAATGTTTTCAAATCGCATGCCCTATATTCCTGTCATTATTTCTTCAGAAATACGCCTACGATTCAACTCTATAATTTCATATGCAATGGTAAGATCACGATCGGCCAATATTGGATCAGGGAGAATTCTCCCATAAATCACTTCATCGCATCGATTAAGTAAATCTTTAATTAAACGGAGTTGCCAATTATCAACTTGAGAAAGCTCTGCATGTGCAACTAGTTCTTTCACGGTTAATGATAATGCCTGCATCCTATATCGTACTGCGATATACTGTCTGATAATCCCGTCTATTGACTGATAGAATTCTCTATACTTTTGAACCGAATCTAAACTCATCCCACTTACTAAATCTAATTGATTTTTAGCAACATTCTCATCGTAGTGTTCTAGAATTCCATCCTCGTGTTTGTTGTCTTTTCGAATATTACGAATACCATAAACAGTCAATAAAAGAATTCCAATCACCACTAACAACATTTGAAGATTGAAACTATAGAAATTTTCTCTCTCAAACAAAGGTGAAAGAGGACGTAAAGACAGATCATTTTGAGATCGTGTTGAAGATATATCAACTTGAGGAAGTTCTATTCGAATTTCACCTGTAACTAATTGTGAGTCAACCCATAATAAATCTACATATCCTGTACCTTGAGCATTAAGAGTATATGCCGCGATATTAAAGCGTCGACTAGACACTATTTCTGCACTTGCTTGATCAAAAATACTGACCTGATCTTCCTTAGATATTACCTCGAATCCTGAAGGTAAAATTGGTTCAGTTATTGTAAAAATAGTACTTTCTTGATGCGCTATTGTTATTGTAATTTCGATCGGATCACCNACTGTCACATCATTTGGAATTGCTACAAGTCTAACTTTGTAATCTGGATATTCCTGCGAGTGCAAATTACTAAAGCTCATACTGCAAAAAATGGTGACAACTATGATCAACCAACCATGAGGATTTTTCATTACCTCGCCGATCGTCGTTTAAAGTAATTACTTAACGGACTTAATAAATCTTGCGTTACATCAATTTCCACTTCACCTACATTTGCCAACGCCAATTTTTGGCTACGTAAATGTGAAAAACCTTCAGAACGCAACCGATAGTTTTCTCGAACAGTTGGATCTGTCGTGTCGAGAATGACAGAATAACCTTCTTCAATAGACTGAATTTGAACCAAACCCACTTTAGGCAACTCTGAATCGATAGGGTCAGTAAGAATCAACGCAATTACATCATGGTATTTTGCCATCCGATATAAACTTCCGAGATCTTCTAAATTTGTAAAGTCGGATAGTAAAAAAATTATTGATTTTTTTCTAAGAACATTTGTCAATCGATCACACGCTTTTCTAATATTAGTCTCTAACGTAAAATTTTTCTGATCTAGTACTGCTTTAACTAACCTACGTGCGTGCTTCTCTCCATGTTGAGGTTTTATAAACTCATTAACTTCCTTACCAAACAACATCAAACCAACTCGATCATGATTTTCAACTGCAAGAAAACTAATCAATGACACTAGCTCTGCCGCTGCACCTATTCGACCGTTTTTTCTTCTCGAAACTAATTGAGAGGCTGAAGTATCTACAGCTAAAATAATTGTAAGATCTCTCTCTTCTACATATCTCTTAATCCACGGACTATCCATTCTTGCTGTAACATTCCAATCAATAAATCTTGTGTCATCCCCTAAGACATATTCTCTAGATTCTGCAAATTCGACACCACTACCATGAAAACTTGCCTTGTAATCTCCTCGTAAGGTTGATGTTGCAAGATCACGCGAACGTAACTCTAGTTGTTTAACCTGTGTGCGTAGTGAAGATTCCAGAACTTGATCTGAATCATCTAAAAAAGTTTCTACATGATCTTTTCGCCAATTTAACATTTGCTACTCATATTCAAGAAATATTCACATGTTCTAAAATTTTTCTGATTAATTCTTCAACCGTTACCTGTGTTGCATCAGCCTCATAGCTGGTAACTAATCGATGTCGCAAAACATCAGGCGCTAATGTTTTTACATCATCAGGTGTTACATATTCCCTACCTTTTAAGAAAGCAAGGGCTTGAGAGCCCTTCGCTAAAAAAGTAGCCGCACGAGGAGAAGCTCCGAAATCGATCATTGGTGCTATGCTAGATAGAGCATATACTGAAGGTTCTCGTGACGCGTGTACAATACGTAATATGTACTCCCGAATTGATTCATCTATGGTTATTCGTTGTACTATTTGACAAAGTTTATTTAGAGAATCAATATTGATTTTTTCCTTAATAATCTGCGAATTACTGCTTAATGAAGCATCTAAAATTTCACGACTTTCTGTTTGTGTTGGGTAGTCAATTACGATTTTTAGCATGAATCTGTCTAATTGAGCTTCAGGAAGTGTATATGTTGCTTCATATTCAATTGGGTTTTGCGTAGCAAGAACCATAAAAGGTTTGGGAAGCCTATAACTTTGCCCACCCATAGAAACTTGTTGCTCTTGCATTGCCTCTAACAAAGCCGAGTGAACCTTGGCAGGAGCACGATTGATTTCATCAGCCAAAAGTATATTTGTAAAAACAGGTCCAAAATGTGGGTTAAACAATCCTTGACCCGGATCGTACATCATAGTACCTGTTATATCTGCAGGTAATAAATCTGGGGTAAATTGCACACGAGTAAATTTTAATTCAAAGATATTAGCTAGAGTCTGTACGGTTAACGTCTTGGCAAGACCTGGAACACCTTCAATTAAACAATGATTGTTAGTTAATAACGTAATCAACACTCGATCTATGAGCTGACTCTGACCAAAAATTACACGAGCAAAACCCTCATGAATGATCTCAAGGTCATTCATCGCATCATCGAACTCTGCCCGATTGAACATTGCTTCTTTCATAGAGCCCAGGCTTTAATACTATGACCCTTTTTTATTATTTAACATCTCAAACAAACATCTATCCACTCGCTATCGCTAAGTCATTATCAAAAGATTCAGATTCAAACCCTGTAAATTCTTCCACTTTGCCAAGTACACCTAACAGCATACGAATCTGTGCAACAATTTTTTCTAATGACATGGCCTCAACTGTCCCACGAGTAAATGCCACTTCTGCGCTATCACGACGTTGAATCACTAGTTCTACTGGAACATCCCCACTATAAGGATCCAAAATCTTACATATTTTTCTTAACCTACGTATGTCAGCATTTTCATCAGTTGTTTCCTCAACAATAATTCGTAATTTTCGCTGTTGCATACTTCCATCAATCTTATATATTCCAACTTCATCACGAGCATTAATAGGTTTGAGATTCATTCGATTTTCACCAGAACTGGAGTATCTATTTTTTAAAACAAAACCCTCATTTTTTCTGTGATTTTTGACAAGCAACTTCTCTATCTGTTCTCTATTTTCTACAGATAACTCTGCAGGACAAACGAAAATCCAATCTGCAACAACATTTAGTCGACCATCTCGAGATCGAATCTTTGCCTTAACCATCAAAGCCATATCTTCAGTAATTACATTACGGTTTTCTTCATAAAGCTCTGGCCATACAGTCAAATCAATACTGCCCGTAAAATCTTCCATCGTTATTATGGCAAATGGCTTATTCTGTCTCGTTACCAAAGAGCGTACTTTAGTAACCCATCCTGCAATTATAACTTCACTTCCCGATCTAGATGCATCAATATCCACCATTTGGGCAGAGACATACTGTCGAATACTAGTAGAAATCTCCTGAAATGGATGATCCGAAAGGTACGTACCTAAATACTCTTTCTCCCATACCAAAAGTTGCCGCTCATCAATTTCAGAATTTTCTAAAGAAATAGTCTGTAAAGCTTGTTCACCTTCCAATAAATCAAACATCGAAGTCTGACCTGTTTCTCTAATTCTAAACTGCTCTTGAGCTACTTGGACTACTCGATCAATGCTATCGATGATTCTACCTCGACTACTAAATAGATCTAACGAACCTGATTTAGCTAATGCTTCCACTACTCTTTTATTAACATCACGTGGATTAATACGACTAGCAAAATCATCTATTGAAGTAAAATTACCATTTTTATTACGTTCATTGACTAATTTTTGAATCCCTGTCTCACCTACATTCTTAATTTGAGCGAGACCAAAGCGAATACCTAAAATGTCATCTTGTTGATCGATAGAAAAATTAACCTTCGAATAATTGATATCTGGGGGAAGTACTTCAATATTCAACCGTTGGCACTCTCTTACCGCCATTGCTAATCGATCTTGAGAACCACCCGCCGCCATTAAAACTGCTGTCATATACTCTAAGGGATAATGAGCTTTAAGATATGCTGTCTGATAGGCAATCGTTGCATATGAAAAAGCATGCGCCTTATTAAATGCATAACCCGCGAATGGTTCAAATAGATCAAAAAGCTCTTCAGCAGTAGATTGTTCATACCCTTGAGCAATAGAGCCCTCAACAAATCTCTGCCTTTCTTGAAGCATAACCTCAGGTATTTTTTTACCCATAGCTTTACGCATAACGTCAGCTTGACCTAGTGTATATCCGGCAAACTGTCTAGCAATCTGCAAAACTTGATCTTGATATGTGATTACACCATTAGTCTCATCCAAAATATTTGCAAGATCATCATGAGGATAATGTGCCGCGGCTTTTCCGAATTTCACATCAATATACCGTGGAATATGCTCCATCGGGCCCGGGCGAAACAAAGCAACCATTGCTGCAAGTTCTGCTATGTTCTCAGGTTTTAATTCTGCAACATACCGCCTCATACCGGCAGATTCCATTTGAAATATTCCAAATGTTTCAGCGCTGGCTAATAGATCTGCAGTAAGTTTATCTCCATCTGGCAACTTGGTCAGATCAATTTCTTCCCCTCTTGCTTCAGATATAATCTCTACGGCTTTACCTAAAATAGTAAGATTCGTTAGTCCTAAAAAATCAACTTTCAACAATCCAATTTTTTCCACATCAGCCATCGCATATTGGGTTGTAGGCAATGCATCTTCATCCTTAACTCCAGTAGGCCGCTGTAATGGAACAACATCCATTAATGGCTGCCTTGAAATAACTACACCAGCCGCATGAGTTGAAGCATGTCGAGCAACACCTTCGAGACTCCTTGCAGTATCAATTAACTCTTTACTAGAAGGATCACGCCCATATATTTCAGCGAGTTCAGGCGATATTTGAAGTGCGCTATCAATAGTTATATTCAATTGCTCAGGAATCATCCTCGCTAATCTATCTGTTTCGCTTAGGGGCACACCTAAAGCACGACCTGTGTCTCTAATAGCCGCTTTCGCTCCTAAGGTCCCAAAGGTACATATCTGTGCTACTTTGTCTCGACCGTATCTTTCTGAAGCATAGCGAATAATTTCTTCACGCCGATCATCAGCAAAATCAAAATCAACATCTGGCATTGAAATACGTTCAGGATTTAAAAACCTTTCAAAAACCAGCCCGTAACGGGTCGGCTCTATGTCTGTTACATCTAAGGTATATAAAACAATTGAAGCTGCGGCAGATCCCCTCACACCCATCGGAATCTTCCGCTCCCTTGCAAATAGTGCCAAATCTCTAACAATCAGCATATATTCTGAAAATCCAGTTTGTTCAATAATATTTAATTCATAATCTAATCTCTGGATTTGTTGATCCGTCAGATCTGGATATCTGCGATATAGACCTTCAGTACATAATTGACGTAAATATTCATTAGGCGAAGTGTTCTTTGGAACACCTGAATCGGGAAGAAGGGTTCGTGCAAAATCAAGTGAAATATCGACTTGTTCACCAATATTTAGCGTATTACGATATGCTTCTGGAAGTTCTGGCAACAATAGTCCCATTTCATGAGCAGATTTTAAGTAAAACTGATCACTGCTAAATTTAAATCTATTTACCTCATTCACTGTTGAGTTTGTACCAATACACAAAAGTACATCATGCGCATGTGAATCTTCTGCGTGTGTATAGTGCGAGTCCTGGGTTAATACTAAAGGAAGGTTCATTTTTCGAGACAATTCATTGATTTTTGGAGTTAATTGACTAAATTCATCGATGCCATGTTCCATAACTTCAAGGTAATAACGGCCTGGAAAAACATCAGAATACCAACCAGCAACTTTCTCAGCTCCTGTGAAATCACCTTCGCGAATCTTTGATAACAATTCACCTGAAGGACAACCTGAAAGTACAATTAACCCCTCTGAATATTTTTCCAATAATTCACGATCAACTCGTGGCTTTCTATAGAAGCCTTCTAAATGTGAAAGACTCGACAATTTAAGTAAGTTCCTATAGCCACCTTCATCCTTTGCTAATAAAGTTAGGTGGTACGGCCAATCTCCTGTTTTTTTCTCAAATCGACTACCAGGAGAAACATACGCTTCTAATCCAATTATAGGATTGATATCAAAAGCTTTAGCTTTTTCATAGAATTCCAATGCACCGTGCAACTGACCGTGATCTGTAACGGCAAGAGCTGGCATTTCAAGCTCACTTGCTCTCTGCACCATGGAATCTATTTTTGACATACCATCAAGTAAGGAATATTCGCTATGTGTATGAAGATGAACAAACGACATCAAAAACCTGAATTCAATAAAAAATTAATTAGATAAACAGTATACGCGCATAAACATAAAGCTACAATTTTTACACGAACAAGCTATCCACATTTATCCAACAAAAAGTAAGCTACTGAGNAATAATGTCTAATTCAAAAGTGGAGTGGAGTGCACTAACGGCATCTTGTACTCTATTAGCCTTGACTACACAAGTAATTCTTATATCACTGGTTGATATCATTTCGATATTAATATTATTCTCATAAAGAGACTTGAACATTAAAGCAGCAAATCCTGGCGCACTGGCCATACCAGTACCAATAATAGAAACAGTCCCTAAATCAATTTCAGAAACAATTTCCGAAGCACCCAGAGACAACCTAACACCATCGACTACTTCTAACGCTGGCACTAGATCTTCGGGTGCAATTGTAAAGGTCATATCTGTCAATTTTTCGACGCTAGCATTCTGCACAATGGTATCCACAGAAACATTCGCCTCAGCTAATGGGCCAAACAAGTGGACTGCAATTCCTGGCTGATCAGGAACGCCTCGAACAGTAACTTTAGCGACTTTATCCTGATGTGCTATACCACGAACTTTATTTCCTTGTTCCATAGTTATCTCCCTATGAATTAATGTTCCTTTTACATCTTCATCAAAACTGCTCGAAACTAATATTGGAACATCATAAAGTTCACCTATTTCAACAGCACGTGCATGCATAACGCGAGCGCCTGTCGATGCCATTTCCAACATTTCTTCGTACCCAATTTCTTTAAGCGGACGTGCCAAACTACAGATACGAGGATCAGCGGTAAAAACACCTGCAACATCGGTAAAAATTTCACACCTAGCCGCACCTAAAGCTGCCGCTAATGCAACTGCAGTAGTATCTGATCCTCCACGACCAAATGTAGTCACATCGAAATCACTAGATATTCCTTGAAACCCTGCGACTATTACTACACGCCCTTTTTCCAATTCGGTATTAATTCTATCGGTTTTAATTTCTGAAATTCGAGCGCGCCCGAAAACATCATCCGTAATAATTCCTGCTTGAGCACCACTCAAACTAATAGCATCAACACCTAAATCGTTAAGCCCCATCGACAATAAGGTGCTCGTAATCATTTCACCTGTACTTAACAAGACATCCATTTCCCTAGGACTAGGATTTTGAGTCATTGAAAAAGCTAATTTATGCAAATCGTCAGTAGTATTGCCCATTGCAGAAACAACTACTACTATCTTGTCACCTTCAGAAGCTCGAATAGAAATACGTTTTGCAATACTTTTTATATGTTCAGCTGAAGCAACAGAAGAACCTCCAAATTTTTGAACAATATGAGCCATTCAACACCTACTATTCAATACTGAGCAATTCTGCACCTACACCACCCATGGAACACATAGTAACTTTTGCACCTAAATCATATTTTTCAGAGGCTACTATCATTGCCTCCACCACTTCAGAAGAATTTAATTTATTAACGAAGGCAGCTACTGACGAACCTCCTCCTGACAAATATGCCGCATAAGCGCCAGCGGATCTAGCCACTTCAAAGAGATCATACATCGCAGGAAAAAGTCGAGAACGTGGTGGTTGATGCAAAATATCCTGAACTCCTATATGCAATAAATCATAATTACGCTGAGTTATAGCAGCAATTAAGATTGCTATCCTTCCAGTATTATGTATCACATCTTGTCGAGAAAGTTGTGTAGGCAAACTCTTCCTCGATTTTTCCGTAGGCATAGAAAACTTAGGTGTTAGTACAACCAGACCTAAATCATCTGGAACTGGAACCTCTATCTGATTTATTTGATTTTCGTCAATTACCACTACACGCATCCCACCCAAAAGCGCGGGTACAATATTATCAGCATGACCTTCAAGATTAACTGCCAGTGGGAGCATATCTAATAATTTCTTTTCAGCCCCTGACAATGCATTAGCAGCAATAATACCTGCAGCTCGGGCAGCTGCAGAAACACCAAGACCTCGCCCTACAGGGATATCACTCTCATAGGTGACTGAAAATTCTATTGAATCGTCAATTTTCTCTTCTTTAAAGAATGCACCTGCTGCGCTCGCTACCATTCTTTGAATAGGGTCATTGTTTGACGAATTAGGATTTTCAGAAATCTCAATTGTATATGTTGCAGACCAATCTAAGGCTACACCCAGGCTATCAAAGCCAGGACCTAAATTTGCCGAAGTTGCCGGAACACGAACAATTGCCTTTTTTTTATTGTGCATACATTGAGTCTAGGGCCTAGAAGCGCAATCGCAACTATAATCATCTCTCTTTTAAGAAAATAATATTTTCTTCTTTTTTAAACTAGCGTATACTAGAGGCATTAAAAAATTGGGGGGTATCAATATGGAAGATATAGTCATTATTGATGGAGCAAGAACTGCCATTGGGACTTTTGGAGGGTCACTTAGCGAAACATCAGCTTCTGAACTAGGAGCACACGTAATCCGCGAAGCAGTTAAACGTTCTGGTGTAGAGCCCTCTCTAGTTGACCAGGTAATATTAGGATGTGTTGGACAAGTTGCTGAAGATGGCTATATCGCTCGACATGCTTCTGTTAAGGCTGGAATGCCTGTCGAAACACCTGCATACACAGTAAATAGACTCTGTGGTTCTGGTTTGGAAGCTATTAACACAGGAGCTCGATGGTTACAAACTGGTGATGCAAATATCGTTGTTGCAGGTGGCGCTGAAAATATGAGCATGATGCCTTACTTACTTCGCAAGGGCCGTACAGGTTACGGTTATGGACATGCTGAAGTTGAAGATTCCACAATGCATATGCTGACCGATCCATTTCAGAAAATATTAATGGGTGAAACAGCGGAAAACCTCGCAGAAAAATATGAGATATCTCGAGTAATACAAGATGAATATGCTCTAGAATCGCAAGAACGTGCCAAAATTGCACTACAATCTGGCTATTTTAAAGATCAAATTGCTCCTATTGAGGTTAGAAAAGGACGTGACACATTTACTTTTGAAGCTGATGAACATCCACGTGCCACATCAATGGATAAATTGTCAAATCTGCGCCCAGTCTTCCGTGAAAATGGTAGCGTAACTGCAGGAAATTCATCAGGAATCAATGACGGTGCCGCGGCTGTTGTTATGACCACCGCAGGCCAAGCGCATGAATTAGGATTGAATCCACGAATGCGTATGGTAGCACGGGCTGAATCAGGAGTTGAGCCTTCAATTATGGGTCAAGGGCCAATACCAGCTATAGAAAATGTCATGAAGAAAGCAAATCTTTCTATTGGTGACATGGACGTCATTGAACTCAATGAGGCGTTTGCTTCTGTTGCAGCTACATGCTCAACTGTCCTGGACCTACCAAAAGATAAGACAAATCCGAATGGCGGAGCTATCGCCTTGGGACATCCAGTCGGAGCAACAGGAGCAATCTTAACAATTAAGGCAATGGCTGAATTAGAGCGGACGAATGGAAGGTATGCTTTAATATCACTCTGTATTGGTGGAGGGCAAGGTATTGCCACAGTCTTTGAACGGATTGACTAGCCTCTAATTCTTTTTTTGAGATCTGTCCAAACTAAATCTACAATGATGCCCTCCTCTTGAAGGGCATCCACAATTAACCACCGTTCTGTAAACTCTTTCGCTAAGCTTAAATATCCTTCTCTTACGCGATTATGAAAATTTATTGTTTCTTGTTCCATATAATCTTGTGCTTGGACATTCCGCATAGATCCAATCGCAGGATCCAAATCAAGCAATATTGTTCGATCGGGAGTCAACCCTTCTGTCGCTATAGCATTTAGATCTTCTACAATAGATTTTTTAATTCCTCTGCCATAATGTTGGTATGCAATCGATGAGTCAGTAAAACGGTCGCAGATAACTATTGCTCCTCTTTTTAATGCAGGTTTTATAATTTCTGCACTAAGTTGAGCACGTGCTGAAAGAAAAATTAATAGTTCAGCCAGAGGATCTACTTCGTTTTTTTTTGACCCCAACAGTGCACTTCTTAACTTTTCTCCGAGAGCTGTTCCACCTGGCTCCCTACACATCACGACGTCATAACCAGCATCTACAATTCGCTGATTAAGTAATCGTTGCAAGGTAGACTTACCAACACCATCACCGCCTTCTAATGTAAGGAAAAAACCCTCTGCACCTCTTATCATCTTCTTACAGCTTTCGACAATTTTCTTTTCCCTACAAGAGAATTTGCTTCAGCACTCACACGCCTTGAAGGGTCACTACCTCTGGATGCACTAGTCAGTCCATATCTAGCAATTAATTCATGTTGCAATCGTCTTACATAGCCATTCTGGGGTGAAAGCTCAACAGAATANACACCTTCATACAATATTTTATTAGCGGCTTCCTCCGCCTCGCGCAATGCAATGGTTATAGGTTCATTTGCACGATCTTCGTCATGCATCGATTCCAACTGCCTCTCCATCTGTTCAATAGTGTTATTACGCAACACATATATTGGAATTGCCCTCTGTTCTGCCCTTCTCAAAGGGCCGCTTCGCCTTCGATAATAGGGGCGTAAAGTGATTACACAATCCGCCTCATCAACTGAATCTACCATTCGAGCAGACATCCGTANCCCACTAATCGCTTCTTCCAATCTTGATCGACTTACACCAAAAGCTAAAATTTTCCTTTCAGGCTTGAATTCTTGCCTTACTATAGTTTTCAAATTTCTCGTATTGTCTATTTTTTCTTTTTGTTGAACATCATCTGTTTGATTAGACAATGCCTTTCGACCGAGAGAGTGCATTCGTCCGTCTTTTATTTCACGAAATTCAGCTTCAATTTTGAAACCTCTTAGTGCTTCATCTACTGTTCGTGCTACATCTTCATGCACAGCAACCGCGGAGAAAGAGTGTATTTCAACCAACGAACCAAACGTAGGAGCTGCACGTCTTTCTAAAATTGTTTTTTGACTATCCCTTCTACGTGCCTCATCATCACCTAATGTCACAGATTCTATCCCTCCAATAAGATCAGAAAGTGTGGGGTTCTGCATTAAATTAGTAAGCGAATTACCATGCGCAGTTCCTATAAGTTGAACACCTCGTTCTGCTATTGTTCTAGCTGCATCAGCTTCTAACGCAGTTCCTATCTCGTCAATAATTATTGTCTCAGGGGTGTGATTTTCTACAGCCTCTATCATTACTCTATGCTGTAATTCAGGACTACTTACTTGCATTCTTCGAGCTTTGCCAATACCGGGATGCGGTATGTCACCATCTCCTCCTATTTCATTGGATGTATCTACAACAACGACTCTTTTTCCTAATTCATCAGCTAAAGTTCTGGCGACATCACGAAGCATAGTTGTTTTCCCAACACCTGGTGGACCCAAAAGTAAAATACTGTTTTTCTCGATTAAGTCACCAATAATCCCCGCAGATCCAGAAACAGTTCTCCCTACACGACATGTTAAACCGACTATTCTCTCACGTCTGTTGCGAATCGCTGAAACACGATGTAGTGTCCTTGGAATCCCTGCTCGATTGTCGTCGCCGAACTCGGACAATTGAGCCACGGTTTGATCTATCTCTTGTTGGGTAACTTCAGCATCCGAAAGTAATACCTCGCCATATTTTCTATATCGCGCAACTGGAGGTCTACCTAAATCAAGTACTATTTCGATCAACTCATCATAACCATGCTGTTCCATAAGATTATTCAGCCGTGCAGGCAAACGATCAATTAACAAATCTACTTCTTGAATATTGCCCTCTAGATGAATATCTTTCTCAAATTCATTGTCCATGGGAAAACTTCTCCTCAATGCAGGACCTATTTTATACTTCGGTAGATTTGTCAATTTTATATTTAGTAACTACATCAATAAATTTACTATGCAGTCTCTTATCGTTAGTAATCTCGGGATGAAAACATGTCGCCATTAAATTTTTATTTACTACAGCTACTATTTCACCGTTATTAAGGCGTGACATAATCTCTACCTCAGTTGCAACCTCTGTTATTAGTGGAGCCCTGATAAAAATAGCATGATAATCTCCACCTTCTAAATCAAGAATATGTAGATCTGTCTCAAAGGAGTCGACTTGAGTTCCAAATGCATTCCTCTTAATTGTCATAGGAATACCTCCAATGGTAGGACGGTCAAGATCTGGAGCAGAATCTGCTAGTAGAATAGCACCTGCACAAGTACCCCACACAGGGAATCCAGATGCTATTTTAGCCTTAAGTAACTCCATCAAGTCATAGGCAATTAACAGCCTAGCCATAGTGGTGCTTTCACCTCCAGGAATGATCAAGCCATCAATTGACTCAATTTCAGTATCTGTCCGAACTTCAACGGCATTTACTCCAGAATCAATTAGCATTTTTGCGTGCTCTTTAAAATCACCTTGAAGAGCCAACACCCCTATTCGGACATCAGTTTTATGGGGATCTACCATAGTATTGAGGTTAATTTCCTCTCGCAGATAATTGTTGATCTTCTGAAAAATTTGCAGTAGATATACCGCGCATTGGTTCTCCAAGACCTTCAGAAGCCTGAACTAGACTTATCGGATCTTGATAATGTGTAACTGCCCTGACAATAGCAGCTGCGGTTTTTTCTGGATCGTCTGACTTAAAAATCCCCGACCCCACAAAAACTCCATCAGCGCCTAATTGCATCATTAGTGCTGCGTCAGCAGGTGTAGCTACTCCACCGGCAGAAAAGTTAACAACTGGCAATCTTTGCAATTTTTTCACCTCCCTGACCAAGCCAAGTGGTGCTTGTAGGTTTTTTGCAGCAGAAGGTAATTCTTCATCTGTCATACTGCTAATTGTTCTTATTCCACTCCACAATTCACGCATATGTCGAACAGCCTCAACAATGTCGCCAGTTCCTGCTTCTCCTTTAGTGCGAATCATAGCAGCACCTTCAGCTATTCGCCTGAGTGCCTCACCTAAATTCCTACACCCACAGACGAAGGGAGCTCTAAACGATGATTTATCAATATGGTTTTGATCATCGGCAGGAGTTAATACTTCTGACTCGTCAATATAATCTATGCCCATAGCATCTAAGATCTGAGCCTCCACAAAGTGACCGATTCTCGCTTTTGCCATAACAGGAATTGTTACCGCCTCCTGAATCTCACGGATCTTGTCGATACTGCTCATCCGAGCAACACCACCTTGAGCTCTAATATCTGCAGGGACTCGTTCAAGAGCCATCACCGAAACTGCACCCGCCTCTTCTGCAATCTTAGCCTCTTCAGCGGTAGTAACGTCCATTATCACCCCACCTTTAAGCATTTGTGCTAAACCAACTTTTACACCCATTGTCGCGACTTTATGTTCATTACCGTTAGAATTCGGATTTTCTTCTATTGTCATAATCACTCCTGTAAAATTTGTCTTTGTTATTATATCTTGATGTAAAGACAAGTGTAGTCCTATTAGCCAAAAAGACACATTAACCCTAAAATTTAAATATGACAAAAACTAAAGAGCCTCTCTGGATCGATTACCATGAAATACAAGGTGATGTTCTTTTTGGGCTTGTCTCAGATACTCACATTCCAGAAGCACGCCAAACACTTTACGACGAACTATATGAAGCATTTGATAATTGTGACTACATCTTACACAACGGAGACATCCATGATGTGATAGTACTAGATTGGCTCATGGATATAGCTCCTGTTATTGCTGTCCGTGGAAATGGTGATGATGGATCGAGTGGAAGGCCAGTTGCTCCAAACGATCCTCGACTAGCGCACAATCAACTTCTTACCGTTCAAAACCTTCGTATTGGTATGACCCACGCCTTCCCTGAATTTCCTTATCCGGGATCAATGCCCTTAGAAGATGCTATGCACAGGCACTGGAAAACAAAAGTAGACATAATTATTGCAGGCGATACTCATGTTCCTCATGTTAGCCAACGAGAAGATACTCTGATAATAAATTCAGGATCACCTACATATCCCAAAAATTTACAAACACAGCTGGGAACTATTGGTTTTTTGGAAATAAGCGACGGAAACGTAGATGCATGGATCGAGCAATTGCACTAATGGAGCTTCCTCAATCACGTAATAGCAATCGAATTCCTGCGATTCTTTCCTTACTTATGGCCATCGGAGTATCATGCTTGATAATACTTAACTTACTAAATATATTCCCTGCAATTCTGCTTGTCGGTGTACTTTTAATTAATAGCTACACTCGTTATTATCTATTCAGAACAGAATGATTATGTTACTAATCCCTAAATAGTCACTAAGATTGATTCTATAAGAGAGAACACCATGCGAATATCGCACCTTGGCCCAACTGGAACACATACAGAGTCCGCAGCAATAGAATACGATCCCAATGCACAATTAATGCCCTATCCCACAGTTAAAGATGCAGTACATGCAGTTGAAAGAGATGAGGCTGATCTCGCTATTTGCGCTATTGAAAATGCACTAGAAGGAGCCGTAATTGAAACATTAGTCATTCTCCAAAATGAAATTTTATCGGTAAACATAAGTGCCGAAATAGTAATCCCTATAAAACATGCACTAATTGGGATTCCTAATCAATCTTTTACAAATATTACTACCGTTCATTCTCATCCACAGGCACTAGCGCAATGCCGTGACAACCTTATGGCGCTTGTACCCAACGCAAAACCAGTTGCAGCTCTTTCAACTGCTGCTGCAATAGAATCAACCACACGCAATCCAAACACGCTTGCAATCGGAAACATTCGAGCAGCAAAACCACAGTCACTACATGTGTACAATCCAGATATAAGTGATAATAAAAATAACCAAACCAGATTTATCGCCTTAGGAAAAAACCTTGTTCCTCCAACAGGAGATGATAAAACATCTTTAATTTTTACCATGGCACATGACTTGCCAGGATCGCTAGTAGATGTTCTTTCTCCTTTTGCAAAAAGAAAAATCAATTTGAGTAGAATCGAGTCCCGACCTACAAGACAGCAATTAGGTACTTACTATTTTTTTGTAGATATTCATGGACATCAAGACGATACATTAATTGCAGATGCCATCAAAGAGGCTCAACCTAAAACTCAATGGTTGAATATTTTGGGTTCGTATCCAAGGTGGAATTATATAAAATCGTAACGTAACGCGGAGGCAAAATGAAAGTAATTGGCAAAGATATCGGAGAACAGTTAGATACACTTTATAGCACTGTCACAAACAGAGTCGAAATTGAACTCGAAAAAAAATTAGACGTGGTTACAGGAGCACAAGAAACTTTTTCAAATGTCCTTTGGCAAAATGAAGCCGTAACCATTCAGTTGCATAATGGAGTTCCTACTCATGCATTACCACATATCTTTGGTGTAGCTTTAGTCCATGTACAACAAAGATTAGATTTATATCCAGTACCTCAAAAAAAAGATGATGATATAGCAGAAGGACCTCTCTTACGAAGTGCGTTGCGAGAATTAGTACTTTCCCCTGCTGCTAACGACAAACTAGAATCTCTAAATTTAGACACCAAATGGGAATCGGAGCAACGCCATCAAGCGTTAAAGGTCTTGCTACGAGATCATGACCCTGAATGGTTAGAGGCTGATTCACCTGCTTGCATGTTTGCTGCATTATTATATGCACGTGCTGCAATTGAGCACCCATTATGGGAAAACTTAAAANCCACTTTCCAGAAGACTCTTCCTGTAGCTTCTGAATTAGGCTCAAAAATTGAAGATGAGGTTCGTACCAATGGCTGGAATAGCCCAGGAAGTTGCTTACAGTCTTTATTAGCTGCTAGAGAGCTGGTTAACCTAGAACAAATAACTCACATACTCGACCGAAGAACTGGGACTTTACTTTAGAATTGTACTTTTATCGCAATTTATTGATGTTTATCTTCAGTTTTTCAAATGCCTCTTGAAATTCTGTTGGCAATATCTGTTCAACAATCACCGATTGCTCTAGCAAAAAACTAGCTACATTGGAATCTTCAATGGCTAAAATTAATTGTGCTGATATCGGAAAGACTGACACCACAATCAACAAAACTTCAACTAAAACAAGTCCTTTAAAAAATCCGAACAAGGCCCCGCCAAAGGTATCTATTGGACCAAGCATCAACATTTTCACAGTATTCCGCAAAGTGCTGGCAATTAATTGTCCCAGTATCAACATCCCGCCCAACAACAAGGCAAAACAAATTACATTAAGTGTTGTTCTATCTTCTAATATAAAACCCAAATTGGAACTTAACTGCCCATAATACTGACCGGCAACTATTACACCACCTACTAAAGCAGCTATCTGAACTACTTCTCTAACAAGACCTTTTCGAAAAGCTCTAAAGGTCGTCCACGTAACAAAACCAACTATAGTTAGATCCAACCAATGCACTAAGTGCATCTCCTTTTCCATATAAATTTAGCCCTGTTGATTACCGCTAACCTTTTCTAGTTTGATGACCTTCAATGTCTTTGGCCAATGCTGAATAGCGATATTATCCCCCACATTCAACATCATAGCAGTTGTAGTCTTAATTTCGAAAATTTTACGATTGAGTAACAAATAATCCTGTCGACCCAATAGTAAAAATTTCGATTTCTTCCACATCTTTGTTACTTCACCTTTTGTTTCGATTGGATTAGAACGCAAATCGCTTAACGAGGAAATAAATTCATAAAAAACCGCAAAAGATATAATTCCTAAGAAAATCAATGGAAATATAGCTCCTTTATTCCCATAAATAAAACTAGATATCGCTACTGTAGATAAAGCAATCATGCAAGTTGAAAATAAACCATAAATAAGACAATGCTTATACAAAGGAGTCTTAGATATTAACTTCTCCTCTAAAACTTGATCTTTGTTCATATAAAATTCCTATTGACCAGGTATTTGCAAAATTTGACCGACTTGTATCTGTGTAATATCAACAATCTCATTCAATTGTGCAATCTCATCAACATAGATTGCCAAATCTTTACCTGCAGGTAAGAAATATTCAGCAATCAAATATAAGGAATCACCAGCTTGTACTGTATAAGTGGGCTCGGGGGTGGGCTCGGGTGTAGGCTCGGGTGTAGGCTCGGGTGTAGGCTCGGGTGTAGGCTCGGGTGTAGGCTCGGGTGTAGATTCTGCAGTAATTGGTGGAACAGAATTCTCAGTATTAGCATCTGCTGTTGATGTAGAAAGACCTTCACTATCTGTGCCAGAGGGCACTGATGTCATTCCAACGTTATCCGTAACTGTAGAGATAGGCGTACTGATAACGTCCGGAACTGGAGTCATGACCCTTGACTCCAGCTGAGCAATCTGCATTTCATTTATTGACTGAGGTGGCGAATCTATATCAGTTTCAGTAGGAGGAATAATTAAGAGCCATATCGCAAAGACCGATCCAAGTAAAAGGGCAACTATCGATCCTCGATACACACGAGGACTCGGTACGACCACGACCGGATCTAGTTCGTCATTAGAAAAATCTTCATCGCCCGTATTTTTACTGTCAAACACCACACCATTAACTTAATTCTACTGTTGCACCGGCTTCTTCTAGTTTTGCCTTAGCCGCTTCAGCTTCTTCTTTATCTACACCTTCACGTACTGGTTTGGGGGCAGATTCAACAAGATCTTTAGCATCTTTCAAGCCCAATGAAGTTAATTCTCTTACGGCCTTAATTACGTTGATTTTATTATCACCGAAATCTTTTAGCANTACATCAAATTCTTCTTTTTCGTCGGCAGCAGCAGGAGCCCCTGCATCACCAGACGCAACGGCTGCGACAGCAACCGGTGCAGCGGCCGTAACGCCAAATTCTTCTTCAATAGCATTATTAAGATCACGCAATTCTAATATGGTCATTTCTTTGATCATTTCCAATGCGTCTTCTACTTTACCCATTTTATCCTCCTTGCAAGATTAATCTTGCTCATTCTTAATTTTCTTTGTTTTCAGCCTCTAGCTGAGCGGCACGCGCTTCAATCAAACCTGAAAAGTCTCGAGTTGTTGCGTCTAACAAAAGCATCAATTCTCTGACCTTACCAATCAAACCTCCAGCAATCCTTGCCACCAGCTCTTCTTTAGGTGGAACAGTTGCCAAATCACTAATGTAGCTGCTATCAACTAATTGTCCGGATACTACCGCCTGTTTAACATGAACAAATTCATTCTCGGCCTCTGCAATATAATTTTGCAATGCCTTGGCTGGAGCAACAGGATCGGCATATCCAAAGACCAAGGCTGTCGGACCATCTACTAATTGTGCAAATTCTTCTCGTCCCGCATCAACCGCTGCCCGCTTAAAAAGGGTATTCTTTACCACACGAACTTCGGCGTCAGCTTGGCGTAATTGATCACGTAATTCAACTTGATCAGCAACGGTAGTACCTTGATACGTCATTGCAATCGCAATTTCTGCACGATCAATCAGATCCTTAAGCAACTCAACTTGTTCGATTTTCTTAGCAGTANTCATCTGCTTCCCCTTAATAAAAAAACCTCACTAAAGTGAGGTTAAATAAACAGCAACAGCTGTCACTTATCCACACCTATACGGGCAATTTACTATTATCCCTCAGGACCCGTAGTCTTTGGCAAGATACAATCATGCAAAGGTATGAAAGAATTCTACCCCACTTATTATTTATACTCTAGTCACCTTATCCAGGTTCATTAGCCATCTCTAACATTTGATTAACATCTAAGGGAACCCCTGGTCCCATCGTAGATGTTAAAGTAGCTCCGCGAATAACTTGACCTTTAGCGCCTGTAGGCCTTGACCTCATAATCTCACCTATCATCGCACGCAAATTATCACCTAATTGATCCACCTGAAAAGATGCCTTACCTATAATGCAATGCATCAAATTCGTTCTGTCCAGTCGAAAATCAACACGACCTGACTTAGCCTCTTCTACTCCTCTGGCCAAATTATCTTCGGTCAAAACAGTATTTGTACGTGGATTTGGCATTAACCCTCTCGGACCTAATACTCGACCTAAACCTCCAACTTTACCCATCAGTTCTCTTTGGGCAAGAACAACATCAAAACCAAGGTAACCATCAGCAACTCTTTGGATTAAGTCATCAGAGCCAACTTCATCCGCTCCTGCAGTTGATGCTATGGTAGCTGCCTCACCCTCTGCGAATACAAGCACTCTAACTTCTTTTCCGATTCCATGTGGCAACACAACTGAACCGCGAATTTGCTGATCTGCATGTCTTCCGTCCAAGCCTGTTTTTATGTGCAATTCAACCGTTTCGTCAAATTGAGCCGTAGCATTTTCTTTTACCAGAGCAACTGCTTCCATCGGACTATAAAGTGTATCTTTATCAACTTTTTCTCTTGCAGCTGTTGTTCTCTTTCCTGTTTTTGGCATGACTACTTAACCTCTATTCCCATAGACCTAGCCGTCCCTTCAACAATTTTCATAGCTTGCTCTACATCTGTTGTATTTAGATCTGGCATCTTGATTTCTGCTATTTCACGAACTTGATCTTTTGTAACAGAACCTACGTTAATCTGAAGTTGACTAGAAGAACCCTTGCTAACACCTGCAGCCCTCCTCAGTAAATCAGAAGCTGGTGGCGTTTTAAGTATAAAGCTAAAAGAACGATCTTCATAAATCGTAATCTGTGCAGGAACAACTTGGCCGCCTTGATCTTTTGTTTGCTCATTATAAGCCTTGCAAAAATCCATGATATTAATTCCATGCGGACCTAATGCTGTTCCAACAGGAGGTGCAGGATTAGCTGACCCCGCTGCAATTTGTAAGGTAAGAACTGTTCTTATTTTTTTTGCCATGGTTAAACCTTGCTACTAACGCTATCCAGAACCAATTTTAATAAATTAAAGTTTACTGTTTTTCTACCTGTAAAAAATCCAATTCAACAGGAGTATCTCGACCGAACATTGACACCATAACTCGAACACGCCCTCGATCTAGATCAATGGTATCAACAGAACCCATCATATCGCTGAAGGGTCCGTCTGTGACTAACACTGAATCACCTACAACAAAGCCAATGTTGATCTTCGGTTGTGCCGTTTGCATCTGTTTCAAAATCTGATCAACTTCGGTGTCTGGCAGAGGGGTGGGTTTTGCTCTTTCATCTATAGTCGTGCCAGCAAAACCTGTAACCCCAGGGGTATTACGGACTACATACCAGGTATCATCATCCATGATCATCTGCACAAAAACATACCCAGGAAATAACTTTTTAGAAACTGTCTTTCTTTGCCCGTCTCTAATTTCTATTTCATCTTCTGTTGGCACCACAACATTAAATATTCGCTCCATCATATCCATAGATCGAATACGTTGCTCCAGATCAACTTTAACTCTATTTTCATATCCTGAATAAGTTTGAATAATATACCAAAGGCCATTTTCATTAACATTTATTATGTTAATGCCTTCCTGTGAATCAGCCCCCGATTCGTCAACAACCTGTTCTTGCGCCATAAACGGCTCCTACCGAAGTATCGTATTCTCTATAAACCAGCCAAAGCCTAAATCGGCTATCCCTAAAATAGTCCCAATGATTAAAGATACTACTATAACTACAAACGACAGATACCCAACTTCTTGTCTATTGGGCCATGTAACTTTCTTCAATTCATTAATAATATCCATCACCCAAGCTGGTTTAAGGAGTGATCCTTTTGACCTTGCTTGTTCGTTAGGGCTCCTTGATGTCGTAACTTTATTAGCCGCACGATTAGGTCTTGCGGCACTACGACTAGCTCTACGTTCAGAACGTTCTTGTGCCCGGCGAGCTTCTCGACCCATCTTTACGGCACTCCATCCTGCATTTCAAACAGAACGGTACAGGTTTTCTTAACGAGTTTCTCTAAAAACCTGTACCGACCTTGTCTGGGGACAATATTTTTTCAGTTCAATTCGATCAGGATCATTTCTTTTGTTTTTTTTAGTATGGTATACCGTCCCAGGACAGTCTTTACTTACAAGCTTGATATGATCTCGATCTCCTTTTTTAGCCATGTTAAACTACTCGACTATCTTTGTTACAACACCAGCTCCAACAGTTCGTCCACCCTCTCGGATAGCAAAACGAAGGCCGTCTTCAATTGCAATTGGTGAAACCAATTCAATATCCAACTCCACATCATCGCCAGGCATAACCATTTCGGTACCAGAAGGCAACTGAGCCTCTCCGGTTACATCAGTAGTTCTCACATAAAATTGTGGCCTGTAACCATTGAAAAACGGAGTGTGTCTTCCGCCTTCTTCTTTTGAAAGCACATAGACTTGACCTTTAAATTTCGTATGAGGAGTAATAGAACCTTCTGCAGCCAAAACTTGACCACGCTCAATGTCTTCTCGCTCAATACCTCGCAAAAGACACCCTACGTTGTCCCCTGCTTCGCCCTGATCAAGCGTTTTATTAAACATCTCTACACCTGTAACAGTGGTAGTATGCGTATCTTTTAGACCCACGATTTCAATCGATTCACCAACATTTACTACACCACGTTCAATTCGCCCAGTTACAACAGTACCTCGACCCTTAATACCAAAAACATCTTCAATGGCCATCAAAAATGGCTGATCTTTTGGTCTTTCTGGCTGAGGAATGTTTTCATCAACTGCATTCATTAACTCTAAAATAGGTGCATACTCTGGTGAAGATACATCTTCAGAAGAACTTTCTAACGCTTGCAAACCTGATCCTCTAATAATAGGGACGTTATCGCCATCAAATCCAAATTCGGATAACAACTCTCTTAACTCAAGTTCTACAAGCTCAAGCAATTCTTCATCGTCCATCATGTCGCATTTATTGAGAAATACAACAATATTAGGCACTTCAACTTGACGGGCTAATAGCAAGTGCTCTCGAGTTTGAGGCATTGGCCCGTCTGGGGCAGCTACAACTAAAATCGCCCCATCCATTTGTGCCGCACCGGTAATCATATTTTTGATATAGTCAGCATGACCAGGACAGTCCACATGCGCATAATGGCGATTCTCTGTTTCATACTCTACATGTGAAATCGCAATTGTTATCCCGCGAGCCTTTTCTTCTGGAGCATTATCAATCTGATCAAATGCCCTGAAATCAGCACCGCCTTGCAACGCTAGTGTCTTTGTAATCGCCGCCGTAAGGGTAGTCTTACCATGATCCACATGGCCGATCGTACCAATATTGGCGTGCGGCTTATTTCTTTCAAAAGTTCCTTTTGCCATACAAATCCCCAATCCTTTTCAGCATTCTATAACTGTTCAATTATCACTACTGTCCAACTGCACGGGACTTCCTAATATGGAGCCCGCAATGAGAGTTGAACTCATGACCTCGTTCTTACCAAGAACGCGCTCTACCACTGAGCTATGCGGGCTTCGTCAAGCACGCGCGCCGACATATCAGTGTCCATCTTCATGGCCTTGAAAGCCAGTAAAAAAACATAATATTTTTTACTTTTCCTCCAATAGTTCGTTTTCTCCCGTCAAACACTGGTGCAGGGAGCAGGATTCGAACCTGCGTAGCCGTAAGGCGGCTGATTTACAGTCAGCTGGAATTAACCACTCTCCCATCCCTGCAGATTTAAAGTCCTATAGACGGAAAAGCACCTCGTTACCGAGGCGCAATACATTTAAATTATATCGAGAGGGTTCTGCTGGTCAATCAGATTTTTAGATTACAGACCATTTTGTTTCTTGAAGTGCATCCTCTAACTCAATATTTCGCAATTGAAGTTGAGATCTTATCTCGTCAGCTAGATTATAATTGAGATCTTTCCTAGCTTCAGATCTCAACTCTATTAGGGCTACTATAATATCTTCACTCGAACAACCTTCTACCTTTAATCGGTACACTTGCGCCAATTCGACTAAACTAACGTGATCAATATCTTCAGTTGATAGCCTTGACGCCAACACTTCCAATCCCAAGACAGCCAATAACTCCCTCAAAACCTCTTGTGCTTCAGTAATATCATAGCCTTCATTACTTCCTCTATTTATATCTCTTGCTAAATCAAACAATATGGCCAGTGCTTTCGCAGTGGACAGGTCATCTTCCATTACTTCAATGAATTGCTCTCTCACAGTCTCTACTTCGACCTTTTTTCCAGAAAAAGAAGGTGTCTCAAGCGCCCTCCTTAAACGATCCAAAGCCTTGACCGAACCAGCCATTGCATCATCAGTTAAATTATTTGGCCCACGATAATAGCTATTCAACACAAATAATCTCAATGCATCGCTTCCCCATCGATCTATTGCTTCAGCAACAGAAACAACATTACCTAAAGACTTTGACATTTTCTCACCTTGGTACAAAACCATGCCATTGTGCATCCAAATATTTGCAAAACTCTTGCCCGATACTGCCTCTGCTTGTGCAATCTCATTTTCATGATGTGGAAAAATGAGGTCAACGCCTCCACCGTGAATATCAAAGGTGTCTCCTAAATATTTTTGTGCCATCGTAGAGCATTCAATGTGCCATCCAGGTCGTCCTTGACCCCACCTAGAATCCCAGCTAGGTTCGCCTTGCTTTTTTGCTTTCCATAAAGCGAAATCTAAAGGAGATTCTTTTTCTACTTCATCTTCAGATGTTGTATCTGTTTGTAAATCATCTATAGAGCGTCTTGAAAGTTTTCCGTAATTTGGTTGAGAACGAACTCGAAAATACACATTCCCTGTCGATGTTATATATCCAAATCCATTATCCAAAATTTTTTGAATAGTCTGACATATAGCCTCAATTTCTTCTGTNACTCGAGGACGTCGAGTAAGTGAATCAATCTTAAGGATTTTTTGCTCATCTTCCCATTTAATAATTTGATCTTCAGCCAACTGGATTGGATCTTTGTTTAGAGAAAGGCCTTTTTCAATCAACTTGTCATCTATGTCTGTATAATTTGAAACAAAGTTAACTTTGTATCCTCCAGCTTTATTCCCTGTCCAACGTAAATAACGTACAAGAATATCATAAACCATTAATGACATCGCATGTCCCACATGCGCATCGGCATATGGTGTCACTCCACACACATAAATATTCACCACCCCCTTCTGGGATGGTTTCAATTCTTCAATTTGCCCTGTAAGCGTATTTGTAATTTTCATATTACGTAAATCTTGTACCTAACTTCAAAAAACTCTCATTAATCTTCAATTAAANCCACTGCCATAGCAGCAATTGCTTCACCGTTACCTATCAAGCCCATGCCTTCATTCGTTGTAGCCTTTATATTTACTGCTGTAGTCGACAGGTTCATTACACCTGCAATTGACTCACGCATACTTTTTATATAACCAGACAATCGAGGTTTTTCAGCAATAATTGTNATGTCCAAGTTTATTACCTCTAAATTTCGAGATTGTAATAAGCGCTCAACTCGTAACAACAACTCGCGACTATCAATTCCTTTTAGTGAAGGATCGTTCGGTGAAAAGATTTCACCTATATCCCCTGCCCCTGCAGCACCTAGCAAAGCGTCAATAACAGCATGGATTAAAGAGTCACCGTCTGAGTGGCCTTCAAGTTGTGGCGCTTCTATTATTTCAACTCCCCCGAGCCTTAAATAGCCTTCATTATTAGATCGAAATTTATGAATATCGTAACCGAAACCCACGCGCATTTTAATAGTGCCTATCTTCGCTACTATCCTGATCTAGTAAATTAACTGCTATTCTAAAATCTATAGGGGTTGTTAATTTTATATTCTTCGCGTCACCTTTCACAACTTTTACATTCCCTCCTATCAATTCAACCATCATCGCATCATCAGTGACATCGCTTCCTATTTCGTTATGTGCACTTCTAATTAAATCTCCTTTGAAAATTTGAGGTGTTTGAATCATTCGCAACATCGACCTATCCAATGTTTCAATCACTTTACCCGTGTCATCGATCTTCTTAATTGTGTCATTCAACTGTAAACCTGGTACTGCTGCACCATGCAGCTTTGCCACCTCCATAACACGCAAAATATTTTCAACTGAAATAAAAGGACGTGCACCGTCATGTATTATATACCAACCCGCATCCGGAACAGCCGCCAAACCTGCAGCGACAGAATCCTGCCTTCTCTCTCCGCCTTCAACAAATATTGTTTCTTTAGTGTTTATAAGTAATTTTTTAATTTGTGATTGCCGCTCTTTAGGGGAAACAATCACCAATACATCCACCATATCTAAACCAGTAAGTACATCAAGCGAATATTCAATTACAGGTTTGCCTTTAAGCTCCAATAATAACTTGTCTTCGTTTCCCATACGCAATGAACTACCCGCCGCCAGCAAAATACCGGCAACTTTGNAATGTTTAGGATTTTCTTCACACATTTTAACTTCCAAACGTTGGCTTATAGCTTAAACTATTTTATCCTCTACCCTTACAACTTACCGTAAGCACTGTCTACATACTTATATTTGGAGAGCATCTTGGCAAAAACTTATGAACAACTTATTTCTCAAGCCATCAAACCTGCTCGCTATCTGGGCGGTGAGCATAATTCCATTGTCAAAGATTGGAATTCTGCAGACATCAAAGTTGCCCTTGCCTATCCCGATCTCTACGACCTTGGTATGTCTAACCTTGGATTAGCNTTGCTATACGATATTATAAACAAGCGTACCGATGCTCTTGCTGAACGTGTTTTTAGTCCTTGGACAGATCTTGAACAACTCCTTCGTGAGCATAACGAACCTCTCCGATCTCTTGAAACAAAACATCCGCTACGCAATTTTGATATGCTCGGAATCACCCTTCAGTATGAGGCATGCTATACAAATGTCTTAAATCTTTTAAATCTCGGTCAAATCCCTCTGCGTAGCAAACATCGTACATCCCAAGATCCTCTCATCATCGCCGGTGGATCAGGTGCTCTTCAACCTGAACCTTTAGCACCTTTCATTGACGCTTTCGTCTTAGGTGAAGGTGAAGAGGTCATACGTGAAATATGTGATGTGCTTGCACTTTCGAAAAGAGAACCTCATCAAACTCGTGAAAACCTGTTAGTCCAACTAGCACAGATCGAAGGCATTTATATACCCGCCTTTTATAATGTTTCTTATGATGTCGATGGCAAGGTAACTTCTATTCTTCCTAATGTCCCTCAAGCACCTGGACGTATCACTCGTCGTGTACTTCAAACACTAGAGCCCTCCCTTACGAAGCCCATTGTACCCAATATTGAAGTTGTTCATGACCGAGCAACTTTAGAAATTCAACGTGGGTGTACTCAAGGATGCCGTTTTTGCCAAGCAGGAATGATCTACCGTCCTACACGTGAACGTAGTGTAGAAGAAGTAGTTAAAGCGGCTGGTGAACTCTTACGCAACACAGGCTACAAAGAACTTTCGCTCATGTCATTGTCTACAACTGATCACAAAGACATCTCGCGAATGGTCAATGCACTTATGGACGCGTATGGGGATTCTGGCTTGAAAATTAGCATCCCTTCTACAAGAGTCGACTCTTTTAGCGTTGATATAGCAGAAGCCGTAGCACGCGGGAAAAAACATACCCTTACCCTCGCTCCTGAAGCAGGATCACAGCGCCTTCGAAATACCATAAGTAAATTAGTTTCAGAAGAAGACATTTTAACTGCAGCTACTAATGCTTTTAAGAGTGGATGGACTTCCATCAAAATGTATTTCATGGTGGGACAGCCTACAGAAACTGACCATGATGTCCTCGAAATTGTAAGGCTCGCACATGAAATCAAGAAGATCGGACAAAACTATATAGGTAATCGTGCTAGGGTCCGTGTATCTACAAGTAATTTTATTCCCAAGGCACATACTCCTTACCAGTGGGTTTCTCAATGTGACGCGAACACATTACGTCGAAGACATAAATTGCTTCGCAAGGGTTGTCGTGAAGCTGGAGTTCAATTTACATGGGAAGATCCTGAAAAATCCCTCCTCGAAGCCGTGTTATCCCGAGGGGATCGAAAAATAGCAAATGTTATCGAATATGCATGGGAGAACGGCGCGAAATTTGATGGCTGGTCTGAACATCACGATTGGAGTATTTGGCATCAAGCATTTTTACACTACGGACTGGACCCTCAATTTTATGCCCACCGAAACAGAGATTTATGGGAAACCTTGCCTTGGTCTCACATTCATGGCGGGACTGAACCTAGCTATCTAAGAGGAGAATGGCTCAATACTTTAGAGCAGGAAATTACGTTAGATTGCAAAAGTGACCCTTGCAATGTCTGTGGAATGCAAAACCTACAACAAGACTGTGTCATAAAAATTAACGACCTTGTTCAAATGAAAATTACTGGAGACACGACCAAGAAAGAACGCCTTCTTCAAGAAAAAGAACGTCTCCTCATTAACCTTAATCCAATCAGCACATAAGACTGGTTAGTCTGGTTCGGCAACATATGAGGTGACTCCTGCCAGCTCCGCCGTAATTTCTTCCCCTGCCTCAAAAGCAGTTGAAGTTTCACCTATAACCACTTCTTGTCTCTCGAAGTCAAAAATAAACGGAAGTATCATAGAGTCAGGAATGGCTATCTCTGCTATTGGCTCTGGCCTTTCCACAACTATATTTGCTCGAGCAGGTATTAATTTCCCAATAATGACATTTTCTTTCAATCCTCGCAGGTAGTCTGTGGCACCTGCAATAGCTGCATCTGTCAAAACACGCGTAGTTTCTTGGAAGGAGGCTGCGGCCAAGAATGAATCTGTACTTAAAGAGGCTTTTGTCACACCTAATAAAACAGGCTCTGCTGTAGCTGGAGTACCGCCCTCCGTGACCAACTTTTCATTCAATTCATCGAATTGCCATCTATCTACTAATTCTGTTGGTAGTAGCTCAGAATCCCCAGGATCGTCAACTCTTACCTTTCTCATCATTTGACTTACAATAACTTCAATATGTCTATCATTAATATTCACACCTTGTGAACGATATACTTTTTGAACCTCGTCTACCAAGTACAGTTGACAGGCTTCTGGGCCCATAATTCTTAAGACCTCCTGTGGATCTAATGGCCCTTCAGTAATTGGTTCACCTGCCGAAATAACGGCACCAGGTTCAACCTTCAAGCGTGCACTTGCTGGAATTGGATATTCTCTGACATCTTTTATTTCTAAAGTCATCCGAAGGCTCGTTGGCCTTCTGCGCCTACCCGTTCTTACAAACTCCACCACGCCTTCAGCAGATGCCATTAACGGCAACATCGGAACATCTTGTCCGTCTGTAGTATCTGGTGGTAATGNCAGTACTTGTTCCGATTCAACCCTCTCGCCATTTTCAACTAGTAACTCAAAATCATCTGGGAGTTCAAATTCATCGACAAATGTCTCCGTGGATTCAACTGCAATTGTCCGTAAGCCATCTCCCTGATGAAGAAGCACAACACCATCAATTTCGGAAATAATTCCTTGCCCTTTCGGAACACGAGCTTCAAATATTTCCTCAACTCTTGGTAACCCTGAAGTAATATCAAGTCCTGCAACACCACCAGTATGGAACGTTCTCATTGTCAACTGAGTTCCAGGCTCTCCAATAGATTGTGCGGCGATGATTCCAATCGCCGTTCCAGGCTCTACCAATTGACCCGTGGCCAATGATCGCCCATAACTATGCTGTGCAATACCTCGTGGAGATGTGTCCGTTAATGCAGATTGAACATGAACTTTCGTAACTCCCGCTTTAACTATTTCCATTGCCAGCTCCGATGTAATTTCTTCATCAACATCAACCAAAATTTCACCAGTTTCTGGGTGAGCCACGGGAGAGGCGGTAAAGCGCCCATCAATTCGTTCTTCGAGCGAGGCAAGTAAAGCCTCTCCAGGCCTATCCACTAACCAGATACCCGGAATTGGCATCCCTTCATCTACACAGCTTCCTGGCTGTACAACAACATCTTGGGCTACATCAATCATCCTTCGCGTCAAATAACCTGAATCGGCCGTACGTAATGCCGTATCAGCAAGCCCTTTTCGGGCTCCGTGAGTCGAAATAAAGTATTCAAGAACAGACAGTCCCTCCCGAAAGCTTGAGCGGATAGGGAGGTCAATAATCCTCCCAGACGGATCAGACATTAACCCTCTCATCGCACCCATTTGCCTAATTTGGGCGATATTTCCCTTAGCACCACTATTTGACATCATCGCTAAAGAACTAGTTGGCGGAAGGGCATCATACAAGGCGGTCTGCATTCGATTAGTAGTGTCTGTCCAAATATTAATAGCTGATTGATATTTTTCATCTGCAGTAATTAATCCTAATTGGAACTGCTCTTCCATTTCATCAATATGAGAGTCAGCCTCAGCCATTAATACCGGCTTAGTTGTCGGCACCGAAATATCAGAAACAGCTATGGTCATTCCTGACTGGGTCGCATATCGAAATCCAATGTCTTTAATTTGGTCAACCAATTCTACGGTTGGTCCATTCCCCATATCACGATGGATGTTCGAAACGAGCTCTTTTAATTTACTTTTATCCATCAATTCATTACAAAAAGGGACTCCCTCTGGCAAAATTTGATTGAACAGAACTCGCCCTACTGTCGTGTCAACAAATTCATCTTCAACCTTAAATTTGATGGGCTCTTGTAAAGCTATGTCTCCTAGCTGATAGGCCATTTGCAGTCGATCTGAACTTGCGAACACCCTTGGTTGCTCTTGGTCTTCAGGCAAAGAACCTGGATACGTCAAATAATAGCAACCTAGAACCATATCCAACGTCGGCGCAACTACAGGTTCTCCGTCTGAAGGTGAAAGCAAATTTTCAGAACTAAGCATTACCTGTCTAGCTTCAGCCACGGCCTCATATGAAAGCGGAACGTGTACAGCCATCTGATCTCCATCAAAGTCAGCGTTATAGGCAAAGCAAACTAATGGATGCAATTGAATGGCAGAACCTTCAACAAGTACAGCTTCAAAAGCTTGAATCCCTAATCTATGTAATGTTGGTGCCCTATTTAAAAGTACTGGCCGTTCGGTAATTACAGCTTCTAGGACATCCCAAACTTCCGGTTGTGCTCGCTCAACAATTCTTTTTGCACCTTTTATATTGTGGGCTACCCCCCCCCTAACAAGTGCATGCATCACAAATGGTTTATAAAGTTCCAATGCCATTTTTTTGGGCAAACCACATTGATTTAGGCGCAACTGTGGGCCGACTATAATCACAGATCTTCCGGAATAGTCGACTCTTTTACCTAACAGATTCTGCCTGAATCTACCTTGCTTACCTTTTAGTAAATCCGACAATGATTTTAATTTATGGTTCCCTGAACCAGCAACAGGCCTACCCCTTCGACCATTATCTATCAATGAGTCAACGGATTCTTGCAACATCCTTTTCTCATTACGAATAATAATTTCTGGAGCACCTAAATTAAGTAATCTCTTCAATCTATTGTTGCGGTTTATTACCCTTCGATATAAGTCATTAAGGTCTGAGGTCGCAAATCTACCACCCTCCAGTTGCACCATTGGCCGTAAGTCAGGTGGTAAAACTGGTAATTCAGAAACGATCATCCAATCTGGGCGATTCCCTGATTTTCGCAAAGACTCTACTATTCTCATCCTTTTAGTAGCCTTTTTCCGTCTTTGTCCACTAGTTGATTGCAATTCTTCTTGTAATTTTTCTCTTAATACATCTAAATCCAAACGTTCCAATATTGATTGAATCGACTCCGCACCCATACCAGCTCGAAAAACAAGACCAAATCGCTCTTCATACTCTCTATATTCAATCTCTGCCATTACGGTAAGTGCATCTGCTTGAACAGGATCTCTTAACTTTTCCAACCATTTAACTAAATGTTCGTGCTCTTTTACGGTGGACTCTCGAATGGCTTGCTGTTCCAGCCTCAATTCTTCAGTTTTCTCGAAGTCTTGATCTCTCTTCTGTTGGATCGCCGCATCTGTTAATAAATCTATATCCGCCTTTTTTGCCTCAGAAAGTTTTTCTGCATCTTTCGTCGCACTATCTAAGGCTTCCTTTATCCCGCTGATTAGCTCATCTGTTATTTCAGCACTACGAGGGCCTATTTCATAACCATGAAAGGTCAGCTTTCCTCGTAATTTTGACCCCACTCTCTCTCTTAGATCTTCTTCAACTTCTTGTGCTTCTTTAACTAAAGTATCGACCTGATCTTTGAGTTCTTTTTCTAAACCTAAGAACTTCGTAGCCTTGTCATCCTCCAGTGCCAAAATAGCCTCACTCAGCGCATGTTCTTCTTGCTCTATACGTTGAGTTACTTCTGTTTCACGTGACAAGCTAATTTCTTCAATTTCTTGATTTAATAGTTCAAGGGCGTGTTGACGAGCTTCTTCATTTACTTCGGTTACTACATATTGAGCAAAATATAGGACACGTTCCAATGTTCTTGGAGCAATATCTAATAAAAGGCCTAGTCTGCTGGGCACGCCTTTCGCAAACCAAATATGAGTAACAGGTGCTGCTAGGCTAATATGGGCCATACGTTCTCGGCGAACCTTGGATCGGGTAACTTCTGTTCCACATCTATCGCATACAATGCCTTTATACCTAATTCTTTTATATTTTCCACAAGCACACTCAAAGTCTTTAACCGGTCCGAAAATTCGTTGACAAAAAAGACCATCCATTTCAGGTTTCAATGTCCTGTAGTTTATAGTCTCTGGTTTAGTGACTTCTCCATACGACCATGACAAAATTTGCGAAGATGAAGCCAATCCCAATCTAATAGCGTTAAAATCATTTACTTCAAGCATTTGGCGCATCCTCCAGTTCTCTTCCGGACAAGTTAATTCCTAATGAAGGAATTTGTTCCATATAATCTTCTGCAAAACCTACATCTTCAGCATTACTGTTGAGGATATCTACACTCAATCCGAGTGCTTGTAATTCTTTCACGAGCACCTTAAAGGATTCAGGCACTCCAGGGTCCATGGCGTTTTCACCTTTAACTATTGACTCGTACGTTTTTACCCGTCCGACCACATCGTCCGATTTAACAGTAAGCATTTCCTGTAAAATATGAGCTGCGCCATAGGCCTCCAGTGCCCATACTTCCATTTCACCGAAACGCTGTCCTCCAAACTGCGCCTTTCCTCCCAGGGGTTGCTGAGTAATCAACGAATAGGGGCCTGTAGAGCGTGCGTGGATTTTATCATCGACTAAATGTATAAGCTTCAACATATACATGTATCCTACCGTTACGGGTTGATCAAAAGGTTCGCCCGTGCGCCCGTCATACAAAGTTTGCTTCCCCCAAATCGGAGGTGCTGCATTACGGCGATCGGCCACCTCTGCCACCCGAACATCCAACTCTTCTTCGCTCAGGCCTCGAACATCAGATTCACCTAAGCCTTCCAACCACAAAGACAAACACGCCCTTCTTGCTANNCCTGGTTGCCCAGTACGAAGAATTTCTTCAGCATCGAATCCTGCCTCTTCTAAATATTCCTCCATTGCATCAACATCAACTCGTTGCCCTACTTCAGAATCTTCAGCCTCCAAGGCCTTCTCTGTCTCAACGGCGCCTGCTTGTATTGCAACCCAAGCTCGTGAAAGTGCATCTTCTATTTCCAGTTCACTGGCTCCATCAAATACTGGGGTCACCGCCCTCCAACCAAGGGTGGAAGCGGCCCAGCCTAGATGCGTTTCCAAAACTTGACCGATATTCATTCTAGAAGGCACCCCAATGGGGTTTAAAACAACCTCAACCGCACGACCATCCGCTAAATAAGGCATGTCTTCAATAGGCAATAATTTAGATACAACCCCTTTATTCCCATGGCGCCCTGCCATCTTGTCTCCAGAAGTTATTTTTCGCTTCTGTGCAACTGAAATACGGACTAATTTGTTTACATCTGCAGGGAGATCATCCCCATTCTCTCTGCTGAAGACACGAACATCTATGACTTTTCCTCTCTCTCCGTGAGGAACTCGTAAGCCCGTATCTTTTACTTCTCTTGCTTTTTCTCCGAAAATGGCTCTCAGCAATTTTTCCTCCGGTGTCAGCTCTGTCTCACCTTTTGGAGTAATCTTACCAACTAAAATATCTCCTTCACTGACCTCTGCACCTACTCTAATAATGCCATCTTCAGCTAAATCACGAAGAGCTTCCTCACCTACGTTTGGAATATCTCTTGTTATCTCTTCAGGGCCTAACTTTGTATCGCGTGCTTCAACTTCATATTTTTCCATGTGTATAGAGGTAAATTTATCCTCTCTTACGACAGATTCAGAAAGAACAATTGCGTCTTCATAATTGAGGCCTTCCCATGACATGAAAGCTACTAATAAAGATTGTCCTAGAGCTAATTGGCCATCTTGAGTGCATGAGGAATCCACTAACGCCTGACCTCTTGTCACCCTATCTCCAGATTGAACTATCGGCCTTTGGTTAATGCACGTTCCTTGGTTTGATCTCACGAACTTTAATAAAGGGTATCTTGTTTCGACACCCGTATCATACTTCACGTGTATAAAGTTGGCTGTCGCACTCGTTATGACACCTTCCTCTTCAGCATGTATGACCTGTCCAGAGTCAGCGGCGACGGGAAGCTCCATTCCTGTTCCTACTAGCGGAATTTCTGGTTTTATGAGGGGTACTGCTTGACGTTGCATATTCGCACCCATCAATGCTCGGTTAGCATCATCATGCTCCAAAAATGGAATCATCGCTGCNGCAACAGAAACTATCTGCTTAGGCGAAACGTCCACGTAATCTATTTCCACAGATGGAACTATCTCAAACCTATCGCCGTGGCGCACCTCTAATCTACTGTCCAGAATGTTTCCTTTTTGATCTGACACACTGTCAGCCTGAGCTATCCTAAACTTTTCCTCTTCATGTGCATCTAAATAAACTGGCTTGTCTGTCGCGAATGGAACCACTGGGATTAACTCTTCTTGCGCATCAGCAAGATCATTCGCGATCTCCTTATCAATTAATGTGTCCGCTTGAGCAATTAATCTTCCGCGCACTGTTTTAACATCGTCTGCTAAGTAATGCCCTTCCAACTCTCTCGCCTTTTTCTTCGAAATTTCATGAACAACTTCTCTATACGGAGTTTCGATAAAACCAAAATCATTTACTACCCCATAAGAAGCCAAACTGCCTATCAATCCAATGTTGGGACCTTCCGGAGTCTCTATTGGACATATCCTTCCGTAGTGACTAGAGTGAACATCTCGAACATCAAATCCCGCCCGATCTCTGGACAGTCCTCCTGGCCCTAGCGCGGATAACTTTCTTTTATGTGCAATTTCGGACAACGGATTAACCTGATCCATAAATTGTGAAAGTTGCGAACCTCCAAAAAATTCTTTCATGGAGGCTACTACCGGTCTAATGTTAACCAAAGCCGACGGGGTTGCCTCCTCAGGATCGGTAATCGTCATTCTTTCTCGAACAACCCTTTCCATTCGCAAAAGACCTACTCGGAATTGATTTTGCATCAATTCGCCAACTGAACGTACCCTTCTATTTCCTAAATGATCAATGTCGTCAATTACACCTTTGCCGTTATTGATATTCCAAATCTCATAAACGATTGACATCAAATCGCCACGACTCAGGGCGAACGATTTAGTATTCTCCTCTAGACCTAGCCTTTTACTTAGCTTATATCTCCCCACTTTGCCTAAGTCATATCTACGATCAGTAAAAAATAGCTGTTCTACCAACTCTCTCGCGTTTTCTGCAGTCGGAGGATCGCCAGGGCGAAGCCTTCTGTAAAATTCTTCTAATGCCTCTGCTTGATTGGTCGTAGGATCTTTGTCTAATGTTGCTTCTAGATATGAAATATCTCCCTCAGAATCCACCGNCGCAAGCATCTCTCTCACTCGTTCATCAGTTCCAAGTTCTTGCATTGACAGACCCTCCTGTTGGTCTATCGCACGCAATAAAACAGTAACCGGTAATCTACGCTTTCGATCTACCTTCACTGAAATTAAGTTTTTAACAGATGTTTCAAATTCAAGCCAAGCACCACGGTTTGGAATAAGTTTTGCTGCTACTAGCTGACGTCCCGAAGCGGGGTCTGTATTCGCCGTAAAATAAACCCCCGGTGAACGCACTAATTGAGAAACAACCACACGCTCCGCTCCGTTAATTATGAACGTTCCCTGGTTAGTCATGAGAGGGATGTCACCCATGAACAATTCTTGCTCTTTTACTTCTCCTGTTTCTTTAACAAGCAATTCTACGCGCACACGCATAGGAGCAGCATAAGTACGTTCCCTATCCCTCGCATCAGATTCTGTCATCTCTGGATCGCTTAACCAGTAATCAGCGAATCTGATTTCCATTCTACTGCCGGTAAAATCCTCGATAGGAGTAATCTCATCAAAAAGTTCACGCAAACCATGACTTAAGAATCGATCATATGAACTTTTGGGCATACCCAGCAAATTAGGCATGGGCATGATGTTTGGGGCATGTCCGAAAGTTCTTGTCTGGGTTGGTACCCTACGGTTCGAGCGAACAATCCTACGAGGTGTTGATACCACTATAAATTCCTCCACAAACTAAAACACGTACTCCAAAAACCACAGTGACTTGAAACTCTGTGGGTTCTCGAAGTACGTCCTATCTTCTGATCACGCAGACACACATTCCAGATAAAGTGACAGCAAAATATTCGGGTTAACCCGAATATTTTTTCAATTAGAAAATATTAATTTAGAACCAAAAAGATGCGCCACCTGACTGAGAATTGTAACGCTTCTATCTGCTATCTTTCAACTTAAATTATTGCCTTTTTATAAAGTTTTTATTCTTGCTTATATAACCCTAGCTCTTCAATTACTGTCTGTACTTGCTTCTGCAACAAAAATTCCGTTGACTTTCCCGCTCTAATTCTATTTCGTACGTCCCGCGATGATATATCCACCTCCGGCATTTCAACATAATCGATGCGTTGCGACACACCTGGTAGCCTGCTTTCAAGACGAGCTACCCCTTCTTTTGGTTCGACTCCTGGTCTCGTGCCTACGGCGAGCCTAACCAAATCTATTATTCTTTCAGGTTCCTTCCAAAATTCCATGTCGACTAATGCGTCACTTCCTAAGATAAACCACCACAAGATTCCAGTGTTAGGTAGTTTCAGTACCGTATCAATTGTATAAGTGGGTCCAGCTCTTTCAAGTTCATAGGTTTTAACCTGGGCCCATTCAATCTCGTCAACCGCCTTCTCCAGCATCGCCAATCTGTCATCGGCTGAAGAAACTCCTTCACCTTCTTTTCTATACGGGTTTCCTGCGGGTATAAACCACACCTCATCTAAATCTAAGTTCTGCTTAGCGTTACTAGCCAATATCAGGTGCCCGATATGCGGAGGATCGAAGGTACCTCCCATAAAACCTATACGTTGTCCCATCATTCCTCATCCCATCGGATCTGAAGTTCCCCTATACGAACAAGATCTCCCTGCTTCACTCCTCTACGCCTCAGCGCTCTCGTTACTCCTAAACGTGACAATCGATCAAAAAACTCAGCTCGTGCTTCATTCTCCGTCAAATCTAAGGTTTCTGCCAGCCATTCAGGTGTTGATCCTTTTATCATGAAAACCCCATCTGCCCCTGTTCTTATTTCAAATCGTTTCTGTCGAGGTGAAGGTTTGAGTTCTGGGGTATTTACTCCTTTACGTTCTTTGTCCGTGCGAAGTTGATCTAAAGTTAGGTGTGCTTTTTTTGCCAGTTCCGCGATTCCTGCCCCTGAGACGGCTGATATCGCAACACCTTCTACAGAAAGCGACCCGCTCTCCTCTAACAGCTCTACACGTGCTGCCGCATCGGGTATGTCAATTTTATTAAACGCGAAGATCTGTGGTTTCTCCGCTAGTTCATATCCGAAAGAGTCTAGTTCTTCATTTATTTTTTTAATGTTTTCTAGAGGGTTTTCTTCCGACATATCTACCACGTGAACCAGCACTTCTGTTCTTTCTATATGCCTAAGAAAGTCATGTCCTAAGCCGACACCTCGACTAGCACCTTCTATTAAGCCGGGCATATCTGCAGCAACAAAAGAGTCATATCCCAATTCCACTACACCCAACTCAGGTTCGAGCGTTGTAAAAGGATACGCCGCAACCTTTGGATTCGCCCTCGACCATTGTGTTAAGAGTGAAGACTTTCCCGCATTTGGAAGTCCGATTATTCCTACATCCGCTATCAGTTTCAATTCGATCATTATGGTCTTGTTTTCACCTATTTGACCAGACTGAGCGAACATTGGTGCTTGTCTCGTGGCCGTGGTGAAGTACTTATTNCCGTGCCCCCCTCGCCCGCCTTTTGCTATTTGGACTTCATCTTCTATGCCTACGATATCTGCCAAAACAACTTTTTCGTTCGTGCCGGGGCTAATTTCATAAACCATGCTCCCCACTGGTACTTCTAATACTATCGATTCTCCAGCGGCTCCATGACGCTGATTAGGTCCACCCGGTTGACCATTTGGTGCTCGGCGCAACTGTTGATCTCTGTAATCCCTCAAGGAGGATAATCTTCTGTTCCCACGAACATAGACATTTCCCCCTCGCCCACCATCGCCACCATCGGGTCCCCCGTGGGGTACGAATTTTTCACGATGGAACGAAACAAGGCCGTTCCCTCCGTTACCTGCATAAATTTTAAATTCCACACTATCGATCATGACTTCTATGTAAACATCTTTGATAACTCGAATCAAAAAAATGTTGGNATTTTGGAGTTAGAAAGAAAACATTAGTAGTAGTAGTCGTAGCGTGGATTTGTGGATAAATAAGAATAAGAACGAGCGGTGTACAGGAAAAAAAAGAAATTTTAAGGGGATAATATGAAGATAAATTGTCTATCTGAAATNGTAAAAGGGGATAAAAATAGAGAAGATCNAAATTAAAAGNGGTGACTGAAAACACACACGGAAGGAAAGTGNAAAATANCCACATTAAATCAAGTAAAAGAACAAGATATAAACAGGGAATATACAAAAATAGGTTAATGCGAATANACGATAGAGTTGAAAAATATAAANATATGATTAGGCAACGGAACGGGCTTGGTCAATCATTTCACGGAGATTTCCGACATCTGTTTTAGTTTCAGGATCGATGGAGAGTGAACGATCCATTTTTTGCCAGCCGTGATGTACGGTTGAATGATCACGACCTCCTAATTCATCGCCGATTTCAATTAGCGAGCGATGGGCGACTTCGCGCATCAGGTACATTGCTAACTGTCGCGGGTAAGCTACACGCTTTTCACGGCTTTTCGAGAGCAAGGCCTCTCTACTGATATCAAAATAGGTGCAAATAGTGTCTATTATTAATGCTGGTGAAGGAGGTAGCTTAGGCTCATTAGTTTCTAGAGAGGAGAGAGCTGCTTGGATTAAAGAAGCATTAAGGGGTTCGCGAGTTAACCTGCTGTAAGCAAGAACACGAGTAAGGGAGCCTTCAAGTTCGCGGATATTTTTCTTATAGCGAGCAGCGATTAGGTGTAAGACATCATTGGGAACACTAAGCCCTTGCTCGAGTGCCTTTGCTCGAAGAATAGCTACACGTGTTTCAACATCAGGAGCCTGAAGGTCTGCAATGAGACCCCATTCAAAGCGTGTACGAAGGCGCTCTTCTAAATGTGGAATAAGAGAAGGGCTTTTGTCAGAAGTAATTATAATTTGGTTTCCTGCTTCATAAAGCTCATTAAATGTATGAAAGAATTCTTCTTGGGTTTGTTCTTTTCCAGCTATAAATTGAATGTCATCAATCAAGAGTGCATCGGGTTGGCGGTATTGTTGACGAAACTCTTCCATTTTACGATTTTGGATTGCGGAAATGAGTTGGTTAGTAAACGCTTCTGCACTTACGTATAAAACGTGTAGGTTCGCATTCACAAATTCATGACCAACTGCTTGAAGGAGGTGGGTTTTACCTAAGCCCGCAGCTCCGTAGAGGAAGAGGGGATTGTAACGGTTCCCTGGTGAGTCGACTGTACCTTTTGCCGCCGCCGCCGCCAGCTCATTTCCTTTCCCTACAATAAATCGGTCAAAGGAGTAACGTTCACGTAGTCGAGGTCGAGGGGTATTGACAGAGGTTGAAGAAGTAAAATCAAGTTTCTGAGCCGAAGATTGAAGGGGTTGTAAAGGCTGAAACAAAACATCAAAAGATTGACCACTAATTTCAGAAAGTGATCGCAGAATAGAAGGCTTTAATCGTTGCTGTAACCATTCTGTGACGAATTCAGAACGTGTGCCAACAACGAGGGAGCCACCTTCGAATCTTAGCCCTTCTGTACCATCAAGCCATGTATCGTAATTTGCGCGTGAGACCTGGGAAGAAAGATCTCGGAGAGTAGCTTGCCAAAGAGCGGAAGGGTCAGAAGACAAGTTTTCAGTCATGATACTCCTTGACAGGAGAGCAACATAGTTTTCCACAACTGTGGAAAAAGTGTGGATAAAATGTGCCCCGCCGTAGGGAAAGGTAGTTCCCCAAAATTAGATTCTTCGTCAGTGTTCGAAAAACTAAGAAACCCTTCCCTTCTTAATTTTTCTTGCNCTGGTGGNAAAATGTAGCATTGACANAATCGANGATNCAAGCAAGTTATGTAGGATTTTTTAAAATAAAGTAATTTGTTTTAGTATGAAGCTTGGACAGACGTAGAATTTAGACGGTAAGGTTGTGTTAAGAGGTAAAATACAAATTACATATTTTTAGGTAAAGCTATGCTTTTAACTATCGATATAGGCAATACAAGTATTGCNGTCGGAATCTTCAATCAGAAAGATCTTAATGCAACATTCAGAATTGCAACAGATCGAGATAATTTTCCTGATGAGTACGGGAGCTTACTATTGAACTTATTGAGGTCAGCGAATATTGCGGTAGATGAAATCACCGCNGCGGTGATTTCATCTACGGTTCCTGGATTGACTACTACCTTTCAAGAAGTATGCGAAAAATATTTTCAGGTGAAGCCGGTTATTGTAGGTGCAGGCATTAAAACGGGAATCAACATTTTATATGAAAATCCAAAAGAAGTCGGTCCTGATCGAATATTACATGTTGTTGCAGGGCTGTCAAAATATGAACCACCGTTAGTTATAGTTGATTTAGGGACGGCGTGTGTTTTTGATGCTGTATCTGCTGATGGAAGTTATTTGGGAGGGGCGATTGCTCCTGGGATAGGCTTAGCTTCAAATGCATTGGTAGATCACGCAGCAATGCTACATACAGTTGAATTTGCTAAACCTTCAGATGTAATAGGGAGAAATACAGTTCATTCCATGCAGGCAGGTATATATTTTGGATATGTGGAGATGGTGGAGGGGATGATCAATAGATTTAAATCAGAATTGACCACGACAAGTTCAGCGGTGACCGTACTTGCAACAGGGGGGTATTCCTCAATTGTAGCGGCAGATGTTAGTAATATTGATCACATCGAGGCAGATCTTAATTTAGAGGGCCTAAGATTAGTGTACGAGGCAAATAAATGAGCTCAATCATAGAAAATCGACAAATTACAGTTGGTGTAACTGGCTCAATTGCGGCATACAAAATTGTAGATGTTGTTAGTAAATTAGTTCAGCAAGGTGCAGTCGTGGATGTAGCGATGACCTCAGCTGCAGTAAATTTTATTTCACCTTTGACATTTCAATCCCTTACGGGTAGAGAGCCATATGTAGATATGTGGGGCGTTCATGGCGTTAAAGGGGAGGCTCATATTGAACTTGCGCGAAGAACAGAGTTAATGCTTATCGCGCCCGCAACGGCATCTACAATGGCAAGTTTGGCGCACGGATTTGCTGATGATTTTGTTACGTTAACGGCCTTAGCGACTAAGGCCCCTTTATTAATTTCACCTGCGATGGATTCTCAAATGTGGGATCATGATGCAACACAGGCAAATCTAAAGTTACTGAGAGAACGAGGGGCGCATTTCATAGGCCCCGAACAAGGGAGATTGGCGTCAGGGCAAATAGGTACAGGTAGGCTTTCTGAGTCGCAAAAAATTATAGCTACCATGAAGGCTTGTTTGGGGAAGCTCGAAGGTGATTTTTCAGGTAAGACAGTAATAGTCACTGCTGGTGGCACACGAGAGGCTATAGATCCGGTCAGGTATATAGGTAATAGATCGAGTGGAAAAATGGGGAATGCGCTTGCTGAAGCTGCACGAGATCGTGGGGCTGACGTGGTTCTTATTACAACTGTTCCTGAGACAGCACCGGAAGCAATTCAAGTTATTCCAGTTGAGTCAGCCAATGAGATGGAATCTTCGATATCTGACTATGTGACAAAAGCAGAAGTTCTAGTTATGGCTGCAGCAGTAGCAGATTATCGTGTGAATATGGAATCAGAACAAAAAATAAAACGGGAACATATGAAAAGTTTTAGCCTGGATTTGATTGCTAATAAAGATATTATTGCAAGTATCGATGCTAATCTTATTAAGGTAGCATTTGCTGCCGAAACAGAGGATTTAATAACAAATGCTAAGAAAAAACTAAGAGATAAAAACGTCGATTTGGTCATTGCTAATAGTGTGACTGGTGAAGCGTCAGCTTTCGGATCTGATACAAACAAAATTACGATAGTAGATAATCAAGGGAACGCTGAGGAACTGCCTGTTTTGTCGAAGTATATTTGTGCAATGGAAATTTTAGATAGAATTTCTAATCTCGTAGGGGCGGATTCTTATAAGGAGGAAGGCTCCTCGAGTAATTGAAGGATATTCCCGTCGGGATCAGTGAATGTTGCGACCCATCCACCCCAACTTTCAATTTCAGGTTCTCTTAGAAAGCTTACTCCTTTGTCAGAAAGGTTTTTGTAGGTTTCCTGAATTCGACTAGTTCCTAAGTTGATCATTATGCGTAGAGGGTCTCTTGCAGAATTTTTGACGTCAGAATGGACTGTAATAGTTAACCGAAAAGAATTAATTTCAAAGTTAATAAATTCCTTTCGATCTGATCGGACAGGTAANTTTAATATGTCAGAATAAAAAGAGCGCATCGATTCAAAGTGAGATGCCTCAGTCCAGAGGATTAAGCCTGAGATATTAAGATCGGGCACGATTGAGAGCCAATTGAACTAGTGTTCGCAATGGAATTCCTGCCATTCCCTTGACCCATTCACCATTTGTTGAGTTGACATTCATAACGCCAGCAATATCTAAATGGATCCAGGGCGTATCTCCTGCAAAAGCCTCCAAAAACTTCGCAGCCGTAATGGAACCGGCTCCTCTGCCTCCAGTGTTTTTTATATCTGCCACATCAGATTTGATTTGGTCATGATATTCCTTGTCTAAAGGAAGTCTCCAATATTTTTCGCCAGTTGCGCTTGAAGCATTTTCGAATTCATTCCAAAGGCGCGTGTTGTTTGAAAACCCTCCGACTCGTACATTGCCTAAAGCAATCCCCATAGCACCGGTAAGTGTGGCGACGTCAATAATACGAGTTGCACCATTTTTTCGTGCATAGGCAATTCCATCAGCTAAGACGAGGCGCCCTTCTGCATCTGTATTTGCCACTTNAATAGATTGACCGTCCATTGCATAAAACACATCTCCTGGCTTGGTAGCAGAGCCGCTGGGCATATTCTCGGTGCAGGGTGCGATAGCCATTACATTAATCTTGGGCTTTAGCTGTGCGATTGCCGCTATTGCATTGATCACTACTGCAGCACCGCTCATATCCCATTTCATTGCTTCCATACCTGCCGCAGGCTTTAACGAAATTCCACCGGTATCAAATGTGATTCCTTTGCCGATGAGTGTTAGATAATTACCATGTCTTGGCAATCCGTGATATTTCAATATGATAAATTTTGGTGGCTCGACCGATCCGTGTGCAACAGAGAGGTATGATCCCATTCCAAGTTGCTCAGCTTCATCCTGTTCGATTACTTGACATTCTAAATTATATTTATTGGCCAAGGATTCAGCATTTTGTGCCATAAGGGTGGGGGTCATAAAATTTGCGGGTTGATTGCCCAATGTACGTGCACTATTAGTGGACTCTGCAAGAATTTTTCCCTTAGTAACGCCATCTGAGATTGCTGCTAGCTGTGATCGGGATTTTGCCAAGAGGGTTACATCAAATTTTGAGGCGGTATCCTTTTTAGTATGATGCTCATTAAATTTATAAAGACCCAGTATTAGGCCTTCAGCTACAGCCAAACCGTAATCTGAATCGGACAAACTTTTCCATGCACCTGCAGGAGGTGCCATTACAACATGATCTGTTTTTGTTGCGCGAACTTGTCGGGAGAAGGTACCCATAAATGTTCGAAGAAGGTTTATGTTGATTTCATCAGGTTTATCTTCAATTTCTAAAACGATTATTCGCTTAGCCTTCGATCTTGTTGGCGTGGGGAATTCTAAAAAATGCCCAGATTTGCCATGGAACAGTTTGTTAACACGAGCTTGAGAGATAGCCCCTCGCAATTGTTGATCGGCGATGGCAGTTTCTCCAGAGAGTGGCCGATTGTTGGTTGGTAGATAAACAATGTAGGTATCAGCTTTGTGATCAAATAAATTTTCTGTTGAAGTTTGAATATCCATAATTTTCCTAAATCCTCTATGTGTAAAAAGCTTATCCAGAGAATAATTGGGAAGCGCGCAATGAAGCAATAGGAAAAGTTAAGAAGTTAAATTTCGGCAGCGTCGTACCAGACCATACCTAACATTCGAGGTCCAAATTTTGCAGTTGCTTGTCGAGTCAGTGATGAAATGTAGGTTTCCGCATGCGGTAGTTTTTGTTTTAGCCATTTCTCTAATGCCCTTGCTGCAGGGTAGGCCGCTGCATGATGAATAACTATTCGAGGTGCCTCTAATGAAGATAGTTGATCGGTGCAATAGTCACGAAAATAAGCTAAGGCTTCATTTCGTGCAGGTATTCGACGTAAAAGTTCGTTTTCAGGTCCAAGAATTTTCGTAATAATACGATTTTTTTCCAAACCTAGTTCTGCGTTTCCTGAAGCGCTAAGTAATTCCGGATGTTCTACGAAAGCAACTACTTGTACAAGTTGTTGTAATAATGCTATTTGATCCAGTGCTTCTATAATTGTGCCAGATTTTTGGAGTACTTCCGAGGCATGGATGGCTTGCCACCCGCACCCCATAAGTGCATGGTTTGTTGGAACTATTTGTAGATCGTACTTTGAGGAAAGTCTCTTTAATTCTGTATTATTACTGGAGTTATTATGTGTAAAACCGTCATCTATGCGGAAATAAATAATTTTGTTTTTCTGCTGTTTGATCTGTTCCTCTAACGTTTTTTCAATTGTTTTTACTGTCTCAGAATTGGTATTAGTTAGCAATGATGGTATTGATTCATGGGCACTGTACAATGCTGGTTTTTGTGGAATTTGGACTAAGTTGACTAGTGAAAGAAAAGTTTCAGGTATACAAGCTGCTGCATCAACGACTAAAGTATGATTCATAATTCTTAAAACTCTATCATTACTGATTGCTCGGGCATAAGTGCTATGCTAGCGTGATAGGGTCAATATATTACAAAATATGGTTACTAATAAGATGTTGAGATGAGGCAGAGGTAGGAAATTTAAAGTTCGATGCAAAATACTGAAAAAAACAATGAAGATATTGACCAGTTTAAACAACATGAAGGTGATACAGGGTCGCCAGAAGTTCAGGTTGCAATTTTAACCAAGCGAATAAATCGGTTAACTGATCATTTACGAGAACATAAGCATGATTATTCTACAAGAAGAGGTTTGTTGAAGTTAGTTGGACAGCGTCGTCGGCAACTTCGATACCTGAGTAATAAAAGTGTGGATAGGTATCATAATTTAATTGAAGCTTTGGGTTTGCGTCGTTAATCCCTTGCATCGTGATTATGCGGATCAATCAATAATACTCTCGTCAACATTTTCAGAATCAATAGTTAATAATGGAAATGAACCAACGGTGTTTGTATTTCATTGAATATAGGAAGTTAGGTAAATGATAGAGACAGAAATGAATTTTACTCACCCAAAAGGCACAAAAGTGTTTACAACTGAAATTGAGGGTGAAATCTTTGAAATAGCGAGCGGCCGTTTAGCTCCAAATGCAGCTGCAGCATGTACGGTTCGTTATGGCGATACGATGATGTTAATTACGGTATGTCATGGGCCTGCTCGTGAAGGTGTAGATTTTTTCCCTTTAACAGTCGATTTTGAAGAGCGAATGTATGCGATAGGACGGATTCCAGGTTCTTTTTTCCGGCGCGAAGGACGACCTGGAACGGATGCGACGTTAGCATCACGAATGACGGACAGGCCAATACGCCCCCTTTTCCCAAAAGGCTTTAAAGAAGAAGTGCAAATTGTATGTACATTACTCTCTTCGGACAGAGAGCAACCTGCAGATGTATTAGGAACTATTGGGGCCTCGGTTGCAGTTAACCTAACCTCTATGCCGTTTGAAGGTCCGGTCTCTTCAGTCAGAATAGCGAAAGTTGACGGGCAACTTAAGGCATTGCCGACATATGCCGAGATTGAAGAGTCAGATCTTGATCTAGTTGTAGCTGGGACAGAAGAATCTGTAGTAATGCTAGAGGCAGGAGCTAACCAAATACCTGAAGAAGAAATTGTTCAAGCAATCGGATATGCAGAAGAAATAATTGCAAAAATAAATAAATTACAGTTAGAAGTTATCNAGGCACTTGGTCAGCAAAAAAGCGAATTCATTCCTCCCGAACCTGTCGATTCCGCATTAATAGATAGGATTACTACTCAGTTGCATGGACGAGATCAAGAAATGTTAGATTCAATTAGTGGTGAAGGTTTTCGAGGGGTTGATGAGTTAGGGGCAAAAGTTTTTGGAGAGTTAACTGAGCAAGTACCAGAAGGCGAAGAATTTGAATTTGAGGAGAGAATAGTTCGAAATGAAGTAGAAGCGCAATTGAAAAAATTTGTTCGTTCTAGAGTGCTAGAGCATGACCTACGCGCTGATGGAAGATCATCTGGTCAATTGCGTGAGATTTCTTCAGAGGTAGGTGTTCTGCCACGCGTTCATGGAACAGGCCTCTTTCAGAGAGGAGAGACACAGGTACTAAGTGTGGCAACGCTTGGTGCACGTCGAGATAGAGCGAAACTTGATCGCATTGCCCCGGGCGAGTGGAAGTATTACATGCATCATTATAACTTCCCTCCCTTTTCGGTAGGTGAGGCAAGATCAGCACGTAGCACCAGCAGACGAGAAATTGGTCATGGAACATTAGCAGAACGTGCAATTGAACCTGTCTTGCCTTCGGTAGAGGAATTTCCATATACGATTAGAGTTGTTTCAGATGTGATGGCATCGAATGGATCAACTTCTCAGGCTTCAGTATGTGGTTCAACTTTGGCTTTAATGGATGCAGGTGTACCAATCAAAGCTCCAGTAGCAGGTATTGCCATGGGTTTAATGTCTAACGCTGACGTTACAGACTACCGAATTCTTACAGATATCGCANGTATTGAAGATGCCTTTGGTGATATGGACTTCAAAGTTGCTGGAACGGCAGAGGGTGTGACTGCTGTTCAACTTGATATCAAGCTGAGCGCTTTGCCTGAAGATTTTATGCGTACTGTATTTGATCAAGCCAAAGATGCTCGATTAAAAATTTTGCAAGTTATGGAAGATGCAATTCCAAGCCCACGAGAGGACGTCAATACATTTGCTCCAAAGATACATACATTAAAAATAGACCCTTCAAAGATAGGTGCTGTTATTGGTCCGGGTGGAAAAGTGATCAATGCAATTATTGAACGCACTGGAGCCGCTATTGATATTGAGGAGGACGGTTCTGTTTTTGTAGGTTCAGCAGAATCTGAAGGTGTAAGACAGGCAATTGCAGAGATTGAAGGATTAACTAAAGAAGTTGAAGTAGGGGAAATTTATACTGGCAAGGTAGTTCGCCTAATGGCCTTTGGGGCTTTTGTCGAATTATTGCCAGGAAAAGACGGACTTGTTCATATTTCAGAGTTAGCTGAAGGGCGTGTAGATAAGGTAGAAGATGTGGTTAAGGTTGATGACGAAGTGACAGTTAGAGTTATCGACATAGACAATCTAGGTAGAATCAACCTGACAATGCGTGATCCTGAAGCTGTATCAGGGTCAGTGGGCATCTCAGATGAAAACGGTCAAGGAAGCTCTGGTCAATCTCAAAAAAATTCTAATCAAAAGCCAAGAAAATCTAGAGGCGGAGATCGTAATAATGATAGGCGNGGTGGTGCACCAAGGACCAATCGAAAAGGAAATAGTAGAAGCTGGTAAGTTTGGGTAGTTCATTGCTTTTTGAAAAAGTACATGCAATTATTTTTGATCTGGATGATACATTAGTCAATTCTCAAACTGCTTGGCATAAAGGGTTTGATGAGGTGATTGTTGATCTTTGGGAGCAAAATGCAAAGATTAGTGATTTTAAATCTGCTGAAGCTATCTATGAAGGACCTATTAGAAAAGGCATTGAAAACGCACAAAAGCTTAGCTCAAATAGTGAATGGAATGACGAGTATATAGATAGCGCTTTTAAAGATTTTTTTGGGAACTATCTTGGGTTGACTGAAACATCATGTATAAATTTAGTAACTCGATATAAAAAGGCATGGCCAAAACATTTAGCACTTTTTGCAGATGTCCGAAGTGTGATTGAATACTGTTCGGACAAGATTCCTTTAGGGTTAATTACAAATGGATTAACGCAAGATCAAAACTTGAAACTTAATATTGAAGTCGGTGGAAAAAAATTACGTGATTATTTTGACGTTTGTTTGATTTCAGAAGAAGTGGGTATTACTAAGCCTAATGAAGAAATTTTTAAAATTGCTTGTTCAGCTTTAAAAATAGAGCCTAATAAGATAATGTTTGTTGGTGATAATCCGTATGACGATGTGGAAGGTGCGAATAACGCCGGGATGATTTCTGTATGGCTAAATCGCCCAGCCAATCGATTTTCTGGGCCAGCTGAGGCAAAGTATGAAATTCAATCTTTGGAAGAATTATTGAGTGTCAACTAGGTTATTTTACGGGACAAAACTTGATGACTTGCAGAAATGATTTTCTCAGAAGTCAGTCCAGTTAGCTCAAGCGCTTCTTCCCAAGTTGCAGATTCTCCATAACGATCTAAGCCAACAAATTCGATTGGAACAGGAACATTACTGGCTAATGCATGTGCACACATTGCACCTAAGCCAGTATGACTCAGGTGTTCCTCTGCGATAACAAGAGCACCGGTGTCAGTAGCTGCTGCGAATAAAGAGTTCGTATCTAAAGGCCTCAAAGTAGACATATTCAGTACTCGAGCATTGATATTATTATTTTTTAGTTCATCTGCGGCAGTAAGTGCCCTTTCTACCATTAACCCACAAGCAATAATGGTAAGATCATTCCCTTCTCTAAGCTGATTGGCTTTACCTAGTTCAAATTGTGGTCCATTTGTATAAATTATGGAAGTTTTTGGCCTGGCGGTACGAATATAAAAGGGCCCCGGCGTTAATGCCGCAGCTTTTGTTATAGCTGCAGCTTCGATTACATCTGCAGGGACACAAACGTTAAAATTTAGTAATGATGAAAAAAGTGCAAAATCCTCTATAGATTGTGCAGAAGCACCATCTTCTCCGGGAGAAACTCCACCATGACTTGCAACAATCTTAACGTTTAAGTTCGGTTGTGCGACCATCATACGCAATTGATCAAAAGCATGTTCTGCAAAGACTGCAAAAGTAGTAGCGAAAACAGTATGTCCCATTACAGAAAATCCTGCGGCAGCCGAGATCATATTTTGTTCGGCTATTCCAAATGTAAAGAACCTTCCAGGGTATGTATCCTGGAAGGTTCTTGCAGAAGTTGATTTTCCTAAATCGGCATCAACTACAATAAGGTCAAACTCACCAGAATTTTGCAATTCAATCAATGTTGGGCCAAGGGCCTCTCGGGTTGCGGCAGATTTTACTGTGGTCATTACTGGAGCTCCTGCATCGCAATTTTAAATTGTTCATCATCAGGCGGTGCTCCATGAAATCCTGGATTATTTTCCATAAAGGACACACCTTTTCCTTTGACGGTGTCAAATATTAGGCATGTTGGAGCATCATCTTGTGTGATTGCCCATTCAAAAGCATGAGCTATTTCAGGAATTGAATGACCGTCAATATTGCTTAAGACGTTCCATCCAAAAGCTTCATATTTCTTGTCTAAAGGTTCAGAACGCATGGTTTTCTGAGTGAAATCATCGTTTTGGATTCCATTGCGATCGATGAGAGCAATAAGACCCGCTGCTTGATGGTGTGCAGCGGACATNGCAGCCTCCCAAACCTGACCCTCATTTTGCTCTCCGTCACCCATAAGAACCCATACTTTAGAATTTTGCATGCCTTTGAGTTTTTGAGAGAGCCTGATGCCTAAACCAAACGATAAACCCATACCGAGCGCGCCTGCGCTGTTGTCAACTCCTGGAGGTTTCCCAAGAACAGAGTGTCCTTGAAGTCGAGTTCCTTTTTGACGAAATGTATTTAGCTCATCGATAGGAAAGTAGCCACATTCCGCTAAAATGGCATATTGGACGGGTGTGCAATGGCCCTTAGACATAATAAAACGATCACGATCGTTCCAGTTGGGATTTTCAGGATCATGTTTCAGGTATTTTGAATAAAGTACTGCCATTAAATCTGTAGAAGAGAGAGAGCCTCCGATATGTCCTGACTTGGCAGAATAAACCATTTTTACTATGTGTCGTCGAACATTCGCAGCCAAAATTGTTGCAGATTGCTCAAAATCTAAATCGGCACTCATGTTTGCCTCTATTCATTTCTCATGGCGAGTATACGTAGCATCGCTATACTGGTCTATGATATTTCAAATTGATTAAACACTAGTGCCGATTATTATGAGGATGCAAACTTAATTGGCAAGCATTTTTGAAAGATATAAATATGTCAATTGCACGAATAATTTTGTTAGCCTCGCTAGTACTTGTTGCATACTTTGTATTGTTTGCTCCATCTAAATATAAATTGATAGGAAAGCATGCAAAAAGAGTTGCGTATGCTTATGTTGCAGCAATTTTAATTAGTGCGGTGTTGCGATACTTTGGGTGGGGTATTTAATTGGGGAATGTTACGCGTGTTCTAATTTGTCCACAGGAATTTAAGGGATCTCTTTCTGCAGCAGATGTAGCAAAAGAAATTGTCGCTGGGCTTGACAAAACACAAATCCCCTTCGAAGAAATGGTCATGCCGTTTAGTGACGGTGGTCCAGGAACTGTGGATTCATTCTTGGCCGTGAAAAATGGCAAGTCAATAACGGTGAATGTTTGCGGTCCACAAGGTGAAGATGTTACTGCGACGTACGCATTGTTTGAAGCAGAGGGTAAGAAAGTGGCTGTAATAGAAGCAGCGGCGGCCTGTGGATTGGTTTTAACTCATCATGACAAACGTAATCCTCTAGAAGCATCCAGTTATGGAGTAGGTGAGCTGATAGCTCATGCGATCGATATTGGTGTTAGTGAAGTATTGATTGGCGTTGGTGGGACAGGTACTAATGACGGTGGTACAGGACTTGTAAAAGCCTTGGGGATGAAGTTATTAGATGAGAACGAAGATGAGCTAAATTCGAGCATACTTGAACTCACTAGATTGAAAACGGTAACAAAAGATGACGAGGGTTTTGTTCCAGAAGACTTGAATATATTTGTGGCGGTTGATGTGAGAAACAAATTGTTGGGTGTCGAAGGTGCAACGAAAATTTTCGGTCCACAAAAGGGAGTACAAGATTGGCAGATTCCTGCAATTGATGCTGCGTTAGCTGAATGGGCAAAAGTAGTAAAGCAAGATTTTGGAGTAGATGTGCAATCGATAGAGGGATCGGGTGCAGGAGGTGGGCTAGTTTCTGGCTTACTAGCGTATGCTTACGCCAATCATATTGACATAAAAATTGATTCTGGGTCAAAGCTAGTTGCCGACTTAGTAGGTCTCCATGACGCCATATCACGAGCTGATTTGATCATTACTGGAGAAGGAACACTAGATAACCAGACTCAATATGGGAAGTGTGTTGGTTATGTTTCTCGACTGGCTAAAGAAATGAAGAAACCGTGTATTGCAATAGTAGGTAAAGAAGAAGAGCATGGATTAGATTTTTTTAATGTTGAGGTTATTCGAAATAAAAATATGTCTCTCGAAGAGTCAATGGCACGAGGCAAGGATTTGGTTCAAATAGCAGCAAAGCGAGCATTTTTACGCTGGAGCAATGATATTAGAAGTAGGGACTAAGCTACAGGATTCCAAACCTTAGAGTTTGTTATTAGCTGAACGTATTGTGTTGGCTCTCCGTTGACCAATTGCGGTCTTAAGTAGGAGTCAATTTTGATCATGTCATCCCGGTCTAGTTCTTCACCTGAACTAATATCCACAATATGCTGTAAAGCAGAATTATTTCGGATATCTCCTGCAGTTTGATCTCCTTTGAGGCTCTCAAGACCATCTAAATGTATAAAAATTCCATCGTTACCTCCTGCACGTAAACCTACGGCAGCTAAGGCCCCTATCTGTCCATTTCTATTTCCTCCGATTCCTCGCAGAAGTACATTTGACTCACTGGCATACTGTTCAGAATCAGAAATTTTTAGCAATTCATTTTTACAGCGTCTCCCGAAAGCTAAGACATGTAATGAGTCGCTGTGACGAGAAAGGATTGCAACTGCCGGATTTGCTTTGGCGCTAGAATTCATACGAGTAAATTCAACGATCTGATCTTCTATTTCGAAAATCGACAGCGAGGATTTAAAGGTTAATGCGAGAGCTCTGTTCTTATAGGATGATGAAATTTTCTCACTTTCAAAAAGTTGATGTCTTGTAATTCCCTCTGAGCAAATTAAGGATGCGTCTTTCATGGAAAGTAACCAGTTCCGTATTAACTTACTAGTTAATGATTGATCTAAATGACCGGTATCATCGACTCCAAGAGTGAATTTTTCGGCAACCATAAATATTCTCCGTTGCTAGAATGATTTGCTGAAAAGTATATAGGGTTTTTGTATTGTAGAGTCGTAAAATGAAAAAAATTCACATGGTAATAATCTCAAAAGTACTGGCACTACTATTCGTAATTATTTGCGTAATTGCATGTAAGTCAGATCCCATGGAAATGCCTTCAGCTGTTTTGGAAAAAGGACCTGCCATAGGTGAGCCTAGAAATTTTTCGATGGGTTTTTCTGCAGTGCCTAAAAATAGTTCAGATTATGCATACTTGAGGAGTTTTGATTTCGCTGCCAATTATGGTGAAACATTGTTACTTAGAGGGGTTCCCTCTTGGCACGAATTTTTAGAAGGCCAATCTCCCTCTGGAAAGTATACTCAGCAAATTCTTGCACAGAAATATGCACTACAATCTCGGAATCTTAATTTAGCTTATGTACTTGATGTATTTGATCCAAATGACAGGAGTGTATTGTTTAATTTACCGCCTGAACATTATGGGCAATCTTTAAAATCAAAAAAATTAAAAGATGCTTTGACTCAAGAAGCTATTTTTATCATTCATAATTTGCAACCTGAAATATTTGTACTTGGTAATGAAATAAATATGACCTTCGAACAAGATGCAGATAGTTACTTTCAATTTGTAGAGGTTTATGTAGAAATATACGATCGCATTAAGGAGATCTCGCCGTATACAAAAGTTCTAACAAGCTTTCAGTATGAAGAATTACTGGGCAATATTTCATGGAAAACAAGACATATTCCTAGATGGGAATTACTAAATGATTTTGCGGGGCGTAATGATTTGTTAGGGATAACCACATATCCTTCATTTTTTGTCGATTTTGTTAGGCAATTAGATAATGATTATTATTTACAAATGCGTGAATATTCAGATCTACCGATAGCCTTTCTATCAGCTGGATATAGTTCTGGACAATCACGTGAGAGCTTTAAAATATCTACACCTATGGAGCAAAGGAGGTATTTAAATAAATTGCTAGCTGATGCAGATATTTTAAATACCAGACTAATAATTTGGCCAATTGTTGAAGATGGAAGTCTTTACAATTACCCGAATAGCGATTTAATTAAAACCATGGGGTTACTTGATGAACAAGGCTTGCCAAAAGAGGCGTGGTCAGTTTGGATTGAAGGGATTGCACGCCCTAGGTTGAACTTGGATCCTAACCATTGACTGTGTCGAAGGACATGCGAATTAAACACTCTTGTTGAATCGCCCAGGTACACATTTTTTTCAGATCTTGCAATCTTGGGAGTAGGGATTCGTAATCTTTAATTAAGAGTTTAGACAAGTTGGGATCAGGATTTTGAAAGGCATTGATAATTTGGTCGAGACAGAGTATTAGTTCATTTGGGGGTTGCCAAGACTGTTCAAGTTCACGTGCATCAAATGCATTCTCAACGTTACGATCTGCAAATTTCAATAAAGGAGAAAGGTTGATTTGGAGGGATAGTTTTAGATACGAAGCAATTTTTGCTAGATCGTGTTGCCCTCCGAATTGCATGCTAAATGCCCAGGATTGGAAAAATAATAGGATGGAAGGATCTTCTCTAAAATCATAGGGACAAGGTTTTTCTGTATCGAACTCTACAAAGTAATGATAAGCAGAAACTGGCATTGCGCTCATAGCTTAGGCATCAATATTTGCTTCGAGGGCGTGAGACATTATGAATGATCTACGAGGTGCTACTTCATCCCCCATTAATTTTGTGAATAGGTCATCAGCTATAGCTCCATCATGAACCTGAACTTGAAGTAAAGATCTATTTTCTGGATCCATAGTTGTTTCCCATAGCTGTTCAGGGTTCATTTCACCTAGACCTTTGTAGCGCTGTAAATTAAATGGATTTTTATTATCGGATAAGAATTGTTCACGATCTGATTCTGTAAAAAGCCAAGTCACTTTTTTATTGCGAGTGGCACTATATAAAGGGGGCTGGGCAATAAACAGATAGCCATTTTCGATCAACTCGGGCATAAAACGATAAAAAAATGTTAGTAAAAGCGTACGAATATGTGCGCCATCGACATCAGCATCAGTCATAATGATAATTTTGTGATATCTAAGCTTTGCACCATTATAATCTTCACCAAAACCAGTTCCTAATGCAGTGATAATGGTTCTAATTTCTTCGTGCGCAAGCATTTTATCTAAACGAGCTTTTTCTACGTTAATAATTTTGCCACGAAGAGGTAGTATTGCTTGAGTTCTACGATCGCGTGCACTTTTTGCAGATCCCCCTGCAGAGTCACCCTCAACTAAATATACCTCTGACAATTCTGGATCTTGTTCTGAGCAATCTGCGAGCTTTCCAGGAAGGGTACTTCCTTCTAAAACACCTTTTCGTTGAACGAGGTCACGTGCTTTTCTTGCAGCTTCACGAGCGCGGGCAGCGGTGAGAGCTTTTTCAAGTATTTTACGAGCGATTTGAGGGTTTTCTTCTAGTGCTTGTCCAAGTTTTCCACTAAAAGCAGATTGTACAATACCTTTGACTTCAGGATTTCCTAGGCGAGTTTTTGTTTGTCCTTCGAATTGTGGCTCACCAATTTTTACGCTAATTACCGCAGCCAATCCTTCACGTACATCATCTCCAGAAAGATTTGGATCGCTATCTTTTAAGATTTTATTTTTCCGCGCATGGTCATTTAATACACTAGTCAACGCGGTTCTAAATCCTGTTAAATGGGAGCCTCCATCAATTGTTTTTATGCAGTTAGCGAATGAGTGGACAGTTTCGTTGAAGGCAGAACTATATTGCAAAGCAATTTCGACCATTACGCCATCACGATCTTCATTTACATAAATTGGATTGGGGTGTATAGCTCCCTTATCTCTATTTATATGACGGACAAATGCTTCGACTCCAGAGTCAAAAAAATAGGTCATTTCTGTAGGAAAAGGGGTTGTACGTTCGTCAACAAATACTATTCGAACTCCTTTAGTTAGGTAGGCCATTTCACGAAATCTATTCGCCAGAGTGTCATATTCATAATCAAGGGTTTCAAATATTTCAGAATTTGGTAGGAAACGGATAATTGTGCCAGTTTCTGTAGGATCAATTTTCCCTTTACGACTCAACTTTGTGACGGGAACACCATTTGAGTATGATTGTTTCCACTTAGCGCCTTTTTGGCGAACTTCCACTTCAAGTTCAGAGGATAATGCATTGACGACGGACGCGCCGACACCATGTAGTCCACCTGAAACTTTATACCCACCACCGCCAAATTTGCCTCCGGCATGAAGAACGGTTAGCACCGTTTCTACTGCAGAGAGTCCGGTTTTTTTATGCTTATCTACAGGAATTCCTCGACCATTGTCTGTGACTGACACGTAACCGCTCGATTCGATAGTTACGATTATAGAATCACAGTACCCTGCCATCGCTTCATCTATTGCATTATCAACAATCTCATATATGAGGTGATGTAGGCCTCTTGAGTCTGTAGATCCTATATACATACCAGGTCTTCTGCGAACAGCTTCTAAACCTTCTAATACTTGAATATCTGCTGCAGTATAGGAAGAGGACTCATTAACAGTCACAGTGTTTTTTTTGGAGGTTTTGGTGGCTTTTGTTTTGCGAGTGCTCGCTGTAGTCATATATTCTCACTTTAGGTGGGGGAGTGCTACATTTCGAGAGTGAAGGCAACTATTAGAGGATACCTCTATCAATTGATAATGTCGATTCTAACATAGAATTCACAGGGTATTGATAGTTTTAAAATGGATAAAGTTTGGTTAGGATTTGCCATGGATGACATTCGTGTAGAGGCAATTGGTCTGGTTCACAATGAGATATGTGAAATTAATTTAGTTGACTGGAGTGATGTAATTAGCACTATAGAATTTGAAATTAAGTTCAAAGATTTTTTATTACATTTGGATGAGTACTCTCATGTAATTGTCATAGGGTGGCTTCACTTAATTCCTTCTGAATTAAGAAGCAGATCTCAGGCTTATCCTAATGGAGATGATGAATTACCTCTACAAGGATCACTTGCCTTAAGAGGAGGTGCTCGCCCCAATCCAATTTCAATGACTGTTTGTCAATTAATCGATTTGCAAGAAAATATTTTGATTTTGAAAGGGTTGGATTTAGTTGATGGGACACCGGTATTAGATATAAAACCGTATATACCATTTTATGATTCAGAACTAAATGCATATTTGCCTTCATGGACCGGAGGGTAGGATGAAGATTGGTATTATTGGGATTCCTAGATGCGGTAAAACATCGCTTTTTAACGCTGTCACAAGAGGTTCTGCCGTTATAGGTTCTTATTCTACGGCTAATGAACCAAACATTGGGACAGTACAAGTTCCAGATGCACGCTTAGACGCTTTAGCAGAAATATATAGTCCAAAAAAGACTACTTATGCTGAGATTCAATGGGTTGATTATCCATATGCAGGGATTAGCTCGAGCGGGATTGATCAACAATTAATGCAATCCTTGGGAGAGCTGGACGTCTTAGTGCATGTTGTTAGATCTTTTACAGAAGAGTCAGTTCCACATGAGTATGGAAGTATTGATGTGGATAGAGATATTGGAATTTTAGAATTAGAATTACAATTTTCTGATTTAGAGCTTATTGAGAAGAGGATCGGGCGAATAGAAAGTGAGATGAGATCTGTCAAGTCTGTTGAGAGATCTGAATTAGAGCGTCATCAAAATTTGCTAGAGAAGATGAAATTGCATTTAGAGAAAGGCTTTAATTTACGTACTTTCGAATTGTCAGAAATAGAATCACAAGAGATAAAACATTATAACTTCGTAACACTTATTCCAGAGCTCTTGGTTATTAACATTGGTGAAGGGCAATTAGGTGACATTGAAGAAATAATTAATAACATTGAGACTAAACATGCATCTCAGGATAGGGCAATTGTTTTGATTTGCGCTAAAGTGGAAGCTGAACTTTCAACAATGAGTTTGGGTGAGGCGCTCGAGTTCAGATCAGAGCTGGGTTTAATTGGAGATCCCCCCTTAAATAATGCAATTGCGATTACCTATGACATGTTAGGATTACATTCTTTTCTTACAGCTGGTGAAGATGAATGTCGTGCGTGGCCTATTCAAAAAGGTCTTACTGCCCCTCAAGCAGCTGGTAAGATACATAGTGATTTAGAGCGAGGGTTTATACGTGTTGAGGTTGCAAGCTATGAAGAATTGCTTCTCGCTGGTTCGATGGCTGAGCTCAAGAAACGTGGGCAACTACGTACTGAAGGTAAACAGTACATTGTTAAAGATGGAGATGTCATGAACGTACTGTTTAACGTGTAGTGGATATAAAATGAATTTTTCAAAAAAGACAATTGTTTTAGATGCTATTGAAAATGCCATTGCTGGTGGTGAATCTATTGTGATTGCAACTCTTATTAGCTCAGGTCAATTGAATCACTTGACGCTAGGTGCAAAGATACTCGTTCCAAAGTCTTCTGAAGTTAATGGTTCTTTTGGAGATCAAAAGGTTGATGAATTGGTAATTAGTGCTGCACGTGAGTTACATGATTCCCAACCTCGTATAAATGTGGGAACTGCATACTTGAATGCTGAGAAACAGTTACATTTTCGTATTGGTAAGAGTACAAATAGTGATGCTGAAATTATGTTTCAATTGTGGGAGCAACCTTTAAGATTGATAGTTGTTGGCGGAGGACATGTAGGCTTAGCTGTAGCAACTCTAGGAGATTTTTTAGGTTTTTCTGTTACAGTAATTGACGATCGAGATGATTTTGCTAATCGTGACCGTTTCCCTATGGCTGATGAAGTGCGTTGTGGGAATGTTGGTGTTGAAATTGATGCGCTACAAATAGATAATACGTCGCATTTTGTATTAGTTTCACGTGGGCATTTACAAGATGAACTTGCCTTAAGAACTGCTTTAGGTAAAGGTGCAGGTTATATAGGTATGATTGGAAGCAAGAGAAGAACTAAAACTGTAATCGACCACCTATCAGAAGAAGGATATAGTAGCGATGAGCTAGCGGGTGTAAGTACGCCTATTGGGTTAAGTATTGGAGCTGAAACTCCTGAAGAAATTGCTTTGTCAGTGATGGCTGAGATTATAATGCTACGCCGAGGTGCTTTTGGGGAAAGACTTAGCTCATAATTTAAGATCTAAAGATAGCTTTGGTGTATCCTGATACACTATCGTTTTGAAAAGAGGTTATTGTGACCGCTGAAATATTTGCTGAGATAAGAGAAGCTATTTCTCAAGGCGAACCAAGAGTGCTGGCAACCGTAGCTAATACTCGTGGTTCCACTCCACGTAAATCGGGAGCAGTGATGTTGCTACGTCCGGATGGTACATTTATGGGGACTATTGGTGGCGGATGTGGCGAATCAGAGGTTTGGCAAGACGCCATGGATACTATGGCAGATGGTATCCCTAGGCTGACAGTTGTTGATCTAACTGAACCAATTGATGGAGATGACAAAATTTGCGGTGGAGTAATGGAAATATTTGTTGAACGAGTTGTAGACTGAACTACGATTTGGGAGTTAGATGTTTCTTAAGGTATAAGAATTTTAAAAGCACTAACTCGCGTTTTGGCGTAAGAGTAACAGCACTGGAGGTAGATGATGATCGGAAGTCTAGGTTGGCAAGAATTACTGATTATCCTTGTGATATTGGCTTTGCTTTTTGGAGCATCTCGTGTTGCTTCATTGGGAGGTGCGCTGGGTAAAGGAATTAGAGAATTTCGATCTGAGGCTCGTGGTGAAGATGAATCTGAGGATGATGAAAGTTCGGATAGTGAAAGCCAATCTGATTCAGAAGATGAATCAAAGAAAACATAAAAATTCTGAATATTTTATAGAAAAGATAACGATCGTAAGGTCGTTATCTTTTTTGTGTGTCATTAATCATTAAATAGTAATTAGGAGTACAAAAATTTCAGTTGAAATTGCACCTGGATTACATCAATTGCAAACGCCTATGAATACGCCAGGGCTTTCTTTTGTGATGCCATATTTGTTTGAGTATTCGGAAGGGCTAGTTTTGTTCGATGCTGGCTATGGTACGAAAAATGCTACATCAGCACTTGAGAATGAATTGAAAACATTAGGCTACCGAATTTCAGACATCAATACTTTTTTAGTATCACATGCTCATCCAGATCACTTAGGAATGGTGGGCTGGCTTAAAAAAAAGGTTCCTCAAGTAAATTTGGTTATGCATAAACGAGAAGAAGAATGGTTAAAAGATAGATGGTTTAAGGATAATCATTGGGAAGAAAGATCTAACGAGTGGCTTTTGAAACATGGAATCACACAAGAAGAAATCCATGTTGATTATCCTGTTAGTGGCAACGGAAAAAATGGAGGATTGGGGTTAGATTTTAAGCTAACTTACAATAAGGTTAAGAACTTTTTTACTCGTGAAAATTCTGATGGCAATTGGCGGCGAAGTTTTGAGATGGACATACTGCCTGATCGTACCTTGGAAGATGGAGAAGTAATTGAATTTGGGGAGTGGCGACTAAAAGCTGTATGGACCCCAGGGCATACACCCGGACATTTATGTATATACGATGCCAAAAATAATGTAATGCTGACGGGAGATCATGTTCTTCCAAGGATTACCCCAAATGTTTCGTTGCATGTTGAGGATGAATCTACACAAAGATCGCCTTTAGCTGAATATACATCTTCGCTAAAAAAAGTTTCTGCATTTGGGGGTATCTTAGGTTTGCCTGCCCATGAATATAACATAGAAAATTTGGCTAATAGATGTGATTTCCTAATCCATCACCATCAAGAAAGACTAGAGGAAATTTTAGTAAGTATCGGGGAAGGTGCTGTTACTGCTGCTGAAATTTCAGCTAGAGTAAAATGGAATACACGGTCGTTCAAAGAATTTTCAATTTGGCAAAAAAGAAGCGCGCTTGGAGAAACTTTAGCGCACCTTACAGTTTTGGAGCATGAAGAGCGTGTTAGTAAATTTGAGGATGAGTTTATTCGCTGGGAAAAAAACTGAAGACAGAGTATCTTGACCTGATTGGATGAGCGGGTGGTCTATGAACGCGCTTAAAGATCGAATTGCGCTAGTTTTGGGAAGACTTACAGGTCAGATATTACATTTGCGTCGAAAAGATGGCGCAACGGCCTTGCCAGGTTTGGTGAGCGGGTTAATTTCAAAAAATTTATTATCCTCTCTTTCTAAAAATATGACTGACGGTGTTGTGACCATTTCAGGAACAAACGGCAAAACGACAACTACCAATTTTCTCAATTTTATTTTAAACAATGCAGGGTTCATGTTTGTCACAAATACTGCAGGTTCTAATTTAGAAAGAGGTCTCATTTCTGCTTACGCTAATTCAGTAAATTTTTTGGGAGGCTATCCAAAAAACAAACAGCGTTTAGGTTTATTTGAAGTTGATGAAGCTGAATTAGCTCGTACCTTTGATCAACTTAGACCACGTGTAGCAACCTTTTTAAATTTATTTCGTGATCAGTTAGATCGCTATGGTGAAGTTGACAGTTTGGTTTCACGATGGCAAGAAATGGTAAAAGGTCGAAGTGAACCGGGCTGTATTGTCATCAATGTAGACGACCCTAATGTCTGCAAACTTCAAAAATATATGTCGGGCGATGTTATCACCTTTGGTATTGAAGACGAAAATCTAAAAATTACAGAACTTTACAATGTAAAAGATGCACGATTTTGCGAAATGGGAAATCAATTACAATATGATGTGTTGTATATGAGCCACTTAGGCAAGTGGCGATGTAATTGCTGTACTACAGCTCGTCCTGATCCCATGGTAAGTGCGCAAAATATCATTTTGAAAAATGATAGTTGTATTTTTGATTTGGTAGTTAAAGAGTTTCGCTACAAGATATCAATTGATATGCCTGGTTTGTATGTAATATATGATGCCATTGCTGCTGCAGCGACTGCTTATGCTTTAGGAGTGAAAACTGACTTAATTGCTGAATCGCTAAACCAAGTTAAAGCGCCTCATGGAAGGCAGGAAATATTTGTAGCTGACCAAAAAGAAATTAGGATTTTATTAACTAAGAACCCTACAGGCTTCAATGAAACGATAAAGATAATTATTCCAGATTCTAAATCGGTAGGAATTAATTTACTGGCAATCTTGAATGATGGAATCCAAGATGGTGAAGATGTTTCCTGGATTTATGATGCCGATCTTGAGATGTTAAAAAAATATAATGTTGATTTGGTATGTTCTGGAACTAGAGCAAGTGACTTCGCTCTGAGATGGCATTTAGCTGGATTAGATCCACGTTTAGTGTGTTCGGACATCGAGGTATCCCTATATAAGGCTTTGGATAATATTTCGCCAGGGGGGCGCTTAGAAGTTATTGCTACTTACACGGCGATGTTACAAGTACGTTCAATTTTGACTAGCAGTTCAGGTGAGGTTGAGAATGAGATCTTATGATTCGCCGATTAGAGTGGTATCAATGTATCCAGATATCATGAATACTTACTCAGACAGGGGAAATTTGTTAGCAATACAATATCGTGCATTGCAACTGGGTATTAAAATTGTGCTGGAAGAGGTGAGTTTGGGGGATCCTTTTCCAGCACAATGTGATCTTGTTCTGATTGGTGGAGGTCAAGACCAAGAGCAAAAACGTATCGCTACTGATTTAAAAATTAAAACTAGTCAATTACAAGCTTGGGCAGAAGATGACGTGAGTATTCTCGCAGTATGTGGGGGGTTTCAGCTTTTTGGAAACTGGTACCGGGATATTCAAGGAAACTATCTAGAAGGTGTTAAGATTTTTGACATGACTACCATTGCCCCTCGAATAAAAAATTTTCGTGCAGTGGGTGATATATGGGTGACGTCGAGGATTGAAGATGTGGGCGAAGTCGTTGGTTTTGAAAATCATGCAGGGCAATCATATTTAGGAGCGAAAGCAAGTTCATTTGCTAGTGTTCGTTATGGCAAGGGTAATAACGGGATAGATAAAACAGAAGGTGCTATTTATCGTAATGCAATTGGAACTTATTTACATGGTTCTGTGCTTCCAAAAAATCCTAGGCTATTGGATTACTTGTTGGCTAACGCTTTGAGTCATCGATACAATGAAGATCTGAAGCCTTACTTTTCTTCGCATTCTCCCTTTGTTTTGCAAGCACAAAACGCTGCAATGGATGTAACTCGAAAGAAGTCAGAAAAAAATGATGTTTAATACAGTTTTGGGCATTGAAATTGCTCTAGATCCAAATATTGTAAAGATTGGCGATGTACTTATTACATGGCACGGTCTTTTTACAGCTATGGGTATATTTGTGGGACTCAATGTTATTTTACGTCTTGCTCGATTAAGAAGCCTAGATGAAGATAATATTTACACTTTAGCACTTGTAGCGATTCCCTCAGGTATTGTTGGTGCACGTGGATTATTTGTTATTGAACATTGGTCTTATTTTTCAGGATCACCTCTGGATATCATCCGTGTCAATGAAGGAGGTATTTCAGTATGGGGCGCTCTTCTGACTGGTGTGATAGTGACAGTATGTTTTGCAAAATGGCGGAATTATCCACTTAGAGTTCTTTTGGATATTTGTGGGCTAGGGATGATTCTCGGCCTTGCAATTGGAAGAGTAGGTGACTTAATCAACGGAGAACATCTTGCAAAGGCAACTGATCTACCGTGGGGTGTTGTATATACCGACCCAGACTCTCCTGCTTTTGCTCATTCGCTGGCTTTTGGATCTCATCACCCGGCAACTACGTATGAGATGTTATCTTTATTATCGATGTTTTTCGTGTTGTTACCCTTATTTCTGCGATTTTTAAATCGTTGGCCAGGGGTAACCTTTTCTTTTGTAGCTATAGGCTATGCGGTAACCAGATTTTTCCTTACAGAAATTAGATTAGATTCACCAGAAGTTTTTAACGGTTTTGTTGCACCTCAGATTATATCGGGAGTCATAATTATCATAGTTGTTCCGCTGATGCTTTTGTGGGTGAAGGATACAGATAGTAGTCGTGGGATTACGCAAAGCTGATGCAAGTACTACTTTACTCCCGTTCGGGATGCCATCTTTGTGATCAAGTGGAGTCTGTACTACTAGATTTAAAAAAGCAATATTGTTTTACCATAAAAATTATAGACATTGACCAATTTAGTGAACTTTATGAATTGTATAATGAGACTATTCCGGTGGTATGTATTGATGAAAAAATTGTAGCCAAAGCCCCCGTTAATTTAGTTGATTTGCAAAAAACTTTTGATTCCATAGCTAGACACTCTAAGTTTTAGTTAATACTGAGAATTTTTAATTGACTACATTGAGGTATTTATTTAGCCTCTTTGTACGTAGATTTGTATAAAATAGATATAAACAGATCTGGTTCATCAAGAGCGATTAAGGGCTCGGCCCTTTGATGTCGCGGCAACCGGTGGCTATCGCCCAAGTCTATACGGTGCCAAGTCCGACCCGTGATTTCATACGGGGAAGATGAACAGGAGGCGATTTCATGGATTATTGTTTTTACTCTTTTGCTATTGTTGTGCATGGCGCATTTGTAAGTATTTTTAAGACAGAGGAGTCATAAATGTCATTTGCATATGCTTTGGCGTGCCGTGAATGTGGTCGTGAGTATGGTTTAGAACCTATTTTTTCATGTGATTTTTGTTTTGGCCCACTGGAAGTTTCGTATGATTATGACCTTATAAAAGACACTATGAACGTAGCTTCTATTGAAGCAGGTCCACCTACTATATGGAGATATTCACCACTTCTTCCTGTAGATCCTCAATATAAAGTTGATATCGGTACAGGTTATACTCCATTAATTCGTGCAGATCGATTAGCTAGAGCAATAGGAATAGATACATTATGGATTAAGAATGACACGGTAAACCCCACCTGGTCATTTAAGGACCGGGTTGTCAGTATGGCCATTGGTAAAGCTCGAGAATTTGGGTTTGAAGCGATGGCGTGTGCTAGTACAGGCAACCTCGCGAATTCTATAGCTGCACATTCCGCAGCTGCAGGAATGGATTGTTTTGTTTTTATTCCTGATGATCTAGAAACAGGAAAAGTAGTTGGAAGTGGAGTCTATCATCCTACTCTTGTAACTATTGACGGTTCGTATGACGATGTGAATAGAGTTTGTACAGAACTTTCTTATCAACGACCATGGGCTTTTGTAAATATTAATGTCAGGCCATATTATGCAGAGGGGTCAAAAACTTTGGCTTTTGAGACTGCAGAACAGCTGGAGTGGCGTGCTCCAGATCGAGTAGTTGCTCCGATGGCTTCTGGGTCATTGTTTACAAAAATTTGGAAAGGTTTTCAAGAGCTTGAAAAAATAGGCTTGATACAAAATCCAACTACGAAGATGAGTGGTGCGCAAGCCCAGGGATGTTCTCCGATTGCTACAGCTTATGAAGCAGGGTCAATGAATTTTGTACCTCAAAAACCAGATACTATTGCTCGATCTCTAGCAATAGGCAACCCCGCTGACGGATATTATGCTCTTAAAACTATGGAACAAACTGGTGGAGGAGCTGCTATGGCAAGTGATGTGGAAATTCTGGAGGCAATTCAATTGCTCGCAGAAACAGAGGGTATTTTTGCGGAGACCGCTGGAGGTGTCACAGTTGCTTGTCTAAAGAAATTGGTCGAACAAGGAGCTATATCTAAAAATGAAGAAACGGTTGCTTATATTACAGGTGCTGGTCTTAAGACCATTGAGGCTGTCAGTTCTGAAATTAGACAACCAATACATATTCAACCGAAAGTTGAAGAATTTGACGCTGCACTAGAAGCTTATAATTAGTTTATAATTTGGATTGTAGGAGAGTGTGAAATGGCATCTAAGCAGGTTCGATTAACTTTTGATGGAGACGAAGTGACCCGTCCGTTGATTTATGAGATGGGTCATGAATTTGACATTGTCACTAATATTCGTATGGCCGATGTGGATAAAGATACTGGGTGGGTGGTTTTGGAGATCGTAGGTCAAGAAGAAGAAATAGAAAAATGTCTAATTTGGGTTCAAAGTCACGGTGTACGAGTTGATGATGCTACGTTAGGTGATGTAATAGAAGGATAGTAATGAAAGGCTAATTAGATGGCTCTTGTTGTAAAAGTTCCCGGTCCTTTGCGTAATTTAGTTGGAGGTCTTTTTGAAGTTGAAAGTTCAGGAGATTCTGTTGCGAGAGTTATAGAAAACCTGGAACAAAACTACCCGGGGTTCAATGAAAGATTATTAGAGGAAGATGGCTCTCTTCGGCGATTCGTGAATGTTTTTGTCAATGGAGAAGACATTAGATTTCTAAATGGGCTAGAAACTTCTGTTGGCGAAGATGATGAGATATCGATAGTTCCAGCTGTTGCAGGTGGTTAGATTTTTTTCAGATTTAGTATTAAGTTTTTTTAAATATTTTCCAGGATGTAATCCATCGTTAAGCGTATGTGATAGTATCTTGATCAAAATAGTCATGTATTTTGGTGGGAATAATGTTACTAAGTACTAAAGGCGATTACGGTGTACGTGCTCTGATTGACTTGGCTAGACATGCCAAAGAAGGGCCAGTACAACGTTCTGAAATTGCCAGAAGGCGAAAAATCCCAGAGTCATACCTTGACCATCTTTTAGCGCAGTTACGGCGCGGTGGTTATGTGAAAAGTGTCCGTGGCCCAGGTGGAGGGCATGCGTTGACATTCGATTCTAAAGAAATGAATTTACTTGAAGTTTTAGAGACGCTTGAAGGTTCGCTAGCCCCCCTAGGATGCGTAACAGATCTTTCTGAAGGAGATGGAACAGCAGTATGTGGACAGCAGTGGATTTGGCAAGAAATTTATCGATTTATGTGTGAAAGACTGGCAGATACTACCATTGACGATCTTGTTCAACATGAGAAAGATCATGAACGAGAAAATTCCGCTCGTTATAGCATCTGAAATAATTTAGTGGAAAATGTTTATGGCAAATTCTAAAACAACAAATGATCGCCTTGTTCGTAACAATTCAGACTCTATAGCTCAGGGAGTTTTGGATTTAATTGGAAATACTCCACTGGTACGTCTACAAAGGATTAGCCCTCCAGATGGTGCAGAAATTTTTGGTAAATATGAAGTATTTAATCCTACAGCATCTGTGAAGGACAGAATTGCCAAGTCAATGATTGATGCTGCTGAGAAAGCAGGCTCCATTAAACCTGGGGATACATTAGTTGAGCCTACATCAGGAAACACTGGAATTGGATTGGCTATGGTTTGTGCTGCGAAAGGTTATGAATTAGTTCTAACTATGCCGAGTGATATGTCCTTGGAACGACAGAGATTGCTAGAAAGGTTCGGTGTTCGCTTAGTTCTTACGGATGCAATTGAAGGGATGACGGGTGCAATTTTCGCTGCAAATCAATTAGCTGAAAAGTATGGATACTTTATGTTACAGCAGTTCAACAACCCAGCCAATCCAGAAGTACATTACAGAACAACAGGTCCAGAAATTGTTCATGATATAGGTATTGCAGTAGATGCTTTTGTTGCTGGTGTAGGTACAGGTGGAACTATTTCAGGGGTATCTCGATATCTTAAGGATAACGGTAGTGAAGCAAAGATTGTAGCAGTAGAGCCCGCGAGAGCACCAGTGTTACAAGGTGGCCGTGGTGGCATGCACGGAATTCAAGGAATAGGGGCATCATTTATTCCTGGAGTTTTGGATATGGATCTTGTAGATCAAGTAATTGGAATCTCTGATGAATTGGCTTATGAAACGGTTAGTGAGTTAGCTTCAAAAGAAGGGTTGCTTGTAGGTATTTCCGCCGGTGCAAATGTCGCCGCTGCGATACAAATTGCAAATGATCTTAACGTGGATGACGTAGTTGTGACGATGTTGTGTGATACGGGAGAGCGTTATTTAAGCCTAGATTTTTAGAGATGGATAGTAAATTATCAAAAGATTGGTTTAGTATGGCTACAATTTATATTCCTACCTTTTTCCGTCAAATAACTGAGGGAAATGAATATATTAGTGTGGAGGGTAGTAATGTTCTGGAGTCGTTGGAATTTTTGAGCTACCTCTATCCAGAGATTCATGGTTTAATTTTTGATTCAAATAAACAGATTTTGCGACATGTCAATGTATATATTAACAATCAAGAAATTCATGAATTAGAGGGATTGGGTACATTTGTTAGCTCAGAAGATCAAATTGCAATAATACCTGCATTAGCTGGAGGATCTATGACTTTATTAGAGAAGAATAATGGGAATCAGTCGGCATTAAAGCCTGAAGAAGTGATGAGATATTCACGCCATATAATTATGCCTCAAGTAGGTCCGCAAGGCCAACGTAAACTCAGAGACGCTAAAGTTTTAGTCGTTGGAGCGGGAGGTTTGGGTGGTCCAGTTGCACTTTATCTTGCACTAGCTGGAGTAGGAACAATTGGAATTACTGAGTTCGATGTAGTTGATCTTTCTAATTTGCAGCGACAGATTTTGCATCAAACTGCAGATATTGATAAGCCGAAATTAAAATCGGCGAAAGAAACGTTAGGCCTATATAATCCGCATGTTGAGGTAATTGAACATCCTATGCCGCTTACTTCTGATAATGCGATGGAGATCATTCCTAATTACGATATTGTCGTTAATGGCGCTGATAATTTTGCGACTAGATATTTAGTCAATGATGCCTGTTATTTGACAGGAAAAACTTTAGTTGATGGTGCAATATTGTTATTTGATGGTCAGTTGACAGTATATAAGCCTGGCTATTGCTGTTATAGATGTCTTTATCCAGATCCTCCGCCCCCAGGTATGGTTCCGTCTTGTGCTGAGGCGGGTGTTTTAGGTGCTATCACAGGAATTATAGGTTCTATGCAAGCTACAGAAGTATTTAAGCAAATACTCGATATCGGTGAACCAATGGTAAATAGATTATTGTTGGTGGATGCGTTAACCATGCAATTTCGAGAAATGAAACTTCGGAGAGATCCTAGTTGTCCGCTTTGCGGTGACAACCCTACAGTTACGGAATTAATTGATTATGATGCTTTTTGTGGGTCCCCACCCATCGAAGTTTCTATACCGAATTAAATATTGGAATCAAGGGCATGGCAATATTATAAGGATTTGTTTTAGAGAGGATATTTGCACTAAATGACTATAAAGGTTCAGGTGACTTCAGTAATTCAAAAAGTTGTTAATGGTCAGAGTGAGTTTGAAGCTGAAGGTTCTGTGGTTAGTGAGTTAATTGAAGATATTGAAAATAAATATCCTGGATTTTTGCAACAAATTGCTAACGAATCCGGAGAATTACACCGCTTTGTAAATGTATACGTTAACGATGAAGACATTCGATTTATCAATGGAAAAGATACTCCTTTAAATTCAGGAGATGTTGTTGCATTTTTGCCTGCTTTGTCAGGTGGTTTATAGTTTTTAGCGAAAGTTCGGGCAATGCGTTATAACAATGTTTTGGACTTGATTGGTAATACTCCTGTAGTTGAGATATCTCAATTGTCTCCAAACATTGACGTTAAAATTTTTGCAAAATTAGAAGGGCAAAACCCTACAGGCTCTGTAAAAGATCGAGTTGCGAAGTTCATGATAGATGATGCTGAGGACAAAGGATTATTATCTCCAGGTCAAGTTATTATTGAACCTACGTCAGGTAATACTGGCATTGGTTTGGCTTTAATATCAAGTATTAGAGGATATCCTTTAAAAGTAGTACTACCTGATGCAGTGAGTAGAGAAAGAATTGAATTGCTAGAGTCTTTTGGTGCAGAAATCATCTTCTCCCCTGGTGACTTAGGTACAAATGGTTCGGTGGCTATGGCAAAGCAAATCAGCAAGGAAAATCCTGAGTGGTTTATGCCTTTGCAATATGAAAATGAAAATAATCCACGGGCACATTATGAAGGAACTGGACAAGAGATAATTGAAGATATTCCTGACTTAGATGTTTTTGTTTCTGGATTAGGTACAGGTGGGACTCTTACAGGTGTAGGAAGACGATTAAAAGAGCATAATCCTGCTATCAAAATTGTAGCAGCTGCTCCACATCCTGGAGATCAAGTTCAAGGTTTAAGAAGTCTTGAAGAAGGTTATATTCCACCTGTTCTAGATGAATCTATACTTGATGCAAGGATTGTTGTAGATTCTGAAACTTCATTCAAAACTACTAGAGAAATGACTCGGAAGACGGGGGTTTTTGCTGGGGTATCTTGTGGTGCTGCTGTACGCGCTGCCCAGCGTGTGGCAGAGCGCATGGACAGCGGAAAAATAGTCGTATTGTTAGCTGATGGTGGTTGGAAGTATCTTTCAACAGGGCTTTGGACTCGTGAATATTCTGATATTGTTGAAAATGTTGGAGAAAAATTATGGTGGTAAAAAATGGCTAATTCGGGCGTTGAAATAATTGAAGTGTCTGACGGAGTTTTCGCTAGATTGCATGAAGGATTAACGAATGCGGGTATTATCGTAGGTGATGAAGGTGTGATGATCATCGACTCGCTTCGGGTACCTTCTTTTGCGAGGGCATTAATAGAAGATGTTCGAAAAATTACATCTAAACCGATTAAATATGTCATCGACACACATTCTCACTGGGATCACAGTTGGGGCAATGAAGAATTTCCTGAAGCAACAATTATCGGGCACCAAAATTGTCGCTCAGAAATGCTTGATATAGAGGCTCAAAATTTATGGATGAATAAAATAGTTACGTCTAATGAATCTTGGTCAGAAGAAGCAAAAACAGTAACCATTACTCCTCCTGAGATGACATTCAATTCGAAGTTATCAATGTATTTTGGTGGAAGAGTTATTGAATTACGTTATCTTGGGCGTGCACATACGAGTGGAGATATTTTTATTTTTCTACCAGAGGATAAATTGGTTTTTACAGGTGATGTCGCTCAGGATTCAGGTGTGCCATTTATGATGGATGGTTATATGGAAGATTGGGTTGAGACTGGACGATTGCTAAGTGAATTACCTATCGATCGGTTTGTTTCAGGACATGGTCCTGTAGGAGAGCATCGGGCGTTAGTTGAGGCAAAGGATTTTATTACCGAATTAGTTACTGGCACTCAAGAATGTATAAATAATGAGCAGAGTGAACAGGAATCTGTTGAGCTGGTTTTGAAAAAATTAGATGATCATTTTGGGTACTGGCGAGGATTTGATCGAGTAGCAGATAGTATAGCGTTTACATTTCAACAGATTCTGCAAAAGAGCACATAGCTCTAAGGAGATCATGCCACACATTCCTAAAAAACTAATTGACGAGATGATTGAACATGCTATAGATGATTTACCGAATGAAGCATGCGGGCAGGTTAATGGAAAAAACGGTAGGCCATTAACTGTTAACCGTGTTAAGAATAGTGCCGCAAGCCCATTTAGATATTCGATGGATCCATTGGCAATGTTAAAACTTGAGCAAGCCAGAGAAGAAACAGGCGAATATCTTTTTGCTATATATCACTCACATGTTGCATCAGAGGCCTATCCCTCTCAGACAGACATACGACAAGCTTTTTTTCCTCCAGGAGAGCTTGATCGCCAACCAATGTTTCCAGATTGTTATTATATTTTAGTTTCACTAGCTCACGATCCTCCTGAAGTTAGAGCATTTAGGATTAGGCAGGGTGGTTTAGTAGAAGAAGAATTAATCAAATCTGAAGATTAGCAGTAATATCTTAGGGTACAGATGTGAGGGTATATTTTGGTTTAGGATCCAACTTAGGTGATCGTCTGGATAACTTACAGATAGCCATACACCATTTAATTGATAATGGTGTAGTTGTTGATGAATTTAGTCATTTGTATGAAACTCCTCCGTGGGGAGTCCTTAATCAACCTCCGTTTCTCAACTCTGCTATATCTGGTATAAGCGATCTATCGGCTAAGGAATTGCTCGTATTAGTGAAAGAAATTGAAAAAATAATGGGTAGAGATATGTCTGCAGAAAGGTGGACTGCTCGCATTATAGATATCGATATTTTGTTTATTGACGATCAAACCATTGCATCCGAAGAATTAATTGTACCGCATCCACGTATTGAAGAGAGGGCTTTTGTGTTGGTGCCTCTTTGTGATATAGCAAGTCAGTTGGTGAATCCAGTTACTCACAAATCACAATTGGATGCCTTGGCAGTATTGGATGTACAGTCAAAAAAAGAAGTAAAAAAAATTGCAGAATGGCCTTGGGCTAAGATTTAGCTCTGAGAGTGAGGTAATAAGTTTGGGATACCTTCCTCGATTTTGTAAACACGACCTTCGGGAGAGGTTAGTGTACCTGTGATGATATCGCCATCTATTTCATCGACAATATTTAGGGTTAATGGCCCTTTCGTGATAGGGCATACTAAAATGTGGATTAGTTCTCGGTTCATGAAATTCTCTGAGTTAAGATATGCTGAATTTAATATACGTAGTTTCGTTAGGCTTAGCAATTAGTTAGAGTCAGAAAGACTTGAGGTTCAAATGAGTGATCGATGTCAGATATCACTTCATAGATCTGTAGCGATAATTACGGACCAGTCGATTTCAATCAAACATGGAAAAAGTGGCCTTGTATTTCCCATTATTGAGTTGTTTATGTTTGTAGTAGCTGTGGCGTTGCTAGTCATATTTATTAATGCCTGGCCCCTAAATGCTCTAGTATTTCTACTTATTTTTTCAAGTATAGTGGGCCCACTTTCATTAATTGGCCTCATTAATAATATTGTTGGAACGAGCTTTGTGTTAGAAAAATCAAAATATTCAGCACGATGGCAACAAGGGCTTTTAGGCTTAGGGATCGGGACATATGAGTTAGTCTCTTTTGATAGAATTGACCATTTTTTCATCCGAAATGACTTTGATGATTTTTTAGCAGGAGGTAGTAAGCAAGATTTAGTTGAGTTTGAAATATTAATGGTCAAGGATAATGATAAAAAATTGAGTGTGGCAAGGGTTATTGAACCACGTGAATTTGTAGATAATGCGCGTAATAGAATTAATAAACTAGGCTTGCTGTTAGGTGAGATGGCCTCTGTTGAAGTTAAGGTGAAAAAAAATAGTTCTGATGAAAGTAATAATTGCGAATCGGTAACATCGAGAAGTCGCAAGCGCTATCGACAAATTTAACATAAGGACAACATAGATGAACTTTAATTTTTTGAATGAATTTGAATCTATTGCTGTTGTTGGGGCTTCTAATAAATTGGATCGTCCTTCTAATCAAGTAGCCCAATTCTTAATTGACAATGGCTTTAATGTTTTTATGGTAAATCCACTTGAAGAAAATGTGTTAGGTCAAACTTGTTATCCTAGGATACAAGACCTTCCTCAATCAGTGGATATTGTGGATATTTTTCGGAGGAATGAGAATGTTTTCGAAGTAGCTGAAGATGCTATAAAATCTAACGCTAAGGTAATTTGGATGCAGTTAGGGATAGTGCATGAAGCCTCTGCTGAGAAAGCTACAGATCATGGATTGACGGTTGTTATGGATAAATGCATCAAGATTGAATATCAAAAATTAATAGATCAAAAATAAGAAATAACAATACTCATTGTTATTTCGTGCTACACTTCGCCTTTGAGCATTCTTCGAAAGTGTTGTATTCGTTGGATAACCTAAGAGAAAAATGTGGAGTTTTTGGAGTTTTCGCCCCAGGCGAAGATGTAGCTCGACTTACATTTTTCGGGTTGCATTCTTTGCAACATCGCGGACAAGAGTCCGCAGGCATTGCGTCTGCAGGATCTTCGAAAAAAATTCATTCATACGCTGAAATGGGTTTAGTAACCCAAGTATTTGATGAGACAATTCTTGCCGGTTTGGCTGGCACACATGCGATAGGCCATACACGTTATTCAACTACAGGTTCAAGTAAATTAGAGAACGCGCAGCCTCTATTGGTAAAAGGACGTCATGGAACTATGGCGATTGCGCACAATGGGAATATAGTGAATGCCGACGTACTTAGAGAAGGATTAGAAGCAGAAGGTATTCACTTTGAAACTTCTAGTGACACCGAAGTAATTGCAAAATGTCTAAGTAATGCGCACGGTAATAATTGGAAAGAACGCTTTGGCCAACTTATGCGTCGTGCTAATGGTGCATATTCGTTGACAATTTTAGTCCCTGAGGGAGTTTTCGCAGTACGAGATCCATTAGGGATCAGGCCGTTATGTATAGGCGAATTAGATAATGGGTATGTCTTTGCCTCCGAAACATGTGCTTTGGATCATCTAGGGGCAAAATTTGTTCGGGAAGTATTACCGGGCGAAGTAGTTAAGGCAGATGCGGAAGGTCTGACATCATGGTTTCCATTAAAATCTTCTGATAATCAAAAAGAAGAAAACCCTGAAAGAATATGTCTTCTGGAATTTATTTATTTTGCCCGTCCGGATTCACATCTTTCGGGGCAACTTTTACATCCTGTACGTATGCGGATGGGTGCTGCCGTCGCTAGAGAGCATCCAATTGAAGCGGATTTAGTTATAGGTATTCCTGATTCAGCGACAGCTGCAGCAATTGGTTATGCGCGCGAGGCTGGTATTCCTTACGCAGAAGGGCTCATAAAAAATAGGTATGTGGGTAGAACATTTATTCAACCAGATCAAAGATTACGTGAACAGGGTGTCCATCTAAAATTCAATCCCTTAAAAGAAGCCATTGAAGGAAAAAAATTAATTGTTGTAGATGACTCGATAGTTCGAGGAACGACTACTCCACGTGTAGTTAAAATGTTACGAGATGTTGGGGCTACTGAGGTGCATATGCGTGTAACATCACCACCGATTACACATCCGTGTTTTTACGGAGTTGATATGGCTACACGTTCAGAGCTAATTGCAGCTCAGAGTAGTATTGAGGAAATTCGTGAGCATGTTGGTGCTGATACTTTAGGGTATTTATCTCTTGAAGGAACAGTTGCTGCTACTAATATCAGTGCTGGTTCTCATTGCGACGCTTGTTTTACTGGAAATTATCCTAGTGAAGTACCTTTACAGCTAGATAAATTGGCTTTTGAACCAGATGTTGGTGACGTACAAGATCGTCATGCCTTCCCAATACTTAAGGCTAGATAATGGCCTGTGTAATTTTGATAGTGTAGTTTGATTTAAATAATACTCCCCGTGTGAAAGTTAAGATGTCTAAATCAGAATTTGAATCCTTAAGTTATGTTGATGCAGGTGTTGATGTAGGTGCTGCAGAACTTACTGTTAAGGCCTATTCAGAAATTGCTATGAAAACAATGAGGCCCGAAGTGTTGTCGGGTGTTGGTCCTTTTGCTGGTTTGTTTAACCTTCCAACTGGCTTTCAAGAGCCTGTGTTAGTTGCAAGCGCTGATGGTGTTGGTACAAAGATTTTAATTGCTACTGCTTTAGATCGCTTTGATTCTGTAGGTGCTGACTTAGTTAATCATTGTGTTAACGATATCCTTACAGTTGGCGCAAGGCCTTTGTTTTTTATGGACTATCTTGCAACAGCTGATCTTTCACAAGAACAAAGAATAAAAATTGTTTCAGGTATTGGGAATGCTTGTGCTGAACAAAATGTGGCATTACTAGGTGGAGAAACAGCTGATATGCCAGATATGTATCGTTCAGGTGATTTTGATTTAGCCGGTTTTATTGTTGGTATAGTCGACAGGGCAAAAATAATAGATGGAAAAAAGATAGGTATAGGAGATGTGCTTGTTGCCTTACCCTCAGGTGGATTGCAGACAAATGGGTATTCTCTCGTGAGAAAAATTTGGTCGCTAGGAAAAGATTTGGGTTTTGATCATGATCAAGAGATACTCCAAAAAGAAATCCCCTCCCTCAATGGATCTTTGGGTGATGCGCTTTTAGCAACGCACCGTTCTTTTCTATCGGATTTTGAACCATACCTAGAACAAATTCATGGAATTGCACACATTACTGGTGGAGGTATCGGAGGGAACCTTTCTAGATTATTTGAACATGATGGATCGAGTTACATGTCAGCATGGATTGATAGGGAGTCATGGGAAATTCCGAATATATTTAAAGTTATTCAAGATACGGGTGCAATAGAAGATTCTGAGATGTTCGGAGCCTTCAATATGGGTATAGGAATTATTGTTGTCGTCAATGAAGCTGTTGCCAGAAAAATAGTTAGTGAGGTAGAGGGTTCGTGGGTAGTTGGAGAAATAAAAAAAGCTGAAAGTTGGCATAAAACAGTAGAAGGTCTACCTAAGTAGTACATCAAGGATTAAGAATGCGTGCAATTTTAGCTGTATACGATAAAGAAGGTATTGAAGAATTTGCACAGAATTTGTTTTCTATGGGGTGTGAAATAATTGCTACTGGTGGGACAGCAAAGTCAATAAGTGATGCAGGAATTCCTGTTACTGAAATAGCTGATCTTACGGGAAGTCCTGAAATGTTCGGTGGCAGAGTAAAAACATTACATCCTGTGGTTCATGGTGGAATATTGTTTCGACGTGGACATGAACAAGATGAAGGAGAGGCTAAAAAATATTCAATCCCTCCTATTGACTTAGTTGTATGTAATCTTTATCCATTTGTTGAAGCTACCATGGACGAGGGAAACTCCTTTGTGGAGATACTTGAGCAAATAGATATTGGTGGCCCTACACTAATACGTGCATCTGCAAAAAATCACGGTGCAGTTTTACCAATTGTTGATCCAGATGACTATGGGGAAGTTATAGAGATTTTACAAGATAGCCAAGGTGACATAGAAAAAATTGACTTGGAGTACAAGCGCAATTTGGCAGCAAAGGCATTTCAACATGTCGCTCACTATGATAGTTTGATAGCAGAATTTCTTAGAGCAGATGATTCTTTTCCCGAGGCACTTACTTTTGCTGCGACAAAGGTCGAAAAATTTCGATACGCAGAAAATCCTCATCAAGATGGTGCATTTTATAGGCATGACTCAATTCATACTGAAAGTGAGGGAATCGGAGCGTTTCGCCAATTGCACGGTAAGCAAATGTCGTACGTAAATTTTTTAGATGCTGATGCAGCGTATAATCTAGTTTGTGACTTTGAAGAACCTGCTGTTTCAATTATCAAGCATACAAATCCAGCCTGTTTCGCTTGCTCAGTAGAGATCGAAAGTCTGAGTGAACTTTATGAACAGGCATTAAGGAATGGAGATTCTCTTTCTGCATATGGAGGAATTCTGGCTACTAATCGCAATGTCGATATAGATTTTGCTAAAGCTTTGCGCGAAGTAAGAAGTCCAGAAAATGGGTCGCGCATGTTCTATGAGATAGTTATTGCACCAAGTTATGAAGAAGAAGCTCTGGAACATTTACGTAAAAAATCGAAAGATTTACGTATTTTAGAAGCCCCAGTAGGTAGCCCCCTTAAAGATAGAGTTGAAATAAGATCTGTTAGGGGAGGTTTTTTGGTGCAAGAAAGTGACTTAGACCAAAAGATCGAATTTCAGACAGTCTCTGCCAGAATCCCGTCCGAGGAAGAATTAGCAGATTTGCTTGTTGCTTGGAAAGTTTGCAAGCACGTGAAATCTAATGCCGTAACTTTTGTAAAGAATCAGACTTTAATTGGTATGGGGGCAGGGCAACCAAATCGTGTAGCAAGCGCTGAATTAGCTAAACAACAAGCAGATGTAAATGCCGTAGGTGCCGTTGCGGCAACTGATGCCCTTATTCCATTTCCCGACACGATTGAAGTGTGTGCTTCTGCAGGCTGTACAGTTGTTGCCCATACAGGAGGTTCAATTCGTGATCAAGAATCGATAGAAACTGCGGATGAGTTGGACATTTCGCTCGTGGTCACTGGTATCAGGCATTTTCGACATTAGAATTAGGATAGAGTTTTGATAGATAGTTTTGATCTTGTTATTCCTTGTTATAACGAAGCACATGTTTTGGAAAATACAATTGAAGAAGTTGTTCCTTTTATGCATGAAAATTTTAGCTTCCATTGGAAAATTATTATTGCTGATAATGCTTCTACGGATGACACATTTAAAATTGCTAAAAATTTGGAAAAAAAATATCAAAATAAAGTTCTCGCGATGCATATACCCTTAAAAGGAAGAGGTTTGGCTTTAAGAAATGCCTGGTTGACCTCTGATTCTGAAGTATGTGGATATATGGACGTTGATTTATCTACAGATTTAGTTGACTTAAAAAAATTAATTGAACCTTTTAACTTAGGTATTGCAGATATTGCATATGGTAGTAGATTGAGCCCTCAGTCAAACACCTCGAGAGGTTGGAAGAGAGAAATTATTTCTCGATCTTACGTATTTCTCTTAAATTTTTTTGTAAGACTAAAAGTTACTGATGCTCAGTGTGGCTTTAAGGCAATTCGAACAGAGGTCGCTAGGGATATTTTACCTTTAGTTGAAGATAACGGTTGGTTTTTTGATTCTGAATTATTAATTATTGCTCAGCATAATTCAATGCGAATGTTTGAAGTGCCAGTTACTTGGGAAGATGATCCGGATAGTCGAGTTGATATTTTTAAGACAGCCATGGTTGATTTAAAGGGAATCTGGAGAGTTTTACGAGGTGGAATACCGAAAATGTATGAATAAAATGGTAGAATTTTACAGAGATTAATTAACAGATTTCTTGACCCTATTTGCTGGTATAGATAGTGTCGCCAGAAGCTTATAATACGAGTAGCCATAGTTCTATGTTTGTGGCAGGCTGGTGTTAGGAGAGATTGTATGCTTGGTGAAGGTGAGGGATTGGAGCTAATCGCTGTTTTTGTTACTTTTATGGTGTCTTTAGGTATCATGGTAGTATTAGGGAAATGGTGGGAAGCTTAGAGATCGCTTTTGAGATAGTAAATAGCAAAAAAATGTAAGACTGAGGTAGAGATGGCAACTGGTGAACAACCTCCTGGACAGACTTTAGGTGACCGGCTCTATGATTTTGCCTTTAAAAATAGAGTTTGGAAATCGATATTTAGATCGGGTTACCCTAATACTCCACGTAACCAAATGTTAGCAGTCGCAACTAACGTTTTTCTCCATCTTCACCCTACAAGAATACATAGAACTCACGTTAAAATTACACATACATTTTGTTTAGGTGGGCTATCCTTTTTCTTATTCTTAGGTTTGACGATTACCGGTGTACTTTTGATGTTCTATTATGTCCCTTCTATCGAGCGAGCGTACGGTGATATTCTAAGATTAGAAACTGATGTACGCTTTGGGCAATTATTACGAAATTTACATAGATGGATGGCGCACGGCATGGTGCTGACTGTATTGATGCATATGATGCGCGTTTTTTACACGGGAGCGTACAAGCCACCAAGGGAATTTAATTGGGTGGTGGGAGTTGTTTTATTAGTATTAACTCTATTACTTTCTTTTACCGGATATTTGTTGCCATGGGATCAGCTCGCTTTATGGGCTATTACAGTAGGAACTAATATGGTTGGTTCCGCACCGATATTAGGTGAGCCTAATCGATTTGTTCTTGTTGGTGGTTTTCAGGTAGGACAAGCTGCACTGATTCGATTCTATACCTTACATGTCATTGCATTACCTTTAATTGCTGCCATATTTATGGCGGTTCACTTTTGGAGAATTCGACGTGATGGTGGACTTGCAAGACCTTTGTAGTGAAATAATGTTTAGTGAGAGATTAGGTAGGGTAATTAATGGCTGTTTCTGAGCAAGCTCAACCAGTTTCAGGAGCTGTTAAAGGAAGGCAACGCCGTGCTCGTGAAGAAGAGCTTTTGGTGTGGCCAGATCTTGTTTTTATTGAATTTATTGCTGCTGTATTGTTTACAATTACTTTAGCCATATTAGCAGTGATGGTTGATGCAGTTCTACTGGATAGAGCCAACCCTGCGGTCACTCCTAATCCATCAAAGGCACCATGGTATTTCTTAAATTTACAGGAATTGCTATTGCATATGCATCCTGCCTTGGCGGGAGTTATTGTGCCGACGGTCGCTTTAATTGCTTTAGGTGCAATTCCTTACTTTGATACTTCAAATGAAGGTCAAGGAGAATGGCTTAGCACTCCTCGAGCTTGGCCAAACTTGATTGTGGGATCGATTGTTGGTTTTGTCGGTACTATGCTTTTGATATTCTACGACGCATCGAGTCACGTACGTTTGTATGAATGGATTGCTAATCCTGGTACGAGTAAATTTTTATCTAATGGGGATTTAAATCCATCGTTTAATGGTTGGCCTGAATCTTTAGCATTTTTGAAGAGTTTGCGTTCTATTGAAACAGAGCTTAATTGGCCTGATGCACTTACTAGTATTCCAGTAGGTGAAAAAATATTAAGAACTGATCTATTAGGGTTACCTGCGATCCCATTAGAGATTAATGTTGCTAAAGTAATTGTTGAGCAGATAATTCCTGTATCTACGATGATCGGTTTACCGATTTTGCTTTCGATTGTTGCTTGGAAAGTAGGGCTTGCTCAAACGAAGCGTGATCACATGATTTTACAATTCAGTGGTTTTATTGCGGTTTTTGTGATTCTTACGATTGTGGGGACCTTTTTCCGAGGCGAAGGTTTGGAATTAGTCCCGTATACTATTTACTCACATGGTTAGTATGAGTAAATAGATGTCAAATTGCTATTGGAAGGGCGAATGGCATGACGAACGAAACTGAAATGACAGAAGTTGATTCTGTGGATGAACCCATAAGTCAGACTACTGTTTGGCGTGAAGCTGTAGTAGCTCGTCGTACTGAATTAACTGATCCAGAAACAGTTTCAGCTACACAAGCTGCTCCCCTTGAACAAGATGTTTCTCGGCGTAATTTTATACGTGCTTCTTTTTGGAGTGGCCTTGGTGTCACGATACTTGGTTCACTCGGACTATTTTTAGATTTTTTCTGGCCACGAAATGTAAAGGGTTTTGGTGGTCCTGTGCCTGCAGGTAATGTTGCAGATTACCCTCGAGGAGCTCCACCAGTTGCAAATCAGGAAGGGCAATTTTGGATTGCCAATCTAGACCCGAATGATAGTGCTGATAATGGTACAGATGGTGCTTCTGGGCTAATTGCACTATGGAGAAAATGCCCACACTTAGGTTGTACAGTGCCATGGAGCCCTAATGCTTCTGCAGACATATCTTCAGAAGTAGGTTGGTTTAAGTGTCCATGCCATGGTTCAACATATACCCGATCAGGTATTCGTGTTTTTGGTCCAGCGCCACGTTCTATGGATACAATGAAAATCGATATTGATGATGCAGGTAATATTACTGTGCAGACTGGTGAAGTAATGCCAGGAGGCCCAGACAATCCAGATAGAGCGGTAGATCATCCGCTTTTACCATCTTAGGATTAGGATAGTTTGTCTGATGTATATAAAATTTACAGTACTTGAAATGGTGAATGAATGAACACTAGCAAGCAAGTGAATGTAATGATTGGGTTGATGTTTTTAGTGGCATTATTTTTTGCTGTTAATGTGATTAATGAACCTAATAGAGCTGATACGGCACGCCATCATCAAACAGAAACTTTTTCCAAACGTGGTGCTGAAATTTATGTTAATAATTGTCGTAATTGTCATGGTCTTGAAGGTTTGGGCCCAGAAGAAGGTGCGATTGCACCTAAGGTAAATAATCCAGCTTTCTTAATATTATCTGAAGATAATAAGTATGGCCTTCCTCCTACTTCTGAAGGAGTTGCTCTAGGAATTCGAAGCTTTCTTACTACGACCCTTGAGTGTGGTCGCAAAGGTACCGTTATGCCTACTTGGGGAGAAAAATATGGTGGTCCACTTTCAGATCAGCAGATCAGTTATCTTGTTACATTGATGACTGAAGGTAGATTTGATTTGGTTGTTAAAAAAGGTTATGAACATGACAGTCATCAAAATCCACCTGCAACAAGAGAAGATATTTTATCTGATGGTACAGGACTTGCACTAACTCAAAAGAATTGTGGACAGTATGATGCATTAACTGCACGTGAATATCGTGAAAGAGATCCATTTGCAGAGGTCGCAGTTAGTAAGGATTCCCCTGGGGTTGAAACTACTTCAAGTTCAGACGCAACCCCATCAAGTTCTCCTTCATCAGGTGGTGCCGATGATGCTCTCGTTCAAGGTATACCTGTAGGTGATTATTTTCTTTCATTGTGTGCTGCTTGTCATGGTCCTAATAGAGAGGGGCTAGTTGGCCCTGCTTTGTTGCCCAGTAATTTGGTAGAGCCAGATCAGATTTATATTGACACTTTGCACAATGGTCGCGCTGGGACACTGATGATGGCATATGGAGGTGGTCCTGTATTGACTGATGATGAAGTTAAATCCATTGTTACTTGGTTGAAAACTGTTGAACCATAGACTTAATTCAATTTATATTGGCTATTGTTCTAGTATTTGGGAGGGAAGATGGCAGCGGTAACGGGAAAACGTTATAAGTGTACTGATTGCGGTGCTGAATTTATTGTGACGCGTGGTTCAGATGATGGAGATCTTCGTTGTGGTGATACTCCACTTGAACAGTTGTAAGTCGGGAGATAAATATGTCTGTTGCTTTAGGTAAGCGCTACAAAGATGATGAAACAGGTATTGAGGTTCTTTGTATTAAACCTGGTGAATGCCAAATAAATGTTGACGGTCGTGATATGGAAGAATTACAACCTAAGGTCCTTCCTTCCGCTGACTAATTGACTCATAAGGTCAGATACTTTACCCTCATCGTTCCGTATGTTTTGTATCGGTGATACATGGAAGGTTTATTGTGGCTGAAGTAAAACTTGGTGATTCTGAATCCTTGGATGCTGCACTCAGAAGATTTAACAAGCGTGTTCAATCTGAAGGTATTCTTACTGCTGCGCGAAGACATGAATTTTATGAAAAGCCTTCTGAACGTAGAAAGAAAAAAGAGGCAGCTCGTCGTCGTAAGCTTAGAAAAGCAGTAATAAAGGCTACTAGACGTCGAGATTATATTTAATTTTTTTTGAATTTTTGTCGGATTCTGAATATTTATTTCCATTAACTGTGAGAAGATCTATCAAGTTACTAAATTTAACGTGTGGTTATTATTTCGTTATGGTCATTTATAGAATGGAGTGGGTATGAGTTCATTAGAAGAAACCTTAAGAAGTGATCTATTAGATGCAACTCGTTCGAGAGATGAGGTGAGAAGGAATACTCTTAGGATGGTTATTGCATCTATTGGTAATGCAAAAATTCAATTGGGACATGAGCTTTCCGATGATGATGCTGTTAAGGTTTTACAGAAAGAGGCAAAGCAACGTCGTGAGTCAATTGAAGAATTTCAAAAAGGAGATAGACAAGATCTCGTTGAAAAAGAACAGGCAGAATTAGAGATCATTGAACTTTTCCTTCCGCAACAATTGAGTGTGGAAGAAATTAAATCTTTTGCTGAACAAGCCATAGCTAATACAAATGCAGAAAATATGAATGATCTCGGACAAGTAATGCGTGAATTAATGCCAATGCTTGAAGGTCGTGCTGATGGTAGGGTTGCTAATCAGTTAGTTCGGGAACTACTTAATAGTTAATAGAACATAGTTGTAGGAACTTTTTCAAGATGAATCAATATGTTACTCGTAACTTTATTCCACAATTACGACAATCGTATTCAGATGTTGGAGTTTTTTTCTTTTCCTTTTTTATGGCTATTGTAGTTTTTATAGCTCTTTTCCCAGTTTTTCCTGGCAGTGGATCTTTTGAAGTAGGGATGATGGTAGACAAGGATATTATTTCTACACAGACAATAAATTATCCGTCTGAAATAATTACTGAAAAACTACGCAATGAGCGCGCATCTGAAGTTTCATCTCAATTAGTTTTGGATACTGACATTCGAGGTGATCAACTTTTAAAACTCGACACAATTCTGACATCTATAGAAAAAATTTACGGTGATGAGCAACTTTCTTCTTCTGCAAAAGAAACAGCTATCCGCAATATATCCGGTGTTATTCTTTCAGATCGAGTAGCCGCATCTATTGTGAAAGCTAATAATAATCAATGGCGTGCACTTCAAGATGAAAGTAAGAATATATTAGGAAGAATTTTAGCTGAAGCAATAGGTGAAGATGAGGTCTTGGAAGCAAGAAATGGTTTATCTGGACTTTTGTCCCCTCTGTTGACTGCGGATAATGTTTTGATTGTTCGGGAAATTGTTACACCATTGATTGTGCCAACTTTAAAAATTGATGAAGAGCGGACTGAAATTCTTCGTAATGAAGTTAGGGCAAATACACAAACGGTATTTCGAAATTTAGTACGTGGTGAATTGATTGTTACATCTGGATCAATTTTGAACGAAGAAGATTTGGAAGCGATAGATCAGCTGGGGTTAAGGCAATTAGGAATAAACTATTCGAAGGTTATTGCTGTCACACTTGTTTCAATTTTTAATGGTCTAATTATTGCTGGTTATTTAACTATTTTTAGACCATCAGGAGTTCGAAGTTTACGCCAAATGTTTTTGTTTGGTGTTCTGTATATGTTGGCTATTCTAATAGCAAAATTAGCATTACCTTTCTTTGTACCTGATGTTGAGAGGCATTTTCTGGTACATATTTTGCCTTTAGCTGCAGGGCCAATTGCTATAGCCGTTTTGTTGGATTTACCAACATCTATCGTTGCTACATTACTCGTTACTGTAGTGGTGATTTTTGTGCAAATTTACTTGCCTGGTTCTGAAATGTTAGGAGTCGCTAGTCCATTGCAGGTTGCGCAATTAGCTTCAGGGACCATTGTTAGTTCTTTGGCTGGGATTTTTATCGCAACGCATGCAGACAGAATACAAAGATTTCTAGCTGCAGGATTTGCCGTTTGTGGTGGTGCGCTTCTTGGGATATTGCCATTTTGGCTAATCGATGCTGATAGAGCTTATATAGATATAATTTGGATTACCGGTGCTACCTTTGTCGGCGGTTTGTTAACCGCTTTATTAGTTGTAGGAGCATTTGTCTTGTTGAGTCGTCCATTCGGCATAATTACTCGTGTAGAATTAATGGAGCTCGCCCAATTGAGCCGACCACTTCTCAGAAGATTGCAAGATGAAGCCCCTGGTACTTTCCAGCATTCCATTCTTGTTGGTAATTTGGCAGAAAGAGCCGCCGATCGAATAGGTGCTGACTCGTTGCTTGCTCGTGTTGGAGCCTATTATCATGATATTGGAAAGTTAGGCTCTCCTAGTTTTTTTATTGAAAATAATGTCAGTGAAGAAAGCCCACATGAAGGATTAGATCCTCTTCAAAGTACCCGTGTCATTTTGCAACATGTTACTGGAGGAATAGAAACAGCCAGGAGAAATAACCTTCCCGAAGTTTTAATTCAATTTATTGAACAACATCATGGGACACGCTTGGTTGCTTATTTTTATCGTAGAGCAGTAGAGTTGAATCCTGAAATTGATCAGTCGTTATTTAGATATCCTGGTCCTAAGCCACAGTCTCGTGAAGTAGTTTTGGTTATGTTAGCCGATAGTTGCGAGGCCGCCACTAGGGCCAGTAAAGATCGTAGCCCTGAAAGAATAAGAGAGATTGTTGATGAAACCTTCCGTGAGCGTATTGACGAAAATGAATTTGATGAATCGCCTATCTCTTTGGCAGATTTGAGTATTGTGCGGGAAAGCTATGTTAGTACTTTAGAAGCTGTATTTCATCCACGAGTTGAATATCCAGAGCCATCACTACAAGAGCTTGAGGCTCGAGGTAGGAATCTAAAAGATTCAGAGTTGAGTGAGTAATTTCATGAAAGCAGCGGTAGTAGTTTTCCCCGGCACGTGGAGTGATGGCGATTGTAGTTGGGCTTTGCAGAAAATTGGTATAGATGTTAGAAAAATTTGGCATCGTGAATCATCTTTTGAAAAGAATGAACTTATAGTACTTCCAGGAGGTTTTTCTTACGGGGATTACCTTAGATGTGGTTCGATTGCTCAATTTTCACCAGTTATGCAAGGCGTGAGATCTCATGCTGAAAATGGCGGTTTAGTTATTGGTATTTGTAATGGATTCCAAATACTTTGTGAATCAGGGTTGTTGCCAGGAGCTCTTATTCGAAATCAGTCATTGCAATTTCGTTGTGAAGATACATATTTAGTTCCAGGTAGTAATTCTCCGTTTACAAAAAATATCGGCACAGGTCAGGTTTTACAGATACCGATATCACATGGCGAAGGGAATTATTACGCTGATAAACAGACATTAGATTTATTGGAAGATCAAGATAGGGTTGCCTTTCGCTATTCTAGTGTTATGGGGGAAGTTAATAAAAGTTCAAACCCGAATGGTTCTTCTCGAAATATTGCTGGAATTGTAAACGAAAAAGGTAATGTTTTAGGTATGATGCCTCATCCGGAAAGGGCTTGCGAAGGCTTACTTGGCAGTGAAGATGGTAATCAAATTTGGCTGTCTATCTTAGAAGAATATTTATAGAGTAAATATTAAATTACTTCACAGGATATTAATTAAATGAATTCTGAACTACTACAAAAAGTTGCAATGACTGAAGATGAATATGATCGTCTAGTCAGTATGCTTAATCGAGAACCCAACGAATTAGAGATTGGGATTGTTGGTGCTCTTTGGTCTGAGCATTGTGGGTATAAGCATTCGCGACCTTTGTTTCATCATTTCCCTACGGAAGGTAAAGAAATATTGACAAAGGTAGGTGAAGAGAATGCAGGTGCGATAGATCTTGGTGATGGGTGGTGTGCAGTTTTTAAAATGGAGTCACATAATCACCCTTCTGCAATAGAACCATACCAAGGAGCTGCCACTGGTGTGGGTGGAATATTGCGAGATATATTTGCTATGGGCATGAGGCCTGTGGCTTTATTGGATTCGTTGCGTTTTGGTCCATTAGATGATCGCACAAATAAATATTTATTTAATGGGGTTGTTTCCGGTGTTGGTGGATATGGGAATTGTGTAGGAGTTCCAACCGTTGGAGGGGAAGTGCAATTTGATGAAAGCTATTCTGGGAATCCTTTAGTTAATGCGATGTGTGTTGGTATAGGTCGAGTAGATGATTTACTTTCTGCAAGCGCCTCAGGTCCAGGAAATCCGTTGTTATTAGTTGGTGCAGATACTGGCCGTGATGGTATTCATGGGGCAACTTTTGCTTCTGTTGAATTGGATGAAAATGCTGAAGAAATGCGACCTGCAGTTCAAGTAGGGAACCCGTTTTTGGAAAAACTCTTACTTGAAGCCTGTGTTGAGTTAGCTGAGATGCATAACAATTGGATTGTAGGACTGCAAGATTTAGGTGCTGCCGGATTGACATCAAGTGCAATTGAGGCTGCTTCACGGGCAGGAACAGGAATAGAAATAGACGTCATGTTAGTTCCAAGGCGAGAAGAGATGATGACAGCATACGAGGTGATGTTGTCTGAATCTCAAGAACGTATGTTAGTAATTCCCAAAAAAGAATATTTAGATGATGTTGTTGAGTTATTTCGTCGTTGGGAAATTCGCGCCGATGTCATTGGCTTTGTAACAGATGATGGACAAGTTACAGTTCGCGAGGGACAAGAAATAGTTGCACGAATGCCTATTTCTATTCCTACAGATCCTCCTATGTACTCTCAACTTACTATTCGCCCTTCAGAATTGGATCAATTACATAATCAAGATTTCAATCTGATTCCAGATACCGTAAACCCAGGAGTAGAATTATTGAACCTTTTAGGTAGTTCAAATATTACAAGTAGAAAGATGATTTATAAGCAGTATGACCATCAAGTTCAAAATAATACTGTTGTTTTACCTGGTGGTGATGCTGCAGTCTTAAGAATAAAAGGCCTTGAACAGGGTATTGCTGTAACCACAGATTGTAATGCTCGCTTGGTTTCTCTCGATCCCAGAATTGGAGCCTCAATTGCAGTCGCTGAAGCGGCTCGTAACATAGTGGCGACTGGTTCTCGTCCAGTGGCTGTAACTGATTGTCTGAATTTTGGTAATCCAGAAAAACCGACTGTTGCTTATCAATTGGAGCAATCAGTAATAGGAATTTCCGACGCTTGTCGCAAGTTAGGGACACCCGTAGTTTCAGGTAATGCCTCGCTATATAATGAAACACCTGTGGGTCAAATATTACCCACTCCCTCTATTGGGATGTTGGGTGTAATCGATCGTTCACTAGATTCACTTACAATTGCCCCGAAAGAAAACAATATTCTTGTATTGGTTGGTTCTGAATTCAAACAAAGCATCGATTCATTAGCTGGATCTGAATACGTTACTCAAAAATTAGGATTTATTGCTGGGAAACCTTATATTGATTTAGATTATGAACTAAAAGTTCAAAAGTTTGTTTTGGATGCACATAAAGCAAAATTACTTACTGCTGCCCATGACTGTTCTGATGGTGGAGTTGCTGTTGCGTTAGCTGAAATGGTTCTTGCTACCTCTTTGGGTTTAGATGCAGCAGGAGTGGATTGTGGATTAAGATTTGATGCTAGTCTCTTTGGTGAAGCCCAATCCAGATTTATAATTGCAACTGATTCTCAAAAATCTCTTTCAGTATTACAAAAAATGTTGTCAGATTCAGAGATTTCTTTTTCAATTATAGGACTTGTTCGCGGTGATCGATTTAAATTAGGTCCAATTGATTTATCGATTTGCGCGATGCTTGAAGAGTATGAAAATGGGTTACACAAATTATTAGATGCGTAAATTAAGATAAAATTGGTTTGATTCAATTGAATTCTTGTGTTGAACTGAATGCAGCGATAGAGATACTTGACAGATAGAACATATGTTCTATACTTGTATGACTATTATCTAGTGAGTGGTTGTTGAGTTGCTTGCGTAAGCGGGGAAAAGCATCTGCTCTAACAGAAATTTAATCAGGCATTGGTGTATCGAAGTTGTCCACGCAAAAATAGTAAAATAGTGGAAGATTTTAGTGAAATTTTCATATTTACTGATAAGCTGTGGATCGCTTTCTTGATAACTCAATAGTTGGATCGAGTCTAATCACTGATAATAGTGTTAGTCCGACTCCGACACGATGAAAGGTCATCTGACGTGAAAGTCGTGTTTTTGGAAACCGTTGAAGGTTCCGGTAGTATGGGTGAGGTGAAAACTGTTCGCCCAGGCTACGCTAGGAATTATTTGTTGCCTTTGGGCCTTGCGGCTCCGGCAACTCCTGAGATCCTTGCACGAGCTGAAAAGTTGCGTGTGATTGAGGAAGAAAGGCAGCGGATCCAAGATGAGCATGCTAAAGAGCTTGTTGGCAAGTTCGAAGGTAAACCGCTCATTATTGAAGTTCGCGTTGGAGAGCAAGGACGTTTGTATGGTTCCGTCACCAGTGCGGACATCGCCGAGAAGGCTGGGGAGATTCTTGGCGAAGAACTAGACAGGCGTCGCGTATTGCTACCTGAGGTGATTAGGAGCGTTGGTATATATAAGGTGCCTGTCCGGTTATCGCGCACTGTTTTGCCGGATTTGGAAGTAGTAGTAGTTGATTCTGAAGCTCCTCTAGGAGTTGAGGCGGCAATTACCGAACTTAGAAATCAGAATTCTGAATCTGAGTTCGATACTTTTGAAACACCTGATATATCTGAAGTGACTACTGATGAGAAATCTGATGTAGATCTAAGCGCCGATATTGCGTTGGAGTCGGACGAATCTCTAAGTGAAGGGTTACAGGTCGATACTCCAGCAGAGGAGACCCCCAACTCGTAGTCAAATTTCGTTTCTAATTTTTATACTACGTTTAGGTATTAAGACTTGTATGACCCTCTTTTCCGTGAGGGGGATATTAGATGGTCTTAGACAATGTTCCTGCTCAAATTCCTCAGAATTCTCGTGTGCAACAGTCTGGCCTTCCTCCACATGACATAAGTGCAGAAGAAGCAGTTATTGCTGCACTGCTTTTAGATAATGATGCTTATGCGCGAGTTGCCCCTATCATTCAACCTAATGATTTTTTTCGCGAGCACAATGGTTGGATTTATGAAGTATGTCTCCAGTTAGCTGATCGTAACGAAACCATTACAGTACCAACTGTGGCACATGAATTACTCCGCTTAGATAGACTTGAGTCCGTAGGTGGAGAGGCTTATTTACAAGAAATAGCTGGGAAATACTTTACTGCTATAGGAGTTGAATCGCATGCACGTATAATTGCTCGAGATGCTTTGTATCGTCGACTCATGCAAACTGCCGGACAAATTGCACAACTTGCTAATGCAGGTGGTGCAGATGTTTCTCATGTAATTAGAGAATCTGAATCTCTTTTACTTAATCTTCGTTCCGCTGAAGCTTCAGGAGATTTTCGACGACTTAGGGAATTATTAGATGATTTTTTAGAGATTCCATCTGAAGAAGAAGTCGATACAGTTGTTAGATCTGGTTTTATGGATATGGATGAGCTACTAGGAGGATTCAAAAGGGGGGATTTGCTTGTTCTTGCTGCTAGGACTGGAGTGGGGAAAACTTCACTTATGTTAAATTTTGCCAGAAATGCAGCTGTGGGTAGTCAGGGGACCGTTGCAATTTTCAGCCTAGAAATGAATGGTGAACAACTTGCAATGCGAATGTTGTCGGCTGAATCAGGGGTAAAAATGTCTCGACTTAGGCTTGGTCGCCATGGTGAAGAGGAAGAGTCTCGAGTAATGAATGCACATGGGCAATTATCGAGCGCCCCTATATTCATTGATGATTCTGCGATGCTATCTGTTTCAGAAATTAGGGCGAAATGTCGTCGGTTGCAAGCGGAGTTTGGATTAGATTTAGTAATCGTTGACTATCTTCAACTTCTTCAAAGTAGTGGTCGTGCTGATACTCGAGCCAATGAGATTAGTCATATTTCACGATCACTTAAAGAACTTGCACGTGAATTAAATGTTCCTGTGATTGCCGCAGCTCAATTGTCTCGAGCGGTTGAAAGTCGTCAACCTCATATTCCGATGCTTTCCGATCTTCGTGAATCTGGAGCAATAGAACAAGATGCTGATATTGTGATGTTTATTTATAGAGAAGATGTCTATTTGCAAGCTGAACAGTGGCAAGACAAAAATCCTACATCTCCTGGTTCTCAGCATCCTACTGGCTTAGCTCAAGTTATTATTGCTAAACATCGAAATGGTCCTACAGGAACTGTTACGATTCGCTTTGTTCCTGAAACAGCTAGTTTTCAAGATTTATTATTAAGATCAGATACGTCACACTTGGAAGCTGATTCTTTAGGACCTACCAATTGATGAATGTTAACAATCCCAAAGGTATGCAATTTGAAGGTTTCCGAACAGGATCAAGAGCAGTAACTATACCAGTAGAATTTTTTAATGAGTTAATGCCAAATTTGAATAAGGGAATTGAAATTCGAGTTATTTTACACGTACTTTATATGATTTTTCGAAAATCAGGACGTGTACGAGCTGTTAGTTTTGAAGAGCTAGTGAACGAAACAGCCTTGCGAGTAGTATTATCTGAAGATGCTTATCGTATTCAAATTAAAGAAGCACTTAACAAGGGTGTTGAAGTGGGAGCATTACTTGAATGCAAATTAAATGATCAAGATTTTTTATATTTTTTGAACAATGAGAATGGAAGAAGGCAACATCAGCAAGTGCAAACAGGTGTACTTTCTTTTTCTAAAGATCCGCAAACAACTGTATCTATCAATTTAAGTAAAACAACTCCGATTATTGTTTATGAACAGGAAATTGGAACTATAACTCCTGTAATTGCCGAAGCAATTAGAGAAGCTGAAGCTAGATATCCAACGGAGTGGATTATCGAAGCATTAAATTTAGCATCTACTAATAATGCTCGCTCATGGAGATATGTAGATGCAATTTTAAAACGTTGGGAGAAGGAAGGGAGAAATAATGAAACAGCTTGGCGAAATAATGAATCAACCGATCCGTACAGCCATCTCTATAAGAGAAAATGATTCAACAAATAAAATTGATGAAATTGAAGATCGTGTGATATGTGCAATTTGTTCTGATGCTCGTTTTGTCAGGGTTACTGAAGATTTAACAGATCCAAAGTTTGGAAAAGTAGAGCCATGTATTTGTTCGCTTTATGAAGACGAACAAACTCGCAAGACTAGACTTCAAAGATATTCACAACTAGGTCCATTAAAGAATAGATCTTTTAAAAATATAGACAGAACAGGAAGGTTAATTCAGCCAAATGATCAGAAACGATACTGTGAAGCTGTGGAATTGATTGAACATTTTGCAGAGTACCCCGTGGGCTGGCTGGTTATTACAGGAGCACATGGTGTTGGGAAATCTCATCTCGCAGCTGCAATAGTAAACAAATTGATAGATAAAGGAGAACCAGGCCTCTTTGTTAATGTTGCAGATTTTCTCGATGAATTGCGATCAACTTATGATGATGAAAATGATTATCAATATGATGATATTATAGAAAAATATAAAGAAGCCCCTCTATTGGTGATTGATGATCTTGGAGGTTACTCTGCAACTAATTGGGCTGAGGAAAAATTAATCCAAATTGTTACACACAGATTTAATTCTGAAGCTGCTACTATTTTTACCTGTCGTGATATTACCTTCGATACAGAATCTCGGATCATGACTAAACTATTAGACCCTGGAATATCCCAGGTGATTAATTTAGGAGTTGGTAGTACTTCGTTGTTAACGACAACGGGGGCTATGGAGTCAGATGAAATTGAACAATTTCAATTTGATAATTTTGATCCAAAAGCACGTGGCCTTAAGGGAGAATACAGAAAAAATTTAGAAGGTGTATTACAACTTGCAAAGCATTGGTCCCAAAATCCTGAGGGGTGGTTAGTCTTTTTAGGTGGTAATGGTTGTGGCAAAACACATCTGGCAGCTGCAATTACTGGGCACAGAATTTCTCAGGGTGAAAATGTGGCTTTCGCTAATGTTCCAGATTTATTAGATGATTTTAGATCTACTTTCAATAATTCTTCTACAAGTAACTTTGAAGTTAAATTTCGAAAAATGAAAGATGTATCTCTTTTAGTTTTGGACGATATGGGAGCTCAAAGTTCTAGTAGTTGGGCTGAAGAGAAACTTTATCAGTTGGTTAATTATCGCCATCTAAAAAAAATACCGACAATTATCACTACTAACTGTAAGTTAGGTGATATACAACCTAGAATTGCTTCACGATTGGCTGACATTCAGATTTCTACAGTTTATGAGATTACTGCTCCCGATTATAGGATAGGGGGAACTAAAATAATCTGAATTAAGTAATAGGTTTAGGTAAGATTCCGTCTTGCCACATAGATCCTTTTTCCCCATATTCTTTTTTCCAGATTGGAACAGTTTCCTTTACGCGAGTGACTGCTAGAGATGTAGCTTCAAATGCTTCAGCGCTATGCGTTGCGGATACGGCAATTAAGAGAGAGGTATCACCAATTTCCAGCATACCTGTTCTATGGTGGATGGCTATTTTATGAACTTCTTTATTATGGAATTCAGATAGAATTTCATTTCCAACTAGTTCGAGTTGTTTCAAAGCCATTGTTGCATAAGCTTCGTATTCTAAACGCAATACCCTACGTCCTTCATGTAAATTTCTTACGACACCTTCGAATACAATAATTGCTCCACTTGAAGGCGTAGTTACTAATTTTTTAACAGTTGAAGGTAGTAGAATCTCTTTTGTAATGAGGAAGTTAGGCCCTCCTCCAGCAATAGGAGGAATTAAAGCAACAGAGTCACCATCATGGAGTTCAATGTTGTCATCTAGAACGTAGTCTTCATTAATGGCTATTGCTACTCCTGATAGGTAAGGGCGGAGTTTTTCATAATTTTTTTCTAGATGATTGCGTAGTTCAGCAACTGATATTGAATCTTGTTCAAAATTTTCAACAATATCTGAACCTACAATATCTTTAAGCCCTGCAAAAAGTTGGATAGTTACCTTCACGATTCCCTCTATTTCGTATATATGTTTCAAAAATTGTATAAAAGATCATGTAACATTTCTTAAAGGTCGTTGAAATAAAATTAATCCTACTGAAAATAAAATTGTAGTGACCCCTGCTGCTATGTAAATTGTTTCTATTCCCAAATTTTGTGCTAAAAAACCAGCCAATATACCAACGATCTGCATTATTCCACTTGCCAACATTAATATACCGACTGTTCGCCCCATCAAGCGATTGGGAACCTGTCTTTGAATGATATCGACACTGAGTGTTAATATTAATTGGTAAGAAAAACCTACAATTCCATTTAATACAAAAGCAAGCAAGACTACTCTCGTAACAGAAAAGCCAAGTATAGATAATCCCATTAAGGTGCATGCACCCAAGTACCAAAGTCCAAGATGTTGAAAATTATTTTTCCAACTTAGCCATAAAGAGGCGCAAACACCTCCGACACCCCAAAAAATAATCATTATTCCCCAGTCAGATGCCTCCAGTAGCAGAACATCATTAATCCATGCAGCAATCAATCCTCCCATTACACTGAGACCTAGAGATGTCACTATCCAATTTGAAAATATTGTCCAACGAACAATGGGATTACTCCTTAATGATATAAGGCCTTGTTGAAGATTTTTCATAATTGAATCATTAGATGCTTCGGGATCTGCAGCTGAAATAACGGACATTTTTCTTACAGCAATTAAGACTGCGATATGTGTTATTCCGGCAACCATATAAGTAGTTGCAAAACCAAAATAATCAATAGAGAAACCAGCTAAAGGTGCAGCAATGAGCAAACCGATTGACATTGCTAATTGATGTAATGTAATGGCTTGAGGTAGGAGCTGTTCCGGTACTGTATCTCTAATCATTGCTGTTCTAGTAGGCATATCCTGTGCGTTAATTATTCCGAAGGTTGCAAAAAGGATCATCATTATAGGAAGCCATAACCCTTCTCCATTATTGATCATAGGTATTAGAAGTAAGCCTCCAATAATTAATACGCTAATCAATCCTGCAAAATGGCTAATGTATATAACTTTCGTTCTAGGAAATCGATCAGCAAAAGTTCCTCCAAACAATGCATATCCTAAAAATGCAATTCCTCTTAATGCTGAGAGGATACCCAGTGCTAAGAGTCTTTGGTTTTCTGGTACAGTGATTGCTACATACCACGATTGTGTTACGAAAATAATCGGCATTCGCATACTAGATATTATTTGCATGATAATTAACAATTGAAAGTCTTTGTAACTAAGTACAGAAAAGCGGCTAACAATTCTAGAATATTTTCGGGTTGTTATTTGATTCATAGGAATATCGTATCTTGCTTGTCTGTAGAGGGTATATGTAAATTAAGTTTTAGCGTAGAGGTCTTCGGTTTTGAACAAATTTGAATCAAAAGCAAAAAGAACTGCACTAATTGTAATGCTTGGTGGTTTCGCATTCGACAATATTGAAGGTGAATTAAGAAGATCTCTTGAAGCGTCAGCTTGTGATCTTCTTAATTTATCTTTAGAAGCAGATTGCTTTGATTATATAGCATTGGCTACCGATCGATTAATTGAGCAATCACTACCTGAAGGAATTGTGTTATCTCTTGATAGGCCGGGTAAAAAATTTCAATTTGGTGAGCGACTCTATGAATTGTTACAACAATCTGAATGTGAGCAATTTGTGTATATTGGAGCTGGTTCAGCACCATTGATTAGTGCTGATGATCTTATTATTTTGAAAGAAAAAATCAATTCTGAGCAATTGATTTGTATAACGAATAATTATTTCTCTGCAGATTTCTTTGCGCTGAATTCTAGTGATGTATTTACTCAATTATCTCAATATCCTAGTACGGATAATGAAGTTCCACGAGCCCTTAAAGAAGAATTAAATGTTTACATAGAAGAGTTGCCTAGAAATACTATTACACAATTTAATATTGATTCTCCATTAGACTTAGTTACATTAAATTGTGCCGCTGCAGGAGGCCCTCTTTTAAGAAGATCAATTGCAAAATGGGATAATGATTCTAATTTTTTGTCAGATGCAGCGAAGATGTTAAATGATTCCAGTAAACAAATCTTTGTAAGTGGAAGGGTAGGTTCGTATACATGGCAGTATCTTGAAAGACAAACTGCATGTAGAGTTCGGATGTTGTCGGAAGAGAGAGGTATGGGAGCCGCAGGTGCTGACGGTTCATTGCGTGCAAGATCTTTGCTGGGCCAAGTAATTGAAAGTGTTGGTGCAAATAAGTGTTTTACGGAATGGATTCCTGTGTTATGCGATGCAGCATTTATAGATATTCGGCCGGTTTTGGCGCATCTAAAATGGTCAACCTCAGTGGAAGATCGATTTAATGCTGATTTACTTAGACCTCATAAAATACAACATTCGGGGTTAAAGGATCTTGTGATAGCAGCAAAGAATTCATCAGTACCAGTAATAATTGGTGGACATTCTCTTGTTTCAGGTGATTTGATGTTACTAAATGATTGGGTTTGGAGTATAGAAGAGTAGGGTGATAACAATGAGCAGTGTGAATACAGGATTGCAGAATGTTGACCCAGTGGTTTCAGATATCATTTCACGTGAAAATATTCGTCAAAATAATGTTTTGGAAATGATTCCTTCTGAAAATTATGCAAGCACCGCCGTCATTGAAGCTATTGGAAGTGTATTGACTAATAAATACGCGGAAGGATACCCCGGAGCACGTTATTATCAAGGTAATGGTATTGTTGATGAAGCTGAAGATTTAGCGCGTGATCGTGCGAAAGCGCTTTTCAATTATGCTCATGCTAATGTTCAACCTCATTCTGGTACACAGGCCAATATGGCTGTTTATCTGGGATTACTTAAACCTGGTGATACCGTCATGGGAATGCAATTGGATGCTGGGGGGCACCTAACGCACGGGCATCCAGTAAATGCGAGCGGGAAGTTATATAATTTTGTTAGTTATGGGGTAGATCGTGAATCTGAGATCATCGATTACGATGCCATGCTTGAGATAGCCAAATTACATCGCCCTAAGCTTTTAGTTGTTGGTGCTACAGCCTACCCTCGTAAAATTGATTTTGCGCGTGCAAGAGAAATTGCTGATGAAGTCGATGCAACATTAATGGCGGATATGGCCCATATCTCGGGTCTAATTGCAGGGGGTGCTCATCCCACACCGTCAGGATTTGCACATATTGTAACTTCCTCAACCCATAAAACTCTTCGAGGCCCTCGAGGCGGAATGATACTTTGTGATCAAGATTATGCTAGAAGGGTGGATAGGGGTGTTTTCCCTGGCTCTCAAGGTGGTCCGATGATGAATATTATTGCAGGCAAAGCAGTAATGCTTTCAGAGGCAAATACCGATCAATTTAAAACATATGCTCACGAAACAGTCTCTAATGCAAATATCTTAGCTACTACACTTGAGGATGGTGGATTAAGATTAGTTTCAGGCGGAACAGAAACTCACCTAGTTTTAGTTGATGTTACACCGATGGGTTTGACTGGGAAGGTAGCAGCTGAAGCCTTGGAAGTTGCTGGAATTGTTACGAATTATAATACAATTCCTTTTGATTCTAACCCTCCTACAGTAGGATCTGGTGTTCGAATGGGTACGCCAGCTATCACAAGTCGAGGCATGGGCAGTAATGAGATGAAACAAATTGGAGAGTTGATTTTACGTGTATTCGAAAATTATGATGACAGTCAAATATTAAGTTCAATACGGATTGATGTTGAAAAATTGTGTTCTGAATTTGCCGCACCTGGTGTTGAGAAATAATAGTTGACTTGAAAGTGTTGCTCAACGCAATTGAGCTGATAAAATCAATTACTCAACAGTAATTACTTTTGCAATTATGCAGTATGCTGTTGCTGATCAGAATATCTAGCAATTTTATTGAAATGATATTTTCAATGACCAAGGTCAGCGAGGAATTTATGAATGATTATGAATTGATGTATGTTTTACATCCGCGCCTTTCAGAGCAAGAACTTACTGCTTTTATTGATAATGTCTCAGATGTTATCAATAAATTTGGTGAGGTTTTAACTGTCGATCGCTGGGGTAGAAGAAGACTTGCATATCCTATTGGACAAAACCTAGAAGGATTTTATGTGCTTACCACTTTCAATGCACAACCTGAAGTTGGATCTGAATTAGAATCACAATTAAATCTTTCTGAGGACGTGTTAAGGCATTTGTTAATTAAGGGAATTATTCCTTATGAAGGTGTTGTAAAAGATCTTCATGAGTTGCAAGATGATGAAAGTACCGAATTTGATGAATCAGATACTGAAGATGTGTCTGAGGTAATTGAGGGTAGTGAATCAGATACTGAAGATGTGTCTGAGGTAATTGANGGTAGTGAATCAGATACTGAAGATGTGTCTGAGGTAATTGAGGGTAGTGAATCAGACTCTGAAGATAGGTCGGGTTGATTGTCCCTTAGCTACATGAGGGTTGGTTATGTTAAATAAAGTAATGATTATTGGTCGACTTGGTGCAGACCCAGAAATGCGATATACGGCAAATGGTAATGCTGTGACCACGTTTAATGTTGCTACTTCTCGAACTTACACAAACCAAGGCGAAAGAGTTGAAGAGACTGAATGGTTTTCAATAGTTACATGGAATCGATTAGCGGAGACATGTGCTCAGTATTTACTGAAAGGTCGACAGGTTTATGTAGAAGGGCGTATGCAAACCCGTTCTTGGGATGCCCAAGACGGACAAAAACGTTATCGTACTGAACTTATTGCGAATGAAGTGAAATTTTTAGGTGGTCGAGGTGATGACTCTGAATCGGGGAGTAATGTTTCACCAGGTTTGCCCGAAAATGAAGATTCTGGTGCAGAAATTAATCCAGACGATCTACCATTTTAGATTTTAACTAGGAGACAACATGACAGAATATCGAGAAGATCGAGAAGATCGAGAAGATCGCCCTCGAAGAGGTTCGAGACGCAGGTGTGAAGTTTGTAACAAGAAACCTCTCGTTATCGATTATAAGAATGTTGATGTTTTAAAACGTTTTTTGAATGAACATGGTCAAATAGAGAGTGCTCGTAAGATAGGTTGTGGTGCGAAGTGTCAAAGGGCAATTACTACTGCTATAAAGCGAGCCAGGCATATGGCCTTGCTTCCTTATACATCGGAACACATTCGCGTTAGTGGTGTTTCTGTGGGTCGACCTATGCCACAGCGACGTTAATTCTTCAAATAGGTATATCGATCTTATAGGTAATAGAGGACTTGATTCATATGAGTAATGAATTAGGCAGTGCTTATAAGCAAAAATCTGAAGTTAGAAAAGCTGAAGCACAACGTAATTTTCGGATTATTATCGGAAGTAGCGTGGTAATAGCTATTGCATTACTGATTATCGCATATAGCGCTTTTGTTACTTATTATTTGAATCCTCGAGCTGTTGTCCTGACTGTTGCTGATCAGGACTATGAGGTGGAAGAAATAATCGCTAGAGGGGTTTACTATACACGTGATGCTCAAATAGAAATTGATACTCCTCGTGGTATTGCTACTTCAGTAATTGAACGTATAAAAGTTGATGAGGTAATTAAGCAATATCACTCACGCCTATTTCCTCAAGTAACCTTGAAAGATATTGATTTTGCTTTATTAAATCAGCACAATGTGCCGTTTACGGGTGATGATATGTATTCTGTTGAAAAACAGAATCTTTTAGATGATGCCATTACAAAATATCTAAATGAATATAAAACGGATCGTGCATTGTATGAAAAAATATTTGCTGAGCAGATTTATCGTGACCGAACATATTCCCATTTTTTGGGCCAAGTAGAAGAAAATGGTCCACAATATAACTTGATAGTTGCACGGATGGGGAATCAACAGGCTGGTGAAAGATTTGTGACAGAATTGAACAAATTAGATAGTGGAGATATTGATTCTATTACTAAGCTTTTTTTGGACACTTCTATTATTGATCCTGTAGTAGGATGGATTCCTAGTGAAGTATTGCCTAAGAATATTCAATCTGAATTATCTTCTATAGACGAAAATGGATATACGAAATTAATTGATCGCGGATTATTTTTTGAAGTGTATAAAGTTCATGAATTTAGCGATAACAAAGATATTTCTGCGGAAAACATGACATTAATTGCCAGGGTTCGGATGAGTAATTGGATTGATTCAATCCAACAAACGATACTAATAGAAGAAAATATGACTATTGATCAACAAAAGTTGATTGACGAAAAGGTAATTAATACTTTTGCATCATTTGGAAGGCCTTAGCATGGCACAAAAGATAGGTATTGGAATGCTTGGGGCTGGTAATGTTGGAGGTGGGGTAATAAATGCACTGCCTACATTAAGGGATAGATATTTAGATCTAACTGCAAATGAACTTCAACTTATTAAGGTTCTTGTTCGTGATATCAATAAAGAGCGAATCGGCTTAGATAGTTCACAACTGACCTCAGAAATTGATGAAGTGATATCAGATGAAAGAGTTCAAATTGTCATCGAAGTTTTGGGAAATGAGCAACCAGCGTGTAATTATATAAAAAGATGTTTAGAGGCTGGGAAATATGTTGTTACAGCTAATAAAGAAGTTATGGCTAAGCATGGAGCGGAGTTATTAGAAATTGCACACGAGAATAGTGTGGCAATTTTTTTTGAAGCCTCTGTTGGAGGAGGTATTCCAATAATTGGACCACTGATGCGAGATTTTGGTGCTAATAAAATAACTTCTGTGACAGCAATTATTAATGGGACTACAAATTTTATTCTAACCAAGATGTCTGAAGAAACTATTTCATTCGACAAAGCTCTTTTTGAAGCTCAAGAACTTGGCTACGCTGAGCCTGATCCTTCATCTGATATTGAAGGTGTAGACGCAGCATATAAGCTAGCTATTTTGTGTAGCTTGGCATTTGGTTTTGACGTAGACCCTTATTTGATTGATCGTCAAGGTATTGTAACTATTGCAGAGCAAGATTTTCGATATGCACATGATCTGGGCTATACAATTAAGTTACTTTCTACCGCTCGTCTAATCGATGATAAATTTTCAGTATCTGTAAAGCCTACGTTGATTGACTTAAATAAGCCACTTGCAAAGGTTGATGGTGTTCTAAATGCTATTCAAATAGAGGGGGATTTAATTGATCAAGTTATGTTTGTTGGTCCTGGAGCTGGACCTCAACCGACGGCAAGTGCTGTCTTAGCAGATGTATTAGAATTAGTTCGAAACCACTTAGATCGAGATGCGTATCCCATTGATCATAGCCCTTTAAAGCCTATAGCTGTTCAATCTAAAAGTGACCTTCAGTCTTGCTATTACTTGCGTTTGATAGTCAAAGATCAACTAGGCGTCTTAGCTGAAATTGCTAAGACATTAGGAGATCATGGGGTGAGTATAGCTTCGATGATACAATCGGGTGAATTTTCTGTCGGTGATGCTGTAGAATTAGTATTGACTACTCACTTGGCATATGAAAGTGAAATTCTTTCTGCGATAGAATATGTTAAAAAAATAAATGCAGTACAAGAAGTAGGTAACATCTTCCCCATTGATGGAGTTGAGGAAATTTAGTGGTAGAAGAGGCCAATAGTGTAAATCCTATTAATGTAGTACGACTTGCAGAACTATCTCGTAATTTACAAGGTATCCAGCTTTTAGTGGAAAAGATTAGTTTTGATCTAGAAGAATTAAGAGCAGAGATTGATGAGATAAAAAATAAAAATAAACATAATGAAAAGTTACTTGAAAATGTTCAGGCTTTCTCACGTGAATTTAATTTACTTAAGCAACAAGCAGGAAAAGATTCTTTAATACAAGAAGAAATCAAAAAAGCTTGGGATGAATTTACTGTGCATAGAAATCAAATTGCTACTGATATTCAACGTTTGTTTCAAATTATGGCTGAGATTTCTGAAGAGAGTGAAAAACAGTATAAGTTGTCTTCAGATCGTTATCATTCTTATGCTGACGAGAATACTGCGCTGAAGTTAGTTAATAGCTCTATAACTAACAAAATTGATGAAATTACTAACGAGCTAGCGATATTTACGAATCGATTTAGTAAGAGTCAGGAGTTTATTGACTTATCGGAAAAAAGATTAGAATTTCTCGAAAATGAACAAAAGATGAATGTCGATAGTCAAAAGCTAATTGAAATTACTCAGCAAAAAATTGGAGAGATTGACTCACAACTAAAGTTAGCAAAATCTGCGGAGAAAAATATTATTGAACTACTAACAAATCAAAAATCGATGCAATCTCGGCATGAAAAAAAAGTATTAGGTTTTGAAAAAACTTTGGATACGTTTCAAACAATGATTCAAGTTGTTGAGGAGGAACAAAGGAGAATAGGTAGGAGTCAATTTGTAAATTCGACTGTGTTGGAAAAATTTGAAGAGAGGTTAGATATTTTACGTAATTCAATGTTAGATGTCTTAAATAACCAAATTACTGCGGATACTATCAATGGTCGGAAGCGATTCGAAGAAAATGAACGTGAGTTACGCCATGCTAAAGAACTTGTAACAAAACTAGCTGAACAAACCGAAGAAACTATACAGGAGACTCCAATTTGAGTTTTTTACAGAGCGATCATTCGTTTATTTTAAATCGTTATAAAAATATGCTACCTGTGACTGCAGATACGCCCTTGGTTACTCTAGGTGAAGGTGCAACACCATTGATTAAATCAACACGACTTGTCGAAATGATAGGATTACGAGAACTTTATTTCAAAGCTGAATTCATGAATCCAACAGGATCATTTAAAGATCGTGGAATGGTTTTGGCAGTTGCGAAGGCAGTAGAATCGGGATCACGTGCAGTTATTTGTGCTTCAACTGGTAACACATCAGCATCAGCAGCTGCCTATGGTTCGAAGCACGGGCTTGAGGTAATTGTAGTCGTCCCTGAAGGAAGAATAGCTCAAGGTAAATTGGTGCAAGCTATTGCGTATGGTGCAAAAATTGTTTCCTTAGATGGTTCTTTTGATGATGCATTGACGACAGTAAGAGAATTGTGTCAAAAACATCCGGTCGCATTAGTGAACTCGGTTAATTCTGATCGTATCGAAGGTCAAAAAACCGCCGCATTTGAAATTATAGATGATCTCGGTAAATGCCCTGACATTTTAGCATTACCTGTAGGTAATGCAGGGAATATAACTGCATATTGGAAGGGTTTTAAAGAATATTTTAATTTAAAAAGAGTGGAATTTGTTCCAGAATTATGGGGTTTTCAAGCTACTGGTGCATCACCAATCGTACAAAACGTAGTTGTCAAAAATCCTGAAACGATAGCTACTGCAATTCGTATAGGTAATCCAGCATCTTGGTCTCAAGCCATTGAGGCACGTGATGCTTCAAATGGGAAGATTGAATCTGTGACTGATAATGAAATTATGGATGCATACAGCTTGCTAGCAAAAGAAGAGGGTATTTTTTGTGAGCCAGCATCGGCTGCTTCAGTTGCAGGGTTGCTAAAAAATAAATTGTCCGGAATCGATTTTTCAGATAAAACAGCGGTTTGTGTTTTAACTGGTCATGGTTTAAAAGATCCTGATGTAGCTTTACAACTTAAAACTACTCAGTTGGAATCTTCATCCAATATCAATTCTCTCGAAAAAGCACTTGATTGGCATTGATGAACATAAAAGTAAGGGTGAACATGGTTTTAGAATTTTATAAAGATAAGCTTTTATATAATTCTAAAAATAGTATTAAATGAAGGACTATGAATAAATTTCCTCGTATTGCACTGCTATCTTTTCACACATCTCCTTTAGCGATCTTAGGTGGATCCGTTTCGGGTGGTATGAATGTATATATACGCGAAGTGTCTAAAAGGCTGACAGATAAAGGTTTTCAAGTAGACATTTTTACTAGACGTGAAGAGCAGGAAGTTCCTTCGATTATAGAGCTTGATGAAGGATTACGTTTATTTCATATTGATGCCGGGCCTATTGCAGTAGTTAACAAGAACGATCTTTCATTATGGATTAATAGTTTTACAACAAATATAAAGAAAATTGTTGAGAATTTTGATGATGATTACGCATTAATTTTTTCACACTATTGGCTGTCTATGCTTGCAGGTGAAACGTTAGCGCATGATTGGGATATCCCACATATTGGGATGTTTCACACACTAGCGGAAGTTAAACTAGAGGCATTAGCTTCAGAAAAAGAAACGCAGGTGCGACTGGATACAGAGCGAAGATTGATTGGCAAGTTAGATCGCATTATAGCCGCCACTTCCGATGAGAAAGAAATTATGAGAATAATTTATGGTGTGTCTGAAGATAATATTAGTGTGGTCCCACTTGGAGTAGGGCCTGATTTTTTTGAAGAAAAATTGCAGAGTTATGCTAGAGAAAAGTTGAAGTTTTACAATGAAGATAAAATTGTTCTAGCTGTTGGTAGAGTGGAACCACTTAAAGGATTGGATGTTTTAATTCGTGCAATGTCTTATGTTGATCCAGAGATGCCGTACCAACTTGTTATAATAGGAGGTGACAAAGCAGCCAGTGTTGAGATTAGTCGTTTAAAAGATATTGCGATGCAAGTAGGTATTGCGCATAAAGTTAAATTTATTGGTTCTGTTGATCACTCGAAACTACCTATTTATTATCGCGCAGCTGACGTAGTTGTCATCCCGTCTTTTTCTGAATCATTTGGTCTTGTTGCAGTAGAGGCTATGGCTTCCGGAGTTCCTGTAGTAGCTTCCAATGTTGGAGGTCTTGCTTTAACAGTTGAACATGGTCGGGCAGGATTTTTAATACCACCAGGGAGTTCAGATCAATTTGGTGAAAAAATAAACTTACTGCTTAATGATCCTAAATTACGTAGTGATTTTGGTAAGATAGGTGTTGAAAACATGAGAAGTTATAGCTGGGATGCAGTTGCGATACAATTGTGCAATGTCTTCCGATTACTTATTGAAGATGAATCAATAATTTCTGTTACCTCAGAAGTTGCAGGTGCATAGAGTTTTTATAATTTTGTTAGCTAGAAAAATATGTCTAATCAAACAGAAGATTTAATCGAACGTATGACTGTCAACGGACAAAAGCGTGCTTTAGTAGTAATGGCGCACCCTGATGACAATGAATTTGTTTGTGGTGGTACTGTCGCATTATTAAGCAGTAAGGGTTGGTCGGTTCATATTGTTGTGACTACCAGTGGAAATAAAGGGACAAAAAATCCTTCTGTTACCGCTCAACAATTAGCTTTTGAGCGCGAGCAGGAGCAGAGGAAAGCTGCTGATATTCTTGGTGCTGAAGAGCCAACATTCATGGGATTCGCTGATGGATATATAGAAAATTCTAATGAGTTAAGAGGGTTATTGGTACGTCAGCTACGATTACATCGTCCAGATCTTGTAATTACCTGGGATGGTTTTCGTTCAGGTTTTAATCATAGAGATCATCGTAGAACTGGTAGGGCGACGTACGATGCTATTTACCCTGCAGCAGACGATCATTTATTTTACCCAGAACATAAATTCGAGAAGTTATTACCGCATAGGCCAAGTGCTTTATTGCTAGCTGGAACAGATAATCCAGATTATTTGGTAGATGTAACATCAGTAATGAAGATTAAGATTCGTTCAATTCTTGCTCATGAATCCCAAATGCAAGGGCGTACGGAAGAAATGCTTATGGCACGTTATCGAGAAAGAGTTATTAAGGAACGTGATAATGGTGATGTTCAGAACAGTAAAGATAGCGAAATTAGGTATCAGGAATCATTTAGAGCTATCGAATTTGTATAAATAATTGCTGTAAGGTTTGTTGACAGAGTCAAGAGTCAAGGTAAAATGATAGGTCGCGCCTCTTGTAGGTGTGAAGTCCAGTCACGGTCGGTGGCCGTTGAGTGATGGGGACCGGTGGTTTTTCATGTTTTGATACCACGTCTTGGCTCATTGCACGCCATTCGGCCGTTTGCTGTGTCTACGATAAAGTTTCATTTTAGAGTAAATGAGGTCACAATTGCCTACTATTAGTCAATTGGTTCGCAAAGGAAGAAAACCTGTTCGTAAGAAGACGAAGGCACCGGCTTTACGTTTTCGCTATAATACTTTAAGTAATCGAATGGGTCGTTCACCTAAAGGATCTCCTCAAAAAAGAGGTGTGTGTACTCAGGTACGTACAGTTACCCCCAAAAAACCAAATTCTGCACTTAGGAAAATTGCCCGTGTTCGCCTTTCAAATGGTATTGAAGTGACCGCTTATATACCTGGTGAAGGACATACTTTACAAGAGCACTCGGTAGTTTTGATTCGAGGAGGTCGTGTGAAAGACTTGCCCGGTGTTCGGTATCATATTGTTCGAGGTGCTCTAGATGCCACAGGTGTGGATGGTCGTAAGCAAGGTCGTAGTAAATACGGAACTAGGAAGAGCTGATAATGCGGCGTAACAGAGCTATTCAAAGAACTGTGGTTCCTGACCCAAGATTTAATTCTGCTGTGGTCTCTAAGTTTGTTAACAATGTCATGAAAAATGGTAAGAAAAGCGTTGCTGAAAAAATTGTTTATGGAGCCTTTGAAGAAGCTGCTCAACGTTCAGGTACTCAAGGTATTGATATATTTGAGCAGGCGGTTAGGAATGTAACGCCTGTTATTGAAGTACGTCCTCGTCGTGTAGGTGGAGCCACTTACCAAGTCCCTATAGATATTCGCGGAGAACGTCGCCAGGCGCTCGCATTACGATGGCTATTGCAGGCAGCTCGTGCAAGAAGTGGTCGTTCAATGATTGAACGTTTAGCCCTCGAGTTAATTGATGCAGCAAATAACACTGGTAATGCGGTAAGAAGAAAAGATGAAGTGCACCGAATGGCTGAAGCAAACAGAGCTTTTGTCCATTATCGATGGTGATTGATCGTTGAAAAAGAGGAATTAATGTCTCGTTCTAGAGTACTCGACCAAGTTAGAAATATTGGCATTATTGCGCATATTGATGCAGGTAAAACTACTGTAACTGAACGTGTTCTTTTTTATACAGGTCGTTCACACAAGATAGGGGAAACTCATGAAGGCACTGCAGTTATGGATTGGATGGAACAAGAGCGTGAACGCGGAATAACTATTACTTCTGCTGCTACAACATGTGAATGGGCAGACCACACGATTAATATTATTGATACACCTGGTCATGTTGATTTTACCGTTGAAGTAGAAAGATCCTTAAGGGTTTTGGATGGTGGAGTTGTTGTTTTTGATGGCGTTGCAGGTGTAGAGCCTCAATCGGAAACTGTTTGGCGTCAGGCTGATAAATATTCTGTCCCTCGAATTTGCTTTGTTAACAAGATGGATCGGATGGGTGCGAATTTTGAACGTTGTGTTGAGATGATTTCTGATAGATTGGCTGCCGTTCCAGTTCCTATACAAATCCCTATTGGTGCTGAAGATGATTTTGAGGGCATAGTGGATTTGATTAGTATGAAAGCCTCTTATTTTGTTGGTGATCATGGGCTAGAAGTAGAATATCGAAATATTCCATCTAACCTTGAAAATACAGCGGAAGAAGCACGTGCTTTAATGCTGGAACGTGTGGCTGAAAATGATGAGCAATTAATGGAATTATATCTTGAGGGATCAGACATTACGGAAGAAGATTTGAAAGGTGGTATAAGGCGAGCAACAATATCAAATGCGATTACACCAGTTTTTACTGGTTCGGCATTGAAGGATAAAGGTGTTCAACCCTTGTTAGATGCAGTTGTTGAATATTTACCATCTCCTTTGGATGTTCCCGCAATTATTGCTCAAGATACTAAAGATCCAGATAAAGAAATTCTTCGTAACGCTTCGGATGATGAACCAGTTACCGCTCTTGCATTTAAGGTTGTAGCTGATCCTTTTGTAGGACGTTTATTGTTTTTCAGAGTTTATTCGGGGGTTGTGGAATCTGGTGGTCAAGTTATGAATACCACTCGCAACAACCGTGAACGCTGGGGTCGTATTATGAAAATGCATGCTAATTCACGTGAAGAAGTGGATCGTGTGTATGCAGGAGAAATTGCTGCTGCAATAGGTTTAAAAGATACTTTTACTGGTGATACATTATGTGATCCATCGAATCAGGTAATCCTTGAATCAATTACCTTTCCTGAACCAGTAATTGCAGTTGCGGTTGAGCCAAAAACTAGAGATGACCAGAATAAACTTGGAACTGCATTACAAAAATTAGGAGAAGAAGATCCTACTTTTCGGGTTCGTTATGACGATGAAACTGGTCAAACAGTTATTTCGGGTATGGGTGAGTTGCATTTAGAAGTGATTGTAGATCGTATGCGTCGCGAATATAGTGTGGAAGCTAGTACTGGTCGTCCTCAAGTATCTTATCGTGAAACTATTCGTAAACCTGCTAATGCTGAAGGTCGTTTTGTACGTCAATCTGGTGGTCGAGGGCAATATGGACATTGCGTTTTAGAAGTCGAACCCCTTGCACCAGGAACAGGTTTTCAGTTTGAAGATAAAACTGTCGGAGGTTCAATCCCAAGAGAATATATTCCTGCAGTACGTCGTGGCGTTCAAGGGGCGCTTTCAAATGGTATTAAGGCAGGATATCCAGTGGTTGATGTTGGTGTCAGGGTTGTAGACGGATCTTATCATGACGTTGATTCTTCAGAAATGGCTTTTGAAACTGCGGGTTCTATTGGTATGAGATCTGCACTCGAAAAAGCAAATTCAGTAATTCTTGAGCCGATAATGAAATTGGAAGTTGTTTCTCCTGAAGAATATTATGGAGATGTTTTGGGTGATATCAATTCTAGGCGTGGGATGGTTCAACAAACTGAGACCAGAGGTAATACACAAGTAGTTAACGCTTTCATTCCGTTAGGAGAAACTTTCGGATATTCAACTCAGTTAAGGTCTTTATCTCAAGGAAGAGCAACTTATTCGATGGAGTTCGATCATTATGAGCAGGTTCCAGAGAGAGTTGCGGAAGAAATAGCAAAAGGAAATTCAGCATCTTAGGATGTCATAACCTTTCGAGGAAAGTGTAGGAGAGTAAGCGGTGTCACAACAACGAATCCGAATAAAACTTCGTTCTTTTGACCATAGGGTTCTTGATGCATCTGCGCGTCAAATTGTTGAATCCGCCGAACGGACAGGTGCTGTTGTAGCTGGGCCTGTACCATTGCCTACGCGTATTAGAAAGTACGCAGTTATACGATCTCCCTTTATTGATAAAGACTCAAGGGATCAGTTTGAAACACGCACCCATAAAAGATTAATCGATATCTTGCAACCAACTTCACGAACAGTCGATACATTGATGCGTTTACAATTGCCTTCAGGTGTTGACATAGAGATAAAGCTATAGGTGTTGAAGATGGTTACTACTCAGCAAACCCCAGGTCTGATCGGAAGAAAAGTAGGCATGATGACAGTATTCGATGCTTCTGGTCGTGCAAGAGGTGTAACAGTTATTGAAGTCACTGGGAATCGTATTACTCAAATAAGAACACAAGATCGAGATGGTTACCAAGCTGTTCAAGTGGGTGCACCTGGCAAGCGCCATCGAATTAACAAGCCTGAGTCGGGGCATTTACGTAAAAGTGAGGCAGAATCTTTAAGTGAGCTTCGTGAATTCCGTGTTTTGGAAAGTGATTCTTTTGAGGTTGGCCAAGCAATAGGTGCTGATCAATTTGAACCTGGAACATTTGTTAATGTCACTGGTACTACTAAAGGACGAGGTTTCGCTGGAGGAGTGCGCCGGTGGAATTTTAGAGGTGGTCCAAAAACCCATGGTCAATCAGACCGTCATAGAGCACCAGGTTCAATTGGAGCAGGTACAACACCAGGCCGTGTATGGAAAGGTCAGAAGATGGCCGGACATATGGGGAATAGGCGTCGAACCTCTTTGAATTTGCTAGTTGTTTATTCAGACCCAGCTCGTCAATTGATTTTTGTCCAAGGCGCTGTGCCTGGACCACGTAATGGTACTGTCATAATTGCTCATGGTAGACGTAATCCATTGTCTGACTATGCTCCCCCTATATTTGATCTTGATCAACTGGAAGAAGCAGATATTCAGTCAGATACTCCAATTGATGAAGGTGACACATCCGAAGAAACTGTTGTTGCAGAAAAAGTGGATGATGACACATCCGAAGAAACCTCTAATCCTTCTGATACGGAGGACGATGTATGAAATTGAAAGTTGTTGATGTCAAAGGTGCAGATCTGGAGTCTATAGAAGTTGAAGATTCTGTTTTTGGTATTACTCCTAATGAACCAGTAGTTCACCAAGTATTAGTGGCTCAGTTAGCTGCAAGAAGAAGTGGCTCTGCAAATACTAAGACTCGTGGTGAAGTAAGAGGATCAACTCGTAAACTTCGTCGCCAAAAAGGTCTGGGTATGGCTCGAGTTGGTTCTAATCGAACACCTGTCCGTCGAGGTGGCGGTGTGGCATTTGGACCAAAACCCCGTAAGTATACTCAAAGATTACCTAGAAAAATGAAGCATTTGGCGATTTGTTCTGTCTTGTCAGATAGGGTCCTAAACGAAAAAATTACTGTTGTAAATTCTATCGAATTGGAAAAGCCATCAACTAAATCAATTATTAATATTTTTGATGAACTGGGCATTAGTGGACCAAGTTTAATAGTAACTGAAGATATTGATCAGACTATTGTTAGATCAACAAGAAATATTCCACGTACCAGTGTTACTCAAGCAGATATATTAAGTGTTATCGACATGCTCTCATTCGAGCATATGTTATTGACTGTTGATGCAGTTAGGAGAATAGAAGATCTTTGGGGAAGTAGAAGTAATAGTAAAGTTGATACGCTTTCAGAGGTAGAAGGGTAAATTTCGATGACTAAATCAATTCATCCATACGAAGTTCTTCGCCGTCCTGTAATTACAGAGAAAAGTACAATGTTGAGTGCTCAAGGTAAATATGTCTTTGAGGTACATAAAAATGCTAATAAAAATCAGATTAAAACTGCTGTTGAACAGTTGTTTGACGTTACCGTAACTGCGGTTAATACCTCTAATGAACGAGGTCGGAGACCTCGTTCACGTTTTGGGAGAAGGGCTGGGAATCCGCCTACTTATAAAAAGGCGATTGTTACTTTGGATGGTGATGATCAAATTGAATTTTTTGAGGGTGTATAATGCCAATACGTAATTTTCGACCCACATCTCCTGGAAGACGTAACTCGTCAGGTTTTACCTTTGAAGAAATTACAAAGAAAAAGCCTGAAAAAAGTTTGCTTGTTTCCAAGAAGCGAAATTCAGGGCGTGCGCATGGAAAAATCTCTGTCCGACGTCGAGGTGGAGGACATAAAAGGCAAATTCGAATCGTTGATTTTAAAAGAGATAAGATAGGAGTTCCTGGTAATGTTGCTGCTATAGAATATGATCCAAACCGCAGTGCTAGATTAGCGTTGATTTTTTATGCTGATGGTGAAAAACGATATATTCTTGCTCCTGATGGTCTAAATGTTGGAGCACAAATTCTAGCTGGAGAAAATGCTCCTATTTCTGTAGGTAATGCTTTACCACTTTCACGAATTCCTATAGGTACGCCTGTACATAATGTTGAAATGCAGCCAGGTCGCGGAGGGCAATTAGGACGTTCAGCAGGTGTGGATATAAGGCTTATGGCTCGAGATCAAGGATATGCACTTTTAAGAATGCCGTCTGGTGAAATGCGACAAGTACTTGAGCAATGTTCTGCAACAATAGGTACTGTCGGTAACGCTGAACATGGTCAAATTAAATTAGGAAAAGCTGGTCGAAATCGACATAGAGGTAAAAGGCCTCAGGTTAGAGGATCTGCGATGAATCCAGTTGATCATCCGCATGGTGGTGGTGAAGGAAAGGCTCCAGTTGGAATGGCTGGACCAAAGACACCTTGGGGTAAGCCGGCATTAGGATTTAGGACAAGGCGTAACAAACAGACCAGCAAATATATAGTTCGTCGAAGAGATCAAGGACGAAGGTAGGATAAATTATGTCACGATCTACTAAAAAAGGTCCTTTTGTACATCCAAAATTAATGAAGAAAGTTCTTGCTGTTCAGGCATCTGGGAAAAAAGAAGTAATCCGGACTTGGTCACGTTCATCCACTATTTTACCTGAGATGGTTGGTTTAACGATTGCTGTGCATGATGGTAGAAGGCATATACCTGTTTTCTGCACAGAGAATATGGTAGGTCATAAATTAGGCGAATTCGCATTTACTCGAACTTTTAGAGGGCACCGTGGGCGTACTGAAAGTACCTCACGTGTACGTTAGATAGTTTGTAAGGAATTATAAAAATGGAAGTTCGCGCATTAGCTACTGATCAACCAGTCTCACCTCAAAAGGTTAGATTGGTCTTAAATCAAATCAAAGGTATGCCAGTACCTAAAGCAATGGCTTTGTTGGAATTTTTACCACAACCTTCTGCTCGAATGGTTCGGAAGCTTGTTGGTTCTGCAGCTGCTAATGCGGAAAATAATTTTGGAATTGATCCTGATGAGTTAGTCGTGAAGACTGTTGCTGCTGGCGATGGTCGTATGTTGAAAAGATATAAGGCACGTTCAAGAGGAAGGGCCGCACCTCGATTGAAAAGATATGCACATATTGAAGTTATTTTAGAGGGAGGAGAGCTTTAGTTATGGGAAGAAAAGTTCATCCTTATGGCTTTAGAGTAGGCATTTATAAAGATTGGCAATCGAAATGGTTTGCTGAAAAAAACTACACCGCTTTGGTGGCTGAAGATTTGAAGTTACGTAATTTAATTCTCGAAGAACAAACAGAGGCTGGTATTTCACAAGTTCTTGTGGACAGAAATGCCAATCAAATTACACTGACAATTCGAACAGCAAAGCCAGGTATTGTCATTGGCCGTGGAGGGCAAAATGCTGAAATTTTAAGAGAAAAACTCCAGGCCGCTACAGATAAGAGAATTCGGCTAAACATTGAAGAAATTCGTGTCGCAGAGCTCGATGCATACTTAGTTGCTCAGTCTGTCGCTGATCAACTTGAAAAAAGAGTCGCTTTTCGTCGCGCAATGAAACAGGGTGTGCAACGAACAATGCAGCGTGGTGCCCTAGGTTGTCGTATTAAAATTAGCGGGCGTTTAGGTGGTTCTGAAATGTCCCGTGCGGAACAAGAAATGCAAGGCAGGGTACCGTTACATACTTTACGCGCTGATGTTGATTATGGTTTAGCTGAAGCTGAAACTACATTTGGGAAGATCGGAGTTAAGTGTTGGATTTACAAAGGTGATATTTCTGATGAAACTAATCCTCTAGGTCTAATTAAGGTAGAGGGATCGGAGTAAATCATGTTGATGCCAAGGCAAACTAAATATCGAAAACAATTCCGTGGAAAGCGAAGAGGTAAGTCTTCTGTAGGTAATACAGTTGCTTTTGGTGAATATGGCCTACAGGCACAAACGACAGCTTGGATCGATGCCAGACAAATTGAGTCTGCGAGGCGTGCGATTACGGGTTCTCTAAGAAGAGGTGGTAAGGTTTGGATTCGAATATTCCCAGATAAGCCAATAACGAAGAAGCCTGTGGAAGTTCGTATGGGGAAGGGTAAAGGTGCGACTGATCGTTGGGTTGCTGTTGTAAAAAGAGGCAGGGTGATGTTTGAGGTAGCAGGTGTTCCTGAAGAAGCAGCTCGAGAAGCATTTCGTCGAGCACACCATAAATTACCAGTAGATACTAAAGTAATTACTCGTGAGGATGTTTTCTAAAATGGGATCTACCGACACACAAGAGTTAAGAGAAAAAACAAATGAAGAGTTAGCTCAAGATTTAGAAGAAGCACATCAAGCTTTATTTAACTTACGCTTTCAAGCTTCAACTAGGCAGCTTGAAGATGTTTCTCAAGTGAAGAGAGCTCGAAGAAAAATTGCAAGAATTAAAACTTTAATTAGAGAGCGTAATAATCTTTCTAATTCTGAAATTCAAACTGAAGAATAATTAAAGAGGCATATATGACAAGTGAAACTTCAGTAAATCGTAAATCTAGGGTAGGGGTAGTCGTTTCAGACGTTAATGATCAAACTATTGTTGTAGTTGTGGAACGTGCAGCACGGCATCGTATTTATCGCAAGGTAATCAGGCAAACCAAAAAATATCATGTTCATGATCCTGGTAATCTCGCAACACGTGGTGATCTTGTACGGATAGAAGAATGTCGACCTATAAGTAAACTTAAAAAATTTAGATTGGTAGAGGTTTTGACTGAAAGAGACGTTGCTGAAATAGCTCCGGCGACTATTGGTCAAGGGATTGTAGAAGAAATTGAAAGTAGTGCCACTATTAAAGCTGAATTTGACGAGGAATCGATTGAACAAGTATCAAATACCTTAGAAGAAGATGGTATTGAAGAGGTAGAAGGTAACCCATGATTCAACAAGAATCCCGCGTGGCTGTTGTGGATAATACCGGTGCTCGAGAAGTACTATGCATCCGTGTTTTAGGTGGTACTCGTCGACGATATGCTCGAGTTGGTGACCAGATTGTTGCAACCGTTAAGGAGGCACAGCCTAACGGAATGGTTAGTAAAGGTGATGTTGTTAGAGCGGTCATAGTTCGACAAAAGCAACCGATGCGTCGTTCTGATGGTTCGTCTATTCGTTTTGATGAAAACGCAGTTGTTATTACCGACAGTGAGGGGAACCCTCGTGGCACCAGAATTTTTGGTCCTGTCGCTCGTGAACTCCGTGATCGAAGATATATGCGCATAATTTCATTAGCACCGGAGGTATTATGATGGCAGCAAAAATTAAGAAAGATGACACGGTACAAATATTGAGTGGTAGAGATCGAGGTAGGCGTGGTGATGTGCGCCACATCATTAATAAAAAAGGTCGAGCTATTGTTGATGGTTTGAATATCGTTAAGCGTCATCGCAGATCAAGATCTGCACAAGAAGCTTCAGAAATTGTGGAAATGGAATCCCCTATCGATTTGTCTAATTTGAGTTTGGTTTGTCATATATGCGATAAGCCTACTCGTGTGGGGTTTCGGTTTTTGAATGATGAAAGAAAAGTAAGATTCTGTAAACGTTGTGAAGAGTCTATTGACTAGAGGAATAACAGACATGACTATTGATGATCAACCTCAAATTACTCCTCGGATGCGTGTAAAGCATCGCGATCAAGTATCGAACCAATTAATTAGTGAATTTAATTACAATAATCCTATGCAGGTCCCAACTCTTCAAAAAATTGCTGTGAATATGGGTTTGGGTGAGGCAATTGATAATGGCAATGCCATTGAATCTGCTACTAAAGATTTAATGGCTATTACTGGACAAAGACCTTTTGTCCGAAGGGCTAAGCAAGCTATATCGAATTTTAAATTACGCGAAGGAAATATTATTGGGCTTTCATTAACTTTGAGGGGAAGTCAAATGTGGGAGTTTTATGATCGATTAGTTACTGCTGCACTACCTCGTGTTAGAGATTTTAGAGGGGTTTCTCCGAATGCCTTTGACGGACATGGTAATTATTCTTTAGGTATAACAGAGCAACTAATTTTTCCCGAAGTTAATTTTGACACTAGCGATCGTATCCGAGGTTTGCAATGCAATATTGTTACTTCAGCGCGAACAGATGAAGAAGGTAAGCGACTTTTAGAGTTGTTAGGAATGCCTTTTAGCCGTTAGGCAATGGGTTTTAAAGGTAGGAAATTATGACAATGACAGATCCTCTAGCCGACATGTTTACGCGAGTTCGTAATGCTGCGATGGCTCGTCATGAAACTGTGCGGATTCCGAATTCGAAAGTTAAACATGCAGTTGCTCAGGTACTACATGATGAAGGTTTTATAAAAAAAATGGCTGAAATCGATGAAGGGCCTAGAAAATATTTGGAGCTTGAAATTACCTATGGTAATGATCGGCAGGCTGTTTTAAGTGGTATTCGAAGAGTCTCAAGACCTGGTTTGAGAGTCTATGTGAATAAACAAGAGATCCCTAGAGTCTTTGGCGGTTTAGGTATCGCAGTTATGAGTACTTCAGAGGGTGTTATGTCAGGACGTGAGGCATGGCGTAGAAAAATTGGTGGCGAGGTGCTTTGTTATGTCTGGTAGGAGTTTTTAGGATGTCACGAGTTGGTAGACAGCCAGTTAGCATACCTGATGGTGTTTCGGTGGCTTTAAATGAAGATCTTTGTGTCGTTAAAGGTCCTAAAGGTGAATTATCTTTTCAAGTACATTCTTCCATTGATGTTCAAGTTATAGATAATCGCATTGAGGTTTCGAGATCTTCGGATAATCCAGAAGAAAGATCTCTTCATGGGTTAACACGTTCTTTGGTTGCAAATATGGTTGAAGGTGTTACAGAGGGATTTCGAAAATCCTTAGAACTTCGTGGTACAGGATATAGGGCTCAATTGCAGGGTCAGAACTTGATCATGACTGTTGGTTTTTCTCATCCTGTAGAACTAATTCCACTAGAGGGAGTAATTTTTGAAGTTGAAACACCGACGTTAATTCATGTGATAGGTATAGATAAACAGGTCGTTGGGCAACAAGCGGCACTTATTAGACGTGTACGACCACCAGAACCATATCATGGCAAAGGTGTGCGTTATGTAGGTGAGTACGTCAGGCAGAAGGCTGGAAAGGCTAAGGTGTAGTTGATGGCAAGAAATAAAACATCAAACAATGCTCGTGTCCGACGCCATATACGTGTAAGAAAAAAACTTCGTGGTACTGCTGAACGTCCACGCTTGGCAGTGTTCCGTTCTAATCAACATATTTATGCTCAAGTTATTGATGATGACTCAGGCACCACACTTGCTCATGCGTCTGACCTTGATCCATCTATAAAAAGTGAGAAAGGTACAAAATCTAATCGTGCAACTCATGTAGGTCAATTGGTTGCTGAGCGTGCAAAATTGGCTGGTATTGATTCAGTAGTATTTGATCGCGGAGGCTTTTTATATGCAGGGCGTGTTGCTGCTTTGGCTACTGCGGCACGTGAAGGAGGGTTGGAATTCTGATGACCCAGGATAACGAATTAAATGAAAATAATAGTCGTAGCCGTAAAAATTCTCGGCCTAGTAGAGAAAATAGACGCCGAGATAGGCGACGTGGTGAAGAAGATGAAGACTCAGGTTTTATAGAGAAAGTTGTTCATATTAATAGAGTTGCAAAAGTTGTTAAAGGTGGGCGACGTTTTTCTTTTACTGCGATTATTGTTGTAGGTGATGGCGCAGGATCTGTAGGTGTTGGTATGGGACGTGCTAATGAAGTTCCTGAGGCAATTCGCAAAGGTGGGGTTATCGCTAAAAGAAACATGTTTAAGGTGGCGATGAATGATACAACAATTGCCCATGACTATGTAGCTCAGTTTAAGTCTTCAAAAGTAGTGATGCATCCTGCTTCGGCAGGTACAGGGTTAATAGCAGGAGGTGCCGTACGTTCTGTTATGGAAGCTGCTGGAATTTCTGATGTGCTAACTAAATCATTAGGATCTAATAATCCTGTTAATGTTGCCCAAGCTACTATTTCTGGATTGAAAGCTTTAAGAGATCCAGTAAGGGCTCGATCTATTCGTAAGCAATTATCTGAATCTTAGATATAGGATTATTATGGAAAGAATTAGAATAATTTGGAAAAAATCTTCAATAGGTTATGCCGATGATCAAAAGCGTACTATTAGGGCTTTAGGTTTAAAAAGATTAAACCATTATGTTGAGCATGAAAGCTCTCCTTCTATTCTGGGAATGGTTGAAAAAGTTAAGCATCTAGTTGATATAGAAAAGGTAAGTTGATGAATCAGCATACTCTTCATCCCTCGAGAGGTTCGAAACATTCGCGCAAACGACTTGGGCGTGGTAATGCTACAGGCCAAGGAACATATGCTGGACGCGGGTTAAAAGGTCAAAAAGCTAGAGGTTCAGTGAGGCCAGGTTTTGAAGGTGGACAGATTCCATTGGTCCGGCGAGCACCGCGATTGCGTGGTTTTAAGAATTTCAGTCGTCTAGAATTTGAAGCGGTCAATTTAAACCAGTTAGCAGAAAATTTTGCCCCTGATTCAAATGTTAATGGAGATACATTAGCGGCAATTGGGCTGGTAAGTAAGTCAGATGTATTATTCAAGGTACTAGGCCGTGGTGAAATTTCATTTGCTCTTTCGGTTGAGGCGCCTAGACTTTCTCAGTCTGCAAAGGATGCAATTACTGCAGCTGGTGGAAATTTTAAAGAACTTTCACCAGCGGTAAAGCGTGTTAGAAACCGTATACACCGAAGGAAGTTGGATACTGACGTTGGTGAAAGTTCACCTGAAAATGGAGATGATGAAAATTGAGTACTAGTGGTCAAAATTCACAGCGACCTCAATTATTGCAGGCAGCAGTCGCAGCTTTTCATCAACCTGCTGTTAGGTACAAAATACTTTTTACTCTTGGGATGTTATTGATTTTTCGTTTTGTGGCTCACGTTCCTGTCCCAGGAGTGGATCGTGATGCCTTGCAAAATACGTTCGATAATAATGCAATTTTAGGTTTTTTGAATATCTTTTCTGGTGGAGCACTTGAAAATCTGTCTGTTGCTGCTTTGGGTGTTTATCCATATATAACTGCAACAATTGTAATGCAGTTAGCAACTCCTATGGTTCCTAGGTTGCAAGCACTTCAACAAGAAGGTGAAGCTGGAAGAAATAAGATACAACAATATACACATTGGTTAACTGTGCCGTTAGCAGTTTTTCAAGGATATGCTCAGTTGGTTTTAATACAACAGCTTGGTGGAATTACTAATATTGGATTTACTGGTGGAAACGCATTAACAACTTTGGCAACAATTATTTCCTTGGTAGCTGGCACTATGTTTTTGGTATGGCTAGGCGAGCTAATTTCAGAAAATGGTGTTGGGAATGGTATCTCCTTGATTATTTTAGGTGGGATTGTTGCTGGGTTACCTGGTTTGATTGGTCGAAATATTTTTACTGGGACCAGTGCAGCGCTAAGCGGATTATTTTTACTTGCCTTTGTTGCTATTTCCGTTGTTGCTTTTATTGTTTTATTCCAAGAAGCCCAAAGAAGATTGCCTGTCCAATATGCCCGATCAACATTTAAGGGTGGTAGAATGTACAGGCAGCAAGGTCAGTCATTTATTCCTTTACGTGTTAATACTGCAGGTATGATACCCATAATTTTTGCTACATCAATTATGATTTTTCCGCCTGTTGTTGCTCAGTTCGTTGCTCAAACAGTAGATATTTCTTGGCTGGCTTCAATCGCTGGATTTTTTCAAAATGCATTTTCTCCAACAGCAATATTGTATTGGGTGGGGATTTTTTTCTTAGTTGTTATATTTGCATTTTTCTACACTATGGTAGTTTTTCAGCAGCAAAATCTCGCAGAAAACCTTCAAAGGCAAGGGGGCTTTATTCCTGGAATTAGGCCTGGTCGACCCACACAAGAATACATCACTCGTGTTCTTGTACGAATTACTTGGGGGGGTGCTATTTTCTTAGGTATTGTTTCTGTCACACCATTTTTAGTTACGTCTCTAACTGGGGTTCAAGCATTGACTATCAGTGCTGCGGGATTATTGATAGTAGTTGGAGTAGTGCTAGATACTATGCGTCAGATTGAAGCGCAAATGATGATGCGTAATTACGAAGGATTTATTTCATAATGCAGTTAATTTTGTTAGGACTACCTGGAGTAGGAAAAGGTACACAGGCAAAAGTATTGGCTAGCCATTTAGGGCTACTCCATATTTCTACTGGGGATATGTTTCGTGATGCTGCTGAGAAGAAAACATCTCTAGGTCTTAGTGCTCAAGAATTCATGTCAAAAGGTCAATTAGTCCCTGATGAAGTAACAATTAATATGTTGTTAGAGCGCATTTCAGAGAATGATGCACAAAAAGGTATTATGCTCGACGGTTTTCCTAGAACAATTCCTCAGGCAAAAGCTTTAGATGAAGCACTTAAAAATCGTAATTCTCCAATAGATGCAGTGCTTTACATAAAAGTTCCAGAAGTTGAATTACTCGCAAGATTGACTGGCCGGTGGACATGTAGTGAGTGTGGGGAAATTTACCATACTCAAACTAATCCTCCTAAAAAAGAAGAATTATGCGATTTATGTGATGGGGTACTTAGTCAGCGTGCTGACGATCAACCAGATACCGTTAGTGATCGTCTAAATGCAAATCGAGAATGGACAGAACAACTTGTCACTTATTATGAAGATTTTTCCAAACTGCATTCGATTGATGGTACAGGTGAGATGGAAGAAATAACAGAACGATTAATATCAGTAATTGAAATGGTATCCGCAGAGCGATAGAAAGCCTATACTATTATGCCGATTGAACTGAAATCAGAAAAAGAATTAGATGGTATGAGGCTAGCTGGCCACCTTAATAGTGAAGTTAGGTCAATTTTGATGAAGGCAATTGAGCCGGGTATATCTGGAAGGGAATTGGATGACTTGGCAACGTATGAAATAGAAAAACGAGGTGGGACTGTTACTTTCCGTGGATATGCTCCGGGAGGTAAACCTCCATTTCCTGGGGCTATTTGTTATTCGGTTAATGAAGAATTGGTACATGGTATACCTGGAGATCGATCTTTAGAAGCAGGAGATATTGTGAGTATAGATATGGGCGTTACTTATGATGGATGGGTCTCCGATGCAGCATTTACAATGCCTGTGGGAGAAGTATCTGATGTTGCCAATGCATTAATTAATACAACTCGTGAAGCTTTATTATGTGGTATTGAAAGTGCTCGTATTGGTAATCGACTTGGTGATATTTCGAATGCTATCGAAAATTGTTCTCAAGGCTATGGGATTGTTCGAGGTTATGGTGGACATGGAATTGGTCGTGAAATGCATGAACAACCTCATATTCCAAATCATGGTCGTAAAGGTAGTGGTATTGAATTAAGGCAAGGTATGGTTTTTGCGTTAGAGCCGATGTTAGCTATAGGTAATCCAGAAACAGTTGAATTGCAAGACCAGTGGACTGTTGTTATGCGGGATGGTTCTTTGGGAGCACACTGGGAAGAAACAGTTGCGATCACAAGTGAAGGACCGGAGGTACTTACTCAAATTATCGAGTAGGTAAATATATGGCAAAAAAATCAAAAAAGAAAGAAACACCTAGTAATGTAGAAGGTCGCAAAGAGAAGGAAGTAATTGAAGTTGAAGGCTTAGTAAAGGAAGCATTGCCTAATGCAATGTTTGATGTAGAGCTTCCGAATGGCCATCATGTTTTGGCGGGGATTTCTGGGAGGATGAGAATGAATTATATTCGTATTCTTTTGGGTGATCGTGTTTTAGTGGAATTAAGTCCTTATGATTTAACTCGAGGGCGGATAACTTATCGTTTTCGATAATGAGGAGAAAAATATGAAAGTACGTGCATCGTTACGAAGTGCGAAAGTACGAGATAAAAATTGTCAGATTGTTAAACGTAAAGGGAAGCTTTATGTGATTAATAAAAGGAATCCACGTTTTAAAGTAAGACAGGGATAATTTAAGTTTTTTGGAGTTTATATGGCACGTATTGGCGGAATAGATATTCCTCGTGATAAGCAGATTCAGTTTTCTCTTCCCTATGTATATGGAATAGGAAGGTCTACTGCTGTTAAAATTTGTGAGCAAACAAGTATTGCTCCTGATGCATTAGTTAGTGATCTGACCGAAGATGAAGTCCTTAGAATTAGAGCTATAGTTGAAGGCGAGATGACTGTTGAGGGTGATCTTCGTCGTGAGATTCGTCAAAATTTACAAAGACTTATAGAAATTAATTCGTATAGAGGACAAAGGCATCGCCGTAGTTTGCCACTAAGAGGACAAAGAACAAAGACTAATGCTAGAACAAGAAGAGGTTCACGTAGAATAGTTTCAGGGAAAAAGAAAGTGGCTAGGAAATAGTCATTTTCAAGGAGGATTTTTATGGGTCGTGCTCAAGGTCGAGGCCGGCGTCGAGTATTAAAAAACGTTCCTAGGGGAATAGCTTTTATAAAGTCGACATTTAATAACACAATGGTGACTGTTACTGATCCAAATGGAAACGCTATTGCATGGAGTAGCGGAGGAACGGCAGGTTTCACTGGATCTCGAAAAAGTACTCCTTATGCTGCACAACTTGCCGCTGAATCTGTTGCTCAGAGTGCAATGGAGAATGGTGTTCGTGAAGTTTCTGTCCAAGTGAATGGTCCTGGTCCAGGCAGAGAGGCTGCTATTCGTGCTTTACAGGCATCAGGTATTCGTATTTCAGCAATCAGAGACGTTACACCAATTCCTCATAATGGTGTCCGTGCTCGTCGTCGACCTCGGAATTAATTGGGAGTAAATTATGGCACGATATACAGGTCCTAAGTGGAGAAAATCTCGACGTTATGGCGCTGATCTTTGGGGTAACCCAAAGTCAATGCGACGGGCATATCCACCTGGACCAAGACCTATTCGAAGAAGAAAAATTTCTGATCGTGGGCAACAGTTAATTGAAAAACAAAAAGTTCGTTTTGCTTATGGATTGATGGAAAAACAATTTCGTCGTTTATATGAGCATGCATCTAGAAGATCAGGTGTGACCGGTGATAATCTAATGCAGATGCTTGAAGAGCGTTTAGATAATGTTGTTTTCCGGATGGGATTTGCAGAGACTAGGCCTCAGGCACGTCAGTTGGTGAGCCATGGTCATATTTCGGTCAATGGTGCTAAATTGGATGTTCCCAGTGCTCGTGTAAGAATTGGTCAAGAAATAGGATTTACAGAACGTGGTGCGCGATCTGAATATCATTCTATTTTGAAAGAACAGATTCAGGCACGTGATATTCCTGGTTGGTTAGATCTGGATCGTGATTCATTGAAAGGTCGTATGATTTCACAGCCTGGAATGGGTGATTGGGATTCACATTTTGTGCCCAGTGCCGTGGTTGAGTATTATTCTCGCTGATTAAGATTTGTAATGCTGCAGTCCTCATATGGGGACTTTGGGAGAGAGGTGACTCTTGTTTGATTTACTAAGACCTGAAATACGAGTTGAATCCGAAGGATTGGATTATGTGCATATAGTTGCTGAACCTTTAGAGAAAGGCTTTGGTAATACTGTAGGTAATGCTCTCCGAAGAGTTCTATTAGCTTCATTACCAGGAGCTGCTATAACTTCTGTTCGTATTGATGGAATTGATCATGAATTTTCTACTAAGGCCGGTATGAAAGAAGATATGACAGAATTTCTTCTTAATCTAAAGGAAGTGCGATTGCGTGCATTCTCTGATAGGCCAGCTAGACTTTTTCTGGAAGTTTCTGGAGAAGGTCCTATTACTGCTGGGCAAATCGAGGTCACTGCTGATTATGAAATAGTAAACCCCGATTTTGTGTTGGCTAATTTGGAAGGCCCAGATACATCGTTAGTTGCTGATTTAAATGTCGAAACTGGGCGTGGATATGTACCTGCAACAGTTTCTGATGGTTTACCTATTGGAATGATTCCTGTTGATGCTATTTTTACACCAATTCGAAGAGTTAACTTTCGTGTTTCCAATACCAGAGTAGGTCAGGATACTAATTACGATCGCTTGGACTTGGAGATATGGACTGATGGAACAATGGATGGTCAGCAAGCAGTTACACATGCTTCAGATATATTGCGTGATCAATTCTCAACTTTCCAATTACTTGTTACTCCTGTTGAAGAAGAAGTTATTGAAATAGAAGAACCCGTTGAACCCGATAGGACTGAGATGCCTATCGAGCAATTACAATTATCAGTGCGTGCTTATAATTGTCTAAGAAGATCAGGCTTAATGACTGTAGCTATGGTTTTAGAAAAATCTGAGGAAGAATTATTGGCTCTTAGAAATTTTGGAGAGAAATCCTATTTCGAATTACGTGACAAGCTAATTAATTCTGGGTTCCCTCCTCCACGTATAGACTCTTATAGAGATCGAAATGATAGCTGGGATGATCCTGGTATTTCAACTAATGATTTTGATAGCACTCCTAATTCTGTTCCAGAAAATGTTCAAGAAGCTAATGCTGATGAAGTAGGTGCTTTAGGTGCTGCACTGGTTGAAGCACTTAAGCAAGCAGGTCGTGAATCTGACGACTAATTGTTTAATGATTAAGTTGTTGTGTTATTGAGGAGGTAGATATGAGGCATAGACGAGGTGGAAGACGTTTTGATATGCCTACATCTCAAAGACGTGCAATGTTCAGAAATTTGACTACGGATGTTTTACGTGATGGTTATGTGCAGACTACAGAGGCCCGTGCTAAGGAGTTGAGATCATTTGTTGAAAAAATGATTACATTAGGAAAACGTGGGTCATTACATGATCGTCGTCGTGCACTTGCATTTGTCTATGATCCAGATGTTGTTGCAACAGTGTTTAGTGAACTGGCTGAAAGATATTCAGAACGTCCAGGTGGATATACGCGGGTAATAAAACTTGGACGTCGAAAAGGTGATGGCTCTCGTATTGCAAGAATTGAATTGGTTTGATGGGAGCAAGAATGTGACTTTGAGACGTGTGGCTTTACAATTAGAGTATGATGGAACGTTGTTTTCAGGATCTCAATTGCAAAAAGGTCAGAGGACAATTCAAGGAGAGCTAGAAAAAGCATGGTGGAAATTCACTAATGAATATTCTAGAGCAAATTTTGCTGGTCGTACTGATTCAGGAGTTCATGCATTGGGTCAGGTTGCAACTTTTGAAACAGAGAAACAGTACGATATACATAGTTCTGTATCGGCATTAAATCATTTTTTGCCAGAAGATATGGCTGTTGTTTCTATGATTGATATCCCACTGGATATAGACGTTAGACGTCATGCGAAGTCGCGGGTTTACCAGTATAAAATTAAGGATGGAGGAGTCAGATCACCGATTAATAGGGATTATATATGGTTTCGACAGCAAGCCCTTAACATTTCCTCTATGACTGATGCTGTGATGGCTTTGCCGTTTTGTGAATATGATTGGTCAGCATTTGCCGGACCTGTACCTGAAGGATACTCTACAATTCGAGAATTATTTGATTGCGATGTCGAAAGAGTTGACCCTAATCAAGTGTTGGTTACCGTTGAAGCTAGCGGATTTCTTCCACATCAAGTACGGCGAATGGTAGGTGCTTTGGAAAAGGTGGGATGTGGTGCGATATCACCTCAAGATTATGTCGATTTTTTGGATAAAGGCCCCGGAAGTGCAGGTCCAACCGCACCGGCACATGGATTAACTTTATTAGATGTTAAGTATGAATCATCGATAATTAATTGGAATAGTAATAAAAACAGGGATGTATTATGACTTCTAAAACTTTTAGGCTTAGTGGCAAATCCATGAGTAGGAGTTGGTGTCTTATTGATGCAGAGGGTAAACCCCTTGGTCGAGTTGCCAGTGAAGCCGCAAAATTGTTGTTGGGTAAACATAAACCAAATTACGAACCTTTCTTACCCATGGGAGATTTTGTGGTAATAATCAATACTGATGAAATTATAGTTACAGGTACAAAAACACGAGATAAAACGTATTATCGTCATTCAGGTTATCCAGGTGGATTACGAGCAAGATCGTTTGCGGAACAGATGAAGAGAGATTCTACAAAAGTTGTAGAGCAAGCTATAAAAGGTATGCTTCCTCATAATGCACGTGGTAGAGAACTTTTTCGCCACTTAAATGTTTATTCTGGAAGTGATCATCCTCATCAAGCACAACTTAATGAAGGTACAGGTGAAAGGGCTAAAAAAAGAATTCGCCAGGAAGTGAATGTTGCAACAGATGTCTCTGAATCGACTGAAGTCTTAAAGTCGGATGAAAGTAATATAGTTAATGGTGATAGATTAACAGGATCACTGAATAAATATAAGCGTGCAGAATTAGATTTAGAAGCTAAAAGGGTTGGTATAGATATCTTACCTGGATGGAAAAAAGGTGATGTGGTATCAGCAATTAATGAATATTATGATCAATACCCTCAGATAAGCGAGGATTAATATGACTACCGAGCAAAGATATTTTTATGGATTAGGGCGTCGAAAATCTGCTATTGCACGAGTTCGACTTTACCCTGGTGAAGGGACAGTTGTGGTTAATGGCAAGCCGATGGATGAAATCATTCCTCGTGAATCATTACGTAATGAGATTCTGCGCCCTTTAGTTGCAACTGATAATATGACCAATTTTAATATTCAAGTGCGCGTTGAAGGTGGTGGTGTTTCTGGTTGGGCAGGTGCGATAAGTCATGGAGTTTCTCGTGCGCTTGTTGCTTACAATGATGGAAACAAAAAACTTTTACGTGCTGAAGGTTTATTGACTAGAGATGCAAGGGTCAAGGAACGTAAAAAGCCCGGACTAAAGCGTGCTCGAAAAGCTCCACAATTTACAAAAAGGTAGTGGATTGTATTATAATTTTTACTATCAAGATCATTCAATGACGAGATTTTTTCCCTCGTTTAATGCTTTTTGTAAGAGATTTTCATTAGGCATTTCGGCATAAATTCTTATCAATGGCTCAGTGCCGCTAAGGCGGATTAATAGCCACCAATCACCTGCAAATGTAAATCGGTAACCATCGATGGTATCTTTTTTAAGTACTTTTAATTCAGCTATTTCATCAAATTGCGCATCTTCTAGTCTGTTAAGTATTTCATTCCTTTTGGCATTGTTAAACGGTATATCTAGGCGATAATATGAATGAGGGCCGACTATCTTATATAGGTTACTTAATAAATTAGGAATTGTTTCTCCTGTACTAATTATTAAATCTAGGATAATCAATCCTGCTAGTAGCCCATCTCGTTCGGGAATATGGCCAGCAAAAGCAGCACCTCCAGATTCTTCTCCTGCTAGTAATGCATTAGTTTCTAACATTTTTTGACTTAAGTGTTTGAAACCTACCGGTGTTTCAAACACGGTTGAGTTATATTTTTCACCTAATTTATCGATCATCCTACTCATAGTGACCGATCTTATTATGGGGCCACGGTATCCTTTAACTTCAAAATAGTAATAAACCAATAATGCAAAAGCCTCCAATTGGTTAATGAAATTTCCTTTATTGTCTATAATGCCGAATCTGTCTCCATCTCCATCCGTTGATAAACACACATCATATTGATTATTCTGCATTAATTTTGAAGATTCTGTGAGATTGCGAACTATTGGTTCTGGTGCATGTAATGAAGGAAATAGTGGGTTTATACTGCCATGGATTTCCGAAGCTGTAGTTTGTGACTTCTCTAAGAGCTTCAACAGCCATCCCTGTGCCGAACCATACATTGGATCGATTAAGATTTTTAGGTTTGAATGTTTGATTGCTTCTATATTCACAAAATTGGTTAAACTTTTTAAGTAGGAATTTTGCGGGTCATGCCACCTAATTAGACCATTTGATAGATGTTGTTCGAATAGTTCATGCTCATTAAGATTATAAATTTTTGAATCATCGATATAAGATTCTATGATCGCTGTTTCTTTCTCAGGAAGGCTAACACCTTCATTAGTTTTTAATTTTATACCATTCCAATCAAAAGGGTTGTGGCTAGAAGTGATCATTACTCCAGCATCTGCCTTTAATTCTATAATGCAGTGAGACAAGGCTGGTGTAGGTACAAAAGATGAGGTTATTGTTACGGGGATATCATTTCGCGAAATTATAGTAGCAACTGTTTTTGCAAATTCAAAAGACAGAAAGCGCGTATCATAACCTACTATAATATTCCTAGTTAGTTTTTTTTCAGATAAGTACTTTACTAGAGCTTCTGTTAAATATCTTACATTGGTAAAGGTGAAATCTTCACCAATTTTTGCTCGCCAGCCGTCTGTTCCAAAGCGTATTTTTGACAACATTACCCCTATTGCAACAAGTTTTTTAGAGTTTCTGCGACTGAAATATCTTCCCAGGGAAGATCTAAATCAGGCCTACCAAAGTGACCGTATGAAGCTGTTTGAAGATATAGCGGTCTTTGAAGTTTGAACTTGTCAATTATAGCAGCCGGCCTTAGATCAAACTGTTCACTTATTAATTTTGTTATTTGTTCACGAGGAATTTTTTCAGTACCAAATGCTTCAAAGTCTATGGAAGTAGGTTGTGACATGCCAATTGCGTATGAAATTTGTACTTCAAATCGTTCTGCAATTTTTGCTGCTACAATATTTTTTGCTAGATGACGAGCAGCATATGCTCCCGAACGGTCCACTTTGGAAGGATCCTTTCCACTGAATGCTCCTCCACCATGCCTTGCAACCCCACCATATGTATCAACAATAATTTTTCTTCCTGTTAGACCTGCATCTCCTAAAGGTCCACCGGTAACGAATCTTCCAGTAGGGTTAATAAAAATTTTTGTACTTGGATTTATTAATTCGGAAGGACATATTGGATTTATAACATGTTCCACGAAATCTTTTCTTAGCGTTTCATCTTTGACAGAAGGTAAATGTTGGGAAGAAATTACTATTGCAGAGATATGTTTGGGCTTTCCATAGCTATACTCAATTGTTACTTGAGCCTTTCCATCTGGACATAGATAAGGCAAAATCTTTTCATGCCGTAACTCTGATAATTTTCTAGTAATTTGGTGGGATAATGAAATAGTTAATGGCATGAATTCAGCAGTCTCATTGCAGGCAAAACCAATCATCATGCCTTGGTCTCCTGCGCCGGATAAATTATAAGGATCTACTTTTGATGTTTCATTTCTTACTTCAAAAGATTGATTAACTCCAATTGCGATATCAGAAGACTGCTCTTTAAGTGCTATCGTCACATCACAAGTAGATCCGTTGATACCTATGGATTCATCAACATAACCAATATCCAATATTGTTTTACGGACAATTTTTTCTATATCAACTGAAGCATTACTTGTAATCTCACCTATGACAAATACTGAATTTTCAGTAATTGCAGTCTCACATGCAACCCTTGCGGAAGGATCATTTTTAATAAATTCGTCTAAAATTGCATCTGAAATTTGATCACATAGCTTGTCTGGATGTCCTTCAGTTACAGATTCACTAGTAAATAGTAGTGATGGTGCAGTCATAAAAGTGATGCTCAAGTTAGGATAATCCTTTCAAAATTATTTAATCTAAGTACCTAAAGTCCATGATTTCAGATAATTTTCTTGTTCTTCTGTGAGACTATCTATATTAATTCCCATAGCATTAAGTTTTAATTTTGCGATCTCATCATCTATAGATGTGGGAACTTCATAAACATTTGGTTCTAACTTTTTATGTTCACGAGCCATATATTCCAAGCTTAATGCTTGGTTTGCGAAAGACATGTCCATAACTGATGCAGGATGGCCAGCTGCTGCGCCAAGATTAACCAAACGTCCCTCAGCCAGAACAATTAATTGTCTTCCATCAGCTAGAATATATTCTTCCATAAAATCACTTAGTTTATTTTTTGCTTCAGAGATGTCGTTTAAAATTGGCAGATTTATCTCTGAATCAAAGTGTCCTGAATTGGCAAGTATCGCCCCAGATTTCATTAATTGGAATGAGTCGTAATCAAGTACATTTATATCTCCTGTGACTGTTACAAAAATATCCCCATAAGGAGCTGCTTCTTTTATAGGAAGTACTTGAAACCCATCCATAACTGCTTCTAGGGCACGTAAAGGACTGACTTCAGTTACAATTACACGTGCTCCCATTCCCTTACCCCTTAATGCAAGTCCTTTACCGCACCACCCATAGCCAGAAACCACTAATGTTTTTCCAGCAAGTAATATATTAGTAGCACGAATAATCCCATCTAGCGTTGACTGACCGGTACCATACCGATTATCAAAAAAATGTTTAGTATTAGCATCATTTACTGCAATTATGGGGTAACGAAGATTCCCTTCATTAGCTAGAGCTCGTAGTCGTATAACACCGGTAGTCGTCTCTTCAGTACCTCCAACTACATTAATACTTTCGCTCGGTTTTTTTGAGTGTAGTAAAGCTACGAGATCTGCACCGTCATCCATTGTAAGTTGTGGTTTGAAATCTAACATTTTCTCGAGGTGTTGGTGATATGTGTCATTATCCTCACCTCTTATAGCGTATGTAGGTACACCGTACTCTAAACTAAGGGCTGCGGCGATGTCGTCTTGTGTAGACAATGGATTTGATGCTGCTAATTGGACGTCAGCACCAGCAGCTTTAAGTGTAATCATTAAATTGGCAGTTTCAGATGTTACATGTAGACATCCAGCGATACGAATATCTCTTAATGGTAGTTCTGATTGAAATCTAGTTCTAATTTTTTGAAGAACAGGCATTTCTCTAGATGCCCAATTAATTCGTTGAATTCCTTCGTTAATCAAGGATGGGTCTTTGATGTCACCTTTATATGAGTTGCTGTTCATCATGGCCTCCCTTATTGATACTTAAGACATATTATTATTACCCATCACCTAGGGGAACCAATAAGGTTGATTTGGATTTTAGATTAGTATGACCTTTTCGTTTAGCTAATTGTCGACGAATATTCATTCTTAATCCAATAGAATCTTTCCTTTTTAATTTTGCCTCTGTTACATGGGACTTAAAATCAAAGCCTAATCTTTTATAAGCACTCACTGCTGGTATGTTTTCAGGGTTTACGCTTAGAACTACTTCAGCGCAACCATAATTTAGTAATTGTTGTGTAATAGCTGAAGTTACATAAGTTGCGTAACCTTTTCCACGAAAGTTAAGATCAGTAAAAATATTGCCAACAACAGCAATTTGTTGGTTGGGAGCAACCACATGAGATCCACCAGCTGCTACTAAAGATCCATTGTTAAATATTCCAAAATATACACCCTGATCTACAGTCTTAGAGCTTGAAAAGTAAGGACCACCACCTTTTCGGTACAGTAGGTTTAGTGCATTAATATGGGTGCCTGTTAATTTTTCCACCTGTCCATTTTGAGGAGTAAAATTTTTATTATTGACCGTCATTCTTTGCATATGGATTATTTGTTCAACGTGATAGTATTTTTTCAATATTGGTAAATGCGTTTCTGATGCTGTAACCAAGTATGATTGCCGATTACCTGGATAAATAGAAAGAATTGCAGAAATAGCCTTAGAATCTCCAATAGTAATTGATGTATTACCTAATCCAGTAGAATGCATGACTATACCGCTACTGTTTTTACTTTCCGATAAATAAAACTTTGATTGTCGGAATAGCTCTTTTTCTAAGTGCCCAAGTGCATAAGCTGAATATGCACGGTCATTTGATATTATTGATTCAATTTCACGTACGTTAGTCATGTTACGAATATGGTAATACGTATCTAATAATGACGGTTCATTATCGACAGAATTCATTTTTACGATGTTATCCTTCTTTTTTGTAATGGTATAAATTGTTTAGGTATACACAATGTTATTATTAATTGTTGCGTAATGTACGTCATCAAACACTTAACATGTTGAGCGACAAAGTTTTCTGATTTGTAATTACGAAAATTTAGTTTCAGGAGTTAATATTATTGTAAGTTCGTTCTCCAAAGATCCGTTTGCACAAATTGCTCAGTTTTATGACCTAGATTTACAAGGTTATGTTGATGATCTTTTCTTTTATAGAGAATATTTATTTAATACGACAGGGAATGTACTTGAGCTTGGGTGTGGGACTGGGCGTGTATTGGAGTCATTATCAGATCTTAATGTGAAGTTAGTAGGTATAGATAAGAGTTTATCTATGTTAGAAATTGCCAAAAATCGACTTATTGATTTTGATATCGATTTAAGTGTAGCTGAATTCGATAACTTTCGATTTGAGGAAAAATTTTCTGTTATTTTGATTCCTTTAGGTGGTCTTCAACATGTTACAGATGTAGAGGATGTTGTTTTAATTTTTAAAAATATTAAACAACACTTAACTAAGGATGGAATTCTTATTGTTGATATTGAAAGTATGGGTTCAGAATTTTCTGTTCCAGGCATTCAACCATTGCTGGAACATTGGACAAGAGAATATGTTAAAAATGATCAGGTATATCAAGTCACTAAATGGGTCAGTGTTGCTAGTGACCCAATTCATTCATTACGAAATGTAACCTGGCATTTTGATATGCAAGAAAAGGATGGTTATCTTAGAAGAATGAGCTCACAATTTCAGTTGCGTTCGTTCATTTTGTCTGAGTTAAGTCTTGTTGCTCAGATAGCAGGTTTGAAGATTGAAAATATTTGGGGTGACTATAATTATGAAGTTTTTTCTGATGAATCAGAGAGGATGATTCTAGTCTTTTCTAATGATGCTTAGATTTTTGGAGGGTTTTCTGAATTGACCGTTATAGCGATTGATGGAATGGGAGGTGATGCTGCCCCTGAAGCAGCCGTCGCAGGTGCTTTCTCAGCTGCTAATCAAGGTATTAAAATTTTTTTAATTGGCAACCAGGATATTTTGGAAAAAGCAATAAATGAATTAGGTGATTTTCCTGATTCATTAGAGATTGTGCACGCATCTGACGTGATAGCAATGGATGAGCAAGTTGGTATGCAGATTCGTAATCGTACAGACTCTTCGATATGGGTCGGAATGGAACTAGTAAAAAGTAAGCAAGCTAGTGCATTTGTTTCTATGGGTAATACCGGTGCAATGTTAGCAGCGGCCCTGCTTCATTTAGGGAGACTACCAGGCGTACAACGCCCTGGGCTAGCAATAGTTTTACCTACACCCGGTGGTCCATCTTTATTAATTGATGGGGGAGCTAATGCAGAATCCAAGGCTTCACATCTGGTTCAATTTGCGGATATGGGTACAGTATATATGAAAGCGACTCACGGATTTGGTTCACCGAAAGTTGGTCTTTTATCTATAGGTGAGGAGGCATCAAAAGGCTCTACTCTTATTCAGGAAGCTTACGAGAAGTTGGAAAATGATTCATTCATAAACTTTATAGGTAATATCGAAGGACGAGATATAGTTACTGGAGATTGTCAGGTAATTGTTACGGATGGATTTACAGGTAATAATGCCTTAAAAATTATCGAAGGCACTATTTCAATGCTGTTTGATATTATGAGATCAACAGCTCATAAATCTTTTCGTTCTCGTTTGGGTGGTGCTTTACTTTTACCATCTCTTCGTGAAGTTAGATCCAATTTAGACTACCGGAGATATGGCGCTGCACCTTTACTTGGTGTTGAAGGATCTGTTTTCATTGGTCATGGTCGTAGTGATGCTGTGGCAGTGCATAATGCAATAATTAATGCCGCTCAAGCAGATCAGTTAGGTATACTGCAACAAGTTCGTACGATAATTGCATCTCGCTATACTTAAATTATATTTGTAAAACTGGCCAACAAGTCCTAGGTTGCGTACTATATGGTATTAGTTAAGAGAATAGAAAGCAGGTGAAAAATGGCACACCCTACTGATACGACAGACTCAACATTTGAAGTTGATGTTTTAAATTCTGAACTACCTGTTTTGGTAGACTTTTGGGCACCGTGGTGTGGACCTTGCAGGATGGTAGCTCCAGTCGTCGAAGAACTATCTGACGACTATGATGGACAAGTTAAATTTGTGAAGTTAAATACTGATGAAAATCCTCAAGTATCTGGTAAGTATGGGATTCGTTCAATTCCTACATTGTTGCTTTTTAAAGGCGGAGAAAATGTTGGTCAAGTTATAGGATTTCGTCCAAAGAGTGAACTTGCTAAGCATATCGATGCGGTACTTTAGATAATATTTTTTGGATTTTTGTTCCCAGTCTGATTGGATTCATTACTAGATCGTTGACCTTTTTTAAGCGATCTACCTTGCTTTTCCTCAAGCCTTCCTAGGGCTCTACCTTTACTTGGGTCAGGATCTTTACGGAGACCATACGCCTCTCTTCCTTCATGATCTTCTGGTAAATGCTCTGTGACGGGAAGACCTTCCTCGTCGCAAAAAAGTAGTCAGTGACAATATTTCCATCTTTGCATTTCTTCACATGGACAAATCCAGAATTTCTTTTCTATTTCTTCTTCTTTGTCCTCAAAAAACATACAAGGGCAAAGAGGTCTTCCAACCTCATCAATATTTTTTGCCAAACCTATGACTAGAAATTCTGTAATCTCAGATTGTGGGTGTAAAAAGCTACCACTTTTTTCGGCAAAGTTATTAACGAATTTACGCATCTTATTAATATTTTCTGGTGAAGCTTGTGAAAGATCTTCTTCTGAGGGTTGTTCAATTGTCAATTTTTTTCCTTGCTCTTATATAATTAGCTTTATGCATAATAATACATGATTAAGCGATACTCCAATTCCTAATATGTAAGTATGATATGTGTGGGAGTGGATAATGCCTGGTGGTGTTCGCGGTCTTCAAAACCGTTGCGGGGCTACGTCGTAGTCCTGGGTGGGTTCGACTCCCACGCATTCCCGCCAGGTAGTGATTATTTTGAACTTGAGGTGTTGGATGAGTGAAGAAAAATCGGTGGATTCGAGATCATTTCGAGATACGATGGGAATTTTTGCCACAGGAGTAACGGTTGTTACCCTTGAGTCTGAAGAATTATATGGAATGACGGCAAATGCATTTTCTTCATTATCGTTAGATCCACCATTAATATTAATTTGTGTTGCCAAAACTGCTTCAATGCATACAGCTTTGGCAGGCACTAGTTCATTTGCAGTTAATATATTAGGTGAAAATCAAGAAGATATTTCTACTCTTTTTGCTAAACATGGACGTATGGAAGAACCTCTTAGTGGAACTCCTTATCATACGGGTGTTTTAGGGACTCCGATACTTGATGGTTGTATTGCATTTGCTGAATGCAAGATAAGAGATCAATTTCCAGGTGGTGACCATACGATAATTGTGGGTGAAGTTGTTGATTTTGCTTCGAATAATTCTGATGACGATCCTCTTTTATTTTTTAAGGGTAAATATCGAAAACTTTCAAAAGAGTTTTAATAGCAGTGTTTTATTTTGTTGATTAGTTGCATAATGGGATCTCTTGCTGGCTAGATGATACGATCATTTAGTTGATAATGATTTACATGGTGGGTGTAGCTTAGTGGTTAAAGCGCCTGGTTGTGGCCCAGGAGACCGTGGGTTCAAATCCCATCATCCACCCCATATACGAGTATATATGTCGAAAAAAATATATTTTTTAATTATCCCTATTATTTGTCTTGGTTTGTCTTGCTTTGGTGATAATGAAAATCTAAAAAGTTCTTCTGATTTTTCAAATGGACCTGATAGATATTTTCGTTTATTTGAAGCTAGTGACTTCGGCAACCAAGTATTCTATTTTGAAAAAACTTTACCTCCATATTTATCATATTTGTTAAATCTTTCTAGTTTTGATGGTCGCGAAGAACCCATTGCCCTTCCTGTTCACCCTGAGGGGGAGTTGTTGGCCTCTTATCATGTTTTGAAGCAGGATGGTTCGCATGTTGTGTGGTTGATTTTTGATACTGCTGCTGCTGCTTTAAGTGTCGAAGAGGATATTCAGAAGCAATTGAATATTAGCCCGTGGCAGTTAGATGGTGGACAATCAAGTAATACTTTTTCTGTTGTTTCCTTTAGGAATACTGAAAATCCAAACATAACTGGCCTGGTAACGATTCAAGCTTTCCCTCCTGATTTAAAGATTGATATGGAAATTCTCCGCGCAGGAAAGTCAATTTCTGTGGAGCTTCCTCGCGGAAGTATTGAACCATTCCCTACATTTACGTACATAGAAGAAGAAAATTCCATAGTGATAAAAGAGTCTCAGTACCATTCTTCCTTGATTGCTGGTGACATAATTACATCAATTGAAGGTAATTTAATTGGCTCTGTAGCAGATCTTGACGATGCAATGGCAAGCTTAGATGAAGTTACCGATGCAAAGTCATCCATAATGTACCGGTTAAATATCGACTCGGATAATGAATTTGATGTAAAGCTATCAGAAGAATCTATATCACGCCCTATTCCTAAAAAATTTCCTGCAAAATTTCTTTTCTTAGAAGGTGCGATAGTTACTGATATTAATTGGTCTATAGATCAAGGGACTGCAAATTTTCAGAGCTCGTTACACTCTGACGAGACAGTTTCAGCGATAACAGATCTATATCGAGATTTATTAAATACTCAAGGATGGGAATTGGTTGAGGATATGTCTAGAGGTTCTTCAAGTTTATTGGGTTTTCAAAATTCTACTCTAGGTTATAGCGGTATTCTCTCGATTGAACGCGATCTTGGCATGAAAAATCTTACAAGAGTATCAATTAGAATTGAGAGCAATAACTAGATAGAAGAGCATGCGAATTTTATGAAACGACCGCAGGATATTTGTAATTGGCGTCAAAACTTTTTCCGAAGAGTATGTAAAAATAGTTTTTTAGGTCAATGTGTTTATTGTAATTTACGATTTTGTGAAAGACATGGTGTAATTGGTTCAAATTATTTAGAAGTTTGCAACAAGAGTGAGTGTTTAGCAAAAAAAGCAGATGTAGAAATGCATCTGCAGTGGAAAATTCGAGTGAGAGTTGCAAATGAAGAACAAGTTTGTGCAATTGAGAGTTGTAATTCATTTATGGAAATACAATGTAATAGATGTCAGCTTTTTTTCTGTAAATTTCATTTAAAGGTTGCTGATATTATGGAATTTGGAACGGGTAATTCACAGAGAATCTCAGCAGTTTTATGTGATCATTGTTTTGCTAGAAGAATAATTTGGGACTAATGATTGGGTTTTTGATTAAAAATAATTATTATGCAAAGAATTTTCTTTAGCATATTTTATTGTGTTGAACGAGGTGACCATTGACCGGGAGATTAAATTTTGACTTAAAGCCACGTCATATGGATGGTTTTAGGTTGTACAATTCAAAATCACGTACCAAAGAATTATTTTCCCCCCTGAACAAAGGTAGAGCCACGATGTATGTTTGTGGGATTACTCCCTATGACGTAGGACATTTGGGCCATGCATTGGTTTATTCTGTACAAGATACTTTGCATCGTTGGTTAGAATTTTCAGGCTATGAAGTTACTCACATACAAAATATAACAGATATTGATGATGATATGATTCGAAAATCTGTTGAATTAGATATCTCCATATCAGACTTGACTGAACAAAATCATTCAATTTACTTGGATGAAATGGATGCATTAAACGTTATGCGCCCTGATCAATTCCCACTTGTTTCAGATTACATTCAAGAAATTATTGAAAGCATCATTGTTCTTGAGAAGCAAGGGTTTGCTTATTACGTTGATGGTTATGTATTTTTCAATACGTCAAATACTAGATCATTTGGGGTTCTATCTGGCTATAGCTTTGACAAACTATCTACGATGCCTCGAACAGACACAATGCCAGATGAACCAGAACATCTCAAGGTAAATAGTTCTGATTTTCTATTGTGGCAACCATCAGAACATTCTGAAGCAATGTATGAATCTCCTTGGGGGAACGGAAGGCCAGGCTGGCATATAGAATGTTCTGTCATGGCCCGTTCCAATTTAGGTGATCAATTCGATATTCATGGTGGTGGAAAAGACTTGGCTTACCCACATCATGATTCTGAGATAGTACAAACTGAATCGCTAACAGGTGTTCAACCAAGTGTTTCTTACTGGGTTCATAACGGGACAATGCAATTAAAGGGTGAAAAAATGTCTAAATCACTCGGGAATTTAGTAAAAGTACATGAGCTTCTAAATGATGGCTTTTCAGGTAATGCGATTCGATTGAGCTTGCTTATGGAGCATTATAGAGTCGACAGAAATTTTTCTGAAGATTATTTAAATCAAGCACAAAACGATATTGAATTATTTAAAAATGCTATCAAAAATAATAATAGCGGCGGCAGTAATATAACTAAATTGCAACCTCTACGTAATGTTTTTATGGATGCTATGGATGATGATTTAAATACACCTTTAGCGATCGATACATTAAGGGACTTAGCTGTGCTAATTGTAGAAGATCAAATTCCATCTCAAATAGGTGTCCCTGCCCTTTTAGAGATGACCCAAGTATTGGGAATAGATCTTAATTAATCTTTGCTATTAGATCTCTTCTTTTTGCCTAGTTCTTCTTTCATTGCATCAATAGCAGGCCTTAATACTGGAGGGGTAGCCATGCGTAATGCTTGTTGGGCAATGAACTTCCCACCCTTTTGTGCGTTTTCATTAATTTCTTCTTCATGGGTTTTTATGTAATCTTCAGTTTTTTTAGCAGCACGTTTGAGGCGAGGAGAAATTTTTTTTGTGGCATCTTTTAGTGCATCACTATATTGAGAGTATTCAGAATCTTGCTCTGTAAAATTCTTAGCGTTTTTACGCACATTTTCAGAAAGTTTTTTAATACGAGAAGAGAATAGGTTTTTTTTCGATTTTTTCATATTAAAATTTTTTCCTTAGATATTTTCCTCATCTGCTAGTGCTCTTTCTAGGGCTCTGATAATCAACCCTTTTTCAGGGATAGACTTCCAGCCAGCTGGAGTGTTGTAATAACGAACACCTGCGGTTGTTTCTTCAGGTTCTCTTTCCCGATATTCAATATCTAAACCATTAATTCTTATAGTTGGTGAACCAAGACATTTGATAGCTATAGCTTCTTCATCACTTCGGATAATTGTTTCATCAACAGTCGTTGAGCTTACTCCAGCCTCTGCGATCGCTTCCTGCAATAATTGTCGAATTGCCGCATGATGATCGTTGCCTCTTTCAGTTAAGGTTAATTTTATTTCCATATTCACTCCAATTGTCTACTGTTTGTTTATCTTAATTTTGGGAGTACGTTTTTGCCCATAATTTCCATGTAAGTTTGTTTTTCTGTATATGATTTTGGTATTGGATTAGGAACAGGATGCGGTACGATAATATCGAATTCTATTCCTTGTGTGAGTACGTTCTTAAATTGCTCTGTTATTGCTTCTGCTGATCCTAGTGCAGCAAATGAGTACGCTGCACTATCAGGTAAGAAGTTAACTAAATTACCTGACTCAACAAGATCTGGATGATGGTGAAAATCAGGATGTACTTTGGTTTTAAGATTTTCAATGTCAGGTCCTTCCCATGGGATGGAAGGTTTGTCAAAGAGAAATGGAGAATATTCATAATATCCGGCTGCCATCGATTTACCCATCAAGAGTGCTTTCTCAATATTATCCTCTAGGATTGTGTGGACTACCAGTCCCAATTTAATTTCGTTAGGATCTCTACCTACTTCACGTGCACCAGAGAAAATTTGTTCAACTGAAAATTTTATATTTTCAAGATGCATTCCAACACGGATAAAAACACCATCGGCTACTCGTCCTGCTGCTCTCAAAGTACGAGGGCCTGCAGCAGCAATCCATACCGGAACTGGGCGATGGTGTGGAAGGTAGGATGGTTTTACTGCACCAAGTTCAATTTCCTTTCCTCTAAGAAGATCACGAATTGATTTTGTACTTTTTTCAAGAGTTGATACTTTCGCTGGACTTAATCCTGCTAGTCGAACAGCAGTATCTCCTATCCCAAGCCCCAATACGGCCCTTCCTTCTGAGACTTCATCGATAGTTGCAATTGATCCAGCAGTAACTGTTAAGTGCCTTGTGATTGGGTTTGCAAGTAGGGTGCCAAGATTAATTGAAGAAGTATTGACAGCTGCGGATGCTAACAATACGTAGGTATCATGTCGACGTAACTGTGAATCAGGGACAAAAGCATAATCCCATCCAAGACTTTCAGCACGCTTTACATCTTGAGCAAATAAACTTGGAGTTGAAAAATCAAATCTGTTTAATCCAAATGCTGGAGATTTCATGAATAAGTTTCCTTAATCGAAAACAATTACACCTCTACCGTTTTCACCTCGTTCAAGAGCTTCAAAACCTTCATTTATTTCTTCAAGGTTGTATCGGCGTTCAATTATCTCATCAATTAATAGATCTCCTTTTAGATAAAGGTCGATCATAGTTCGAAAAGTTTCATGAGGACTAGCTAATCCGTAATAAGCTCCTGTTAGAGTTTTCTGCATTCTAACTATATCAACAAGATCGATATTTGCTTTGTCTCCTAATGCCGCTAGACCAACGACGATAGCAACTCCGTTTTTACGTAATGAACCAATAGCTTGTTGAGTTGTTTCGATACTACCAAAAGTGTCTAATGCTAAATCAGCCCCTCCATTTGTTAGTTCAAGGATTGCCTCTTCAGGTGATGTAGTTGTTGAGTCAATAATATCTGTTGCACCAAAACGTGTTGCAAATTCAAGTTTATGTTCTGCGATATCCACTGCAATGATTTGAGAGGCGTTCATTAAACGTGCTCCTTGGATTGCATTAATTCCTACCCCTCCCGCTCCGATAACTACGACAGTCATACCGGGTTTAACTTTAGGTGCATTAATTACACTGCCAACACCTGTTGTGACAGAACATCCAATTAATGCTGCAACTTCCATAGGTACATCGTCCGGCATGGGATAACATGCTTGTGCTGGCACAACTTGATATTCGGAAAAAACACCAAGTTTTGACATTTGAAAAACTTCTCCACCACTTTGATCAACTAATCTTGTAGTTCCATCGAACTGTTTTGCACCAGAAAGTGCATTAACGTCACATAGGTGAGGGTGACCAGATCTACACATTCTACAATGTCCACAATTGGAAACGAACGAAAGAACACATCGATCTCCGGGCTTAACGTTTCTTACACCTTCTCCTATTGCCTCTACGGTTCCTGCACCTTCATGTCCTAAAACACATGGCAAGGGTAACTGTGCAGTGCCGTGAATAATATGAATATCACTCGCACAAAGCCCTGCGGCACCAGTACGAATGAGTACCTCACCGGGTCGTGGGTTTTCTTGCTTTAGATCTTCTATCTGTAATTGGCTGGCCCCACTTCTCATTACCGCTGCTTTCATATCGATCCCCCTCTAATAGTGATTTAGTTTTACATACAACATCACGATACTCGTTTTACGAATAGTTAATCTAGTAACTAGATTAACTATCAGAAAATTTCAGGAAGCCCTTTTCTACGGTTTCTCCAATTAAGGATTAAACCTAAACTTCTTGCTGCTCTGCTAACAGTTGGATATACGGCTATACCATTTCGGTATGCTTGATTAGCAAATGTGTCATTTGCAATACCAGCTAATTCTCCAAAGGAACGATTTCTTTGGATGGCTACAAATGGTACAGATGTTTGATTTTGGAGAGATGCAATAGTGTTTGCCGAATCAAGAGATTCATTTCGAACAGATTCTGTTTTATCTGAATTAGTTTCTTGCTCTTTATTCTTTCTGGGTGAATTAAATTGTGCATTAGTAAAGACCACATTAGTTACAGAAGAGTTCGCGACTATCTCTAGCATTTTAATTTGTAAATCTTTGTCAGAAAGATTTGTATCAATTGGATTATTTACGCTTGTACCAGCGACGGGTATAAATTCTCGCAGTTGTTCAACTGTTTCAGCAGGCATCTGAGGGACATCTAGACCTGCAGTGGCAATGGCATCAGACGAAAGAACAGCATATCCACCCCCACCAGAAACCAAAGCAACACCTGTATCTTTTATCGATTTTGCATTTGTAGTTAGGGTAATAATTAAGTCATGCAGATCATCCATGGTTTCTGCTCGCATTGCACCAGCTTGACGGCATGCAGCTTCAAAAATTTGGATTGAGCCTGCCAGTGATCCTGTGTGGGAGTTAGCGGCCCTTGCACCAGCTGCGTGAATTCCCCCCTTTAGAATTACTGTAGGTTTTACAGCAGCACACTTTTTTAGCGCTTGAAAAAAATCACGTCCTTCTTGCACACCCTCCATATATGCAGCGACTACCTCAGTTTCCGAATCTTGAGCGGCATAATTCAGAAGATGATGTGCCTTGATATCGGCACCATTACCAAATGAAACTGCTTTTGAAAATCGAACACCTCGTTTTGCAAGTCCATGAACAACATCTCCTGCATTTGCACCAGATTGTGACAGTAAGAAGACATTTCCTGATTCTGGAGGAAACCCATTCATGAATCCTATCCGTTCTGAAGGGACGTATAAACCCATACAATTGGGACCAATGGCACGAATTCCCGCATCATTTAATTTAGTAATTAACTCTTTTTCTTTCTTAACCATTTCAGGATCGCCAGTTTCAGAAAAACCAGCAGTATAAAAGTGAACAGAATTTACTTTTTTTTCAACACATTCTTCGACTAATTGTGGAACTACACGTGCAGGAACCATGGAAATAACATGATCAATTTCACCGTCAATTTCGAGTAGGTTTTTATAGCATTTTAAACCTTCAACCTCGTCCATTTTTGGATTAACTGGGTACAAAGAATGAATTTCTTGAAATTTTAGTTCTAGAAGCGAATTAAGGAATCCGCTTGCCATTGTCGCCTGCCCAGATCCAGAAGGAACACCAACAATTGCTACACTTTTTGGGTGAAAAATTTTTTCTAGGTCAGTATAGTTACTTGAATTAAAATGGTCTGTCATTAACGTACCTATCTATTCTTAAAATTTTCAATGTTTTTTAATTTTGTTAGCTTGTGTAGTTTAACTATTCTTCCAGTAAAGATCTTTCCATCTCTGTAAGATCTTCTGATCATGTTTAAAAGCCAGAGAAGGTAATTTATTAACTTCAAACCAGGAAGCATCTAAAGATTCTGACCCAGTTACGATATGGTTATCAAGGGCATTTGCTGAGTATGCGATGTATATTGTGTCATTATTTTTACTAGAGTACACACCAAGTAGTTTTTCAATTTCCACGTTGATATTTGTTTCCTCTAATACTTCTCGCCTTGCAGCATCCTCAACCTTTTCACCTGCATCAACGAAACCAGATGGATATGACCACTTATTGATATGTGGAGGAAATTTTCTTTTCACCAATAACAGTTTTTCATTTTTTTTTACTAATGCTCCTACTGCAACTTTGGGATCTTGGTACCAAACGAAATGATCATTCGGGCATGAAGGGTGACCAAATGATCTATTTTTAATTGTTGTCCCACAAATGGGGCAAAATTTAATTTGTTCATTTTCTAGTTTCATAGTTATTTACTCAAAAATGACAATTCTTCGAAATGCCTCTGTAAACTTTTCATTATTTTCAGTCCATTCTTTAGCGATTTGCGAAAGTTTTTTTGATGTGAAATCGAATTGGCTTTCATGAGCCATTAATGCAAGTAATTTATCCTTTATGGTTGAAGTGATATCAATTTCATAATTAACATTGTTTGTTCCCCAAAGAATTAATTCTTTAACTTTATGAGGTAAAATACCCTCATGAAAATGTTCAGGGAAATATTTAGGATCTCTTATTGATGGATAAATAGCATTGATAGTTTCGAGTCCTGTGATCCTGTGATCAGGGTGATTGATTACCTGGTTGTTGATAATAATCGGTTCAGGATCATGTGTGTAAACTCTAAATGGTTGGAATTGACGTATTTCTTTAACCAAGGTTTTTCTTAAGTTTTTTGATGAATCTAATTCGCCGTCAGGGAATCCTAAAAATTTTATATCGGTTACACCTGTATAGGATGCAGCGTTAATTTGTTCCTGCTGTCGTGTACTAACAATTTGATCGTATGTTTTATTTATATCAGTCGTTCCTTTTGCTCCATCAGTTACGATTAGATAACGAACTTTCCATTGATCAAGGACTAATTGCGCCATTGTTCCGCCTACGCCTAGGTCAGCATCATCAGGATGAGCCGCGATTACTAATGCTCGTTTTTTTCTCTCTTGAATAGTATTAGGATTTAGTTCTTCTGCAGTTTGTTCGCCTAAAATATCTTCTAGCCCAGTTCGCATTTTTTGTTCAACCTAAGTAGTTTCGTTAATCATCTGTTTATTTAATTCTAACAAGTTGATTATATTTGTGCTGGTGGTATCTTAATTAGAACATATGTGTTTGATTTGAGATAAAAATTCAGGAGTTTCTATGGATCCTCAAATGGCAGATCTATCGTTGCGACAAAAGACAATCTTACAATTCTTAATTGAATTTATGGAGGATAATCAATATCCACCTTCAGTAAGAGAGATTCAAAATGGGTGTGATATTTCTTCCACCTCTGTTGTTGATTACAATTTGAGGCATCTAGAAGAAAAAGGTTTCATTAATCGCGGAAAAGAAATTTCACGTTCAATTTCTCTAGAAAATAATCAAATCAAGCGAACAATATCTGTCCCTATCTTAGGTAAAATTGCTGCTGGTGTACCTTTGCCTATGCCTTCAGAAAATGATCTATGGTCTACAGATCAGGAAATGCTAGAGCTTACAGAAGATCAGACTCAAGGAAAGAAAGTTTTTGCTTTAATGGTTGAAGGCACATCAATGATTGATGCATTAATTAATGATGGTGATATTGTTGTCCTTGAGCCAACGTCGAGCTGTGATAATGGTGAAATGGTTGCTGTTTGGCTCAAAAATGAAAACGAAACCACTCTAAAGAAATTTTTTCATGAAGGTAACAAAATTCGATTGCAACCAATGAATGCGACTATGGAACCAATTTTTGCTGATCCAGCCAATGTTGAAATCCAAGGTCGAGTAGTTACGGCAATTCGATCGATGTAAATTTGTTTTTTTAGCTATGAAGCCCTTACAGTTTTCTTAACGGCAAAATTACAAATAATTAATTCAAGGCCTAATTGTTCTGTCATTTTCCCTTGCTTGATATATGAGTCAGTAAGTTCTAAATACCTCAAATTTGAAATTATTTTTTTTAGATCACTATTTTTTGTTTGTTTGATTATTTTGTCTAGAGGGTAGTTAGCACGAACACCAATGTTATCCCCTATCATTTTTTTTTCAGTTCCTTGTTCTAATAATTCTGCCGTGCGAATCATAAGTCGAGTCTGTCTCGAAATTAATGACACGATACGACTCGGTGCGACCTTTCCTGAATTTAAGATGTTATGCATCAATTGAAATGATTTGGAAATATTACCTTCAACTATTGAATCAACGAGGTTAAATAAGTTTTCATCTTTAGACATCGGTGTTAGCAGAGTAGTATCGTTGACAGAAATATAGTTAGTGCTTCTTGCTCTAACAAAAGTTTTTAATTTATCTAATTCGTTATCTATAGAGCGTAAATTTGCCCCCATTAATTCAATGATGGATTTGATTGCATCATTTTCAATATCAATTTTCTTTTCTTGTGCTCTTAATTGAATCCAGTGCTCTAATTCAGATTGACCTTGGAATGACCAGTTTTTAAGTTCTTTTGACTCGATTATATTTACATTGTCCAATTGCGAGATCTCTTTAAATAATGGACTTCGTGAAGTGTTTTCTCGATTTTGTGTAGGTAGTTCAATAAAAACCAAATGGTTTGAGCTTGGAATAGTAGGCAAAAGCTCTAAAAGCGAGGTCCATTTCTCTAAAGTTCCTTTTCTAGATCCTAGCGCTGCGATAAGACCTTCAACAATTACCAGTCTATTACTAGAAAGAAAGGGGATAGCCATGATGTTTTGAATTAATATTTCTGCAGTTAAACCACGCCCTTGTAGTATCGTTGTGTTAGAGTCCAGCATTCCATCGTCGAGCTCTTTCTTTAAGGAAGATAATTCTTGTGATGTTTGAAATTCATCAGTACCGTAGAAAATATATATCACTCTGAGCCTACTTAATCGATATCAATTTGCCAACCTAACCAAGTGGCAACCAGGGTACAAAAAAATATGGCTGATCCTGGCCATATTAATGATTCGAAAAAACCTATTGAGCTTGTTGTAACAGCATAAAAAGTCCACCCAAGTGTAACGAATAGCGCTGGGATAGGTAGCCATATCGGGAAACGTGGATCATCATCATTTACTAGAATAGTTTTTAAGAATTCTAAATTTTTCATTCTCATAGATACCTTCAGTCATTGTTTCTGATCGATAATATTTAGGGAAAAAGATCTAATGCCGTTTCACGAACAATTTCTTTAGATGAACCATTACCTCTTGGAAATGAGTACCCTTTGATTATGGCGACTGGAATACCATCACTTTTACCCATGACTAATTCAGCCATCCCAGCTAATTCATCAGCAACACATATTGTTGTTACTGCTAACTCTCTTCCGTCCATATCTACCTCGCCAATGTAATCACGAAAAGGTAGCATTCCTGCAACACCAATAGCTACATTTGTTTGACCGTGCCTCCAAGGACGACCAAATGTATCAGTCATAATTACAGCAACATTAGATCCATTGTGTTTTAGGAAATTTTTTCGAATTAAGTTGCACGATTTGTCTGGATCGATTGGTAGGAGTGAAATCATTTCAGAGTTACCTACATTAGACGCATCTACTCCTGCATTGGCGCATTTAAATCCATGGTGTGTTTCTGTAATCAATACACCACCGACTTGCCTAATAACCCTTTTAGATTCAGTTAATACAGCTTCAACCACTCTCGGGTCCTTTTGATAGTTTTTTGCATACTGTAAAGCAAAAGGTGAAGGATTGAATTCATCTAAAGGCCGTATACGATCCTCAGCCCTTGAAACGATTCTCTGCGTAATAACGATAACATCATCTTCTACAATCTCTAAATTTTGCGTTTTCGCTGCCTCGAGAATCTGTAATGCTAAGTCATCATTTGGTTGTATAATTGGTATTCCATTAACAGGTATTACTCGAATTTCTGTTTTTTTCATTTTAATAATCTCTCTAATCAATTCCCGAAATTTTTAATCCTGTTTCTGTTTTATATCGTCCATTGATTCCTATCAACAGTACAGTTAGATTCTCTATAAATTGTGAATATCTTAATGGACCTGCATCGATAGCACGAACCCCTTTAATTTCATTTGCGAGATTGATAGCTATATTTTTAGCATCTTTACTATTACCAGTTATAAGTACATCAGAGTCTAACGATAAGTTTGGTTCTAAGAGTTTTTCAGCAGATAAATTGTGGAACGCTCCAATTACAAAGCTATTTTCAAGTAATTTTGCAGCTTCTTCAGTTGCAGAACCAGCTTCAACGGGAATAGGTCGAGGGCCACGTTCAAATTTTACTGGTACTACAGCATCTATTACTATTTTATCTGATAGATAAGGTGATAATTCGGATAGAGTTTCTAAATGGGCATCGTAGGGAACTGTAATAATAGCAATATCTGATTCTCTAGCTGTATCACGGTTGTTTGTTCCTGATATATTCAGTTTGTCTGGAAATGATTTATTAAGAGTCTCTGAAAGCTCAGTAGCCACATCTAGTCCACGCTTTTCATTACGACTTCCGATTATTATTTTATGTCCTGCAATAGCAAATCTTGTGGCGAGACCACGCCCTTCAGGACCTGTACCTCCGATTATTCCGATACTGTGCATTAGTTAGCCCTTTCATTGACTTAATGAAATACATGGAAAATCAATTAATTACTATTCTTCCTTCGGTCAAAATTAATCCATCAACAAAAAGTTTTAAGGACCAGTTTCCTTCTTCTAAAGTTTCCTTTTGAGCATACCCTACCCAAAAATCAGAATTTAGAGTTTCAATCCAATCTAAAATTGGCGAGCGATATTTTATTTTATCATTGTGTGTAACGGTCCAATTAAATTTTTTCACCATTTCTGTATTTGATAGTTCTGATTGTAATAAAAGTTGTTTGGTGTTTTTACTTAAATCTTTTATTAGAGTCCCATTTTTTGAAACAGTACTACCTAATTGGGTATTACTGGATTTAGGTTTTTCGGATAATTCACCAATGGTTAGATCATTTGCGGAATGTAAAATACGATTAGCCCATATTTCTAATTTCCAATTACCTTCTGGCAATCCAGCAGTAGAAGGTACGCCAATCCTATCACTAATAATTGCAAATGGTTCACCATTCCAGACATAGCTGGCTGATAATGAATCTTGTAAAATACCACCAAGATACCATCGTTCCTCTACAAGAATATTTTGTTCCAAATTTTGTAAGCAGTATTCGAAATATATGTTTTCAGTTCCATCTGGAAAGTAGTTACTGTAGTTACTTAAATGTAATTCATTGTCTGTGTAACTAGCTTGATCAGAAAATTTTGGCGCACATATCCACGCATTTTTCGCAAAATTTATTTCTTTTTGTACACTTCCAGCAAATAAAGGAATAATGCCCTCTCTAATTTCCGAAGTTTGATTGGTTCTTTCGATTAATTTATTTATTACATGTAAAGGCCTTATTTGAGTAACGGGAGCAATTAAAGAGTACTGTTCAGGAATTAAGATTCCTACTAACTCTCCACCGCCATTAAAAACCGGCCCTCCTGTGGCTGAATAATCTAGTTCGGTATTGACAACCCATTTTTCTATGTTTGATTGTATATTTTCTTTCCTAATAGTTTTTATTTTGGTTCCTGTAACTGTCAAATAATGGCCATTTGTTGATGACGAATTTGTTGGATGTGCATAAGAGAATAACCTAAGCCGATCATTGAATTGAACTAATCCAGGATCTCCTATGATGGCCGCACGTAGTTCTAGATCACCTTCCAAATCTTTTCCATCATGTGTTTGCTTAATTTGCAATACAGCAAGATCAAGTTGTACTTCAGCGTCTACAAGAATGGCTTGATAGTCTGGTATTAGATTATCTGTGCCGACCAGGTCCGTTGAAATATAAATTACGTCATTAGATAGAGAACCGTCAGCTTGGTATGGATTAACTAAGGAGTAAGAAGTCAGTATTAACCCCTTTGCGCCATCAATTAATACTCCACTACCAGTTCGAGTAGTTTTAATAGAAGAATTATTACTTTCCACCTCTATTTTTATGACTGATTGTGCTAATAATTGATCTTGTTCAGTAATATCAATCTTAATTTTTGATGATTTAGGCTCCGGAGTAGGTGTTAATATTATTGGTGTAGGAGTTGCTTGAACATTTTCGTTTAGGGCGGTTGGATCAGCTCCACCTGGAATTAGTTCACTTGTCTGGGCACATGAACACAATAATATTGCGCTGATTGTTAAGGAAAATAATTTAGTAAATAACATCTATAACAAAGCTACCTGTTGTTTCTCTTTATTCCACAAAAATTCATGTCCCCATTTAAAATTATGTTGAACAAAAAAAATATAATAAAAAGTCTCTCGCAACATAATTATAGAAAGCGTAAACTTTTCTCAATCTAAATAATACTAAATTAGTGTGCTAAGGAATCATAATGGACTATGAAGCTATTCTTTTTGATGTCAATGAAGGTATTGCAGTAATTACGTTAAATCGCCCTGAACGTATGAATACATTTAGTGATGCATTATTGAGTGAGTGGGCAGATGCTATTGTACGTTGCCAAGAAGATGATTCGATAAGAGTGGTTGTAATTACTGGTGCCGGAAGAGCTTTTTGTGCAGGAGCTGACTTAAGAGCTACAGGGGATCAGGATACAGTTTTGATGCAAGAGGCAGGTCCTGCTGAAAGACGTAATTCACTTCGTTATAGTGTTTATCGAGTTCCACATGCTTTAGAACAATTAGATAAGCCTTACATTGCTGCAATTAATGGTGCAGCCGTAGGCGCTGGTATGGATATGGCTTCGATGGCAGACATTCGTATATCTTCAGATAAAGCTAGGTTTGGCATGTCTTATATAAACGTTGCCCTAGTTCCAGGTGATGGTGGTGCATGGTTATTACCTCGTATTGTTGGAAAGCAAAAAGCCTTGGATCTAATTTGGAGTGGTGAAATTTTTGGCGCTGAAGAAGCACTTGAAATGGGGTATCTATTGAAAGTAGTTCCCCATGATAATTTAATGGATGAAGTTATGGATTATGCACAGAAGCTTGCAAAAGGCCCTCCAGTGGCCATTCAATTAGGAAAGCAGTTGGTTAGAAGAGCTGATAGTCTTTCATTTGTAGAATCACTAAATGCAGCTCAACATGCGTTTACTATTTCTCAGCTTACAGAAGATGCTAAAGAAGGTCCTCTCGCTTTCCGAGAGAAGAGACCACCAAATTATACTGGTCGATAAATTATATAAATTTCTTTTCTAATTTGTTAATCTTTAGTGGGATAGAATAATCTGGGAGTTATTTCTTATGAATTTCCTTCGATTATTTACAATTATTTTCGTTACAGCTATTTTATGCTCCTTTGTTTCCATTCAATTGTTTAGCAACTCTAATGCAGATTATTCTGAAATTGAGAAATCAATGATTGATATTGCTGTACGCCAAGATAGTATTGAACAGCAACTTGCTAATTCAGATAAAATACAAAAGCAAGCTATTACATTGTTAGAAGGTATAACTCAATCATCAGTTGATTACCAAGAAAATGTGGCTGTTCTAAAATCCGAAATAGAAAAAATGCAGAATTCGGTTTCGAAAGTTAAACAAAATGACTTAAATACAAAAGAAACAATTAATGATCTTAAAAACGAATTAGGAAATATTGCTGTTCTCGAGGCAGCGATGGATAAAACACAAGGTTCGGTTTCGAAAGTTGAACAAAATTATTTAAATACAAAAGAAACAATTAATGATCTTAAAAACGAATTAGGAAGTATTGAAAGTTTAAATACAGATCTGAGTTTTGTGGTTGATAACGTAATAGCTAGTGTCGTTGTAATAAATGTATCGCAAGGTTCTTTAGGTATTAGTAATGGATCAGGATTTGTGGTTGATAGTTATGGCCACATAATCACAAACTATCATGTAATTGAAGGTAGTACTGCGATAAGAGTACGTTTTCTAAATGGTGATACAGTTTCAGCAGAACTTATTGGATCAGACCCAAGTAATGATCTTGCGGTTTTGCGTGTTTCTTCAGATCTAGTGAAGTTGACTCCGGTTGAATTTGCTGATTCTTCAAAAGTCAAAGTTGGAGAGAATGTTTTTGCTATCGGTAATCCTTTCTCAGAGGATTTTAGCGTTTCAGCCGGGATAGTTTCTGCTATAGATCGAAATACAACATCTAGTTTTACGAATCGCCAAATTTTAAGTGTCATTCAGACAGATGCTCCAATTAATCCAGGAAATTCAGGAGGCCCTCTTTTTAATCTTGCAGGAAAAGTAATAGGTGTAAATACATCCATTGCTGGACCAATTAGAGGAAATGTTGGTTTAGGTTTTGCAGTTCCTTCAGACACAGTTAAAAGATTTCTTCCTAAGATGAAAATTGGTCAGAAAATAAAACACCCGCAATTAGGTATTTCTGGCCGTCAGCTAACGCCAATACTCTCTGAAGAAAATCCTGATCCTGTTAGAGGAGTACTTGTTCTTGAATCTGTAGGTGCTGCATTGCAAGCAGGCATAATTACAGGAGATATAATTCAGAGATTTAATAATGTTGAAATAAAAAATTTTACTGATCTTGCTGCCGCAATTGATAAGTATGATGTTGGAGATAAAGTGGATGTTTCCGTAATGCGTGGTACAGAGAAAATTGTAATTATTGTTACTCTAATTGAGTGGCAGTAATTACTAATTTCATGGCAGTTTTATCGGTCGTCCAGCTACAAGAAACCATGCATCCTTGGCATTTGATGCTACTGATTGATTGATTGTGCCAAGCATATCTCTATAAATTCTCGCCAACTTTGATGTCGGAACAATACCTCCACCTACTTCATTACTTACAATAATTGTTTTAGCACTGCGATTCTGGACGTGTGAATAAATGGTACTGAGTTCTGAAAGTAGGCTTTCATATGTTTTTTCAATATTTTCACTAGTCAGATCATCTTCATAGATTAAAAGTTGATTTGTAACCCACATAGATAAGCAGTCAAATAAAATACAATGGTCATTTTGAATAGATTGATAAGTTTTTGCAATATTAAATTTTGTCTCGATTGTTTTCCAATGCGGTGGGCGTCTTTTTTGATGTTGATGTATACGTTCTTTCATTTCAAGGTCCAAAGGTTCTAGAGTCGCAAGATATACAGTAGGGACATCTTCTTCAGTTGCTAATTTCTCAGCAAAGGTACTTTTCCCACTACGTACTCCTCCAGTTATAAAGATCAGATCGCCCATATGTATTTATCAAGTAATCTTTCCAGCTACTTGTGCGTCAGTAAAAGTAGCCATTTCGTTTAGTAATTTGCATGCAGAAATACATAATGATAATCCCAAGGCAGCACCAGTGGCCTCTCCTAATCTTAGATCAAGGTCCAGTAACGGAATTAGATTCATACGATCAAGGATGATTTGATGTGCTGGTTCTGGCGAGAGGTGTGAAGATATTAAGTATTCACTAATTTTCGGCTCCAAGATAATTGCAATTAAAGCCGAGACTGATGAAATTACTCCGTCAATTAGTATTGGCACCTTATTTCTCGCTGCACCAATATAAATACCTGTCATTACTGCAATTTCATAGCCACCAAAAGCAGAAAGTAATCCGATTGCATCTTTTGGATCGAAAACGTTGATTTTCAGTGCTTGTTCGATAGCAGATAATTTTTTCTTGTAAGTAAAATCATCAATGCCTGTCCCTCTACCTGTAACTATTTTTGGATTTTTTCCCGTAATTGCTGCTGTGAGTGCAGCAGCAGCTGTTGTATTGCCGATTCCCATTTCGCCACATGCAACTATATCTATTTCATTATTTTTTAATTCTGTATTAAAAAATTTAATGCCTGTCGCTACAGATTTTTCAGCATTTTTTCTTGTCATGGCAGGTCCATTAGTAAAGTCATCTGTACCATGTCCAGTGCCTAGCGAAACGACAGCAGTATCCTTAAAATGACCATTATTAATCCCAGCATCAATAAGCACTACGCGTGCACCTATTGACTTTCCTAAAACGTTGATTGCACCACCTTGATTTATAAAATTTGCCATCATTTGTTTTGTTACTACTTGTGGATATGCGGATACGCCTTGCTGAGCAATACCATGATCTGCTGCTACAACAACTATAAGGTTGTTTATTAGCGTGGGATAAGCTTTTTGTTTTATACCGGCTATATGAATTGCTAAATCTTCTAGTCTACCGAGTGAACCTTCTGGTTTAGTAAGTTGTGCTTGGTTTTCTCTGACCTTGTCTTGAATTACATTGTCTATATGTGAGATTCCCGCACAATTTTCAGAAATTAAAAATTGATCTTTTGATAGCTTCGCCACTTTTTCGCCTCCCATGAAATTTACTTTGTTGTTTGTATATAGGAAAGCTAAAGAGATTTTTAATTGAAGATTTTTGGACACACTATTGACATGTTGTCAGAGATAAGTATGATCTTGTTAAAAGAATCACAACCCAATTGGGTTGTATAGCTGCTGAATCTTTGGTTATTTATTTATAATCAAGATCGGGGGAACCAATAATTGGGGTGAACTTTTTTCGAAAAGCGGGTGTCCTGACAACCCGAACCCGACAGCTAACCTCGTAAGCAATTTTCAGGCCAATTCGGAAATACCGAAGCACTAGATAGGAGTGCAGGCATGATAGTGAGTCAACCACCTAAGAATTGTCCTAGATGTCGTGGTCTCATGTTAATTGAAGATGATTGGTACGGAAAATTCGGTACATGTATTGCGTGTGGTTATGTACATGACAGTGAGCGTTGTGATCCCAAAGATATTGAGGAAGAAGAACGTTTATTAGCTGGTAAGCAGCGTCGTCGTCAACCATCACATGGAAAACTACGTTTGTAATTTTTCTTTATAACAAAAGACAAGTAAATCCTCAGTCATTGACTGAGGATTTACTTGCTTAAAGTATAGAATTGTTACAAAATTTCCCCCTGAAATCAAAAGTTTTATTTGTATAAATATTGCATATTAGTTTTAAAATATTTTAGGAGTTAATTCATGGCTAGTTTTGATATTCTTGTGTTACCTGGTGATGGAATAGGCCCAGAAGTTACTAAAGAAGGTGTCAGGACTTTAGAGTTAATTGGACAACAATTTGAACATGTTTTTCGCCTTAAACATGATACTGTTGGTGGAGATTGCATAGACAAATTTGGTGTTGCTATTCGTGAACAAACTCTCCAAGAGGCACGAGATTTCGATGCGATTTTGTTTGGTGCTGTAGGTGGACCTAAATGGGATGATCCGACAGCACCAGTTCGTCCTGAACAAGGTTTACTGGCATTAAGATCTGAGTTGCAATTGTGGGCTAATTTACGTCCAGTGAAAGCAATCCCTGCGTTGTTAGATTCCTCATCTATAAAACCAGAAATTCTCGAAGGTACAGACATTATGGTTATAAGAGAGCTAACGAGTGGAGCTTACTTTGGCGAGCCAAAAGAAAGAAGGAATGAAAATAATCTCCGTGTTGCTGTTGATACAATTTATTACCGTGAAGATGAGGTCGAACGAGTAGCACGACTGGGTTTTAAACTTGCTCAACAAAGACGTAATAAACTAACTAATGTCGACAAGGCTAATGTATTAGAGTCCTCTCGTTTATGGCGGGAAATTGTGCATGAAGTACAAAAGGAATTTCCAGAAGTAGAATATGAAGATGTGCTAGTTGATGCTATGACAATGCACCTAATAAGACGCCCAAGTGATTTTGATGTTGTAATAGCTGGGAATATGTTTGGCGACATAATTACAGATGAAGCTTCAATGTTGATTGGATCTATGGGCATGCTTGCATCGGCATCTTTATCTACACCAGGAGAAGTTGGGACAGCCTTTGGTATGTACGAACCTATTCATGGTTCTGCACCTGATATAGCTGGAAAAAATATTGCTAATCCTCTTGCGATGATTTTATGTACCGCAATGATGTTACGTCACTCTTGTGGTTTGGAAGACGAGGCAGTGGCTATTGAAGATGCAGTTAACCAAGTAATTGAAGATGGATTGCGAACTGCTGACTTAACTTCTGATAGTAATGCATTGAATACGGTCGAAATCGCTGATCAGGTTTTATCTCGTTTAGGTAGTTAATGGTTATTGTCCGATTGATAAAGGCTTTTCTGGATAATCTCCTTTAATTATTGGGATTATGAGCTCCTTGAGTTTTAAGGGAGAAGTTTTTTCAGGTAGTTGGGAAATTTCTTCTAAACTCATCCATTTATATGACATTAGAGTGACCAATTCATCGTTTTTTGTGGGTCTAATTTCTGGAGATGCTATAGTCAGTTCTGCAACATAGAAATATTCATGTGTGTCATACCACTTTTTATATCCACTGTGGTACCAAATCCAATCACGTACCCAGACACATTTTTTTAATGAAGGAGAAAAGCCTGTTTCTTCATATAATTCTCTTAGGGCAGTCTCTGAAGGTTTTTCATTGAATTCAGAAGCACCACCCGGTGTCATCCAGATAATTTCATCATTAAAATCTGATGGATTTGTAGATGTTTCAAAAAGCAACAAATTCTTTTCACAGTCAAAAAGAAGTACACGAGCACCGGGGCGTTTTTCAGGATTTAAATTATGAATTGTGGTCATTTTTATTTATTTTCTTTTCTGAACGTTAGTAGTAAGTTTAATGGAATAAATTCTTGTTTTATATGTTTGATTAATTTATGTAAAAATAACTAAGCTTAATTTTTAATAGAGCGGATAAAATGGCAGACCATATGAACTCCCCAGATAGTGGCTCTTCTGATGCTGTGAAATCTTTTTTACCAAATGCATCTGATATCCGCTTATACGACACCACATTGCGTGATGGCCTTGGAATGGAAGGATTAAGTCTTTCCTTACAAGACAAATTATTAATTCTAAAGAAACTTGATGATTTGGGTATTCACTACATTGAAGGTGGGTATCCAGGGTCTAATCCTAAAGATGCAGATTTTTTTAACCGAGCAAAAGAAATATCGTTAGCTAGTGCTGTGCTCGTGGCATTTGGTTCTACACGAAAACCTGGCAATGAAGTAGAAAAAGATGAGGCACTTCGCGCCGTTCTTGATGCTGGTACGGCAGTAATTACTCTTGTAGGGAAAACGTCAAAGAGCCAAGTGTTAGAGGTTTTAGAAACCACAGAAGAAGAAAATTTATTAATGATTGCTGAATCAATTCAATATCTTAAAAATAAAGGTAAAGAGGTCATTTTTGATGCAGAGCATTTTTTTGATGGTTATAAAGAAGATAAAGATTATGCGATAGCTTGTATTCTCACAGCACAAAAAGCCGGTGCTTCTACTGTTACATTGTGTGATACAAATGGGGGAGCTATCCCTTCACAAATACGGCAGATTATTACAGAAATTCGTGATCTTATTGAATGTGATATTGGTATTCATTGTCATAATGATACGGATATGGCTGTTGCGAGTACCTTAGCGGCGGTTGAAGAAGGCGCTACTCAAATACAGGCCTGTCTAAATGGATGGGGTGAGCGCACAGGTAATGCAAATATGATTTCAGTGATTCCAAATCTTAAATTAAAGTTAGGTTTAGATGTAGTTGGTGAAGAGCAGCTTAAACGACTTACGGAAACTGCATTATTTGCATCAGAGCTTGCTAATTTCACTCCTAATTCTCAGCAACCATATGTAGGTGCTGGAGCATTTGCCCATAAAGCAGGGTTGCATGTTGCTGCAGTCACAAAATCACCAGGCTCGTATACACATATTGATCCTTCATTAGTGGGTAATAAAGAGCGAATTTTGATCTCTGAACTGTCTGGTAGAAGAAATATTGTCGAGAAGCTTCGTGAGCAAGGTATAGAAGTTCAGTTAAACGATAATCAAATTACCCAAGTTCTTTCTGACTTAAAAAATCAAGAAGCTCGTGGCTACCAATTTGAATCAGCTGAAGCTAGTTTTGAATTACTGGTGCGTCGTTTACAAGATGATTACACATCTCCATTTAATCTTGAAGATTTTCTGATTGTAGAACATGGACGAAATACTAGTAGTGATTCGTATATGGCAGAAATGCAAGCTGAGGCAATGGTAAAAATGCGTATAGGTGATCATTTGTCACAAGTAGCTGCTGATGGGAATGGTCCTGTATCTGCCTTAGACGCTGCTGTGCGAAAAGCTTTGTCCGAAGTACATGCGGAAATAGCTCAAGTTCGCTTAGTAGATTATAAGGTTCGAATTATTGATTCTGGTGCAGGTGCTGATGCTGCTGTTCGTGTTCTGATTGAATCCAGTGATGGTGTACGTTTATGGCGAACAGTTGGAGCTTCTACGGACGTTGTAGGTGCTTCATTGCTTGCGTTACAAGATGCTTACGAATATTGGCTCTTTCACTGGGGCCAAAGTGTTTGAAATTTAATTGTAAATTAGAATGGAGCTTAAAATGACTCAACCGCAAACAATTGTAGATAAGATTTGGGAACAACATGTTGTCCATTCAGAACAGGGCAAGCCTGACCTTTTATACATTGATCTACATTTAGTTCATGAAGTTACATCACCTCAAGCATTTGATGGATTAAGAATGACAAACAGGAGCGTACGTCGGCCTGATCTAACGTTAGCAACAGTAGATCATAATGTGCCTACGACCGATCGTACATTACCTAATCCTGATCCCTTGTCTACTCAACAAATAGAAGTTTTGAGAACGAATTGCAATGATTTTGATATTCCTTTGTGGGATATATTTGATTTGCGGCAAGGTATTGTTCATATCATTAGTCCTGAACATGGTCTAACTCAACCTGGTATGACCATTGTTTGCGGTGATAGTCATACTTCAACGCATGGTGCGTTTGGTGCTTTAGCTTTTGGTATTGGTACTTCAGAGGTTGAACATGTTTTAGCTACACAAACACTACCACAAAGTCGACCGAAAACCATGTCAGTTGAAGTTACAGGTGAACTTGGATTCGGAGTCACAGCCAAGGATGTAATTTTAGCCATTATTCAGCGTACTGGGGTTGATGGTGGTGTTGGACATGTAATTGAATATCGTGGTGATGTAATTCGTAACCTTTCGATGGAAGAAAGAATGACAGTGTGTAATATGACTATTGAAGGTGGTGCAAGAGCAGGATTGATAGCTCCAGATGAAAAAACCTTTCAATATTTACGTGGTAAAGAATTTTCACCTTCTGGATTAGATTGGGATCGACAGGTAGAAAATTGGAAAAAACTTGTGAGTGATGATGGTGCGATTTTTGATAAATCGATCGTTTTGGATGGAAACAACATAGCACCACATGTGACTTGGGGAACTACGCCAGCGCAAAGTGTACCAGTTAGTGATGTAGTGCCTAACCCTGATGATGCTACGACTGCATCTTCGCGCGAAACTGCTCAGAGGGCATTGAAATATATGGGTTTAGAGGCAGGTACAGCAATTACGGATATAGGCATAGATCGAGTATTTATTGGATCTTGTACGAATGGGCGTATAGAAGACTTAAGAAGGGCAGCAACTATTATTGATGGTCAAAAAGTGTCTTCTTCTGTAAATGCAATGATTGTTCCTGGTTCGGGTAAAGTTAAACAACAAGCAGAAGAAGAAGGGTTAGATGTAATTTTTAAAGATGCAGGTTTTGAATGGCGTGAGCCTGGCTGTTCGATGTGTTTAGGAATGAACCCAGACATTTTATTACCTCAAGAAAGGTGTGCTTCTACAAGCAACAGAAATTTTGAAGGACGTCAAGGTGCTGGTGGAAGAACACATCTCGTTAGTCCTGAAATGGCTGCTGCTGCAGCCATTTCAGGTAATTTTGTAGATGTTAGGGAGATAATCTGATGAAAGAAGTTAAACAAGTTCGTGGGAATGCGATTCCTTTAAATCGTGCTGATGTTGATACAGATCAAATAATTCCTAAGCAATTTTTGAAACGTATAGAGCGAACAGGTTATGGTGAATTTGCCTTTTTTGACTGGCGTAAAGATGATGATTTTATAACTAATCGACCTCAATATCAGGGTGCGCCTATTATGCTTGCACAGCAAAATTTCGGATGTGGTTCTAGTAGAGAACATGCTGTATGGGCTTTAGAAGATATGGGTGTTGAAGCAATTATTGCCCCAAGTTTTGGTGATATTTTCCGTAACAATTGTTCTAAAGTTGGTCTACTGACTATTCAACTTGATCAAGATGATGTTGATTACTTAATGTCTCGTGCTGAAGAATTACCTGAGGGAGAGATTGTTATTAACTTGGAAAATCAGACTGTCATGATAGGCTCAGATTGGTCACGTCAATTCAAAATTGATGAATTTGTAAAGCATCGATTACTTAATGGTTTGGATGATATAGGAATTACATTGGCAAATGAAGAGAAGATTTCTTCTTTTGAAGAAATACGTTCGATTTTTTTACCAAGTACAGATCAAGCTGGTCAGGATAATCTAAAGATAAATTGATGACTGCTAATGTCGATAATGTTCCGTTACCGGAGAGCGTTTTTCGTTCTGTTCAGATAGTACTTCCAACTATCGAGTACAAAAGTGTGGAACAGATTGGCTTTGGTATGAATAGAAGGGTCTATCGAGTCTCTGATGGACAAACATATTGGGCTATATCTATTGCAAAGTCATGTGTCTATTCCGAAATTAACTCTTTTCGCCAAGAAGTTAAATTACTCAATTATCTACAAGATATAATTGTTTCAGGTATTACCCCCCAAGATGCTCAATTGGTCGAATCTCAAGATGGTCATTTCGCTATGATTTACCGATTCATAGAGGGAAGAAATCTAAGTTCAGTTACAATACCGGAGTCTAAAATTAATACATTGGCGATTCAGATTGCTAATTTCTTTTACCAATTACACACTATTTCACTCGATAGTTTGGATAGTATCGACATACAGACAATAAACTTATTGGATGATCATTATATTCCAATGCTTAAAACTGCGAAGGATGATATTGATGGATATTCGTATGCGTATTTAAAAAACTTACAAGAGAAATTTCGTTATTATGATAATAATTTTTCGCAACCTCCAGTTCTCGTGCATGGTGATATAAGTGGCGAACATCTATTAGTTGACTCTGAATATAATTTATGTGGTGTAATTGACTTTGGTGACACTATGATCAGTGATTTTGCTATTGATTTTGCAGGTATATTAAATGATATGCCTAAAGAGTTCTTGGATAAGATCATGATTAACTACAACAATTCGTTCGATACATATTTTTTCAAACGAGTCGAAGTACTAATTAATATGGCTCCACTTTTTGATATTGCATACGAAAGCGCTGTTCATGATTCGCGTAAGAAGACTGAAGCAATTCAGAAACTTAAACAATTAGCTATAGCAAATGCATAAAGTTGCAATGGACTATTCAGCAATGTTCTTTACAGCAATAGCTCGATTTAGCGCATGCAAATAAGCTCGGGCACTCGCTACTAAAATGTCTGTATCTGCAGCCCTGCCCTGATATGCATCACCATTTGTTTCGACTCTAATGGTTACTTCGCCTTGTGCATCAATTCCTTCTGTAACTGATTTCACAGAGAATTCTGTTAATGAATTTTCGGTATTTGTGACACGATTTATTGCTCTATAAATGGCGTCAACTGGTCCTGTTCCTATCGCTGCATCTTCAGAGGTATTACCATCTGGATCCATTAATCGGACTGTTGCCGTGGGAGTACCGTGGTCACCAGTTGATACTTGGACAAGATCTAATGTCCAGGCATCTTGTACTTGAATTTGTGTTTGCTCAGAGATAATGGCCATTAGATCGCGGTCATCAACTTCATCTTTGGCATCAGCAACATCTAAAAACGCATCCCATATTCTTTGGAATTCATCTTCTGAGGGTTCAATTCCTAGAGATTCTAATCTCGATTGCAGACCATGCCGACCCGACGTTTTTGTCAGTACAATAGCTGAACCGCCTGGGATACCCAATTCAACAGGATCCATTATTTCATAAGTCTCTCTCATTTTTAGAACACCATCTTGATGGATACCTGATGAATGTCGAAAAGCATTTTTCCCTACAATTGCTTTATGTGGTTGTAATGTCATACCTGATGCACGTTCAACCAATTTACTAATTGAGTAAATTTCCTGTGGCTTTGCATCTACATGTACATTCATGAAATCGTCACGTGTACGTATCGACATGATAATTTCTTCTAAAGATGCATTACCAGCTCTTTCTCCAATTCCATTAATTGTCCCTTCAACCTGACGTGCACCACCGAGAATTCCTGCTAAAGAATTTGCAGTTGCCATTCCTAAGTCATTTTGGCAATGTACAGATATTCGTGCTTTATGCATGTTTGGTACATTTTCAGGAAGAGAACGTATGAAGGCTTCAAACTCTTCAGGAATAGCATATCCGACAGTATCCGGAATATTAATTGTCGTTGCCCCTTCTTCGATTGCTGCTTCAACAAGTTGATATACGAATTCTGGTCTAGATCGTGTAGCATCCATAGGAGAAAATTCGACATCCGAGGTATATTTTGCAGCTCTTGAAACTGCAGCTCGGGCCATTTCCATTATATCTTCACGATTTTTTCGTAGCTGTTGTGCTAGATGGATATCACTTGAAGATAGAAAAACATGTATTCGTGGAGTCTCTGCATGTTTTACAGCTTCCCAAGCTGCATCTACGTCATTAAAGGCTGCTCGAGCTAGGCCTGCTATTACTGGTCCTTTGACTTGTTTAGCAATTTCTGCAACTGATTCTAAGTCTCCCGGTGAAGATATAGGGAAACCAGCTTCGATAATATCTACATTTAATCTTGCGAGTGCTCGAGCAATCTCAAGTTTTTCATTTACTGTAAAACCTATACCTGCGGACTGTTCTCCATCACGAAGCGTCGTATCAAAAATATAAACTTTTTCGCTGTTACTCATTTTCAACTCCTATTAGTTTATATACATAAACTTATTCTGAGACGTAGGGTAATTCTCCCTCAGGGCGCCTACCTGATGCTTGATGAAATCTAGCAACTTCAACTGGTTCGGTAGTTGGTACAGAAATTGCTTGTGGCCCTCTCAGCATGGCAATTCGTCCAGTCCTTACCATTTCGATAATCGGGTATGTGGCAAGATTTTCTAGTAAACTGTCGACGGTTTCAGGATGAGCTACCAGTTGTATTACTACACTATATTCAGTGATGTCTACTGCTTGTGCTCTGAATATTTCTACTAAGTCAAGAATATCTCTGCGATTATTTTTTTCACATCGGACTTTAATTAATGCAATTTCCCTAACTATCGATTCTTCACGGCTAAGGTCAGAAACTTTAATGATATCGATTAATTTGTAAAGTTGTTTTTCTACTTGTTCACCTACGTTATCATCGCCTTCCACCACGAAAGTCATCCTCGAAATACCTTCTTGTTCAGTAGTTCCTACAGCTAGAGATTCAATATTAAAACCGCGCCTTCGAAATAATGACGCAACTCGATTCAGAACCCCTGGATGATTCTCTACCAAAGCAGCTAACGTATGTTTCATATTAATCTCCAAAGTGAATCAAACTACAAAGCCTTAACTTGCTCTGATGTTTCAACGGTTTCGTTGAGTGCAGCGCCTGCTGGAACCATTGGCCAAACATTTCCTTCGGTTTCCACTTGGAAATCGATTAAAACAGGTCCAGAGTGCTCGTTTGCTTCTTTAATTACTGCATCAACTTCTGATTTATCAGTAACACGAATTGATTTTATCCCATAAGCTTCGCCAAGTTTAACAAAGTCTGGTTGTGACATATTGACTGAAACATAGTTATTATCATAAAAAAGCTCTTGCCACTGACGAACCATTCCTAGAAACCCATTGTTCATAATCGCCATTTTTACAGGTAAATTTTCATCTATCATTGTAGCAATTTCTTGATTAGTCATTTGGAACCCTCCGTCACCACAGATCGTCCAAACCGTTCTATCTGGTTCAGCAACTTGAGCTCCTAAAGCTGCCGGAACCTCGAAACCCATTGTGCCAAGACCTCCTGAAGTAATTAGTTGACGTGGTCGTGAGATATTCATTAGCTGTGCAGCCCACATTTGGTGTTGACCAACACCTGTTACTACAACTCCATCATTTCCAATTTCTTCCGCTATTCTAGATTCAATATATTGAGGTGTTAGCTCATTAACCTCGGGTACTTTAAATGAGTCTTTATGGTCTCTACGTAATTCATCGATCCAATTTATCCAATCGATGTGTGATAAGGGCTCGAATTGAGTGATCAGTATTTTTAATACTTCACGAACATTACCTATAATAGGTGTGGTAGTAATTATATTTTTATTGTGTTCTGCTGGATCTATATCTACATGTATGACATCTGCAGTAGGATTCAGGTCAGCAAATCGACCTAATGCACGATCATCCATACGCATACCTAATCCTATGATGAGGTCAGCATTTGATGCTGCATGGTTCGCCCAGTAAGAGCCATGCATCCCCATCATTCCATATGAAAGGACGTGATCTTGTGGGATTGATCCAAGTCCTAATAAAGTATTGAGGACTGGGGTACCAGATTTTTCAGCAAACTCTATTAATTCTTCAGATGCATCTGCCTGAATAATGCCATGTCCAGCAAAAATAATTGGTCGTTCAGCTCTGCGGATTAGTTGAACGGCATTTTTAACTTCCTCTTCATTAATTGAAGGAAAAGGTTCGTATCCTCTAATAGAGATTTGCTCCGGCCATTCAAAATCAGCTTCTTCTATAAACACATCTTTAGGGATGTCAATATGTACAGGGCCAGGCCGTCCTGTAGTGGCGATATAAGCCGCCTCGGCAAATGTAGGTGCGATATCTTCAGCTCGCATTACAAGATAATTATGTTTCGTGATTGGCATTGTAATGCCAGTAATGTCTGCTTCTTGAAAACCATCTCGGCCTAAAAGGTTACGTGCTACATTCCCAGTGATGAATAGTACGGGGATACTATCCATCATAGCGTCGGTGATAGCTGTAACAAGATTTGTTGCTCCAGGTCCAGAAGTAGCTAAAGCACAGCCTAATTTCCCTGAAGCCTTTGCATATCCTTCAGCGGCATGTCCGGCACCTTGTTCATGACGAACTAAGATATGGCGCACTTCAGGGTGTGAAGGCCAGCGATCATATAATGGAAGAACGACACCGCCTGGGTAACCAAAAACGCTATCGATACCTATTTTCTTGAGTGATTCAAGTACTATGTCTGCTCCAGTTATCTTTTTCATTTTGTTCTTCCTGTGACTATCATTGATTTTTTGTTTGCAAGTCAAATCACCCTTGCGGGTTTTTTGGCGACACTGCTCGTCAGTTTGACGACAGTATCGCCTATGTAAGGACTAGTAAGACGTTAGAAAGCACCAATAAGCTAAAGATGGATAAGACCACGGAACGGTCAGCGCTTATTGATTTACCACTTAACATAGTAATAACAGTATCATCAAGATTGGCACAATAAGTCAACTAGTTAGAGGTGACTTATTAGTAAATTTAATTGACATACTTTTAATCAGGAATAATTACCTGACTGAAAAGATTCCCTGTCGTAGCATCTAATTATGGATAATGATGTGATAGTTATTGGTGCAGGGCCCGCTGGTTCCACAGCTGCTAGAGAGATTTCTTCTTTAGGGTGGAATGTTTTGCTTTTGGATAAATCTCGTTTCCCTCGTGATAAGCCTTGTGGAGGAGGAGTAACAATTCGGACAGATGAGCTTTTACCTTTTTCGCTTGATCCGGTAATAGAAGATGTTGTTTACGGGGCTCATTTACGTTTGCGTGATGGTCGAATTGTTACTCGATATACTAAGAAACCTATTACTTATATGACTCAGCGTATTCGTTTGGATGCCTTTTTGGTGGAGCAGTCTCAAAGATCAGGTGTGGAATTTCGTGATGGTATTGCAGTGACTCACGTAAGAAGGCTGGCTCCAGATCAATTCGAAGTGATTGATCGATCGGGAGAAAAATATACATCTAGAGTTTTGATTGGCGCTGACGGTGCAAATGGAATTGTGTCAAAAAATTTGGGGTATGAAAATCCTATAGAGCGAGCGATAGCTATTGAAGGTAATATGCCCTTCTTTAACGGTATTCCTGAAGAATATAAAGGAATGGTGGGGTTAAATTTCGGTTTGGTTAAAGGTGGTTATGGGTGGATCTTTCCTAAAGGAGATCATCTTAATATTGGTATTGGTGGCTGGAAAATTAATGTTGGTAATTCATTAAGATCTGATCTGGCAAATTTATGTGACATCTATGGGTTTGATTTTTCAAAACTTGAACAAATTCGCGGCCATCATCTTCCTTTGATTCGTCCTGGTACACTGGTTAGCGCAGGTGGCTCTGCTGTTATAGGTGACGCTGCTGGGCTTGTTGATCCTTTATCTGGTGAAGGGATTTATGGCGCAATTGCATCAGGAGTTTCTATTGCCCCTTCAGTGGATAATTTTTTGCGAGGACAATCTACTGCATTAGATGACTATCATTTTTTTATTGCGGATTCGATTATCCCGGATATTGAAAAATCAAGAGCGTTAATGGAGATTTTTCACGTTCTTCCAGATCCGTTCGTTTGGTTACTACAGCATTCTGATCGTTTCTGGTCTCCTGCTGGTTCTTTGATAAGAGGTGAGACAACATATTCTGAGATTGTAAATCATTTTGGGAAAGTATTGGGTTCAAGTTTGGGACCGATTTCGAAGCTCGCACAGTTAGTTAGTGGACGAAAAGCACAATTACGCTCTCCTGACTGTCAGTGAGTATAATTGTTTAATATAGGTTTGCTGCTTCAATTTCGATTGCTTTGCATTCTGACTTACTCATTGCTTGATAGCTAATGGCAGTTGAGAAATTTTCTTTTATACGAGAAGGATATCTTGCACCAGGTATAGCCACTGAAACATTTGGATTTGTAAGGACATATCGAAGCAAATTTGCAGGAGTCAGAAGTCCTTCATAGCCTTCTTCGATAGCGTTTCTTATTGCACTCATTCGACCAGATCCTCCTAAGGGTCGCATAACGATTACACCAATGTCATGTCTTGCTGCCATTTCAATAATTGCAGCTGTTGATGGATAGAAGGCTGAATATTCGACCATAATTGTGTCAAAAATATTTGATTGGATTATTTCTGTTAACAGATCAGGGTTATGACATGACACTCCAAGATAATTAATTAGTCCTCTATATTTTGCAATTTTTAGACCAGTAATTGCACCATTTTCCTCATCATTGACTTGCGACCAGGAATCAAAAGTTGATATGTCGTGTAACTGATATAAAGGTATTTCACTTAATCCAAGAGTAGAAAGAGATCTGTCGATGTCGTGTTGGCTGCCGTTTAATGTGTGGCTGAAAGTTTTTGAAGTTATAATTAATTTACTTTTTGGGTTATTACGTAAATGTTGTCCTAAAAGGAACTCACTCCCGGAATATTCCCTTGCAGTATCTATAAAATTTATCCCTACATCTTCAGCAGTATCAATGGTTTCATGACTTTCTTTTGATGTAGGTGTATCCATTGCACCTAATCCTAATTCAGTTACGAAAAGATTAGTACGCCCCAAACGTCTTTTCTTAATTGCTCTCATATAAAGGGTCCTAATTTGATAATTATATTGACATCATAATTGCAATAGAGAAACTTAAACTTGTGATTATCGTTGTTAATAAAAACAAATAAGCTAAAAATTTTGTAGCTTTATATATGAAAAATGTCAGAGCTAAATTCAAAAGAAGAATTATTGATGCAGCTTGCGGTAGAGCAAATAATGAATATTTTGATTTAAAACTTATAATTTCATTTTGAATATATAAAGGAAAATTCATATTTATTTGACTTGGCAAATCTTCAAATTGAATCGCAAAGAGTAGCCACATTAAGAAACCACTTACGAATGAGAATGATAATAAATATTGGAGATATCTATCACTGGTAAGAGAACACCAAAAATTTGGTATTCGTTGTGCATGTGATTTAAGAGAGATCAATTGGCCTAAATTCTTTCTAAGTTGAACTTCTTGAGCAAATTTTCTAGGATTTTCAACGCTGATGCCATATATCTCTTTTTCGGTTACTAGGTAAATGACTTTATCTAAGTGCTTTTCTGTTATGTAGCATTGGATGTTGCCTATTGTTGATAATTTTCCCTTACCAATATAATTTCCCGGCCATGAAATTCCACTAATTTTTGGTAATCCTGCTGATGATGCAGGGATAATACTTTTTATCGAGTTAAGAGATATAATTTGTATATTTTCTCCCCATCGAATCACTATACCGTTTCTGTCTAATGAATATTCCATTGTTACTAATGAGTAATTCCATCGGGCAAAAAAAATCGTAATACATCCCATACAGAAAGCGATCATTGAATAAATTATTGTAGTAACTGAAAAATTATTCGACATTGCAAAATTAATAAATAGTAGAGCAATGCTGATTGACCACATACTCATGCATGTACCAACTGTCAATCCCAGTGCACGTGGTGGATGAAAAGTCATTATTTCAGATACCTAAAATTTAAATCACAGAACAAATATGTTACATCTGATAAATCGGATCTAACCAATCTTGATATTCAGAAAGCTCACCAGTAACAATTTTAAAATAAGTATCCTGCAAATGTTTACTGATTGGCCCGGGTTTGCCTGAACCTACTGGGACGCGATCTACCTCGGTAACTGGAGTGACATGTGCTGCTGTTCCAGTCATCAATACTTCATCGGCAATATATAATTCACTACGATCTATCGATCTTCTTATTATTGGAAGTTTTAAGTCTTTTTGAGCGACAGAAAGTATAGTTGCAAGAGTAATTCCTTCGAGAATATTATCTTGAGGTGGAGGGCTAATAATTGTGTCATCTTTTATCATCACTATGTTTTCACCAGAACCCTCAGATATATGTCCGTCAACATTCAGCATAATAGCTTCATCAAAGCCATTAAGTTGAGCTTCAGTTTTTGCCATCGCATTGTTGACGTATAGGCCATTAACTTTTGCTCTTGCAGGAATCATTGTATCGTCTATGCGTCTCCATGATGATGTCATACATCGCGCACCAATTTCTGTGTCAAGATATGCACCAAAAGGAGTTACAAATAGTAAGAAATCATCTTCAAGATCATGCATACGCACTCCTACAGCTTCGGATGATTTGTAGACCATAGGGCGTATGTATATATCTTCGGTGTAGCCATTTTTCAATGCCAATTCATGGGTGATTGCCACTAGATCATCGTCTGAATAATTAAGTTGCATTCGCATAATTTTTGCACTTTGACGTAGACGTTGAATATGTTCTCTTGGTCTAAAAAGGTAAAGTTGTTTTTGTGTGTCATTCCAATTGCCACGGATACCTTCAAAAACAGCAGTTCCATAGTTGAATGCATGAGTCATTATGCCAATTTTGGCATTTTCCATCGGGATGAATTCGCCTTGAAAAAAGGCTGTTGGTGTGGGCATAGTCTACTCCTAATACAATCTATTGTGGCACTTAATTAGTATAGAGAATGAATCATAGGATGGTGTTTGATTGAACGGCAACTGATTTTCATACATATCTCCAACTTTATAGAAAAAAAAACAGGATTATGTTAGTGGTTCAATGTCAATTGGGAAAGGATTTAAAAATGCACCGAAGTGCAAATAGTAGATATTCAATAGGATCTGTTCAGTTCAATGTAGTAAGTGATGGCGTCTACTGGTATGACGCAGGGGCCATCTTTGGAGTTGTTCCAAGGGTAATGTGGGAAAGACAACAAAAACAATTGGACCAAAGTTACAGGATGCCTCTTGGTCTTAATTGCATAGTGTTGAAATCTGAAGGGAAAACTATTCTGATTGAATCGGGAATTGGTGGTAAACCAGAAGATCGTTTAGCTGCATCACCTTTAGAACAAGGGAATTTAATAGACTCTTTAAAAGAATTAGATATTACTCCTGAAGATATCGATATTGTAATTAATACTCATTTGCATGCAGATCATTGTGGATGGAATACAAAAATTAATATTGAAAATAAGGAACTTGAACCCACTTTTCCCAATGCAAAATATATTATGAGCAGTCAAGAGTGGCAAGATGCCACTAACCCTAATGAAAGAACACGTGCAACATATTTAGCTAGAAATTTAGATCCTATTATTAATCAATTAGAATTAGTTGATCCAGGAAAAGAGCACCTCGTGACAAATGAAATCGTATTTGTTCCTACACCAGGTCATACTGAGGGTCATGGTACAGTTGTAGTTCGTTCAGGGCAGGAGTGGGGTGTTTATGTCGGCGATATGGCACAGCATAAATCACAATTAGAGAGGACAGCTTGGGCTTCTGGATTAGATATACTTCCTTTGGTTTCAATGGCAACTAAAAAGGCGCTTATGGAAAAATGTATTGAAGATGAGGCACTGATTATTTTTTGCCATGGTGAATTCCCTGGTGTAGGTCGTATGACACGCACTTCAAATGGGTATAGGAAATGGGTAGATGTTGATCCTATATAAATTTCGATTAAATAAATTACTTGAGGTTAGTTTTGAATAAAAATATCGATCAGTTAAAAAAATGGATTCCTTTGTTGAAAAAAGATGATTCTTCTGAAGAAGAAATTATTCAAACTAATCGTTTAGCGTTATCTCATGTATATATGAAACACAAATGGCATCCTGCACCAGTACATAATTTTACCGTTCCGTTATGGTTTCAAGGTGTTTATGATGAACAGCGAGCCGCAAGACAGCATGCAGCTATTTTTGATCGATCGCATTTAGGTAGATTTTATGTTGTTGGTGAAAAATCTTCAGAAATTTTAGATACTGTTTTTGCTACATCAGTCAAAGATATTCCAGAAGGACAACTAAAACGTGTTTTGGTTGCCCATCCTAACGGTGTGGTTTTAGATATTCCTACTGTTTTTCATCTTAGCTATGGTAGATGGCTGGTAATATCTGGGCCAAAAACTCAATCTCACTTACTGGGCATGGTCGGTGAAATAGTAGATGAAAATGCTTTAGAAAATGATGTCATAATTTCCGATAGAATTTCTGATAGTGTTCTATTTTCTGTTCAAGGTCCTGAGTCAGAAAAACTGTTAGAAGGGGTAGTGGGAATAACGATTCCTAAATCTGTTCCCTTTGGTGAAGTGCATGAAATTCTATTAGGTGGATATCGTGCGTTAATTGCACGTATTTCTCAGATTAATGAGAATGGATATTGGTTTCTACTTTCACCAGAGGTAGGTGAGCATTTTTTTGATAATGCAGTCACTATGGGAATTACTCCTGCTGGTTTAGCTGCACACGATGCATTACGTATCGAAGCTGGATTTCTTGAAGCTCCTTATGAGACTCCGTCACCAGTTACCCCTCTCGAAGCTAATTTACAAGAGTTAGTTGATTTCCGAGATCGTGATTTTCCAGGATTTGAGACCTTGTTGAACAATAAGGAAAATATTCCAGAAAGATCAATTCGCGGTATCAAAATTACAGGACAAGGTATAGCCAAGCGTGGCGATAGAATTTTTTCAGAGAACGTTGATATTGGCGCTCTTGTGAATGCTGCGTATTCCGCGCAACTTTCAGCAGGTATAGGTTTAGCTTATTTACCACCGAATCTTCATGAAGTATCAGTAAAAATTTCTGGCCAACAAGTTACTGCTGAAGTTATAAGTTTACCTTTTTATAAAAATAATTGATGTGTCAAATATAATTTTATTAACATAATTTAGGAGTGATAATGGACATTCAGGACTGGCTAAATGTTATTTATCCTGAAGTTACTCCAGATCTCGATCCACGTGCTCCATTTATAGCTCATATAAAAACACGAACACCTGAACATAATCCACCATTATTTTGGCTCGGATGTGCTTTAGATGAAATTTCCGAAACGAATGAAATGGATATATTTATTGAAAAAGCGCGAAAAGCAATAGGCGATCTTAGTGATTTTAGTTGGGCTAATGAACAAGCATGTTTGGATGTGTTTTCACAAGCCTGTGCATTTGCTTGGGCCTCAAAAAATCTTTCTAAACCTCAATTTATCGAAGAAAGTAATGGTGATTACTCTTGTATTTTTGTACCTGATTACGACGCTACAATTGTCCCAAAGAGGATTAGACATGTAAGGCATTTTGAAGATGTAGTCAGCGATATTAGTGATTTTGTGAATGATGTCCAACAATTACTCCCAGGTGATCAGAATAAAATTGGATATTTAGATACTTACTTAAATCTAGATTGGTATGCTCAAGATTTAGGGTACAGGCTTGAACTGACGGAACCATTAGTTTCAATCCTAAAAAATTTTACAGGTGATCAAGATTTACGTTTTGTTCTTACCCGCCCTTTTCAATGGGGTAATCCTGTTGTGAGTTGTTATTGAGGTAATTGATGATCGAACTAACTGATCTGTTACGCGCGATAATCATCGGTATTGTGCAGGCAGTAACTGAATTTTTACCTATTTCATCGTCAGGGCACCTTGTTGTGATGAAGGAATTTATTGTTTTTGAGAAACCAAACAACTCTCTCACCTTTGATGTCGCATTACATGTTGGAACATCGATTGCAGTTGTTTTGTTTTTTTGGCGAGATTGGCAAAATATTTTTCATTCTGTTTTTTACGATATTACTGATCATGGCATAGCGCTGAAAAAATGGAATTTTCATTCTCGACTACTAATTTGGATAATTGTATCTACGATTCCAGTGGTAATTGTTGGTTTTATTTTTCAAGATTTTATAGAACATAACTTACGCAATCCGTTTGTAGTGGGAAGTTCATTGATTGTCTTTGGTTTGTTAATTGGGATTATGGATCGCCTAGGGGAAAGTAGAAAGAAATTAGAAGACATACATCTAAGTAATGCTTTTTTTATAGGCTTATTTCAATCAGTAAGTTTGATTCCCGGTGTTTCTAGATCGGGCTTGACTATAGGTGCAGCTCGAATACTAGGTGTTGATCGTGTAGACGCTGCACGTTTTTCGTTTTTATTGTCTACACCTGCTGTAATTGGAGCAAGTGTATTAAGATTTTTTGAAACTCAGCAAAACAACGAATCTATAGATTTATCACTTCTACTTGCTGGTGGTTTAATTTCTTGTCTTGTTGGTATTGTTGTTATTCGTTTATTGTTGCGATATTTGCAAAGTGGAACGTTGTGGCCCTTTGTTTGGTATAGAATTGTTCTTGGCTTAATAGTTATTGCGTATACTATGAGCTGATGTACAGAAGAGTGAAAATTTAGTGGTAGGAAAACATTATGGCAGTATTAGATCAATTTCAGCTTGAAGGAAAAGTCGCTATCGTTACAGGTGCTGGGAGTAATTTGGGTCGCGAAATGGCCCTTGCTTTAGCCGATGCTGGTGCAAATTTAGTCGGTGTTGGAAGAAGGCCTGAACCTTTAGAGGAAACGGCTAAGATGGTTAGAAAAAAAGGACAAGAGTTTCTAACTTTGCCAACTGATGTTACAGATTCAAATGCTGTAGATGTAATGATTCAATCGGCAATATCACATTTTGGACAAATAGATATTTTGATTAATAATGCTGGAGGCGGGGGAGCTGGTCGTGGCAAGACATTACCTGAACTAACAGATGAAGATTGGAATGATGGAATTAACGTAAATTTATCTTCTGCATTTTTTTGTTCTCGTTCAATAATTGAACATATGGTTGACCATCGATCAGGTAGGATCATTAATGTAGCTTCTGGATGGGGCTATCGTGGTGGAAGAAATCAATTTATGTACCCCATTGCAAAGGCAGGGATAATATCACTAACTAAATGTTTAGCTATGACATATGCACGAGATGGTATCCGTGTTTCTTGCATTGCACCAGGTGCTTTTCCTCATGAATTAGGACCTGAGACTGAAGCACGTGGTCAAATGCAAGCTGCTGGAAGATTTGGATTTATGAATGAAATGGGCCCTCTTGCTGTTTTTTTAGCTTCGGAAGCTTCAGAATATTTGTCAGGTGAGACAGTATTAATTGATGGTGGTGCGATTGCTGCTGGTGTCACACCAGCAGGTATTACTCCAAGTTCATAGAACAACTAGGGTCGAAATATATAATTATGGATTTAGAGAGGACGTAGTATGTTTAGTTTAGAAGGTAAGCATTGTCTTGTGACAGGTGCCATCAGCCCTTTGCAACGTGCATTTGCAGTTGGTTTAGCAGAGGCAGGAGCAAACGTATCTTTGACTACTCTTTCTGGGGGAAAAGAAGAAGAAGTAGCGGCGAATTCAATTTTAAACGAATGTTGGTCAATTGGTGTGAAGGGTGAAGTCCTTAGTATTGATTTAAGGAATACGACTCAATTAGATCAAAGTGTTTCAGAGCTCGAGTCAAACATTGGACCTATTGACGTTCTGGTTAATGCTACTCATACAGCGGTGATTAAGCCTTTTTTAGAATTTTCCACTGAAGAGGCTCATGAAATTTTTACCAACAACGTGCAGAGTACATTGATATCAACATCTGTTATAGGTAAAAAAATGCTCGCCAGAGGAAAAGGTAAAGTCATAAATGTGGTTTCTATCTTAGCAGATAGAGGTGTGCCAAATTGTGCAATTTTTTCAGCTACACAAGGATCAATTTTAGGTTTTACAAGATCCCTAGGTATTGAATGGATCAGGCAAGGCGTAACTGTTAATGCACTTGGGTTAGGTTTTTTTGCTGATTTGCCAGGCCCCCAACAGGATGATGCATTGCGGGAAATTTTAGAGAAGTATATACCTGTTCGTCGACTAGGTGATTCTACCGATTTACAAGGTGCACTAGTTTATTTGTCCTCTGATAGTAGTAATTTTGTCGATTCAGAGATGATAGTGGTTGATGGCGCAATTAGTGTCCATGCATAAATTGATCGATTGATGATTTTGGATACTAATAAGGAATTCTGGGTAATACGTGCTTTAGGTGCCCCTGGTCCTAAATGGTCTGGTGATGGTTCTTTATCTGGAGAAAGTATTCCAGACATTCACTCGTCATCATCACGTAACTACAAACCCAATTTGGAGGAATCATCTGGTCGGTATCCTCTTGCACCTTTTCGTCGCAGGCTTCTTGGTTTTCTTATTGATGAGCTTTTAGTAATGTCTTTACTTTTTGTAATCTGGATTCTATTAGCAGTAGTTTTTCGTTATGAATCTCCAATAGTTGCTACACAAATAACCGCTGCTTCATCATTATTACGTATCGGATATGGTTGTATTTTTAATCCTCGTGGATGGTCACCTGGTAAAAGATATGTTGGAGTCAGAATAGTTCGTAAAGATGGATTACCTCCTGGGTTGACTCATGGTTTAATCAGGACAGCAGGGGCATTTATTAGTCGTAATATTTTTTTACTTGGCTATTTATGGGCAAAATGGGATCGCAAATCTCAGACACTACATGACAAACTTTCAGGCACCTATGTTGTATCAATTTCTCAAGAATTGGAAATCACAAATATTGATGAACATACCAAGGGGTATTAGTTATTCCCATGGCAAAGATCTTGGTTTTAATATTTGTCTAACTGTTCCATCTGCAACAAGTAATATGAGATCTAAGTTTCCATAAAGTTGAGGATTCATACTTTTGAGTGATGTAGTGAATAGCTCATCTTTCATATGCGTAACACTTGTTAGAAGAACTAATACTGACATATCTGTAAATTCTGCAGTAGCTTGTTTGCTAGCTCGAGCTATTTCTTGACGTAGTTCTCTTCTGATGGGCGATCCATCTATGGGATCTATCTGTGGAGGGGAACTTATTACAGAAATACCACTTGGTGCAGTGTCTTGTAACCGCGAGACTACCCAATAATCGTGTACTTCAATAATTGTTATTTCTTCCACTTCAAGTAATTTGGCTTTATCTCTTATTTGAGACAGGATTACATCAAGTTCTGCATTTTCATCAGGGGTTCTGTATATATCTCGAGAATCCAAATGGTATGATCCTTGAATGCCTTCTGAAATTGTTGTCCATTCATTAGATAATCCACCACTGACTGAAACGTATGCTCCTTCATTTTCTAATTTAGCTAGTTTAACTGAAGTTGGTACTCTGACCTCACGTCTCTCTCCTGGAGAAAGATGTTTTAGTCCCTTGAGTAGAGTTATATTAAGTTGAGGGTTTGATGATGCATGTTCTTTAATATTGATTCGTGGTGGAACCCAAATATTATAACCGCCATCCTCTTCTAATTCTTTGCTGAGTAGTTCTGCATAATCGTCACTAGTATTTGTATAAGAATCATTTCCCCAAAGCTTAGCTATAGTTACACCGACATTAAAATTTCTTTGCTTAAGAATTGCATCATAAATTTTCGATTTTTCTTCAAGGACATGGAAAGTACGAAAGTAGTGATGGCTCATCCATTCAGCAACCATATAGAGCGCAGATGTTTCAGTAGATAATGTTGTAATTGGTCAAGCCTTCTATTACTAATTGTCTTTTGTGGCCGAACGTTCATCTCTTCTGTTTAAAGCTGGTTCTAACCCGTTACGCAGTAATTGCAGAATTACCGAAACATTAAAGCCTAAGAACCCAAATACTCCGACCCATTTAATCAGTGTGTAATATGGGTTGGAAGTATACTCAATTCCCTGAAAAGTTAGTACTGTTATTACAGAAATAGCTATTAGCAATAAAAAAGTGATTATTGCATCCCATTTCTCAATAAAACGACTGAAAGCAGCTAAAATGCCTGCACCAGCAGCAATGTTTCCTGCAATCATACCTAGCAATGGAGTGCCATGGTGATCCCAAATTTCATAAGAAGCTAAAATTAAGAGTACCATTCCGGCAGGGGCAAGGATGGCAAATATTATTCCAGGTAGATCGCTTCGATGGAACTTCATATGCCCTCTTTTCTCGATTCATATTATCTGAATATCTTATTTATTCGAATAATTGAAATATAGAAATTGATAACATAATAATTTTGTATTAGGTATCTTATTTTCGATAATACTAAGTATGATGTCATATAAGATAATAAAAGTATTATTGGTCAGGATATTATGTGTCTATAAATATAAGCTATGAAGATCACATTGCCATAATTTCCCTGGAATTAGTTGAAGATTGTTTTGATCTGGATTCACTAGGTGAATTAATTCAACATTCTTCAACTGTCAGTATGGATGTGGAAGATATCTATGTAGTAATAATTCACTCCTTGAATTCTTCATTTGCTATAGGTTGGTCCCCAGAAATACTCGATAAAACCTCTGATGACCAAGTCGCTATAGGGGCGGCATTCAAGGCAATTGCTGAAATAAAGCAGCCGACAATTGCAGTTATGTCAGGATCTGTTTTAAGTGCTGGTTTAGAACTTTCACTTTCATGTGATATACGAATTGCGTCTAGGAATTCACTATTTGCATTTCCAGAAACAAAGATGGGTTATGTTCCTTTAGCTGGTGCTACACAACGTTTACCTCGAGCAATTGGTAGGTCAAATGCCTTACGGATGTTACTTACTGGAGAGGAAATTGATGCCGATGAGGCATTACGTATCGGATTAGTCTCTGAGTTGGTTGACGATGAACAATTGAATTTGCGATCCAGGGAAATTGCTGAAATTATTGCCTCACGAGGTCCTATTGCTACTCGTTTTGCTAAAGAAGCAATACTTCGTGGAAGTGAAGTTGGTCTTTCAGAAGGTCTTCAAACAGAACTAGACTTGACCGTAATTCTACAATCTACCGAAGATCGTGCGGAGGGTGTGGCGGCATTCATGGAGAAAAGAGATCCTGTTTTTAAAAACAGATAATGATAGAGTTACGTTTTGATTTTGAGAGGAATAAAAAAATGAATGTGGTACTAAATTCTGATGATGCACACATTTTAGTCACTTTAGTGAGTGCACAAATATTAGATCATGTTGATTTGTCTCCTGACGGTCGTAAATTAATTGAGGAATGGAGGCGTGATAGAAATTTAGGTACTAGTGCGATGGATGAGTTCACAGTTTTCCTAAATGAGCGCATTGGTAATTATATAGATGAACGTACGACCAGAATGATGCGGACAAAAGGCAAAGTAAAAGTTTCTGAAACGGAGCGTTGGTCATGAAGGTAGAATTTACGGTAGAAGAATCGACGACAATGTTTGATGCTGTTGTAGATCAGATTGTAAAAATTAAACTTAGTAAGCAAGATAAAGCTATGATTCGCCGTTGGCGAACAGAAATGTCTCCAGGTTCACACGCTATGCAACTTTTAGGAGATAAAATTAATGCAGAGCTAGAACGTGAGCATACACGCAGTGAAGTAAGTGCAATTAAGAAGCCCGATTGGGCATCTTAATTGCACTGATCTGTGGAGGTCGTTTTGCCTAATTTCATTGATGCAGAACGTTGTGAAGATGTACTGATACTAAGGCTTAATCGTCCAGATAGTTTGAATGCATTAAATACTGCGATGCGCGATGAGCTTTGGCAATATTTGATGTTACTTCGCGATGATTTTTCCATTAAATCAGCAGTATTATATGGAGGGGGTGATAAAGCTTTTTCTGCAGGCGCTGACATAACAGAATTTGGTACAGCACCTTCAATTATTGATGCACGTGCAGCGAGGGAAAATAGAGATTTATGGGATTTAATGCAATCTCTTGATACTCCTCTGATTGCTGCACTTCAAGGATATTCATTTGGTGCCGGACTTGAAATGGCTTTGTATTGTGATTTGCGAGTTGCCGAACATAATGCTCTATTTGCTTTACCTGAAGTAAAACTAGGGTATATTCCATCGGCTGGTGGTACACAAACTTTACCACGTCATATAGGTGCTTCTGATTCAAGTATGATGATTACCTCGGGTAATTCAATTAATGCAGAAAAAGCTTATCAAATTGGGTTGATACAGTACCTAACTGATCATTCGCAATATTTACAATTCGCAATTGATTTAGCGTTAGAGATTTCTCAGATGAATCCAAAGATTGTTCGTGCAATTAAGAGATCCGTACGTAGTAGTGAAATGGAAATCTCTGAAGGGCTAGCTTATGAAGCTAGAGTGAGATTGTCTTTATCAAGGTAGTAGTTGGTTAGGTTGATATAGATACTTATGCATAATGATGAGAAAAAAAAATCGCATAATTCATTTAATCTATTTTCAAATATTCTACCTTCCTTGGGTCCTATTGCACTCGTTACTTTTTCCGTTCTGACAGTTTTTATTTTCTTATGGGGTGAAATAGTTGCAGATCCTCAAATTGAGGTATATCAATTCGATGCAGGATCAATTGAGCAATTTGATATAGGGAAAATTGTAATACTCGATGATATGAATTTTTATCTTATTGGTATGGAAGATGGCCGTATCCGTGCGGTTGATGGTCGTAATGAGCAAAGTGGATGTAACGTTATTTATGACAGTGACGATATACGTGGAACTTCGAAAAATCCGTTGAGTATTACAGGGGTATTGCTAGATCTTTGTTCGGATAGTGTATGGGCATTAACAGGAGACGCTATAAGTGGAGCTAATTACCCTTTAAGGACGCCACAAGTGACTTATAAAAGAGGTGAAGAAGGTATACTACACGTATGGGTAGAAGTCATTACAGTTTTAGATAGATGATAAAGCCTTGAATTAGTAATGTGGTGTAACGTATAGAATTACATTGCTAGGAAAAGCTATGTAATTATAGGATTGATTTGTTTCGTCAAGAGACTTAATGTAGTCTTTTGTTGTTTTCATATTGAATAAAATATGAAAAGCGATAGAACTTTCCGAATTTTTTTGATTTGATTATAGCGTCCGTTCGATAGAACGGTGGGAGGATCGCTATGAATACAGCTGAATTTCTTACTATTTCTTCTGCTATAGTGCCCGATAGGACTGCTTTGGCAGATCAAGATCACCACATTGCATACATGGAATTACAGTCAAATGTCAGTAAGTTGGCTAATGCTTTTCAATCTCTTGGAGTTGGTAAAGGTGCCAATGTTGGTGTAATGGCTGTGAATAGTCCTGACTTTGTAGAGATTTATTATGCAGCTGCTACTGTAGGCGCAACACTGGTTCCATTAAATTTCCGTGCTAAAACAGAAGAAATCACTCACATGGTTAATGAGGCAGACATTGCTACTTTATTTATTGCCGAGCGTTATTGGCCAATTTATGAAGAAGTTAAAGATTCACTTGATGGTGTCAAAAATGTAATCGGTATAGATTTTAGTCCTCCGGGTTGTGAATCGTTTGCAGATATTCGTGCAGGTGGGGAAGATATTCCTGTCTTTGTTGATATTGACGATGCAGATCCCACACTTTTAATTTACACGTCTGGTACTACATCTTTACCAAAAGGTGTAGTCTTATCATATCAAGCATTGACTGCGCTCGTAGTTAATACTCAGTCTCCTGCAGATCCTGCAGTTGAACAGGAAGTGGTTTTAGTCGCAGTACCTTTTTATCATATTGCAGGAGCCACTACGATGATGAGTACAATTTTTTCAGGTCGTCGACTTGCTATTCTCCCTCAATTTACCCCTGAAGGTTGGTTGCAGATGGTTCAAGATGAGAAAGTCACGCACTCTTTTGTGGTTCCAACAATGTTAAAGCGTATTATGGAAGTGGAAAACTTCTCGTCTTATGATCTTTCTTCTTTACAACTGATTACCTATGGAGCCGCTCCGATGCCTTATGAGGTAGTGCGACAGGCAGTTGATGTATTTCCTCCTCAAGGCGTTGATCTTATGAATGCTTATGGTCAAACAGAAGCTACAGGATCAATGACTTTCCTAAGTCCTGAGGATCATCGACTAGATGGTACTGATGAACAAAACGAACTGAAATTACAACGTCTACGCTCAGTTGGTCGCCCAATGGCTGATATGGATATTGCAATAAAGGATCCAGATGGTTCTATTCTTCCTTACGATCAAGAAGGTGAAATATGTATCCGTGGTGATCGTGTTATGAAAGGTTATAACAAAAGAGAAGATGATACTGGCGCAACAATACATGATGGATGGTTGCACACTGGTGATTTGGGTAAAATTGATGAAGGTGGATACTTATTCATCACAGGTAGACTTAAAGATATGGTAATACGTGGTGGCGAAAATATTTCAACTGCTGAAATTGAGAATGTTTTAGAAGATCATGATGCCATATCTGAGGCAGCTGTAATTGGAGTAAAAGATACAGAATGGGGTGAGGTTGTTAAAGCTATAGTTGTTTTGTCTACGGATAATATACAACCTTCTGAATCTGATTTGACAGACTATGTGAAATCTCGTTTGGCTTCATATAAAGCTCCAGCTTTATATGAATGGGTTGATGAATTACCTCGCAATCACCTCGGAAAAGTTTTAAAAAATGATTTACGGGACCAGTACGGTCAACCAACTGAAGGTACGATTGTATAAATGGAAATAGGATTTAATGCATGCTTAAGTATGGTGATGATTAATGGTAGCTAATTCTTCTACCCAGAATAATCGATTGCAATCGCAACTAATTGGCAAGTGGTGGATGCCTGCTATCGCACTTAGTTTAGGTGGCCTTTATTTAGCCATGCAATTTAGTGCTACTGAAGGAGCAGGTCGAGAATCATTTTTTAATGTTGCTCACCCCTGGTCTGTTTATGTGTTTATGTCTTCTTTGGTAGGCTTGTTAGTTTATGGTCTAGTTAGACATGCTACATTGTGGCGACTTGGGAAGGATACTCCTGAAAGTGTTTTTGCTAACTTACCCCACCGTTTTAAGAATGTTTTCCGTCTAGGAGTTGCACAGGATAAAGTTAGACGTGATCGATATGCTGCAGTTATGCATTGGAGTATTTCCTCATCGATTGTAGTTTTAACGCTTGTCACTGCACAAGTCGCCATTCAAGATGATACACCTCTTAATTTTTTGCATGGTTCGTATTACCTCTTTTTTTCCTTTTATGGTGATCTATTTGGATTAATTGGATTAATTGGTGTCGGAATGGCAATGTGGCGTCGATATTTTATAGATTTTTCTCGAATACGCTGGGACGAGCGTCCGGAAGATCATCTTATTATTGTTGGACTAGGTTTAGTTTTATTATCTGGTTTTTTTGTAGAAGCTTTTCGTATTGAGGTCACAGAATTAACACAGCACCCAGATTGGGCAAAATGGTCTTTTGTATCTTACGTTTTGGCTAATTTATTTGAAATTTTTTCTATGAGCGATAATCAAATTTTGTGGAGCCATAGTGCGATGTGGTGGACACATGTCGTTTTAGCATTCTCTTGGTTAGCTTTGATAGTTTTCACAAGATTAGACCATCTTTTCTTTGCTCCAATTAATGCATTTTTATTACGCACTGATTCTCCAGGTCGTTTATCTACCATTCCTAATATCGAGGAACAGGAAATTTTTGGTGTTGGTTATGTCCAAGATTTTTCTTGGAAGCAGCTTTTCGAGTTAGACGCTTGTGTTCGATGTGGGAGATGTACGGATGTATGTCCAGCTAATTTAGCTGGACAACCACTATCTCCAATGCATCTTATCCAAGATTTGAAGGGCCATTTGGCTTCTGTAGGACCATCAATACAAAAAGTTGGAAATGAAGGTGGTGATACGCGATCGGTATCTCCAATATCTATGGTAGGTGAAGTAATTCAAGATGAGACACTTTGGGCCTGTCGTACATGTGGTGCATGTGTACAAGAATGTCCTGTGATGATTGAACATGTTCCAACAATTGTTGATATGCGTAGATTTTTGGTAATGGATGAAGCGCGGTTGCCACAAACTGCTCAAGCTGCATTGCAGAATATTGAAATGCGAGGACATCCATGGAGTGGGACTGCTTTAGAACGTACTACGTGGATGGATGGATTAGGTGATGTGCCCATTTTTGATGGAACACAAGATTACCTTTATTGGGTTGGATGTTCTGGATCTTTAGTAGAAAGAAATTTACCTGTCACTAAGGCTGTATTTAGACTTCTACAAGAATCTGGTTCTTCATTTGGAGTCCTTGGACAGGAAGAGACTTGTAATGGAGACCCTGCTAGAAGATTGGGGAATGAATACCTTTATCAAATCTTAGCAGAGCAATTGATTGGTACTTTTAAGGAAAAAAATGTTCAGAAAGTAATTACAAATTGCCCTCATTGTTTTAATACATTCAAAAATGAATATCCTCAATTTGATGGACACTTCGAAGTGCTTCATCACACTGAGTTTTTAAATTCTCAATTGCAATCGGGCGCATTAAAGGTACAACATGAGTTGCCTGATACTGTTACTTATCATGACTCGTGTTATTTAGGACGTATAAATGGTGTTTATGATGCTCCTAGACAAATTTTGAATTTTATTCCTGGTACGAATATTCAAGAGATGGAAAGAAATATGAGTAAAGGTCTTTGTTGTGGTGCCGGTGGTGGAAATATGTGGCAGGAAGAAGTTGGTGAAAGAAGGGTAAACCATGTGCGTAGTGAAGAAGCTATAGCTACTGGTGCGAATAAGGTAGTTTCTAATTGCCCCTTCTGTATTCAGATGTTCGAAGATGGTGTGCCAGCTATGCAACCTGATGAGGTTGGCAGAATTGAGCCTTTTGACGTTGCAGAAATTTTAGAACTTGCTGTTTTTGGAGAACAAGATAGTTCAATTGAAGAAAAGACTGAAATATAGTTACATTTTAGTAGATGACAATTTGAGATGAAGTTATTGTTATCTGAGTTGTTTTGTTAGTACGGAGGAATATTATGCATTTTGTAGTATGTGCCAAACAAATACCCGATCCGGAGACTCCACCTTCGGCATTCAAAATAGATGAGGCCACTAATACTGTTGTCCCAGCCCAAGGTTTTCAACCTGTTTTGAGTCAGTATGATGGTATTGCAGCTGAAGCAGCTTTGCAGATTAAAGAAGCACAAGGTGATGATGCTAAAATTACAGTTTTGTCAGTTGGAGCTGAAAGTGCTCAGGCTGCTATTAAGCAAGTTCTAGCTATGGGTGCTGATGAAGGTGTTCTGTTACAGGACGATGCTTTTGAAGATGGTGATTCTCACACAACTGCGAAAGTGCTTGCCGCTGCAATAAGTAACCTTGGTGATGTTGATGCTGTCTTTTGTGGAAGGCAAGCTGCCGACTGGGATGTGGGCCAGGTTGGTTTACTTGTTGCAGAAGCGCTAGGATGGCCAGTTGCAATACTTGCTAAAGACGTAGAAATATCTGATGGATCAATGAAAACTACTCGAGTACTGGCAGATGGATTTGAAACGGTATCTCAAGGACTTCCTGCAGTAGTAACTGTTTCCAATGAATTTGGAGAGCCTCGTTACCCTAAACTGCAGCAAATTATGCAAGCTGCTAAGAAAACTGTAACCACGATGACTCACGAAGACTTAGGTTTAGATCCTAGCGAAGTCGGTTCTTCAGGTGCACGTTTGAAATTAGAAAAACTTTATATTCCTCAATCAGATTCTCAGGTTGAAATAATTGAAGGTGAGACTCCTGAGGAACAGGCTACGAATTTAGTTGCGAAGCTTGTTGCAGATAAAGTGTTGTAAATTTTAGTTAGAGAGAGAAAAATGACCAAAAATATTTTAGTTGTTGGAGAGCATGCAGATAGTGAAATGACTGCTACTACTGCTGAATTGATTGGACAGTCTACTCGGCTAGCAGAAGGTGGTGCAGTCTCTGTTGCACTACTTGGATGTTGTGCTACTGATGTTGCTCCTCAAGCTTTTGAAGCGGGTGCTGGCAAAGTATTTGTGAACGATGATGACGGTTATACAGAATATAATTCCGATCAATGGGTCACCGCCATTGAATCTATACTTGAAGGTATCGATGTAATTTTAATTGCTCAGAGTACTGTTGGTCGTGACTTAGCTCCGCGTTTAGCAGCTCGACAAGGTACCGCTGCAGCTATGGATTGTGTGGATGTTCGTTCTGATAGTGGTGAAATAAGAGTGACTCGTCCCTGCTATGGTGGTAATGCTCTTGCAGATTATAGTTTTGCAACTAGTCCTGTAATCGCAACTGTCCGTGCTAAAGCTTTTGAAGCTTTAGCACCACAATCAGGTGCTTCTGGTGAAACTGCTGATTTGCCCGCACTTTCTGACTCTCGAACTACAATTGAAGGACGTGAAGTTGCAGAGGCTGAAGGTTTAGCAATTACTGATGCGCCTATAGTTGTTTCTGGTGGTCGTGGTCTCGGAGGCCCTGAAGGATTTGGCGATGTTGAAAATCTCGCAGCAGCTTTTGGTTCGAATCGAGCAGCAGTTGGGGCTTCTCGCGCAGCATGTGACTTGGGTTGGTATCCTGTCAGTCAGCAAGTAGGACTGACAGGGAAAGTTGTTACTCCTGATCTTTATGTAGCAATCGCAATTTCTGGAGCCAGTCAGCATATGGCAGGCTGTTCTGGTTCGAAGATGATAATTGCAATAAATAGAGATCCTGAAGCAAATATTTTTCAAAATGCTAAGTATGGGATCGTAGGTGATTACAAAGCCGTATTACCTGCATTGATTGAAGCAGTTAAGGCTCAAAGTTAGAGATAGTCATTGTGTAGCAAAAATTAGTAGTACTAAAAATCTTCTGGTGCTATTGCTTTGCTAGATCCTTACTCATACAATCACGTACTAGTATATTTTGTACGTATTTATTGGAATTGAGAGTCGTTTTTATGGCTATTATTGGTCTTACAGGTGGAATTGCTTCAGGGAAATCTACAGCTTCTAGATACCTTAAAGATCTAGGCGCTTCAGTTGTAGATGCAGATTTACTTGGGCATAAAGTCTATGAACCTAATACACCGGGGTTTGAAAAGATTGTCAATACATTTGGTCATGATCTTGTTTCTGATGACGGGACAATAGATAGAAGAATTCTTGGGGGTAAAGTTTTTGGTTCTCCTGAGCAGATGGATTTGTTGACTAGTATTGCTTGGCCAGAAATACGGAGGATGGCTGAAGAAGAATTTTTAGAAATAAATGAGAAAGATCCAAACCAATCAATCATTTTTGAGGCAGCAGTCTTAATTGAAGCAGGTTGGCAGGATATGGTTGATGAGGTTTGGGTAGTGACAACTAAGATTGACACGGCAATTGATAGATTAGAAGTAAGAAATGGTTTGTCACGCTCAGATGCCCTTAAGCGGATTGAATCTCAAATGTCTAATAAAGAACGTATAGAATATGCAGATGTAAAATTAGATAACTCTGAAGATGAAGAAAAACTACGCAGTCGTGTTGAGTATCATTGGAAACGATTTCTTAAGAGAACATCAAATTAGGAAGTAATTTCTGTTTGTAAAATTGGAGAAATTAACTTCTCCAATGGATATGTGGAGGGGTGCTTTTGACTACTATGGAACAATCTCAAGGTTTTAAACAGTTAGCTGTAGAGGATTTTCGAATTAGCGAAGAACCTTTTTATTTGCCTATTTCTGATGAAGTAGAACTTTTTGAATCAGCATACGAACAGAAAATACCAGTTTTGTTGAAAGGTCCTACAGGGGTTGGAAAAACTCGTTTTATTGAATATATGTCTTGGAAACTTCATAAAGATCTCCAAGGTGATGAAAATGGTGTTCCATTAATTACTGTTGCTTGCCATGAAGATTTGACTGCATCAGACTTAGTTGGCAGATACTTACTTGAAGGTGATGATACACGTTGGGTTGATGGTCCCATTACTCGTGCTACAAAAGTTGGCGCGATTTGTTATCTAGATGAAGTGGTTGAAGCTCGAAAAGATACAACGGTTTTGATACATCCTCTTACGGATTATCGACGATTGCTACCTGTTGAAAAACGAGGAGAATTATTGGAAGCCGCAGATGGTTTTATATTAGTGATGTCTTATAATCCTGGATATCAATCTGCGCTAAAAGATTTGAAACATTCTACACGCCAACGTTTTATAGCAATTGAGTTTGGATATCCTGACCGTGATCAAGAAACTGAGATTATTGCTCAGGAGTCAGGTGTTGACTTAACTATCGCTTCTGAGTTAGCTAAACTTGCTGAAAAGGTTCGAAATTTAAAAGAACATGGTCTTGGAGAAGGTGTTTCTACTCGTTTGTTAGTTTACGCTGGCAAGCTTATCCATCAAGGTATTTCTCCGCGCCGTGCTTGTGAAGTTGCGGTTGTATGGGCATTAACAGACGATCTTGAAGTTCAAAGATCTATTGAAGAGGTCGTGACCTCAATTTTTGAAGAATAGAAATTGGTAATGTCTTCTGTTGAAGCCCTTCATGATCAATATTCGCAAGAATTAAGAGGATTTGGCTCCTCCTTGCCTGATGATCTTTTACAAGGATTAAAGGAATTAGAAGAGATTTATGATCAATCTCAGTTAGAGCAGTGGGTTAAGATTGGAGTAGATCTGGCTCATCATTCCCTTAGATCATGGGAAGCAACATCTGAATTTTTTCGTGTTAGCCCTGCGGTAGCTAAAAAACTTACTTTTTCAGAATTGAAGCAATGGTCTGAGATAGGAACATATTTAGCTACTGACGCATCTTTGATGTCTGTTGCGTTTATTAAGGCAACACCTGACACACTAAATTCATTAAATTTTGATGATCTTGATGTATGGGCTAAACAAGGCCAGCGTCTATGTAGAGGAAATTGGAAATCTATCGCCCTTGCTGCATTATATTTTCAACAAAGTTCATCATTGTTGAGTGTATTACCTTTAGAATTGGTTGATCGTCTGGTTGATATAATTGATCAATTGACCGAGAGATCCTATGAATTGGCTAATAGTGTATTAGAAAGTTCGTATGCTATTTTTTCTAATCTTACTTTAGAAGATCGTGAACCTTTCTTACTATTCGCTAAATCTGTGACGCGAGCTTCTTGGGCAGATACACGTCTATATTTTGAACGTGGACCAAAATTAATTGAAAACATTGCATCAAGTGAACGTACAATCTTTTTGGATCTTGCTTCAAAAGTAACTATGGATGTTGGTCGTCAAGGGTTTCCATTATTTGTTGACGCTGCTCAATCTTTGGAGGAAATTCCACAAGAAGATCAAAAATCATTATTGAAATTTGCTACTGATATTGCACCTAATAGTGCAATTGCTGCGATGGAGTATCTTAAATCTGCTCCATTTGTTCGCTCGCGATTAACTACAGAGCAAATGGAGCGTTGGTCTGTAGTCGGTGTCGAACTTTTAAATATGGGTAATGCTGAAGGTGCAGAAGCATATTTTCGATTAGAGTCATCACGTGCTGAGGAAATGCTTGCTACTTTATCTGCGCGTGTTGAATTACCGAGTGTGAGTAGCATGTTGCGAATGTATGCTAAAGCGTTATCGGGTGAACAAGTTGCTGTTTTATCTTCTGAAGATCTTGTTGATCGTAATATTGGATGGATATCCGAAGCTGCTCCGACGACCGAAGGCACTACAATTTATTTGCCTCCTTTTGTGAATACTTTTGAAGAACAAAATTCAAATTTTCAAGTCTATAAAGTTTTTACCACACATCAAACAGGTCGATTAGAGTTTGGTTCATTTAATTATGAATTCAACATTAATGGAGAGCATACTGAATCTACTGCTAAGTTAAGAGAATCTAACCGGTTGACGAATACAATTTCTTCAGATCCTGAAATTTCAGATGTTGATAGTCAGTCACAGGAAGTAAGTACAGAAATACAAAGATATTTTAACTTGTTTGATGATCGACTTTTAATCTCAGGCATTTTCACTATTGTTGAAGATACTCGCGTGGGATCATATGTCAACCGTGAATATGGTGGTATTCGCAAATGGTTACAACGTCTTCAAAATTGGGAAGTAGAGAGACGTCCTGAAGTTCGTGCTATGGGACTTCGTCAAGCATTTGTTGAAAATTTATTAAGAGCCTCTCTAGGACGCCCAGATGCTATTCGATGGCCACAAGACCGATATGTAACCATGCAAAAAGGAATCAAGGCATTGCAAATGGTGAATTTGGATGATGCAACTGTTCAAGATTCTGCTGAAGTTGCGTCGGCTCTTTATGACATCGCTGTCTTGATTCCAAATGTAAGTCAAGAGTTTACTGATGTTGAATGGGAACCTCCTGATGAAGAAATGATACAAATCGCACCGGATATGCCCGGTGGAGGTGAAGGTGGTGAAGCACCTATGCCTGCTAGTAGTGATGAACTTGATTTTGAAAATCCAGATCAACCCGAGTTTAGAGGTGAATTCAAACCAGAACTTGTTCAACTTATGATGAAATTAAAAGATCAGCAACAAGGACAGACCGATGGTACAGCATCACCACTAACTAAAGAACAATTAATGGAATTACTGCAAAATTCAGTTGAAATAACCATCAATGAATGGGCAGAAGGTGATCTCGCTTCTAGTTTAGGAATGTTTCTTGATAATTTGGAAAAAGATGCTGCTACCCCTGCTGGTGAACCTAAAGAACAAAGTGGTGAGTCTGGAGATGAGCGTGGCGGAGGTGACGGTGGTGATGATGAAGAACTGCCCGTAGAAATTGATTGGTTTTACTATGATGAATGGGATTTCAGAGCTTCTGATTATCGTCCTCGGTGGTGCAGGGTTGGAGAACGGCTTGGTGATGAAGGTGAATTAGATTATTACCAAGATATTTTGCAAAAGCATCATGGTTTAGTTATGGAAACTAGAAGGCAATTTGAGTTGATGAGACCTGAAAGCTTTAGAAAGATTAAGCGCTTAGAGGATGGCCATGAGATAGACCTTGATGAAGCAATAGAATTTTATGTTGATAAAAAAGCAGGTGTAGGGCCGCTTGCAAGAATATATACGCGAAGAAATAAAATCGAACGTGACGTTGCAGTTGCCTTTTTATTGGATATGTCTGCCTCTACCGATGAAGAAATAGAAAAACAGCGTCAAAAATATCAAGAAGAAGAAGAAGATTTTCAAGATGATCCTTCAAAATATTTCCAATGGTTAGCTCAGCGAAGAGCACGTCAAGCTATTGAACCGCCCAAACGTATTATTGATTTAGAAAAAGAATCAACAGTTTTAGTGGTCGAAGCTTTAGAGGCGATTGGTGACTCTTATGGAATCTATGGATTTTCTGGATATGGCAGAGATAATGTAGAATTTCATGTAATAAAGGATTTAGAGGAAGATTTTAATGACCGTGTTAGAAAGCGTATAGATAAGATCGATCCTGTTCGATCTACACGAATGGGTCCAGCCATTCGTCATGCAATACAGAAATTAGATGATCATGACGCCAAGGTAAAAATTTTGATCATGGTTTCAGATGGGCGCCCTCAAGATCATGGCTATGGTCGTGATCGAACTGAAAAAGAATATGCAGTGCATGATACTAAACAAGCATTAAATGAAGCTAAGCGAAAAGGGATTACTCCATTTTTGATTACTGTTGATAAAGAAGGCCATGATTACTTAAAACAGATGTGTGATGATATTGGATATGAAGTGGTTGATAATATTGAATCATTACCTCGACGATTGCCTACCTTATATCGACACCTTGCTGCAGAGTAATCAAGATATTTGTTATTTAGTGGATGCGTAGAACAAGGTGTTATTTTTTTCTGAAAACTCTACTTCCCTTGAAGTTACTAAAACGTCTAAATGACCTATTATTTCAATCATAGCTTGGATAAGTCTTCTTTCAGGTATTTTTGGATATTGTCTTTTTGCTAATCCAAATGGTGTGTCAGAATGTTCAGACAATAACTTTCTTATCCGTTCTGCGCGAATCTGATGGTGAGTATTAAATCTTTTGAACAGTTTCTCAGGATCATCCACCAAAGTCCCGTGCCCTGGCAAGATACATTTGATTTTAAGTTTTTGAAGCGATTTAACTGTTTCGATGAAATCAGGTAAAGATGGCCATCTTATATATTTCTCTTGTGAATTTTTTGAAGAAATATAATGCATTCCTGGCGTAGGAATTGTCGTAGGTAATAAGGTATCCCCACTAAATAACTCACCAGTTTGAGGGATAAAACAAACTAGATTTCCTGGTGTATGTCCTGGTGCCTCCAGTATTTCAAGACTGTTCCCACTCATCAAATGGTATGTTTTTTTGGGTGTTTTAATTTTTTCTGGTGCACAAGGCTTCCAATATAACTGTGGATGTTTTTCACTACTAAAAATATTTTCGATTAAATATTCTGGGAAGCCATAGTAGATAATATCATTATGTTGCATTTTTTTTTGCAACATAAGATGTTCATTCCCAAGTTCTACTGCTGAAATATCCTTTTTGTTAACAAGAATTGTTGCTCCAAAATGTGCCCATTTAGATGCTAATCCTGCATGATCAATATGTGCATGAGTAATCAGAACTTTTTCAATATCAGAGGGTTTGATGGTTAATTTTTCCAGCGCAGTAGTGAGTAAATGCCATGAATCTAGTGTATCTAAGTAAAAATCTGGTCCAGCATCGATTAAAAGATATTTTCCATTCTCAAGTTGTAGAGGATAAATTACATTATTGCCTAGATTTATAAATTGACGATGTTGCAACAGGATTCTTTCCTATTTTTTTTCCATTAAGTATGTTCTAAGCAGAGTTAGTGCCGTTAATACTGCGCGTCTTTTTGCAGCAGATCTCCCTTGATAATATTGACTTAATGAATATTCAATTTTCTCTCCATCTGTAAGAGCGATATGCATTGTCCCAGGCTTTTGTGCCTCTACCTCTTCATTCCCTGCAATACCAGTAATCGAAATAGCAATATCAGTATTTAGAAGTTCTTTTGCTCGTATTGCCATCGCTTCTGCCGTTTCACGGGAGATTACACCATATTTGTCAATAATTTTTTTCGAGACTCCCATGGATACCTTTGTTTCAGTTGCATAGGTAACGAGACTACCTTTGAGATAATTTGAACTTCCAGGAATGTTCGTTAGAGTATCTGCCATTAATCCGCCTGTTGCAGATTCCATTAGGCCCAGTGTTAATTTTTTCTCGATTAACATTCTTCCTATTGCACCTTCTAGTGTTTCATCATCTGTTCCCCAAATCGCATCACCTAAAATGGTTCGTATTTTTTTCTCTATTGGCTGGATAAGTGATTCAGCTTGAGATCGTGAATTAGCCTTGGCACTAATACGTGCATGAACACCGTCTCTTCGTGCATAAATTCCAATACTGGGATTAGTATTATTTAGAAGTGGAGTTAACATTTCATCGATTGTTCCTTCACCAATACCCGTTGTTTTAATAGTACGTGAAACTAGAATTTCTGAAGACCGTCTTTCGAGCTCTGGAGCAACTTCCATTTCCCACATTCTTGTCATTTCTGCGGGAGGGCCAGGCATTACGATAAAGACTTTATTATTTTTTTCTACCCACCACCCTGGGGCAGTTCCTCGCGGGTTTGATATAGCACGTGCCGAAGGGATAAGCATAGCTTGTTTTAAATTACTTTCAGGCATTTTACGCCCTCTTGACTCCATTCTCTGACGCAGATGAACTTCTTGTTCCTGATCTAGTGACATTTTTTCATTTAGAACAGCTGCTATTGTTTCTCGGGTAAGATCGTCTTGTGTAGGACCCAAACCTCCAGTGGTAATAATAATATCGGATCGATTACAAGCTTGTTTAAATGTTTCTGACAATCTTTCTGGATTGTCTCCAGTTTGAGTAACGAAAAGTAAATCAATGCCATATGAAGGTAGATGTGAAGCGATATAAGCAGCATTTGTGTCAGTAATTTCTCCTAACATAATTTCTGTGCCTATTGAAATGATTTCTGCTTTCATAAAAGCTCCATTAATTACTTAATATATTTTCAAGGTGTGATTTTAATTCCTGAGAATCTCGCATATGTATTTTCAATACATCAACCACCATAGACTCGCTCAGATATTGCTCATTATCATTCATTAAATCAAAAATTGATTTTCCTGATGATTCTAAGTTGGTGGTTATTTCACTGAGTCTAAGAGGTTGTATTTTATGCATAGCTTCACCTCGAATGCGGCGCCAGTTTTGCTGAATACTCATTTTTCCTGAAGCTATACTTAAACGGGCATTGAGTTCTGAATCAAGAGCAAATATCCACGATAATTGATGTCTTAAAGTCCATCCATCGCGCTTGGTACGTGAAGATAATCTAGTTTCGGGGAGTTTTTCTAGCAATTGAATTAAATTAATGCGGGTATCGATAAAGTTATTGAGGTAGTTTTGAATATCATTTGGGATTGTTGCTGAGATGATATTGTCGTTGGTCATTGTTGCCTCGTAGTTTGAAAATATGAATACACATAAAAGCGTAACAGATTGGTGGTTCTAGGTTAATTAACTCAATCGATTGTTAATATTTATGACTTGATAGTAAATATTGGTGTTATTATCGTTTGAAATTACAACGATTATGGATAATACAAGGATAATTGTGGTTGATTCTAAAATTACTACGAATACCAATGTTACTGAGAACTTTATAAAAGATTTATTTCAAAAAATACTTTCCAATGTTCAGCTTGTAGTCGTTGGAGCTGACGACGTTGTTGAAATATTAGTCAATGCCATACTAAACCAAGGGCATGTTTTACTAGAAGATGTTCCTGGTACTGGGAAAACTACTATTGCTAGATCGGTGGCAAAATCTATTGGTGCAAGCTTTGGGCGTATTCAATTTACTCCAGATTTGATGCCTTCTGATGTCGTAGGTATTAACTATTATTCTCAAAAAACAGGTGAATTTGAATATAGACCAGGGCCTCTTTTTCATAATATTTTGTTAGCAGATGAAATTAATCGAGCAACTCCTAGAACTCAATCTGCTTTACTTGAAGCTATGGAAGAAAAAACAATCACTATTGATGGCGTTAGTAAATTACTTCCTGAGCCATTTATTGTTTTGGCTACTCAAAACCCTGTTGAACTGGAAGGAACTTTTCCATTGCCTGAAGCTCAATTGGATAGATTTTTTCTTCGCACTTCAATTGGATATCCTACCGCATCTGATGAAATGGAAATCATTAAGAGATTCGAGCAAGAATCTCCACTTGAAAAGTTGCAATCAGTTGTAACCTCGCATGAATTAATGACACTACGAAAACATTTGCCTCTAATCCATTTAGACGAAAGCTTAGGACAGTATGCAGTAGATATTTGTAGAGCCACACGTGTGCATGAAGCTTTTGACTTAGGGGCAAGCCCTCGTGCTTCACTTGCTTTAGTTCGTGCTGCTCGATGTCGTGCAGCAATCAAAGGTCGGTTATATGTTCAACCAGATGATATTCAGGCTATGTTAAAATCAGTACTTACACATAGATTGATACTGAATTCAAATTCACGTGTGAGAGGTCAATTGGTAGATGATTTAATGAATGAAATTGTGGAATCTATTCCGGTACCTATTATCGATCAAGATTAGGCTATTTTGTGAGAGCAATAATTGATGATATTTGGCAAATAGTCACAATAATCATTATTATTTCAGGTTTTATTACTAATTCTTTTTTGTTGGTGATGCTGGGAGTAATTATTCCAACTTCAGTAATATCTGCAAAATGGTGGGCAAAAATTTCTTTAAAGGAAATTATAGTTTCACAGACATTATCAAAACAAAAACTATTTGAAGGCGAAAGTACTACTTTAATTTTGAATGTTCAAAATGCCAAATGGTTTCCAGTTCCTTGGCTCGAATTGAAGAAACAGATTCCTAGAGATTTACAGATTGATGGTCCCTTTACATTTAATAGTTCTACAAATATGAATCAACTATTACTAAATGCATCATTGCGAAAAGATAGTCAAATGACTTGGGAAATTGAAATATATTGTGCCAGACGTGGGATATATCGAATTGGACAATCAGTAATTAAATCGGGGGATTTTTTTGGTTTGTATGAAAATGAAAAAAATAGCGCTGAGAAGTCTATTAATCTTGTTGTTTATCCACAGATCTATGAATTCGAAAAATTGAGCTTAGAGAGTTTGAAACCATTTGGTGATTTACGTGGAAAAGAAGTTATTTTTCAAGATACTTCGCAACTCATCGGTATTCGTGATTACCACTTTGGCGATCCTATGAAACATATTGATTGGAAAGCATCTGCTCGCTCAATGAAATTACAATCACGTGTATTTGCTCCCTCTGGTTCATATGCATTAGTTATTGCTTTGGATATCAGTACATTTTCACAGTCTTGGAAGGGTAGTGACCCAATTCTAGTTGAAAGAGCAATATCAGTTGCTGCTTCGATAGCAAAATGGGGTGAAGAACGTGGATATGATTTGGGACTAATTTCTAATGATTACTATGCACGGGGTCGTGCCATCCGTGTTGCGGTAGGAAGGCACCCTGGAAGGCTTTCAAAAATTCTAGAGGCCTTAGCAGCTGTAAATGCATTTACCGGATCTAGTTTGGCAGACGAATTAAACTCTGTTCTTACAGGCGGTTTGCCGATGGGTACTACAGTTGTAGTTATTGCGGCATTAATGTCAGAAGATCTCGCAGATGCATTGTTAAAACTTGTTAATAATCGGCATCAAGTATATGTATTAAAAACATCCTCTTACAAATGGCATGAAAATTTAGGATCTATTCCTGTGATTGATATTTCTAGATCAGTCAATTCTATAAACGTAGAAAAAGATACGGTAAAAACTTTATGACTTCACGATATCTAATTTTTACAGGTTTTCTGTATATCGCCCTTGAAAGTATAGTGTGGTTTTTGGCTAGCAAAATGTATGTGACCATGGTTGGAAGATCTTCGAACGAAGATATGGTGTTTGTGTCTTACCCCATCATTTTCATAACTGGTATTGTGGCTTTTTCTCTTATAAAAGTACTTAGAAAAATAGAATTTAACTCTAGTTTTTCTGTTCTGTTAGCAATATTTTTTTCTTTGTTAGCGCTCGCATTAATTTTAGTATTTTTGATAATCGATGTGACGGGCGTTCTCTATCAAAATCATCAAGATATGGGTCGATTACTTATTAGCGAATCACCTTCACTGATAATCGGGTCCATATTAATTGTTTCTGTTTGGATTCGTCATATGATTTTGGCGAGGAAAACACTTGATTTTTCTCGTGCTTTACGACACTTCACTTTAGGTTTCGGAATAATTTTAATAATCTTATTCATTGCAAAAATCAATAGAATTACGGGATTTGAAGCTATTGTGATTTGCTACTTTTTTTCAGGATTAATAATGTTAACTATTTTTTCCGCAGAGCATGGTAATAAATTACCTGGTGGTTTTTCGTTATTGTCATTAAGAACAATTTGTATATTCATTACTCTATTAGCAATTTGTTTTATCTCAGTGATAGTCACCTTGATTACTCTGGTTGATTGGATTATCATCCTCGGCTCTTTAGCGACATTATTGATTAGTATTATTGAACAGATTTTGATACTTGTACTCACGCCACTTTTTTGGATATTGACAGTATTGGCTAAATTAGTGTCAGTAGATCCTGTTGTGATCGAAGTATCGTATATGAATTTTATAGATGGAATAACCGAGGCACGTTCAGATAGCCCTGATGATACTGGTTTGAATTTCCTACAAGATTGGGGATTTTTATTACTAAAAATATTGTTTGGCATATGTATTATTTGGGGAGTTTATTGTGGCTTAAGAGCCTTGTTGAGAAAAAATCGTGAGTTAGGCACTGAAGAATTTGAAAGTGTTTTTACAGATCTGAGTAAAAATTCACATTTCCCTGTACCTAAAATTAAGAATCCTTTCTCTCTTCATTATAAAAATCAAAAGTCGGTACATATCAATCCAATTTTTGATCTCTATTTAAGAAGCCTTTCACTGTTAGAACAAAATGGATTTGTGCGATCGATGTATGAAACTCCGCTATCTTATGCAATGAGAATAAACCAAAAATTGCAGCAAGCTGTTTTCTTCGAAATTGCAGAGATGTTTGATCAAGCTAGATATGGTGAGCAGTATCCGACAAAAAGTGAACTTCAAAAACTTGAAGATGATTTAGAGAAATGGCAGAAAATTGATAGTAGTACCTAATTTGTATTTGGAATAATACAGGGGCGATCAAAAATTTTACTCAGTACACCAAAAACTTTGTATTTGTCTATTTCTGCACACTTTTCAATGTCATTATTAAAACCAAGTTCAAAAGTTTTTTGTCCATGTTCTGTTCTACGCAATGATTCGGCAAAAAATTTTTCTGATTTTTTGTAAAGTGTTAGAGCTTCTGTTGCACTATCGGTAATTGTTCCTCCTAATGAAACTAATTTTTCGACAAACATTCCTGCTGCAAGCATGTCATCCTCTGCGAATTTTCCTCTTAAACCAGCACAAACAATAAGTACGTCGTTGCCAGAATTAACTGCATGTTTACAAGATGTACTTAAATTCAGAGGCGCTGCTGCAATTACTGATGATGCACCATAGCAGGATAATAGTGCAGGTGTACCATTTGTTGTCGCTTGAACTGCGACTAATGGCACAGAAGGATTCTCAAGTAATGCAGTTGGTGAATTACCGTGGTCAAATCCCTCAGGTGGTAGGCCGTCTCTTTCTCCAAGTAATAAAACTTTTTTATTGGACGTTTCGAGAGATTTTTTGAGAATGCGCGCTTCTTCAATAGTCGCAGTCGGATATATTTCTTTGACTCCGAGATCTAACAATACAGTAATTACAGATGTAGCTCGCAGTACATCAATTACGATACATGTTTTCCCATAAGGTATTGTGGTCGGTGGAATTTGAGCAACAGAAATTTTCATTGTTTAATTCTATATTGCAAAATCCTTGGGTGCAGTTCTTTTGTTAACCGATATGTAAATCCGATGATTTTTGATAAATTTAACTTCATGCTTAAAGGAGTTCATGTGTCACAAGATCACATCGGAGTTTTTGATTCTGGAATTGGTGGTCTGACAGTTGTCCAAGCTTTGTATGATAAAGACCCTAATTTATCTATTCGGTATTTTGCTGATACTAAATTTTTTCCATATGGCGATCGTGAGCAAAGTGAAATTACTGATCGTGTAATTGAATCCGCTCAGGTGATGGTTGAAAGTGGATGTCAATTGTTGATCATTGCTTGCAACACTGCATGTTCTGCAGCACTTGAGTATCTACGTGAGTATATAACCGTTCCAGTGGTTGGTATTGAACCACCATTAAAGCCTGCAGCACAAAACACAATTTCTAAACGTATTGTAATTTTAGCAACTGAGGGAACAGTTTCAGGGGATCGATTAGCAAAACTCGAGGCAGATTACGGTAATGATGTTGCTGTCGATAGCATACCAATGCCCGGTTTGGCTGATATGATTGAAAATGGTGATATTATTAGCGAAAAATTAATTTCAAAACTTAAAATTTCATTACAAAAACCGATTAGTCTGGGTGCTGACGCTCTCGCACTGGGGTGTACACATTATGGTTTTCTTAGTGGAGCTTTGAAGCAGGTATTACCTAAAAATATACTTATATTTGATCCCGCAGATGCTGTAGCTCGTCGTGCGTTAGATCTAATTAAGGAAAATCGATTGTTACAATTATCTACATATAAAAATGATATTCAATATCAAGTTTCAGGAAATCATCAATTATTTAATTTAGCAGTGAATAAGATCAGAGCATCGGGAGGAAATATCCCTCCGATGACAAGAGGAAAATTTATGGATTTTAAAGGAAAAAGAGTTGATTAATCAATCCTCAAAAAAAGTTAGACGCGGCGGAAATTTTGGTGAACGTTATCTTGACGCTATCCAGAAGAATCAATCTTTTCTTTGTGTAGGCTTAGATCCTATCCCTGAATTAATTCCTGCTGGTGTCGATGTTAAGGAATTTCTAAGAACAATTATTGAAGTTACGAAAGATTTGGTTTGTTGCTATAAACCAAACATTGCATTTTTTGAACAATTTGGTCGTGATGGTTGGGATATTCTTTTTTCGACTATCAGCACTATTCCTGAGGAAATTCCAGTGTTGTTAGATGCTAAACGTGGTGATATAGGTCATACAGCTAATGCATATGCGAGGGCAGTTTTTGATGAATTACAGGTTGATGCAGTGACTTTAAATCCGTACTTAGGGTTTGATTCTCTAGAACCATTTTTTTCTAGGGAAGATCGATATTCATTTGTTTTATGTAGAACATCTAATCAATCAGCAGTTGATTTACAAGATTTACAGATAGGTGAGATTAAATTATATGAAAAAGTTGCTGAATTAGCTCAATCATGGAATAAGTTCGGTAATGTTGGTTTAGTGGTTGGTGCAACATACCCTGAAGAAGCGCAAAAAGTGAGGGATATTTGCCCTGATCAACTTTTACTACTTCCTGGAGTAGGTGCACAAGAAGGTGATTTGGAATTAGCTGTTCAGTCTGCGGTCAAAAGTGATGGTGGAGGCATATTAGTTAATGCTTCTCGTGGCATTCTATATGCTCAGCCGTATAATAATGGGTGTGCAGTTGGGGGTTGGGCAGAAGCAACTCGATTAGCTGCTTCTGAGTTGCGTAATCAAATTAATAAGGCGTTGTAATTTTTAAAAGTATAATTATTTGAAAACGATTTACTCTATGAGGAGCATACTTTGAATGAAGTAATTATTGATAGTATACGAGTAGGTCTTCGCCATTACCGAAGAGTAGTCGTTCTCAAAGAAAAAGATGCTGAAAGATTTCTACCTATTTGGATAGGTGCTGATGTGGCTGATTCAATAGCCTTTCGTTTGCAAGATGTAAGTTCACCACGTCCGCTAACTCATGATTTATTAATGAATATGATTGACTCTTTAGGTGGTATAATTAAATCTGTAGTTATTAATGATCTGCGTGAAGATACATTTTATGCTTTGATCAACATAGAAAAAGATAATGAAATTATAGAAGTCGATGCAAGATCATCTGACGCTATTGCTATGGCTGTAAGAGCTTCAGTTCCAATTTATGTAGCTGACCATGTTTTAGAAACAGCTGCTGTAGTGCTAGATGGTGAAGTTAGTGTTTCTGGAAATGTGACTGGAGTTGACAGTGCTCCTGTTAGCAATGAAGAATTAGAAAAGTTAGAAATCTTTCGAGATTTTGTAGATGAGCTTGATCTTGATAATCTTGGCAGAGAACCAAAATCAGAAGTTTGAGAACATTTTTATAACTTAATTTGCTTTTAGAGGCGGACTTTTAGATAGTGATTTGAGCAACAAATGAAAATTCATTTGATCGTGGTGCTTAGGCATGCTAAGGTTCCGCTGATTTCGATCCTTTAGGAGAGAATCATGTGGAGAGCATCAGTAATAAATTTGGTTGGAGTTGGAGTATATCTAGCTACATCAATTTTGGTTCCCACACTTATTGGCCATTATTTTGATGGTCGATTGAGTACAGAACCTTTGTTCAGTATATGCGGTCTTATATTAGGTTTATTTGTTGGATTTATTGGTGCGTATCGTCAATTACAAGATGTAATTCGAGATACAGATAGTGAACGAGGTTAAAGCGGATGCGCGCTGCAATTATCGCAGTTTCTTTGTTACTTTTAGTAGGTATAGGTGTATTTTTTGTTGGTGGAGCATCGCCAGCCATCATAGTTGCACCTGAGAAGGTTTTTCATTGGCCTGTCATTGGTAGTGTTACCAATACAATGTTTACTTCATGGTTTGTTGTTATCTTCCTAGTTGTTTTAGCTTTTTCGGTAGGAAGACGTCTCTCTCTAGTTCCTAGTGGATTTAGTGGTGCTGTAGAAGCTGCTGTAGAAGCCTTTTACAATATTGTTGTTCAAGTTGCAGGTGAAAAAAATGGTCGTCGATTTTTCCCACTTGCTGCAACAATTTTCTTTTTTATTCTGACCTCTAATTATTTTGGTCTTTTGCCCATAAACAACGTAATTGGTTTAACGGAAGTTAATCCTGGATTTGCTGATAAACATGTGGCGATGTCACAATCTGAGATTCCTATAGTGGGTTTGAATGTCGCTTATATCCCAACTACTCCAGATGCTGTTGATTTAGCTGCTGGTGAAAAAGCTTACATAGAATATAACGGTGTACCTAAATATAAAGCCGCTAAAGATGATTACAATGACCATTCCAATTCTGCTCCAGTAAAGGAGACTTCATCTAAGGAATCTCATAGTCATGAAGGTGAAACTATTACAGGATTTAATGGTTTGATTGCTCCATATTTCCGGTCAGTCATGACTGATGTAAATGCACCTCTTGCGATAGCTATTTTTTCATTTTTATTTGTAGAATTTTGGGGATTGCAGACTTTAGGTGTAAGTTATTTGTCTAAATTCTTTAGCTTTGGCAAGCTGTTAAGGGGAGATATCTTGGGCGGAATTATTGATGTTTTTGTGGGGTTATTAGAATTTGTTTCTGAATTATCGAGAATGGTATCGTTTACATTCCGTCTGTTTGGAAACATTTTTGCCGGAGAAGTATTGTTGCTAATGATGACATTTTTAGTTCCCTTTGTTTTAGTTGACGTTTTTTATGCATTAGAACTATTTGTAGGTCTAATTCAAGCGTTTGTTTTTGCGATGTTAACTTTAGTGTTTGCAGTTACTGCAGTTTCACACCATGGTGATGAGGCTCACTAGAGTTATGTTTTGTTTTAGGTATTGAATGTGAAAAAAGTGTTGCAGGATCATTACGGAAATACGTGTGATCAGAGAGGTATTGAAGATGACAGCTGGATCTATATTAAATCGAGTATTTGTTTTGTTGCTGATGTTAGGAGCAGCATTTCTTGCTTCGACTGGTGTGGCTGGTGCTGCTGAAGGTGCTGCCGACAATGAAAGCACTGCTAACGCTGCTAAGTTTATGGCTGCAGCAATAGCTATGGGTGTTGGTTCTTTTGGCCCTGGAATTGCTATTGGATGGCTTGGCGGAAAAGCTATGGAAGCACTCGGCCGTAATCCAGAAGCTGCTGGTGTAATACAGACAAATATGATTTTGGCTATTGCATTTGCTGAAGCTATTGGTATTTATGCGCTTGTTGTAGCAATTCTGATCGGCTTTGTTTTCTAATATCTCAGTCGTATGTGCGGAGCGTAATATTACGCTCCGCTTGTGAGGACTGGGAGAGGCTATTATGAAATCAGAAAAAAATAGAGAGAGACCAAATTCCGTAGTTGGTTTTTATCGATATTTCCTTGTGGTATTAACTGCTTTCGCATTTGCTACTGTGCCTACCGTGGTTGTTGCTGCGGAAGAGGTTGAGGGTATATCTAAACTTGGGATTAATATACCTGGACTTATTGCGCAGTTGGTTAACTTCTTGATTCTTCTTGTGGTATTGAAGATTTTTTTGTGGGGACCAATTCTTAAGGTTCTTGATGAAAGAAAACGTCGAATTGAAGAGGGATTAAATCGCGCAGAGCAGGCTGCTTCTGATGCACTTGCTACAGAGGAAGAAGCAAAAAAAGTTATTGAGCAAGCAAGAGCAGAGGCTCGTGCCCAAAATCTTCGCTCTCAAGAAGCTGCTGCAAAGTTACGTGAAGAATTGGAAGAAAAGGCTAGACAGGAAGCAGATCAAATTATTGAACGAGCTCGTGAAGAAATACGATTGGAAAAAGAGCAAGTTGTTCAACAATTACAATCTCAATTTGCAGATTTAACTATTCGTGCTGCTGAGCGGGTGATAAGTCAATCTATTGATCAATCCGCACATCAGAGGCTAATCGATGAAGTTCTAACTGAAAGTAATTTTGGTCAGGATAGCGAGAATTAATACTGTGATTATTGCAGGATGTAGAGGGTTTAGTTATGTTTGCTCGTGAGATTGCAGGTCGTCGTTATGCTTTGGCGATTATGGGTATAGCTCATGAAGATTCAAGCTATGATGCTTGGTCATCGGCTATTGACGCCCTAGAGGCACTTACTAATAATTCTCAATATGTTGAGGCACTCCAATCTGATGGTATGACGGATGAGCATTTTCAATCTATTGTTCACGACGTTATTGCAGATATAGGAATGAAGCAAATCAATTTATTCCGTTTATTACGCAGTAAGAGGCGGCTGAATTTAGGACCATCAATTGCTTCGTATTATCGTGAACTTCTTGATGAGCATCGAGATATCATTAGAGTTACAGTACGTACAGCAATAGAGTTAGATACCGATCGGCAGGCAAAATTAAGAGAACAAATAAGTCAAGAAACTGGTAAGAAAGTGGAGTTATCTACAATCATAGATTCTTCGATATTGGGTGGAATGACTATCCGTATCGATGATTTACTTATTGATGCTTCAACTCGTACTAGATTACAAAGTTTGAGAAGAGAATTTGAGCGTGCAGGGAGATAAGAGTTCTGCATGAATAGGAGGATCTGATGGTACTTAGAGCGGAAGAAATAGCCTCTATACTTAAGCAACAGATAGAAGGATTCGACGCTGAATCAGTTGAATCAAATGTAGGAACAGTGATCGTTGCCGGTGACGGTATCGCCCAGATACATGGTCTTGGGGAATGCATGGCTTCTGAACTGTTGGAATTTAGTGCCTCTGATGATGAAGGACGTCCAATTCGCGGTTTGGCGTTAAACCTTGAGGAAGAAACTGTGGGATCTATTATCCTAGGAGACTACCAAAAAGTTAAAGAAGGTGATGAAGTTCGAACAACTGGATTAGTTGCTTCAGTACCAGTTGGTGAAGCTTTGATTGGACGAGTGGTTAATCCTTTAGGTGATCCGATCGATGAACGTGGTCCTATAGCTAGTACTGAACAATACCCTGTGGAACGTATTGCACCAGATGTTGTAAGTCGAGTTCATGTTGATGAACCTTTGCAGACAGGTGTAAAGGCTATCGATGCCATGATTCCGATTGGTAGAGGGCAACGTGAGTTAATTATTGGTGATCGCTCTATTGGCAAGAGTGCTATTGCTGTCGATGCTGTAATTAACCAAAAAGGTAGTGGTGTTATCTGTGTATATGTTGCAGTAGGGCAAAAGGATGCAAAGATTGCTCAAACTGTTGCAACTCTTGAAGAATATGGTGCGATGGAACATACAATTGTTGTTACTTCATCTGCAGCTGACTCGGCAGCTTTACAGTATTTGGCTCCATATGCAGGTTGTGCGATGGCTGAATATTTTATGGCAAAAGGCAAAGATGTTTTAATCATCTATGATGATCTTTCGAAGCATGCTTGGGCGTACAGAGAAGTGTCTTTGTTGCTGAAAAGACCTCCTGGAAGAGAAGCCTATCCTGGAGACGTATTTTATCTTCACTCAAGGCTCTTGGAGAGATCGGCTCGTGTGACAGAAAATTATGGAGGTGGTTCAATTACTGCTCTTCCTATTATCGAAACTCAAGCTGGAGATGTTTCTGCGTATATTCCCACTAACGTAATTTCAATTACTGACGGACAGATTTTTCTTGAATTAGATCTATTCAATTCTGGACAACGTCCGGCAACTAATCCAGGAATTTCTGTTTCTAGGGTGGGTGGTGATGCTCAAACTAGAGCTATGAAGAAGGTAGCTGGAACTTTACGTTTAGACTTGTCTCAATACAGGGAGTTACAAGCATTTGCTCAATTTGGCACGGATGATCTTGATGCTGCAACTAGATTACAGTTAGTTAGAGGAGAGAGATTAACTGAACTGTTGAAGCAACCACAATATCAACCTCAGACCCTTGCTCAACAGGTCTCTATTTTGTATGCAGGCGTTAATGGTTACCTTGATGATGTGCCTGTCGAGAAAATAGGTGATTTAGAAAAGGCATTCCATGAATTTATGGCAGCTAGCCATTCTGTTGTATTGGATGCAATTATGTCTTCTGGAGATATTGATGAATCAACAGAAGAAGGTTTGAAAAGCGCTATTCAAGAATTTCTTGGATCAGTTGCATATTAATTGATTAATTTAAGTTATTGCTAAGGTGGTTCTATAGATGGCTGGTGCAGGAAGTGTTCGGGCGATTCGACAGAGAATTAGCTCTGTTGAAAACACGGCAAAAGTGACTGGAGCAATGGAGTTAGTTGCTGCTTCAAAGATGCGTCGCGCCCAAGAACGTGCTCTCAATGCTCGTCCTTATGCAACTGAAATGCGTGCCATACTTTCTAAATTATCTTCTTATGCTAATCAATCTCGTAATTCAGATTCGGTTCATCCTTTACTTTCTGAACGTGAAGTAAAGAATTTTGCACTTATTCATATAACTGCTGATCGAGGTCTCGCCGGTGGCCTGAATGCTAATATGAATCGTGCTAGTGCCTCTCTAATGCTCGAACGTCAGGCTGAAGTTGATCGTGCTTCAGTTCTAGCAGTTGGTCGTAAAGGGAGAGATTTTTTCCGTCGTTCAGGTTTTCCAGAATTAGGAGAGTTTACAAACATAGGAGATTTTCCCGATTCATCTGATATTTTGCCTGTAGCACGTATGGTTATTGAGGACTATGTTTCCGGTGAAGTAGATCAGGTTTTTCTTGGTTTTCAAACTTTTGTTAATGCAGCGGTCCAACGTCCTACATTGCGTCAGATTTTGCCAATTAATCCCCCTGAAGATGATAATAATGAATCTGCTGTTGATTTTTTATTTGAACCTTCACCTGCTTCAATTCTAGAAAATCTACTTCCACGCTATATTGAGATGCAGGTTTTTGAAGCAATATTAGAAGCTCAAGCTTCAGAACAATCTGCGCGAATGGTAGCTATGAGACAAGCTACAGATGCAGCAAATGAGATGGTTTCAGATTTGACACTTACGTATAACAAGGCAAGACAAGAATTAATTACTGGTGAGCTGTTAGACATTGTTGGTGGAAAAGCAGCTTTAGAGCAAGATTAGAGATTCGATAGGAGTAAACATGGCATCTAAGGGTAGTGTTAGACGTGTTATTGGTACAGTTGTAGATATTGAATTCGCATCAGGTGAACTTCCAGAAATATTTAATGCTGTTAACGTTGATATGGATGGTCAATTATTAGTCACTGAAGTACAGCAACATTTGGGAAGTAACTGGGTTAGATGTTTGGCCCTTGATTCAACTGATGGTCTTCGCCGAGGAGCCTCGGCTGAAGACACAGGAGGTCCTATCTCAGTCCCAGTAGGTGATGAGACACTTGGGCGAATTTTTAATGTAGTTGGAACTCCCTTAGATCCAGGTGAGGAGATTAGTGAGGATCAACTTCGATGGCCGATTCATAGACCACCTCCTTCTTACTCTGAACAAGAAACACAGACAGCAATTTTGGAAACAGGTGTGAAGGTTGTCGATCTAGTAGCTCCGTTACCTCGTGGAGGGAAAGTTGGGCTGTTTGGTGGTGCAGGGACAGGTAAGACAGTAACTAACACTGAACTTATTCGTAATCTTGCTGCCGAACATGGTGGGCTTTCTGTTTTTGCAGGAGTAGGTGAACGTTCCCGTGAAGGTAACGACCTCTGGCATGAAATGCAGGAATATGGTGTTTTAGACAAGACTGCGCTTGTATATGGACAAATGAATGAACCTCCTGGAGTCCGATTACGTATAGCACTAACTGGCCTTACGATGGCAGAATATTTCCGTGATGAAAAAGGGCTAGATGTGCTTTTGTTCGTTGATAATATTTATCGTTATACACTGGCAGGTATGGAAGTTTCAGCTTTATTAGGTCGTATGCCTTCAGCTGTTGGTTATCAGCCAACACTTGCAACTGAAGTTGGTGAACTTGAAGAAAGAATTACTTCAACAAAAAAAGGTTCGATAACTTCATTCCAGGCTATTTATGTACCTGCTGATGATTATACTGATCCTGGTGTAGCAACTACATTTGGTCATTTGGATGCTACTATTACTCTCGACAGGGCTTTAGTCGAGCAAGGATTATTTCCGGCGATTAACCCTTTAACTTCAAATAGTAGAATTTTGGATCCTGCAGTGGTCGGTCAAGATCATTATGATGTAGCTCAAGGTGTTCTACAAACCTTACAGCGATATAAAGATCTACAAGATATCATCGCTATTCTTGGTATAGAGGAACTATCTGATGAGGATAAATTGACTGTAGGGCGTGCTAGGCGAATGCAAAGATTTCTTGCCCAACCTATGTTCGTTGCAGAGCAATTCACTGGACGTGCAGGTGAGTATGTTCCTGTATCTGAAACAGTTCGAGGATTTAAAGAAATTCTTGAAGGTAAGCATGATGATTTACCTGAACAAGCTTTTTATATGGTGGGTGCTATCGAGCAAGCAGTAGAAAAGGCTTCAGAAATGGCAGCAACATCTGCTTAGAGAGGCTATAGGTACGGATGTCACTGAAATTATCCATAGTTACTGCAGATCAAACTTTTTTGTCACGTGAAGATGTGCAACGTCTTGTGGTACCAGGTGAGGATGGTCAGTTAACATTATTACCTAACCATGCGGCATTGATGACAAGTCTTTCTGCTGGAACGATAACTGCGCATACAGAAGAAGGATTAATTCCTATATCAATTACAGGTGGTTTTCTTCAAATACTTCAAAATGATGTGAAAGTGTTGGCGGATAGTATTTTACAAACTAATACTAGTGATGCCCCTTCCACAGAATAAGAAATATCTTGTTTTGGAATTCTCGCTTATCTGATGTAACCAGCGTACTCTCGGTATATGAATGATTATCTTTTAGTTAATGGTGGACGACCTTTAAAGGGTGAGTTAATTGTTTCTGGCTCTAAAAATGGTGGGCTTTATGCTATAGCTGCCGCTCTATTAACTGCTTCTCCGGTAACAATTCACAATATTCCTGAAATTGCTGATGTTTTAGAAATGGCTGCTGTTTGTAGATCTATAGGTTCACAAGTTGAAATTGATGGTAATACGATACAAATACATACTCCTGCAATATTGTCTAACTCGCCTCCAAATGATTTGGTTGCTGCCTTAAGAGCATCATTTTTGGTGATGGGTCCTTTATTAGCACGTACTGGGGAAGCTATATGTGCATCGCCAGGTGGTGATGTAATTGGAGTGAGACCATTAGATGTTCATTTGGCTGGATTTCGGGCATTAGGGGCTGAAATTACACAAGAAGAATCAAGCTGGGTTGCTAAAGCTAAATCACTTACAGGCGATAGAATATTTCTTGACTATCCTTCTGTATTAGGAACAGTCAATGTCATGTTTGCTGCTACTTTGTCAATTGGAACAACTACAATAATCAATGCTGCAGCAGAACCAGAAGTTGCTATGGTCGCTGAAATGCTTAATCAAATGGGTGCAAATATCAACGGACATGGTACTTCACTCATTAATATTACGGGTGTTAAAGAATTGCATGGAGTTGAGTTTGAAGTTAAACCTGATCGTATAGAAACAGGTACCTACCTTTTAGCTGGTGTTGCTACAGGAGGCGACATTTCAATTATTAATGGTCAGCCTAAAGAGCTTGATTCTTTATTGTCAAAATTTAATGAAATGGGAGTTAAAGTTGAAATTTTTTCTTCGATGGAAGGTATCAGAGTTTCTGCTCTGAAAACTTTTCATGGTATTGCTCTTCAAGCTGTTCCATATCCAGGGTTTCCAACAGATTTGCATGCCCCTATGGCTGCAACTCTCACTCAGGCAATCGGGGTTTCGACAATACATGAAAGAGTTTTTGATAATCGAACAGCTTATGTTAGCCAGTTAAGACAATTAGGAGCGAAAATCATTGATGGTGGTCAAACAGTCATTATTGATGGAGGTGTTCCATTGATTGGAACCTCTGTTCGCGCACTCGATATTCGTGCAGGGGCCGCAGTCGTGATTGGTGGATTGGCTGCCACCGGCACAACAAAAATCTTTGATATTGAGCATTTAGATAGAGGTTATGCGCATTTAACTGAACGTCTAGTTAATTTAGGAGCAGACGTCAAAAGATGTAAGGAGCATATAATTGGGGATTAGTAGTTGGATGTTTTTTATAAATAGAATTACATGTCTTAGGTTATTGATTGCTAATGCTTTGGTGGTGAAATGTTTTCAAAACGAATAGGAATTGATTTAGGAACTGCTAATGTACTTGTATTTGAATCTGGTCGAGGGATTATTTTAGATGAACCTGCTGTTGTTGCCTTAACTGAGAGAGATGGAAATGTAGTTGCTGTTGGTGATGATGCGAAACTAATGATTGGTAGGCATCCTGGTACTATTCAAGTTGTTCGTCCTATGCGTGACGGTGTAATTGCAGACTATGTCATCACCGAGTCAATGTTACGATATTTCATCTCTCGTGTTTTGGGGCGGTTTAATATCATTAAACCTGAAGTTATGATTTGTGTACCTGTTGGAGTGACAGGCGTCGAACGGCGTGCAGTGCGTGACGCTGCTGAAGCTGCAGGTGCAAGAAAACCTGCTCATTTGATACCTGAACCACTCGCTGCGGCTATAGGTGCAGAGATTCCTGTTGGTTCTGCACGGGGACATATGATTGTTGATATTGGTGGAGGTAGAACTGAAGCAGCTGTGATCTCAATGTTTGGAATTGTTGCCAGTGAATCCGTACGTATAGCTGGCGATCGATTTGACGATGCTATCGTACAACATATTAAGAGACGTCATAATTTGATTATTGGTGAACGGACAGCTGAAGAAGTAAAAATTGCAATCGGTGGTGCTATCGCAGATCTTAATCAAGATCGTACTGCACAAGTTAGAGGGCGCGACCAAGTTACAGGACTACCTCGAACTGCACTTTTACACGGTGATGAGATAGTTCAAGCATTAAACGAACATTTGCTTGTTGTTATTGAAACTATTCGTAAGGTATTGGAAAAAACTCCTCCTGAACTTGCATCAGATGTTATAGATCGAGGCATAATCTTAACCGGTGGAGGTGCTTTACTTCATCGTTTAGATGAATTAATTCGTGAGGAAACTGGTGTGCCTGTACACGTGGCAGATTCTCCACTTACTTGTATTGCCCGTGGTGCAGGTCAAGCTTTGAATTATGTCGAAGTAATCGATCGAGCGATTCCAACAGATGAGGAAAGTTTAATAAGTTCAGTTAGTTCTGATATATAAAGATTAGTTACCTTTGTTTAAGTTTGTGAGATGATAAGTCATACTTTGTAAAAATAAAATAGGATTAATATTTTTTAGTTCTATTTCTTTTGGGACCTGAATTCTCGAAGGTGTATAGTTTAAAATAGCTGCTACGCCACCTTTAATAAGTAGATCGGCAACATTTTGCGCATATTCTGAACTAACCGTAATAATTCCAATATCGACGTGTTTTTTTGTGAGATCGTTTTGTAGATCTTCAATGCTTTGGACTACTATGCCATTTATAGTAGTTCCAATGACCTCGGAGCTTACATCATAGCAGGAAGTGATATTAAATCCTTCTTCCTTAAAACCAGGATATGATGCAACAGCACGTCCAAGTCTTCCTAAACCGATTACTATGACAGACCATTGTTTATCTAATCCCAAAATATTTTCAAGTTCATCTAATAAATCTTGAACTACATAACCCTTACCTTGTTTCCCAAAGCGTCCAAAATATGACAAGTCTTTTCTTATTTGGGCTGGAGTTACATCTAGTTCAATTCCTAACTCATGTGAAGAGATGACTGTACGCCCTTCCTCCTTAATTCGAACTAGAAATCCTCGATAAATTGGTAGTCGATCGATAACAACTTCTGGTATTTGCATAGTCACTTTAGATCCTCAAGAGGGTTATATTTGATAAGCATATCGATCGTGAACTTTGGTGCAATCTTTCCACAGAATTAATTTGGTCAAAAAGATGGTTATCCTATGAATTATCGGGCGGGCGGAATTCGATAGTTTCTTCAGCAACGATGACGGGCTCAACTTTTGTAACACCACGCATTCGAAGGTCTTTAATAATTGGATCGAGTAATGAATCTGGTACAGATGCGCCTGCACTTAAACCAACGATATCTACATTTTTGTACCAGTTTGGATCGATATCGGATAGTCCGTCTACTCTATAGGAAACAGTTCCAGTACTTGCTGCAACTTCTTGTAGTCGGACACTGTTACTTGAATTTGCCGATCCTACAACTATAACCAAACCTGCACGTTCAGCAATCGCCCTCACAGCTGCTTGGCGATTAGTTGTTGCATAGCAGATATCATTTCTTATTTCGGCATCTGGAAATCGTTCGATAATGGCATCAATTGTTGATGCTGTGTCATCTACTGAAAGAGTTGTCTGAGTTACAACAAATTTTTTCTTAGTAGTTGTTTCTAAGTCAAAAACATCTTTTGGAGTATCAACTACAGTAGTCCGGTCAGGTGCCTCACCTTTAGTACCTACGACTTCATCATGACCTTCATGACCAACTAATAGTATATCGAATCCATCTTTTGCTGCTTTTCTAGATTCTAAATGCACTTTTGTTACTAAAGGACATGTTGCGTCTATTACCCGCAGATTTCTTTTTGTAGCTTCTTCAACAACTAATGGAGAGACTCCATGTGCAGAGAAAACAATACGAGATCCGAAAGGAACTTCTTTAATGTCATTAACAAATATTGCTCCACGTTCACGAAAACTTTCTACTACATGTCTGTTATGGACTATTTCATGAAATGCGTATATTGGTAGTTCTTCGGTATCTAAAAGTTCATCTAGAACATCTATCGCTCGAACTACTCCCGCACAAAATCCTCTTGGTTCTGCTAACAGTAAAGTATGTGGCATTTTTGTTCCTTACTAATAATCTATTTTATTACGTATTTAAAATATGGGAGAATATTTTTAGGGTTTCTAATGAATAATATTTTTTTTGATAGTAAAAATTTCACAGATGGTTTCCGTTCAAAATGGTTTCCTTCTCTGTTTAGTCAATTAGCGAATGATGCTCCAAACTATTTATCTTATATATGGCCGACTGTAATTAAATCTATAAATACGCAAGGTTTTTTGGGTAGTGCCTTATATATGACAGATATGGCATTAGATGCATGTGAATTAGTATATGAACCTCAAACTGGTCGTGCAGATTTGATAACACAAGGTATGACAAATTTTGAAATACAAGAACTAGAAGCAGTTTTAGATTTATTCCACTATGTGCAACCACAGGTACTGTTAATTGGTGCAGCTTTAGCAGAAGCTTTCGAGCGAGAAAAGGTCGGTGGCCAAGGTAGCGGTCAATTAAGAAAATTAAGTGATCGAGAAAAAAAACATTTACTTACTGAAGTTAAAATGGATCATACTGATGCGCCAAATTTTTCTAATATTGTTGATATATTGCAATTGAGCGAAGCTCCAGATTTATATCGAGCACTTGGAGAATGGCAATTGGCGATAGATATTTTTTGGGGTGAATTGCAACATTTAGCGACATATCCAGATTTTCGAAGGCGAGGGCGTGCTTTATATTATTATGCTAGAGCAGGGTCAAAGTTTCTTGCTGTTCCATTGAATGCTAATTTTTCATCCTTAAATAAATTAGGAATATCTAGTAAAGAAATAATCCGCGCTCAACAGATTGTAAATGATAACATTCCAGTTTTGGCAATGATGATAATGCACTGTACTGCAATGCGATTGGCTTTAGGTCATTCAATTCGTGAAATGGTTCAATCTTAAATAGTTAGGGTATTTGTTGATGTCATCTCTCGAGCAAGGAAAAGATTGGATTCCATCTAATCATAATATTACCGATTTACTTTCTAACTCAGAGATAGATAATTTGCGTTTAGTGTATGATTCTTCTAATTATGTATTTTTGGCAGATTTACTGCATTCTTCTGTTGGACTAGGTTTGGGGATATATAAACCAGCACAGGGTGAAAGACCCCTACATGATTTCCCTGCTGATTCATTATATTTACGGGAAGTCGCGACTTTTGAGATTTCACGTCTGTTAGGTTGGGATCTAATTCCACCTACTGTCATTTGTGATGGTCCTCATGGAATGGGTTCTTTACAGCTATTCATCCCACATAATCCAGCCCATCACTACTTTGAATTACGTAAAAATGCTCAATATGAAAATCAATTATCTCTTATTGCCGCATTTGATTTGATAGTAAATAATGCCGATCGTAAGGGTGGACATGTGCTTTTAGGTAATGATAATCAAATATGGTGTATTGATAACGGTCTATGTTTTAATCAATATTATAAACTTCGTACTGTCATTTGGGATTATGCGGGAAAAGAATTATCTGAAAAATATTGTGAAGATCTTCGTCGCATTCTTGGATATTTGGAAAGTCACCAAGGTCAGAAAGAGTTTTTAAGATTTATTTGTATGGAAGAAGTCTCTGCTCTTGTTAACAGGATAAAAGTTTTTTTAGAAAACCCGATACTGCCAGCAATAAGCTCTAATCGTTCAGTTCCATGGCCATTAATATAAAATTTTTCTAGATTATTTAGGTAGCTCTTTATTTAAGGTTTTCCTAATTGAATTGAAAAAAATAGATAATTTGTGTTGATTTTGTTTTTTTAATATCAATTGCTCTAAAGATTTTTTGTTGCCGATTAGAATATGCTCTCTCCAATCTCGTAATGAAGGACTAGGGTTATTTTTTGATAATAATGGGATAGTAAATTCTGTAAAATTTTTAAACTCTTTACCTTCTTTGACTAAAACTTCTCTCCCAGATTCTTTGACTAAAAGAATTCCTGCAGCAAGATCCCATATTCGTAAACTATAGAATTGCGCTGTTTGAAAAATTCCTGCTGCGACGAATGCTAATTCAATGGCGGCGGATCCAGTATTTCGGTTTTCAATATTTTGTACTACTGAAATTGTTCCACCAGGTGCAGCACTTAGACGACGTTTAAGATTGGGATTTTCTAATTGTTTTATAGGTTTTTTATTAAAATGTAGACCTCTACCTAATGAAGTGTGGTATATACCTTTTTTTAATAAATGACTTGTTGAACACCAAATAACACCTATGACTGGTCGATTGTTGAATAATATTCCGATCGATACGCAAAATAGGGGGTATTGATTGATAAAATTTGTTGTGCCATCGATCGGATCTATGATCCACATATACTCTGCTTCTGGATTAACTGGCTCATCAGTTTCTTCTCCCAATATACCGTGGTCAGGAAATCGTGATGTAACTAGACTGTGTATTAAGTTTTCGATTTTGTGATCTATATCTGATACAGGGTTATCTGAGGAATTTTTTTGATTGCTGGATGAATTTTTGTAATTAATGATAAGTTCATCTTGTAGGCTATCTATGATTATTTTGCCTGCTTGTTCAGCGCATTCGTAGGCAAATGATTCTAGTTCTGTAAGTGAATTAATTTGATTCATACTAGTCATTTTATTTATTAACTTTCAAAGATGTATAGTGCTTTTCTAAGAACATAAAATTTTACTTAAATATAAGATATACAGATATTAAGGCATGTAATGACTTATACAAAACCAATACCAAAAGCCACCCCAGAGACTCAAGAATTTTGGGCGGGTCTTCGTCGTCATGAGCTACGGATTCAGTATTGTAATGAATGTTTGCGTTACTATTTTTATCCTCGACCTTTTTGCCCTTTTCAAGGATGTCGCTCTGAAAATATTACATGGAAAACAGTATCTGGATTTGCAAAATTATATAGTTATGTAATTTCACATCGTGGTTTCGGAGGATTTGAAGAAGACATTCCCTATGTCATTGCTATAGTCGAACTTAATGAAGGTCCAAGGATGATGACTAACATTATTAATATAGATCCTGACCCCCAAAATTTAATTCCTGACATGCTCCTTGAAATTGTTTTCGATGATATTACTGAAGAAATTACATTGCCAAAATTTCAACCGATGAATCAATGATAGGTAGTTTTTTCAATGAAGAAGGATAGTACTCGAGTGGCCATTATTGGAGCTTCTGAAACATCTTCAGTAGGTCATCTACCTAATTATTCTATGCTTCAACTTCATGCAGAAGCAGCTCGGTTAGCGTTAGATGATGCTGGATTAACTTTTGATGATGTTGATGGTCTTGCAACTGCAGGTGCTACGCCAGCACAACTGACAGAATATTTCAATATTATGCCGCATTGGATTGACGGAACTTCTGTTGGTGGAGGATCTTTTCTGATGCATGTGAGTCATGCAGTAGCAGCTATTCAAGCAGGGCATTGTAATGTTGCTTTGATAACACATGGTGAATCTGGTCGTTCAAGGGTTGGAATAAATAATTCGCATTCAGGCCCCTCAACGATTGCTGGTCAATTTGAACTTCCATATGGAGTATGGGGACCACCAAGTATGTTTTCAATTCCTATAGTTCGACATATGCATGAATATGGGACAACAGAAGAACAATTAGCATCAGTTGCAGTGGCGACTCGTCAATGGGCCAATCTTAATCCGAGGGCTATGATGCGAGACTTGATTTCAGTTGACGATGTATTAAAGTCTCGTTTGATTGCATGGCCATTACATTTATTAAATTGTTGTTTGGTTACTGATGGGGGTGGCGCATTAGTGCTAGTGGGTGAAGAGATCGCACATGAATTTGCTAAAGAACCAGTTTGGGTGCTTGGTAGAGGTGAAACTACTTCACATATGAACATTAGTATGATGGAAGATATGAGTAGTTGGACTGCAGCTAAACAGACTGGAAATGATGCTTTTGCTATAGCTGAAGTAACACATAATGATATCCAGCATGCAATGTTATATGATGCCTTTACTCATGTTCCTATCTATGCATTAGAAGGTTTGGGATTTGTGAATCCCGGAGAAGGTGGACCATATTTTGCTGAAGGGCATACTGCACCAGGAGGAAATTTTCCAGTAAATACCAATGGTGGTGGACTTTCGTATACACATACAGGTATGTATGGAATGTTTGCAATACAGGAATCTGTTACTCAATTGCGTGGTGAAGCAGAGCAAAGACAGGTTGATGATTTAGAAATTAGTTTGGTACATGCACCTGCAGGCATGTTTTCAGGAACTGCAACATTGATTTTAGGAAATAAATAGGAGTTATATGGGTACAAGAGAAGAATTGGATGTCCTTTTAGCGATTCATTCAACTCCAGCACGAAGATATCTCAAATCTGATCCAATTCCTGATGAAACTATTCGGGTAATTTTGGATGCTGCTATACGTGGTCCTTCAGGTGGTAATCAACAAGGATGGGGATGGATAGTAGTGAAAGATTTGGAAGTTAAACAGGAAATTCAAAAATTCTATTTAGAAGGCTGGGAACGTGCATACGGATATCAAAAAGATGAAATATTGAACTCGACAGGTCAAGATGGTTTGGGGAAAAGGAATTTTTTATCAGCTGAACATTTGGCTAATAATTTAGCGGAGGCTCCTGTTTGGGTTATACCTGTCTTAAAAAATGTGAACCAATCACCACGCGCAGGATCTTCTATCTATGGTGCTATTCAAAATCTTATGCTTGCAGCTCGAAGTTTTGGAATAGGTTCCACGCTAACAACTTTGTATTCTGCTTATGAAGAAGAAGTTAAGGTGATTTTGGGATTACCTTCTGAATATATGACAATGGCTCTAATACCTTTAGGATATCCATCTAAAGGTAGATGGTCTCAACCCAAGAGACAGCCAATTGAAGAAGTGACACACTGGGAAAAATGGGGCCAGTTAAAAAATACTTAACTCATTAGTGATCAATTATGAAAGGGAGCAAATGCAATCTGTAGGATTTATTGGATTAGGAATTATGGGAATGCCCATGGTAAAGAACCTTCTAAATGCAGGTTTTGAAGTAAATATCTGGAATCGAACCGTTGAAAAATCTGACCAACTCTCAAATCAAGGAGCAAATAGTTGTCAATCTCCTGGTGATGTAGCCAGAAATAGTGAAGTGATAATTATTTGTGTGACAGCCACATCGGATGTTGAAGCTGTGTTGCTCGGTAGTGAATCTATTACTGATCCGATAATTAATGGTGTAGAGAAAAGTAATATTGTTATTGATATGTCTACTATTTCTCCGGCAAGAACACGAGAATTTGCTATTCAATTAAATTCTATTGGTGCAAGTATGCTGGATGCTCCAATTTCTGGAGGAGAGCAAGGTGCAATAGATGGCACACTATCCATCATGGTTGGTGGAGATACTGAAATTCTTTCCAAAGTGAACAATATTTTCGAAGTTTTAGGATCTCGTATCACACATTGTGGCCCGAATGGTGCTGGACAGACCGTTAAATTATGTAATCAAATCGCAGTATGTATTAACAACTTTGCTATGGCAGAGGCATTGCTCTTTTGTGAAGCTAGTGGAGTAGATCCTGAAACGATGCTTGAAGCTATTACGGCAGGAGCTGCAGGATCCTGGCAACTTTCTAATTTAGGGATGAAAATTGTGGAAAGAGATTTTTCACCAGGTTTTAAAGTAGGATTACAGCAAAAAGATTTGCGACTTGCACTTGAGGCGGCAGATCAACTCAATGTATCACTCACTGGAACTTCTATTGTGCATCAATTTTTTTCTTCAGTTGAACGTTCGTTGGATTCTGATGTCGGAACTCAGGCGTTAATCACTTCACTTGAAGCTATGAATAATCTTGAAGTCGGTGGGAAGAAATAATTAGTTCTGAGTTATTGCTTAGTCGGTGAATAGCTTCCATCTGGTATATGTGTTGGAAGTTTAAATCCATGATTGTTTAGTAGGTCATACGCTCTAACATCACGAATTCTTAATTCTTCTTTTGTACAAATTGACCACTCTTCATTCGGGCACCAGTTTGTGATTGCTGGATCTAATGCTCCAATATTGGCAACAGTTATCCAATAAAAGTATTCGTGAACTTGGCATCCATAGGGACAATCAAAATATCTATACCAAGCTTCCGCTGGATAAATTTTAGGTGCTTCTTCGAAGTAACCTCCACGCGCAGCATCCACTGCTTCTGTCAGGAGGCTATCTCTGGGGTCATCGAACTTATCATTGAAATATTCAGGATAGACTCTGTACCATGCCGCAGAAACAACATGCCATACCTCTTCTAAGTTGGTATCCCAAATTTTCGCTTTTTCAATTCCACCAATCGCCCATTGGTCCCCAGAATCTGCATGGTACATTGACGCTACTGTACGTATATTATCTTCACACCATGTTCCTCGTGCACTTGACCAAAAATTCTCTCGAATATCTTTAGTCCATACTGGTACGATAAATCCATTTGCTACTAAGTAATCGGTGACTACTTGATCGTCTGGTATGCCATCTTCATCGTTATCCAAATATTGTGCCAAAATATTTGCTGTGTGTAGTACATAGTCACTCGGTGCATCTTCGTCACCTACAACATACATACCATGCACTCTCACAAATTGAGAAAAATGGTCGTTGATACATGCTTTAGGATGTTCAGAAACTACTTCAAAAATAGGTAAAGTTTTCGTTGTTTTTGCAGATGGATTTATTTGTATCGTACTGGGGTTTTCTTCTGGTTTTGGTGTGATCTGACTCGGAGGAGTGTTTCCCTTTGTTCCAATAACTATATTTTCTGAATTTGCTTGATTAGGTACCTTTTGATTTTCAGATTGAGTATCTGTATTGCATGCGATGATCATTACGTAAAATATGATCATCATAGGAAAAATCAAGTATAAAATCTTTCTCATATTTAATTGGAATTTACCATGCTATATTTGTGTAGTGAACCAGATTCATTAGTGCTAATTGCATACTCATGTTAACTAATATATCCTATGTAATAAGCGGGGTTTTTGGTGGAAATTCTTGCTACAGCCCTTTCTATTAATTCGTTATTTTCTCATCTTTTTTTCTATATTTTCTGTAATGTTGTTGAGCTTTTATGCGATACAAGATGTTCATGCTGCTGAAGAGGGTAATTCTTCGCAATCTGAGCTTATTTACGAAGATATATTTTTAAATATTGATGTTCAATCATCAAATAAAAATATTTCTTTATTTGATTCAGTTTCATTTTTCAAGAATGATACAGAGTGGTATTTTCCTGATGGGGATACATTTGAATTTATTCCAATCAATCGAGAAAGAAAAATAACTCCCGAACAACCGACAGATAATATTTTTCTTTCCCATCAAATTATTTCTTATTACGGATATCCTGGCATTCCTGTGATGGGGGAATTAGGAAAATATTCTCCAGAAATTGGTGCCAAAAAAATTAAAGAACTTGCGTTACAACATAAAAAATATAGTGAATCTCGAGATGTAAAGGCTGCACTACATCTTATTGTTGATGTCGCTCAGGGCAACCCTACTCCCGATGGTGACTATATTTATCGATTGGATGAAATTGTCATAGCTGAGTATGTAGAAGCAGCTCGATTAAGTAACATTTTGTTATTTCTAGACTTACAAATCGGATGGGGAAATTTGGAGAATAGTATTCAGACTTTGGAAAAATATTTGAAAGAACCTTTTGTTCACTTAGCTTTAGATCCTGAATTTGCTGCTAAGGATCATGATAAAATTCCTGGTGACTCAATTGGATATTTGAATGCGATAGATATTAATGCAGTGCAAATGTATCTTCAAGATATCGTTCGTGAATATACAATCCCCTCTAAGATTCTCGTAATCCATCAATTTCGTGAGAGTATGATTTTGGAAACCTCTAATTTGGTAGATGTTGAAGAAGTATTGTTAACTATTGATATGGATGGGTTTGGAACGCCTCAACAAAAAATTCACGGTTATGAAAAATATGCACTTGCAGAATATGCAGAATATGCAGCACTCAAATTATTTTATGAGTGGGATACACCAGTATTAACTGCAGAGGCTATTGCTCAACTAGAGAGTCAACCTAATTATTTGATTTATCAATAATGCTAGAGGTCAATATCTATATGACCTTCTTCAGTTGCATTTACTAAAATCGACATATTACCGGCAGGATGTTGATTTTCATACATTAGTTGATGTGCATCTCCAACATTCTCTAAAGGAAATACTTGTGATAAAGCCGGATCAACTTCACCATCGATTACCATTTGATTGAAGGCATTACACTGCTCAGTATTTGCGAAATGCGAACCTTGGAATCTCTTTTGACGCATCCATAAATAACGTAAATCGACATCTGCATTGTAACCAGTTGTTCCTGCACAGATTACGACCATTCCATTATTGTCGACTAGGAAAATTGAGGTGGGAATAGTAGATTCACCTGGATGTTCGAAAACGATCTTTGGCGCCTTTCGTTCTCCAAGTTGTTCCCAAAATGCTTGACCAAAAGCTCGTGCACCCTGCATCCATTCACCAAATGCATCGGCATCTCCGATATCGGGTAAACGTCCCCAATGATCGAAATCTTTACGATTAATTACACCTTTAGCTCCTATTTGGTAACAGAATTCAAATTTATCTGGACTCGAAACTACGGCAATTGGTATTCCTCCGTTTGCCTTAACAATTTGGATGGCCATGGATCCTAAACCGCCAGTACCGCCCCAAATGAGAACAGGATCGCCAGGATTAACAATGTGTGGAGGCCAGCCCATGAGTTGTCGGTAAGCAGTTGCACCAACCAACATATAAGCTGCTGAAGCTTCCCAAGTAAGATTTGGTGGTTTCGGAAAACATTGATAGTGATCTACGAGCGCGAACTGAGAGAATGATCCCCAATTTTCTTCATATCCCCATATTTTAGCTGAACTAGATGTCATGGGGTCTCCACCAGCGAGGATATCTTCAGCATTTTCATCCCACATTCCACAAGATAAAACGACTCGATCGCCAACTTTTACATTTTCTACTTCTTCTCCTGCTGCCCATACGATACCTGAAGCATCTGAGCCACCGATGTGAAAATCTTCTTCAGCTCCTCGACGTTGCCTAGCACCAATAACATTTACGGGAGTACCTAATGCTGCCCACACATTGTTATAATTGACACCTGCAGCCATTACCCATACTAAAACTTGACGTGGACCTGGTTTAGGAACATCTATTTGTTCTACTTCAAATGCCTGATTGGGTTCACCGAAACGTTCTGGCCTAATTAAGGAGGCATGCATTTTGGGAGGGATGTAGCCAAGTGGAGGAGTTTCTCCAAGCGCATATATTTCTTTTTCAGTAGTCATAATTAATCCTTCCAAATTAAATCCCTGATCGCATTATGTGGATATGACTAGTATGGTCAATACAAAATTATTAGGTAGTTATATATAAAGCCCTGAGCATCGATTTTATTCTAATACTCAGGGCTTTTGTTTATAAAACTTTATATTTATTAATTATCTATTGCGTAGGCTTGTTCTCCATGTAAAGAAACGTCTAACCCTTGATTCTCTTCAGAATCAGTTACTCGTAGCCTGATAACTTTATCTAGTACTACTGCAATAATATAAGTAGCAACAAATGAAAATGCGATAGCAATTATTACTGAAAGTAATTGGTTAATAAACTGAGTAGCACTTCCAGCTACTCCACCAACAGCTTCATCGGCTAGCAAGCCAAGTAATAAAGCTCCTACAATTCCTCCAACCAAATGAACAGCTACAACATCAAGTGAATCATCGAAGTTGAATCTTTCTTTTAATTGGAGTGCAGCAAGGCAAATTGCTCCTGCAGCAATACCAATGATTATCGCTCCTAAAGGGTTTACAAAGCCTGCAGCAGGAGTGATTGCCACTAATCCAGCAACTGCTCCGCAAGCAAAACCAAGACTAGTTGGTTTACCATTTCGAGCAATTTCTATGAGTATCCAAGTAGTTGCTGCAATAGCAGCAGCAATTTGCGTAGTTATAAATGCATTAGCTGCAGCTCCATCTGCTGCATATGCTGATCCAGCATTGAATCCAAACCACCCAAACCAAAGTATTCCTGCCCCAAGTATAGTTAGAGGAAGAGAATTCTCCTTGAATTTTTCTCTTCCTAATCCAACTCGTGGACCGAGTACAATAACCAATGCTAATGTTGCGGCACCGGCATTTATGTGAACAACAAGACCACCAGCAAAGTCAATAGCTTCGATTTGACTTGCAATAAATCCACCACCCCAGACCCAGTGCGCCATAGGTGCGTATACACAGATAGACCATATTGCAACAAAAACCACCCAAGCAGAGAATTTCATTCTTTCTGCGATGGCACCAGCAATTAGTGCAGGAGTAATTATTGCGAACATTAATTGGAAAGTTACATGAAGTAGATCAGGTACATCATTACCAAAATAATTATTAGTGAGATCTAGCGTTGTTAACCCCAAAAGGTCAAGATCTCCAAAAAGCCCCCAATCTCCTAGGGTTATATTTCCACTACTAAAAGCTAAGGAACATCCAACAACTACCCAAGTAATTGTGACTACCCCCATGGCAATATAATTTTTCATTAACATCGCTAAAATATTTTTACTTCTGACCATGCCTCCGTAAAAAAAAGCTAGCCCTGGTGTCATAAATAATACAAGCGCAGAACTAACAAGTATCCACGCAGTAGTGCCACTATCCAAAATTTCACTTCCTTCCATCAACCAAGTAAATATGGTCTGTTTTACCAGATACTAATAAATCATGATTGTGTTGCGTAAATGTGATGATTATGTTGCGTAAATGTGATGATTATGTTGCGTAAATGTGTCGGGTAGGAGACACATTATTAGAAAATTTAAATTCAAATGATACTGAAATTACTATTTTAGGCCGTAATATTGCTGTAGATTAACGATGGTGAATTTACACAATGGTGATTAGAAAAAAAAATTCGGTAAAACTTTCAGATGAAGTAACTCAAACTCCTAAACCATTTGTGAAATGGGCAGGTGGTAAAACACAGTTACTTAATGTTTTATTAGAAAAAATCCCTCAAAAAGTAAATACATACTACGAGCCATTTGTGGGTGGTGGTGCTGTTTTTTTCTCTTTGATTTCAAATCCAGAATTTAAAATTAAAAACGTAGTACTTAATGATTTTAATTGTGAACTTATTGAAACATATCGAATTGTTCGAGATGAATTAGATGACCTTATTAATTATCTAACTCCCATTGCAACGAAATATTTAGCAGGAAATACGGAACAAAGGAAAAATTTTTTTTATAAAGTTCGTTCTTCTGTCCCAGATGGTCGAGTAGAGAAAGCTGCTCGACTTTTATTTCTTAATAAAACTTGTTTTAACGGTTTGTATAGAGTCAATCAAAAAGGTGAATTTAATGTTCCTCATGGTCGTTATAAAAATCCAAAAATACTCGATGTTGAACTGCTGACACTTGCATCACATGCCTTACAAAATACTGAATTGATTTGTGGAGATTTTGAAGATAGTTATAAAAAAGCTAAAAAAGGTGATTTTGTGTATTTTGATCCACCTTTTTTCCCACTTTCATCTACATCTAGTTTTACTTCATACACAAAAGGTTCTTTTGGTCGTGTGGAACATCTGAGACTTAAGTGGTCGATAGACCGATTACGTGAAAATAATGTGGCAATGATGTTATCGAACTCACCGCATGAATGGATAGTAGGTTTATATGAAGGATCAAAGTACACAATTAACCGCACTCCCGCTCGAAGATCTATCAACGCTAAAGGCGGTCAAAGAGGTGCGATTGATGAGTTGATAGTAGTCTGATGATCCTTTATTTGACTTGGCTTAGAGAATCAGACGCACGTGAACGAAGGAACTGAATATCTGTTCCAAGATTAACCATTTGGAACCCATGTGATAGCCAACGTGATGTGTATTCAACACTACCAGTATGTATCCCCGGTGCTACTCCATGACGAATGCAAGCATCAAAGATAGCTTCAACAGTTTTAACGTGATCAGGATTATTATTATCTCCTGTGGGAGTCATTTCTAAAGCATATGCTAGATCGGAGGGACCAATATAAGCCGCATCTATTCCTTCTACAGATAATATAGAATCGATGTTTTCAATTGCTTCAGCTGTTTCAATCATTACAATACAGGCAATTTCTTTATTAGCTTCTGCTTGATAATCACTGCCACCATAGAGTATCGCTCGGTTCGGCCCTGAAGATCTTCCTCCATCAGGTGGATAACGACATGCCCATACTGCTTTTTTGGCTTCCTCTGCATTATTCACTAGAGGGATGACAATCCCATAGGCACCCGCATCTAGAGCACGCATAATTGTGGCTGAGTCATTCCACGCGACTCGGACAAAAGGTGTTGTATTAGTTGTTGAAATTGCTTGAAGCATTTGGAACGTAGAAGCATAATCACTGATACCATGTTGCTGATCTATACATAGCCAGTCAAATCCAACATGTCCCATGGTTTCTGCTACATAGGAAGAATCAGACGAAAGCCATGCACCAATTGTTTTTTCACCATTTCTCCATTTTTCAAGTACAGGATTTGCGCGCATCTTTCCTCCAGATTTTCTAACGTCACGATATTTGATTTGGTACATTACAAAGTGACTTGTATTGATTTATATATTGGGAGATGACTGATGTCTACACGTAAACTCATAAATACAGAAATCGGAGATATTTTTATACAAGTTTCTGCTATTGGGGTACAAAAGATTAAGTTTTTTGATAATCAATTTGATAAAAAGACTATCAACACTCCCGCCAATTCTTCCTCTGAAAGTATTTTAAATTCTACAGTTTATCAATTGAAAGAATATTTTAGTGGAAATATGGAGAAATTTACCATTCCATTCGATTTATCTGGGACAGAGTTTCAATTGAAAGTTTGGTTCGCTCTACAAACTATTCCTTTCGGTAGAACCACCACTTATGGTTCTATTGCTTCACAGATTGGATTTCCACGTGCATCTCGTGCAGTTGGAGGCGCTTTAAATAAAAATCCTATATCAATCGTTTTGCCCTGTCATCGTGTAATAGGTGCTAATGGATCACTGACTGGGTTTGGAAGTGGTATGGAACGTAAAATTTGGTTATTGGAACATGAATATAGAAAGAGCAATGAGTAGCACCCATAACCTCCTATTTTTTTTCGCTAATTGACACTCTTGCGATTCTTCTTCCGTCCATTTCTAACACTGTAAATTGGTAGCCTTGAATTTCAATTGACTCTTCAATCTTTGGGAAACGTCTTAGATGGTAGAGTAATAGTCCTGCAACAGTATTTGCATCGACATTTGTAAAATCTACAGATAATTCTGCTGAAAGATCTACTAATAATGTATTACCATCCACGAAAAAACGGCCGGTTTTTTTCTCTTCTGTGACTCTAGATATTTCAGCGCCGCTTTCACTCCGCATATGTCCAACAACTTCCTCCATAATGTCTTCTAATGTTACTAATCCTGACGTACTACCAAATTCATCAACTAGCATTACGAGATAACTGCCATGTGTTCTCATCAGATCAAGTACATTGGCTATTGGTGCCAGTTCCGATTCGAAAAGTACAGTTCGCATAATATCTCCTGCATTGCGATTATTTAAACCTTCTAAGTGAGCCGCATTAACATCACTTACATGTACGTAACCTATGACTTCATCTGGACTATTTGCATAAACAGGTAGGCGCTGGAATCCTGCGGTACTGAATAAGTGAGATACTTCTAGAAGTGGTTGATGTTCTTCAATTGCAATCATGTCCATCCGCGATACCATAATTTCTTGTACTTGACGCTGCTGTAATGTCAGCGCTCCCAACATACGCTCTGAAGCCTCAGTTTCAAGAGAACCAGTTTCGGCACCCAATCTTATAGCTGTTCTCAGTTCGGGCATGCTTAGGGCAGGATTTGTAGTGATTTCTTCTCCACCTGTTGTTTTTACTAATAAAATTGTCAATACATCTAGCAAGGCAACTATTGGTCTAGTGATGGAGGACCATAAAGATAAAATAGGAGCATAAATTCTACTTATTGCGAATGAATGTGTAATTGCTAATGTTTTTGGCACTACTTCTCCTAATATCACTAGAAGGATAGTCATTATAACTGTAGCAATTAGAATAGTTTCCCCTTGACCACCCGGCATTAGTTTTGTTACCAAAACGGTACCAACCGCTGCAACTGCAGTGTTAACCAGATTGTTACCTATTAAGATTGCACTTAATAATCGTTGCGGGCGTTCGAGGAGCATCGAAACTCGACGTGCCCCTGGAATAGATTCACGTACAAAATGCTCTAAACGCACTCTATCTAGAGATAGAAATGCTGTTTCAGCGCTAGAAAAAAAAGCAGACAACACAAGTAGGAGTACTAAAATAATTAAATAGACAGTCATGTGGTCCTCCATTTTGATCGTATCGTGAAAATAGTATGCATGGGTAGTTAAGTTTGATAGATTTCCAAAATTGGATGATGGATATTTCTTAAAGATGCAACAATCACTCGCGAATTACCTTTTTCGAATATAGTTTTTGCTAATTCTGTAGCTAAAGATGGGTTTAGCTCTGACTGATTAATTAGAATTGTAAAATCACGATTGTTCACTCCTTTTTTCCCACCCTGTAAGCTTGTGGCTATTTTTGATATTACTTCGATAGTGCAATGTGTTGCTGGTCCTGCAATCTTTCTTACTAATTCAGAACGATGAACATAATCTTCACTTAATGGTTTGTCCACAGCACTTAGTCCTATTACGTAAATAACATGTGTTGCACTTTTAGGAATTACAGGTTCATGAACGGCAGGCGCTTTAAAAGGCCTCATTTTGCTACCATCAGACTCAAGAGCTATTAATCTAAATTGAGAATCTTTAGCTATTTTATCTATCAGTTCAACTGAAATGGGTCGTTGACGTTTTTTAGGTGCAGTACCTGTTTTTGCGATAACAACTTGAGAATTGAATACTTCTTTTGTCAGAATATTTAACAGATTTTCGTTGGTTTCTTCTAATGTTTTCTGATTTTGAATTTCTTTTTTTGGAAGTGTAAATAATGTGGTGCCGGATAACAATGCACTGTGATTCATTGCTATGGCTTCTTCTCCTAAACGATAAAGTAGAGAAGTTTTTCCACCTGCACCAACGATGGCGATAATTGGTGGATTATAATCATCTAGATGTAAAGCCTTCCAAAGAGCTGTTTGTTTGATCATTATCTTATAATCTCCTTTATGTTGGTATGATTGCAAGATGTTGGATGTAACAGGCATTATTTTAATTGGTGGTCGATCTACCCGCATGGGATCTAATAAAGCATTATTACCTGTGAATGGATCAACACTTTTACAATATTGCGTAACAGCTATTTCAGGTGTAGTTGATGAAATAGTTGTTGTTAATGCTCCTAATCGAGCTATTCCAGAAATTGAATCAGATATTCCTCTGGTTTTTGGAGAAGATAGACTATTAGATGAGGGACCCCTAGTGGGAATTGCTGCAGGATTAGAATTGTCTCGAGCTCCAACTTCAATTGTTACCGCAGTTGATATGCCATTGATACGATCAGAATTATTAGAATTACTTATAGAAAAAGTAGACAATAATCATCAATGGGTTGTTCCAATTGCAGAAGGACGACCACAGCCATTATGTTCAGCTTTATTAACTAATAGTCTTTCTATTATTAATGCAAAAATTCTAGAAGGAGTAAGAGCACCTATGGCATTATCAGGAGATTTAAATGCTTATAGGCTGAAAGAGGAAGAATGGCAAGAGGTGGATCCAAATGGCCAATCATTCAAGAATATAAATACACCTGAAGAATTTTCTTCTTTTCTAAATTTGTTCTAGATATGTGAAATACGATTATTATATGTATATACGTTAAGATAGATTTTGCGTTTCAAACTATGTAGTTGTGAGTGAGGCTAATGTGAACCAGACTGATATCGAAGAAATTTTAATTGCATTATTGGTGGTTACTATTGGGTTACTAATTTCATGGGCTCTAGCAACTCAAGCTCGAAGAATCATGCATCTAATTACGAAAACTACTCAAACAGAAATTGACGACTTTCTTGCAGAGGCGATAAAAGGTCCGTTAATTTTGTCGATTGCAATTTCTAGCATATACGCAGGTCTCAATATTTTGTCATATATGGATCCTTATCTTAGAACAATTGAAAAAATTTGGGTTGCTTTCATATTGTTTTTCATAGTTAGTGCTTCACGCCGTATTGTTCTTGGACTACTGGATTGGATATCTAGAAATGGAGAAGTCTCAGGGTTACCAGGATTCGATCCTAGATCGATGCCGTTTTTAAAACGGATTATTAATGTAGTGATTATTACCATAGGTGCTCTACTGGTTTTAGATGTCATAGGAGTGTCGATTAGTCCGTTGTTAGCTGGTTTAGGTCTAGGTGGATTAGCTGTTGCGCTAGCTTTGCAACCATTACTCAGCAATATCTTTGCAAGTTCTTACGTGATTACTGATTCATCTATAGCAGTTGGGGATTTTGTCGAAGTTTCTGGTGGTCCTTTAGGTGTAGTAGAGGATATAGGATGGCGTGCTACTCGAATTCGTACCTTTGATAATAATATTGTTATGGTGCCTAATGCTGCAGTGGCAGATTCAATTATTACTAACTTTGATTCTGCAGATGCCCGAGCGGATGCTCGAGTTGACTGTGGCATTGCTTACGAAGAAGATCTTGATCGAGTAGAGTCAATAGTTGTTGAAGAAATGAATAAACTTTTAGAGTATGATTATGTTGATACTGCAAGGAAGCCCTTATTTCGATATTCAGAATTTGGTGACTCGAACATTAATTTTTTTGTAAAAATGCGAGCCGTTACATGGGCAGACTCTTTCACCTTAAAGCATGAAATGATGAAACATATTCACAGACGTTTAACTAGTGAAGGAATAGTTATAAATTATCCTGCACGGAGGCTTATGCTTGCTAATGAGGATGTTGAAGGCCTTGATCGATTGTTGTCAAAATAATAAATTTTGACTGATATTGGGTAATTTATGGATACATTGGTGTCTTATCTAAACCAGCATTCTGTTCTAATCCGAACATGATATTGAGATTCTGCATTGCTGATCCACTCTGTCCTTTCATTAGGTTGTCGATTGAAGATATTACTACTAATCGATTCATATCTTCAGAAACAAAGACACTAATATCACAATAATTTGAGCCTAAAACATTTTTTAGCGTTGGGGCAGTATCTAGAATTCGCACAAATGTATCTTCTTTATAAAATTCACGATACATATTAAGTATGTTTTCTCGATCAATACTCTTTGTTAAGCGCATATGCATTGTGCTAAGTATTCCTCTAGTGGTCCCTAAAAGGTGTGGGATGAAATCAATTGTTGCTCCTTGTGCGTTTCCTAAACGGCCGAGTGTAAATTCAGATTCAATGACATGTTGGTGATTGAGAAGCCTGTAAGGTATGACATTATCATTTAGATGACTTAAGTGTTGTAAGGGTGCTGGTTTTTTACCTGCACCAGATGATCCTGTCAGTCCATCCACTGTTACAATCCCATCTTCAACTAGGTCTTCGTTAAAAATAGGCGCAAGACCTAAAATAATTCCTATGGCAAAACACCCGGGATTTCCTACGATCTCTGATTGAGCAATATTGGTTTTATTAAGCTCGGAAACCCCATATGCTGCTCGGTTTAATAATTGTTCAGCTTTATGGCTATTTTCCTTGATGCTCGGATGGCGTTCTGCATATTTTGCATAGTCATCTGTATCTCTAAAACGGAAATCACCGGAATAATCAATAAATTTTCTGCCTAAAGTTACTAGATTCGATGCATATTGTTGTGAAACTCCGTCAGGTGTGGAGAAAACTACAGCATCACAATCAGAACCAATTAGATCATTGGAAGGACTATTAATTACTAATTCTGTTCTTCCTGCAAGGTGAGGATAAACTAAATCAATTCTTGTTCCAGCTTCATCACGTGCCACAATCGATGAAACTTCAAAATTTGGGTGATTTAAGAGCAACTCAAGGATGCCCAAACCACCATAACCAGTTGCACCTACAATTTGTATACGATTCATCATTAGGCTCTTTCTTTATAAACGTATAGGCTAATAAGGATAGATGGATTACGCACAGGATGATAGGTGAAAGATATGAATTCTGTTGAAAATCAATCTTGGATTGATTTTTTGTATTTGACAGATCAAGAGTTAATGGAACAGTGTGTTCTTGATAAATTTCGTGCAAGTGGCCCCGGTGGCCAAAAGAAGAACAAGACAGATTCTGCTGTTAGAATTAGACACGTTTCATCTGGTCTTGTGGGTTTTTCTAGTGAGTCACGTTCACAGCATATTAATCGGGTTTATGCATTACGTAGGTTACGATTAAAAATTGCTCTAACTTTACGAAGTAATCCCCCAAATGTTCGAAGTGAATTAGAAAAATTTGTTCAACAAACTAAAAATAGTTCATTTACACTTAATACTCGAAACTCGAAATATTCTATAATTGTCGCATCATTGTTTGATGAATTAAGTGCTAATAATTGGAAGGTTTCTTTAACTGCAAAAAAAATTGGCGTGACTTCATCATCATTAAATAAATTTCTTCGAAGTAATCCAGAATTATGGCGTGCATTGAATAATCTTTAGTGACAGACTCAAACTAAGTTGTTTGATAAAATTTCTCCAGTAAATCACCTTACTAATTAATATAAATAGACGGATGTTAATATCAAAATGAATGTAGAATCGCCTCCTCCTGGTGTTTATAAAGTTCGTTTGGCTAGACCTATTCAACATTTTCTTCAGACAGAAAGTGCAAGTGGATTCATTCTTCTTGTTATGGCAATCCTTGCTTTAACTGTGGCAAATTCTCCTTTTTCATCTTATTACGGTGATTTTTTGCACCACCATATAGCGATTGACTTTGGGTTTTATTCTATTGATCGGGATTTACATTTCTGGATCAATGATGCTGCGATGGTACTTTTTTTCTTTTTGGTTGGGATGGAGATTAAAAGAGAATTAGTTGTAGGAGAATTGGCAAGTATTCGTCGTATGGCAGTACCTGCTGCTGCAGCTACCGGTGGAATGGTAGTACCTGCATTAATATTTTTCTTGATTGTGGATGATGCTGAAGCACGTTCTGGATGGGCAATACCAATGGCAACAGATATAGCCTTTGCTGTGGGTGTATTAATGTTATTACGTTCTCGAGTATCCACAGGGTTGTTAGTTTTACTTTTGGCTATGGCTATAGTTGATGATTTAGGTGCTATAGCTGTGATTGCCCTTTTTTACACGGCAACTATTAATGTTCAAGCTCTAATAATCGTTTTTTTGCTTCTTGCGCTAATTTATTTTCTTAATCGAATAGGTGTTTGGTATATACCAATTTATTTTCTAATCGGTGCAGTCGCATGGGTTGCAATGCTTGAATCAGGAGTACATACAACAATAATGGGTGTATTATTAGGTTTGATGACACCTTGGCGTAGTTGGAATCGTCCGGAATCTTTTTCTCAGATAGCGGATCCACTGATGCAGCAACTGAAAAACGACTCTCAAGTTGAAGGCACAAATCTAGGTCGTGAAGAAAGAATTCATACCCTTATGCAAGTTTCTGAATTAGGTCGCCAAACAATTTCACCTCTTGATCGATTAGAGCATACTTTGCAACGACCTGTAGCTTTTGCCATTGTCCCTATCTTTGCTTTTGCCAATGCTGGCGTCTATTTATCTATGGATACATTAGTTGATGTTTTCAATTCTAGTTTAACTTGGGGGATCACTTTAGGTTTGCTATTAGGCAAACCTATTGGAGTTACGTTAGGTGTATGGATTGCAGTCAAATTGGGAGCGCGATTGCCATTAGGTGTCAATTGGTTACAAATTGTTGGTATAGGTTTTCTTGGTGGCATTGGATTCACAGTCTCCTTGTTTGTTACTGAGCTGTCATTCAATACAAATGAGTTACTAACGAATGCTAAGGTTGGCATTTTGGTTGCCTCATTATTATCAGGAATTATTGGCTATATACTTTTACGTACTGTAACAAGAGCTACAAAAAATTAGTTTGTTTTGGATTTTAGCCAAGTTGTATAAAAACTTCTAATTGCTACATATAAAACTACAAAACCAAATATGCGACTAAGAGTTTCACTATCTAAAAGACCAGCAGTATAGCCTCCTATGATTGCTAATATGACTGCTGGAGGAGTTACCCAAATTACTATTTTTTTATCGATATAACCGCTTCGTAAATTTACAGCTGTACCTGATAGGGCAGTTGAAATGATGACTATTAGTGATATACCTTGTGCGATATGTTGGTCTTGTCCGAGAATTAAAACCAGTGCAGGGACAAAAATAGCACCTCCTCCAATACCTAAGAGTCCTCCAAAAGCACCACCTACTAATCCAATGAGTAAGGAGCTTATAGTTTGTGTGTTATTGGATAGTGCGTTGCCATCAAATGATAAGTCAATAATTGAACTGCCAAAGATAAGCCTTATACCAACGACAAATAAAAAAATTGCAAAAATCATTCTTAAATTTTTTTCAGGCATTGAGTGCATAGTCCTAGCACCAATCTGTGCTCCAACAACTGCGCCAATACTAAGGGCAATAGCTAAATCCCATCTGATTTGATCGCGCATTAAGTACTGTGTTGCTGCCGAAATTGCTACAAAAATTACTATTACTAACGATGTTGCATGTGCTCGGTGTTGTCTCATAAGTACGAAGCCGGTAAGTAAAGGGACCATCACAGTACCACCACCAATACCAGTCATACCTGAAATAAATCCTCCGATAATTCCTGTTATGCTTGCTTTAATTTTTAACAAATTTCTCTCATTTCAAATTAGTTTTTATTATAAATTTTTACTTGCCTCGTGAAGTGATTTTAACAAAACGCTTCTTTGTAATTTTCCATTTTTTGTACGGGGGAGTGATTTAAAAAATTTATATTGATGTGGTTGTTTGTACTCTGCTAAGTGTTCAGTGGCAAATATTTTTAGATTTTGCTCATTGATGTCATGGTTTTCTACAGGAACTATACATGCAGTAACTAAAGTTTTACTTTCATCAAGTTGATAACCGATTACAGCAGCCTCAGATACTTCAGGATGAGATTCGAGAACAGCCTCAATTTCTACGGGTGATAGCCTGAAACCGAAAGATTTTATTACGTCATCTGCTCGCCCGTGGAACCAGATGTAACCATCGGTATCCATAGCAGCACGATCTCCTCCAATAAACCAATCTCCCCGAAATACAGCTGATTCTTCTTGAGGTCTATTCCAATAACCCAACATTAATCCTGGATCTGATCGATGGGATGCCAAAAGACCTATTTCATTAGGTGGCACTGGTTCAGTGGAATCACTATCTTCAGGGAGTATGGCTATATTTCTTCCTAGCTGTGGTTTTCCTGGTGAACCTATGCGGGTTGTGATTGTAGGGCTAGAAGAAATATATGTACTTAATTCTGTCATACCTAATGCTTCATGAATTTTCGTATTGGTACGTGACTCCCATTCTTCATAAAGTGCAGGTGTAAGAGGTTCTCCTCCGCACAATACATGTCGTAGTGCAGAGAGGTCATATTTTTCAATTTCGGAATATTTTAATATTTGTCTAAAAATCGTAGGAACTGCACTGAAAACATTAATTTTTAATCTTTCAATTATTTCAGGCCATTCATCTGGTTCAATTGGGCTTTCTTGTAATGTCGCATGAGCACCAACGGCCCAAGCATCTAATAAGCCTACCCCCAAGGTATAAGACCAGTTCAAAGTTCCTGCATGCATCGTGATGTCTTGTTTTTGAAAATCTTGCCATCCCTTACGCATAAAGGCTCTCCCAAGAACTGTTCTTTGTGCATGTAAGACACCTTTAGGTTTTGCAGTAGTTCCGGATGTATAAATTAAAAATCCTGGGTCTTCTGATTTTGTGAACGGTAGTTCCTTTTCTCCATTCATATGGAGAAGATTTTTATCTTCGATAGTTATTCCTTTGAAGTTAAAAGGTTGTGCCGTTGATGATTGTACGATACATGTAGCTCCAGAATCTTCTAGTAGGAAAGAAGCTTCTTCGTTAGTTAACTGTGGTGATGCTGGTATTGGAATTAAGCCAGCTATATTTGCCCCAAAAAAAGCAAATGCATACTCAGGAGAGTGTGGTAGACGTATTAGAACCCGGTCTCCCTTTTTAAGCCCTAGTTTAATGTAACCTTTGCCAATGGATTGGACCAAATTCCAAACCTCCTGATAGGTCCAAGTATCATTTTTTTTGTTTTTTCTAGCGAAAGTAAATGCTGGCTTACTAGCAGTTGAATTATCACATGCCCATTGTTCTAAACAGTAACGTGTGATGTTGAGGTTCATTGTATCCATCTAGGTAGTGTATCGATGTTTGTGAATTATGCTACGGTGCAGACTCAATAATTGCAGACATTGACCCTTTAGAGCTAGTAATACGATGATCTGCACCATAATTATGTACCTGCAATTGATGTTCTTCACAAATTGAACGTGAAGCAGTTTCAATTATTACCTGTCCTTGTGTATCGACAATTCGAGCTAATGTCCATGCTTTTTCTTCACCGTAGCCAAATATATAGCCTAGCATTTCGATTACATAATGATAACTGTGTTGATTGTCATCGATTAGTATCAAATGAAAAAGCGATTCCAAGGAATTTGACTCATGTAATTGATATTGTTGTTCTCTAAAAGTTGACTCAAAAATCATTTTTTTTGTTTTCATAACTGGATAATAATACTAAGGAGAATTGTTCGTCACAAAAAATGATATAACTTAGTTATTGATTAAAAAAAACAGATAAGTTTTTTTAGGATAATTATATGGAAATTCCTATTGCAATTTTGCTGACTGGAGGGAAAGCAAATCGTCTTCGCCCATTGAGTATAGAATTTTCTAAAGGGTTAATTCCGCTTTTGAACAGACCAATGTTGTTTTATGCGTTAGATCGTCTATGTGAAATCGGAATAAAAGATGTAGTGGTTGTTGTTCGATCCCCTGAGGAAGTTTTGCAGGTTGAAGAATTAGATATTTCTGATTTCCCAATCACATTAAGTGCTGTAATTCAGTCTTTACCTAATGGACCAGCTGATGCAGTTGCTCAAGTTCCAAATGAAATCATACGAGGAAGACATACCATTGTGGTTGCTACCGATTCTATTTTACTTGGTGGAAATTTGGCTGTTGATATTGAAAAATGGGAAGAAAGTGGAGCTCAAGCTTGGTTACCTCTCTCTTACACAGATCGACCAAAAGATATGGGAATTGCAAAGTTAAAAGGTAAGCAGATTGTATCATTTGTTGAGAAACCTCAAAAACCACTTTCTAACTTAGCTTGTACTGCATGGTGGATGCTAGGGCCTGATGCTGTGGATCGTATTCTGGATGATCCGGTAGCTAATAAGAAAGGTGAATTGGAGATATCAGGAACACTTTCTGCAATCATTGAAGAAGGTGGATACGTTGCAGGTAGGAAGTTTGATGGACAATGGTTAGACACGGGAAATTTAAAATCACTACTTTCTGCTCAGTCACAAATCTTGGATCACTATGAGCAAGAGAATTTAATATCACCTGAAGCAGAAATTTCTAGATGTCAAATTGGTAAAAATGTTGTGATAGGAGCAAATTGTGTACTAAATGGTGCAACTCTTGAAAATGTTCTTGTTTCTCCAGGGGCTAAAATAAACAATGTTAGATATGATGGAGCTGTAATTACTCCGAGTGGCAAAATCGGACGTCCGCAATAAAAAATTAACTAGATTAATTATGAGGTGATCAATGTTAGAAGACCCTGGACGATATCATTGGAAGTGGATAGTAGTAGGAGTTGGATTGTTAATAGTCTATGCTATTGAACGGAGTATTCGCGTTGGAAGTATATTTTAAAGAATTGAGGAGATAATGAGTGATCAATTTCCAGTTGAAGCTGGACATATAATGCTTTTTGCAAGATCGATAGGTGATAAAAACCAAGTTTATTATGATTCGAATTATGCTTTAACTACGGAAGCACAAGGGATAATTGCGCCTCCAACATTTGTTGCTGCGAGTGCACAATTCGATGAAGGATATTCTTTACGACCAAAAATCGGGGAACCGTGGTTTGGTTCAGGAAAAACTCCAACCGGTATTGAAAAACAAGAAGGTGGTAGTGGTGGTCTTCATGCTGAACAACATTACGAATATCATCGTCATCTCCGACCTGGAGACATCCTTCACTCTGTTGTTAAAGAAGGAGAGAAATGGGAGCGAGAAAGTAAACGTGCAGGGAAATTAAAATTTTCTGAAACTATCACTGAATATTATGATCAAAATGATGAATTAGTTATTACCGCACGTTCAGTAGGTGTCGTTACTGAACGACCGATCGATCAATAGAAAGGGTATTAATATGACTCTGAAGGCAAGTGATATCAGTGAAGGTCAGGAGTTTTCTGAGGTAGTAGCTGAAAACCTAACTAGAACTCAGATTGTACAGTATGCAGGGAGCTCAGGCGACTACAATCCCATTCATACTGATGAGGTTTATACAAAGGAAATTGCCGGGTATCCTTCAGTTTTTGCGCATGGGATGCTTTCAATGGGCGCTACTGGAGTAGCAATTACTAATTTAGTTGGTGATGGTCGATTAACAAAATATGGTGTTCGTTTTGTTAATCAAGTGTGGCCTGGTGATACGTTAACAACTACTTTGTCAGTCGAATCAATTAGAGAAGATGGTGGACAATTTTATGTAGATTTAATTGTTAGTACTTCTAACCAAGATGGACGAGAAGTTGTTAGAGGATCTGCTACTGCAAAGATAGATCCATAGTTTTATTCATAGGGAATCAAAGATGGTTAGAGCACTTGATGGCTTAAGAATTCTTGATTTGTCTAGTGGCCCAGTTGCTGGTATTGCGACTATGATTCTTGCTGATTTTGGTGCTGATGTCATTAAAATTGAACGTCCTGGAGGAGATCCTTTTCGTTTTTTACCTACTTCACCTATGTGGCTTCGCGGTAAAAGAAGTGTCGAACTAGACCTCAAAAGAAAAATTGAACAGTCACGTTTGCATTTTTTAGCTCAAAATGCTGATGTAGTTGTTTCTAACATTAGACAGAATAGTGCTGTCGGTTTAGGTGCCGATTATGATGTATTATCTGTGAAAAATAGTGGTTTAGTCTATGTTCACCTTACAGGATTTGGCAAACATGGATCGTATTCTTCGTATCCTGGCTATGAAGATGTTGTTGCTGCGAAAACTGGAAGGATGCAATCATTCGCGGGTACAGCTCCTCGTGAAGGACCTCAGTTTTCTGCTGTACAAGTTGCATCTCATGCAGCATCACAAGCAATAGTATCTGGGGTCTTAGCTGCTCTTATTTCACGTAAACGTACCGGCCTCGGACAATATGTGCAGACGAGTATGTTGAGATGCATGCTTACATATGAACAAGGTGATTTAATCCGCAGGCAACTTGCTGAAATAGATAACGAGCAATATGGTGCTGATCCGAGATTGTTAATTGATAGAAACGCAAATATTCAATATCAACCTGTCAAAACTAAAGATGGTTGGATGCAATTAGGTAACTTACTACGTGGTCAATTTGACAGTTTTATTGCTGCTATCGGATTGCACGATATTTTTGTTGATGAACGTACTCAAGGTGGTTTGGGTGAATGGGAATTGGAAGTGATTGAGGAAGTTCGTGATCGTGTTTTATTACGAATGCTTGAAAAAACTACCCATGAATGGATTTCACATTTTTCAGAATTAGGAAATATTGCTGCTCATCCTTTTCAAACGACACAAGAAGCGATGGATGATCCTGATTTAAGAGATAACGGACATGTTGTTGAAGTCGTTGACCCACGCTTAGGTATTTTGATTAAGGATGATATGACACTCGTTGATTCCATGTTAGGTCAAGTTCAAGCCGATCCTGATCCAGCTTCTGGTCGTTCGGAACAACTAGGCTTGTTGGCTAGCTTAGACGTTACTCCGGGGCAAGTTGGAGGTGTGTCACCTGCGGTAGGTGAGCATACTTTTGAGGTTTTATCTGAAAATACTGATATCCAATCTGCAAAATCAAATCTTTATAGTGATGATACCTTTCCTCCATTACAAGGTATTACAGTACTTGAGTTTGCTTCCATTATTGCTGCGCCGTTGGGTGCTTCGCAGTTAGCTGATTTAGGAGCGCGTGTTATCAAAGTAGAGCCAGTGGGTGGTGATCCGTATAGACAACTTGGAGGTGGGGTTGGTGCGATGCGGGTTAATGGTAGTAAAGAAAGTATAGTCATTAATTTAAAAACTGATGAAGGCAAGATAATATTGGATCAATTAATTGAGACCACCGATCTGATTATCTCTAATTTTCGACCTGGTGTTGATGAACGTTTAGGCTTTGATTTTGCTCATGCACAATCAATTAATCCTCAGATTATTTATTTGGCAATGAATGGGTATGGTCAAAATGGTCCAAGTGCTCATCGTCCATCTGCACATCCAGTGCCTGGTGCAGCTGCTGGCGGTGCCATTTTCCAGGCTGGTGCAAATTTTCCTCCTAATGACTCAGCAGAATCTTTAGAAGCTATTCGTGAGATAGGGCGTCGCTTATTTCGTGGAAATGAAGTAAATCCTGACCCTAATACGTCGATGGTAGTAATGAGTTCAGCATTGTTAGCTTTGTATGCACGTTCACAAGGGCATGGTGGACAAAGGATATTCATAGATATGTTAGGTGCTAATGCATATGCAAACGCTGATGATTTCATCAGATATAGAGGAAAACCAGACCGCAAAATACCTGATAATCATCTTTTTGGTACCAGTCCAATAAATAGACTTTATAAATGTTCTGGAGACAGTTGGGTCTATCTTGGTATACATCTAGAAAAAGAATGGCATCAATTTTGTAACAAAATCGAGAGCCCTGAATTAGCTGAAGACGGTCGATTTTCATCTCGTATAGGTAGAGATGAAAATGCAGAAGAACTATCTAATCTACTTACTGAACTTTTTATTACAGAAACAGCTGATTATTGGGAGAATGAATTTTCATCAGTTGGTATTGGATGTGTTCGTGCAGATGGTAAATTACCAGGTGAATTTTGGCTCTCTGATGATCATGTCCTAGAAAACAATATGGTTACGGAAATCAATCATTCTACTTGGGGCCCTCTCTTGCGACATGGAGCTCTTTGGGAAATGAGTCGATCAGAGCTTGTGTTGGGACCACCGCCAGTGATGGCGGAGCATACTTTGAATATTTTGTCTGAACTTGATTATGAGAGTAATACGATCATGCAATTGAGTAAAAAAGGTATTGTAGTGGTTGCTGATTGAGTACTAAAGCAATAGGTCACTAATCCATGTACTTAGTTCATTTAGGCTTTCAGCGCTAATTTGATGTTGCATATCGTATTCGTGATATCTCGGATTTAAACCGATCTTTTCTAGTTCGTTGTGAGCATTCCTTCCGCGGTCTACAGTGACGATTTCATCTGAAATTCCATGTTGGATAAAGATGGAAATTTTATCGAGTTTTTTGTTTGTAGAGTTATTAATAGTTGTAATCGTCTCTTCTGGTAAAGATGTACTTAATGCCGCCAAACCTCGGAATTTTTCAGGCATGCTTAACCCTAGTTCGTATGCTAATCCACCACCTTGGCTAAATCCTAAAACTATTGTTCGTTCTGAATCAACGTTGTATTGATTCGTCGCGTCTGCAATGAAATTTACGAGGAGTTTTGTCACACGTTCAAATTCTTCAGATGTTCTGCGGTTTGCATTCTCAGTGTTAAACCACGTGTAGCTTGGTAATCCTTGTTGAATTTGAAATTCTGCTTCTGGGCAAATCAGGAGTATTTGTCCAGAAGCTAGATAAGGAGCGAGACCAAGTAAATCTTGTGAGTTTGCACCATGGCCATGTAAGGCAAATACAGTAGGGAGGAGTCCATTCTCATGTTGTGAATTTTTTGGCGGACTCCAAACAGTATGTGTGAGGTTCATTTTATCGATCCCATCGTGATCGCCGACCTTCCATATCAGAATGAACATCAACAAGCACTGTTTTATCCTTACTATTTAATTCTTGTGCTTTCTCCAAAGCATCTTTAAGTTCTTGAATTGAATTTACTGTAATTCCCACTGCTCCCATACCTTCTGCAATTTTTGCATAGTCTCCATACATATGGGAAACACCATATTTCAGTCGAGCAGTTGGAAACCCTCCGGGATATGTGGACATTCCTCCATTGTTTAGTAATACAGTCGTAATCGCAATTTTTGACCTTGCAGCTGTTTCTATGTCTGTCCCAGACATTCCAAAGGCACCATCACCCATTAAATTTAAACAAAATTTATCTGGATTTGCTAATTTTGCTCCAATCATTAACGGGATCCCAAATCCGAGATGAGTGGTTTTCCCCCACCCTATGTAACTATGCGGGGTAGTTGCTGTAAAAAAAGGAACAATAGAATCTCGAGGTGCTCCTGCATCATGCGTGACTATACTGTTTTCTTTGTCGATGCATTCATTGATTTCGTGTATTACTCGGTAGGTATTTATAGGCTCTGCATCAGATTGAAGTAGGGGTGCCCATTCTTTACGCCATGCATTTTGAATATGTTGAATTTGTTCTAGTGTGCCACTGTAATCTTTCTTTTCATTTCCTATTATAATTTTCAATTCTTCAATTAATGCAGAAATGGTTAGTTTAGTATCACCTAATAGACCAATATCGACAGATTCATCTTTGTTAATATCATCGACACTGTTTGTATTTTGTATTAGAAAAATGTCCGATTTGATTTTTTGGCCATAAGGTGTTCGCGTTAAGCTCGATCCTAATGCAAGGATTAAGTCACAGTGCTCTAACCAAAGGTTTGCAGCTCCTGTTGTGGTACCACCACCGGCTCCCAAAGATAAAGGGTGTCTTTCATCAAAAGCAGATTTTCCCGGCATAGTGCAGAATACAGGTGCACCAGTCAGTTCAGCTAATTCTTTAAGCTCTTCTGTCGCTTTTGAAAAAAGTACACCTGCACCTGCCCAAATAAGAGGCTTTTTTGATTCTAGTATCGATTGAGCTGCATTTTTGATGGATCTTGATTCGGGCAATTGAAGCATCTCTGAAGGTGCACTGTAGGCACTGATTTCATTTGAGGTCTCTGATGCGACAACATCACTTGTCAGTTCCACAACAACAGGGGCAGGTCTTCCGTTGCGGAGCGCACTGAATGCCCTTCGCATGACGTTATTAATTTGGTCTGGTTTGTAAATCGCCTCAACGCTTTTTGCTATCCCGACATAGCTTTTCGTAACATTATAATTAGGGGTCACCGAAAGTTGCGAGAGACTATTCCCTCCAGGTAGAACAAGGATTGGAATATTGTCGGCATTTGCTTGAGCTATTCCCGCAAGTGCATTTTCAGCTCCTGCTTGCGATTGAACTGCTACAACGCCAAAACGCTCTCGATCGCTAGTTCTGCTAAAGCCATCTGCCGCCATAACAGCACCACGTTCATGTCTGAAAGCTATAGGACGGATACCTTCTTTTGCTACCGCTTCGATAAGAGGGTTTGAAGGAAAACAGGAAATCCATTCTACACCTTCACGTTTAAGAATTTTTGCTATAAGTTCATTGCCATCCATAGATTTCCTCATTAATTATTATGATTAGATTTCACTTTCAAACTATATGATCATGATCCAATTTGCATTATTCAAGAGCTAATTTAGCAATAAATTCAAGAGCGCGTGCTTCAATGGGTGGATTTACTATGCCTCCACGTACATCTCTAAAATGTCGTTCCAAGGGTAAAGATTTGTATAGAGCCTCTCCTCCTGCTACTCGCATACAAATATCAACAATTTCGATAGCTGTATTAGTTGCTTGTAGCTTTGCAGCGTAGATATGTGACTGCAGATTTTCTCGTTCATCAGGATAATCATCCCAGTCTTGTGCAGAATTCAGTAGAGTATTTCGTGCAACAATAAGTTTTGTATCAATACGCCCAATTTGTTCGCGGATATAGGGGATATCTTTTAGGAAAGATTTCCCACCCGGATTTCTATTTCGGACATACTCAACTATGTAGTCTCTACTAGATTCTGCAATACCAAGATTAGCCGCCCCAATCAATAAAGGTAGCCAAGCCCCACCTGATGACATGGCTGTCGTATTTTCCGCTAATGATCTTTGTGAAATAAAATCTTCTTTTTTAACTATAACGTTTTCAAAAACTATGTCATGTGACCCTGTGGATCTCATTCCAATACTGTCCCAAGTTGGGTCGATTTTTACACCAGATCTATCCTTATCAACGATTACGCGTGCAACATCACCTGAACCATCATCTACAGTGCAATAAATGATAAAATAAGTTAGTACTGGAGCAAGTGTGGAAAAAATTTTCCTACCATTCAATTCCCATACACCGTCCCCTTTTGGTACGAGCGATGTTTCTGGTTGTCCGCCGGTTCGCGGTGAACCCATCAGGGGCTCAGCAGCTAAACTATTGATAAGAGATCCGTGCTGTATAACATCAGAAAAAACTTTTTTTCTTAATTCATTCGGCCAGCTTTTATTGTATGCCTCAGTTCCTGTGGTAACTAAATGCATACCGATACCTAGCGCGGTAGAACCATCTCCTTTTGCTAGCGCCAATTGTGCTAATACAATATCTGTCAATGTATGGCCACCTCCACCTTCTTCGGTGGGGATTGCTGCGGATGTATACCCTGTAGTTTCGAGCATTACATAATTATCAAATGGAAATGTACCATCACGATCATGTTCAGCAGCAGTTTTTTCAAATTCTTTTGCTAGGTTATTAGCTATATTAAGAAGTTGTGCTTGTCGATCATTTTTTGGAAACATATCTATCCTTAGAGATGAGCATTGTAGTGACTTAGCATAATTGGCATAATACGCAGTGAGCAATATGATTTTTAAAAATTTGAATAGAGGCTACTATGCTACATTCTCAAACTAAGGCTTATTTAGAACAAATGGCAGCAGCTAATCTGCCTCCCTATTGGGAAATTGGACCTGTCGAAGCTAGGCAAAGAGGTATTGATTTGGCTAAAACTGTACCAAAAGGTCCTGAGGTATCTGAAGTAAGAGATCATGTTATTTCAGGACCTAATGGTGATATCCCTGTACGTATTTTTTATCCACCTACTGATAATAGATCATCAGTTTTGGTCTGGTTCCATGGAGGGGGTTGGGTATTGGGTTCAGTTGAGCAATCTGATCCTACTTGTAGACGTTTAGCTCTACATTCGGATGCAGTAGTTATTTCTGTTGATTATCGATTAGCTCCTGAACATCTAGCTCCTGCAGCATTTAATGATTGTTATTTCGTGACAGAATGGATTGAAGCAAATTTTTCCGAATTAGAGATCAATCTCAACAAGCTTGCCGTTGGTGGAGATAGTGCAGGAGGCAATCTCGCTGCATGTGTTGCAATGTACGCTCGTGATAACAGTGGTCCAAAAATAGATCATCAACTGTTGGTGTATCCAGTTACTGACTCAGATATGAAGACAGCTAGTTATGAAGAAAATGCAGAAGGTTATGGGCTCTCTCGTCAATCTATGGAATGGTTTTGGGATTGCTATGTCCCTAATGATGGTATTTTTTCTCGAACTGATATTCGTGTTTCACCTGCACATGCATCCAATTTTTCTGACTTACCACCTGCACAGGTAATTACTGCAGAGTATGATCCATTACGTGATGAGGGAGAGGAATATGGTAATTTACTTAAGTCTGCAGGTGTTAATGTCGATATGTACAGATTAGATGGCCATCTTCATGGATTTTTTAGTAATGCACATATATTTGATGCTACAGAGCAGGTAATAATTAATGCTTGTAATATTTTGAAAAGATCTTTTAATGCAGAATAAAACTGATGGGAGATATTTGTGGTTGAAATCGTTGCATTTTTCTTTGGGATTCTGATTCTTAGTGTGGGATTTAAATTTGCTGCTTTTGCTTTTTCAGGTGGTGAACGATCTGGTTTGCATAGGTTGGCACCTGTAGTAAAAGTCATTAATGATGAAGAATTACTTCAACTCGTAGAACTTGAGCTAAATCAGGAAACCGAAAATAAAGCTATTAAACAACATAAATTGAATCAAATGGCGAACTATGTTTTATCTATTGCATCATTATTTGCATTGGTTGCTTTGTTAGTTGGTGCATTTTTAGCGTAGATTAACTTTAATCTAGGAATATGAAAAATAGGATGACACTACTAGGAGTATTATGGGTGACACAGTTTTATATGAGCGCAAAGGCAAAATTGCAACAATTACCTATAATAGGCCGGAGTCGCTCAATGCAATTAACGGACAACTTCGTGAAGACCTTAATCAATCATGGGAGACATTTCGTAATGATGATGAAGCTTGGATTGCAATTGTCACAGGGTCTGGTCGTGCTTTCAGCGTAGGTGCTGATGTTAAGAGTTTTGGTGAAAATCAATCAAAGAATGGAACATTTTGGGAAACTCCTAGTTTAACATCATTAGAAAGTGGTATGGAGATTTGGAAGCCAGTTATCGCTGCTGTTAATGGTTACTGTCTTGGGTTTGCATTAACTCTTGTTTCTGCTTGTGATTTTGTTGTTGCTAGTGAACATGCTCAATTTGGTTTTCCTGAAGTACGGTTAGGGATTCCTACCATTCAAGGTGCTGTAAGAATGCCAGATCGTATTGGTTGGCAAAATGCTATGGAATTATTGTTAATTGGTGAGCGTGTTGATGCTGAACGTGCAAAAGAAATGGGTTTGGTATGGAAAGTTGTTCCGCATGAGCAGTTAATGGATGAAGCCAATCGTCTTGCTGAAAGATTATTACTTTCAGCACCCTTAGCGGTAAGAGCTACAAAAGAAGTTGCCCGTCGTGGGCAACAATTACCATTTTCTGATGCGATACGTTTTGGTGAAACTATGCGGAAAGTAAGTCGTGAAACTGAAGATGCGAAAATTGGACCTGAAGCCTTTCGGAACAAATCTTTACCTGAATGGACAGGCAAGGAATAGAAAATATAGCGAGCGATTATATGTATAGTGAATCAAGTACTGATAAACCATTGCCACTCGAAGGTATTACAGTATGTGATTTTACTTGGATAGTGGCTGGCCCCCAAGCTACTCGGATATTGGCTGATTTAGGCGCTGATGTAATTAAGGTTGAAAATGAATCTTATATAGATTCTATGCGCTGGGGACAACAAGTTGATCCCGAAAATCCCTCATTCAACGGTAGTGGTTTTCACAATAATTTCAATCGAAATAAAAGAGGTATTACTGCGAATTTACATCATCCTCTTGGGAGAGAAATAGTTGAACGACTTATTAAAAAATCTGACATAGTGATAGAAAACTATAGTGCAGGTGCTTTCGCTCGTATGGGATTTAGCTGGGATCGGATTCAAGAGATAAATCCTACTGCGATATATATATCATTATCAGGATTTGGCCATACAGGACGTGACAAGTCATATATCACATGGGGGCCAACTGCAGCTGCTGTAAGTGGTTGTACGCAGATGTCAGGATTTCCTGATAAAGAACCAGCTGGATGGGGGTATTCATACCTTGACCACACGGCTGGATATTATGGTGCTATAGCTGCATTAATGGCTTTACATCATAGAAAAAATACTGGTGAAGCGCAGTACGTAGACATATCCCAAATAGAAACTGGGATGGTCCTCACTGGTGTTCCTTTATTAGATTATCAAATTAATTCTCGACGGTACGAGCGTATCGGAAATAGGTCACGCTATCCTGCAGTTGCACCACATAATACTTACCGTTGCAAGCAAGATAATAAAGGGCGAGATAGTTGGATAGCAATTACAGTTGAAGAAACACTTCAATGGAATGCACTTTGTGACTTGATTGGTGATTCTCGTTTAAATGATGATCCACGCTTTAAAGATAATGAGAGCCGCAAAAACAATGAAGATATATTAGATGAAATAATCAGTGAATTTACTATTGAAAATGAAGCACAGTCTCTAATGTACCGATTACAAAGTATTGGAATACCTGCCGGGATGTGCCAACGAACTGATGACAAAATGGAAAGTGATGAACAATTGTCGTTCCGTGACTTTTATCCATCTGCTCCACATGATCATTTGGGTGAGCACAGATACGAAGGCTACCCGGCTAAATTTTCTGATGCTCGATGGAAAATGGAACGTGGTGCTCCTTTGCTTGGGCAAGATACATTTGATGTTCTAACAAATCTCTTAGAATATTCACCTGAAGAAGTGGCGAACATGATAGCGGAGTTGGCTGTATGACTGATTCCACAACTGTAGGACCCCTTGAAGGATTGAAAGTCTTGGAAATAGGTGATCTTGCGGAAGTAGCAGGAAAACTTCTGGCTGATGCTGGTGCACGTGTAATACGTATCGAACCTCCTGAAGGTGCCAAGAGTAGGCATCAAGGACCGTATGTGGATGATATTTTTGATGTCAATCATAGTTTAAGATTTGCTGCATCAAACACTTCTAAGTTGAGTATTACTTTAAGTCTTAATGACTCGCGTAGTGAGGAGTTGCTGGTAAAACTTTTCCAAGATGTCGATGTAATTTTAGATGGAAGTTCTATTGGAACCTCGAACAATATTTTAATGAATGCAGAACATGTTTTAGAATTAAACCCTGAAATTATTTGGTGCTCAATTACTCCCTTTGGGCTGACTGGCCCATGGAAAGAATGGCACTCCTCTGATTTAGTGCAACTTGCCTTGGGTGGTCCGATGATGAGTACCGGCTATGATGATCATGATTTACCGCCAATAAGATCAGATGGTGAACATTCTCTAGCTATAGCAGGTGAATATGCTGTAACTGCATTACTTTCTGCTCTCTGGTTACGCGATATGAATGATGACAAACCAGGACAAATTATTGATGTTTCTGTTCATGAAGCTGTGAGTGCGACGACTGAAGGCGCTTTTGCGAATTGGGAATATATGCAAAAAATCGTTTTGCGTCAGACAGGTAGACATGCTGCTCCTGTTAGGATGTCACCTTGGCAGTATCCATGTAAAGATGGTGAGTATGTTTTGATGATGGGAGGTGGAATTCCTCGTGAGAAAAAAATATTTGATCAATTACTCGAATGGATGGATGAATATCAGGCAACAGGTGATTTATATGATCCCAGTTATGTTGAAGTACTATATACAGATCCAACAATGAATGTGGAAATCCGTAATCATGTCTCAGAAACTATTGGTCGATTTATTCAACTTTTGCCTGCTGAAGATGTGTATAGGCGTGCACAAGATTTACATCTTCCATGGGGATTGGTTAGACGCCCAGAGGAAAATCTTGATGATCCACATTGGAAAGAGCGTGAATTTTGGTGGGAAGGTGAAATTTCAGGTTATCAATCTACAGTGTTATATCCAGGAGCACCTTATAAGTTTGAAAAATCGCCAGTTTATTTACGAAGACGCCCTCCATTGTTAGGGGAGCATAATTATCAAATTTATGCTGGAGAATTAGGCTATAGCCAAGCAAAATTGATAGCATTCGCTGAATCAGGAGTTGTATAAGTCATATACAATATAATTTCCTAAGGGGTAAAAATGAATGAACGATTAGATGGTCGCATTGCTTTTATTACCGGCGCTGGATCTGGTTTAGGTCGTGCAATGGCTATAAGGATGTCTGATGAAGGTGCTTTAGTGATGTGTACTGATGTAAATGGAAGTGCCGCCGAAGATACATCTGCATTGATTTCTGAATCAGGTGGTCAAGCCTCAGCTTTAGAATTAGACGTTACTAATGAATTTGATGTAGATGAAGCACTAAATAAGGCTATTAGTGAATTTGGTGGATTGAATATATTAGTAAATAATGCAGGTATAGGTGGTAGAAATGGATGGGAACAGACTTTGTCAGTCAACCTTACAGGGGTATATAACGGCCTACTGCACGGGGCACCAAAACTTGCTGAATTAGGTGGTGGTGCAATAGTTAATATTGCATCTATAGCTGGTCTAAATGCATTACTCAGTTCAGGGATTACATTAAATGGTGTTCCCTCATCTGGACCAGAACGCAGTGCAGCATACGTAGCTTCCAAGCACGGTGTTATTGGATTGACTAAACAGTTTGCAATCAACTTTGCTAAGGAAAATGTAAGAATTAATGCAATCTGTCCAGGTTATATTTATACACCTATGACTCAAAATCTGACTGAAAAAGAAGAAGGTCGTGAATTTCTAGAAGCTCTACATCCAATGGGGAGACTGGGAGAAGATAGAGAAATTGCTTCTGCAGCAGCTTTCTTGGTAAGTGATGATGCTTCATTTATTACGGGAGTTGCCTTACCTGTGGATGGTGGATATACAGCTCGATAATTTCCCCTATTGCCACCTTGGTAGTTTGGATCTATCTCTTTTAAGTGTAAATTTAATTTTTCCAACTGAACTACCGAAATGTTTTGCTAAATCGGGTGAGATAACTGTAATAAACTCATTTTTGCTAAGATTTTTATGAACATACTGTCCATTCTGGTAACAGACAATACAATATGATTCATTAAGTGAACCATCGGCATTCGTTCCTTGATCTTGAATATGTTTTATATTATTACCACAAGAATTACAGGTTTTTAGTCTTTTGCCTTTTGCAAAATCACGAATATATTGCGGTCACCTGAAGCTCTGAATTTATTCGATGAGGTTTGAATCTGTTTATGCATTGCTCGATGTTCTATTTACCTCAGTGAAGATAATTTTGTTGGTTCGATGCGTTGTACATTAATTTTCGATCGGTCCATTAGTGTCTCGATTTTTGGGGCGATAATGTTTTTCCAATGTTCACTTTGGTAAACAGCTTCATATAATGTTTCACGTTCTTGTTCGGAGTCAAATCTTCTAATCCAAACATAAACTGATTCATCATCTTCACCAGTAAAGCTTCCTAAAATAACCATCCCTTTCGACTGTTGGAAAGGAATAATTTCCGTTTCCATTAATTGCACCCATTCATTTTTTTTCCCCGGGAGAATAGAATATTGTCGAAGTTCAAAAAACATGTAGATCCTCACTATGCATTATTCTTATTTTGATTATTTCACACTACCAAAAATCGGTAGTTAATCATTAAAAAATATATTTGATCGATACCATTGGAGTTCTTCAATGCTTTCTTGAATATCTGCCAAGGCTTCATGTTTTTGCTTTTTGGTAAGGGGTTTTTCTATATTTGGATACCAACGTTTTACTAATTCTTTGATTGTGCTGACATCAATATTTCTATAATGAAAGTGTTCTTCCAAACTAGGCATTTCTGCAAGAAGAAATCTTCGGTCAAAGTGTATTGAATTACCGCAAAGAGGTGACGAAGCTGGGGGAGTCCATTGTCGGACGAATTCTAAAGTAAGTTTTTCAGCTTCAGAAATTGATATCCCAGAATTCAGTACACGCTCGACTAGTCCAGATTGCTTATGTGTCGTTTGATTCCACTCATCCATCAAGGATAATTCTTCAGGTGATCTCGATATTGCAAGAACAGGACCTTCTGCTTGCAATTCTAGATCTTTATTTGTGACTAGAGTTGCTATTTCTAAAATAACGTCATGACCGGGTGAAAGGCCTGTCATCTCAAGGTCTATCCATATTAAATTATTGCTATCCATATTAACCATAGAGCTAGATTACGATGAACTGTCCTAGATTACTACGTAAATTTGTTGATTGTTTGTTAGAAAGCGTGTAGCTCTTAATGATGCAAAAAATTTTTAAGATACTACTAGTGAATTTGCTAGTAATTTTCAGTTTTTTATTTTTATTTACATTAAGCAGTTGTTCAGATTCATTAATTGTTGAAGTGGGAGATAAAGTTACAGTTCATTATCATGGGACCTTAGAAGATGGTTCTGTATTTGACTCTTCGCGTGAACGAGATCCATTATCTTTTGTTGTTGGTTCTGGTTCGATGATTAAAGGTTTTGATGAAGCTGTGAAAGGGTTGAAAATAGGCGATGTTGTTACAGTAAAACTTTCTCCCGAAGATGCTTATGGTTCAAAAGACGAATCATTGATTTTTGAAGTTTCTTCTCAAGGAGCACCATCAGAATTAAAAATTGGAGATAAAGTGCAGTTGCAAGGTGGAGTGGGAGCTAAAGTAATATCCATATCTGCTTCAAAAATTGGGTTAGATGCCAACCATGAACTTGCAGGAATACCATTGATTTTTGAGATTGAAATGGTTGCAATCGAACGTGATTAGCACGAATTTTGAGTTTATATAGGAAGATCGTCCTCAAGCACTCCCCTTGAAAGATAGACTGATCGAACTGCTAATCGAATATCATCTTCGTTTTTATACCGCTGGTTTGGTATTTCAGCCAAAACTCTTGCAACTTCTCTGTCTATTCCGCCTTTGTCACGGGCCATGTTATAGATACCAGACTTGGAAATAGGGTAGTGGAAGCCTTTGAATGCAGATTCAAAGTCTTGCTTTGTTGCATGTGGGTTAGCCATATTATTTCCTCCAATCAGAAAAAAATTATTTTATTCACTACTTACTTATTCTCTCTTAATTCACCTTCAACGACTACATATTTTACATTTCCATAATTTAGACATTGATTGATGATAAATCATTTTAAATTCCTTAATTATTGGAAAACTAGAATTACGATGAATGTATCTTATCAAGTATGAAAATTTTCCTAAAGAATCTTGTATAAGCCTACAAAAATATTTGTAAATGCAGGTACATTTTTCGTAAATTATTCATCTCTAGGCTAAAATCATTTGTCATGCGATAATATTGATTATCAAGTTGGGAGATCATTATGCCGATATATGAATATATATGTGAAGAATGTCAGGCGCGATTTGAATTGCTACGTCCAGCTAGAGAAGCTTCGGCTGCACAACCTTGCCCACACTGTGATACAGATTCGAAAAGAGTAATGTCTCAACAATGGTCTGCTTTTGTGCATCGCGATGGAAGACAGCGTCAATTACCGGATGATGGTGGCTATTGGCACTTAGGTAAAAAGGTTACCAAGCCAATCACTCGAAGTGCATACGGTATAGAGCACCCTGAAATTAATAGAAAAGCTCCTGATGCTCCGTTAACGGTAGAAGAAATGGAAAGATATGAAGCTGTTAAAGAAGAGCGTACGAATTATTCTCTTGAAGGTGGTCTTCCTGTTCAAGATGATGATCTTCATGAAGCACGTTTCTTGAAGCGGATGCGAATTGAAGGTTCTCCTAGACAAGAGCAAGTGAAGCGTCGTGTACGTCATAGTGCAGCCCGTCAAGAATATAAAAAGCGTACAGGTGGCGATTGATTAGATTTTAATTTTTTGCTAAGTAGCGGGGTAAAATGGAGTATCGAAGATTAGGAAAATCAGGTTTAGAAGTTTCTCTTGTTGGTATCGGTTGTAATAATTTTGGACGTCGATGCGATCTAGATCAGACCAGATCAGTAGTCAATAGAGCAATTGATCTTGGGATCAATTTTTTCGATACTGCTGACATTTATGGTGAAGATGGTAAGTCTGAAGAATTTTTGGGCAAGGCAATAAGTGATAAACGACAATCTGTGATTATTGCTACTAAATTTGCTGGAAATATGGGCACGGGTCCAATGGAAAGTGGTGCTTCACGTAAGCATATAATGGATGCTGTTGAAGCAAGCTTGCAAAGATTAGGTACAGATTATATTGATCTATATCAAGTTCATTTTCCTGATCTTTTAACTCCTCTAGAAGAAACAATAAGTACTTTAGATGATCTGGTTCGTGCAGGTAAGGTTCGTTACATAGGACATTCAAATTTTGCAGGATGGCAAATTGCTCATGCACATTGGATAGCAGAACACCATCATCTAACTCCATTTATTTCTGCTCAAAATCATTGGAGTTTGTTGGAGCGAGAAGTTGAAAGTGAAGTAATTCCATCAGCGAAAGCTTTTGGATTAGGTGTGTTACCTTATTTTCCCCTTGCAAGTGGTTTATTAACTGGTAAATACAAAAGAAACGAGCCTGCACCAAGCGGGACAAGATTAGTAGCTGGTCCAATGGCAGATCGAGTTTTAACAGAGAAAAATTTTGATATTGTCGAATCTTTAGAAGCTTTTACTAAAGAAAAAGGGCATAGTATTTTGGAGCTAGCTTTTAGCTGGTTAGCATGCAATCCTAATGTTTCTAGTGTTATTGCTGGTGCGACTCGTCCCGAACAAGTTGAATCAAATGTTGAATCTGTATCTTGGAAATTAACAGCTGATGAGATTTCTAAAATTGATGAGCTAACTAATTTCAATGCTTAATTTTGTAACGTAAAAAAATTTCATCGGTTTTTTTATTTGCAGCAATAGACAATAATTCTAGATTTGTTAATTTTTCTGATAATTGCTCATCATTTAGAGAGAATGGAGTTAGAGGAGTAGTATTGTTAACTATTTTGGGTCCTATTGTAAGAAAATATTCATCAACTAAATTAGCTGATAGGAATTGTCCATTTATGTTTGCTCCACCTTCCAACAATAAGTATTCGATTCCTAAAGAATTTCGCATATGATCTAGCATCCATTCTATAGAATTTTCTGCAGGTAATTGAAATACTCTACGCCTAGAGTTTTGGAGGAGTGTTAATTTTTCTGCTGGTACAATTTCTCCTGTGTAAACCACAGCTTCAAAATCTGATCCTTGAAAAAAAACTGAATCTAAAGGTAAATTTCCAGTATTTGTTATAACTGCAGCCATTGGTGCATCAGTCTTACTCCTTTGTTTTCTTAAGCTAATTAAATTAGGATCACCAAGTCTTGATGAGGCACCATTTATGCGTAAAGTAGATGCTCCGCATAAAACTACATCGGCATTAACACGAAGTTCCCTCATCAACCGACGGTCAGTTGCACTTCCCAATCCTTCTTCAGTGTTATCGATGATAATCCTACCATCTGTTGACATAATCATGTTTATATAGACATATGGTCGATTTTTGGGTGCGTCAGGAAAGTTTAAGTTTGTGTAATCAGGCTTACCTTCTATAATCATAATTCATTACTCGTGTATAACAATTTTTTGTCCAACTTGTAAGTATTGGTTGAGTCCGGTTCTATTTAACTGTTTTATATTATCTATGGTAGTGTCAAATTTAATTGCTATTGACCAAAGAGAATCACCTCTTTGGACTGTGTATATCTTTTTTTGATTTCTGCTGGGAAGTATTAATTTCTGACCGATATATAGATGGTTTTGATTTTTAATATTGTTGATTCTTGCTAATTCTTGGACATTAATATCTAATCCCCTTGCTATCGACCATAATGAATCACCTGAAGCAACTGTGTAAATTTCTTTTCTATAGTTTTGTTGAGGAATTTGTAATTCTTGACCTATATAGATATGCCTTTGATTTTGGATGTTATTAGTTTCGACTAAATGCTCTACAGAAGTTCCGAATTTTTTAGAAACCGACCATAAAGAATCTCCTTCTTTGATTTTGTAACTTATCGAAGGGTTTCTATAGGTTGTATTAGAGTTGGAGATATCTGAAGTTCTGAAATAGTTAGATGGCATTTGTAGTTTTTGTCCAACAAATAAAAAATTTGGATTTTTAATATTGTTAATTCTAACTATGTCATAGACGGTAGTGTTCCAGTTGTATGCAATGCTGTCTAAATTATCACCTGACTTTACGAAGTAATATTGTAGTTGATGATCTGTATCTCCTAACAAACTCCATAGAGAATCTTTTGCTACTCCAAATCTCCAAACAGATAGATTATCAATATTATGTATATAGGATTCACTAATAAATTCTTGCCATTCATTAATGTTTGATGTAGTTCCGTCACCTACTGCATGAATGGGTAAATTAAATTTCTTTAAACTTTCTACAGCTGCTTTAAGTGCAAATGTAGGTGTAACTCCTTCATACCCTGGTCGATAGCCTGATTCTTGGTACATTAATTTATTGCGGTAGGTATTAAATAAATTCCAATATATTTGCGGTGCTATTGCATCTGTAAAACTAGCAAATTCCTCTAGAGGAATATTGGGTATTTCCCAAGGGCGTCCGTCTACAGATGTGGTGAGGCGAGCAGAGGGAGCTAATTGGCGTAAACGCTCACCATATATATGTGCATCTTGTTCAGTGCCTCTCCAAAAACCTGCATAAGGTTCTAAATCTATGAAAAGTGACTTTGCTCCAGAATTTAGAACTAATGCAGCCATATCGGCTTCTTGTTTTGGTTCGGTACCATTAACTACAGTCCATGCATGTAAGGGAACATTAGCATTATCAAAAAAAGTTGCGAGCTTCTCTATTGATCGAGGTCCTGAAATTGCATCTTTTGAAGTGTCATATGCTGACATCCAATCAGTGCCATCATTTGTTTTTATTACCAATCCTAGATGATGTTCAGATAGTATATCTCTAATTATTTCCCTATCACCATCGTGCTGAAACTGCCATACCCATGCAAGATACTTTGAATCGGAGTCATTTTTAGATCCTGATATCTTTTTAGGTGTAGTATGTGAAAAATTAATTTGTACTTCCCTCTCATCTTTACTATGGAATAAATGAGAAGAAGGCAAAGCAAGTGTCGCAGCTAGAAATTTACGGCGACCAAATTTTTGGGAATTATAGTTAAGCAAATGACCACCTGGGGAGAGAGTGCAATTACCAGCACATCCTTGGTCCCGCCACAGTAATTATTACATTTTATAAAACTAAATGCTAGTTTGTATATACAGTTTATTATTATTTCTTTTTTCAGTGACGATAAATTGAGGTATATTTTACTTATATAACTTTGTCGAAACTTAGTCATATAGGAATGGGATGTTTTGAATTACACAGTATTAGCTGCTTCAAAAGCAACAGGAATAAATTCTTCTAGATTACGTACATGGGAAAGACGTTATGGGATTCCTAGGCCTAATAGATCAAATACTGGAAGACGTCTATATGATGAGGATGATCTGCTATTGATTCGTAGAATGATGGCATTAGTGAATGCGGGGTTACCTGCATCCGAGGCAGCAAAATCAGCACTATCTTCGATTGAAGTTGAGATTGATGAAATACCTGAACAAAAAGAAGATGATTCATACGCCAAGATAATAGTGACAGCAGCAATCAATTACGATGAATCAACAGTCGTTGATGAAATTCGTGCATATCGTCAAAAATTTGGTTGGGCACGGACTTTTGATGAATTTTTGATGCCTGGATTGAAAATGATAGGAAGTCGATGGTCGTCAGGTGAACTAAAACTAGGTTCGGAGCATTTTATTTCTGCTATTATTCGCCGTGAAATATTGCTTGGTGTTGCAGAAGTTCATAGTCCTGACCCCGAAGCGAACTCTGTAATCATTGCATGCCCTCAAGAAGAACAGCATGATCTTGGCTCTACAGCATTATGGTTATTGCTTAAGCAGGCTGGATTAAGAGTAATTTACTTAGGAGCAGATGTTCCTACGATTGATTTAATTGAATCTACGAAACAGTTAATGCCTTCAGCAGTTATATTGATTGCGACTGCACCAAATTCATTGCCTACTCTTGGTTTAGCTACTCGAGGACTTTTGGCAGAGAGAATTAAAGCAAAAATTTTCGTTGGAGGAGCTGCATTATCATATGAAAATGACAATGAAAGTTTTCCCGGTGTTAGATTACCTCCTACTATCGAATCCGCTGCAGATGTACTTATTAAAAACTTAGGGTAATCTGGTACTTATTAGTGAGAAGGAATATGCATGCAGATCGCTATTACGGGAAGTTCAGGAACTATCGGGTCAGCTTTAACAGCTAAATTTAATGAATCCGGTTATAGAATAAAAAAAATAAAGTATGGTAGTTCCGCTGATGATTCAGTGCAATGGAATCCTGAGTTGAATTGGATACGTGACGGATTATTTGAAGATGTAGATTCCGTCGTGCATTTAGGTGGAGCATCACTAAGTCAAGGACGTTGGAGTCAATCATATAGAAAATCTATAGTTGAAAGCAGAATCAATGGTATTCGTTTGTTAATTGACGCACTGTCCCGTACAGAAAACAGACCTAAAACTCTTGTTACTTGGTCTGCAGTCGGTTATTACGGTATAAGAGGTGAAGAGAAGTTAACTGAAGAATCAGAACGTGGTTCAGGTTTTCTCTCTGATATATGTGTTGAGCATGAATTGATTGCAGAAAAAGCTTTGGAACTTGGTATTCGATTGGTAACTATACGGAGTGGTGTGGTTGTCAGAAGCTTGCTAGGTGCACCCTTAATTGGTCAATTATCATATCCAACAGCGCTGACACCTTTCAAACTTGGTTTAGGTGGTCCTTTGGGGAATGGTAAGAGTTTTTTCCCTTGGATTTCTTTAGATGACTTAGTTAAAATCTATGAACAGGCAGTTTTAAACTCAGATATGTCTGGGGCTTATAACGCTGTTGCACCTCAAGAAATTACTAATAGCGATTTTACAAAAGCTTTAGGTCGTGTACTGAATCGTCCTGCTTTTTTTCCAGTTCCAAGCTTTCTGTTGTACTTAATGTTTGGCAAGGAAAAAGCACAACAGACCGCTTTAGCAAGTCAACGCGTAATTCCACAACGTCTTGTTTACGAAGGTTTTGAATTTTTACATCCTGAGATTGATTCCGCCTTGCATGCGATGCTGAAAAACTCATAATGATGAGTATTATTTATTCTAAGGCGTATTTTTTCTATGGAGCTTTATAATCCACACAGTGTTTTTGCTGTCCTTCAATATAGGCCTTATGATGTTTTGAAAGTTGTTTTATCTGAGCATGGTGGAAGTACTGCATGGAGAGATGTTAAAGAAAAGGCACTAGAGTTGGGTGTTCCCTTTTCCGAAAAAACACGTTCTAGTGAAAATTTCAGACGCCAAGGATCCTATGCTCAAGTAATAGAAAAAAAATCTACCCCCTTGGAGTTATTGATTAAGGAAAATCAGAACCAAGGCTTTTGGATTGCATTGGATTCATTACAAGATCCTAATAATGTGGGTTCAATATTTCGTACAGCAGCATTTTTCGGCTCAAATGGAATTATAATGACAAAAAATAGGGCAGCTCCAATGACTTCTGTTGTTTATGATGTCGCTAGTGGCGGAGTGGAGGCTGTTGAATTCTCCATAGAGACCAATTTAAGTCGGTCTATACAGAAAATGAAAGATCAAGGTCTGTGGATTTTAGGTACTTCAGAACATGCACAGAAAAATTTAACACAATTGAAAAAAGATCGACCGTGGGTAATTGTAGTAGGTAATGAAGAAAATGGTATTCGTCACAATATCTTGCAACAATGTGACGAACTTGTCGCAATAAAATCAAAAACTAATCATTCCGTTACCTCTCTAAATGTTGCTATTGCATCCGCAATCATTTCAGCGCAATTATCGTAATTGCAGTAATTTTTGATATAGGAATGGAATATTGTTCTGGATTATTATAGCTGTAGTTATTCTTATCCTTGAAGTATGCAACGGGTTGCTTAAGTTTTCTTCAACAAGATCAGAGTTTAAATTTGATAACTATATTCTTGTATATGATGATGGTTGAGAAATTTGCACTTCACTGGCTTATTGGTCAATGAGCAGATCAAAAAATCATTTGCAGTTAATTGGATTTTCTTGTTTACCGCAAAAAGGCATATTAGGTGAAATTTCTGACGAAGATATTTTACAAAGTGTTCATTTTATAACTCCACAAGGTATTGAATATCATCGTGGTGAAGCTATAACAAAAGCCTTAAGATTGGTTATTCATCCATATTTTGTATTTATATTGGATTTGCCATTTTTCAGAGGATTTAGAGAAATTGGATATAGTCTTTTTGCGTCACAACGCAGTAATATTTCTCGGATTATCAATTTTTTGTTTAATCGTGGCTAAGGTTTGTTCTTGATATTTTCATTCATTTCATCCACTTTATTTTTGAGGTTGGATTGAAAGTTTACAAGTTCAGTCTCGAGTTTACTATTATTGAGTGCAAGTATTCGGATTGCCAGTAATGCAGCATTTTCAGCATTACCTATCGCCACTGTGGCAACTGGAACTCCTCGTGGCATTTGTACTATTGATAACAACGAATCGATCCCATCCAGTTGTTTTAAGGGTATAGGTACGCCAATTACAGGTAATGTTGTTACAGCTGCTATCATTCCGGGTAAGTGTGCTGCCCCGCCTGCACCTGCTATTATTACTTGGATTCCACGTTCATGGGCGTTTTCTGCGAAGTTGACCATTTCATGAGGTGTTCTATGTGCAGAAACAATTTTAACCTCGTGGATAATATTGAATTCACTAAGTGTATTGATAGCATTTTGCATTGTAGGTAGATCTGATTCACTACCCATAACAACGCTTACTTCTATATTCGGATCAGTCATATATTTCTCAGCAATCTAATCAATCGTTTTATTCATTAATATACTCGCAAGTTCGTCTGCATGTATTTTTGTTTTATCCAAATTACTACCTGTAGAAGTAACATGACCTATTTTTCTTCCTGATCGCGGATTTTTATCATACATGTGTAATTTTGTATGTGAAGATATAGTCGATAGTGAAAATCCAATTTGATCTTTGGGATTTGCTTCGCCCTTTGCGATTATATTGGACATAACTGCAAATGGGTGAATTAACTCTGCTGGTCCTAGAGGCCAGTCAATTACTGCTCGCAAATGATTTTCAAACTGAGATGTACTGGTACCTTCTATACTAAAATGGCCAGAGTTGTGTGGTCGAGTTGCGATTTCATTTATTAATAATTTGCCATTTGAAAGAAATAATTCCAATGCCATAATTCCTACCACATCTACTTTCTCCGCGACCAACTTTGTAAGAGATTCAGCTTCTACCCGAATATTTTCATCAATATCTGCAGGTGCGATGACTTGTACGCAAATGCCTTCTGATTGAATGGTTTCGACGATCGGATATAGTATGAACTCCCCATTTGCCTTTCTAGCTATTAAACCAGACAATTCTTTTTCGATAGGTATAAATTGCTCGGCCATCATTTTGATTGACTTTTCATTAGTAATAGAGAAAAAGCTTTTTGCTTCAGAAAAACTATTGATGACCCAGACACCACGTCCATCATACCCATCAGTTTGTGCTTTTAATACTAATGGCCAACCAAAAGATTCACCGAAATTTGAAACATCCTTTAGTGTAGTTATTTCATTAAATACTGGTACAGGAAGATCATCTTTGGAAAATAGTGTTCGTTGGTATAACTTATCCTGAGCATAGTTCAATGTATGCGAAGATGGATGAACAACTTTACCTTCTATTTCCAGCATTCTGATTATGTCGAGATTGACCAACTCATGATCAAATGTAATGACGTCACAATGCTTCGCAAAATTCCTTACGTCACGTTCGTTGTTAGGTGACCCTAAGTCTATATTTTTTGCTATTAACGCCGCACTATCTTCTAGCGAAGCAGCTAATAATCGTATATTGATATTTAGAGGTGATGCGGCCTCGATCATCATTCGAGCTAATTGGCCCGCTCCGATAATTCCAATTGTAGCCGGTTTAACCACTTCTGATTCCATTCTATCTCTTTTCAGGAAAAGGCTACTATACTCTTTAATATACCTTAGAAAGCAGAAAATATGACTACTCAAAAAGATGATTCAAAAGTTCCTTCAAAAAAGAAACGTAAAGGTCTTGTCATAGTTAATACAGGTAATGGTAAAGGAAAGTCTACTGCTGCCTTCGGGGTTGCTTTTCGGGCACGGGGAAGGGGCATGGATGTTGCCGTAGTACAATTTCTCAAACCTGATACTGCTAATTATGGAGAAATTCGTGCAGCACGTGCAGCCGGTATCATTGTTGAGGGCACTGGTGATGGATGGACTTGGACAAGTAAAGATATCAATAAGACTGCAGATTTAGCCCGAAAAGGCTGGCAGTTGGTACAGCAAAAAATTATTGAGAATCAAGTACAAGTTCTTATTCTTGATGAATTTACCTATCCAATGGTTTTTGGATGGATAGCTGTAGATGAAGTTGTTGATTGGCTTAAGCATAATAAGCCAAAAGATTTACACATAGTGATTACAGGTCGTGATGCACCTCAAGAATTGATTGATTTTGCAGACTTGGTTACTGAAATGAAATTGATAAAACATCCGTATGAAGATCAAAATATAAAAGCACAACCAGGTATTGAATTTTAGGTATTATTTTTCCCTTGCCACTGTGGTTCTTCAATACCGTGTCTTTTGTTTATTACCCTTGCTAACGTAAATAATAGATCAGAAAGGCGGTTAATATAACGAATTATTTCACTTGAAATTTCTTCAACTTTGTTAAGTTGTACGAGTCGGCGTTCTGCTCTCCTGCAAATTGTTCGTGATAGGTGAATTTGTGCAGCATGCTGATGACCTCCGGGAAGAATAAAAGCTTGTAGAGGTTCTATTTCTTCATCGAATTGATTGATTAATTTTTCTATTTCCTTGATATCCATGTCAGCAACTTGTGGACCGACATATTGTTTTTCTAACTTACGCTTTTCAATATTGGGAGTTGCTAATTCACCGCCAATATCAAAAAGTGTGGATTGAATTTTTGTAAGACAGTTACTGATATCTTGATCATTTAAAGAGGAAGTGACAATACCCAGTGAGGAATTTAGCTCATCGATTGTCCCATAGCATTCGATACGAAGATGATCTTTGGATACTCGTCCTCCTCCAAAAAGGCCTGTTTCACCGGTATCTCCAGTACGAGTGTAAATTTTTTGATTTTCCAAAATAATTCCTAGCGTGGTATTTCAGCGATATCAGCCATTATTTTCAGCACTTCCATCTGGTTAGTGGAAATTGTGAGTCCAGTTACACCTGAATCAGCCCAAGCACGATATCTTTCTTTTATTCGTTCTGGTGGTCCTACTAGAACGCCTTCATCAAGATAGTCATCAGGTACTTCTTCTAAAGCTTCAGCTTTTCTACCAGCTAAATAAAGCTCTTGAATTCTCTCTGCAGCTTCTCCATAACCTCGAATAACCATTTGCTCTTTATGGAAATTTAAAGTCTTATGTCCCATCCCGCCAACATATAAAGCTACTCTTGGCTTAAGGGCTCGTAATGCGGAACGAATATCATCTGTCACACTTACTTGAACTGAACTTTGTAATTCAAACGTATCCCAGCTTTTCGGAGTTTTTGATTTTGCGAAACCTTCTTCAATCCATTCACGATACTGTTGGCCACGATTTGGAACAAAACCCATTGGAAGAAGTCCATCGCAGAGCTCTCCTGCCATACGTACATTCGAATGGCCACCACTTCCAAGCCAAATTGGTAGATTAGGATATGGGTGCAAGATTGATTTTAAAGGTTTCCCTAACCCTAATGATCCTGGTCCATCATAAGGCAAAGAAATTTCTCTACCTTCATGTGAAACAGGTTCTTTTCTTTCAAATATTTTCTTAATTATTGAAACATAGTCTCTAATTCTCCAGTATGGTTTTCCCCAAGGTTGACCGTACCATCCTTCAACAATTTGTGGTCCGGATACACCTATGCCCAAAATAAATCTGCCTCTGCCAGCTAAAGAATCTACAGTTTGTGCTGCCATTGCTGCCGCAGCAGGAGTTCGTGCTGATAATTGAACTATTCCTGTGCCTAGACGAATCCTTTTAGTAGATGCGGCTATAAATGCTAGTGGTGAAATAGCATCAGACCCATATGCCTCTGCAGTCCAAACTGAGTCATAACCTAAATTTTCTGCTTCATGTATCATTTCCATTGGTAAAGAAAGATCTGCACCTGAATAACCGAGACTTAATCCTAATTTCATTCTTACTCCTTTTTAATTGTGTACAGCCGGGATAATATTTTTACATAGTTCACGTGTTTGATTAAAAAGTTCTGTTTCTGAATTCACAAGTGGTCTTAGTACAAATTTTGAGATACCTACATCAATATATTCGTTAATTCTTGCCTGAATATCAGATTCTTTCCCTACTGCAATAAATTCTTTAGGATCACTATTAGGGAATCTTCGTGAAAACTGTTTTGCTACACTCTGCACGATAGGATCATTCCAATCTCCAATTCGATAGGAAAAACCTGCACCGTAATGGTCTTCATCTATTATTTTTCCATATTGTAGAGCTTTTTGTCGAATTTTCTCTACAACAGGTTTTACTTGTCTTGGTGATTGCACCCCACTGATCCACCCGGTTCCATACTTAATCGTTCGTTCAATAGCAGCATCTGAAGAACCACCTATCCATATTGGAAGTGGATTCTGCACCGGTTTTGGTTCGATGGTTATATTTTCGTAATTAATAAAATTCCCTTTATAAGTGACATTATCGGTGGCCCAAATTTTTGAGAGAAAATCGAGCACTTCGTTTGTCCATTTACCACGGTGAGAAATTTTGTTATCTGTTCGAGAGAATTCCAGTGCTTTGGCGTTTCCAACCCCAAATGCTGGTAACAGACGACCATTACTTAAATAATCGATACTTGCACATTGCTTTGCTAAGACTAACGGATTTCGTAAAGGTGCTACTACAACATTCATGCCAAATTTAATACGCTCAGTTCTACCAGTAAGTGCAGCCATAAAACTAAGTGATTCTATAAAAGGTTCCTGTGAGATCAATCGATCATTTTGCCAGATTGAATCAGCAAGACTATTCTCACATTCATCAACCCATTTCCAAAGAGCTTGAGAAGATGAAAAATGAAGTGCAGGTAGCCCTAGTCCAACTCGAATACTCATATTCACCTATTCTAAAATGTTTGTTAATGTCGTAGGGTATAACCTTCACAGCATGAAAACACTTATGTGATTTTAATCTAATTATAAGGTAAGGGCGATAATGTCTCAAAAACGTGAATCAGCAATAGTAGGAATACATGAATATCCTAAGCGATATGCTCCAGATGTTTCTGCTATGGACATCAAGGCGATATCGATAAAAGCCGCTTTAGATGATGCAGGGCTTTCTTGGAGTGATATAGATGGGTTATATGATGCCCAAGATGGTGAAGGTGGAGGAGGTTTGGGATTAGCTGCTTACCTCGGTATAAAACCAACAGTCATTGATACTACTTCAGTTGGTGGTTCCTCGTATGAATTTCATACAGCTCATGCGATGAGAGATATTGCAAGTGGTAAGTGTAATGTTGCAGTTCTCTCATACGGATCGAAAGCTGCTTCTTTACGGACGCCGATTGGAACAGGTGGTGTAAGTGGTGGCGGTAATTGGCAAGCTAATATGGAAGCTTCATACGGACAGACTCTCATTTCTAATTATGCCATGGTTGCACATCGACATATGCATGAATATGGGACGACTAGTGAACAGCTTGCACAAATATCGGTATCTACACGACATCATGCAATGCGAAATCCTCAAGCCGTTCAAGCTATGACTGATCTTCAGTTTGAAGGGATTGGAGAAATTACTGTTGAAGATGTATTAGATTCACGTGTGATTGCTGATCCATTGCATTTGCTTGAATGCTGTATGGTCAGTGACGGTGGCGGAGCTTTGATTATTGTTTCAAAAGAAATTGCAGAAAAAACTAACAAGCCTCCTGTCTGGCTTTTGGGTAGTGGCGAAGCTACAAAATATAGAGAAAATGGTGGTGATATTACAACCAGTGCAGGGGCACAAAGTGCGCCTATCGCTTTTTCAGAGGCTGGAGTAAGTCCCAGTGAGATTGATATTGCGATGGTGTACGATTCCTTTTCGATTACAGTTGCAGTATGCCTTGAAGATTTAGGATTTTGTGCAAAAGGTGAGGCAGGATCTTATATTGGCGATGGGAAACTTCGCTATGATCAACCTGGAGGTCCTGCATTAAATACTGATGGAGGGGGACTTTCTTCTAACCATCCTGGGATGAGAGGTTTATTTTTATTGTTGGAAAGTGTAAGACAACTAAGAGGAGAATCAACTTCTCAAGTTGAAAATGCAAAATTAGCAGTTGCCCATGGTAATGGAGGGTTACTGGGAGGAAATCATACAGGCGGAACAATTATTTTAGCCGCTGATTAAGGAGTAAAAAAAATGCCAGATCGATCGATGCCACAATTTCCTGAACCAGATACATCACCCTTCTGGGAATCAGTAAAAAACGAGCAACTAAGTTATCAGCAATGCAATGTTTGTAATACTGTCGTATTTTACCCAAGATATGCATGTTCTAGCTGTGGTAGCGGTGAATTGGTATGGAAAGATTCAAAAGGTGAAGGTGAGATTTACACATATTCCGTAGTTCGACAGAATAGAAACCCTGCCTTTGCAGATTTAGGTGCCTATGTCTTAGCTTATGTAGATCTTGATGAAGGTTTTAGAATGATGACGAATGTAGTAGGCATAAAAAATCCCTTGACTGATATTAAAATTGGTCAAAGGGTAAAAGTGAAATTTGAAAAGCAAGAATCAGGTGAATTTCCAGTACCAGTTTTTGAGCTAATTTAATGGGATTGATTTAATCTACTGACTCATACCTATAGAAATTATTGTCCTTACGAATAACTCCTGCAGCAGGATGATGAAAATGAGTTCCCAAGATTAAAGTCTCAGTATTTGCGTATTTTTCTAAGAAGGAGATTCGAGTTTTACGAGCTGGTGCTGCATCTTTGTCGAAAGTTGGCCGTGCTTCAGGTGCTGCACACTGTATAGGATTATGAAGCAGATCACCGGTGATTATAGCTGTTTGGTTCTGCGAGGAAATATTAATGCATACGTGTCCAGGCGTATGTCCGTGACTTGGTTCAAATGTGATTGAGTCACTGAGTTTATAATCTGCCGAAACTAGATCGACAAGATTTTCTTTAAAAACAGGTAGAACACTGTCTTCTATTATCGGAATTGGACCAATTTCATCGGAAGTCCAGTAGTCCCATTCTGGGGCTACTATTTTATATCGTGCATTATTGAACGTAGGTACCCAAGTTTTTTCAACTAATTTTGTGTTCCAACCAGCATGGTCTTGGTGTAAATGTGTATTTATTACAAAATCGACACTGTCCGCTGGTATTCCTGCATTTTCTAAATCTTGTAAGTAGGTTCCTTGTTTCATATGCCAACCTTCAAAACCTTCGGATTGGCGATTTTTGCTATCCCCGATTCCTGTATCTATAACTACTTTCATTCCATCTACTTCGACAACCCACGAGTGAATGGACTGTAGTAGATGACCTTTTTCATTTATATAATTTGGCTTAAGCCAAGGTGTAGCTTTTTCTAGTAATCCATATGGTTCAGGGTATTCTGGGAGTAGCCATTTTACGGATGTTGGCATTACCATTTCTTCAATTAAAGTTATTTTAGCATCACCAATATTTAAACTATTTCGAATTGGCATTAATTTTAATCCTTTAGTTTTTACCATTCATGATTTTCGAAGACCCAATCCATTAGAGTAGTTGCCTCTCCATATCTATCAGGTGAATTGAGAAGGACTACAAAAACACGGTTGCCATTTCTAGTTACTGAGCCGACGAAAGTCCTCCCAGCTAAATCAGTATTACCTGTCTTAACTCCATCTGCCCCTGCATAAGTCCTGAGGAAGGCATTACCATTTCGCATATAGAAAGTTCTAGATCCTTTTGCTACCCATGTTGTGGTTTGTGCTGTGTTAGCAAAATCGGGGAGTGTCATAGCATGTCGACTAAGCATAGCTAGATCATATGCAGAAGCTAGGTGCCCTGATTCATCTAATCCATGTGAGTTTTTGAAATGGCTATCCTTCAAATTGAGTCGATTCATTAATGCATTCATATGGCCTGCAAACGCACTTTCATTTCCTGCTAAATGTCTCGCGATAGTGATAGCTGCGTCATTACCAGATGGCAACATTAGACCATGTAGTAGATCACGAAGTTGAAGGCAATCGCCAGGCAGTAATCCCATGACACTACTACCTATCATTGCATTACTGTCTACATCACTTTCTACCCATGTATCAAGATTTCCTTCTTCGATAGCAATTATTGCAGTAGCGATTTTTGTTAGGCTGGCAGGTGGTAAATTTTGATGCGCATTCAAGTTATATAAAATTGCTCCCGATCGATCATCTATGATTACAGCTGCTCTTGAATTAACCACAGGCGCTTCAACACTTGTAATTTTTTGGGGAGGATTAATAAAGGTTTCATTTGTATTGGTTATGCTTGCCGTTGCGCTTGATACGTTATCCTTAGGGACACACTTCATAATTAGAATAGTCCCAGAACTTAGAGTTTCTCCTCCGAAATGATTAAACCATGGCTGGTTTACAAAATTTGGAGCTCCTGGTTTATAGGCAAGAAATTTTCCATGGACAATTGTGAAAACTGAATCCGTATTACATCCTTCTGTACGTGCAGCATCTACTAGATCATTCATTGAACCGCCACTCCATAGTTGGAGGCTGAATCCCGAACTGGGTAATGGCGCTGAAAATTTTGGTTTTATTGGTTTAGGTTCGATGGATGTAGCTGCTACTGGAGGAAGTATAGCCTGAGTGATAGCTGCAGAAGATGTACATTTAGGTTCATCGTCATAAGGCTTTAAAAATTCATCAGCCATCCAACCTATAATTCCATTAACTGAGACTTTTTGCCAACGGTAATCATTAGCAACTACAGCTCCTTCAAGCACATCGATTACTGTTTTATCTGCTACACAGTCAAGTTTGATACCATTCACTGCTGGTAAATCGCGTAATCTTAGACAATCTCCACCTGCATCTATAATTGCTTGCTTACCAGGAGTTAATGGTATTGGTTTTACAGCACCAATTGTTTGATTTGAATTTTGATCCTGTAATAACATTCCTGCATTAACTTGAAGCGGTGAAAAAAGTAACGAAAAAATAGTAATTGAAATAGATAGCGCAAAGACACGGGGAGATTGTCGCACTTTTATCTGCCTTAACCCCGCCCAATAATTAAATATTACATCCTTTTTGTGCTTTTTGGGTAGTGTTTTTTTCAAATTTTGTAATTAAATATTTCATAAATTGCTGAAAATATTTTTAGATACTTACTTTTCATAATTATGATCGAGATTTGTATCAAAAAATTTGTGATGTAGTTCGTACTCAATCTTTAGATTTACCTGCATGGTAGTGTGATGCTAAATTAGCTACAGAAAAGTAACTAAGTGAAATTTATTCTAGTGATTTTGACCAATTTTGTACGAAGGGATTATTTTGACGTTCAAAACCTATAGTGGTTTCAGACATATGTCCTGGTAAGACATTAGTTTCGTCTGGTAATTGAAATAATTTTTCGCAAATACTTTTCATTTCTTGATCGTAATCACCTCCAGGTAAATCGGTTCGTCCAATTGATCCTCTAAATAAAGTATCACCACTGAATAGGAAACCTTGATCGGAATAAAAACTTACGCTACCCGGTGTATGTCCAGGCGTAGTGATAACCTGTAAATTCACTCCCTCAACTTCAAGGTTATCTCCATCTTGAAGGAAATATGAAGGATTTGGAATAGGTTCATCAGGATCTACTCCAAATCGTTGTGCTGAATTTCTCCAGCCATTTTTTAATATTTCTAGATCATGATTATGAAGTAAAAAATCTGCTCCAGTTTCATTCTGCACGCCACGTACGCCTAAGACGTGATCAAGATGTGCATGTGAATTGGCTATACGTTTAATAGTCACTCCCATATCACGACTTAATGCCAGTATTTCATCTGGTTCATCACCTGGATCGATGCAGATGGCTTCTCTTGTATTTCTATTACCTATGACCCAACAGTTTTCTTGAAAAACTCCAACAACAATTCCTCTAACAATAAATTCATTTATTACTTCCATAAAAACCTACTCCGTTGAATGTTTTTTTAAAGTGCCGCCGTAATTGCATAAGTTTTCGGTAATCCAGTCGCAAGTGATATCCAATTTTTGCCACTATCATGCGAAGCCCAAATATTGCCATCTACAGAAGCAAAACCTGTATCTGATGTATTCCAGAGTCGTGTAATTACAGGTCTCCTTTCCCAAATATTATTGTTTCCTAAGTTAATTTTTGTCCACGTAACTCCTCCGTTAGGTGATCGGTAGATAGAGTAGAAATTTTCGTCGGTTTGTTCTTGATTAACTAATAATAATGCATCAGGTTTGCTGGGGAACACTTCAAAATCTGTACAAGAACGTTCTCCAATACCCATATTTGGGTGCATCCAGCTGAAGCCACTGTCATCAGATTTGTAAAAGCCAGACTCAGTACTGGCAAATAAAATGTCTGAATTTTCCGGATGCTCTTGTATTTTATATAATATTTTGTCCAAACCGTCTGATCTTTGTAACCAATTTTCTCCTTTATCACGTGTGTGCCAAGCACCTCCACCTGCTATACCTATAATTTCTCCTTGTTTTGGGAAAATGACACCTGTTATGTAAGGCATTTTATGGTTAGGTGGAGTACTAATTTGGCGGTGCTTTATAACATTTTGTAGTCCACTCATTTCGTTCCAAGTATTGCCTTGATCATTGGAAAAATATAATCGGGTATCGAAAGTTCCTACCCAAAGAGTTCCATCTGGTCCGATGCGTGCAGAACTAGGATTTCCTTCCCAGCATTGTGACCAGGATTCGTTTTTATACACCCATACACCTGCCTCTTTTGCAGCACCAATTGCTATTTGATTTTGGTAATCAATTATTTCAAAGCAAGGCCCTTCAATGACCTGAACTGGGTCTTCTCCGGGAATGAGTTGAATTAATCCAGTGTCTATTCCAAGTAAAATACCTAACAATTGATCCCTTTCATACCTGATTTTCAGAAATTAACTTTATAAGTTCAGGTAATATTTGACCTGATGGACCTCTCAAATTAATTTTTGTAAATTCACTTAATGGTGTTGTTTCTGGATTAATCTCGATTAATGGTATGCCCTTCTCTAAAGCCATAATAGGGAATTGTCCTGCAGGGTAAACAATGGCTGAGGTGCCAATAGTCAAAAAAAGGTCAGCTTTTCGGGTAGCATCGTGACAATCTTGTAGTAAATTTGGGGGAATTGGCTCACCAAACATTACTGTATCACTCTTAAGAATTCCATTACATATTTCACACCTTGGAGGAAGTAAATCTTTCTGGATGGATATGGAATTTTTCGGCCATCTAGAATTACAAGCTATGCATCTAATCCAATAGCGATTGCCATGGATTTCTGTAATAGAGATTTGCCCTGCTTGACGATGAAGATCATCTACATTTTGTGTAATCAGATGAGAAATAATTCCTAATCGTTCTAATTGAACTAACGCATTATGACCATCATTTGGCTTAGATTGATCTAACGCTGTAGCAAATGAGTCCTCTTTGTTGTTAGGAGTAAATTTTTCAGACCACCATTTCTTCGGGTCATCTAAAAATATTTCATACTGATTTAAAGGTGGCTCACCATTAATGGTCCACAATCCTCCTTTACCACGGAAAGTTGGTATCCCAGATTCCTTTGACATTCCCGCACCAGCTAGCACAACAGTATTTTTAGATCTCGATAGAAGTTCAGCTACCTTTACGAGTTCTGATTGATTCATACTAGGGCTTTGTGTTGTTTCCATTTTTGCAGGTTACATGTGTGTGCCTCTGAATGGTAGAGTATCTATGATCAAAACTATTAGCGAAGGAGATTGCATGACTGATGTATTAGCTGAATGGCCAGGAAGAGTAGCCGAAATACATGTAAATGTAGGTGATGCAGTAGAAAGCAATCAAGAATTACTTACTCTCGAGTCTATGAAAATGCTAACTCCAATTGTTGCACCTACCTCTGGTTCTGTGGAAGAAATTATTGTCTCAGTGGATGAATATGTCGATAATGGTCAACTTTTGTTACGTTTATCAACATAGTTGCATCAGGTAATGTACGGCATTATTTGAATTAGGTGGAGACTAATTATGGTATGGGAACCAGAAATAAATGAATTAGAAAAAAGGCGTGAACTTGCTTATCGTATGGGAACTGAAGATCGTGTAAAACGGCACCATGACAGAGGACACCTTACTGTTCGAGAGCGTATCGCCTTATTAGTTGATAGTGGGAGTTTCCGTGAAAGAGGAGTGTTGGCTGGTAAAGCTCATTATGAAAATTCAGAGCTCAAAGATTTTATTCCATCAAATTATGTTATGGGAGTTGCAAAATTAGATGGGCGCCCTGCGGTAGTTGGCGGTGATGACTTTACGGTCCGTGGGGGAGCTGCAGATGGCGCTGTAGGCGGTAAAGCTGGTCATGCTGAAAAAATGGCTCGAGAACTTCGCATTCCAGTAGTACGTATGGTGGATGGGACAGGCGGCGGAGGTTCAGTAAAAACTATTGAAGATATCGGTAGGACGTATATTCCTGGTAACACTAATTGGGATGTGATAGTAGAAGCTATGTCAGAAATTCCAATGGTCGCAACCGCAATGGGATCGATTGCTGGTATAGGAGCTGCTCGTGTTGCTGCGAGTCATTTTTCTATAATGATAAAAGGTAATTCCCAAGTTTTCATTGCTGGTCCTCCTGTAGTAGAACGAGCTTTCGGACAACCGATCGATAAAGAAGAATTAGGAGGATCGGCAATTCATGCACACGGAAGTGGAGTAGTAGACAATGAAGTCGATACCGAAGAAGAAGCCTTTGAACTAATCAGAAAATTCTTATCATATCTTCCGTCTAATTCCTGGGAAGTACCACCTATAATTGAATCAACAGACCCTACCGATAGGCGTGATGATGATTTACTTTCTGTAATACCCAAGGATAGAAGGAAACCTCATGATATTCGAGCTTTATTAGGCCACATTCTGGATCGAGATAGTTTTTTTGAAATAGCACCACACTTTGGTCCTTCGTTGGTAGTTGGCCTTGCACGATTGGGTGGTTTTTCCGTAGGTGTTATAGCTAATGATCCTAGGAAGCTGGGTGGTTCCATGGATGGTCCAGCATCAGACAAATTTGCTCGTTTTATAGATTTGTTCGATACATTTAATTTACCAGTAATTAATTTTGTAGATCAGCCAGGTTTTATGTTAGGTACGGCTGCAGAAAATTCTGGAGTTGCAAGAAGAGGTGTTCGTGCACTGGCTGCTGTTAATCAAGCTGTCATTCCTTGGGCTTCTGTTGTTATTAGGAGAGCCTTTGGTGTGGCTGGTGCAGGTCATCAAAACCATTCTCGATGGAATTACAGAGTTGCTTGGCCTTCAGGTGATTGGGGTTCTTTACCGATTGAAGGTGGTGTTATGGCCGCATATCGTCGAGAAATAGAAGAAGCAGAAGATCCAGAAAGGCGTCGAGAAGAAATCGAAACACGTTTAAACGAGTTGAGATCACCATTTCGTACAGCTGAATCATTTAACATTGAGGATATAATTGATCCTCGTGATACACGTCCTTTGTTGTGTGAATGGATTGAACTAGCATACAAATCTTTACCGATTGTAGTTGGTCCAAAATTTAGAGGTACTAGGCCCTAGACAAGATTCGATGTTGAATTAGGCTAGCTTTAATTTGATCCGCGGGCTCCTTATTGACATGGATGTGTCTTGCGTACCATCCGTACTGTCTTGCTGATGCAATATTCTCTATCTCATTATCAAAAAACAAAATTTTCTTTTTTGATAAATTTGTAATTTCTTCAAAAGCTTGAAAGGATTCGTAATTAGGTTTAATTTGTTTAATTTGGTGACTGCCATGAATTTCATCAAGTAGTTCCAGTACGGGGAACGAGGAAAAATTATTATCTTTAATTCCTAATAAGTCCCAATGGAAGGTGTTTGTGTTCGAAAATCCCATTGTAGGGATACCAATTGATTTCAGGTGTTCTATAATTTTTTCAACACCTTCGAATTCTTTAATTATCCATGTTTTTAGAATATCCACGGCATTTTCAGGAGTATAAATTGATTCGGAGGCATTACTGATTTCGCTACTCCATGTTCTAAGATCGATTGCCCCACGTTGATGATCATCAGCAAGTAATTTTCTTTTCTGATGAAAATTTGCTGGTAGTGAGTTAATTGAGATTTCTCTTAAATTCGCAAGTCTATGTGCATGTTCCCACCCTGATACCATCTCTATAAGTACGCCACCAAGATCAAATACGATGGCATCAATTTTAGTATTAGCCATTAAATAGCACCTGCATCACGTAATTTAATAATTTCTTCCCAGTTGTAACCGATTTCTAGTAAATATTCTTCAGTGTGCATTCCTAGCTCAGGGCCACCACCAATAATTTTTGTTGGTGTGACACTCATTTTTATTGGTGGTCCTGGGACTCTCATTTTTCCTAATTGTGCGTGCTCAATTTCCTGAAAATAGCCATTTTCCCAAAATTGTTCGTGTTCTACGACTCCAGCATAATCTAATACCGGTGCATGGGGTACATCAGCCTCAGCTAAAGGGTTTAGCCAATCTTGCATTGGGCGTTCTTTAAAAATATTTCCTAGGATTACCACAAGTTCATCTTTATTTGCGGCCCTGCCGAATGGATCTGAAAATCTTTCATCCTCCTGAAGTTCAGGGTGATTTACTGCATTACACATTCTCTCCCAAAAACGTTGTGTATTAGCTGCGATTGCTATGTGTTTTCCATCAGCACATTCATAATTGGTATACGTTGCAGCTCGACGACGCTCAAAACCACTTTGAAATGCAGTTCTTAAAAATCTGGTAAATTGCATCGATTGCATTGCTGTCATTCCTGCAATTAACGAGACATCTATATGTTGGCCGACTCCTTGGCGTTCTCTCGCTACTATAGCTGAACTTACACCTAATGCTAGGAGAATGGCACCGACTTGGTCCGAAAAACCACCAATTAGTGCATGCGGTTCACCACTTGGTCCATCTCCTTGTTCATACATAACACCACTCAAAGCTTGTCCAACATGATCGTATCCTGGTCGGTTAGCCCATGGACCTACTCGACCCCATGAAGAACCAGATGCGACAATGATGTCATTTCGAATTTTTCTTAAATCATCGTATCCAAGTCCCCATTTTTCCATAGCACCTGGTCTGAAGTTTTCTACAACTACATCAACTGATGGAACTAAACGCTTAACGATTTCTATCGCCTCTTTTTTTCGTAAATTGAGAGTGACACTTCTTTTACTTCTGTTGTAGCCCTCAAAGTAAGCAGAAAAACCTTGCTCGTCACGGCCGTTTGCTCGACCTGGCTCTCCACCAGGCTCTTCAATTTTTATAACCTCCGCACCCATCTCAGCTAATAGCATGGTTGCGAAGGGGCCTTGTTGATAACGTGTAAAATCCAGAATCCGAATCCCTGATAATGCACCTTTAGAATTATCTGATGTGTTCTCTTCCATAACTACCTCTTGTTTGAATTAAGATGGCAAATCTCGAATGTTTACTCGCATTGTTTAACATTAATGATTACGATGCAAGCATGGATGATAAAAGTAAGGTAGCAATTGTCGGAATTGGTGAGACCGAATACTCAAGGGAATCTGGCCGTTCAGAGTTAGTGTTAACTTTGGAAGCTATTATGGCGGCACTAGATGATGCTGGTATTGAACCTCATGAAATAGATGGATTAATGCGATGGTCAGTAGATACCTCCAATGAAGCACTTGTTGCAGAGAACTTAGGCATTAAAAGTCTTAATTGGTTTGGTGATATTAGCCAAGCAGGTAATGTCGGTGCAGCTCTTGTTGCAAGTGCATGTGCTGCAATTCGTTCAAATTTGGCAGAGATAATTGTTATATATCGAGGTGTTAACGGTCGATCAGGAAGAAGATATGGTAGCGGTGTGGTAACTGGGAGGCAAGGTCAAGGACTAGGTGCATTTTCTGAACCTTTTGGGTTATTAACGCCTCAGCATGGTTTAGCAATGATGACACAACGTCGGATGTACGAAACGGGAGTCACGAGTCGCCATTTTGGGATGGTCTCTGTTACAGAGCGCTTTCATGCTAATCGTAATCCTCGAGCTACATTTTTTGATCGTTCCTTAACAATTGAAGATCACCAGAATTCTCGTTTTGTTGTTGAACCGTTTAGACTATTTGATTGTTGTTTGGAGACTGATGGTGGTGGGGCAATAATTTTGACATCTTTAGATAGAGCAAAATCACTGCGTAAACCACCTGCAGTAGTGAGAGCAACAGCTCAGCATGCATATGCATCTTCTCGTGATTATACCGACACTGCTGCAAAATTTATTGCACCGCTTTTATGGTCTCGAGCTCAAATTACTCCGTCTGAGGTAAGTGTAGCTCAAATATATGACCATTTTTCTCCATTTGTTATTTTTGCCCTAGAAGATTATGGGTTTGTTGAACGTGGTGAAGGTGGTGATTTTGTCGAATCAGGTCAAATAAGTTGGGATGGTGGTGCCTTGCCAGTGAATACTTCTGGTGGTCATTTATCAGAGGCATATATGCAAGGTATGAACCAGTTATTAGAAGGGGTTCGTCAAATTAGAGGAACATCAACATCTCAAGTACAGGATGTAAATTTTTCTTTTGTTGATACAGGTATTGGTACAGGTGCTGTAGTATTGGAGCCAGATATCTATGGATGAACAAAAAGATATTATGATTCCCGAACCACTCTTAATGCCCGTAATTGCAGTTGAATATTCTTTATTTTGGGAATCATTATCAAAAAATGAATTGCGAGTACAAAAATGTGCTGAATGTGCTACTTTGCGTTATCCGCCAAATCCAATGTGTTCTGTATGTCAATATTTTGATCATACTTGGGAATTAATGAGTGGTAATGGTGAAGTTTATAGTTACGTAGTAACACATCAGCCAACGAACTCCGCCTTTATAGGGCGTACTCCGCTTGCAACAGTGATAATTGAATTGGATGAAGGCCCGCATTTAATTAGCAACATTCTGAACATAAGTCCCTCAGAAATTAAGATTGGAATGAGGGTACGAGTTGTATTTATAAAAATGGATGATCAAATAACATTACCGTTTTTTGAATTAATTGATTAATATTCTTTTGTTGGGGCATAAGATCCCCTAATCTGAGACGTATAGACTAAATTTAAATGTGAATTGTTGAAAAATCTCTAAACAATAAGGGGGATATCTTGGCTAAGATAAGTGGACATCAAATAATCGCAAAAGCACTCAAAACTCAGGGTGTAGAAAACATGTACGGAGTGGTAGGTATTCCAGTAAATGTTATTGCTAATTCAGCACAACATGAAGGTATTAACTATATTGGGATGCGCCATGAGATGCCTGCAACTTATGCAGCGCAAGCTAGCTCTTATTTGAGTGGTCGCATCGGAGCTGCCCTTGTAGTTTCTGGCCCTGGTGCATTAAATGCTGTTGGTGCATTTGCAAATGCTTGGTCTAATCGATGGCCATTACTACTCTTAGGTGGTGCTGGCGAAGCTAACGGTGTTGATATGGGATTTTTTCAGGAAGCTGAACAAGTTGCCGCCATGGCTCCTTATGCTAAATATGCAAAGAGGGTAGAGAAAGTTGAAAGACTTCCCATTTACATTGCTGAAGCAGTTAAGAAATCACTAATGGGTGTTCCTGGACCTTCGTATCTGGATTTGCCCGGTGATATTATTTCTGCTGAAGTAGAAGAATCTGATGTTCAGTGGGTGGAAAAGGTACCTGATCCACCACGATTAATGTCTGATCCTAATGATGTTCGTGCGGCCATAGAAGCGATCAAAACTGCGGAACAACCACTAGTTATCTTTGGGAAAGGGATTGCTGCATCGAGAGCTGAAGTTGAGATGCGACAATTTGTTGAAAAAACAGGTATTCCATATTTAGCCATGCCGATGGCTAAAGGAATAATTCCTGACGATCATGAATTGGCATCGGCTGCTGCACGATCGTTTGTATTATCAAATACCGATTTAATTTTCCTCGCCGGAGCTCGTTTAAATTGGATGTTGCATTTTGGGTTACCTCCACGATTCCGTCCTGATGTCCGGGTTGTTCAACTGGATTTTAATCCTGAAGAGATTGGTGTTAATGTTGATACTGAAGTTGCACTTATTGGTGATGCTAAGCAAACTCTTGGACAAATGCTTGATGTACTTGAGCAAGATCCATGGCAATTTCCTCAAGATTCAGAGTGGTTACAGTCCGTTCGTGCTGAAGCACGTCAAAACGCTGAAGCTATTCAATCAATGTATGACGATCACTCTACTCCTTTGCAATATTATCCAGCTCTCAAATCAATTGATGATGCTTTAGAACGTGATGCGATAATTGTTGCTGAAGGTGCATCGACAATGGATATTAGTCGAACAGTATTAAATAATTATGAGGCAAGGACTCGATTAGACGCTGGTTCGTTTGGATCAATGGGACTTGGACATGGCTTTGCTGTCGCAGCACAGGTTGAATACCCTAATCGCTGTGTGCTGTGTTTGCAAGGAGATGGTGCCTTTGGTTTTGCTGGTACTGAATGTGAAGTTGCTGTCAGATATAATCTTCCTATCACTTGGGTAGTTTTTAACAATGGTGGTATTGGCGGCCATACTCAAGAGCAGATTGATAGTGGTACAGTTCCACCAGGTGCGATGAGCCCAGGTGCGCGATATGACCTTATGATGGAAGGATTAGGCGGAAAAGGGTACCAAGCAGAAACTATTGATGAATTGAATGCAGCTTTAGCTGATGCATTCAAACTTGGAGGGCCTTCACTAATTAATGTGCCGATAGCAGCTGATGCTAAACGTAAACCACAGAAATTTGGATGGCTGACTAGTACTACGTAGTATTATTTTTGTTTTGTGAATTTCTGAAAAAGGATAGAGATGACTACGTACCGTCCTATGCCAAGATTTGAAACTGGTCCTGTTGAAGTTGGCAATAATTTGTTTGCTTATTTGCAATGGAATGGTGGTTGGGGGATCAGTAATGCAGGGTTTTTAGTAAGTGATAGTAGTTTAATGGTAATTGATGCATTGATGGCGCCTAGCATGGCTCATGAGTTTGTTCGATCTATGCGTGATATAAGTAACGCACCTTTTAGTCATCTTATCAATACTCATTCTCATCCTGATCATACAAATGGTAATCAATTTATTGAAGGTGCTGAGATTATTGCACATGAAAATTGCCGTGATGAGATGTTGCAAGCAAAATCGCTAAAAGCAATTAATGGTCGTGGTGATAAGCCCGGATGGATTCAAGATGCTTGGTGGAATGAGCTAGAAAATGTGGATATTGTTTTACCAACTACCACTTATAGTGAAAAAATGTCTTTAATGTATGGTAGTACTGAAGTTGAACTGTTGCATTATGGCCCAGCACATACATTAGGGGATACTTTAGTTTATTTTCCCGAATCAAAAATATTATTTACTGGTGATCTTGCTTTTTTTTATGCTATGCCTCTTTGCAGAGGTAATATGCCGAATTGGGTTAAAATTTGTGAAATAATTGATGATATGGATGTTGATCTAATTATTCCTGGCCATGGCCCAACAGGTGGTAAAAGAGAATTGCAAGATATGCAAGAATTCATGCAATTCATGGTAAAAGAAGTACAAGAATGTTTTAAAAATGGGATGTCTGAAGAAGAGGCTGATAAAGCTATTGATATAGGTGATTGGGCCAAATGGCCAGAGGCTGAGAGAAAAACTATGAATATCAGTAACCTTTATAGTACTTTTCAATCTCAGTAGGGGAAAAAATTATGAATGATGATGGTATGACCACTATAGGATTATTACATCCAGGCTCAATGGGATCTTCTATAGGTGCTGCTACTCGTGCTTCAGGAGCTCGAGTTATTTGGGCATCTGAAGGAAGAAGTGAGTCATCCAGAAAACGTGCAGAACAAGATGATTTAGAAGATGTCGGATGGTTAAATGCGATTGTTAATCAAAGTAAAATCATTTTGTCTATTTGTCCCCCTGAGAATGCAATTGAAGTGGCGGAAGAAGTGTTTAATCTTGGGTTTCGCGGTATTTATGTTGATGCGAATGCAATTGCTCCTGATACCAGTCGTCATATTTCAGGTATTGTTGATTATAATAATGCAACTTATGTTGACGGAGGAATTATTGGAGGTCCTGCGCGCAAGCCAGGATCTACACGATTATACCTAGCCGGAAATTCAGCTAATTATGTTTCCCAATTTATGGATAAAGGTGATCTTGGAGTCGTTTGTATTGATGGTGCAGATATTGGTGCTGCGTCGGCACTTAAGATGGCCTACTCTGCCTGGACAAAAGGTAGTAGTGCGTTATTGACTAATGTTTTGGCTTTAGCAATTTCTGAAGGTGTTGATACCGTTTTAATCGATGAATGGAAACTTTCTCAACAAGCGTTACTTGAAAGAACGGAAACTAATTTGCCCGTTGTGGCAGCGAAAGCTTGGAGATTTGTAGGCGAGATGTTAGAGATGGCAAAGACCTTCGAAGCCAACGATTTACCTCCTGGATTCCATCAAGCAGCTGCAGAAGTTTATACGCACTTGGTTGATTTTAAGGATGATCCAGAAGCACCTGGCGGTTTGGATTTAGCGAAACATTTACTCGACTAATTATCTCAAACCTTAATTATATTTATGAATTGCGATAATATAATCCTGTGTATTCTATAAACATGAAATATTTAGACATTATATTGAGCAAGTTTAAATGGTTATTCATTTTTTCTTTAGGGTTTACTTTTTTATTTTTATCCTGCTCAGGTCCAGAAAATGGGACTAATGCTAAATTGAATGAGTCTGGAGATATTTCAGTTGGGGAAGATGCTCTGCCTACTGTAATTGTTAGCGCTACTTATGAGATTCCGAAGGATTATGTTGATAATACAGGAGCATATATACCTCGAAATGGGAAACCTACCGTTGTTTTCGTTGATTCAATTTGGTGAATGTCTTGTGCAAGAGTGAGACCTGTGGTTCACAGTCTAAGAATAGAATATCAAGATAGAATTAATTTTGTCATACTAGATTATATGATCACCGAACAAAGAGAACTTGCTTCTGTAATGTCAATTGCGGGTCACCCTGCTTTTGCAGTTATTGGCGCTAATCAAGATCCAAAAGATGCAAGTGATCAAACATTTGGATTCCAGAGTGAGTCACGGTTACGCTTGCTTTTAGAAGAATTGATAGAAACCTAGTTACACATTTTGTTAGCCACAAATATTCCGGACAGTTTTGTGAAGAACTTGCATTCCTAGTTTAATATTTTCTATTGAAACACATTCGTCATTACCATGACCTCGACCTACTTCTTGGTCACCTAAGAGAAAAGGTACAAATCCATAAGCAGGAGTTCCTCGTCTTCGAAAAACTCTTGAATCAGTAAAACCAGTTGAGACACTTGGGAGAACTATTGAATCTTCAACAGCTTCTTTAGCAGCGGCTACCATTATTTCATATAGTTCAGTATCCATCCTCGATGGTGGTGTTGATGATTCAAATTCTCGTGTAATCTCTACATCTGGATCATTAATGATCTCCTCTAATTCGGTCATGAATTTTTCACGGTCATATCCTGGTACTAATCGGCAATCTAAAGTTGCTGAAGCACTTGCAGGAATGACATTCATTTTTACACCGGCATTAACTGTTGTTAATGATATCGAATTGGTTTGAAGTGACTTTAACCTAGGATTGCCTTCAGCTAGTTTTTCTAAATATTCAGGTGAAGGTGGTTCTTCAAGAATTCCGTGATCATGTAGTTGTTGAAAATATTCGACCACTTCAGGTGTTTGTATTATAGGCCTGTTCCAATTTGAAATTTTTTCAAGAGCACTGACTAATTTTACAGCAGCATTATCCGTCGTAGGTACTGAACCATGTCCTGGGGTACCTATAGTTTTTAGTGTTACCCAAAAAGGACCTTTTTCTGAGACACCGATATTAAATGTAGGACGATCATGTCCTAATATTTCCGAAGTACCGCAGCCACCTTCATTAATCACATAGGCACATTCTAACAATTCTGGATGTTCACGGTCGAAATACTCTACTCCGAAACTCGATCCAGCTTCTTCGTCCGCTATTGCCATAAAAATCAAATCTCTTTTTAAAGGTAGGTTATGACGCTTATGTAATAGGAATGTAATTAATTCAATTATCCCCATTCCTTTCATGTCTATAGCACCACGACCCCAGATAAATCCATTACTTACCTCACCTCCCATTGGTTCTTTTGTCCAATGTTCACGTTCAAATGGAACCACATCTGTGTGGTTAAGTAGAATTAGACCATCTCCACGCGATCCATCTCCATCGAGTTTAGCTACTAGCGATTGTCTACTTTCAGTAGGTCCGTACATTTCATATTCGATACCTTCAGTGTCTAGGATTTTTCCAAACCATTTGGCAGCTCTGGTTTCATTACCAGGAGGGTTGATTGTATCAACACGAAGGTAATCAGAGAGCAAATTCGTAGCCTCTTCGGTTAATTTATCCCAATTTATTGCTGAATTGCTTGAGTCACTCATATTATGCCGCCTTCTAGTGTGTTTATAATCAGCTATTCTCAAATTGCATTTCTTATAAAATAAGACTATCTGTAATTTTACTAGATGGGAATACGAAATTGATAAAGAATCCAACACATAATGACTGGCTTTTACTTGGATTGAGTATTTTTGCAATTTCTTGGAGTGGTCCGTTAATACGACTAGCATTTCCTATCCCTGTATTGGTTATAGTATTTGTAAGGCTAGGATTTGCTTTTTTGATTATGTTTTTTTTGTCTTGGCATCGAAAAGAGGAAAATAATTATAGTTTTACTCGAAGTACCAATTTCCTTCTTGTACTAGCTGGGATATCGCTAGGTGCTCATTTTTGGTTTTGGACTGAATCTTTGAAGCATACTTCGATTATAATATCTGTCGTATTGGTAACACTGCATCCAATATTTGTTGGCTTCGGTGCATATTTTTTTCTAAAAGAGCCATTTGGTAGAAGCCTAGTTTTTGGAACTGTGATTGCAGTCTTTGGAACATTAATTATGACTGGTATGGATACTAGTTTGCATAACTCATTACTGGGCAATTTTCTCGCCCTTATGGGAGGTATATTTTTCAGTATATTTTTAGTTATTAGCAGAGCTATGCGTAAACAATTCTCAACTTTTGGTTATAGTGCCATTGTGTATGGTTTGGCCACATTATTTATAAGTTTTGTGTTTATATTTTCTGATGTTCAATTTGTTACGGTTTCTCCTAGTTCATATTGGGCATTGATTGGAATTGTCGTACTCCCTCAATTGATCGGTCATACGACTATTAATTGGACATTAGGCGTATTCCCTGCGGCAATAGTCGGGATTGCAATTGTTTGTGAACCAATTGGGGCGTCTTTACTTGCAGTAGTTTTGCTTGATGAAATTCCGACATTCTTTGAAGTGTTAGGTGCTTTAATTATTGTTAGTGGCGTGTATGTTGCAATTAGAAATCGTGCTGTACTATCCAATGATAAAAAAATATGCATATGAATAATTATCGAGGTGAGGTATGCCGAGTCTTCCAACAGAAGGTCCTCTTAAGGACTTAAAAGTTCTTGATTTGACGTGGGTTTTATCTGGTCCTTTTGCGACAATGACCCTGTCTGATTTAGGTGCTGATGTTATTAAAGTTGAAAGACCACCTTACGGTGATGTATCACGGACTACAGGCCCTCTAGTGGATGGTGAATCCGGATATTTTTTCTCTGTGAACAGAGGTAAACGTTCAATATCTGTGAATTTGAAATTAGATTCTGGGAAAGATATTTTTAAGGAATTAGTAAAAGAAGTAGATGTATTAGTAGAAAATTTTACCCCTGGCGTGATGTCAAAACTGGGGTTGGGTTATAGCGATCTGTCAGAAATTAATGATCGTTTGATTTATGCTGCCATTTCAGGATATGGACAAACTGGAGTAATGAGTGAACTTCCTGCTCTTGATGTTATTGTGCAAGGTGCAGGCGGCGTAATGTCCATAACCGGCGAACATGGTGGAACTCCAGTACGCCCTGGATTATCTCTCGCAGATGTTACAGCAGGATTATATTGTGCTATTGGCATTTTATCTGCTGTGCATGAGCGAGAAAGATCTGGGAAAGGGCAATTGATAGATATTTCTATGTTAGATAGCCAAATAGCAATTTTAGAAAATGCCTATATGCGCTACCACGTTACTGGAGAAATTCCTGAAAAATTAGGTACAAGACATCCAACAGCAGTTCCTTTTCAAGCATTCGCAACTCTGGATGGATATTTAGTATTGGCTCTTGCTTGGGGAGTACCTAATCAGTGGGCTTTGTTATGCGCTGAACTTGACGTACCTGAACTTATAGACGATGAAAGATTTTCTACAGCACAAGCTCGTTCAAGGAACCATGGTGTACTGGAACCTCTTCTTTCGAAAGCTTTTTTGACAAAAAATACTCAAGATTGGGTGAGTGCACTGAGTAAATTTGGTATTCCTTGTGGCCCTTTAAACGATATTCCCACTGTTACAAAAATGGACCAGGTAAAGAGTCGAAATATGTTTATTGATGTTCCGCATCACACTATAGGCAATATACCTTTGACTAATACTCCGATTAAGTTATCTAGGACCCCTGGCGGAATAAAAGGTACCTCCCCAGACATGGGACAAGATACGGAAGATATTTTGAAAGAATTTTTGAAACTGAATCAATCTGAAATTGAAGATCTTTTGCAGAATGAGATCGTTAGTAACTTTCGACCACCAGTAGATCTTGGGTGAAATATCTATTTAGACCACAGAATTTTTTGTGATTCATTCATATAAACTCACCACTTTGTGATTAATAGCGCAAAATAATGCACCAATTATCGATCATGTGTTATCTTTTTCAGTTCAAGAAAATATATTTTTTGTTAAAAAAAAGTGCTTTTGAGGGCTTGTATGGTTGATCTGAAGAATTCTGGAACACAAGGACTTTACTGTTCTGAATATGAACATGATGCTTGTGGTGTTGGTTTTTTAGCACATATAAAAGGTAAAAAAACACATGATTTAATACAAAATGCACTTCTCGCATTGAGAAACCTAGACCATAGAGGGGCATGTGGTTGTGAAGAAAATACTGGTGATGGTGCTGGTATATTGATTCAAGTTCCTGATCAATTTTTTCAAGATGAATGTAAGGCATTGGATATTGATCTTCCTCCTGCAGGCGAGTATGGAGTTGGGAATTTATTTTTGCCTAAAGATGAAAAGTCATATAAGCAAATTCAAGAACTTTTTTCTCAAGTAGCAGTCCAAGAAAATATGAATGTCTTGGGATGGCGCTTAGTTCCTACAAATGCTCAAGGTGCTGATATTGGTGCTACAGCGTTAGCTGCAGAACCTTCGCAAATTCAAGCATTTGTGTCAAGTAGTGCAAAATTACAATCACAGGATGAGTTCGAAAGAAAACTTTATGTTTTACGAAAAGTATTTGAAAAAGAAATTACTAATCTAGAAATAGATAGCGATCTTTGTTATTTTCCTAGTCTTTCTTCTAGAACCTTGATTTATAAAGGGATGTTGACTCCTATTCAGCTTGGTGATTATTTCCCTGATTTAGGTGATGAACGGTTAATTAGTTCCCTTGCTATGTTTCATTCACGTTTTAGTACAAACACCTTTCCAAGTTGGAAACTCGCACATCCATATAGAATGATTTCTCACAATGGAGAAATCAATACTGTTCGTGGTAATTCTAACTGGATGAAAGCTAGAGAGGCATTGTTTGAGTCTCCATTTTTTGAAGATATTTCTAAAATTATTCCAGTTATTGATGAAGAAGGCAGTGATACTGCGATTCTTGATAATGCACTTGAATTGCTTGTTCAATCTGGATGGTCTTTAGCGAATGCGATGATGATGCTTATTCCTGAAGCTTGGAATGGTCATGAATCAATGCCTAAAGAAAAAGTTGATTTTTATGAATATCATTCAACAGTTATGGAACCATGGGATGGACCCGCATCTGTGGCATTTACAGATGGCAAAACTATAGGCGCAGTTCTTGATCGTAATGGTCTGCGACCTTCTCGTTATGTTGTGACCAAAGATGATTTAGTATTGATGGCCTCTGAAGTAGGAGCTTTACCTTTTGAGCCAGAACGTGTGTTGCGAAAAGGTCGTTTACAACCTGGAAAGATGTTTTTAGTTAGCCTCGAAGAAGAAAGAATTATAGACGATGAAGAACTAAAATTAGATTTAGCCTCCTCAAAACCATTTGGTGAATGGAATGATAATCATTTACATCATATTGATAATTTTTCAGATGATATCTCTGAAACAGGCCCTTCTCCTAAAGGCCTCTCCATTGAGACTTTACAGTTAGCATTTGGATATACGGTTGAAGACTTAAAATATATCCTCGGGCCGATGATGACTAATAGTGAAGAGTCGATTGGCTCTATGGGTACAGATACTCCATTAGCAGTATTGTCTAATCAGTCTCAGCTTTTATTCAACTATTTTCAGCAATTATTTGCTCAAGTTACTAACCCACCACTTGATGCTATACGTGAAGAATTAGTGACTGCTGTTGATACATTACTTGGCCCTGAAGGAAATTTACTTGATCAAAATTTCCCAGAAATTGACTTGGTAAAGCTATCTAGTCCTATTTTAAGTAATTACCAAATGCAAAAAATTATTCATTTGAATACCGATCAGCGATTTAAAACTACTGAAATTCCGATACTTTTCGATGCAACTGGTGGAGGGGATAACTTAACTGCGGGTATGGAAAAGGTGTTCTCCGCAGCTGAGAAGGCTATAGAAAGCGGTGCAAGCATATTAGTGCTTTCCGATAGAAAAACAAGTCGAGATTTTGCACCTATTCCTTCTCTTCTAGCTGTTGCAGGCTTACATCACTATTTAGTCAGAGAGAAAAAACGCACCAAAGTTGGGATTGTAATCGAAACAGCAGAAGCTCGTGAAGTCCATCATTTTGCATTGTTATTAGGATATGGCGCGAACGCAGTCAATCCTTATTTGGCTATTGACTCTATTTCACGTTTGCATGATGAAGGGTATGTAAGTTCTGAAATTACTGAAGAAGATGCTAAAGAACATTACCTTAAAGCAGTGAAAAAAGGTGTAGTTAAAGTAATGTCAAAGATGGGCATCTCTACAGTCCAGGCTTATAGGGGGGCTCAGATCTTTGAAGCCATTGGTCTGGGTTCTCAATTTGTTGAAAAATACTTTACTAAAACAGCATCTAGAATTGGTGGAGTTGGTATTGAAAAAGTCGGTGAAGAGACACTCTTACGACATAGGACAGCATTCCCACAACGTGAAGGTGGAATAAATTTTCTTGAGTGGGGTGGTCAATATCAATGGAGAAGAGATGGCGAATTTCATTTATTCAACCCTGACACGGTTTTTAAACTGCAACATGCTACTAAATCTGACCGTGAAGATATTTTTCGAGAATACACAAAAATGGTAGATGAGCAGAGTACAAATATGTCAACGTTACGTGGTTTGTTTGAATTAAAAACTAACGTTACTCCTATACCATTAGACGAAGTTGAATCAGCTGAGGAGATCTATAAGCGCTTTAAGACTGGCGCTATGTCTTATGGTTCTATTAGCGCTGAAGCTCATGAAACACTTGCTATCGCAATGAATCGTATAGGTGGGAAAAGTAATACAGGTGAAGGTGGCGAAGACAGAAGGCGTTTTACTCCTGATGAAAATGGAGATTTGCGCCGTAGTGCAATTAAACAAGTTGCTTCTGGTAGATTTGGTGTGACGAGTGAATATTTGGTGAATTCTGATGAAATTCAAATAAAAATGGCTCAGGGAGCTAAGCCCGGTGAAGGCGGACAATTACCTGGCCATAAGGTATATCCATGGATTGCTGATGTTAGAAATTCTACCCCTGGTGTACCACTAATCAGCCCTCCACCTCATCATGATATTTACTCTATTGAAGATCTAGCTCAGTTAATTCATGATTTAAAAAATGCTAATAGGTATGCGAGAATTTCAGTTAAGTTAGTAGCTGAGGTTGGTGTAGGTACTGTTGCTGCTGGTGTCGCTAAAGCAAAATCCGATGTTGTACTTATTAGTGGTCATGATGGTGGTACTGGCGCGAGCCCATTAACTTCTTTAAAGCATGCGGGGCTCCCATGGGAATTAGGATTAGCTGAAACTCAACAGACTTTGGTTTTAAATAAATTGCGCGATCGAATTACAGTAGAAGTTGATGGTCAACTTAAAACTGGACGTGACGTTATTATTGGTGCTTTATTAGGTGCAGAAGAATTTGGATTTGCAACTGCACCATTGGTCGTAATGGGTTGTGTGATGATGCGAGTTTGTCATTTGGATACTTGTCCCGTAGGAATAGCTACTCAAAATCCTCAGTTGCGAGAAAGATTTGAAGGTCAGGCAGACCATGTAGTTAACTTTTTTAAATTTATTGCTGAAGAAATTCGCGAATATATGGCTGCTTTAGGTTTTCGTAGTTTTGATGAGATGATAGGACGTAGTGATTTACTTGATATGCGAGATGCTGTTGAGCATTGGAAGGCGAGTGGTTTAGATTTATCTCCCATTCTATATCGTCCTGAAATGCCAGAGACTGTTGCTACATATTGCGTTATTGAACAAGATCATGGGCTAGAAGAAGCTTTAGATCAAGAATTACTCTTACTAGCAAAGCCTGCATTAGATGAAGGAAAAAATATATCACTAACATTGCCGATAACTAATCGTAACCGTACAGTCGGGACAATTTTGGGAAGTGAAATTAGTCTAAAATATGGTAATATCGGATTACCTGATGACACTATAGACATTCATTTTAAAGGTTCTGCTGGACAAAGTTTTGGTGCTTTTATTCCCTCAGGTATCACTTTAAACTTGGAAGGTGATACGAATGATTATGTAGGGAAAGGTCTTTCCGGTGGAAGAATTATTGTTTACCCTCCCGTAGAAGCTACTTTTATACCTGAAGAAAACATAATTATCGGAAATGTAGCTCTTTATGGTGCTACAAGTGGTTCTGCATTTTTTCGCGGTATTGCAGGAGAACGTTTTGCAGTTAGAAACAGTGGTGCATTCGCAGTTGTTGAAGGTACCGGTGATCATGCATGTGAATATATGACTGGAGGACGCGTGGTCATCATTGGTAAAACAGGTAGGAATTTTGGTGCTGGTATGAGTGGGGGTATTGCATACGTTTATGACCCCGATAATGACTTCGCATCGCGATGTAATATGGAGATGATTGGATTAGAGAAACTAGATGAACCAGAAGATCTGGAGCTTGTTAGAGGTTTGCTTAAGAGACATTCAGAATACACTGAAAGCACAGTAGCAAAAGATATTTTGAACCAATGGCCTAAAATTGCTGAGTCATTTGTTAAGGTAATGCCTTTAGAATATCGTCGCGTATTAAATGAACTAGCAGCCGCGAAGGAAAATGAAGCTGAAGGGGTATCTCTAACCAATGGCTAAACCAACAGGATTTTTGGAATTTTCTCGTGAAACCCCTTCGCGTAGACCAGTTAAATCACGTGTTAATGATTGGCTGGAAGTATACGAAGAGTTCCCAGTTGTTTCATTACAAGCGCAAGCAGCTCGCTGTATGGATTGTGGTATTCCATTTTGTCATCAAGGATGCCCATTAGGGAATATGATACCTGATTGGAATGATCAAGTTTATAAAAATAAATGGGAAGATGCTCTTGAACGATTGCATGCGACAAACAATTTCCCTGAATTTACTGGACGATTATGTCCCGCACCTTGTGAGGCATCATGTGTATTGGGGATTAACCAAGATCCTGTAACAATTAAGCAAGTTGAAATTGAAATTATTGAACATGCCTTTGCGGAAGGATGGATTAAACCTGAACCTGCTCTAAAGAAAACTGGTAAATCTGTTGCTATAGTAGGTTCTGGACCTGCCGGCCTGGCAACTGCACAACAACTAGCTCGTGCTGGGCATACAGTTACAGTTTTCGAAAGAGAAGATAGGATTGGTGGTTTACTCCGATACGGCATACCTGATTTTAAGATGCAAAAAGAATTCATTGACCGTCGACTCAATCAAATGGAACAAGAGGGTGTAATTTTTAAAGTTTCTACAAATGTTGGAGTAGATGTAGACGTCGAAACACTTACAAATGAATTCGATGCAATTTGTTTGGCGGGTGGATCGACTGTTGCTAGAGATCTAGAGGTACCAGGTAGAGAATTACAAGGTGTATATCCTGCGATGACGTACTTGCCCTTACAAAATAAGGTCAATGCTGGAGATGATATAAAGTCTGATGATTTTATTTCTGCGGAAGACAAAAAGGTTATTATTCTTGGTGGTGGTGATACTGGAGCAGATTGTTTAGGTACTGCTATTCGTCAAGGTGCTTCGCAGATACTGCAGTATGAATTACTTCCTCGCCCACCCGATGAAAGGTCAAATGATAATCCTTGGCCTACATGGCCAAATATTTACCGTGTTTCTTCAGCTCATGAAGAAGGTGGAGTACGTGATTACAGTATTTTGACAAAACATCTTTCTGGTGAGAATGGTATTTTAAAAAAACTGCATGCTGTTCGCGTTGAAATGACTTTTGAAGATGGTCGTATGCAGTTAAAAGAAATACCAGATTCTGAATTCGAAGTTGAAGTAGATTTATTACTGCTAGCTATGGGTTTTGTTGGTCCTGAGAGAAACGGTTTAGTTAATGAACTTGGTGTGAAATTAACTGATCGTGGAAATATTTGGGCTGATGAAAATAAAATGACTAGTATTGATGGAGTTTTTACCGCTGGTGATATGACTCGAGGACAATCACTAATTGTTTGGGCAATAGCAGAAGGAAGAAGTGCGGCTCACCATATTGATGAATATTTAATGGGATCTAGCGTTCTACCTGCACCGATTTAGTCAATACATTATTCATAACGAAGCGCTTCGGCTACTGGTACTTTTGAAGCACTCCGTGCTGGTAAAATAGTCATGATTGCGCTTGCGAGATAAGCAATTCCTACAACTATTAACACCCGTGTCCAAGGAATTACAACGTCAATGTCTGTACCATCAGTAAAATCTGGTGATGTCATCAGGTTATATCCTAACGCTGCCCCTAGGGATACTCCAAGTATTATTCCTGTTAGAGCAATAAATGATGATTCCAGAAAAAAGGAAAAGGCGATGAGTTTTCGTGAATATCCGATGGCACGTAACATACCTATTTGTTGTCTACGTTCTGTTACGGTTCGAAATGCAATTACACCCAGTGCTGCAACCCCCACAATAAGTCCTAAGCTCATAAAACCTTGGAATAGTGAAGAAAAAGCATTAGAAGTACTTGCGCTTTCTTGAATTTTTTGACTTAGTGAAATTGCTTGAACACCTTTATTGATTAACGATCTTTCGATATCGTTTGCTATTCGAACAGTATTTTCGACATCGTGCTGATTTGTTACAAGAAAGTAGGAATCAGGGTAATTATTCTTATGCATTTCACTAAATGCTTCATAATTTATGAATAAAGAATTCCATTGTGGTACTGTGCCGCTGATAATGGGTGATTCTACAAAACCAATTATGTAGAAAATTTGTTCTTCACTTTCATCTGCTACTTTAAAAGTTACTGCGATAGGTTCCCAAGGCGTCTCTTGCAATTCGGTAATAGAACCTTCTATTTGTAATCCTTCAGGTGGTGGCCCAAATCCACCATCATCTCTAATAAAAATTTGAGGATTACCAAGAGCAAAATTATTATTGTTTTTTAATGCTGACATTACAGACTGATCACTTGAATATCCTTTCGCAAATGTTGAGAGAGGAAAATCAGCATTGTCTATAAAGTCACTATCAATACCAGAAACTTGGTAGCGTTTAAATTTGTCATTAATTTTTTCTGTCGGTCTCATTTTGAATTGATGTGATTGTAGTTTTCCAATTGAACGTATTTCGGTATCGAGATCATAACCTTGATTGATGAGTTCAGTTCTCAAATCAGGAAGAGAATTGTTTTTGTTTGCAATAATTTGTATATCAAATCCACCCTGAGCATCTTCTCCAGTGAATAATTGTGTGAAGTTATAATTTAATGTGGCCATTACTACCAGACTAAACACAACTAATGTAAACATTGATAATGTCATGCCTGTTCGGAATTTGGATGCAAGCGGGTATGAAATAGCAGTACGAACTGCTGGTGTAATTCCTCCAAGAATGGGCTGGAAAAAACCAGCCACCCTAACAAGTATATCTGCATTGAAAATCACAAATAATGTGCTTGCTGCTGTAATACAAATACCTGAAACAAAGAACATCTCAATATTCCCTGATATATCAGCGTGACCTAATCCGAATAGCTTGAATAATGCATTTACGGGATCTTGCCACACTTCTGCAGTTCCACTTGTGGTTGCCTCTTCAATAAAAAGAGAAAATGGTAAAGGTAATAACCAATACCAAAGTGTAATAATTGAAGCTATTGTAAAAGTTAAACGAGCCTGTGCCTTGAAATGAACTGCCATCATCGCAATGGAAAAGATAGCTAATGTCATTCCAGCTGTGTATGCAAATGCCTGTTGAGAGATCCAACCACCCCAATAGACCGCAATACAACCAATAAGGAGCATTAATAAAGCCCATCCTCCAGTATTTTGGTGGTTACTTGCCCATTGTTTTGTCCGGAGTAATAACCAAGTGATAAAGGCAATGATGTTGAAAGAGATCCACCACAAAATGAGCAATTTTGATTTTTTATGATTTATATGTGTTACGCCCCAAATGTAGAATGCAGAGATTACAATACCTGCTAACAAACTGGCTCCATATGTAGTGAGACCATATATAAATCCGAAAAATACAAGAACTGCACCTAGGCTAACTAAAACAAACCAAATTAAATACCAAATGGACGCACCTGTTGCCGCTATTAATCCTGAGAATGAAGTATCTTTACTTTTTAATAAGTCAGGTTCAGGGATATCTCTTATTGCGCGGACGATATTGATGTTTGCAGATCTCCATGAAGCCAAAGCAACAGTAATAAATGTGACTACGATCCCAAGGAGATAAGCCACAAAAAAGCCAGTCCAATTAAAATGAAAGCTTAGTTCGAGACCAAAATCATCGAACACTAACGATTCTAATATTTGTAGCAATGCATAGGAAACACCTAATCCGAGAGCTGCACCTATAAATGCAGATACAATGTTGTAGGTCATACCTTCAGCAATAAAAGCAAATGTGAGTTGTAATCGATTCATCCCTATCGCTCTTGCCATACCCATTTCTGCTTTTCTTTCTGCAGCCAAAAGAACAAAAGTTAAGAAGATGAGCATTATTCCTGCGGCTATAGAAAAGAGTCCAAAGATAAGAAAAAAGGTGACAAAAATAGATCCGATGAGTTCAGCAAAATCAATTGCTTCAGATTTATTTTGCGCAGTACGTATAGGTAGGTCGTTTTTTTTGATTAATTCTTTAAAGTCATTCTCTATTCCAGGAATTAGGTCTAATGTTCCTCGTACTCCTCCCTGTGCTGAAATTAGTATTTCATCTACTCGTAAAGGATTTTTAAGAATAGATCGAGAGCTTTCGATGTTTGTTACTACTCCGCCCCAACCTCCGTCATTACTAAAATGCGAAACAATATTATTATCATGGATAATGTCTTTAACTTTGAAGTCGTATGGTGAATTTTCAATATATATTCGGATAGTTTCATTTTTTGATATTTGTATCTCTTCAGCTAGCAGATTGGTTACATAAACTTCATTTTTTTCTAGATTTTTAATATCTAATTGGCAATTTATATTTTCTAATGCATTTGTATTGAGTTCTTCACATCCAGATACAGAAAGTAAAGGACCGAAGGCTTCAAATGAAAGATCGTCTATACCAACCAGAACAGCTTGTGGTGAAGAAAGTAGTTGATCAAGATTAATTGCAGGTGCATAAGCTTTTACGGTACCTGTTACTCCATCAACGTTCTCATTTGATGCAAAGTGTTGACGTACTTGTTCGACGTGTTTTTGTTGGATTCTTTCAGGAGAATCACGTTTTACTTCTCCGATGACATCTACATTTCCGAAACCCCAATATGTTCCATTGGTAACAGAATAGGCTACAGTATCTCCTGTAGCGAAAGCTGCACTTATAATAAGAGTTGATAGCATTAACCCTATTACGATTAATGTAGTTTGAGTTTTTCTTCGTATTACATTTCTGAATCCCATTGATAATAATAATCGATGGCGCCAACCAATATAGATTAGTAATGCAATAATTAAACTAGTGACTAGCATGAGGCCAGATAAAATCGAGGTTAAAGAAACACCAAAAAGACTATCCATTAGGTGAATTCTTCATTTTCAATTTGCCCATCACGCATATGAATGATTCTGTTGCACTGTTTTGCTATTCCAGAATCATGTGTGACGATTACGAATGTCTGTCCTTGTTCTTTATTTAATGATTTCATCAGGTCCATAATTTCTGTGGCCGTTTGTGAATCTAGATCGCCTGTTGGCTCATCTGCCCAAACAATTGCTGGATTATTTACGAGTGCTCTTGCGATTGTTACTCTTTGACGCTGTCCCCCTGATAGTTGCGCAGGTTTGTGAGTTTTCCAATCAGCTAAACCAACTAAATCCAGCATTTTAAGGGACTGCTTTCGCGCATCCCCAGGACGTGTTCCTGAAACTAGAAGTGGCAATTCAATATTTTCTATTGCGTTTAAAACGGGAAGTAGATTGTAAAATTGAAAAATAAAACCCATACGTCGGGCCCTGTAATCGGTTTTACTATTATCATCTAATTGAGATAAATCAGTATTTTCAATATGAATTGTTCCACTATTGATGTCATCAATCCCTGAAAGACAATTCAAAAGTGTAGTTTTTCCACACCCTGACGGGCCCATGATGGCAACCATGGCACCTCGTTCTATATCGATAGTGAGGTCTTGTAGAGCACGAACATGTACTTCACCAGTGTCATAAGTTTTAACAATATTTTGTGCAGAGATAATTTGCTCTACCATAATAAAATCCTAAGTATCGAATGTTAAAATTGTATCTCGTTTTTAAATAATTAAGATCTTTTTTCCAGGGTCGTAACGCATTCAATATGTTGGGTATGAGGAAACATATCTAAAGGCTGTATATCTATGATTTCAAAACTACCATCTACTAATAATCTTAAATCACGTGCAAGCGTTCCAGGATCACAGGAGATATAAACGATGCGTTCTATTGGTGAATTGATTAAAGTAGTTATTGATTCTTTGTCCAAGCCAGATCTAGGTGGATCTATGATTAACACGTCAGCTGTAAGATCTAAATTTTGGAATACGCTTTCAACAGTGCCTTCAATTCGAGTTATATTTTCATAATCCTGTAAATTTATTGAAGCGTCGCCATCTGCAGCGGATGAAAATTCAATAGTTACTATTTCTTCAACTTCTGGTGCTAACTGTGCAGCAAAGGTCCCTACCCCTGAGTATGCATCGATCACCTTACTTGGTTGTATTTCTAGCACACGTTCTGTTACGAGCCGAACAAGTACTTCAGCCTGTTTTGTATTTACTTGAAAAAATGCACCTGCAGAAACTCGATAATCATGTTCACCTATTTGTTCATAATAAGATCGTTGACCACTGGAAGGGCGATTCGACTTCGTTCGAGGGCGCCATTTTAGATGTGGTTGGATCAAAAAATCATCTTTATTTTCGGCTACTCGAATAGATATTTGGTGTGTTTGCATCGTACGATCTTGTAGTAAATCCAACAACTCATTTGCTTTAGGGGAAGCAATTTTACATTCATCTATGCGTAGAAATCTATGTGTGCCACGTTGCATAAATCCTATTTGGCCATCACGGCGAACTGTAAAGCGCATATGATTACGATAATTCCATGAATTTGCAGCACCAATCATTTTATTTAGCCAATTGTCTATTTCTGCCTTGCTAAAATTTCCTATATGAATTAATTGATTGGCGATTACATCTGTCTTTAATTGTAATTGTTTATCGTAATTAATATGTTGAAGCTGGCAACCACCACACTGACCGAAATATATACAAGGTGACTCAACTCTATCGGGTGAACTTTTTTTCACTAAAACCGCGGTAGCTTCTATAAATTTTTCTTCGCTATTAGTAATTTCAGCTACTACATGTTCACCTGGAATACCATACTCAACAAATACCACTCTGCCATCACTGTGATGACCAATTGCCTTTCCTCCAGCTGCAAAGTCTGTTAGTTCCAATTCGATTGGTTCTAGAGGTCGATTATGGATACGGTTATCTCTCCGTTTTTTTTTCTTAGGTACTGGGATGGGAATTGCAGATGTAGGTAGTATGGGTTCCATGTAAATTATTTTAAACCTGAAACAGTTGTATAACAATGTAATAATTACATTCTCGTAGTAAATTATACCAAGGATGGTGTGATGGCTTTATCTGATACAAAACCTTTAACTACTTTACTGGAAGAATTATTGTCGATCCCGACAGTATCATATAAGGAACATCATATTCTCAATTATATTCGTCAATTTGCAGTCGAGCGTGACCTCGAATTTAAGTTTGATCGATTTGGAAACGCATATATTTTCTACAATTATGGTGATGTTTCTCCTCCTTTAGTTTTACAAGCACATACAGATCATCCTGCGTTTGTTGTTGATGAAATTTCTAAGGGAAAGTTAGGTTTGAAATTTTTCGGTGGTTTGTCAGCACAATATGGAATTGGTGAGGAGGTTAAAATTTACGGTGAAGATCTGACTCAAGATGGTGTTGTTGCAACAATTGAACAGATACAGAGTAATGAACATTATAGTGCTAATTCTATGTCAAGGATTGTTGGTGCTATTGCTAAAATTGAATCTGTAGAAAATATTAATGTTGGGGATATTGGTATTTGGAATATAGAGCCTTTTTTCCTTAAAAAGAAACTTATTCATGCTTTGCAATGTGATGACTTAATTGGGTGTGCAATTGTTTTATCTACTATTGATCGTATGTTATCTGGTGGATATAAGGGCAATGTAATTGGTTTGTTTACTCGTGCTGAAGAAGTTGGACTTGAAGGTGCCGCGGCCAGTGCTGTAGATGGTTTAGTACCTAAAAATTCTCTTGTAATATCTATAGAAACTTCTTCCTCTGAAGATGGGCGTGCTAAACAAGGCCACGGTGCCATTATTCGTGTAGGAGATAAGCAACATATTTTTTCTCCAAAAATGTCTATGTGGATGACATCTATGGCTGATCGATTAAAAAATGAAAATAATCATTTTCTTTATCAACGTAAACTTATGGATGCAGGAAGCACTGAAGCTACGGCCTTTGATTTATTAGGTTTTGAAACAGGGGCAGTGTGTATTGCCCTTGGTAATTGGCATAATGCAGGAAAAGGTAAAATTGAAGCTGAAACAGTACATATTGATGATGTTCAAAATTTAATTCTTTTGTGTGAAGAACTTGCAAAAAACACTCCTAATTTTTTTGAAGTCCATAAAAAAACTGTTAAGGCTTGGAAAAAACGTGCTTTAGAAGTGTCTCTCCGTTTAATCGATAGCGCAAAATCAACCCCTTGATTCTAGTATTTTCCAAACGTTATCTTCTGTTTCTGGTTCAACTCTACCTTCTCTAAGTAGTCTTACTACTAAGCGACTGTCGTACCCTCTTCGGTTTAAGGTTTTTTTGAGTAGATCGATAAAATCTTCTTTTTCCGTTAATATCGCAACCAATAATTCCCATTCTATTGGGGTACATAACGCAGTAGTATCCTCACAATGAACGCTAACTAGCGCATCCCATAGCGCTGGTATTTGCGTAGGCTTTAGGGAGTCATATCTCCCATATATTATGGGATCGCCATGAATTGTGAAATTGTATCTGTCTGTACTTAAAAGTAGTGTGGCAGGTGAACTAATGTTTTTTGCCATGGACTCTATGAATTGACTTGTTGGTTCGTTGAGCAATTTTATGATGTCTCTTCTTGTTATAATTTCTGTATTGTCTGTGGGACAAGGAATATCTTGCAACTCAAGTGAAGTTGTTCCATTTACTGCCCAAAGTACATGATCATCGAGAACAAGGATTTCTTTAATTACCCTTGTAAGTTCAATAATTTTTGTGTTGTTATTTATTTTTTGGTTCACACATCTCTCCGACTTTATTGTAATTGTGTAGAGATAGAATGATCGACTCTTTTGATTTGTAATAAAAAATTTCTTTCGTTAGTGTGGTTATGTGTTGAAAGGTGGACCATATGCCTAAACAGGTGACAAATGTTGCTTCAGATGATGCATTAACTACTATCTATCGTTTATCTAACGATGAAGGTGAGGAAGTAATTGCTGCTCGTGTTGCTGAACGTTTAGATATTCGTCCAGCATCTGTTGCAGGTATGCTTTCAAGATTAAGTAGAGATCGTTTAGTCGATATTGATAATAAGAAAAGGATTACTCTTACTAATAAAGGGTTTGATCGTGCTAAATTGGTCGTGCGTCGGCATCGGTTAGCCGAATGTATGCTTGTTGAAGTGATGGGCTTGGATTGGGTTGATGCTTATCAAGAAGCTCACCTTATGGAGCATGCAATTTCTGATGTTACTGAACCATTGATAGTTAAGTTATTGGGTAATCCTGTTATTTCACCTTTTGGATATCCTATTCCAGGATCTGCTAAGAATGAATCATTGTCTATGATAAGGCTGAGTGATTTAAATGAAGGTCAGCAAGGTAAAATTGACCGTGTTTTTGAAGAAGATGAGGAATTACTTCTTTTTTACAATGAAGTAAACCTCAAACCTGGTTCGGTAGTGGATGTCCTTAGCGTCGCACGCGTGCGCGGTGAAGTAGATTCAATTACAATCAACGTCAGTGACCACGTAGGTCCCGTATTATTGGGGCCAAAGCGTGCCTCAAATATTTGGATCGTAGAATAAAATTTTCTTTTTATTAGCTACAACCAGTAGTTGTTCCACAGGCCATACATTTAAGACACGTGCCATTGCGAACCATCATTAGTTGGCCACATTCTGGACAAGGGTCACCCTCAAATCCACTTTGCCTTGCTTGTTCTACTAGTACTAGTTCTTCAGATTTAGATGTATGAGGATTCAACTCAATAACTGATGATGCAACGATACCAGAAGGTAACTGTTGTGTTAGCGTATCTGTGTTTATTGCTTTTTCATTTATCATATCAACTGAATTTGAAACTTCGACTCTAGAACCAACGTCTATGGGCAGTTCATCATCAGCACTAGGATCAGTAGTAAGTTCAACTGGCCCTACGTGTGCGAGTTCATCCCGACCTAGATAAGTTACTGCTAGTTCTCGGAAAATGTAGTCAATAATTGAACTAGCAAACTGAATTCTATCGTGACCTGTTACCAGGCCGTTAGGCTCAAATTTGGTAAAGACAAAGGTATCTACAAATTTCTCTAACGGAACTCCGTATTGTAATCCCATTGAAACAGCAATTGCGAAGCAGTTCATTAGACTCCTAAAGGCAGCGCCATCTTTTGCTGTATCAATAAACAATTCACCTACACGAGGTTTACCATCCGAATCTGTTTCGAATTCTCCTGTATGAATATAAATTGTATGGCCACCTACCTTTGCTTTTTGTGCGTACCCTGAACGTCTTGCAGGGAGTGGTTCTCTTTGTCCTCGACCAATGGAATGAAGCATCTGTTCAGCTGCTATAACAGCAGGATGTTGTTCTGAATCTATTAGATCTTCGTCATCCTCATAATCATCAAAAATCGCTGCCGCTAAAGGTTGAGAAAGTTTTGAACCGTCACGATAAAGTGCAAGAGCTTTAATCATTGACTGTGAAGCTTCCATATAAACTTCTTTCACGTCACTAATTGTTGACTCACCAGGCATATTGATAGTTTTACTGATTGCACCAGCTATAAAAGGCTGGGCAGCTGCCATAATACGGACGTGTGCAAGAGGTTCTATATAACGTTTTCCATATTTTCCACATTTATTAGCACAATCAAATACTGCATAATCATCTTCTCTTAGGTGTGGAGCACCTTCGACTGTCATTCTTCCAAGAATATAGTCGTTTGCCTCTTCTATTTGCTCCGATGTGAATCCAAGGTATTGCAACAAATTAAATGAAGGGTCATTAAGGGACTCATCATTGATTTGTAATTTGTTCTTGCAGAAATCATCTCCTAACTGAAATCTATTGAAAACGAAACTGATATGGAAGGCAGTACTTAGAGCTTGGTCAAGGCTATCTAACAACGGTTGTGTAAAACCGTGATCTGCTAAAGAGATTCGATTGATGAACGGGGCACCTTCAAGTTTTTGTGTCCCTACTGCATATTCGATAATTTCATTAATTTTATTGCGTGGGTATCCTAGACGTTTTAGTGCAGTTGGAACAGATTCGTTAATAATACGGAAATATCCACCACCTGCTAATTTTTTAAATTTGACTAATGCAAAATCTGGTTCAACACCTGTCGTATCACAGTCCATTAATAACCCTATAGTACCTGTAGGTGCTATTAATGTTGTTTGCGCATTCCGATAACCATGTTTTTCACCCAACTCTAAAGCGCGATCCCAAGATTGGCAGGCAACAGAATATAATTCTCTTGGAGTTGATTCAGCTTTGATCCCTTTCGGGTAGACAGTTAAGCCTTCGTAATCAGATTGAGCAGAATCATATGCTGCACGTCTATGATTACGTATAACTCGTAACATTTCTGCACTGTTATCACTATATCGGGGGAAAGCGCCAAGTTCGCTAGCCATTTCTGCAGAAGTAGCATACGAGTCACCGGTCATAATTGCTGTTAATGCTCCAGTCCATCCTAAAGCTTCCTCAGAGTCATAAGGGATACCTTGAAGCATTAGTAATGCTCCCAAATTTGCATATCCTAAACCTAATGTTCGGTATTCATAGGATAGTAGAGCAATTTCATCACTCGGGTATTGTGCCATAAGTACAGAAATTTCAAGGACAATTGTCCAGAGTCGTATTGCGTGACGATATCCTTCGATATCAAATTCACCAGTTTCAAGATCTGTAAACGCAAGTAGATTTATTGATGCAAGGTTACAGGCAGTATCATCCAAGAACATGTATTCACTACATGGATTTGAACCATTAATTCTTCCTCCTGCTGGTGAGGTATGCCATTCGTTGATAGTTGTATCAAACTGAAGTCCTGGATCAGCTGAATTCCAAGCTGCGCTTCCTATCCTATCCCACAAATCTTTTGCTTGGATAGTTTTGTAAGTTGATCCATCAGTGCGATTAGTAAGATTCCAGGGTTCATCTTGCTCTACAGCTCTTAGAAAATCTGCACCAACTCTCACGGAGTTATTTGAATTTTGCCCAGATACTGACATGTACGCTTCACCTTGCCAGTCGCTATCGAATTCATCAAAGTTAAATGAGCGCTCTCCTTGTTCAATTAGTTGTAAAACGCGCTGAATATAGCCTTCAGGAACAGCATCTTGACGGGCAAGCTTTATAGCTTTACGTAAATTTTTATTTTCTTCCAGATTATCATTTTCTGTAGCGGTTTTGAATATTTCACTTAAATGTCGTTTCACTACAAGTGATCCAGTAATTAAAGAAGCTACTTTTTGTTCCTCTTTAACTTTCCAATCTACAAATTCTTCAATATCTGGATGGTCAGCATCCACGATAACCATCTTTGCTGCACGTCTTGTAGTACCACCAGATTTAATCGCACCTGCTGCTCGATCGCCTATCTTAAGAAAAGACATTAAACCTGAAGATTTCCCCCCTCCGGAGAGGCTCTCATTTGCCCCTCTAATGTTGGAAAAATTTGAACCAGTCCCGGAACCATATTTAAAGATACGTGCCTCACGAGTCCAGAGGTCCATAATGCCCCCTTCATTAACAAGGTCGTCTTTAACAGATTGAATAAAGCAAGCATGTGGTTGTGGTCGTTCATAAGCACTTGTTGACTTTGTCATTTCTCCACTATCAGGGCTAACGTAAGAGTGTCCCTGCGCAGGCCCTTCAATACCGTAAGACCAGTTAAGACCAGTATTAAACCATTGTGGTGAATTAGGAGCTGACCGTTGACTTGCCATCATATGTACTAATTCATCGTAGAATGTGCGTGCATCTTCTTTACTATCAAAATAATTGTATTTTGTACCCCAGTATGCCCATGTACCTGCAAGTCGATGGAAAGTCTGTCGAGCATCTGTTTCAGAGGTGAATTCTGTCTTATTAGCTGGTTTACTTCGCCTCAGCCAAGTAGGGATTCCCTTTTCATTTATTTTAGTAGTTTCGATTGGAACCCCAGCTTTGCGGAAATATTTTTGAGACATTATATCTACAGCAACCTGAGAAAATTGCTCCGGCATTTGAACATCTAACGCTTCGAATACAATCGATCCATCTGGATTTACAATTTTGGAAGATCTGTTTGTAAAGTTAATACCTTCATATGGATCACGACCCGTTCTGGTAAAAAAGCGTTGAATATGCATTATTCAGGTCCTTTCTTTGTGTGAAAATTACCTTTTTCACATTGGTGTAGTTATCGATAAAAATTCAAACCTATAATTTTGTAACTAAAAAAAATGTAAACCCGCATAAGCACTTTGCTACATGTGGGATCGAAATAATGGCGAAAAGTTACAAAAATGTCAAGACATTCGTTTATTTATATAAGCACTTTAACATTTCTGGAATGATTTTACGACTATTAATTTATATTTGTTGTTCAATTAACAGATAGTAAGTTAGTTTTTTCACTAGTTAATGGCACTACCTACTAATTCTTCTAGTTTTTCAGCTGATGAGGGAATGTTTTTACTTAAGTTGACATAACCGTCATTAGTTATGAGGATATTATCTTCAATACGAATACCAATTCCTCGGAATTCTTCAGAGATTTTGTGATTTTCAGCAGACAAATATAGCCCTGGTTCTACTGTAAAACACATTCCTTCCTCCAATGTAATGGCTTTTTTTTGATTGCGGTAATCGCCGACATCGTGCACATCCATACCTAACCAATGTGAGGTAGAATGCATATAAAATTCTTGGTATTCTCGCTTTTCAATTAATTCATCGATAGCCCCAGAGAGTATATTACTTTCTATTAATCCCCTAACTAAAACTCCTAGTACTCCATAATGTATTTCATCTAACGTTGCACCAGGTTTGGCAAGCTGAATGCCTGTTTGTTGTGCTTCTAGGACGATGTCATGAATATAACGTTGTGGCGCAGAAAAATGCCCATTGATAGGCCATGTTCTTGTTATATCAGCAGTGAAATAGTCATATTCTGCACCTGCGTCAATTAGGAGTAAATCACCATCCTTGAGTTTCTCACGGTTAGTAGTGTAGTGAAGAATGCAAGAATTGTGTCCTGAAGCAACGATAGATGGATATCCATTCCGGACTGAACCAAGTTTACGAAATTCACTTTCTAGTGCAGCTTGAATTTGGAATTCATATAATCCAGGTTTTGTAAGGCTTTGTGCGACCTGAAAACCTTTATCTGTGATGTGTATTGCTTCTTTAAGAGCTTTGATTTCATCATCTGATTTGAACATTCGTAAGTTTTCAACTAGAGGTCTTGGATCTCTGAGCGAAGAAAAACCTTTTTGCCCACGGTGGCTATTTTTTTGTCGTGCAGAAAGATAATTTGTAATTATTCCATCAATTTCTTGGTCTGAACCTATGCCATAGAAAATATCATCTACTTCACTAAGTAGTTCATTGATTTTTTCTACAAAAGTGTGAATAGGGAAAGCTGCATTGGCACCGTAAGATTCTTGCACACCATCAATACCTGCCCTAGGTCCAACCCAAATGGCCATTTCTGGGTCATGTGGTCTAACGAACATGATATATTCATCAGTGTGATTGGGACGAATAAGGATGATTGAATCAGGTTCATCGAAGCCACTAAGATAGTAAAAATTGGATTCCTGTCGAAATTTATGTAGTACATCTGAATTTCTTATTAATTCTCTATTACTAACAAATATTGCCGCACATGAATTTGATTCTGCATTAAGTGATCCAATTAATTTTTTACGACGTTCTTCAAACATGACATCTTCTTTCTAGATATCACGAATGTTACCAAGAAAAGAAGAAATGCAGAAACTTTCGGAATAAAATACGAAAGGCAATATCTTTAATTAAAAATTAGGAAAATGGTGCCCTCGCCAGGATTCGAACCTGGGCGCATGGCTTAGGAGGCCAATGCTCTGTCCCCTGAGCTACGAGGGCAACTTGAATCAGGTAGCGATCATTATAAGCTGGTAAAAACTTCCCTGAAAGTTGAAATGTGATATTGAATTAAAAATATCATTTTTGAGTAATCGGACTTAGATCTCAAGATCAGGTAATAATCCTGGCAACACTTTAATAGTCATCTTTCCATCTTCAATATTAACATTTTCAATGACTTCAGAAGTTGCAGGGATAAGATAATCTTTTTTAGTTTCGTTACGTATGACATATACGTCATTTGCTCCAGTAGGAATAACATCTACTATTTTGCCTAATACTGCCCCTTCAGTTGTCATGACATTCAGTCCGAGTAGATCATGTATATAATAGGTGTCTATTTCTAATTCTGGTAGCAAATCATTCTCTATTGAAATTAATTTACCTAATAAAGATTCAGCTGATTCTCTATTTTCATACCCCACAAATTGAATAATTGGATAACCTTGCGGGCTTTGTACATCTAAAATTTCGGTTAATTCAGAATCAATATAAACACTAGAGCCTATTATTAGACGCTTTGGGTTGTCAGTAAATGGTGTAACTTTTACGTGTCCGTGTATTCCCCATGGTTGATTGATTTTCCCAACGGTAACAAAATTTGTTGAAAAATCTTGTCTCTTTCCCATATTTTGGTACTTGTTATCAATCAATATCTAAAGAAACTCGGACACCAGCTTGTACTGCAGCAACATGCAATAAAGATCTAATTGCATTTGCACAACGGCCATCTCTACCAATGACACGACCTTTATCTTCATCTGCAACTTGGAGGTGCATAATGACTCTATCGCCACGGTGCTCTTCAGTTACTACAACACTATCTGGATTACTAACTAACGATCGAGCGATATACTCGACTAATGATTTCATATTGTGACTTTCTTATTCCGTAGATTCCTCTGACTCTTCAGCATTTTCTGGAGAATCATTATCAGCTGAGGTGTCTCCACCTTCATCTGTAGGCTCTTCATTTTGTTCTTCTGTGCTGTCTGGTGACTCTTCAGATGCCTTGAGTGCCTCTTGTTCAGCTTTTGTTGGTTTTGTAGGTCGCTGGGGAGGTGGTGCAGTAATAAGTCCTGCCTTGTGCAGAACCCTATGGACTGTTTCAGATGGTTGTGCACCTATTTCGATCCAGTGCTTAACCCTTTCCTCATTTAAAACTACAGTGCTAGGCTGAGTTCGGGGATTATAATGTCCAACTACTTCTATGAAATCACCATCTCGCGGAGCACGCTGATCGGCAATAACTACTCTGTAGTAAGGATGTTTTTTCTTTCCATTACGTCGCAAACGAATTCTTAGCAATTTTTTCCTCTTCACTAAGTTGGTTATAGTACTTTATGAACTAGTTATCGTACTATAACCCGAGTATCCGAGATAGTCCGTTTTGCCCTTTTCCAGTAGTTAATGCCTGCATCATTTTTTTTGCATCCTTAAATTGGTTTAGTAATCTGTTGACTTCTGCAGGTGAGGTACCAGAACCATTAGCTATTCTTCTTCTTCGCGACCCATTGAGAATATCAGGATTTTGTCTTTCTTCTAAAGTCATTGACAGTACGATAGCTTCACTACGTGCTATAAATTTACTATCAACCTCTACTCCTGCCACTTGCTGTGCGAGCTGTTTTCCTCCTGGAATAAGATCTAAAATTCCCGTTAGTGGCCCCATATTCTTCATTTGTTGCATTTGTTGGAGAAAATCTTCGAGATTAAAATCACCAGTTTTCATTTTGTTGACAGTTTTTTTTATGTCTTGCTCGGATGATACTGCTTGGGCTTTTTCTACAAGTGTTACAACATCACCCATTCCAAGAATTCTTGAAGCAATTCGATCTGGATGAAATTCTTCAAGTGCATCAAGTTTTTCTCCAGTTGTAATTAGCTTGATGGGCAGTCCTGTAACTTTCCTGACGGACAGTATTGCACCACCTCGAGTATCAGAATCAACCTTGGTGACTACGATACCTGTACCTTCAATTTCTTCATCAAATTGTTTGGCTAAAGTGACAGAATCTTGTCCGGTCATAGCATCGACAGTTATTAAGATTTCCGAAGGATCAATTGTATCTGCTAGAGCTGCTAAATCATCAGCAAGATCATCGTCAAGAGATAATGCTCCTTGTGTGTCAACAATTATCACATCTGCATTTATTTTTTGCGCTTGTTTTAAAGCTCGATTCGCAACATCGGAAGATGAGGTTTGTTTTTCTTCTACCCAAACCGGCACTTTAATTTGTTGCCCAATTGCTTCTAATTGTTCACCAGCAGCAACTCTGTCAAAGTCTGTAGACACTAAGAGAGGATGTAAGCCCTCTTTTTTGTATCGAAGTGCTAAGCGACCACAAAGTGTAGTTTTTCCAGCACCCTTAGTTCCGACCACCATGATCTTAGTTGGGGCATTTTTAGGTGAGAATAATTTTTCTGACTTGCCCCCTAGTATTTCGATTAATGCTTGATTGACAATTCCAATGACTTGTTGTCCTGGCGTAATTGATTGTGTAACCTCTTTCCCTAGAGCTTGCTCTCTTACATCAGAGATAAATTCACGGACCACTTGAAAATTAACATCAGCATCTAACAGTGCTATACGTACTTCTTTAAGAGCTAATTCGAGGTCAGATTCAGTAATTTTCCCAGTTGAACTTAGTTTTTTAAATGTGCTTTGGAATTTAGCTGTCAAAGAATCTAGCATTTATTTAAACCAAACCACGTTCTGCGATTAAGCTAATGACATCGGTTAATCGGCAAGAATATCCCCATTCATTGTCATACCATTCTAAGGTTTTGACCAAATGATCATCGACCACCATTGTGGAAGGGGCGTCGAAAATACACGATGCTAAATTTCCTTTGAAATCAGTAGAAACTAGTTCATCTTTTTCATATGCAAGGTATGGTGCCAAAGAATTTTCAGCCGCTTCCTGAAAAACTTCATTTATTTCTTTAATAGTAGGGGTATCCTTTAAACTTGTAGTCAGGTCAACTAATGAAACGGTGGGAGTAGGTACGCGTAATGCAGTGCCATCAAACTTGCCTGCTAAATCAGGGATAACTTGGCCAACAGCTTTAGAAGCTCCTGAAGATGTTGGAACTATATTGAGTGCAGCGGCTCTTGCTCTTCTTAGGTCTTTGTGAGAATTGTCTACAAGGTTTTGATCACCTGTGTATGCGTGAACAGTCGTCATAAAACCATGGTTAATTGTAAAAGCATCATGTAAAACTTTTACTGCTAAAACCACACAGTTGGTTGTACAAGATCCCGCAGAGATGACATTGTGTTCACTTGGTGAATATTCATCATGGTTAATTCCCATAATCACTGTCCAGTCTTCGTTTTTTGCAGGAGCAGAGATGATGACTTTTTTAACGCTTTTACCTAGATGTACCCTTGCCTCATCTGCTGTTCTAAATTGACCTGTTGATTCAATTACAAGATCAACTTTTTCCTCATCCCAAGGAATTTCAGCGGGGTTATTTGCATCAAAAACTCTAACCTGATGATTATCCACGGTGAAATAATCATTACCATCAACAATTTCTGCGGGAAAACGACCGTAATCAGAATCGTAACGTAGAAGATGCGTACGAACGTTAACAGGTCCTCGGTTGATAGCTACAATTTCGAAGTCATTTCTTTTGTTTTCCCACCACGCTCTAAATGCAGCTCTTCCAGTTCGGCCGAAGCCATTAATCCCTACCCTTATTGACATATGTACTCCCTAATACTTCGACGTCAAAAGTTTCAAATATATTATAGGCATCATTTTAATTTCTAAAATAGTAATCTTGACCTTTGATCACTCAGTTGCCTTCGAAAATTGACCATTATGAGTCTTGGTCGTCCAGTTTTGTCTTCATATTCTTCTATTTTGCATCTTTGATCGTTTGATAGATACTCGTTGATTGATTCAATGTGTTGAATAATACGTTGTTTAAATTCTTTATCTATAGGAAAAAAATTGGGAAGGTGCATACTTAAATGCAATTGTTTTCTGTTAAGAATCATGAGCCATCCGAATATTAATTCTGCCCAACCAATATGGAAAGCTTGATCTGCAAAAACTAATGGATACCTGACTCGATTTGCTCCATTGGCAACAAATAATGCACTGGGGCCAAAGTTAGGCCTACCAAAATCACTTGCTGCCTTGTATATAATTTTTAAGTCAGGATCGGAAGCGATACTTTCACCAGAGAAATAATGTCCTACTTTTTGTTCAATTGCTCGGCTTTCACTTTCCTGATTGAATGCTTCATGTGTCCAGCTTCTCCAAATATCGATCTCATTTGTCAGGCCTTCTTGTGCACCAATTAGTTCAACTGCTTGTCGTATTAACGGCATAGTGCTTTGATATCCTCCACGACGTATAAGTGAAGTTATGTCTGAACAGGTGAGAAATGATCGCGCCCACAAAGTTGTGAAACCAGCCATATCCATATTTCGTGCACTGAGTGTGTATGCGGTTGCAGAAAATCTTGCTTCTAGATTAAACCCATTTTCAAGAAGCTTAATTTCTTCTGCAAAATTAAAATTTGTTTGTCGCCATGCGTCTGCAGCATCTGCAGGTAAATCTGAAGGTTTTCCAGGTAACTGCCATTGTTCTTTTAATACGCGCATGCCTGATATCCGTTGAGGAGATTTTGCAATCTGTAATTCTAAATTTTGTAGGTCAGAGTTGTTCTCATGCATGATGGTTTAAAATTGATATTCCTGGATAGGTACCTTTTTCAGCGAGGAGTTCTTCGATTCTCAGTAATTCATTATATTTTGCAGTTCTGTCTGTTCGTGCAGGTGCTCCAGTTTTAATTTGTCCAGCCCCTGTTCCTACAGCGAGATGTGCAATGGTAGTATCTTCTGTTTCTCCTGAACGATGTGAAATGATGGTAGTCCATCCGGATTGTTTTGCTAAAGTAATTGCATTGATTGTTTCTGATAAAGATCCAACTTGATTAAGTTTAATCAGAATTGAATTTGCCGCTTTCATTTCAATCCCATCTTTCAGTCTATTAATATTTGTGACAAATAAATCATCACCTACGATTTGAACATTTTTTCCTATAGCAGATGTTAAGTTTTGCCAACCATTCCAATCGTCTTCAGCTAAGCCATCCTCGATAGAGGATATAGGAAAATCATTACACCATTCAGTCCAGAGTTTTATCATATCTGTTGATGTCATCAATTTAGATTCACTTGAAAGATTATATTTACCTTTTTCCCATAGTTCTGTCATTGCTGGGTCTAGTGCGATAACCATATCTTTTCCCGGTGTATATCCCGCTATTTGTATTGCGTCAATTAAGAGATGTAATGCACTACGATTGTTTTTTAAATTTGGAGCAAAGCCTCCTTCATCACCTACAGAAGTATCATAAGAATTTTTTGCGAGTAGTGTTCTTAACTGTTGATAAGATTCCACAACCCAGCGTAAACCTTCGCTAAAACTTTCAGAACCCACTGGCATAAGCATGAATTCTTGAAAGTCAACAGAGTTGGAGGCATGTGCTCCACCGTTTAATATATTGCACATTGGGACAGGAAGAATAAATTGATTGTTATTGTCAGTAGCACTTAGTTGATGGAAATATTCGTAAAGTGGAATTTTCAAAGATTGTGCAGTAGCCTTTGCTACGCTTAATGAAACACCTAATATTGCATTTGCACCCAATCGTTCTTTATTTTCGGTTCCGTCTAAATCAATCATAAGTTGGTCAATGTTACTTTGATCTTGTGAATCTCTACCGACTAGCAATTGACTTAATTCTGTATTGGTGTTTTTTACTGCCTGAAGTACTCCTTTGCCATTATAACGATTAATGTTGGAGTCTCTTAATTCGACTGCCTCATACGCACCAGTGCTCGCACCACTTGGAACTATCGATCTACCAAGAGAACCATCTTCTAAAACAACATCAACTTCAATTGTTGGATTTCCTCGAGAATCTAACAATTCTCTAGCGAAAATTTTACGAATTATCAAGTTACCTCTTATCTATCAAAGGAATTAACTAATTAGCTCGTGGATGTACATTTTCATAGACCTCACGTAAATGTTGATCTACCAACTGCGTATAGATCTGTGTTGTTGAGACGTTGGCATGTCCCAGTAATTCTTGAACATCTCTGATAGAAGCTCCTCCACGTAATAAATGGGTTGCAAAAGAATGCCTAAGTGTATGTGGTGTTACGTGAGATTCGATTCCAGCTGTTTTTGCATAATTTTTTAAAATAAGCCAAAATCCTTGTCTAGTTAGTCTTTCTCCACGTCTATTTACAAATAATGCTTGTTGTAACCTAGCTTTAAGGAGAATGTTTCTTCCTTGATCCAGATATCTGTCTATAGCACGGACAGCTTTTTCATGTACAGGAATTGTACGTTCTTTTGATCCTTTTCCTACACATCGGATGTAGGCTGGATGTGGCTTGATATGAAGACTGTCAAGGTTAAGAGAAACTAACTCTGTCACTCTAATACCAGTAGCGTACATCAATTCTAACATTGCAGCATCACGGACGGCTTCAGGGGTTTCAAGCTTTAGTGGTTGCGAGAGGAGTAAGTCTACGTGTTGAGGACTAAGAGGCTTTGGAATTATTTTTTGTGGTCTAGGAGAGTTTAAGTTTGTAGTAGGGTTGGAATTTATGTCTCCGACATCAATTAAATATGTACAAAAAGATTTGAGCACAGCGATTTTTCTTGCAACTGTCGATTTAGCGTATTGCCGTTCGTTAAGTTCAGCTAGATAGTTAACTATTAATTCTCGAGAAATTGGATTTTCTTGACTAGCAAAATTATTCTTTTTTTCAGCAAATTTGACCAAACCGTTTAGATCATTTTGGTAGGCTTCAATTGTATTTCTTGGAGAACCTCTTTCCGCTGATAAGTAATGTAAAAACTCTTCAATTCGTTTTAGCATTATGTCAGTCCTAACTAGTTATTGTATTTATAACGCAGTATACAGGTACAGATTGACTATGCACCCATTTTATTTACTTATGTGAAAACTTTGTGATATTGGATTATTAAAAGATATATTTATGTTTTGTATTTATAGTGAGGATTTTAATTCTTTTGCTAAACTAATTGAAAATCCTTCGGTTTTTGATAAATCTTCTATTGTTGCTTCACGCATTGCTTTAATACTTCCAAACTTCTGATAGAGAGATTTTTTTCTCTTAGGACCAATGCCTTGTATTGAATCTAGCAGTGATTTTTTCGAATTATTATTCCTAATAGATCTGTGGTAATTGATTGCAAAACGATGTGCCTCATCTCGTATACGCTGTATGAGGTACATTGCTTCGGAAGAAGGGGGTAGTTCGATAGGTTCCGACTGATCTTTTATAAATAATTCCTCTTTTTTCTTCGCTAAACCGCATACAGGTATATCAGATAAGCCTAGATCTCTCATTACATCTAATACAGTACTCAATTGACCTTTACCCCCATCTATAATGACTAAGTCAGGTAGTTTGCCCCAAGAATCGACAGCACCATTTTCATTAGACATATTTGAAATACCATTTTCTCCTATATTGGTAGCAATTTTTTTAAATCTCCGGTTCAATAATTCATGCATAGAAGCGAAATCATTTTGACCATCCACTGATTTAATTTTGAATCTTCTATATTCTGACTTCACTGGTTTACCTTGATTAAACACAACCATTGAACCAACAGTACTTGTGCCTTGTATTGTCGAAATGTCATAGCATTCAATTCTTTGAGGTTCTTCAGGTAGATCTAAGCTTACCTGTAATAGTTTGATGGCATCCTCGGTTTTTTGAGTATCGGATATCCATCGTGCGTGATGCATTGCCATAGATTCACGTGCATTTTTTTCTGCAGTTATTACAAGTGAACGTCGATGTCCTCGCTTCGGTACAATGATGTTTACTTGTGTTTTTTTTTGTACACGTAGCATTGACTCTAGTTCTTGTAAGTCTTCAGGTGTTGAAGGCAGAAGAATGTTTTTTGGTATGTAATTTGCATTTTCGTAGAACTGCCCCAAAAAAGCTGCCAATATTTCACTATTTGTTGCATTTTCAGTACCCATTAACATGAATGAGTCAGTGTCGACTATCATGGTACCTCGGGCAAAAAATACTTGGATGCAAGTTTCATTTTGTTCTCTAAACAATCCAAAAATATCAGCATCCAAAGGTGTTGTCGTAACCATTTGTTGTTGATTTTCATGTAGTTTTTCTATTGCATGTAATTGGTCCCTTATACGTGCCGCTTTTTCATATTCAAGTTTTGCTGACGCTTGATTCATTTCATTAATTAGTCTTGACTCCACCTCCTTTGATTTCCCATCTAAAAATAGAATTGTTGATTGAATTACCTCATCGTATTCTTCTTTAGAACAGTACGCTGTACATGGTGCTATACATCGATTAATAAAATAATCCAAACAAGGTCTGTCATCCGTACCAGTAATTTTTTTGGTGCAAGATCTCCAAGGGAAAAGTTTATTTACAACAGCTAGAGATCTTCTTACCGATCCTGGAGAAGCGTAGGGACCAAAATATCTTGCTCCATCTGATTCGATTCGACGTGTAATAGTGACCTGGGGCCATTCATTTTGGATATCAATTTTTAAGTAAGGATAATGTTTGTCATCTTTTAATCTCACATTATGATGAGGTTGATGGCGTTTTACTAGTGTGGCTTCTAAATGTAAGGCTTCAGTAGGGGTAGCTGTCACGATATGTTCAATATCTGCAATTTGCCTACTTAAAATTTTTACCCGTGGTTCCATTGAACGGGCAGATCCAAAATAGGAACGGACACGTGATCTTAATTTACTGGCTTTGCCAATATATATTATTTCGCCAGCAATATTTTTCATAATATATACACCTGGTGAATTAGGCAGTGTACTTACTTGATGGCGTATATTTTTTGTATTCACGTTAATAGCATAACTCTTTATTGGTAGGTCGAAAAAATAATGTGTAGAAAAATCTCTTTTGAAGGTTTAGAGCTTGAATCAGATCGGGGAGTGGTTCAAGCTAAATTCTTTTGCCCTCCTTCGAGTACTTCAGCTGTATTGATGGTTGGTGGTGGTGATGGAGGATTTGATGGACCAGCTTCAGCGCTCTATCCTAGTCTCGCAGAAATTTTTTATGACAAAAATATCTCAGCTTTGTTATTGGATTATAGAATTCACAGTTTTCCAGGCGATTTAGATGAGGCAATTTACGATGTGTGTATAGGAATACGTCATTTACTGAAGCTAGGAATAAGGAATATTGGTCTAATTGGTCATTCCTTTGGAGGTGCTGTAGTAATTGAAGCTACTGTACGTGAATCGAAAATAAGCACTGTAGTTTCACTAGCATCACAAACTGCTGGCGCATTGAACGTTAACCAAATTTCACCGCGGCCAATATTGTTTGTACATGGGTTGGACGACATAAGACTACCACCTGATTGCTCACGCTATCTCCATAGTATTGCCAAAGAACCAAAAGAATTGGTACTTTTTGAGGGAGCAACTCATAGTCTTAGGCAATCTCGAGAATCACTCCAGACTTTGTTAGTTGAGTGGTTTGAGAGATACTTAACACCTTAGAGAAAAGTCCATAGGTTTCTAGGTTCGTTTCTGATAAATCTATGGCGCGCTCGGGAGGATTCGAACCTCCGACCTCTGCCTCCGCAGGGCAGCGCTCTATCCACTGAGCTACGAGCGCACACGTGGTGCCGAAGGTGAGATTCGAACTCACACGAGCTTGAAGCCCACTGCGACCTGAACGCAGCGCGTCTGCCAATTCCGCCACTTCGGCTCACCTTTTCGTACCGGATAAAATCATACCAGCAAAAGGCATCATAAAAACAACTAACTTTCCATTCTACTTTTATTAATATTGTGAGAATATTTGACAACATCAATAAAGCTGTCAAGATACAATCGATTGATCTTAAATTCTGTGGAAGGGGTTTTATTATGAGTAAGTCGTTGAATAGTTTCGAATCACGATCGACCATCACTATAGATGATCAAGATTTAACTATTTTTAAATTAAGTACTTTAGTGGATTCTCTGGGGATCAATATTAATCGATTGCCATTTACTATGCGTATTCTTTTGGAGAATTTATTACGATTCGAAGATGGTTCAAGTGTTACGGAAGATCAAATAAAAGCAATTGCCAATTGGAACCCTTCAGATGCACCTACGACAGAGATTGCCTTTCGAGTTTCACGTGTTCTTTTGCAGGACTTTACTGGTGTTCCTGCAGTCGTTGATTTAGCTTCTATGCGCGATGCAATTGCTGAAATGGGTGGTAATCCTGATAAAATAAATCCTTTGCAACCAGTTGATTTAGTTATTGATCATTCTGTTCAAGTAGATGCTTTTGGAACAGGTGATGCATTCATTACCAATGTTCAAAGAGAATATGAAAGAAATGTTGAACGTTATCAATTATTAAAATGGGGACAACAAGCTTTTGATGGATTTCGTGTAGTCCCTCCTGGGACTGGTATTGTCCACCAAGTGAATCTTGAATATCTAGGCCAAGTCGTAATGACAAATGATGACGGAGAGGTTTATCCCGATACTCTTGTTGGCACAGACTCACATACTACTATGATTAATGGCCTTGGTGTTGTTGGCTGGGGTGTTGGTGGAATTGAGGCAGAAGCTGCGATGCTAGGGCAGCCAGTTTCAATGTTAATACCTCAAGTTTTTGGAGTTCGTCTTGTTGGTGAATTGCCAGAAGGTGCTACTGGAACTGATTTAGTTTTGCGCGTTACTGAATTGCTACGTGAAAAAAATGTAGTTGGAAAGTTCGTAGAATTTTATGGTCCGGGCCTTGATAATTTAGCACTCGCTGCTCGTGCAACAATTGCCAATATGTGCCCAGAGTATGGTGCTACGGTTGGTTTTTTCCCTGTTGATGATGAGACTCTTAGTTATTTACGATTTACAGGGCGGCCTGAATCATTAGTAAAAAGAGTAGAAACTTATACTAAAGAACAATTTTTATTCAGGACTAAGGAAACTCCTGATCCTGAGTTTAGTGATTCAATTGAGATTGATCTTTCTACCATTGAGCCAAGCATTTCAGGGCCAAAAAGGCCACAAGATCGTATTTCACTTCGTACTGCAAAAGCTGCGTCAGAGAGAGATATAGCTGTAGAGATTGAAAATGGTGCAGGTGCAGCTCCTGTGGAGGTTTCCGTAGATGGTTCTTCCTATGATTTGAAAAATGGAGCTGTTGTTATTGCAGCTATAACAAGTTGTACAAATACTTCGAATCCTGAAGTAATGGTAGGTGCTGGTTTGCTGGCTAAAGCTGCAGTTGAATCAGGATTACAAACTCCAGAATGGGTAAAAACTAGCCTTGCACCTGGTTCAAAGGTTGTTACAGATTATTTACAGCAAGCAGGACTTACACCATTTTTGGATAAATTAGGGTTTGATTTAGTTGGTTATGGATGTACTACTTGTATTGGAAATTCGGGGCCATTACCTGAAGAGATTGAAACAGCTGTGGATGAAGGACACCTTGCTGTTGCAGCTGTGTTGTCAGGAAATAGAAATTTTGAAGCTCGTGTTCATAATAAAGTTCGCTCTAACTATCTTGCTTCTCCACCACTGGTTGTGGCTTATGCACTCGCAGGGACTACACAAATAGATTTGTTTAATGAACCTATTGGTACTGGTTCTAACGGTCCTGTGTACTTACGTGATATTTGGCCTTCACAAAAACTAGTTCAAGAAACTGTTGCTTCTTCAGTGCGCCGTGAAATGTTTGAAATGGAATATTCAGATGTTTTTCGAGGCGACGACCAATGGTTTGAATTAAGTGGTGCAGAAGGAAAATTATTTCAATGGGACCCCGATTCAACTTATGTTCGACGGCCTCCGTTTTTTGAAGGTTTATCTCGCGAGCCAGGATCGCTCAATAATATTAGAGAAGCACGAGTTCTTGCCGTCTTAGGTGATTCGGTTACAACTGATCATATCTCACCAGCTGGTGCCATAGCGCGCCAAAGTCCTGGTGCTGAGTATTTGAACGATAATGAAGTACCTCAAAGCGGCTATAATACCTATGGTTCTCGTAGAGGTAATCACGAAGTTATGATGCGAGGGACATTTGCAAACGTCCGAGTAAGGAATCATCTCGTTAGTCGCGAAGGGGGATGGACTCGTTTTCTACCTGATGGCGATGAAATGACTATTTTTGATGCCTCTGCACGATATCAAGCAGAAAATACACCGCTTATTGTTATTGGTGGTAAAGAATATGGATCTGGTTCATCTCGTGATTGGGCTGCCAAAGGACCAGCGCTATTGGGTGTTAATGCTGTAATTGCTGAATCTTTTGAAAGAATTCATCGTAGTAATTTGGTGGGTATGGGAATATTGCCGCTAGAGTTTGTTAATGGTGAAAATCTAACCTCTTTGAACTTAACTGGTATGGAGCGATTTGATATTTTAGGTATTTCAGATGCTATTCAACCAAAACAAATATTGGACGTACTGGCTATTTCAGATGAAGGAATTGAATCAAGTTTTAAAGTACTTTGCCGTATAGATACTCCAGTGGAAGTTGAATATTATCGCCACGGTGGGATATTACAATATGTTTTGAGGCAGCTTTTAGACTAGTACTTGAGGATTTTTTGGTGGCGTGGCAAGTAGAAAGAAAACAGAACCTATACCTGCTGCTATTGCTAAAATTGTGAACCCTAAAGTATAGCTACCCGTATAGTCTGCTAGTATACCAGCGACTAAAGGCCCTAAAACCATTCCAATCATGACTACCATCGAGGAAAAACCCATGATAGTTCCAAAATTTGTTGGTCCAAAATAATCGGCTCTTATGGATTGAATTATTGGCCCTCGTGCCCCCCATGCAATGCCATGTACTGGTACAAAGCCCCATATCATGAAAGAAAAATAAGGGTAAGTGACTAGAAGTAGCCCTGACATATGCCCAAGCATGCATAGAATTAGTATTAGTTTTTTGTCATATCTATCTCCAAGAAATCCTCCAAAAAATTGACCAAATATTTGCATGGCTGGGACAGCTCCAACTATGAAACTAGCCTTTTGTAAAGACATTCCTATTGCTGGGCTTGTGAGATGTAGTGGAAGGTGCAGCATTACGGACCCTACAACCAGAAGAGATGCTGCATGACCAGCAGATATCATCCAAAAAGCTCGTGTTCTTAGAGCCTGTTTGGCTGTGAAATCATTATTTTGTTTTGAATCTTGAACAAATAATTGTTCTTTAGAAGAAGATATTTTTGGATTAATACCGTCGACAAAATCTCCAGAATCACTTGGTCGGTGTCGCATCATTAGACTCACTGGCAAACCAATGATAAGTATTATTACACCTGAACTAATACTGGCTTCTCTCCATCCATAATTTTCAAGAACATAGACAAGTAAAGGTAAAAATAAAGCCCCTGCTGCAAAACCTGCTTGAGAAATTGCTAATGCTGAAGATCTGTATTTGTCAAACCAATTTACTAAAGCAGTAGTAATTGATAAAAAACCTCCAAGGCTTGATCCTAATGCCATTAAAAAATAGAAAATAAAAAACTCAGTTAGTGAATTCATTGTCGCAAAAAGGAAGAATCCTAATGCAAAAATTATAGTTCCGATCATCATTATTGGGCGTGGTCCATGGCGATCTAATAGCCAACCCTGAATAGGACCCAGCAGGCCACTTTCCATTCTTGTGAATGCAAAGGCAATAGATAATGTTGTAGCCGTCCAACCAAATTCACGTTGTAGCAGTACAGAATATGATCCGAAAGCTTGCATAAACAATCCACTGTGGATTGCATGAATGGAGGCTCCAGCGAGTGCTAGGCGCCATCCAAAAAATTTAAACATGTGTTGTGGTTTTCGCATGTTTTCCTATTAGAAGAATTGTTCGTATCAAAGCATGCTCTTCTACTATGCGATACCGTAGTACATTTTTTGCATTTATGTGTTTATAGGTTTCTTTGGTGGTGTCGATAGTAAGAAGAATAAAGTTCCAAATCCTGCTGCTAAAGTAAGAATTAAGAATCCAGCTTTATAACTCCCTGTTATATCGGCAGATATTCCAGCAATCAATGGTCCTATAACCATACCTAGCATAATAATTAACGATGAAAATCCCATAATGGTTCCAAAATGTTTTGTCCCAAAATAATCTGCTCTCCATGACTGCATTAAAGGTCCCCGTGCCCCCCATGAGATGCCATGTGAGATTGCAAAAATCCAAATCATTATTGGGTGCATTGCAAAAGTCAAAAGAAGTAATCCTATCGTGTGCCCAATCATGCAGCATATGGCGATTAATCTTTTATTAGTTTTGTCACCTAAGTACCCACCAAGTAAATGACCACCTATTTGCATAGCTGGAATTGCGCCTACAATAAAACTAGCCTCTTGAAGTGACATCCCTACATCTTGACTGGTTAAGTGCAATGGAAGATGTAACATTATTGCACCTACTATTAGTAGGGCAGATCCATGGCCAAGAGAAATAGTCCAAAATGCTCTAGTTTTGAAAGCTTGTTTCAGAGTAAAGTCTACAGTTGTTAAGCCTTCAGGTGGTTGATAGGTATCATTTTTTGGCAGTTCATCTGGGTTAATGCCATCTGGAAATTGTCCCGATTCACTTGGTCTATGACGAATAATATTGCAAAGCGGGATACCAATTAAGAGAATAATTATTCCTGAGCTAAATGCAGTAGCTCGCCAGCCAAATTGTTCCAGAAAAAAAACAACTAGTGGAATGCTTAAACCGCCCAACGCACCTCCGGTACCAGCTAAAGCGAGTGCTCGTGATCGATACCTTTGAAACCAATTCACCAGTGAAATTGTAATAGAGAAAAAACCACTTAGACTTGCGCCTAATGACATTAGAAAGTAATAAATGAAAAATTGGCTTAAACCATTCATCGTCGCAAATAATAGGAAACCAATTCCCAAAATAGTTGTCCCCAGTAACATGACAAGTCGTGGTCCTAAACGATCTAAAATCCAACCTTGTATGGGACCTAGAAGACCACTTTCTGCCCGTGTCATTGCAAATGCGATGGATAATGTTGTTGCAGTCCATCCGAATTCTCGTTGTAGCAAAACTGAATAAGAACCGAAAGCAGAGAATAATAGACCGCTATGAAGACATTGGATAATTGCTCCTGCAGTTACAATTCTCCATCCATAAAACTTAAGTGTTTTAAGGATGGAATTCATAAAACTTATTTACTAACCGATTCAGCAAATAATTGGCATTGAATTGCACGCTCGAGATCATCAATTGCTTCTAATAACAATCGATTGAGTAAAGGCGAATTATCATCTAATTGTGCATGTAACTGTCTTGCTTGGATTAGAATTTTTTCATCTACCCAAGGCGGGAATAGAGTATCAAAAAAAGTTCTTGAGAATTCGTTTTCATTATTTTCAAATATATTTTCTATTATCGAGAAGAAATTTTCATTGAAATTTGTAAGTGTATTTTCTTGCTGCCACCAGTAAAATCCACTCATAGCAGCTCTCGTGAGATGAAGAGAACCGTATCCTTCATCTAGGAATTTTTGCCAGGCGTCATGTTTAATCTCTAGATCATCTTGTGACACTAATCCACGAAGAAATTGGCGCTCGCCTCTGTCTGATTTATCACGTAGTTTTTCTGCCTCTAATCTTTGTGCTGAGTTTGGAAAGTTGTATGCTATAGCCTTGATGGCGATATTCCATCGCATATCTTGGTCTACATTTAGATTTTCAATTTTTTCTATCCCATCAGCAAGATTTAGGCATAATTGAATGTTAGTTGTGTTCATTGCAAAACTAATTAATGCACGGGTCCAAATAATCCTAAGGTTGTCACTTAGATCACTATTCAATAATTTATAGCTTTCGTCAAAGAGATGACTTGCAATTGCTGTTTTTTGCTCATTTGGTACGTAACGAGATAAAGTAGCATTCATTGTTGCGAGAACAGATTGTACAAGTTCAAAATCTGTTTCAAGTGGTAGCTTAGTTGAACCAAGTTGAAGATATTCTATTGATGGTAAAGATTGGTCTCTGACCATGTTCCAAAGAGATTGCCAAGTCAATTGCCTTAGAAGAGGATCATTTATTACCTCTAAATGACTTTTTGCAAAATTTAATGAGTGATCATCCAGTGAAACTTTTATAAAACCATGGTCATTGTAATTTGGGAAAATAAAATCAGGCTTTGCTAACCCTTTAGCGTCCTCAACTTTTGCTATAGATGTATCAAAATTAATGGGTATGCTTTTCACATGGAAGTTATTATTTTTTGTTTCTACTAAAGCAATTTCCAAAAAGTGAGGTCTTAAGGTTGGATGATCATCAGATGCTGATTGCTCTATTGCCATTGATGTAATTTGGTTACTTGCACTATCCCAATCGATTTTAATGGTGTTAACTGAGGCAGTCTCCAGCCATTTATATGCCCACTCATGTAAGTCTCTTTTTTCACCATGAAGTAATAAACCTTCTTGTAGGGCATCTAAAAATTGATGCAAAGTTGCATTACCATATTCATATTTTTTGAAATAGAGCTGTATTCCAGATCTAAAACCTTCGATACCCATAGTTGCAGCTAGTTGTTTTAAAGTAGCTGCACCTTTCCCATATGTTATTCCGTCAAAATTCAATAATGTCTGGTCAGTGTCTTCTACAGTTCCTGCAATTGGATGTGTAGTGACTAGTTGATCTTGTCGGTATGCCCAATTTTTCATGCCTGAATTAAATGACTGCCAGGCATTGGTAAAACGTGTAGCATTGACCATTGCTAGATAAGCCATGTATGTAGCAAAACTTTCATTCAACCAAAGATCATTCCACCATTTCATTGTGACCAGATCACCAAACCACATATGTGCCATTTCGTGAAGAATTACTTCTGCCCGCTGTGAACGTTGATTTTCAGTAGGAGGGTCTCGAAAGATAAATGCTTCATTGAATGTGATTGCTGCAACATTTTCCATTGCACCTGCGTTATATTCGGGAACAAATATTTGATCATATTTTCCAAACGGATATGGATAATCAAAAAAATCAACAAAAAAATCAAGACCTTCTTTTGTGATTTGAAATAGTTCGTCTGTATCTAAATATTTAGTCAAAGATTGGCGACAATAAAAACCTAAATCAATGTCATTATGTTTTTCTCGAAATTCCTCATACGGTCCACAAATAAGGGCAAATAAATAGGTAGAAAACTTTTCTGTTTTTAAAAATTCATGATGCAAGCGTTGATCTGGTAAGGAAGAGGTATTGTCAATTGAACTATTATGAACAATCTTCCATTTATTCGGTGCAGAGACTTCAAGTTTATAAGTAGCTTTGATGTCTGGTTGATCAAAGCATGGGAAAAGTTTGTGGGCGCTATACGGTTCAAAATTTGAGTAAAGGTATTCTTCATTATCTTCGGGATCAATGAATTGATGGAAACCATCTCCTGTATGATCATAATTATTTACATATATGATTTCGACAATATTGTGTGTTTGCATAAGATTTTTGGGTAAGTTAATCTTATGGCCATCCCAGTCAGGTTTTTCAATTGATATGCTGTTTAAAATCAAATTTGTTATTTCAGAACCTGTGAAATCAATAGTAATATCATTAACGGTATTAGTTTCAAAAATGATCGTTGTTTTACCCTGATAAGTTTCCTTTCCTAGATGCAAGTCGAGGAATAGTTTGTAGCTAACATTCAGAATTGCTTCTGCACGTTTTATAGCATCATCATGAGTTAATGCATTTTTTGCAGTATCTGAATTCATTTTAGAGATTAGTCCTTATATTTCATAAATCATTGAATTTTTTTTTGAAAAATTCCTCTATTATCTGTAAATATAAATATACTGCCATGGCTTTGGATTACTAGGTAGCTAAATCGTAAAAATACTTCAAGGGGGAACTATGTCTGTAATTGAAGAAATAAATAACCAAATTAAACTTGGAAGGTCATCTTTTCGTGAAACTTTAGAAAATTTTGATGATGCTAAATGGGATAGCTCTTCTTCTTCTGAAGAATGGTCTCCTAAACAGATTGCTGAACATACAGTTGATGCAGAGCGTAGTTTTGCTATTCGAATTGCTAATGCAATGTCTGGTAGTGGGCCTGAAAAAGTTGAATTATCACTTGCTAATTCGCAAGATGCACTAGAAGCCTTTAATTTAGCTGTTGAAGCATGTGACAAAGTGATTCGTTACGTAGAAGAAAGAGATCTTCATAAAACAGTCGATGTTCCAGAATCTTCACCATTAAAAACAATTAAAGATAATATGGAAAGAATAGCTTCACATAGTGAAGAACACGCTAATCAGATTGCTGATACTGTGTCTAATTCCTAGGGCGTTGTTTTTTTATAAATCTTGTAATTGTGACAATTAATAGAACTAAGGCTAAGCCAAACCAAGTCAATGCATATTCTATGTGTGGCGTTGTACTTGTGTAGACCATCCACCCTTGAATAGGGTATGAGGAGTTGTTTTTATTAGTAGTTTCTTCTTTTCCTTCAACAACTATCCACTCTTTTATATCGTAAGGTAGTTCTTTTCCCATAGATTTATGGTCGAATGCAGTCCAAACTCCATTCGAAGTTTTCTTGCCTGTATATTCAGTAACTCGAATCAAACCTTCAAGTGTTGCTGATTGATTTTTCTGTAATTTTTTGATGATTTTTTCTCTGTCAGAAACTGGATACCATCCTCGATTAGTGAGTATCGCTCCACTATTATCAGCCAAGAGAAAAGGGACAACAATTTCTTCACCAAGATTGTTTTTTCTGACTTTATTGCCCAAAAAAAATGAATGTGAAAAATCCCATTCACCTTCCACACTAATTTGTCGATAGTCCAATAAATTAGTGTCTATGCTGTCAATCGTTGAAATGTTAAGAGGTTCAAGGTATACATTGGCATTTTTTTTATCAATTAGATTTTGCTTCCACTCATTCCGTTCAATTTGCCAGAAACCCAAGCTGGCCAGAAGAATAATAACTAAAGTTATTAAACTAAAAAGAATATAATTGGGTACTTGGAAATTCATATTTTATCTGACATTTCTCTTAGACTTTTTTAGATTGAAACACATTTGAAACCTTCTAGTCTTATCTTTCAATCCTAGATCATTATGTAACTGTTTGTTGATATTGTCTGGATTAGAAGTAGAAAAGAGGTGCTTTATGTCCTACAAGGCTGAATATATTTGGATAGATGGTACAGAACCAAGTCCGTTGTTACGTTCTAAAACTAAGATAATTGCTGATGGAACTACTGATTTGCCGATCTGGGGTTTTGATGGATCGAGTACTAATCAAGCTCCAGGAGCAAATTCAGATTGTGTACTTAGACCAGTTTTTAGTTGCCCTGATCCTATTCGTGGTGGTGACGATATACTTGTTCTTTGTGAAGTTTTATTACCTGATATGACTCCACACCCCACCAATACTAGAGCGGCATGTAAAGAAGTGGCTGATAAATACGCCGATCAGGAATCTTGGTATGGAATAGAACAAGAATATACGTTATTTGAAGCAGATTCTCGACAACCTCTAGGTTTTCCTGAAGGTGGATTCCCAGAACCACAGGGACCTTACTACTGTGGTGTCGGAGCAAATTTAATTTTCGGAAGAGAAATTTCAGAAATCCATGCAAGTGCATGTATGGAAGCTGGGTTAGAAATTGCTGGAACGAACGCTGAAGTGATGCCTGGACAATGGGAATTTCAAATTGGACCGTTAGGGCCAGTAGAAGTTGCAGATCACTTGTGGATGGCACGTTGGTTATTACACCGCGTGGCAGAAGATTTTGAAGTTGTGGTTTCAATAGAGCCTAAACCGGTCCAGGGAGATTGGAATGGGGCAGGCTGTCACACAAATTTTTCCACAAAGGCAATGCGCGAGTCTTATCAACCGATTATTGATGCTTGTGAAGCACTTGGTAAAAATATTCAAGAACATATTTCAAACTATGGTGCCGATAACGACAAAAGGTTGACTGGTTTACATGAAACACAACGTATAGACCAATTTAGCTATGGTGTCTCAGATCGAGGTGCCTCTATACGTATTCCTTGGCAAGTTGAAGTTGATCAAAAAGGATACCTTGAAGATCGACGTCCTGCATCGAATATGGATCCTTATGTTGTAACTCGCTTGATCACTAATACTGTTTGTTCTGCATAAACAAATATATTTGGTTGGGCTAATTAGCCCAACCAAATATATTTTCTATCCTATTGACAAAGGTATTGTCATTTCATCGACTGACAAGCCCGAATGGTGTGACTCTTGCTTCATGAAATAATCATTAGTATCACTGTCTATATATCTCAGTACAGCTTCTCCTAAAGAGATTGCTGTAAAAGTACCCACTCTGCTTAGAGTTTCTTTTGTCAATTTATCTGGACCAAATAATCTTAAATTATTTAGTTGAATAGAGGGAATTAGCACAAAATCTTTTCCAAAACGTGCTATGAATTCTTTTTTAAAATCATCTTCAAATTCTTTACGAACATGGTAGAACGATATGCGTAGATCTCCTGAAGGTGGGCTGGATAGATACCAATTTATGGAATCTTTTCTATTGATCGTGTATTTCGTTTTTGCATTGCGATGGCCATGATCTGATGAAAAAATAATTTTTGTAGTATCAGCATTCAATTTTGATCTTAATTCAGTGATAGCGTTATCAATGTCACGAATGGTCATTTGTGTTTGTATGCTAGTTGCACCCGTCTTATGAGCTTGGTGATCAGCATCGCTGATGTACCAGTAAGTATAACTTTTACTGTGCGTATTTAATATGTTAGCGATTATTAGTTCAATGGCTTCATTTAAATTATTATAAGGCTGATGATGAGCTCCCTTGCCGATGAAATTTGAATACATTGAGTTATGTATTGAACGAGGTTGGATAACAAAAGTTTGACGAGACATTTTACTCATAAGGCTTTCATGCGAGATTACGTCAGAAAATTTTAAATCTTTTTGCAATGATCTTTTGTTATCGAAAGTTCTAAAAGGAAGAATAGTTATGGGATTTCTTAAAATTGGTATAAAATTCCACCAACCAGTGATCGAATGTTCACTAGGCCATAACCCTGTAGCTAATGAAGTGAGCGCTACACTAGTGGTTGAAGGATAGATACTTTCTAATGTTTGCGCATGATACTTAAGTAACCAATTGCTTGGATCAAGGGCACTTTCTAAAGATGAATTCCCCACACCATCAGCAAGGACAAATATCAAATGTTGTGGGTCGCCAATTTCCATTCTAATTTTCATGCTATTAGTTGGTAGTTTTTTGTTGCTTGCACCTGTAACGACGGAGATTGCATCTATTAAATTCATGAAATTTGGTCTAGAAAAATCTGGCTTTAGTAATGTTTGATTATCAAATGCATTTGATAATCGTTTTAAATCATCCATAAGTTTTCCATTTTAGGTATTCACTAAATTGTCTAACTGGCGGGTAAATTCAGAAATTGATGTAGCAGGTAACTGACAGATAAAATTACTACAAACATATGCTGTAGTTGTGTCTGTAGATTCTAAAATATTTTCAATAGGTAAATATATATTGTCGTCACCTACAGCAATTGTAACGTTCGGTAAAAAATATTCTGCTAATTTACGTTCGAAGTTACCACGTAAATTTTTTCTTCCTGTAATTGATATTTCTTTCCTCGGTGCGAGTAAAAATTCAGCAGACTGAAGTACAGTACTCACCCCATAATTCACCTGCTGTGTATCATGAAATGTGATATTTATAACTTCCTCGGCTAGTGTTTGCCATTCATTTTTATTGAAGTAACGTGATAGATGAATAGCGACGATGGCAGCAGCACCGTTACCGCTAGGTGTGGGAGAATCTGTAATTGATTTTTGCCGTAGAACAAAATTTTCTCCATCCTTAGGCGTGTCAAAAAAAGCCCCATTTTCGTCATCATGAAATAGATTTATTGTTTGTTCAAAAATCTTTTTTGCCCATTGTAGATGTTTATTATTTCCAGTTGCTTTATACAGTTCAATAAGTCCGATAGTGAAGAAAGTATAATCCTCAAGTAATCCATCGACTGAAGCTCTATTGTCTTTATACGTGTGAAAAAAACGATTGTTCTTCCACATGTTTTCTCGAAAAAAAGTCACATTTTTTTCTGCCACTTCAATGTAGTATTGATTGCCAAATACTCTCCCTGCCTCTGCTAATGCCGCTAACATGAGACCATTCCATGAAGTTAGGATTTTGTCATCAATTTTTGGTGCGATGCGCTTTTTGCGCTCTTCTAATAATGTTTTTTTAATTTTATTTAGTTTAGTCTGTAATTCTTGGACAGTCAGCTCAAGTTTCGACGCAAGATTTTCTGATTCATACTTTCTACTAAGGACACTTCGACCGGTAAGCTCAGGGTGATGAGGGTCAAAAAAATTCCCCTCTTTTTGAACGTTATATAGAATTTTTGCAATTTGACTTTCGTTTGAATCAAAAATTTTATCAAACTCTTCACTTGTCCAAACAAAAAATTTGCCCTCTACACCTTCGCTATCTGCATCTTGAGATGCAAAAAAAGTACCATTTTCATCGTATAAATCTGTCAATATATATTCGATAGTTTCTGTAGCAATCTCTTTATAGAACATATCTTCTGTAATTTGATATGCGTGTGTATAAAGTTTAGCCAATTGTGCATTGTCATAAAGCATTTTTTCAAAATGTGGAATTAGCCATTTTTCATCAACACTATATCGTGAAAATCCTCCTGCTAAATGATCGTAAATACCGCCCTCCCACATTTTTTTAAGCGTGGTAAGTACCATCGAAGTTGCTGACTTAAAATCATGTTGATTATTTTGAGAGCTACCATGTGTTAGGAGAAATTCTAAATTTGTGGGGCTAGGAAATTTTGGCGAATTTCCAAACCCACCATTGGTTTCATCGTAAGAATTTCTGAATATTTCAACTCTGTCCGAAAGCGAATTAGACGTCAGAGGTATGGATGATGCTGGTAGTTTTTTTTGAACATTTTTTTGCATTTGTAAAGTTATGTTGTTTGCAGAATTTAAGATATTTTCTTGATCATTATTCCAAGCCTTACTAATCGCACTTAAGAGTTTGGGGAATCCCGGTCTTCCATGTGAGTCATTAGGTGGGTAATAGGTTCCTGCATAAAATGGCTTTAATTCTGGTGTGAGGAAAACGGTCATAGGCCATCCACCTTGACCAGTAAGTGCTTGAGTGAATGTCATATATACTGAATCAACATCTGGTCTTTCTTCCCGATCAACTTTTATGTTAATAAAATGATCATTCATTAAATTAGCAATTTGAGTGTTTTCAAAAGATTCATGCGCCATTACATGACACCAATGGCACGAAGAATATCCTATTGAAAGTAGGATGGGTTTATTATCTTTTTGTGATTTTTCGAATGCTTCTTGCCCCCAGGGAAACCAATCAACAGGGTTAAACTGGTGTTGAAGGAGATAGGGGCTTGTTTCACGTGACAAACGATTTTTAGTTATTCGATCTGTGGTGTCCAAATTTTTTAAAGTTCCATTCTAATGGTGAATTGACCACGCAATTATTTAATTTTTTAACTGTCTGATTTTTTTTCTTCAATGGGGGTCCAACGTTTCATATCAGCCATTTTGTCAACTGGATGTTTATAAGCGGTTTGTTTAATTACTGAGTTACGAAATCTGTCACGTACAAATCTGACCCCAGGAGCAACTGCGGCAATTAGGGGAATCCATATGTGAACCGGGCAACCCATCTTTGCTCCTTATTTTTTTATTATTTTATCAAATGCAAGAGAATATTCAGTAGCAAGCTGATGTATTTCTTCTTCAGAAGAATTTTCTGGCGGGAGACCATTTCTCACAGCTTTTAATGCAAGTTCTTGCACAGCTTTATTATACGGTGTTGGTATATTATGCATAGTACCAAGTAATACAATTTCGCCGTTCAGATAATCTACTTCAATACCTTTGCCTCTTGCTAGACTTTGCCAAGCAGAAGTTCCTCTTCTTGGATGATTAGGGACTTTTCCAATTTTAAAGTTTTCTGGTCGGATCTTATCGAATTCTTCTTCGGTAGCTATATCTATTGATGCCGCTGTAAAGCATGCATCAGCTTCTGAATTAAGTTCTTTATGTACTTTACCTCCCCTTCCTGATTTACCGACTAGGGCATCCAGGGCGTTGTTTAAATTATGTTTTAATTTTGTATATTTCAGGCGCATAATCTGAGAATCTTCATTTGAACTCATCTGACTATTACTTAAGACGGAGGATACCTTTTCTGTAGTTGAATCAAGCCCATACGGGTATCGCCCAACATTAAGCCATCCTCGTATTGGTGTACTGTGTAAAATTACTTCACCGGGATCAAGGAATGTTGCTGACATCATGACTACCATCCCATAGACGTTTAAAAATTTTCGCGCAATCATTCTTTCTGCTTCGACACCATTTTGTGCTGAGACAATAGGTGTATTTGTATTCGTGTATTTTAATAATTCTTCAAGAGCAAATTCTGTATCTTGTAGTTTCATGGTCAGAAATACTATATCTTCATCTTTCCAATCGATTGCTTTTGGGTGTGAAACAGTATCTGGTTTTACATTGAATGTTGAGTCAGGGGTATGAATAGTGAGTCCATTTGTATTTATTTGCCTTTCATGTTCACCACGTGCAATCAAAACTACTTCATGCCCATGTTGATGCAAAAGTGCACCAATTCCACTACCTATTGCACCAGCTCCATAAATGATGTAACGCACTATAACCTCACTAACTCTTTTACATTATTACATACCAATTGGAACAACAAATAATTGAAGTTGCTTAAGAATCAAATACCTAGGTATTTGATTCTTAAGCAATCAGGTTTATATAAGGGCTAATTTTCTTGATACAGTATCTTTATGGCACCACAACAAAATCCTTGGATTTGTATACTAAAAAGTGGGTACTACTGAAGTGATTTATTCAAAAGAAATAATTGCCTTTCAGCAATCAGCGATCTTTGTTGCGCATGTATCATTTGGACACGAAGTCGCTGTTTCATGGATGAGACAACTAGATGAAGCAGAAATGTTAAAAACTAAAGATATAGTTGGTGAGTGGATTGGTGGGACACTTACTACGCGTATGGATAGACATCGTACTTGGTTTAAAGATGGAGGCTTAAGTACCGATGAATCTATTCAATTGATGGAAGAATATATTTTTTGTTTTTTTCTACGATCATTAAGTGTAAGCACTATTTGCGATGTATGGGATGGCGATCAATTGGAGGAAGATGCTCAAGATGTAGCTGTGATGTCTGAAGAGATGGTTCGTATAGGCGCTGATATAGAATTTGATAGCATCAAAGCTGAAATACAGTTTGCAAATGTAATTTCCAATAGGCAATTCGAACTAGCTCAAGAATGGATACTACGGGATGATATATTGGAGAAAATTAGGCTCATTGCAAATCTATTTATTGAAACACCAAGTATATCTGAAGATGGTACATATACTTTAGATATTCCAAAAGCGCTTAAAGTACTTAAGGAATGGGAAGAAGAGTGGCTGGGGAGTGTTTGCTAATGCATATTAGATGCTAGGTATGGATTAAAAAATTCACATAAATATGAATATTCATTATCCCTTATCGTAATTTTCTATTTTTGAAGTTATTGGATCATCATATTTCCTTAAAATACAAATCGAATGTTTGCAATTTCCCTATTTGATACTTAGTATCAAATAGGGGAAAAATGACGCTATATTTCGATTTGAGAAAATTAACAATCACTTGCAAGAAAATAACAATATGCTATAGTTGTTCAAAACTTAGGCAATAATAAAAAAATATTGTTCATTAATTATTCAATATATTAGGAGGCGAAATGTCTTCTCAAGCTCAACCTCAAGAATATTCTTTTGTAGATGAGTCACTTAATACTATAAATGGTCCTTTTACTCATCGTGGAATTAATGAAAATGCTCTTAAAAAATATGTTAAGGATATTTCTAAACATCCATTATTAAAACGTGCTGACGAACAAGTTTTAGGTTTACAAATTGAAATAGGTCGCTATGCAAAAAAATTGTATAGCGAATTTGATGACGCTAATAAAGAAAAAACCTTAGTAAATATCTTGATGAAATTATTTTCTGATCTTGCTTCTAATAGGGTCTTAATTAATGCTATCGCACATAAACTTGGGATATCAATACAGCCTATATCAACTTTAGTCTTGGACACAAAGCTCAAGGATAATGTTGACGGTAAATTTAATGATGAACTAATAAACGAATTAATGGTTGGCCACGATTTTTCTGAAGCAGACGCCCAGCAAAAAATTGTCGAAATTTCATTACTGATTAATATTCTTTTACCAAATCATTATAGTTGTCTTAATGATATATCTGGTTCAGAAAAATCAGGTTTGTATTTGCCAGAATTGTTCTTTCATAATTTGGATGATTCTCTGATGACTGACTTTGATAGTCATCTTCAACAATTAATTTCGATATCTGAAAAAGCATTTTCTCGAATGGTTGAATCTAATTTGCGTTTAGTTGTTTCGATTGCTAAACGATATGATGCACCGTCTATGACCTTGTTGGACTTAATTCAAGAAGGAAATATTGGACTTATAAAAGCGGTTGAAAAATTTGAATACCGTCGTGGTTTTAAATTTTCTACTTATGCTACATGGTGGATACGTCAGGCAGTAAGACGTGCTTTAGATGAGCAAGCCAGGATGATTAGATTGCCAGGTCACATGATAACGCGTCGAAGTAAGATCATCCGTGCACAAAACCAATTGAGTGAAAAAATTCAACATGCACCTTCAGTAGATGAAATAGCTGAAAATACCCATATTTCAGCGAAATTAATTTCTCGTGCTCTTTCAGTTCCTTCTGAACCTCTTTCACTTGAACAGCCTTTATCATCTTCTGAAGATGATTTTGAACTTAGTGATATAGTGCCAGATGAAGTTGAAGAAGAACCATTAGCACGAGTAAGTTGGTCTCTTTTGCGTGATTACGTTAGGGATGCCCTTTCTATCTTGACTGTTCGTGAAAGACAATTGCTTGAATTACGCTTTGGTTTGACTGATGGTCGTGCCAGAGGGTTACAAGAGCTTGGTGATTTATTTGATCTAACGAAGGAGAGAGTCCGTCAAATAGAGATTGCTGCATTAAAAAAGTTAAAACATTCTGCTCGATTTAATTCTTTAGCTGATTTTCTTGATTAATTCTTGACCAGTCGTAACTGTTCAGTTGTGGCTGGTCAATTTTGTTGGCCACCAATTCCATTTTCCGAATTGTGAAATTAAAGCTGGTACAATCAATGTACGTGTAATAAAAGTATCCATTAGTACTCCAATTGCTACTGCGAATCCTAATTGAAACAAATCTTGAAGAGGCAATAACATTAATGCTGAAAATGTTCCTGCAAGAATTAATCCAGCTGAAGTAATTACTCCTCCTGTTCGACTAAGTGCTTCACGTGTAGCAATGTTAAGTGGCGATTTCTTAGCTTCTTCTTTGACTCTTGACATCAGATAAATATTGTAATCTACACTTAACGCATTAAGAAAAACAAACAAATAAAACGCTACTCCAGTGCCAATTCCTTCATGACCTAATATCAATCTAAAGATTGTCATTGATAGACCTAGAGTCGCAAAATAGGTAATTGCAATTGTAATGATTAGGTAGATTGGTGCTACAAGAGATCGAAGAAGTATTGATAAAATTAAGCCTATAGCAAGTAATATCAAAGGTAGAACTACTATTGAATCACGATTGTTTGCATGGCGTGTATCATGTATTTCAGCTGTTTCACCACCTATTAATACTTTTTCTTTTGCTATTCCAGCCTTTGTTGCAGCAATTTTTGCCTGATTACGTAAGATAGGGATGGTATCAATTGCTTGTTGGGAGTATGGGTTTGTATTGAGTATTACATCTAGTCTGACAACACTTTTATCCATCGAGACAAATCTACTACTTTGATTAGTATTCCATATCATCTTGTCTTCTGTATTTTGAACGCCAAACGGTCTGGTTGGTCCCTTGATGTTAGCAATTGATGTTTGATCAGATAAATCTAAAGTTATTGAATCTATCTTTTGGAGGGTTTTTTCATCGCTAATTGTATTTTCATTATTAAGTTGTATGTAGATTCGAGTCGGCGATAAATCGCCAGCAGGAAAACCTTTACGCAATAGTTCAAAACTTCGTACCGATTCAGTATTACTAGGTAAACTGGCCAAAGGATCATAATTCGGTTGATAAAATGTCATTCCACCAATCATTATGCAAAGTGTAATTGTACAGATCCCTAATATTGTTCTTGGTCGTTTTAAAACATATCTTCCTACGTGCCAGTAAATATTGTTAGTGGTCTGCTTAGAACTCTCTAAGGTTAAGAGTTTAGGTTGCAATGGCCAGAAGACTTTTCTACCAAAAATTGTTAATGCTGCAGGAATAAGAGTTAGTGATGCTAAAATCATTAAGATAATCGCAATTGCAATAATTGGTCCTAAAGATTGATAGGATCTTAGAGTTGCTAATAGTAATGCTCCAGTCGCTATTAATATCGTTGCCCCAGCTGAAGCTACGGCTCCTCCTACCTCCCTCATTGTACGTTGCATAGCGATATGCTTATCTTCACTTTTTGATAGCTCTTCACGAAAGCGTGCTGTAATAAACAAAATATAATCAGTACCAGTTCCAAAGAGTACAACTGTCATAATCCCAGTTGTTTGACCACTAATCGGGAAGCTAAATTGTTCTACTACCCATGCACCTATTCCACCAGCCACTTGGAAAACTAGGGCTACACCAATTAAAGGAATAACTGCAACAATAGGTGATCTATATATAACAATGAGTAATGTGAGAACTAAGAGAATGGTTACAATCAACAGGAAGCCATCTATTTGTGTAAAAACTTTAACAAGATCAACGATTAGTCCTCCAGGGCCTCCTACAGCAATATCGACATCGAGTGAATCAAATTGCATCAATTGTTCACGAATAATTATGATACTTTCAGAAAATTCACTTTCTGCTGGCTCACCAGTTATTTCAACAACAATGTTCATCGTTGTTTTATCTTGAGAAATAAGACTAGTTGCTAAATTAGGTGAAAGAGAAGGTGATAATACTTGTTTGATATTATCGGGTGCTTCAACACTCATAAGCCACTTTGTTAGATCACGTTCGGCTAAGAATACTTCATTTGATAGTCCTTCATCGTTATGAAATACAATTATTGTTGGTGTTCCATCGCTTGGGAATTTTTTCTGTGCTAATTCAAAGGCATTTGTTGATTCAGCATTAGCAGGAAGGAAAAGTGCTTGATTATTTTCTTGAACTTGATCCAATCTTGGGAGTGAGGAAATTAGGATAGCCGCTCCTATTAACCAAATAATTAACGTAATCCATTTTCCTTTTTTACTAGATGCAAAGTCTGTCAAAATGTTTGTCATATAGTTATTTTACTTTGAATTTTGGAAAGATTCTTCTCGAATTTCTACATTTGTTAGCAAAAAATCTCGTGCTAAACGGACAAATTGTCCAGTAGTGTCTGCGATTGCCACTATTATTTCTTCTGAAAGATTTATTGACATGGTAATTTGCTTGCCGTTTTGAGTGTGATTAAGAAGGTGAATAGTTGTTGGTGAAGAATTATCGATCAATACATTAGGATTACCATTGCTATGTAATTGAATTAATTTTTTGTGTCGTGGGAGATCAGTAAGTGATGATAATTCTGAAGCACTTTCAATTGCTCTTTCATCGATACCCATTTTTCTGATCAGTGTTTCTGGGGGAATCTCAATTACATCTGTACAAAATACATCCCATTTATCTGATTCAGGTAACGGGTAAGTCAAAGCTTTGGCTACATTAACGGTTCTTGTGGATAATGCATTGAATACTGCCATTAACCTTTGCGCAGATTCACTTAGATCGGACAATAACCTTAAGCCTAGAAGGTTTCTTTGACTAGTTTCTGCGAGAAAAAGCCTTTCAAGTAGTGCATCAGAAGAAACCTCAATGCTCCGTAGTGTTAAATCGCTATATTGACGTAAAAAAATGATTTCGTTTTGGCCGTTATTGAAATCACTTAACATTGCAATTCCAAATTTTTATTTAAGGTGTTTATTGTGTTCAAATTAATTTAAATTTCCAACTAATTCCCATAGTCAATGACTTGATTCACTAGACTTCCTAAGCCAGTTATTTCTATACGAACGGTATCTCCTGGCGACAACCATTCTTGAGGATCTCGAGCTTGCCCTACTCCTGCTGGAGTGCCTGTAAAAATTACATCACCAGGCTCTAATGTAAAAGCAGTTGATAGGTATTCGATGAGTGTTTCAACATCAAAAAGCAAGTCACTAACGGGCGCAGATTGTTTTTCAATATCATTGATATATGTTTTTAGATGAAGAGATTTGTAGGATGGGACTTCATCGGTTGTAAGTATCCAAGGGCCTGTGGGTCCATGTGTATCCCAACTTTTACCCATCATCCATGTGGGAGTATGTCTTTGCCAGTCTCGGACAGTTATATCTGCACCATTCATAAAACCTGCAACATACTCCATAGCATTTTCTGCTTTAATATTTCTAGCTTTTTCTCCTATTACGACGCACAATTCTCCTTCCCAATCCAACATATTGCTTACTTTTGGATGATGGATAGGATGGCCAGTGCCAACTATGCATGATGAAACTTTGGTAAATACAGTAGGATGTTCAGGTAGCTCTCGTTCCATTTCTGCAGCATGTGCTCTATAATTCACGCCTATTGCCATTACTTTTCCTGGTCGAAGGATTGGTGCATCAAAGGTAAAATTATCAGGCAGTATAATTATGCCATCATCAATCATTTTTTCTCTGGCAACGGGGTTACTTTTAATCCAATTTGTCAGCTCGCTTACCTTTGTTAAAGTTTCTTTCCCTTGTGCTAACAAATCTAACATGTTGGAGGGTATTTCCCGCTCTGCACGGCGAAGGGGTTGAGCAAAATTATTTTCTGAAAACTGGAGTGCAAGCGCACGTGTCGGATCAATGACTTCTTCATTATCTAATACTCCGATACGACTTGTTCCTAAAGACTTGTAAGTGACTAATCTCATTGCATCGACCTTTCTTGTAGATACATATTGATTCTCGATAGGAATTGTTCTAAAAGGTTAAGCTGAGCGATTGTAATATATTCATCCGGTCCATGTGCTTGTTCGATAGAACCCGGACCACAGATTACAGTCGGAAATCCTGCTTTTTGAAACAATCCTGCCTCAGTAGCATAACTTACCTTGCCATGCGCATTTGGGCCAATATCTGTAGTTAAATTTTTAACTTCATTAACTATCATCTCAGTCGGACTAGTATCTAGGCCAGGTGTATTCGAAATGAGATCTAATTCAATGGATGCATTCTTATAGACTGATTTCATTTCGGGGACCAATCGATTATTAATAAAATCACGTATTTCCTCTACGATTTCCTTACTATTTTCCAGGGGGATTGCTCTGATTTCGAATTCAAAATTTGCATGTTTGGGTACTATATTTACTGCTGTTCCTCCTCTTACGAGTCCTGTATGTAATGTGGTGTAGGGGATATGAAATTCACTGTCATAAGGACCTGTATCTGCTTTTCTTCGTGCGATCTCTGTAATTTTTGTAATTAAGCGTGATGCATATTCCACAGCATTAACTGCTTCAGGTGCTAATGAAGAATGATTCTCTATACCAGTTACACTACAGCGAAAAGTAAAATGTTCCTTGTGTGACAATACAATCTGTAAGGAAGTTGGTTCCCCGACGATGACATAATCGGGTTTATTTGGCGAGTCGATTAGCTCTTCTATCAAGGGAATAATTCCCAGGCATCCTATTTCTTCGTCCGGTGAGAAAATTAAATGTAGTGGTCTTTCTAGGTTTGCTTTCTTAAAAGTAGGTATCATTGCTAAAGTACCTGCTATAAACCCTTTCATATCAGCAGTACCTCTACCAAATAATTTGTCTTCTCTCTGCGTGAGAATCCACGGATCACTAGTCCAATTTTGTCCGTCTACAGGAACAACATCAGTGTGTGCTGATAAAGCTAAACCATGTTTTTGGGGAGGACCAATTATTGCATGAAGGTTGGATTTGTTACCTTCTTCATACCAAATTCTTCGTGTTTTTATATTGTAGTCATCTAAGTAATTTTCAATATATTCTATGACTGGCAAATTGGAATTTCTGCTAGTAGTATCCAGTGCTACTAAGTCTTTTAGTATTTCGAAAATTTTGTTATTGAGTTCCATATTTTTTCTCAGTTATTAGTATTGTATCTGTAGTTTGACTTCTAGAGTAATTTCTTCTTAACATGGTTAATCCGCTGGGGGAGCCTAGAGGCTGAGAGAATAGATTCAACCCCAGGAACCTGAACTTGGTAATTCGAGCGTAGGGAAGCGGAGTAGCTAAATGGCATTCTATCTAGTTCTACGCTTTTCTTTAGCAAATTACCTGTTTATAAATTGAACAATTTCAGAAATTAGGTAATTAGTGTGAATAATTTACGGCAGAAAAATAAAGAATATTTTCCATGTATGTTATTTCTAGCTTTTAGCATTTTTTTTTGGGAATGGTATGTTAAGTCAGGATATGTTTCCGACTATCTTGTTCCTGCTCCTAGTGCAGTAGGGCAATCTTTTCTTAACCATTTTTCAATTTTACCTGAACATATACTTACTACTATGTCAGAAGCACTAGTTGGACTTTTTTTTGCAGTAATTATCGGTGTATTGATAGCAGCTTTAATTGCCGGTATACCGTTTATCCGTCGTGTTTTATATCCCATTGTTGTAGTTAGTCAAAATATTCCGATTTTAGCTTTAGCCCCACTACTTGCTGTGTGGTTTGGATTTGGTCTGACACCTAAAGTAATTATTGTTGTCCTTATAGGCTTTTTCCCAATTGTTGTGAATACTGCAGATGGATTAATGAATGTAGATAAAGATATGATTTCTTTAGTTCGTGGTCTTGGTGCTAATCGATGGCAAACTTTCCGATTAGTACTTTTTCCTTCAGCTATTCCAGCTTTCTTTTCTGGACTAAGAATTGCTTCAACGTACGCTGTCATAGGTGCAGTGATTGCAGAATGGATGGGTGCTAGTTCAGGATTGGGGTTATTCTTAGTCAGATCTCAAAGATCTTTCCAAACGGATCAGATATTCATGGCGATCATCGTAATTGCAGTACTTAGCATCTCACTATTTATATCAATACAAATACTATCGAATATTGCTATGCCTTGGAGGAAAGCATTGATCGATATGGGAGATAAGTAAATTTGAGAGAGAGGAAATGAAAGAAATGATTACTAATTATCTTAAGGTTATTACCATTAGATTGGTTGCTGTCGTTACTTTAATTATCGTGAGCATTGGTTGTATGAATGGTAATGATAGTAATGAATTACGTACTACAACGTTGATGTTGGACTGGACTCCTAATACAAATCACGCAGGTATTTACGTTGCTTTAGATCAGGGCTGGTATAAAGAAATGGGGATAGATCTTCAAATTATTGAACCTGCAGCCGCAGGAGTTGAGCCTGTTTTAGGTCAAGGGAAGGTTGATTTTGGCATATCATATGCTGAGTATATGATTCCTGCACGATTAGCTGAAATTCCTATTACATCGATCGCGACTATTTTACCTCATAATGATTCAAGTCTTATGAGTCTTTCTTCTACCGGAATAGAAAATCCTAAAGATCTTGTAGGTAAAACTTATGGTGGATGGGGTGGTCCGTTGGAAAAAAGCTTAATTGACACACTTGTCACCTGTGCAGGTGGAGACCCTAACAAAGTTAAGTATGTTGAAGTTGGAAACATTGATTATGTTCCAGGTATGCAACAAGGTAGATTTGACTTTGTATGGGTTTTTGAAGGATGGGATGTTATCAGGGCAAAAAGTATGGATGGTGTTGAGATAAAGACACTAAAATTCATCGATTACACTAATTGTATTCCCGATTGGTATACACCATTAATCGCAAGTAACGATAAATTGATTTCTGAAAACCCTGACTTAATTACTAGTTTTCTTGATGCTACAAATCGTGGATATGAATATGCAATGAGTAATCCTGATGAAGCAGCTACTATTTTGTTAAAGTCTGTCCCTGAGTTAGATGAACAATTAGTTAGAAAAAGTACTCTATATTTAGCTACTCGATATAAAGATGAAAATAGTCAATGGGGTTACCAAGAATTAGATATTTGGGAAGGATTTGAAAGCTTTCTTCTACAATCTGGGATTACAGAGAATTCTTTAGAAGTGGAAAATGTATATTCCAATGAATTTTTACCCTAAGTGATAGAATCTATAACTATGGAAGACGTTGCTGTAGATGTTGAAGGTGTTGACTATACATATACTCAATCACAAAAAATAGATGCTTTACGAGATATATCTTTTAAAGTTAATACTGGTGATTTTGTAAGCTTTATTGGTCCTAGTGGATCTGGCAAAAGTACGCTACTTCACTTAATTTCTGGATTACTCAATCCGTCTAAAGGAGTAATTTATGTTAATGGTGAAAAAAGTTTCAGTAGTTTAGGGCGTGTGGCATTTATGCCTCAAAGAGACACTCTATTTCCTTGGCGTACAGTTGAGAAAAATGCTGTACTTGGAGCTGAAATTTTAGGTGTTCCTCGGAAGGTAGCTTTTCAAAAAGCATCAGAATTATATGAACTATTTGGTCTTGCAGGGTTTGAAAAAGTTTGGCCTAATCAATTATCTGGTGGTATGCGTCAGAGATTAGCATTGCTTAGAACTTTTTTAATTCCCAAGGACACGATATTACTCGACGAACCATTTGGTTCACTTGATGCATTAACACGTTATGAAATGCAACAATGGCTTCAGCAGATATGGGATCACGATCGTCGAACAATAATTCTAGTTACTCATGATGTCGATGAGGCTATTTTACTTTCTGATACTATCTACATCTTGTCGGAACGACCTGGTTCAATTATTAAGCGCGTTGATGTAAGTATTGAAAGGCCTCGAAAAAAGAAAGTGATTCATTCTACAGAATTTACACAAATTAAAAGTGAAATTTTTCAAATTTTGGGTAGTGAAATTTAGTCAAATTAGATTATAGAGTTATAGTAGTTTGTCTATTGTGAAATACATTGGAGGAGTAGCAATGCCAAAAGTAGTTGTAGTAGGTGCAGGAAATGCAGCTTTGTGTGCCGCTTTAGCTGCTAGTGAACATAATGTTGAAGTCACAGTATTAGAAAAAGCCGATCAAGGTGAACGTGGAGGTAATACTTTTTTTACCGGAGGTGGATTTCGTTTTCCGTATAATGGTATTGAAGATATTCTTGAATTAATGCCTGATCTTTCGGATGAAGAACTTGCAAAAATTGAAGTTGGTAGTTATCCCGAATCTGCAATGCGTTCAGATTTATTTCGAGTTACTGAAGGTCAAGCCGATGATGGTATGGTCGAGCATTTAGTGCGTAATGCATACGATACTGTCAAATGGATGAGAGATCGCCATAATCAACGCTGGGTTCTCATGTATGGCCGTCAAGCTTATGAAGTTGATGGGAAATTAAAATTTTGGGGAGGCATGATTACTGAGGCTGTAGGAGGAGGTGAAGGACTTTCGGACAGGCTTTTTTCTGCCACTGAAGAAGCAGGAATTGAAATACAGTATGGCTGTCGTGCTTTAGGGTTAGTAGTTAATGAACAAAATAATGCTGTAATCGGTGTCAAAGTCAAAACACGTGAATCTACTGAAGTAATTGCTGCAGATGCAATAATTCTTGCAGCAGGTGGGTTTGAATCTAATGTTGAAATGCGAACTCGATATTTAGGTGCAGGATGGGAATTCGCTAAAGTTCGAGGAACTAGACATAACATGGGTGATATGATCCGTGCTGCAATTGACATTGGTGCACAACCTTATGGTCATTGGTCTAGTGGCCATGCAGTGGCTTGGGATCTCAATGCTCCACCAACGGGTAACCGTCGAATTGGTGATTTGTATCAAAAGCATTCGTACCCACTTGGAATGATTGTTAATGTTAATGGAGAACGATTTGTGGATGAAGGAGCTGATTTTCGAAATTACACATATGCTAAATATGGTCGAGAAATACTTAAACAACCTTTGGGCGTTGCCTTTCAATTATTTGATCAGCAAACAATATCTATGCTTCGCGATGAATATCGAATTCGTGAGATCACAAAAGCGGAAGCAAATACCATTGAAGAACTTGCAGATGCATTAGGTATAGATATTGGTGGATTGAAACAGACTGTGGAACAATTTAATAGTGCTTGTCAATCGGGTAATTATAATCCTGCAATCCTTGATGGAGTAAAAACCGAGGGTATAGAGCCTCCAAAATCTAATTGGGCATTACCACTAAATCAACCACCTTATTTTGGAGTTGCGGTTACAACGGGTTTAACTTTTACTTTTGGAGGTTTAAAGATTAATCCTAAAACTGCTCAAGTTTTGGATACTGATGATTTACCAATTAAGGGTTTATATGCTACTGGTGAATTAGTAGGTGGCCTGTTTTTTCATAATTATGCTGGAGGAACAGGATTGATGTCTGGGGCTGTCTTTGGACGTACTGCAGGTGATAATGCAGCTCAAACAGTGGTTTCCTAGTTAGAGTATCTTCTAATATTGAACAAGACTTTTAGTGCAAAATTAATATTTAGCGAAATGCAATTTTCGCAACGTGGTTTTGTTCTCCTTTTGCCTTCTGCCCTTAATTTAACCTTAGTTATAATTATGGAACCAATATTAAATGCAATAATGGCACGTGCAGACGATCCAGAACTTGCTATAGGAGGTTTTGCAATATCGTTTGGATTGATCGGATTGATCGCATTACCTCAATTACGTGTTCAACATTTGACCTTAATCTTTTTACAAGATGTTTATTCCTTAAGGGTATTAAGAGTTTTTGTTATAAGGCTTGCAATTATTGCATCAGTTATTACATTAATTATTGGCATTACACCTTTATCTAATTTTATCTTTGGTGCTATTTTTTCTACAGATGCTGCTCTTCAAAAGGAAGCAAAAACTTCATTTTTTTGGATGATGCCAGTTCCTGCTTTAATGATTATAAAAATGTATCTCTACGGAATAGCACTGAGAATTGAAAGACCAAAAATTGTATGGATTGGATTAATTACTAACGTTCTAAGTATTTGTGTGTGTGCAATTTCATTATCGTTTTTAGGCATTCAAGGATCTCAAATTGCAGCTATATCTGTTGTATTTGCGAACTTGATTGAATTTTGTCTAATGTTAATTTCCCTAGTACTGATTTCTCTTAATTTAGAGCAATCTAATAAAAATCTTAAGCTAACACAGTTAGAATTAACTAAATTTTTCACTCCATTACTATTCGTTGCTTTTCTTCCAGCATTTAGTAAACCTTTCATTTTAGCTCTTGTCTCACATGCCCCAGAATCAAAATTATCTTTAGCAGCGTTTCCTCTTGCTATGGGAATTTTTACATTTTTTACATTCTTGGTCGGTGGATTAACTCCTACAATTCTGGCACTAATGAATCAAGGAGAGGATTTGAGAAAAATCACTAGATTTTCTCTACGTATTGGTTTCGTAAGTTCGTTGTTTGTGCTGTTAGTTGTGTGGATACCATCTTTTTCTAATTTCTTAATAAATGACTTAATAGGAGTTTCAGGTAGGTTATATCAACTAACTTTAGTTGCTCTGAAAGTTTTGTCAGTTTTACCTTTGATCATGGTTATCGAACAACTTTTCGCAGCGGCGCTACTGCAGTATAAACAAGTAAAAAGTCTTGTATTTGTAAATATTGGTCGCTTAGTCAGTCTTGTAATTTTTGCATTATTGATTAGTTATTTGACCCTTTGGAATGGTGCAATTGTTGGTGCAGTTGCTGTATTGACTACTTTATCGGTCGAAGCAATTCTTGCAGTTGCTTTTGGTTATCAATATTACTTCAAGTTACAATTACAAGAAGAATGAATTTAACCTATTACCTTTTCGTTCCTTAGATCTTCTATTTCTACATCAGAGAAACCACTATTTTTTAGAATGTCATTAGTGTCTCTTCCTAGAGGAGGAGATGCATTTGAAGGATCCAAAGTAGAAACACTCATTTTCCACGGTGGAGCAGCCATACGTTGAGGTCCACTTAAGTCATGTTCAAGATTAATCATGTATTTATTAGCTTGAACCTGTGGATGATCTGCAAGTTCTTGAACCCAATGAACCCTGCTAACAGGTACTCCTGCTTTTTCAAATACTTTTTCCCAGTGATCTGATGTGTTTTCTTTAATCATTGATTCTACTAGTTCAGTAATATTTTCATCTATTTCAATTTGTTTGGGATCTTTTGCGTCGTATTCTGGATTATCGCGATTATGTTCTATATTGAGTGCAAGCCGTACTTTTCCTCTAAGTGAAGCAGATAAAGCACCTATTGCTATAGCACCGTCTTTAGTCGCATAAGCGCGATAATAGATTTCACGTATTCTTTGATGGTTTTTTATAAATTGTGCGTAATCTGTACTATTTTTTTCACGGTCTGCTAAATCTTGTAGTAAAGTCGTTCGCTCAATTGAATCTGCTGCAGGCAGTTCCATTGATTGCCCTTGTATGTTGAGTGCATTGATCAATAACGATGTTTCAAATTTTTGTCCCTGGCCTGATTGTTGTCTAAAAAAAAGTGCAGCACATACCCCCAGTGCTATTGAATACCCTGTCGTATAGTCCGCTATGGCACCACCAACAGATGGATGTCCTTTTGCATCAATTTTTTCTGATTGAGCCATTAAACCTGATGCAGCTTGAACGACAATATCGTATCCAGGGCGATCAGCCCAAGGACCTTCTCTACCGAAGGCAGTATTATCTGCATAAATAATATCGGGTTTAATTTTTTTTAACTCTTCGTAATCAATTCCTAATCTAGAAGGAACATCAGGGCGATAATTAATTACGACCACATCTATATCCTCTATCAACCGATAAATAACCGCTTTTGAGTCAGGATGACCTAAATCAATAGCTAAAGATCTTTTGCCTCGATTGAGTCCTTGATATGTTTTTGATTCTTGAGGGATGAATTGTTGTGCTAAACGCCATGGTTCACCTTCGAGAGGTTCAATCTTGATCACATCGGCACCTAAATCAGCTAGTAATTGACATGATAATGGACCTGCAATGATTTGCGTAAATTCAAGAACCTTTACTCCATTTAATGGTCCAGGATTTGGCATATATTCTCTTTTCTCTTTAGGTGTGTAGCATACTCAAAGTGGTACAAAATGTCAGTTTTAAATAAATTTTGCTAATTTGTAGTATTTGTACTTGCTTGTGTAGGAATTGGCGTCCATACTCAGATCCCATGTTAATAAGGTAGATATATAGCTAAAAAGTCAAAAATTGCAAGAAATACCAAGCGGCAACATCTCATATTGCGGGATGCTGAGCGACGTGCAGAGCTACGTTCTTTGATCAATGATCCTACTATCGATCTTGGAGAAAAACAGAAAGCATATGCGACTCTGAATAAGATGCCACGAGATGGTAGCCGTGTCCGATACGTGAATCGATGTGGGGTCACTGGTCGTCCGCGTGCATATATGCGTAAGTTTGGCGTTTCGCGAATTGTTTTTCGTGAATTAGCGAATCAAGGTTTTTTGCCCGGCGTAAGAAAATCTAGTTGGTAATTTCCTAGTTTCTGAATATAGTGAAAAGCTCAATAGAATTTTACTTATTTGAGTAGTATTTTATTTAAAATTTTTCTAAAGCCTGTGGGTCGAAATTGGAGAGAGCTATGCATACTGAATATGATGTAGGTGAAATTATAGAAGATGATGGTGCGATATATACACCTTTTTATGAAGTAATTAATGTTTTAGCTAATCGTCAAGGTGCAGTTCAAAGTGATGAAACTGCACGTAAGGTTGGATTTCAAGGTGGAGTGGTTCGAGGGACTACTCATGTGCAGCAATTTCCAAGAGTCCTACTGGCAGGTTTTGGTCAACGTTGGTTTGAAGTTGGTGGTTTTTCTGCGATGTTTATCAAACCTACAATGCATGGTGATATCGTACGCATTGGGCTTCAAGCACCTGAATTAAATGGAGATGATGAGCAGGTACAAATTTGGGTAGAACGTGAAGATGGACTTCATTTAGTTAATGGCACTGCGCAACTTGGAGATCCTAAAAGTTCTTCCTTAGCACATCAAATGGTCTTGAACACTCATGGTGCAGAGGATGTCCGTATTCTCGCTGATCATAAAATTGGTACAGTAACCGATGCGATCCCAGTACGTTTGGCAGAATCAGAAGCATACATGCCTACTGCTCCCAATGATTGGTATACCAATGTCTCACCTTGGGGGGCACCTGTTGCTAACCCAGCGAGTGTCCCTAATATAGCAGGAGAATCTTCAGGCGGATTGGGTTTAAGAACTGAAGGGGTAGTTAGCATGCTTGGTGCGCAAGAATTAAAGTATGTTGAGGGTCCAGTATTCTTGGATCAAGATTATCTTTCTGAGAGTGAATTAGTTGCTATAGGCTCCTCAAATAAGTCGGAGTATTCTTGGCATGAGTCACGACTCATTAAACCAGACGGTACTTTAGTTGCAAAAACATTAACACAGATGCGTCATCTTAAAAAATCCTCTCCTCTATGGGCTGATGAATTTCCTGAAGAAAAATAAATTTGACGCTAACTTTTTTTGATGGCTTGTGCAGCAACAGCTGCAGCTGCAGCTGCAGCTGCTTCTTCTCCGCCTAGGTAATAGTGGTTCAATGCAATCATATTTTCATCGAATTCATATATAAGAGGCATTCCAGTTGGGATATTGATTTCACTTATCGCAGAGTCAGATATGCCATCAAAATGTTTTACTAATGCACGGATACTATTTCCGTGCGCAGAAATAAGTATACGTTCGCCATTTTTTATATAAGGTATGATTTCATCGTTCCAGAATGGGATAACCCTAGCCATTGTATCTTTTAGGGATTCTGATGAAGGTACGGCAGCAGAAAGCCCAATTGAGGAATATCGTTTCTCAAAACGTGGATGGCTTGGGTCGTTTTTCTCTAACGGTGGAGGTCGCGTGTCAAAACTTCTTCGCCAAGTAAAAACTTGTTCTTCACCGTGTAGTTCTGCTGTTTCAATTTTATTTAATCCGGCTAGCGCTCCATAATGTCGTTCATTAAGTTGCCATGATTTAATGGAAGGTATCCATAATTGATCTAACTCATCTAGGATAATCCATGAAGTACGAATTGCCCGTTTTAGGACTGACGTAAATACAATATCGAATTCAAAATTAGATTCTTTTAGTTGTTTTGCAGCAGAAAGTGCTTCCAATTTTCCCATATCAGATAAATCGATATCTACCCAACCTGCGAATCTATTTTCTTTATTCCAGACACTTTCACCATGTCTTAAGAGTACAACTTGATAGGTCATTTATCTTTCTCCACAAAAGACTAAAAATTAATTAGTGATGCTTGCATTACCAATTAAGACGATGGTTCCATCTTCTTTTTCGATCCAGGTAAAAACACCTCTTCTGTTGTTATCGTTTTTCAGAATACCAATGTCTATTCCTTTGATAAATAATTTATCATTCGGCCAAACAGGGTTAGTGAATTTTATATCGAGTTCCCCACTATTCCACCAATCTTTACCAAAGTGTTGCTCTACTAAATGTCCCACGTATGACATAGTCATTCTTCCACCGACTACAACATTATTAAAGCCAAGATCTTGAGAAGATTTTAAATCAGTATGATAGCTTTTACTTCCATGAAAAAATTCTCCACACATTTCTAAAGTTATATTTGATTCTAATTGTGGAATAGGATTGCCTTCAGGGATTAGAAATTTCCTACTACCTTCTTTTTTGCTAGGGTCTCTAAACTGTACTGTTTCTATAGGTTCATCAAGAAGAAAAGATTGATGATGATTAGATTTAATAATAATTTCATCGTCACTATTCTTAAGGGACATCTCCGTATTCACTACAGTACGGTCTCTTTTTTTATAGATATCAATAATTTCAGCATGAGCAATATAAACTTGGTTAAGATTGATTGATCCGAACAGCTGCCATTCCTGTCTCATCCATAAGTGCCCGCGTTCTTGGCTAAACGCCGTCCACTTATGAAAATTATCGGCTGCTCCAGCTACCATAGAAGGGATGGGTAGGTTTTTATTGTACTGAAGGTTGAGTCCGCCATTGTAATCATTTAATATTTCTTGAGTGACCATGAATTCAATTTGAGGCAGAATTTTACCTATATAAGGTTCAGTATCATTTTGTAAATTGGATTGCATAAAGCCACCTATGGATATTAATAATTTTGTAGTTAATAATTTTCGAATTGCACAAAATAATGTGCATAAGTTCATATTTTCTCAATCTACTCTAGTTGCTTATAAAATATCAATTATATTTTGGGCACTCTTTTTTCTTAGTACTTCCGTATCTTGTACTAGTGATAGCAAAATTTCTGTTAGCGAAACATTGGATAATAATCGCTTATCAGGTATTAGAGTTGATGATTATGTGGTACGTCCTGATTTTATTTTGCAGGATACAGAAGGTAATAATTTTGATTTTAAACAGAAAACTTCTGGTAAGACTACCTTGCTGTACTTTGGTTATACAAATTGCCCAGATATTTGCCCGGTGCACTTTTCAAATATAGCTGCTGCATTAGATCAAAGCCCTTATGAGGTTAGAAATGGGGTGGAAGTAATTTTTGTATCCGTTGATCCAGAACGTGACTCTCCTGAAAAAATAAGAGAATGGTTAGATTTCTTTGATACAGATTTCATAGGTCTTACAGGTACGAATAGAGATCTAGAAGTTGCCCAAATTGCCGTGGGAGCACCACCTGCATTTATTTCAGAAGTTTACGAAAATGGCTATTCGATTGCTCATGCAGCATGGATCTTTTTATATACACAAGACGATTTGTTGTCCCTAAAATATCCTACAGGTACGAGGCAATCAGAGTGGGCACATGATTTAGAGATTTTAGTGATGGATAACTGGATTACGGGAGTTAAAGGAATCAAGAATAATGGACGTTAATTGGTGGTGTTCTGCGAGGCCGATTTCCTGGACGTGGGATCCGCAATTTTTCCCTGGTATTTGGATTGTAATGCTATGCATAATTGGCAGTTATTTTTTTCTATGTAAGAAGAATTCAAAAAACTATTTTTCTGGGTCTGGGGAAAAAGTCAGTCATCGACAGAAACTTTCCTTTTTTCTGGGATGGTTACTACTTTGGGTTATGACAGATTGGCCAATTGGAGTTTTGGGATCTGGTTATTTATTGTCTGCACATATGTTGCAGTATGTAACGTACTCGTTAGTTATTGCACCTTTGTTAGTAGGTGGAGTTTCGAATTCAATGCTATCGAGTTATAGAAATCGATGGTTTGTATTTCCTTTTCAAGTATTGATCACAAGACCATTTATATGCTTTGTAACCTTTAACATTGTATTAGCAATTACGCATATACCTTATTTCACAGATATCTTAAAGCCGTTGCAATTAGGGCAAATGCTAATTGATATATTATGGATTAGTGTTGCTATAGCATTTTGGGCTGCGATTGGATCTTTTGACGATCAAAGTGATACTAGTTTAGCAAGAGCTCAAAAGCTACTGTACATAATTGGGATTACTTTGCTTCCAACTATCCCTGGAGCATTTTTTGTATTTTCAGATTTTCCTCTATACACAACATATGAATTTGCTACTCGAGTGTTTGATGGAATTTCAGCTCGTGACGACCAAATGTATGCTGGACTGATTATGTGGATGGGAATGACTCCCATATTGCTAATTCGCCTTGCAATGGCCTTCTTTTCATGGTCAGAATCAGAATCTAAGAGAGCAGGAAATATAGACTAGCTTTGTTGAAACTATAGCCACATTACTTAAAATAACAAATCAACAATCTGCATCTATCTACAAGATAGATGCAGATTGTTTAGGTATTTACCCTACTTGATCCTTTAGAGCTTTTGCCGCTTTAAAAGCGGCAACTCGTCTAGCAGGAATGTTAATTTCAGCTCCTGTTTGAGGATTGCGTCCAGTACGAGCATTTCTTGTCCGTGTCTCAAATTTTCCAAATCCCGCAATCGAAACATCGCCTCCAGCACTTAACTCTGATGCTATTACACCGAAGACTGCATCAATTGCACGACCGGCATCAGCTTTAGTCAGATCTGCTTGCCCGGCAATTTTTTCCGCCATTTCATTTTTATTCATATACCACCCCTCAAATGCTTGGGATAATCCCATATAACCACATATATGTGGTTCTTATAACGTTTAATTTAGCTGATTACGAGCTCCACGTCGAGGAAAAATGATAAAAAGCTCAGCTTTTTCTCATATATTTATTAAATTAATAACACTTGCTTAGAGCCTCTAAAGTAGTGATAGACTGCAATTCTATGGAAAATAATCAACTTACTGCATTAATTTTTGATCTTACAAAAAAGATTAAGAGATCAAAAATCTTAGATGCTCCTGAAGATCTTCTGGTTTATGAATACGATACTTCAATCGATCGTGCACTGCCTGATATTGTAATTCTTCCTACAACTGTTGAAGAAGTATCTCATGCAGTAACGGTGGCTGCGCAATATGACATTCCTGTGATACCTCGAGGATCTGGGACTGGATTTGCAGGTGGTGCACTTCCTGTAAAGGGTGGAATCCTAATTGTTCTCACTGCTATGAATAAAATAAGAGAAATTGATGCTGAAAATCGTTTAGCCATTGTTGAACCCGGGGTTATTAATCTCCATCTTCATGAGGCACTTGAACCTTATAACTTGATCTATGCTCCTGATCCTTCATCGCAACGTATATGTACTATTGGTGGTAATGTAGGTACAAATTCAGGTGGACCTCATACATTGGCATATGGTTCAACGGTTAACCACATCCTAGGAATGGAAGTGGTTTTACCTGGAGGGAGAATTGTTTGGTTAGGAGGTAGACAGTTGGATACTCCTGGTATGGACTTACGTGGAGTATTTGTAGGATCAGAAGGAACATTGGGAATCGTTACTGCGATATGTGTAAGCCTGATTCCTGTTAATGAAACTGTTAGGACGATGCTTGCTATTTTCGATAGTATTGATGCTGCTTCTAGTGCAGTATCTGCAGTGATTCGAAGTGGTGTAATTCCTATGGCCATGGAAATGATGGATCAAGAAACAATTAAGGTAGTGGAACCTAGGGTACGAGCTGGCTATCCAATTGATGCTGGTGCTGTTTTGTTAATTGAAGTTGAAGGCTTATCAGAAGTTGTTGAGCATAACTCTGCAGTTGTTGTGAAGGCATGCAATGAGCTAGGTGCACGTGAGGTCAGAATAGCCGAAAGTAGCTTAGAAAGAGAATCGCTCTGGGAAGGTCGTAAATCTGCAATTGGTGCATTGGGCCAAACAGCACCAGCAATATATTTACTTGACGGTGTAGTTCCACGTACAAAATTGCCAGAGATATTAAATAAAGTTCTTTTGGCTAGTCATAAAGCTGGATTTAAATGTGCAAACATGTTCCATGCTGGCGATGGTAATCTTCATCCAACGGTTCTATTTGATCCCCTAGAATCTGGTGCTACCGATCGCGTGTTGGAGCTTGGAGGAGAGATAATGAAGCTTTGTGTTGATGCAGGTGGTTCGATTACAGGTGAGCATGGTATTGGTTTAGAAAAGCGTTCGTATATGGAGTGGGTATTTACAGAGTCTGATCTTGCTGCTATGGAGAAAATACGTTTTTCTTTTGATCCCGTGGGGAATTTTAATCCTTGTAAAATTCTCCCCACTGGACATGGTTGTGCTCAAGGTCATATGCAAATTACAGATCAACAATTTTCCATACCAGGTGTCTATGTCTAATATTCAAGCATTTCCTGAATCTATAGGAAATTTTATAAAATCTTTACCTCCTGAAATTTGTCGTGAGCCCGAAATGTATGTCATTGATGGTAAGGTACCTCTATCAGCGTTTCGCCCGCTACATATTGATCAAATATCTCAAATTATTCAATTTGCCAATCAGTATAACTTTGCTGTCAGTCCTCAAGGTAGCCGTACTGCACTGACTTTCGGTCGAAAACTAGAGAGATATGATATTGCACTCGATACATCTGGAATATCAAAATTAGTCGAATATACTCCTGAAGATCTTACGGTAACTATTGAATCTGGAGCTACATTGCATGATCTTCAAGCTATTCTTTCAGAGCATAGACAATATTTGCCAGCTGATCCTAATCCTAGTGATGTTGTTACGATCGGTGGCTTGCTTGCAACAGCTCGTTCAGGGGCTTGGAGGGGAAATGTACCTTCCACTCGAGATCTTATTTTAGGAATGACAGTAGTTATGGCCGATGGATCTATAGCTACAAGTGGGGGTCGTGTGGTAAAAAATGTGAGTGGGTTTGATATGCATCGATTGCATACCGGCGCCTTGGGTTCACTTGGTATAATATCGAGCGCATCATTTAAAGTTCTTCCAATTCCTGAAAGAAATGTTTCATTGATTTTACATTGTTCTGACATCAAAGAAGCAGGTGATTTGGCTTTTATTCTTCGCAATAGTGTTCTTCCTATTCGTGGATTGACAATTTTGGATTCTAAGACATCTTTTAAGTTAGGATTTTCGTATGCACCGAAGGTGTTAGTTGAGTATGTCGGAATTGAAGTATCAATTCATCGTTCGATACAGGATACTGAGGAAATAATGCGTAGATTTGGTGAAATTAATCAACTAGAAGATTCTCAAATTTGGGCTGAAATTCGCTCTTTGGCCAATGAAAAAAAAGAACAGATTGTATTACGATGTGGTGTCCAAGCTAATAATATTGTTGAGGTTATTAAACTTGCAGAATTAACATCAGCAATTTGTACATGGGCCAATTTAACATCTGGATCTGTGCGGGTAATTTTTGAAGATATTAATGTTGTTTCGTTATCGAAATTTCGCTCGCAAGTTGAAGGCTTAGGTGGTTTTATGCAAGTTGAAACAGCTCCAGGCAATATTCGTGAAGTATTTGATCCGTTTGGTGATATTGAAACAGATCTTGTACGTTCATTAAAGTATCGATTTGACCCCTCTGGGATTCTGAACCCTGGACGATGGATGGTTGGTGTCTAGATGTCATTTATGCCAATTAAATTCGTCGGTACAGATATTCCGTCTGCGGAAGATCTCCGTAATTGTATTCATTGTGGATTTTGTTTGCCTTCATGCCCGACATATATCTCCACCGGGCATGAATTAGAATCACCTCGAGGGCGACTGCATCTTATAGATGCAGTTCGTTCTGGTCGTATTGATATAAATGATCGCTTGCTTGGTCATTTGGATCTTTGTTTACAATGCCGAGCATGTGAAACTGCATGTCCTTCAGGTGTACCGTATGGAAGAATTATGGAGGATGCTCGAGCATCAATTATGTCTAATCCACGATCATTACAACCTAAGCAATGGCGATTACGTACTTTTTTGCTACGTAATGTCATCGTTAGGCCAATAATTTTAAGATTGGCGATATTACCATTACGTATATATTCAAAAACAAGATTACAAAGTTTATTTCGAAAACATATTTATAAGTGGCTTCCAAAGCGTATTGTTAACTTTGAGGCATTGATCCCTGAAATTAATTCAAAACGCTTTCATCAACGAGAAATTCTATCTTCACCTGATAATGCTTCTATGCGAGTTGCGCTGATAATGGGCTGTGTTCAAGGGGAAATATTCCCTCAAACGCATGAAGCGACCATAAATGTGTTAGAAAAATTAGGTTGTGAAGTAATAGCCCCTCCTTCTCAAGTATGTTGTGGAGCACTTCATTTACATGCAGGTGATATGCAAAAAAGCCGTGAATTGGCCAGAAAAAATATCAGAGCATTTGAAGAACATCAAGTTGATGCAATTATTGTGAATGCTGCAGGGTGTGGTTCTACTTTGAAGGAATATGATCATTTATTGCGTGAAGATATTAAGTGGTCAGAACGAGCACAAGTTTTTTCAGATAAAGTTGAAGATATTCTGGAATTTGTTGCACCACGTATGCAGGAAGAAAATTTTCAAAACAGCCTTTCAAAGATTGATATTAATGTGACCTTGCAAGATTCTTGTCATCTTGCTCATGCACAAGGAATTCGAAAAGCTCCGAGAGATATTCTTAATCAAATCCCTGGAATTAATCTTCATGAAATGAGTAATCCTGATCGATGCTGTGGTTCAGCAGGAATTTATTCTTTGGTGCAATCTGAGATGTCTAACAATATTCTCGATACTAAAATGGAAGATATTCTTACAACTGAGAGTTCAATTATTTGTACTGCCAATCCTGGGTGTACTTTGCAATTACAATCAGGTGTACGGAAGAGTGGATTTGATGCAGAGGTCCTACATGTAATTGAACTATTGAACAGATCTTTAGTGCAGAAATAATACTTTTTTTATTAATTACCTAGCAGTATTTTCGATCCTTGTACGTAGGCTTCTTGAGCTCGTTCACGTAGTTCTTGTTCACTTCGACTTCCGATAGGATGATCTATTAGTGCAAATCTAAAATTAGGTAAACCGAGAGTTTTTGCTGTCGCCTCAGCAGTTGGTTGAAAAGGGTATGTGCATAAAGTTAAAGCTGGAACATTTAATTTTTCTAAAGTAATTCCGTCGTGCACACTGCACGTCGAACATGATCCTCAGTCACCTACGGCTGTAATCATGAAATCAACATTAGCTCGAACAATTGTATCAATAATATCTTGTGGACAAGGGCGTGATGCACTGTGTTTATTTAGGTCTAAAATAACCTTACTTTGATGATTTTTTTCGAAAATTTCTGCAGTTAGCCGAAGAAGAACATCGGCATTAAATTTGCCATTAGAAAGGAGTGCAATTTTTGTATTGCTGAGTTTAGTTAATCTTGGAGCAAGATTAACTAAAGATACTTTAGTTAGATCATCTATTTTCGGATCATACAGTTTTAATGTCATAGTTACCTTTACTTAGATTACCTCAATTTGCATTAATGAATTTCGAGCCCTACTCCATGATGGTAAAAAAGAAGAGTGTGCTCCGGCATCACCACCACCAACAAGTAACAATATATCTTCAGGTGCTATACCTCTATGATATCTCTGTGGGTCGGTTTTACGAATAATTTGTCTATCTATTTCGAATTGAGTTTCTCCAGGTGAGTAGTTTTCTGATTGTGTTGAAGATTGGATTGTTTGATCCATTGGTGGACGGCCTATTCGTTCTAAATCATTGATACTACGCCAAGCATTATTAAATAAATACTCTTGAACTTTTTCTCTAGTCCAAGTTTTATCTTCAGCTATAATTTCAGCTGTTTCAGGAGATAGTACAACTACTGATTGCCCATGCGTAAGTGAATCTAAGCAACTCATGGAATCGGCAACAGTTAATAAAACTTCTTCTGGTGTTGAAGCAAAGTGATTTTCAATGTTATGAAAACCACCTGTAGCAAAAACTATAACTATCGATTCTTTTGGATGTCCAAAGTATTCATTCAAACTCGGCCAAGGGCTTTTTTCAGCTCTTTCAGCTATACATAACGAATATTTTCCAGGATTTCCTTGTGTTGACCGATCTGTGATATTTGGTTCCATATGGAATACGTTCATATGTATCAATCTTATTGCACGACCAATTGATGCATTAGCTCTATTACCCGAACCAAATAAATTTCCACTTGAGTTCATGTTTAATTGACTAACAATTGGACCACTGACTATGACCATATGTGCTGATCCACCAGTGCTAGCAGTTGAACCATGATAATTAAAGTCTGGTTTAGACATAGCGCGTAATGCTGCTATTACAACAGGGAAATGTTCAGGTAGACATCCTGCCATTACTGCATTAGTAGCAGCTGCATGTGCACTGCATTTTCTTTGAGTTGTAATGTGTTCGGCAATTGTTTCAAAAGGATCAAGTTTTACTTGATCTAACATTTTTTCTACTAGTTCAATTGTGGGAGGAACAACTGGTAACCCATCTGTCCAGCCGGATTCATAACAGAATTCAATAGCGTCATTTAAGTTGTCGAGTTTGATCGGTGAATTTCTCGATTCTGATGTCGATGTCATAATTATATCCTTGATAATTTAATTAGAAAAACTTTCAATTAGAGAAGCATATTGATCTAATTTTGGTAGTATCTGTTCTTTGCCCGTTGACTCCAAACGCAGTATCGCTCTATGCACACCTGCGTTGGCTAACTCTATAATGCTTTTTTCGTCGTTGCTTGCACCAAAGACCGAGACGGGGATTGAATTACGACCTGCTTCTTGTGCAAGTTCTTGTAATTCAGGTATTCGATTTAAATATTCTCCTCGATTACCAATCGGCATCCATTCATCACCATATCGTATAACTCTCTTCAGTGTATTTGCGCCATTACCACCTACAACAATTGGCGGATGAGGTTTTTGTAATGGTTTGGGCCATTGCCAGACGGGATCAAAATCAACAAATTCCCCATGATAATCTGCAACATCACGTGTCCAAAGACTTTTCATTGCTTCAATACGTTCACGCATAAGTTTCCATCTTCTTTCAGGAGGTGTCGCATGATTTCTCATTTCTTCACGGTTCCATCCTCCTCCAACACCTAATAAGACTCGTCCATTCGAGATGATATCCAAAGTAGAAATTTCTTTCGCTAGAACGATTGGATCTCTTTCAACTATTAATGCAATTCCTGTTGCTAGTTTAATAGTTTTGGTTGAGGCTGCAATTGCACCTAGTGTTACGAACGGATCAAAAGTGTGTGAATATTCTTTAGGTAACTTACCACCTCCTGGAAATGGAGTTTCTCTATTAACTGGTATGTGTGTATGTTCAGGGAGGAAAATCGATTCAAATCCTCTAACTTCTGCTTCTTGCGCTAGAATGATTGGATCGATTGCATAATCAGTTGGGAAAATTGTGAGTCCAAATTTCATAAATTTTTCCTTATATTATAATCAAAAAAAGTTGCTCTAAAGAGTATTCTTACATTAGCTAAGATAAAAGGAGAGAGCATGAATTACGAACAATTATTTCAAAGTAAACTTTGTTCAGCCACTGATGCAGCCAGTTTGATCCCTGATCATTCATTTATTGTTCAAGGAATGGCTACGGGTGAACCACCAGGACTACTTGAAGCTATTGCTGATCGTGCTCGCAATGGTGGTTTTACAGATCTTCGTATGACAGCATTACTTCCAATGGCCGCAAGTGCACGTACTATTTTTTCAGATGATGTTACGGATATTATTCATTGGGAATCATTGTTTGCAACAGGAGCAGATCGAAATCTTATTGCTGAAGGAATTGCGTCATTTAGTCCAGCATTTTTTCATCAAATCCCAAGATTGATAACAGAGTTTATGGATGTAAATGTTGCAATTGTGTGCGTATCGCGAATCGATCGACATGGATATATGAGTTTAGGTACCAGTGTTGATGTTAATAAGGCAGCTATTGCGAAAGCTGATGTGGTAATTGCTGAAGTTAATGAAAATATGCCTCGTGTACATGGAGATTCATGGGTTCATATCTCTGAAGTGGATGCTGTCATACAAAATAATGTTCCTCTGACAGTATTACCCACACCACCTGAAAAAGAAGAAGATAGTGCGATGGGTGAAATTATCGCTGGAATGATACCAAACGGCGCATGCATTCAATTAGGTATTGGTGGTGTACCTAATGCAGTTGCAAAAAGTTTAATGGGACATCAGAATTTAGGCATTCATACAGAAATGTTTGTAGACTCAATGGTTGACCTGGTTGAATCAGGCGTAGCGAATGGGACTCAGAAGACATTCCATGCAGGCAAGGCATTATATGCATTTGCAGCAGGCTCTCAACGAATGTATGAATTTTTAGATGATAATCCATATATTGAAGCTCACCCAGTCTCTTATACGAACTATCCACCAAACATTGCAAAAAATGATAATCAGATTTCAGTTAATTCAACCATTGAAGTAGATCTCACTGGACAATGTTGCTCTGAATCAATAGGTATTCAGCAATTTAGTGGTACAGGGGGGCAACATGATTATGCAAGAGGGGCATTTGATTCTAAAGGCGGTAAATCAATAATTGCATTTTATTCCACTGCAAAAAGTGGGACCGTGTCTCGTGTAGTGCCAACTCTTACACCAGGTGCAGTTGTGACCACCCCACGTAATGATGTTCATTGGGTTGTGTCTGAATTTGGAGCAGAAAATCTAAAAGGGAAAACAACCGCTGCAAGAGCTGAAGCACTTATTCGCCTTGCGCATCCTAAATTTAGAGATCAGTTAACAGCAGAGGCAAAGAAACTTCGTTATTTGTAGTTTTTATTGACCTAAATTAGGAATTTTTTCAAGACTTAAAGATTGAATTAATTCTAATAATTCAGCTTTATCCTGAGGGATTTCTGGGATGGGTAGTCTTCTTGCGCCAATATGTTCGACATCATGCGCATCACTACCAACAGTAACAGGTTTAGTTAATAGCTGACTGACCTCCAAAGCTAGAGAATTTTCACGTTCTGTGCATCCTGCATTTTCAATCTCAATTGCGTCAACAAGTGAAAATGTAGGATGTGCTGCGAGTTCCTCGAAACTTGCATCCATAGCAAATGGAGGGCGTGATGCTCCTACTGCATCAAAAAAATGCCTGAAGGGATGGGCCCAGATTACAAAGTATTGGTTATTCTTTGTGTATTCCAAAAGTTTTGATGCATTCGATGGTAAAGTTTCACCAGGTTTGGGACCGATAACTATGAAATGGCCCTCATCAGTTGTTTGCTCTAATGCAGCAAAAAGTTTCACTCCCCATTGCGCTTCAAATCCTGACTGTTCCCAATCGGTCCATACACGCCAATGTTCTGCTACCAATATCGCGCCAGTACCTTGTTCTGATGCGTGCTTTCCCAATGCATCGACCGAGATGCTTGAGTCTGCAGAGCCTGCTTTCGTATGTACATGTAGTTCAATAAACGGCATAGGCCTCCAAAACACAAATTTGTTATATAACTGATTTGAGCATTCTTGTTCGTTATCATCTATGATTACGTGCTGAAGAGATAGTTTTTTTTATTTTATTGATAGGAAGATTATGCGTGTTGTTGAAATAAGCGATAGTGAAAATGCAGCTGCTTATGCAGGAAAACTTTTCGCGCGCTGGGGCGCAGAAGTCATAAAGGTAGAAACTCCTTACCGGCAACAAGTCGCAGAGGCGGATAATTTATATTTGAATGCAGGTAAACGTCATATAAAAATTAATTATTTTGATGATTCACAGCGTGACTTGTTTTCTTCAATACTAAGTGAAGCGGACATTGTACTTACTGACTTGTCTCCCAAAATTTTAGATGAGTATAGAATATTTGAATGTGCTAGTAATAATTCGGTAAAAGTCTCAATCACTCCATTCGGTCTTTCAGGGCCTTATCGTGACTACGAAGCTACAGAAACAACAATACTTGCTCAAGGTGGTTATACTTTTTTGTCAGGTGATATTGGACGAACTCCATTAACTTTGCCTGGTCGGTATCCATACTATCAAGCTGGAACTTTTGCATATATTGCTGCAATTGCTCAGTATTTATCAGGTGTTGTGATTTCTGAAAAAGAAACTATTGAAATTTCTATATTTGAAACGGTAGTTGGATTGCATCAATTTACCGATGTTATGTGGTCACAACATAAAGATATTAGAAGTCGTCATGGCAATCAATGGCAAAATCTTTGCCCTACCACAATGGTTAGGTGCGCTGATGGGTGGGTAGGAGTCAATATACTTCCACGGTTCTGGGAACCATTCGCGTTTATGTTAGGAATGGGAGAAAAAGCACATGATATCGAGTATGCGGAAAATTCAGAAAGAATGAAAAGGGTTGATGAAATAACCTCTATTATCGAGGATGCATTTTCAGATCTAGATCGGGCAACTTTATTTAAAACTGGTCAGGAAACATGGAGAGTACCTATAGGTATTCAACAAAGTTTAGGAGAGGTTTTAGGTGATGAACACCTTAGATTTCGTAACTTTTGGAAAACAATTAATTATGGAAATACTGAAGTACAGACGGCAGGGTCACCATTCAAATTTGCTGGTGAAGAAGTTCCTGAAGAAAATCCACCTCAAACATATCTACCCGAAGATATTAAGTGGGAAACTAAAAAGAACGAATTTAAAAATCCCCGATACACTAATGTGCAACCACTAAAAGGATTACGTGTACTTGATCTCACTCGGATATGGTCAGGTCCTTTGGCAACACGAATACTTGGTGATATGGGGGCAGAAATTATAAAAATTGAAGCTCAAGATGGTCGAGGTCCAAGAAAAGTAACTAGTTCTGCTGATAAATCTGGTTACTATCCCGATAACGATCCTGGTGTTACTCCTTGGAATCGTCAAGGGCTCAATAATAAACTTAATCGAAATAAAAAAAGTTTAGCTATAAACCTTAAAGCAAATCGTGGACGTGAAGTATTTCTTGAACTAGTTGAAAAAAGCGATGTTGTTATCGAAAATTTTAGTGCCCGTGCAATGCCCTCACTTGGCCTTGATTACTTTGAGTTAAAGAAACGTAATTCACAAATTATTTATGTGGCTATGCCAGCATTTGGGTTAAGTGGTCCCTATCGTGAATATATTGGTTTGGGTCCCAGTATCGAACCCTTAACAGGTGTTTGTGCTCTTTTGGGTTATAGTTCAGAGGAACCTCGAATGTCTGTACAAGCTTTGACCGATGCTATGTCTGGGACAGCAGCAACCGCTGCTGTAATGACTGCCCTAGAACGACGTAACCGAACAAATGAAGGAAGTTTTGTAGAGCTTTCTCAACATGAATGTGGGGTAGGATATTTTGGTGAATATTTTCTTGCATCACAATTAAATCAAAGTGAACCTCAAATAGCACCTAATCTACATAACGATTTTGCTCCTAATGGAGTATATCGTTGCTTAGGCGATGATGAATGGATTGCAATTTCAATTCGCTCGGATAGTGAATGGTATCGATTATGTACTTTGGTAGAAAAAAACTGGGAAAATGAAGATAAGTTTAATTCCATTACCAATAGAAAAATTAATAAAATACTGTTGGATGAATTGATAGATAATTGGACAAAAGATCTGGACAAAGTTGAATTAATGAAGCAATTACAAAAAATATCTATCCCCGCTGGGGTTGTTAATTCCTCTCCTGAATGGTTAAATGATGAACATTTATTAGAACGTGGTTATTTTTTTAGTGTAGAAGAGCTGGATGCCGGTGAACAATCCTACGATGGTTCACCGGTAAAATTTTATAATGAACGTGGTTATGATTCTTGGGTACGCTCACCTGGTCTTGGAGAGCATTATGGTCAAATTTTGGGTGAAATTCTTGGATACTCTTCTTTAGATATTACCGAGCTGTTTGAACTGGGGATAATTGTCGATTCTCCTTCGGTCTAAATTATGTGCCTGTAAACTCAGGAGGGCGATTGTCGAGGAAGCTTTGAAAACCTTCTTTTGAGTCATTAGATTTCAATAGTTGAGCCTGGATAGACCATTCTCTGTCCAGAAAGAGATTTCTCTCAACAGTATCAGTTGATTCTAATACGAGTCTTCGAATGGCAGTGAGTGCCATGGGTGCACCTGTAGCCAGATTTTTTGCAAAACTTAAGGTTTCCGACAACAGAGATTCAGAAGGAAAAATTTTATTCGTAAGTCCAATCTGTAGAGCTTCTTCAGCGCTAATTAGTTCTCCACTGTATAGCATTTCAAACGCCTTGGCTGGACCTACCAATCGTGGTAACCAGTAAGCAGCTCCATAGTCTGAGGCGAGCCCTCTTTTGCTAAATATGGAGCCAATTCGCGTTTGTTCGCTGAAAAAACGAATATCACAGCATAGTGAAATACCAAATCCAGCACCTGCAGTTACACCATTGATTGCACCAATTATTGGCACATCACATGCAGCAAAAGCTTGAACAGTTTCCGAAGAACCTGCTCTTATATTCATTCGATCATATCTAGAATTTAGTTCGCCAGTAGTCACTCCATTGCTTGTTGGAGATTTCTCACGAGTTACTTCTGCACCTGCACAAAATGCTCTACCAGTTCCTGTTAGTACCAATACTTTAATCTCATCATTTTGGGATGCTTCTGCAAGTGCATTTCTTAATCCCACCCTAATATTGTTATTAAGTGCGTTTAATTTCTCTGGTCTGTTAAATGTTGCAATCATTACGCCGTCAGTTATTTCAATTTCAAGATCACTCATAGTTACCTCGTTTTTACTTGTATTGTTAATAATCTAAATGGATACCTTTTAAGACTTCAATTAATGTTTTTCCACTTTCATACCATTCTTTACTACATGCTCTTCCCACATAGCGTAAATGCCATGGTTCATAAATATATCCTGTTATTTCTTCTTTATCACGAGGGTAACTTAATGCAAAACCGAATTTATGTAAATTTTGATCGATCCAAATACCTTCTGGCGTGCTACCAAATTCTTCCTTTAATTCCCAGTTCACGGATTCGCTCGTTAGATCAATTGCCTGTCCTAATTGATGTTCGCTGTGACCCGGCACTGCACTTTCCCGTTTCGCTTGTTCTAAACCGAGCTCTTTTACCCAATAAGCAAATGTCCATTCTTGTTCTTGGTAAGATCGATATGATGATCGGATTACTATATCGTGCCCCTCCTTTTTTGCTGCATCTATTAAATCCATAGCTGCATTTGCTACTTCAGGTATCAAATATTGTTCTGTCCATCCCTGGAGTATGTATTCTAGAGGCAATTTAACTACTTCAGGTTCATAGCCATCAGGTAAAGCCATTTCTTTGTCAGCTCTGAGCAATAATTTTTTTGTTTCATCATTAACCAATGCATAAACACAAGCTGAAGTGACACGTTTAGGGATTGAACTTACTGTAGGAAGCGGGATCGGAGTTTGAGTCGAAGTAGGTTTTGGCAGAACAGCGACTGAGGATGTATTTGTGATTATTGTACTAGGTGTTGGAATAGGTATTGGATCTGAACTTTGAAGTATTTGGCTACGAAGAGATATTTTAACAAATGTAAATAAAATTAAGATGCTTAGTATCGTAATTAACTTTTTTGAAAAAAGATTATTCATGTGTCGATGTATCGCCTCCGCTTAAATTATATCAAGCAGCAATAATTTACGATATTAAGAGAAAAACAGAATAGAAAGTGGCGACCCCGAGCGGATTCGAACCGCCGATCTCAACCGTGACAGGGTTGCGTGTTAGACCGCTACACTACGGGGCCACTGCTAGTAACGAAGTTAAACACTTTTATCCCTCGCGGTCAATCTTAATGGAATATATTTTCAATGTTGATTAGTATTTATGTATAAGAAATATTCAAGAGGTCGCATGAAAGAAAAATCAAAGTCTAGTCGCCCTGCTCGATATGTTGAAAGACAATCACCCTATTTAATGCAAGAGCTCAAAAGGGTTTTCTTTGTTTCTTCGGTTTGTTTTGTTTTGTTAGCTTTTCTTGTAGTGGTTGAGCGATCTTAATCTAGACGTTGCCAAGCGTAGATACAGCCGATAAAGCATGCTAATGGAGATATAATGTCACTTTCGATTATTCTTTGATCAAAATCTACTAACAGATATCTGATGAATATAGTGCATAATATGGAAGCTACGGTAATTAATTGTAGCGATTTCCCTTTTTTCCCTCTTGTGACCTTGCTAATTATTGTTGCGTGTAAAGTACCTATTGTTAGACCAAGAATAAATGCGATGATCATACTGATGAAATTGAATCCTAATACTGGGACGAAAAGAAACATGGCATAACCCATGATTGGTGCCATGGATGTACTTGAAGTAATTGCTACGACATAGTGAAATAATTTTAGTTCGTATGCCGGTGCCTTTCTCATTTCTGCACATGTTCTACATCTTGTTCCACCTGGTGTATGAATCAAACAATCAGGACAGATTGTTCTTTCGCAGCGTCCACATGACAGCTGACTTGATAGATGCCATTCAGAGTTACATTGTTTTTGAAATATTTTGATCATAACATTCTATTTCTAATTGAATGTTATTCATCTGGCAACTGTCGATGTACGAGTTTCTCTTATCACCGTCACTTTTATTTCACCAGGGTAGACAAGGGTTTCCTCTATTTTGTTGGAGATATCCCGAGCTAAGCGTGTCGCTTCAATGTCTGTAATAGTCTCAGGATTTACGAGTACTCGTACCTCTCTACCTGCTTGTATAGCGAAGGTTTCATTAACTCCTTCATAAGAATTTGCTATTGTTTCTAATGCTTCTAATCGCTTGATGTATTGTTCTGCAGATTCACGTCTTGCTCCTGGGCGACTACCAGAAATCGCATCAGCACAGATGACAACCATTGCTTCAATACTTGCAGGTCTAATTTCTTCATGATGCGCTGCTATGCAATGTACTATTTCATCGCTAACCCCAAATCTTTTTGCAAGATCTGCACCGATTAAGGCATGTGTTCCTTCCATTTCTCGATCGATTGCTTTACCAATGTCGTGTAGTAATCCCCCCATTCTTGCCACTTCAACATCTGCTCCTATTTCGAAAGCAATTGCAGCGGCCAACCAAGATGTCTCTAAAACATGCCTTAATTGATTTTGACCATACGAATAACGAAACTTCAATTTTCCTAATGTTTTGATCAGTTCTGGATGAATATTCGGGGTACCTGCATCATGAATTAGTTGCTCTCCCGCTTCTAAAATTACTTTTTCTACTTCTGATTTTTCTTTGTTGACTATGCTTTCTATTCTCGTAGGTTGTATTCGACCATCTTTAACAAGACGTGTAAGAGATCTTGTCGCTATTTCTCTCCTTACTGGATCGAATCCTGACACTGTAACTAAAGCTGGTGTATCATCAATGATTAAATCACATCCAGTTGCCGCTTCGAATGCACGTATATTTCTACCTTCTCTTCCAATTATCCGTCCTTTTAAGTCATCTGAAGGAAGTACAATAGTACTGACTGTATTTTCTGATGTTATATCTGCTGTCATCCTCTGCATTATTGTGGTTAGAATTTTTTGCGATTTTTTTTCAGCTTGAGAATGAACAGATGCCTCCATAATTTTTACGCGACGTGTTATTTCTTCTTCAAGTTCTTTTTCAATTTCATTTAGTAGAAATGTACGAGCTTGTTGGATGGTGAGAGATGAGATTTCTTCAAGTTTGTTATAAATTTCTGAAGATAAATTTTCCACCTCTTCTTCTTTTAGAGATATATTCTTCACACGATCATTTACAGACTGTTCTAATCGATCGATTTTCTCGGTACGTTTTTGTAAATTTTCTTCACGTTGGTTTACTCTTTTTTCTGCTTTTGAAACTTCACGTCTTAATTCTCGGATTTCTGATTCTACTTTTTTTCGATAATCTAACGCAGAATTTTCTGCACGCAATAATAACTCTCTTGTTTCATGCTCTGTATTGAATAAAAGTTTTTTAGCTCTTTCTTCTGATTTTTGTATAAGACCTTTACTGCTGTTTTTAATTATTAGGTATACAAGAATTACCCCGAGGGAAAATGCACCCACGGAAGTAATTCCTAAAGGAAGTAATTCCATTCTGTTCTCCAAGCTGAGAAAATCGCGCCAAATTAGTGTCGCGTCCAGCAATTTATTGTTAGTAATATATTTTTATTGATTAGAATTAATTATTAATCCTAATAATGCTATTCTAGCATCTAGTTTAAGAACCATGTGCTATAGATATCTATTTTATTAATTTTCATTGATTAATTGATGCGCAATAGATGTTACAAGTTCATTATTAAACCCTCTTCTCTGGAGGTAGGTATGTAACTTTACCTTTTGTTTGTTGATTGGAAGATTGTTTAAACTTTTAACTTTCCTGTGTGCTATCCATAATGCTTCTACTTCATCATCATGTATATCTAGAGTCTTTTTTTGTATATCTGTTGGTATGTTTTTCTTTTTGAATTCATTTGCTAGATATTTTTTACTTTTACCACGTGCTTTATAACTTTTTTGGTAATCAAATGCCCAAGACTCATCATCAAGATATTTAAGATCACGCATTCTTTCGAGGGCATAAAATATTTCAGCATTTGAAAAGGATTTTTGTAAGCATTCTTCTAATTCACCTGTTGTTCTTCTTTTTTGTGCTAAAAATTTCAGTGCTTCTCGAATAGCTAATCTATTTCTGCTTGCTTTGCAAATTTCATCCCATTTTTTGTTTGTGATAGATAACCCTTCGATAATGTTATATTCCAGGATCGAATCCATTAATAGCTCAACAATACTGTCGCTGTTAAAAACTATTCGGACTTTACCGTTTCGAAGTTTCTCAATGGAATTAATAATTGTCATAAAACTATTGATCAACCATTAATAGTGATTGATTTTCAGAATCTACTAATGAATTATCTTCTTTTTGAATTTCTTCTATTGAGGTATTTAATATTCCAGTTGTTAAACGTACTTTATTTTCAATTTCATTGGCGATTACTTCATTTTCGCGTAGAAAAGTTGAAGCATTCATACGACCCTGTCCTAATCGTAAATCTCCATACGAGTAAAAAGATCCCATCTTTTTAATAATTTCGTTGTCAACAGCCAAGTCTAAAATGTCACCCTGTTTATTAATTCCGTGTTGATCTCCTGTAAACATGATGTCAAATTCTGCTTGTCGAAAAGGAGGTGCAATTTTGTTTTTAACGATTTTGCATCGTACGCGATTTCCTATAAAAGTTTGTCCATTTTTTAATGATTCAACACGTCTGATGTCAATTCGGACCGATGAGTAAAATTTTAATGCCCGTCCACCTGGTGTAGTTTCAGGACTTCCAAACATTACACCAATTTTTTCGCGTAACTGATTAATAAAAATCAACGCTGTGTTGTTGCGTGCAACAGCAGTAGTTAATTTTCGCATTGCCTGGGACATAAGTCTTGCTTGTAGTCCAGGTAAGGAATCTCCCATATCTCCTTCGATTTCTGCGCATGGTACTAGTGCAGCTACTGAATCAATTACAACTAAATCGATAGCTCCAGAACGAATTAATGCCTCACATATTTCTAACGCTTGTTCCCCGGTATCTGGCTGTGATATCAGCAAATCTTCAATATTGATACCACATGCTGCTGCATATTCTGGATCTAGTGCATGTTCTACGTCTATGTATGCAGCAGTACCTCCCATTTTTTGAGATTCTGCCAGTATGTGCTGTGCTAGTGTTGATTTTCCTGCTGATTCGGGGCCATATATTTCTGTAATACGTCCACGTGGAATTCCACCGACACCAAGTGCAACATCAAGTGATAGTGCACCAGTAGGTATTGCAGAAACACTGATTGCCGCTTCAGGATCCCCCAGCCTCATCACGGCACCTTTACCAAAATCTTTTGTAATTTGTTCGATGGCGCGATCAAGGCTTTCTTGTCGATTTTCGGAATTTTCTTTTTTATTAGATTTCGCCATATTTTACTCCTGTATTACAAATTAGCTAGGGAAGCTCTTAAATACAGTAATAGAACAGACGTTCTAAGTCAATAAAAATCTTATAATTTGGATAGAAAATAGATTACGCACCTGTTAATGCACCACCAATTACTAAAAGTAAAAACATTGCAATCATAGGTGTGAGGTCAATCATCCCAAGTGGTGGAATTATTTTTCTTAATGGATCTAGTATTGGGCTAGTGATCGAATCGAGCGCTTGTGGAATTGTTCCATTTTGATCAATTGGAAACCAACTTAGTATCGCTCTTGCAAAAATTGCAAAACCAAGGAACTGAATAAATACACCTACTAATTGAATTATACCGTCCACTATTGCTCCTTACTTAATTTCTATTATTGCTTTTCCCTAAGTCGTTTGCTTTTGTGAATGCTGCTTTTATTGCTTCATTCAATGAATTTTGAAAACCTAAAGCTTCCAACTTAGCGATAGCAGCTTCAGTTGTCCCACCTGGTGATGTTACAGCATTCCTTAGTTCTTGTGGCAAAACATTACCTTCATTTGCATAAATTGCTGATCCTTTTACAGTCGATCTAACGAGTGCTAGCGCATCTGCTCGTGGCATACCTAATGTAACTGCAGCTTCAATCATAGATTCCATTAGTAAAAATACATAAGCAGGGCCAGAGCCGTGGACGGCTGTAGCTAAGTTAATTTCTGATTCATTTTGTACCTCTATTGCAATTGTTGAAACAGCATCAAAAATTACTTTTGCAATATTTTTTTGTTCTACAGTGATTTTATCGCTGACAAGATATACGATGGCTCCCTCACCAATTGCTGCTGGCAAATTAGGCATAACTCTGATGACACTTGTGTGTTTTGTGATTTTTTGGATCGTGGGGATAGAGATCCCTGCCGCTATTGATATCAATAAGGTTTCTTGACTAATGTAGTTTCCTAAATTTGTTAAATGATTAATATCTTGAGGTTTAATTGCTACAAGAATTACTGACGCCGAGTCACAAGCTTCGAAAACATTTTCTCTGACAGTATAGCCTTGATTAGATAATTCTGTTCTGCGTTCCTTATTAACTTCTACAATAATAATGTCTGATTTAGGTACGTTACCTTTTTGCATTAATCCTTTTGCGAAAGCTTCTCCCATGAAACCTCCACCAATAATTAATATTTCCATTACTATTCCCCTTTGGCATTTTTACTCAAAAAATGCACGACCAACTCTGATAATCGTAGCACCTTCTTCAATGGCTACTCTATAATCGTCAGTCATTCCCATTGATAAATGTTTTAATCCATGAATATTTGCTAATTCGTATAATTCTCTAAATATAGGTCGAATCTGTTCTGGGTTATCTGTTTTAGGTGGTACTGTCATTAAGCCTGATATTTCCACAGCTGAGTAATTTCGAGCATAATTAAGAAAAGTCTTCAGTTCTTGTTTTTTTATACCGTATTTTTGTTCCTCATCTGAAAGATTTACTTCTACAAATGTTGACAGTGGTTTTCTATCTTCATTGGTGATATCGGTTTCCCATGACTTAGTAAGTTGATCTAATAGTGCAATAGAATCCAGAGAATGTAATGTGTTAATAAAGGGAAGAATTTGGCGAACCTTGTTTCTTTGAAGGTGGCCGATAAAGTGCCAATTTATATTCAGATGTGAGTTAATGGCTAATTTAAATTTTGGTATCATTTCTTGTACACGATTTTCTCCAAAATCGATAACTCCCATATTGTAAATTGGTATTATTTCTGACACCTCATGGGTTTTTGAAACACATACTATTTGTACATCTTTGGGGCTGCGACCTGCTTGTGCACAAGCTTTTTCAATGGACATACGAATAGAATTGATTCGCATTTTTACATTGTTCTGGTCGAGTGCTTGGTTCAGAATTAACTCGATTCAGGCCGGTTTTGCTTTTCTATGATCACTTAACTTAACTGGAGCAGTAATGGTTTCTTCAGCAATCTCATCGAGTATATCAAATAACCTTGGTTGTTCAGGCACGGCAGTATTAGGGTTAGCGGTTATTCTTTCCAATTCTTCTAGCATTTGCTCTACAGAAATGAATTGATGGTAGATCGATGCGAAACGGATATATGCAATTGGATCAAGCCTTTTTAGACGTGTTATTGCCATTTCTCCAATGATGCGACTGGAGATTTCTTCATGTTCATTACCCAAAATTCGATTTTCGATATCATCAACTATGGCACGAAGGGATCCGGTAGGTAAATTTCTTTTGCGTCCAGCAATTTTAAGACTGGATAATAATTTTTCTGATTGGAAGTCTTCTCGTCTACCATCCTTCTTAACTACAACAATTACTGTGCTTTTGATTTGTTCAAATGTAGTAAAAGTTTTATTACAAGAAAGGCAAGAGCGACGACGATAGATTGTGGAATCAGAATTATGAGTTTCGATGATGTTTTTATTTATGTTTGCATTTTTTCCACAAGAAGGACAATTCATTCCTAGATAGCCTTTACATTTATCGGAGAGGTCGTTTGAACTGGGATAAAGTAAAGTAAAACATGATCATGGAGTCAATACAATACGATGGTCCACATGCTATCCGTGAGTTATCCCCATTTGTTATTTTCTAGCGTGGATGAACGTGGAAAATTTAAAGTAATAGAGAAATTATTACTCACTGAAGTTATCTTTCAGGGAATGTGCGTCTTAAGAAAGTTGGTAGATCGGCCTCATCCAAAGCGTCTAACCCTTGGCCATCAGTTAACTCACCTAATTTAATCGGTGAAGGTTCTTCACCACTTAATTCGATGTCATTAATTGTTCTTTGAATAGAAGACGGGCGACTACCAACAAATCCAGTAGCAATTACTGTCATACGTACTTCATCATTAAGCGATTCATCGACTGTAGTACCAAATATAATTTCAGCATCTGGATCAACTACTTCGGCTATACATCTAGCAGCTTCACCTAATTCTCGTAATGTCATATTTTGAGAACCAGCAACGTTGAACAATACACCTGTTGCTCCGGTAATATCTACTTCAAGTAAAGGACTTGAAATGGCTTGACGTGCAGCCTCAACAGCTCGTTGTTGTCCTGTGCCGTGGCCAATGGCCATAAGTGCTGGACCAGCATCGGTCATGATTTTACGAACATCAGCAAAATCTAAATTGACAGTTCCAGGAATAGTAATTAGTTCACTTATACCTTGTATACCTTGTCTCAAGATATCATCTGCCGCTTTGAATGCATCTACTACAGGTAGGTCATCGTCATTCATCTGCATTAATCGATCGTTGGGGATTACAATTAATGTGTCTACTTTATCTTGGAGGTCTCGAATTCCATCTTCGGCTTGTTGCCGCCTTTTTGCCCCTTCGAAACTAAAAGGTTTTGTTACAACACCAATAGTTAGAGCTCCTAATTCACGTGCTATTTCGGCAACTATAGGTGCAGCTCCCGTACCAGTTCCTCCACCTAAAGTTGCTGTTACAAAAGCCATCTCTGCTCCTTGCAGAGCATCAGCGATCAATTCTCTTGACTCTTCTGCTGCACGGTGTCCTCTTAGTGGGTCGCTACCTGCGCCAAGCCCTCGAGTTAACCTATCTCCTATCCTTACCTTGATATCGGCATTTGCAGATTCAAGTGCTTGTAAGTCAGTGTTCATAGCTAGGTACTGAACTCCAGGTAAAGAAGAGTCCATCATTCTGCTTACCGCATTAGAGCCACCACCTCCAACCCCCACTACTTTAATTGGAGGTAGTCCTTCAAGATCACCTTCCCCCCAGGTTTCTTTAGAAGATTCATTTGTCATTGTGATCTCTCTTTCAGGCATTTCAAAAGTCTCTGGAATATCAGAGTTATGTTCTTTATTAGATTCTAAATCTTTTTCAGTTGATTTGCCTATATCTATTTCATCGATCGAGGCATTTTCTTCGCGGGCTGCTGCTAAGTAGTCAAACAAAGAACCTGCGGTTAATTTCTGCTCATTTTCTGGAATATTTCCCTCTTCTTTATCGTTGGATTTATTCATGGAAGGCTCCTTGCTATTCATCAAAGTTAATTTATTGAGGTAATATAATTCTCATCAAATTTGCTAGTTTTGATATCCATCCACCGATGGGAGTACTTGGTTTTGGGTTTATATTGATAGATTGCTCTTTTAAAGCCCATTGTAATAAACCTACCGAAGTTGCATATGCGGGGTCATGAAGAATATCTGAGAGGCCTGCCAAATGATGAGGTCTACCTACTCTTGCTGGTAGTTCAAGTACTTCTTCAGTGAGCAGTTCGATTCCTTTTAATGAAGCAGCTCCGCCAGTTAAAATCACTCCCGCAGAAAGTAAGGCAGATTCTCCATTTCTTGAAATTTCAGCTGCGACCATTTCCATTAGTTCCTCAGTCCTTGCTTGTAAAACTTCTGCAAGTTGTCTTCTTTTAACAATTTTATTTTCATCTGATCCAAATGAAGGTATTTCAATTTCTTCAGTCTCATCAACTAAAGAAGGAATTGCATGGCCATAAGCTCTTTTAGCTTCTTCTGCTGAAGGTTGTGGAACTCGTAATGCAACAACGAGATCCCTTGTCATATGTGCTCCGCCTACCGGTAGTACTGCTGTATGTGCTACTGCTCCATCACGATATATGCAAACATCTGTAGTACCTCCACCAATGTCCACCAACACACAACCATGGAGTCTTTCTTCAGGAGTAGTGACTGCTTCAGCAGATGCAAATGGTTGTAAGACTAAAGATTCAACTTGTACACCAGTCCCTTCGACACATGTCATGAGATTTTGCATTGCAGATAAGGAACAAGTTACTACATGCGTTTCCACATCTAGGCGTGAACCAAACATCCCAACTGGATCAGAAATATTGTCGCTTCCGTCGACAATATAGTGGCGAGGAACTACATGTATTACCTGGCGATTGTTAGGTACATTAAATATTCGAGCACTTTCTAAAGCTCTTTCAACGTCACTATTTGAAATAGCTTGTTGTTGATCAGTAATTGCAATGATTCCCTGTGAATTGTTACCAGAGATATGAGGACCTGAAATACCAATATGTGCTGAGATAATTTTTTCTCCTGACGCACGCTCAGCTCGCTCGACGGAAGAATAAATAGCCTCAGTTGCAATTTGTACTCCGTCTACCATACCTTTATTTAGACCTGCAGAAGGGCCAATCCCTACGCCGAGGATACGAAGTTCATTTTCTGGAGTCACTTCAGCAACAACAGTGCAAATTTTTGTTGTACCTACGTCAATAGCAGTTATTTTCGTAGTAGCCATTTGTAACTCCTAATTAATTGTACTCTTAATTATCACCGTATGACTACGTTTGAGCCAAAACGTAAATCAATCTCATTTATTTCTGAAGTGGATTTCTTTAGTCGTGAAAGTAATTCTTGTAAAGTTGCTATCTTATAAAAATAATTGGACGCATCGCCCATTACAATGTTTGGGGCATTTTCTAAAAGGATTGTTAGTCCACGTTTATCCTCAAATACATACGAAATGGGTTTCAAACCCAATTTTGCAAAGCGTTTTTCTGATTCCAGTCGTGCGACCAATTTGACTGAATCTTGGTCAACTTTAATCATTTTTTGACTATTTTCTTGAAGACTGAAATCAATAATAGTAGGTGCATTTACAGGAGCTGGACGCGCAAAAGTTAGAATTTTTCCAGATTCATCTACAAGAACTCTATGCGCATCATGTTGCCAGTAACCCCAACCTTGAGATTCGGAAATCGTAATTTCAATCCCATTGATCCATTTTCTACGTATTGAGACTTCCTCAATACCATTTATGTTTGTGATTTTTTGTTCTACTTTGCTCATGTTGACTGAGAAAATATGTTGTCCGGTAAGATTACTTATATCAACAATATCCTGTGGGTTAATTATCTCAGTTCCGAGAACTTCAATATTTTGAACACGCGTAATATCACTTTCAGCTATTTTTACAATTCCAATTAATATTAGAATCACAGATGTAAGTGAAAATAAGAGTAGGAAAGTTTTTTGATTTAACAAAATACTTCTAATTAAGAATATTTGTTGTTTAGGAAAAAAATTAGGGCTTCTCTTTTTTTGTAGCTCTCTGCTTAATGGATTAAATGATCTATTTATTTTATTTTTCGAGGGTGTTATTTTTTTGCGACGAAACAACTTAATTCTCCAATCTTTCAGAAGAATGTTTTTCAAAAGCAAGATCGATTAATTTTGTGATTAATTCTGAGTAAGTAATTCCTTCTGCTTCCCATAATCGTGGGAACATAGATTGTGGTGTGAACCCTGGAAGAGTATTAATCTCAATTATTTTTGGTTCTGAAATTTCATCCGCGATGAAATCTACCCTTGCTAAACCACTGCAATCAATCGCTTGAAAAGCATTGATTGCATAATTTTGAATTTTTTGTAGTGTTTCCGACTTAATGTCAGCTGGGAGTATCAACTCAGTGCTTGAATCAGAATATTTAGCACTGTAAGTATAAAATTCTTCTGAAGTTCTGATTTCTGCTACCCCAGAAACTAAAAGAGAATTGTTGCCTATTACAGCACATTCCAACTCCCTTCCCCGCATAATTTCTTCTATAATTACCTTCTGATCATATTGTTTTGCTAATCCCCACGCAGAACCTAAGTCTTCACGAGAAAGTACTTTACTTACACCTATTGAAGAACCGCCATTACATGGTTTTATGAAACAAGGATATCCAATATTTTTTTCAATTTGCTTAGTTATATTGTCGTCTAAATGTTCTTGATCATTATTACTAAAAATTAGGTATTTTGGCTGAGGTATCCCTGCACTTTCAAAGTTATTCCGCATTAGTGCTTTATCCATACCTAAAGCACTTGCTGCAACTCCTGCGCCTACATAGGGGATACCAACCAAATCTAAAAACCCTTGAAGCTTTCCATCTTCACCGTTTGTACCATGAATGATGGGAAAGATTGCATCCATTTCTCCTAACGCTGATAGAATTTCAGGACTATTTAATAAATGTTTTCCTGAATCTGTACCTAGAGAATCACGTTCGTCATGCATGAATTCTTTGAGGCGATTCTGCGTTTCTTCTATATTCAACCATAATCCCTCCAAGTTAATACCAAACGGTGTGATCTCATATAAATTGTCATCAATGGCATCAATAATGCAATTACCCGAAGTTAAAGAAACAGAATGTTCACTTGATTGACCACCGATAATAATTCCAATTTTCATAGGGGTTTGTTTCATTTTGTAGCCTCCAAGAGTTCCATCACTGCTGGTCCTAAGTTAGTGATATCGCCAGCACCTAAAGTTAGGAAAATATCACCTGGTTCAAGTTTGGCAGCAATTTTTTTTGCAGCAATATCAAGTGATTCCAAATTAATTGGTTGAGGTGAACTGATTTCTGAAGATAATTGTTTTGCATCAATACCTGCATCAGGAGTTTCTCTAGCTGGATAAGTGCTAAGGATGAATAATTCATCTATTGTTTCAAAGCAATGTCTCCATTGTTCTAATAGGTATTCAGATCTGGAGAAAGTATGTGGTTGGAAACATGCGACTAGTCTTCTTTTTCCATATTTTTGTTTTACAGCAGATACTGTCGCTCGGACTTCGGTTGGATGATGGGCATAATCATCAATAATTGTTATTGTTTTTTTATGAACTAATGGCTCTCCGATAATTTCAAAATGCCTTGTAATTCCTGAGAAATTTTGTATTGCAGACGCTGCTCTATTGAAATCAACACCTGCTCGCATTGCTACTGCAAGAGCTCCAACTGCATTCGACATATTATGGCGCCCTGGAATTGGGAGTGAAATTTCTCCTAGATAACGTCCTTCTAGGAATATATTGCTCGTTAGACCTCCAAATTCATTAGGACGAAGATTACGAGCTGACCAAATAGCATCATTTTTTTCGATACTATAAGTTTCAACAGCTCTACCTGAAGATTCATAGTTTTTTTTCAATTTAGATGCTAATGGAGAATCAATTGAGATGACCAGAAGGCCACTTGATATGACTTGTTCTGCGAATTGATCAAATGCATTATATAAATTTTTCTCTGATTTATAATAGTCGAGATGGTCAATTTCTATGTTAGTGATTAATGCAATTTTTGCTCTATATTGTAGGAAAGCTTTCGCGTATTCGTCAGCTTCAACAACTGCATATTTACCAGATCCAATTCTTAAATTTCCTCCAAGGTCCGGTGAATTTCCTCCAAGTAAAACCAGCGGATCCAATTTCCCTTTTTCTAATATTAAGGCTATTAATCCCGTTGTTGTCGTTTTTCCATGGCTCCCTGCGATAGCAATAAGCTCATATTCACTGGTGAGTATTTGTACCATTTCTGCACGTAACATAATGGGTATAGATTTTTCTTTGGCAGCAATTAATTCTGGATTGTCATTTTTTACTGCCGCTGTGGTAACCAGTAATTCTGCTTGACCAATATTATTTCGATTATGACCTAAAAAAATTTCTGCCCCAAGAGTTGAAAGTTTTTTGGTGTAATCAGAAATAGACAAATCAGATCCAGATAATATATGGCCTTTTGCAATTAAGATTTGACCAATTGCAGACATGTGTACTCCACCCGCCCCAACGAGATGGATATGCTGGGGTAGGGATAAATCTTCTTTTGGTTGAAATTCTTTCTTTAATCCTCTCATATAGCCTCCATCAACATCTTGATTATTTGTGATGTAGCATCTGGCTTATATAAATTTTTCATATTGTTAGCCATATATTGCTGGCGTTTTGTATCAGATAAGATCTCAGTAATTAAATTTGGTAGATTATCTAATTCATTTTCGCTTACCATTACAGCCGCATTTTTCTCAACTAGTAAATTTGCATTATTTATTTGGTCAGAGAAACTACCTGGTATGACAATTGCTGGGAGTCCTGATGCTGGCAATTCCCCCAAGATAGAAGCACCAGCTCTAGTGACAGTAAGGTTTGATATGGCCATTGCATTGGCGATGTCATTCGAATATTCGACCACGTGATATCTAAGTTGCTCAAGAGGAAGGAGTTTTTCCTTAAGTAGGGATATCTTTTCGAAATCATGTATTCCCGTAATATGGATAATTTGCATATTGCGTAAAAGTTTGTGGAGCGAATTCGAAATAGTTGTATTAATTGAATGTGATCCTAATGATCCTCCAAAGACTAATAATGTTGGTAAATTTTCCATCAACGCGAAATTTATCTTCCCTTTATTCGGAGTTGCTTCTAAAAATTGTTTTCGAATTGGATATCCTGTCACTTTCGTCTTCAAGGGAGGAAGGTAATCCAGAGATTTATCTGATGAACATGCAATAGAAGTTGCGTATCGTGTTAAGAATTTTACGGCCCAACCCGGATATATATCTGGTTGAAAAACTATGAGAGGTATTCCGCAAATTTTAGCAGCACGTCCTATTGGCGCTGCAACATAACCACCGGTAGCAAAGACTACATTAGGTTGATCTTTTCTGAATTTTTTTTGTGCTTCTTTGGTGCCTCGCCAAAGGTTAAATAATCCTGTTGCTAATCGTATTGGAGATTTTCCTCTAACTTGAGAGGCAGAAATAGCACGGTAAGTAAAGTTATTTTGTTCAGCGATTGTTCGTTCAGGGCCATGTTTTGTACCATAGTAGAATATTTCCGCATCAAAATTTTCCATTATCTGTTCTGCTACAGCTAATGCCGGGTAGACATGACCTCCAGTCCCACCTCCAGTAAGTACAATTTTTATCATGAACTATCCTTACTTACAGTTTGTCTGCTTACAGAAAGCATGATCCCTATGGCAAGTAAAGAAACTATTAACGAAGATCCACCTGCTGATAAAAAAGGTAATGGAATGCCGGTAAGTGGTATCAACCTCGTAACACCTCCTATATTAATGAGTAGTTGAAAACTAAACCATGTTAGAATTCCTGCTACCAACAATGATCCAAAAGGATCTTTTGCTTGCGCCATTATTATCCAGCCACGCCAGAATAGGATGATAAAAAGAATTAAAATAGCTAATACACCGATGAGACCCATTTCCTCACCAATTATTGCGAGAACCCCATCAGTATGTGAACCGGGAATATAGAAAAACTTTTGTCTGGATACTCCCAGACCTAATCCGGAGAGACCGCCAGATCCAAAAGCGATCAAAAGTTGCAAAGTTTGAAAACCCATTCCTGTTGGATCAGATTCTGCAGATGTAAATGACAAAATTCGATTAATTCTATAACCACCACCTGCTAACACTAAGATACTTGCAGTAACTATCCCGCTTCCCGCTAAAGCTATTACATGCAGTAATTTTGCACCTGCTATAAAGAAAAGAACTCCCGTAATTATTGCTATGAGCATTGTTGTGCCTAAGTCAGGCTGGAGCATTATTAATGCAGCAAACAGTCCAACAGTTATACATAAAGGAATTACTGCTAAAACAAAATCTCGAATAGATTCACCTCTCGAAGGTAACCACGCTGCCATGTAAATTAGGACTGATAATTTTGCAAATTCACTAGGTTGAATTGGTGGTAAAGGTCCTAATTTTAACCATCTTAATGCTCCATTCGATTCGACACCAAAATTTGGAATTAGAATTGCTATCAAGGCAATCAAAGTCAAAAGCATGATGAAAAAACTCCAAGATTGAAGATATCGATAATCTAATCGCATTACTAAGAGCATTCCAATAATGCCTACTACACAAAAAATCAATTGTCGTTTTATAAAATGTAGCGAATCTCCATATTCTAGATCTGCAAAAACATATGACGATGAATAAACGAAAATCGACCCCAAAAATACTAATGTCAAAACGCAGATTAATAGTCCGTAATCAGGCGCGTGTTTGATGTCTGTTTGGTGTTTCAAAATTTTTCGCCTATCTGTGATACTGCCTCTATGAAGGAAGCCCCTCTTTCTTCGAAAGTATGAAAAGCATCGAAAGATGTTCCTGCTGGAGAAAATAAAACTACATCCCCTGATTGAGCTCGTCGTTGAGCGATCATAACTGCGTCAGATACATTTTCGACTTGGTCTATTGTTGGTGAGTTACCTTGAAGTATATCGGCTATAGACTTTGCATAAAGCTCTGATGCTTCTCCAAAAGTGATTACTGCGCGGCAGCGTTGATTGATTAGATCAGCCATTTCACTCAGTGGAAGATTTTTGTCTCTGCCACCTAAGATTATGACGATAGGTTGTTTGAATGAATTAATTCCTGCAATGGTACGTTCTGGAGTGGTGGCGATTGAATCATTTACGTATAAAACTCCAGATTTAATAGCCACTGATTCTAGCCTATGAGGAACTCCTTGGAAACTTGATACTGCATCACTGATTTCTTTAACCGGAACACCCATTTGAAGAGCCAAAGCAGAAGCGGACAATACATTTTCGATATTGTGTATTCCTGGTATAGATATATCACCAACGTTCATAATTGGTAATATTTCTTGTTGAAATTGTGCATATATTTTTTCATTTTCTAGATAAACACCATCGGTATTTAAATTTTGTTTTCTAGATGTATAGATCACGTTTCCAACAGATTCAGTAGAGAATTCTCTGCATATATTATTATCAAAATTAAGGATGACAGTATCTTCTTTATTTTGGAATTCAAAAATACGGCGTTTAAGGTTTACATAAGAATCCCAAGAGAATTTGTCTAGGTGATTGGGAGTGACGTTGGTCACACAAGATAATTGTGGGCTGTTATCAATAGTCTCTAATTGTGTATGTGATAATTCAATTAATACCCTGGATTCAGGAGTTATATTTTCGAGTAAACCAAGTAAACCAATACCGATATTCCCCCCAATTAAATGGGGTATTTTTGAATTTGTAAGAATACTATCTAGTAAAAATGTCGTTGTGGTTTTACCTGATGAACCTGTTACTGCAGTAATATTAACGGGACATATCTGTAGAAATAATTTTGACATGGAAGATATTTCTATTCCATTTTTTCGGGCAGTATTTATAAATGTAGCGTTTTGATTAACTCCTTGTGATACGAAGATCATTTCTGAAGAGAGCATCTGTTTAATGCGATTTTTGCCAAGCGACAAAGTAGGAGAACAGTCAGCAATTGAGTGGATTTGTTCTGTCAATTCTGCTTCTTTTCGTGAATCAGAAACTATTACCTTTGCTCCTTGCTTGGTTAAATAACGTACAAGATCGATCCCTTCTATTCCTAGACCAACAACAGTTACATTTTTCCCGGAGAACTTAGATTTTGTTTGCATTCTTAACTTCTATTTTTCATATTGATAATGCCAGTGTAATTCCAATCAATGCTCCGATAATTCCCAGTAACCATAATCGAAGGACAACTTGTGGTTCACTCCAACCAATTAATTCAAAATGATGATGTAGTGGCGTCATTCGAAATAAACGACTACCTCCAGTGGTTTGAAAGTAAATAATTTGAAGGATTGTTGAAACTGCCTCGATAACAAATACAATTCCTATAATGGGGAGAATGAGCCAGTGGCCGGTCATTAATGCGACAGTAGCTAATGATGCACCTAATGGAAGTGCCCCTGTATCTCCCATAAATACCTGAGCAGGGTGGGCATTGTGCCACAAAAAACCAAGTAAAGCACCGACTACAGTGAAAGAAAAAACGGCTAAATAATCTTGTCCTTGAGCGAGTGCTATTACTGCATAAGCTGCAAAAGCTATAGCTGCTGTTCCACTCAATAAACCATCAAGTCCATCAGTTATAGAGACGGCACTTGTTGTAGAGAATAATATTAATACTGCTACAAAAATATATAAGTAACCTAATTCGAATTGACCAAAAATGGGGAAGTTGGCACTTTTCGCTTCGAGTTGAAAATATAATATTAATGACACGGCAATAGAGAGAATAGAAATTAAGAAAAACTTAATTTTCCAACTTAAAGCTTTCCTGCCTTTTATATTTACTAGTGTACCTAAATCATCCCAGAAACCGATGCACATCGTAATGATTATTACGATTAATGGGAGAAGAATTGAAGCTCTTTCGATAGAGAATTTTCCTTCTTGGATTGCAAAAATATTTGTACAGATTGTAATTATAACGACAGTCCCAAAGATGATAAGACCTCCCATTGTTGGTGTACCTTCCTTGGCATGATGTGAGGTTGGCCCGTGCTGTGATATCTCCTTACCAATTTTGAAGGCCTTTAAAACATTTACTACGTAACGACCTCCAATTAAGGCTATTAAGAACGAAAGTCCACCAACCAATAAAGGGTATATCATTATGGTTCAACCTCATTATTGCTAAATGACTGACTTGTATATATTTCGCTTAATATTTTAGATAGTTCCATGACGACAGTTTCCAGCCGCAAACCTCGAGATCCTTTGATTAAAATTGCATCACCCGGCCTTAATTGATTAGCGATAATCTGTGCAGCTGTATTTCGTTCATTTATATGGCTTGCCTCAAGATTTCCAAATTTGTGTGCAGCTTCGCTAATGGTTAATCCTAAGTCGCCGATAGTAAATAAGACATCAATATTTTTTGCTGCAAATTTTCCAATCTCCTGATGTGCTTTTTGGCTTTCATTTCCTAGTTCAAGCATGTCTCCCAGTAATGCAAAATGTCTTCCTGGTAATTCAGATAACAAAGTAATTGCTGCATGCATAGATACAGGGCTGGCGTTATATGTATCATCCAGAAGTAGTATGTTTCCGGGGAGTGTAGAAATTTTAGTTCGGAGAGTACTGTCCAAATTTGGTATTTTTTCAGCTATCTCATCGATGTCCATTCCTAGAGTGTTAGCTACAGCTATTGCAGCTAATAAATTAGTTATCAAGTGTTTTCCTGGGAAAGGAACTTGAATTTTCCTTTTCTGATTTTTAATTTCTAAGTTAAAACTAAATCCATTTTGACCGTTACTTGTAATCTGCGTTCCACGAATCATTGCAGATGGATCTTGACCTATAAAAATTACATTTGCTGAAGTATGCTCTGCCATCTTGCGCACAGCAGGATCATCTGAATTAAGGATAGCTACACCATTCTCTGGCAAAGCTTCAACTAATTCTTGCTTTGCTTTGATAATATTTTCCATCGATCCTGCGCGTTCTAAATGAACGGGACCAACATTTAGGACTATGCCTATTGTGGGTTTACTCCATTTGCATAGTAAAGATATTTCATTTGTCGTATACATACCCATTTCGATTACTGAAAAATCAGTCGTGGGCTGTAGTTCAAGTAGACAAAGAGGGACGCCAATTTCATTGTTATAATTTGCTTTGCTAAATTGAACCTCATATTTTGATGCAATTAGCTCGGCGGTGAGTATTTTGGTAGTTGTTTTGCCTACGTTGCCAGTAACTCCAATAACGGTTAGGTCTCTAAGAGATCTTCTCCAATAGGCTGCAATTTTTTGTAAAGCATTGAGAGTATCGTTTACAAAGAAGATTTCCCCTGTTTCTGTTCCTTCAACATGCCTTTCTAATAAGCATCCATTAGCCCCTGCCTTAATGGCAGCCGCAGCATGCAGGTGTCCATTAGTAATAGTTCCAGGTAGTGCTACAAAAAGATCACCAGATTTAACTTCGCGTGAGTCAATAACAGCTCTTTTGAATGTTTGTTTGGCTCCAAGCCGTGATTGAAGGTCTTTACCTAAAGCTTCATTAATTAAATCGGAATCGAATAAAGGTTTTTTATCAGTTTTCATTGATTGCTACCAAGTCGTATGAAGATGGGATTTGTTTATAAGCCATTATCTCTTTTGCAATTTTTGCGAATACAGGAGCTGCTACTTGACCACCCAAGCGAAGATCTCCTTCGGGGGTATCGATTTTTACCAAAATTGATACAGCAGGTGATTCATAAGGTACGAAACCAGCGAAAGATGCGATGGTTGTATTAAAATCATAACCTGATTCGGAAGAAACTATAGTAGTTCCAGTTTTGCCGGCTACGGTATGTTCTTTTAACCTTGCTCCATGGTAAATGGTTCCGTGAACTACATCACGCATTAATTGTGCCATTGTCTTTGCAGTTTTTTCTGTCACGACTTGCTTTACTAACACCGGTTGATGTTCTCGAATTTCATTTTCTGAAATAATTCTTGAAACAATGTATGGACGCATTAATTTTCCACCGTTAGCAAAAGAATTTATGGCAGTTAGTACTTGGAGTGGTGTTGCTGATAATCCTTGACCATAAGAATTTGCAGCCAAATCTACGTAATACCAATCATTTTCAGAAGGTGTCCGCATTAATCCTGAAGCTTCTCCACTAAGGCCTAAATGAGTTGAATTCCCTAAACCAAAATTTTTGAAATATGTATAAAAAGAATTTTTTCCAATTTCTGTTGCTAACCAAACAGCTCCAGTATTCAAAGATTTTTGAAGATATTCTCGTACTGTAACTTTTCCATGGGATTGAAAATCCCAATTCCGTATGATAGTTCCATCAACATTGACCGATCCGGTATCATCATAGGTTGTATTGATATCGACTAAATTGAGATCTATAGCTGTGGCTGTCGTCAATGTTTTTAGAACTGACCCCGGTTCATATAAATCTGTGATTGTTCGGTTTTTTATATAATTAGGTAGGTTTTTTTGAATATCTGAAGTACTCATTTCATTGGTACTTGCAGAAGCCATCGCTAAAATAGCACCCGTTCGTGGATCCATTACTAATATAGATCCTCCAGAAGCCTTATAACGTTCAAGGGCTACTTCTAATTCTCTTTCAGCAATTGATTGAATAAAACGATCAATAGTTAGTTGTACTTCACTACCAGATACAGGATTAATGTCTAACGAAGTTGATGTAAAAGCAATTGGACGCCCTAGTGCGTCATTTTCAAAAGTTATTAATCCGGGTTGTCCTCGTAGGATATGATCGAAATCTGATTCGATACCCCATAAGCCATGCTTATCGGTCCCAATTTCTCCAATAATTTGCTTGCCTAAATTATCTTCAGGATATTGTCGAACTGTTGAAGGTATTAATCTGATCCCCCAAAGATTTTCTTTAATGATCGATTGTCCTGTTTTGTAATCTAGATCTCGATAAATCAAATAGTCACCAAAAGTTGACATTGTTCCATTTTGAAAAAGTTCATTGTGGTCTAAGCCTAGAAAATCTCCAATTTTATGAGCTGATTCAGTAGCTTTTTCTCTATCTGACCATTGCAGTCTATCTATATAGACATCCCACGTGTCTTTTGAAATAGCCAAAGGGTAACCCGTAGCATCGGTGATAAGACCTCTTGGTGCAATTACCTTGCTACTCGTAAGTCGATTATTGAAGGCTTCACCTAAATACCTTTCATTTTCTAAAATTTGTAATTGGTATAGTCTTCCGATAATCGTAAGTAAGCCAGCGATTACCAGAATTGCAACTGCCCAATGGCGCCAACTTAAATGTTTTGTTTGTTGTTCCGCCATTACTAATTACTTTCTTCGTCTTTCACAAAAAAATTGAACGTGAAATCTAATACAGAATCCCACCATTTTTTTTGCGGTAAAAGTTTATCATTTGACTCACTTGTGAATCTCAAAGGAACTTGGATAGGTGCTGCTTGCTTCTGATCAATAGATATGTGCATGGTTTTTTCTGCCGGTATCATGCCTAAGCGCGTAGTAGCTTCTTGGTGTATCTCACGTAGTTTTACATTGCTTGCAATGGATGCTTCGAGTATTCGAACGTCTGCCTTAAGTACATTGTGTTCTTGGACTAGCCTGTTTAATGCTAAGCCATTTTGTGCTAATTGGTTTGTTTGTAAAACTTGGGCCATGCCGATTAATGGCAATGCAAATAACATCATTGTGATAAAAATTTTTTTCATCAACATTGAAAGATTAGCGGACTCTTTTACAAAGTAAGTTTTTTCATTTTCTTGCGAATGTTTCCAAAAGGTAGAATTCTGCGCTGTATTTGAATTTTTATGATCTATCCTTATCATTTCATGTCCTCCTCAATCGCGATTGCTTGCGCAACTCTGAGACGTGCAGATCTGGATCGAGGATTAATACTAATTTCCTGCGGAGAAGGCCTGATTACCTTTTTGTTAATTTGCAACCAGAGTGGGTGAGTATCTTCTTCGAGTGACCATCGTTCTCTAGGTTTTAGTGAACTATTATCTCTGATGTGATTTTTTACAATTCTGTCTTCAAGTGAATGAAAAGAAATAACTGCCAATTTCCCAGATCTTGCTTCAAGTAAACTGTGCACAAGGTTAAGCACTTTTTTCAGTTGTTCTAATTCATCATTTACGGCGATCCTTATGGCTTGGAAGGTTAATGTCGCAGGGTGTATTTTTTGCTTCGATGACTTTTTATAGTGTGTGGTATTCTCTACAAGTGTCGCCAATTCTCTAGTGGTGCTAATTGGACGATGATTAATAATTGCCTTAGCAATTTTTCTACTTTGGCGTTCCTCACCATATTTCCAGATAATATCGGCTAATTCTTTTTCTGGAGTTTGATTTATAATTTCATATGCTGAAATTGAATCTGATTGATTCATACGCATGTCTAGATATTCATCTCGTAAAAATGAAAATCCTCTTCCATCTTTTTCTAGCTGAAAAGATGAAATTCCAAGATCAAGTAAAAGACCATCAGGTTGCAAGAAATTATGTTCATTACAAATACTTTGTATGTCTGTGTAATTACCTTGTGCCAAAATCACGGAATCGCCAAATTGGCGGAGTCTTTTTTTTGCAATTTCAAGTACTTGTGGATCTCTATCTATTCCAAGAACCGTACATTTGTTGTTAGTTGCTTCTAGTATTGCCTTTGTATGCCCTCCTAGTCCGATAGTTCCATCAATATAATTTCCGCAAGGTTTCACGCTTAAGGCTTCTAGCACTTGATTTGACATGACTGGGGTATGATTTGGTTGCCAATCTAACTGGGACTGGTTTGTGGCGAGCATTTATGCCTCTATTCATCTTGTGGTATAGATGTCAGCTCGTTTTCCCAAAGATTTGGGTCCCAGATTTCTACATAATCACCACAACCTACTAATGTACATCGATTTTCAAGAGAGCCATTTTCACGGAGTATTTGAGGAATAAGTATGCGTCCTTGCTTATCTAATTCAACTGAATATGCATCATGCAAAAAACTACGTCGTGTTCTACGCGATGAACGTTCACGATTTCCATTACCTGATTCAAGTCGTCTTGTTGCTTCAGAATCAAAAGATTGTTGAGTGTATAACTCTAAAGCTCCATCTGGACTTGGGCGAAGAACTCCACCGTCGACGAACGCGCGACGATAGCGGGCGGGGATTGCTAATCGTCCGCGCTCATCGATGGAGTGTTCGAAGGTGCCGAAAAAGTACACATCGGTGCCTTCACTGTGTTGGGAACTACAGGGGCGCGGGCAGGGTTGCTACCCCATTTCTCCCCATAACACCCCAAAACATTACCATATTTGGGATAATCCTACAAGAGCTTTTTTGTATAATGGCAAAAAAAACTTAACTTATATCGTGTATCTAGTCTTAGGTGTGTATGATCATATGGATATAAGAGGTGTTTATGAGGTTCGATGTTGTTACTCTTTTTCCAGAAATAATTGAATCTTCGCTGAATCAATCAATCTTAAAAAATGCACAATTATCGGGATTGATTAATGTTTTTGTTTATCAGCTTAGGGATTGGGCTAAAGACAAACACAAAACCGTAGATGACTATCCATTCGGTGGAGGTCCTGGCATGGTGATGAAGCCTGAACCAATATTTGATGCTGTTGAAGAAATTCAGAAATTAGATTCAGCTAACGCTCATGTAGTCTTAATGAGTCCTCAAGGAGATAGATTAAATAACTCCTTACTTACAAAACTCTTAGAATTCGAGCGTTTATTAATTATTTGCGGTCGCTACGAGGGAGTTGATGAGCGTGTGAGAGAAGTGATCGTCGATCAGGAGGTATGTGTTGGTGATGTAGTTGTTTCAGGTGGAGAATTCCCAGCATTAATGCTTATTGATGCTTTATCAAGACGTATACCGGGGGTTCTTGGTGCAGAAGATGCTTTAGAAGAAGAATCGTTCGAAGCAGGTCTTCTAGAATATCCTCAATATACACGTCCAGCTGAATTTCAAGGTCATCTGGTTCCAGAAATTCTCCGATCTGGTCATCATGCTGAGATTGAGAGATGGAGAAGGTTTCAACAAATTTATCGGACAAAAGTTAGGCGACCAGATTTATTAGATAGTGCTCAACTTTCTGAATCAGAGAAAATATGGCTTGAAGGTAATCAAATAGATGGATAATGCAGTTTAATTTAGAATAAAAGCTCGACGTAACGCAAAGTCGAAACTAACATAGCTTCTTCGGTTAATTATTTTAGAACGGCGAGATAATGATGTCTGTTGATCTTCGGGAATTTGTTCAGCAACCTAATCCTGAATTCCCATCTTTCAATGTAGGGGATAATGTCCGCGTACAATTACGTGTTGTAGAAGGTAATCGTGAAAGATTACAGCCTTTTGAAGGTGTTGTAATTCGTATTAAAAATGGACCTGCAGGAAATTTTACCATTCGAAGATTATCTTCTGGGATAGGAGTCGAACGTACGATTCCGTTTAACAGTCCTCGATTAGAAGCAATTGAAATTACTCGAAAAGGACGTGTACGGCGTTCTCGATTGTACTACTTAAGAGGTAGGACTGGTCGCGCTGCTCGAATTAAGGAAGCTAGGCGTTAATCTTTAATATCTCGATGCATTCTTGTATTTTTTTCTTATTATATAGAAGATGTCTTTGTTAGAGAATTCACACGAAATAGAATCGAGAATTTTTCGAAAGAAATATGTCAGTGTAGCAGTTAATACTACACATCCTACATACATGTCTTTCTCTTATGCAGTTCCATTCCATCAAGATATTGCGATTGGTGAAGTGGTCCATGTTCCTTTTGGTCGTTTAGTACTTCAAGGTATTGTAATCGATGGTCCTTTTGATACTCCAGGATATAATCCTTCCGAAGTTCGATTTTTAGAAACAACCGTATCGAATGTACCGAGTATCCCTAAGCTTAGAATGGACCTTGCTAAATGGTTACAGAGAACTTATCTCACTCCATTGTGGGATGCCTATAGTGTATTTCTTCCCCCAGGCTCCAATGAGAAGCCGATTACATTTTTTAAAAGTAATAAAAATATTGTTCAACAAGATCTAGAAAAGCTTAGTGATTCACAAAAAGTACTCTTAAGATTAATTGATTCTGAAATGTTAGAAAATGATAGTTTAAGAAGAAAAGTACGTAAAACCATTCCTGCAAGCCAATTTAATTCTGATATACGTGCTCTCTTACGTAAGAAATTAATTGATCGTAATTACAAATTGCAAGAACCACGCGGTAAACCTCGAACTATCGAGATTGTTCGTCTATTAATCGATCCTAGTCAAGCTAAAACAAAAGCAAGGTTAATTGAAGGAACTCGACACACTCGAAAAGCGAGGTTGATTTTAAAACTCATCGAATCCAATGGTCAGTTAAATATAGAAGAATTAATTAAGGATAAAAGTGATACTTCAACCATTGATATTTTAATTACTGAAGGAATTATTAAAGAAGAACAAGGCGTTATAAGAATAATAAAAAATGCTGATCAAATATCTGCAGTATTACGTGAATTATCAAGAGGAAAATTGGAAAGAATTTATTCTGAACTTTTGGAATTCGTTTCGGCGAATAGTCTTTCACTGCACTCAAATTTTGAGCTAAGCTTTTTGATTCGAAAATTTGGCAAAGAAACCCGTAAAGTAGTCGATAGAATTGCAGAAGAAGGATTGATTGAAGTAAAGGAAGTATATAAACGTAGAGATCCATTGCGTGCACTAGAGGTTATTAAACGTCCTCCAGTAAAACTTCTTGGATTACAACTTGATGCTGCAGATTTACTTCGTAAAGCCATAGATAGAAATGAAAATCAAAACTTCCTTTTGCATGGTGTGACCGGTAGTGGAAAAACTGAAATTTACTTGGATACGTTGGAGCATGTAATTAATTCTGGGAAACGTGCTATTGTACTGGTCCCTGAAATCGCTCTTACTACACAAATTATAAAACGATTTGTCGAACGTTTCCCAGGGCGTATAGGTGTGATGCATTCTGGATTGACTGCTGGTGAGGCTTTTGACGAGTGGAATGCAATTGCTGAAGGTTCGTATGATGTAGTAATAGGATCTCGATCTGCAATTTTTTCTCCACAGCCAAACCTTGGGTTGATTGTTATCGATGAGTCTCATGAGTGGACGTATAAACAATCAGAGCCACACCCTCGGTATGACGCACGAAAATTCGCAATTGAATTGGGAAAGCAAACTAATGCAATTGTTATTTTTGGTTCAGCTACACCTGATGCTGAAAATTGGTTGGCAACTCAACAGGGAGATTTCACTCGAATTGATCTACCTAATAGAATACGTCCCGTTCCACAAGTAGATGGTAGTTTGCAATTATGGCCCGTAGACAATTTACCTCAAATCGAATTAGTTGATATGCGTGGTGAACGCCGTATTTTTTCTGATCGCTTTGTGGAAGTTCTTGGAGAAACTTTAGATCATGATGAGCAAGCCATTCTTTTTCTTAATAGAAGAGGCCTAAATCCTTTCATGCTTTGTTCACGTGGACATACTCCTAAATGCACATCATGTGATATAGCATTAGCTGTGCATCAAACTTTTTCTAAAGTTCAACGGCTAGTATGTCACGTTTGTGGGCGTGAGAAACAAGTTCCAAAATTTTGTGTTGAATCTGGCTGTGGAAGATTATTGAAGTCTATAAGTGCGGGAACTCAACAAGTTGTCAAAGAAGTACAACAATTATTCCCCAACAGCCGTGTTGTGCGATGGGATAGAGACAGTGTTCGTTCGATGGAAGATCATCGAAATGCATTACAAAAACTCCTTAATCATGAGGCAGACGTTTTAGTGGGTACACAAATGATTGCCAAAGGATTTGATCTACCGGGTGTCACTTTTGTTGGAGTTGTTCTAGCCGACTATTCTCTTCGTGAAGGTGACTTTCGATCAGCTGAAAAAACATTTCAATTGTTAGTTCAAGTTGCTGGACGTGCGGGAAGGTCAGAACAAGATGGGCGAGTTATAGTCCAAACTTTGCAACCTGAAGATCCGGCAATTGTTGCAGCAGTTTCTCAAGATACAGGTCGATTTTATGAATCCGATTTCCGTTGGCGTGCATTGCATGGCTATCCTCCGTACAGCAAGATGATAAGGCTACTTTTCAGCCATAATAATTTGCCATTCGTTGCATCTGAAGCAAGGAGGGTAGTTGAAGAAATAAAATTAAGAGCTCCAATGTTTAAGAATATTTCAGTTATTGGTCCAAGTTTCCCAGCAATATCACGTATTAGAGGGAAATATCGTCAGCAAATACTTGTATTCGGTGACGATCCATCATTGTTAATTCGACAAATGCATGATGAATTGCCGAAAGGATGGATAGTTGATGTTGATCCTTTAGCGGTAAACTAAGCTAAGATTATGCGATGAATTAAATTTAGTATAGAAATTGGATAGATATGAATGGTTTGTATATGTCCGGTTATAATAAATGTAAGGATGGATAAAAGTATGTCATTGGAAGGTAAGGTTGCCCTTGTTGCTGGTGCTAGTCGAGGTATTGGTGCCGATATTTCTCGATATCTTGCTGCGGCTGGTGCAAAAGTTGCTGTTGCTGCTCGAAGCGTAGAACAAAAAGATCCACGGTTGCCTGGGACAATTCATTCTGTCGTTACAGATATTGAAAGTACAGGTGGTAAAGCGTTCCCAGTGGTAGTTAACATGCGTGAATCGAATAGTATTAGTGAGTGCGTTGCTAATGTTGTCGAAAAATATGGGAAAATTGATATTTTGGTTAATAATGCTGCAATTTTTGTTCCCGGCAACATCGAAACTGTGCAAGAACGGCACCTTGAGTTAAGTATTGATATAAATTTTCGTTCATACATACTTTCAATGCGTGAAGTGATCCCTCACATGCGTGTTGCTGGTGGTGGTCATATTATTAATATTTCTTCTCGTGGTGCAATTCCATTAGGTCCTGGCCCATATTCTTCAGAGCAACAAAATCGTGCAGGAGATATTTTCTATGGTGCAGAAAAAATAGGATTAGAACATTTTTCTCAACGTCAGGCGGCGATGTTGCAGAAAGATAATATTTCTGTAAACATTCTGTCTCCTGAAGGTAGGATTAGTACTCCAGGTAATTTATATGCTGCAAATGATCGAGATAATCCGAATCTTGATTTTGAAACAGCTGATGACATGGGGCAGGCTACAGTATGGATTTGTCAGCAAGAACCTCAGCAATTCACAGGTAATGTATTGTTTGATAAAGATTTGTTAACAGAAAAAGGTATAGATTTATTGGGTCCTTTTCATTAATTTTTTTACCTAAGGAATAATAGAAAAATGACTGTACGTCCCATTCGATATTTGGGTGATCCTGTATTACGTCAGCCTGCAAAAAAAGTTAAGCGCGTTGATGATTATATAAGGCGATTAATTATTGATATGACAGAATCCATGATTGAAGCTCAAGGAGTTGGAATTGCTGCACCTCAAATAGGAGTTAACTTGCGTGTAGTAATTATAGGAATGCCTGACGATCATCCTTTTCCTATAGTTAATCCTGAAGTTGTTAAGCGAAGTGGTTCTCGTGAATTAGATGAAGGTTGTCTATCTGTCCCGGGGTATCATGGCATTGTGTCGAGATCGAAAAAAGTTGTTGTTAAGGGTTTGAATGAGAAAGGTCGTCAGATTCGTATTACTGCAGAAGATAATCTTCTGGCTCAGGCTTTAGAGCATGAAGTTGACCATGTAAATGGGACACTTTACGTTGATCATTTGAACTCTAGAGATGACTTGATGAAAATTGAAGCTAGAGCGTATACCTCAAATGTCGAGGATGTCTCTGATACTGCAAATTAGAAAGTGGTAGTACGTGGAATATTTTATCCCAATAGCAATTGTTGCTCTGTTTTATTTTATATTACTGAGACCTATTTTACGTGCACAGAAAAAGCATAAGGAAAATGTTGCTGAGTTAAAAGTCGGAGATGAAGTGTTAACTTCTGGAGGATTTTATGCTGTTGTGAGAAGTATTCAAACTCAAGAGACTGGACCTTCATCAATAATTTTTGAACTTACTAAAGGGGTAGAAGTGGAAGGTACAGCAATTGCAATCGATACTGTTAACCCAAGGGGACACAAGTTGCAATCTTTAGATAATACAAATGGACCAGAGGCTTAAATGAATTTACGCAATCTATTTTCGCTCCTTCTGGTCATTTTTTTGACAATTGGCGGAATATTAGTTGTATGGCCTGAAAATCCAGGAGATTTGTTTGGTGATCGCCTGTCTTTACCTAGCGGTCAAGGCGTTTCGATTTTTGGATTTGAGCGAGAAGGCATGCGACTGGGACTTGATCTACAAGGTGGAACACGATTATTACTTTTGGCCCAACCACCTGATGATTTTGACGGTAATATTGATGATGCACTTGAGGGAACTTTACGTATTTTACGTAAACGTGTTGATGCAACAGGTATTGCCGAAGCTGAGATAACTCAACAGGGTATCAATAATATATCTATTCAATTACCTGGTCTTACACCTCAGGAAGCTCGTGATTTGTTAGGACGTACTGCAATGTTACGTTTCTGTGAGCCAGCGAATGAGGATATTTCGATATTAGGATCATGTGACGTCAGTAATGACTGGCAACCTGCTAATGGTATTGTGGATGGACGATCTGTTGTATTAACAGGTAGATTTTTAAAATCAAATGCCTTTGTGAGTACAGATCAACTTGGTAATCCTGCTGTCAGTTTTGAATTACAAGGGTCCGGCCCTGAAATATTTGAACAAATTACCACTCGTCAATTAGGTAAACCGATAGCTATTTTTTTGGATGATGAATTGCTATCAGCACCTGTAGTTAATGCCATTATTCGTGGTCAAGGGCAAATTAGTGGTTTGTCTTTTGAAAGAGCACGTGAATTGGTTATCCAATTAAATTCTGGTGCTCTCCCTTTAGAATTAAGTGTTTTGCAGGAGCAAAGTGTCAATGCAACACTTGGTGAAGAGTCAGTGCGAAAGTCTGTGGTCGCAGGGATTATTGGTTTATTACTTGTCGCATTATTTATGGTTTTGTATTACCGATTATTGGGTTTGATGGCTGCATTTGCTTTGGCTATTTATGCAATTTTAACTCTTGCAGTCTTTAAATTGATTCCGATAACTATTACCTTGGCTGGTGTTGGTGCTTTTGTCTTATCTGTAGGTATGGCTGTTGATGCAAATATTCTTATATTTGAAAGGATGAAAGAAGAATTAAGATCTGGTCGTGCTTACCTTCCATCGTTGCGTTCATCTTATCAACGCGCATGGCCAGCAATTCGCGATTCGAATGTCACTACTCTAATTACTTGTGCAATTTTGTTTATGCTAGGTGGCGGTATTGAATTGCCCATATTAGGAACTTTTGATGCTCCATTAGTGCAAGGATTTGCGATTACCCTGGCTATCGGTGTTTTAATTTCAATGTTTACTGCTCTTACGATTACAAGAATTATGATGCAGTCTGTACTTGGAACTCCAATTGTTTCAAAAGTTGAACTTTTTTTACCTTTAGTAAGCTTGAAGTCAGATAAAAAAATTGATTCGAATAAGAGGTAGTAGTGAATATTAATCTAGTATCAATTCGAAAATGGTTTTTCTATATTAGTGGAACAGTGATGTTTAGTGCATTGGTACTACTCGCTATTCCCCCTGCATTAGTGCCAGGTATTGAATTTACTTCAGGAACTACAGCTTTATATAGGTTTTCTGAACTCCCTGCTGATGAAAACGAAATTCGATTGATTTATGAATCACTTGGTCATTCAGAAGCTCGTGTACAGCATGCAGGAGGTGATGATTACCTCATTCGGACAGGTGATTTAGGGGCATCTGAAGTAGGCTTTCAAGAGGTTACCCCTGGAATCAAAAATCTTAGAGATGTTGTAGGGCCTGTTCCAACATTACCTATAGCAACATTGAAAATAAAAGATACAGGATTAGACAGTGTGTCTATCCGATCACCTTACAAGGGTGATCCATGCAAATTTGGTAACGTTGTATCTAATGTTTCTCCAGGCACAGAGCTTTCTGTGTATAAAGATATTTCTCATTGTGACCAAGGGATTATATATGAAGTAGTATCCAATGACGCTGTTGGATATGTACATAGAGATAATATCGAAAATTATTTGCCGATAATTACCACCAGAGTTTTAGATGAAAATGCCAGTGAAAGAGAGAAAATTGAATTTGCTCTAGAAAATAGGTTTGGTGAATTTGAGATCTTAGAATTTGCGTCAGTTTCACCGTTAGTTTCTCGAGTAGCTGTTCGTAATGCGACCATAGCTGTTATCGTCGCGACAATATTTATTCTAGGTTATGTTGCTTTTGCATTTTCATCAGTTCCTAAATCTTTTCGTTACGGGGCATGTGCTATTTTTGCACTTATTCATGATGTTGTGATTGTCCTAGGTGCCTTTTCATTATTTGGAAAGTTGTTCAATTTGGAAATTAATTTAATGTTTGTAACTGCATTACTGACAGTGGTTGGATTTTCTGTACATGATTCAATAGTTGTTTTTGATAGGATTAGGGAGAATGTTCGGTTATCTCCTAGTGCACCATTTGAAGAAAATGTTAATGCAGCATTAATACAAACTCTCTCTCGATCACTTAATACTTCTATAACTCTATTACTTACTGTTACAGCAATGCTTTTGCTAGGTGGTGATAGCATTCAATCTTTCCTATTAACCATATTTATTGGTCTTATAGCTGGAACATATTCTTCTATAGCTATTGCGGCACAATTGTTAGTTGCTTGGGAAAATGGCGATTTTTCTCGAATCAGGGAACGGGTAAAATTTTATAAAAGTTCAAAATTTGTCTGATGGAAAATGTTGTTAGATAAGTGTTCTTACGTCTCCGTTGCGTTTTGTAATTTTTCTTCTGTCTAATTCTTCTAGTAAGGACTGAGCAATACGTCGGTTAGTCCTTAGATGATCCCTTGCATCTGCTAAAGTGATACTGCTATTGATCTTGCAATATGATGTAATTTTTTCTATAACTTCTGAAAATTGTGATGCACTTAGGATCAATCCATTACCACAATTAATCACTTCACCTATAGTGCTTAGGTATCCAAGTAATTCATGATTGATATCAATTTTAATGATATGGATGCCATGTATTTTAAGTTGTTCTTTTAAGAGATCGAACTCTTTTTTATTTTCTTCACTTAATTGAGGTTCCCAGATTTGTTTTTTTAATCCTGTGCCATGCTGCTCAATAGATGAGTGTAGAGTATCAATAAGAGCTGAAAATGGAGATTGTTCTAAGCCTACATGATTGCGTATTTCTTCACGTGGCATTGTCATACGGAGTGGATAATCTTTTTGATATTGCTCCAATAAGGCTTCAATTTTTCTTTGAATACTTAATTGATTATCTGAAGTTATATAAAAATTTTTTTTATCAGATTCACATTTTATAATTCGTTTATCTACGAGTAACTGTGTAATGGCTTTTTGAGATCCGTCATTGGAATTTCCGGTCATTAAAATTAGTTCATCATGTTCAATAATTTGTCGATTTTCTATCATCTTAAAAATTTGGTTTTCAGGTGTATAAGCAGCAAGTTTTTCTAACTTCAGCATGATTTCATGATTATTCCTTCTATATCTTGGTGGGTTGATGTTAACGATTCTTCCGCCACCAATAGTTTCATCAGAAATTCGAATTATCGCAATATCATTCGGTAGACAAGATATCTCATTTTTTAGGAGAATTTGTGCCCAACCTACTGAATTAGCTTCGATACTTGCTCCATTAAGTACTCGAATTGTTCCTTGAACTTCTACAGCTCCAGTATGAACTGTAACTTTCAAGTTATGGGCAATTCTTCTGCGCGTTAATGAACGTAGTTGGATATCAAATGTTTTTACTCTAGGTAGCTGTCCAGTATTTCCAAGCACTAATCCTCTTGATAATTCACTGGTACTGATACCAGTTAAATTGATAGCAACGCGTGTTCCTGGATAAGCTGTTTCTACATTTTGTTGATGTGATTGTATACCTCTGACTCTTCCAATAGCTCTTGAAGGCACTGCTTCTAACATATCACCGATACGAACCGGTCCTTCCAATAATGTTCCAGTAACAACAGTTCCAAATCCATCTATTGTAAAAACCCTATCAATTCCCAATCGTGGCCTATTAATATTAACGGGTGATGGTGTGTCTTTTAACTTTTCATCGATCGTGCTAATTAATTCATCCATACCTTCGTTTGTTAAAGATGAAACTTTTAAGATTGGACTGTTTTCGATACTGGTATTTTCTAATTCTTGATTGATTTCTTCTTCTATCAATTGAAGCCATTCCGTATCAACTAAGTCGCATTTTGTCAGGACTATTACTGCATTATTTATCTCAAGTAAATCGAGAATTTCTAGATGTTCAATGGTTTGAGGCATTATGCCTTCGTCAGCTGCTATGACTAGCATTGCTAAATCTATAGCACCTATTCCAGCTAACATATGTCGCATAAATCTAACATGACCTGGAACATCTACTATTGAGATTTCTTCACCAGAAGGGAGAGTCATCCATGCAAACCCAAGCTCAATAGTTAAACCACGAATTTGTTCAACTTCTAATCGGTCTGGGTTAATACCAGTTAGTGCTTGAACTAATGAAGATTTTCCATGATCGACATGACCTGCTGTGCCAATAACGTACATTGTTAATCTCCAGATTTGTTTATCGATTGCATATTATTGTCAGGGAGAAGATCTACGAATATTTCATTAGCTAGTAAGAGTCCTTTTGGAGAAAGTTTGAGAGAACTCTTTGTTTTTTCTAAAAGTCCTGTTTTAAGATGCTTTGTTATCGCTTCTGTATAAAGTTGATTTATATCCACTTCGAATCTCTTGTAATATTCTTCAAAATCAATACCTTCAATCAACCTTAAACCTAATATTGCTGCATCTGATCGTGTAGTTACCAAATTAGGTGTTTCAGTACTTATAATTTGTTTCATAGCTATATGGTTTTCATTTCCCCACTCTGCATATGAGGCATTGACTAATTCGATGTATTTGTTTGGTGCATTTATATTTGCAAACCTTTTCCCATTAAAATAAGAGTGAGCGCCTGCACCGATACCTAGGTAATCTTTGTTTTGCCAATATATTAGGTTGTGGATACATTCATGATCTTTTTTAGCCCAATTTGATATTTCATAATGAACATACTTAGCATCTTCAAGACGTTCACGTGTCCATTCATATTGTTCTGCGGCGATATCTGGGTTAGGTTCGGATAATAATCCTTTTTCTACACGATAATAAAAAGGTGTACCTGGTTCGATTGTTAATGCATAACACGAAAGATGCTCAGGATGATGATCTAGTATTTTCTCTACGGTTTCTTGCCAAGTTTGTAAATCTTGTTCCATTAGTCCGTATATTAAATCGAGATTTAAGTTATTAAAACCTGCTTTTCTTGAAGCCTTTATTACATTGAGTACTTGTTGAGGACTATGTGTTCTTTCCAATAATTGAAGCTCATTTGTATTCATGGATTGGACGCCCATTGAAAGACGATTAATTCCCAGTTCACGTATTTTATGAAGATATTTTTCTGTTAGTTCAGTGGGATTAGCTTCCAAAGTAAATTCAGCATGAGGGCTTATATTAAATGTCTCAAAAATTGTAGAAATGATCTGCTGCAGATCCGTAATTGAGGTCAGGCTGGGAGTACCACCTCCAAAAAATATAGATTTAACTGAGTGTTTATTAAGACTTTTTTCCCATAATTTGATTTCTTTAATTAACGAACTTGTATAATCAGACACAAGATAATCTAGATTGGCGTAAGCATTGAAATCACAATAGCCACATTTTGTTGTGCAAAAAGGAATATGTAAGTAAATACCTACAGGAAGAAGTTCGTTGGTACTATATTTTTGCTTTGATATTGTCTTTTCCATATGTTTAGCCTAGCAGTAGCTTAACGTCCGTGCGAAAATCATATGTGAATAGTATAAGGTGGGCATGTGCTAAAAAGTCATGGTTGTGGTGAAATTCGTCTTTCACATGTAGGGCAAAAAGTCCAGTTAGCTGGATGGGTGCATAGGAGAAGAGATCATGGAGGAGTAACTTTCATTGATCTTCGAGATGCTTCTGGACGTGTACAGGTGGTTATTCGGCCTGGAGTTATTTCAAATGAAATAGAATCAATTGCTAATATTCGTGATGAGTATGTACTTATGGTTGTTGGAGAAGTACATGCGAGACTTGAAGGATCGCAAAATACTGATTTATCTACTGGTGATATTGAGATAAAAGTTGAAGAAGTCGTAGTCTTGAATTCTTCAGAAACTCCCCCTTTCCCTATCAATCAGGAAATTACAATTACCGAAGCTACAAGATTACAGTATCGATATCTTGATTTAAGACGAGATCGTATGACTTCTAATATACGGTTGCGACATAAAGTAATTAAGCATATTAGAGACTTTCTGGATGGACGTAATTTTATAGAAATTGAGACTCCTGTGCTAGGATTGGCCACCCCGGAAGGCGCTCGTGATTACTTGGTTCCCTCAAGAGTGCATCCAGGTAGTTTTTATGCATTGCCTCAATCACCTCAACAATGGAAGCAGTTGCTAATGGTTTCAGGTTTTGAAAGATATTTTCAAATTGTAAAATGTTATCGTGATGAAGATTTGCGTGCAGATAGACAACCTGAATTTACTCAACTAGATCTTGAGATGTCATTTGTTAATGAATCTGATGTTATGCAACTGAATGAAGAATTGATTATTAGTTTATTAGAAAAGTACGCCTTGGGTTACAAGTGGAATTCATCTTTCCCGCAAATGACTTACGCAACTGCAATGGAAAAGTATGGTACTGACAGACCAGATCTTCGGTATGGATTGGAGATTAACGATTATAGTGATGTCTTTCAAGATTCAGATTTTAAGGTGTTTTCATCAGCGATAGAAAAAGGTGGTCGTATAAGGGGGATTGTTGTTCCAGGTGGTGCAAAATTTTCTAGAAAAACACTTGATCATTTTATTGATAGTGCACGTGAAGCAGGTGCAGGAGGTTTAATTTGGATACAAATCAATGGTACTGGCTTGATAGAAGAAATTTCAATTGATGATATTAAATCACCGGCGGTTAAATTTTTGTCAGTTGATGAAGTTATTCAATTAGCAAAAATTGGTAATGCCAGCCGTGGAGATTTGGTTATCCTTGCTGCGGATACAGATCAAATAACATCCAAAGTTTTAGATTTAGTGAGAAGAGATGCTGCATCAAAACTCGAACTAATCGACTCTAAGCGATTAGATTTTGTTTGGATTACTGAATTCCCATTATTTGAATGGGATAGTGATGAATCTAGATGGTCAGCAACGCATCATTTGTTTACTGCACCACTTGATGGAGACAAAAAATATTTAGATTCTGATCCCTCGTTAGTACGCTCACGAGCCTACGATGTGGTTTGTAACGGTCAAGAAATAGGCGGAGGTTCGATTCGAATACACAAAAGAGAAGATCAATTGCAGGTATTAGGCTTACTTGGAATATCTGAGGAGGATGCTGATGAAAAATTTGGACATATGCTGAATGCCTTTGAGTTTGGTGCACCACCTCATGGAGGAATTGCTTGGGGTATGGATAGAACAGTTGCACTTCTTGCAGGAGAGCATGACATACGTGAAGTAATAGCATTTCCCAAAACTAAATCTGCTGTAGATCTAGTTACAGGTGCTCCAGCAAATGTAAGCGAAAATCAACTTCATGATGTGCATATCAGTATTGACTCAATAGATGAAATCAATTCAGCTAATGATATTATGGAGGAGATCTGATGTTAAAGAGTAATAAATTAATTTCTATTCTAATTATTGTTTTAGCTGTTCTCGTAATTGTCGTAGGTGGCCTGTCAGCATCTCTATTACTCTCAGGAGAATCTGAAAAGTCAGTCGATACAGGAATCACAACTTCTATTCAAACTAATATTGATAATAATTTGAGTGCTGGTCAGTTACGATTAAGTGGTTCGGACCCTGTTACGTTAGATCCACATTTAGCTACTGATGCTGGTTCTGCAGAGTATATTGTAGAGATTTATTCTGGACTTGTGACTATTTCTCCAGATCTTGAATTGACATTAGATTTGGCTAGTTCAGTTGATATAAGTGATGACGGGGCAATTTATACATTTATATTGCGTGATGATGTTTTTTTTCATTCAGGACGTCGTGTGACTGCTGAGGATGTTAACTGGTCTATAAAAAGAGCACTTTCTAGAGAATTGCAATCTACAGTTTCGCTGGCATACTTAGGTGATATATTAGGTGCGCGCGAATATTTTTTTGGACTTGCAGATGATATTGCTGGCTTAGAACTTATAGATGATAAGACTATTCAATTTACACTTGACTCGCCAAAACCTTTTTTTCTTGCAAAGCTTACGTATCCCTGTGCTTTTGTTGTCGATAGACAACAGATCGAAGTAAATGAACGTAATTGGACTCGAAAACCGAATGGAACAGGTCCTTATAAATTAAAAGAATGGAGATTAAGTGAGCAAATTACTCTTTATGCACACGATCGATATCACTTAGGAATACCTCCTTTAAAGGAAGTCGTATACTTATTGTCTGGCGGGTCTGCTTTGACTCGTTTTGAAAATAATGAATTAGACGTTGCCTTTATTTCAGTTGATGATGTTGAACGTGCTCGTGATGTAACCAGTGATCTTAATCCTTTGTATAGTGTATGGCCTCAATTTACAATTTCTTATTTTGCATTCAATATAGAGAAACCACCATTTGATGATGTTCATATTAGAAGAGCACTTGGACTATCTATTGATAGACAAAAAGTTGCTGAAGTAACATTTAACGGCATGCTTGCACCAGCTACAGGGATACTGGCTCCGGGACTTCCAGGGTATACAGATGTTGATAAAACACTACCTTTTAATCCAGATCGTGCGCGTGAAGAATTGTTAGCATCAAAATATCGAGTCGAAAATGGGCAATTGATTACATCGCAAGGTGAGATTGTTCCTATTGTAATAACTGAAGTTGGAGGTGGTGCCGAAGCACGAATTGATACACAAGCCTTTTTGGAACAGTGGAGTACTGAGCTTGGTGTTAACGTTGAAATTCGACAAACTGACTTTGCTACATATTTAGCTGAATCTGATGCAAAACAACTTCAAATGTTTAATGGTGGCTGGATAATGGATTACCCTGACCCAGAAAATATTTTAGACCTAAAATTTCATTCTCAATCAGAATTGAATGATCTGGGATATCAGAATAGTGTTGTTGATAAATTACTTGAATCAGCTCGTTCAGAACTTGATCCGGATAAAAGGATTACCCTTTATAGGGATGCAGAAAAATTGATTCTTGAGGATGCTGCATGGCTTCCTCTGTATTTTTCTCAAAATCATGTGGTAGTTAATGCTGACGTAAAAGGTTGGTTTGAGCCCCCTATGGTTATTCCTCGTTTACGATTTATTGAAGTAGGTAGATAGTCTGCATGTATTATTTGGACTGGAGAAAAGATGGCTGGTTATGTAATTAGGAGGCTTTTATGGCTTCCATTTATACTACTGATTGTTTCTTTTCTTACTTTTTGCATTGCTCGTTTTGGCCCTGGGGATCCAGTCAGTGTAGCTGCTGGTCAAATCCGTGATGAAGCGATACTTCAGCAGATTCGTGAAGATAGAGGTTTGGACGGTTCGATTTTTGAACAGTATTTGCGTTGGGGATATGGTGCGATCCGAGCAGATTTTGGGGAATCTTTACAGCAACGAGGATTTACGGTTAGTGAAGTTATATTTCCTAGAATGTGGGTATCCGCTCAATTAGGTTTTATTGCATTAATTTTAGTGTTTGGTTTAGGTATTTTATTTGGCTTGATCTCAGCATGGGCCAATGGCCGTTGGATCGACCCTTTCATAATTAGTATTTTGTTATTTTTACAAGCTATTCCGATATTAGTTGTAATACCTCCCCTCTTATGGTTGTTTGCAGTTCAGCTAGATTTACTTCCGGTAGGTGGATGGGATGGTTTGATAGATATCTGGTGGATCAAAGGTATTATTGCCATTCCTATTCCTGATCCACACTTATATATACCATTGGTTGCATTTTCTTTACCAGGAATTGCTGGTGTTGCGAGATTGATGAGAATATCGGCACTTGAAGTACAAAATGAAGATTATATTCGTACAGCAAGATCTAAAGGGTTAAGTGAATCAGATATTACAATTAAACATGTGCTCCCAAATTCTTTACTTCCCATTGTTACTGTATTTGGGTTTGCTTTAGCAAGTATTATTGAAGGTGCCTTCTTTGTAGAGACTTTACTAGGAATTCCAGGGATAGGGCGGTTCGTTTTTGAAGCAGTTGGCAGTCGAGATTATGATGTCATATTGGCTACGACAGTAATCTTTTCTACTGTGTTTGTTTTAATGAACTTAATAGTTGAACTAATTTATGGATTTATTGATCCCAGAGTTCGATTGGGTGATACAAGATAATGGAAGAAAATCCCAAAATTGACTTCAAATCGAATGAATTAATTAGTAAAAATGAATGGATATTAATTTGGGAACGACTTCGTAAAAAAAAACTTGCAATGATTTCTCTTGTTTTTATTGTCATAATTTATGGAGCTGGCTTGTTTGCACCTTTAGTTGCACCATACTCGTATACAGAAACTAATTTAGATCGTGGATTAGAAGGTCCTAGTCAAGATCACTGGTTAGGAACAGATCGATTGGGTCGTGACATGTTGAGCCGGTGTATTTACTCAGCACGAACGACTCTAGTAGTAACTACTGCTGTAGTTATAAGTGGCTCTCTAATCATCGGTAACTTTCTCGGCTTACTCGCAGGATATAAAGGTGGATGGATCGACAGTTTTATAATGAGAGTTGGCGAAGTTTTTTCATCTTTACCAGGATTACTGATGTTAATTCTGATTAATGCAACCTTAGGTGAAAGAGTTATAGATGGAGTGAGGTGGTTTGAAGAACATACCTTTCTCAGTGGTATTGTCTCTTCTGGACTTGCATCATATTTGACAGTTTTTGCTGCGTTATCGTTATTTTTTTGGGTAGGAACAGCACGTATTATTCGATCTCAAGTACTTCAGCTCAGGGAACGAGAGTTTATAATTGCTGCAGAGTCACTAGGAGCTTCCCCGCGAAGAATAATTTTTGTGCACCTACTTCCCGGGGTGCTCTTTCTGATTATTTTACAAATTTCAGCTACCTTAGGTGGAATTGCTGGTTCAGAGATACTTCTTTCATGGTTTGGAGTAGGTGTTCAACCGCCTGCAGCTTCTTTTGGTGCTATGATTTTTCAAGGTTCCGGCGCTAGAACATTTCAAGCTCATCCACATCTCCTTCTTGTCCCAGGTGTGGTAGTGACCATTTTGCTTTTTTCATTTGCTTTATTGGGTGATGCATTAAATGATGCAATCAGTGGACGATAAATTTTCAGTTGACTCTATATTGGGGTTACAATGTACTTCTGCTTTTTTAGATATATGTATTGTGATTATTAAATATAAGAGGTAGGTGTGATGTGCAGGTTACTTCAGAAAAACTAGAAAATTCTCTAGTACAACTTGATATTGCGGTAGAAGATGATCGAATATCGAGCGCTATGGATAGAGCTGTTGGCCGGATATCGAAGCAAGTTAAAATCCCTGGATTTCGTCCCGGCAAGGCTCCACGTAATATTATTGAGCAACATGTTGGAAAAGGTGCAATTTTTCAGGAAGCGATTGAAGAACTGTTACCTAGTGTTTATACGGAGGCAGTTGAAGCAGAATCTATTGATGCTATTGATCAACCAGAAATAGAATTAATTTCGACAGAACCTCTTGAAATTCGTGCAATTATTCCAGTCAAGCCTAATATTAATTTGAATGACTATGAATCGATCCGTGTTTCGAGAGTTGAAGTATCAGTTTCTGATGATGAATGTGAAAATGCGCTTTTAGAATTACGTCGTCGTTTTGCAGTGTTAGAACCTATTGATAGGGCAGTTGAGTGGAATGACATTATACGTGCAGATGTGTCTGTTCAAATTGCCGGTGAATCTGAACCGCATGTTGAAAATGATGCTGAGTTTGCTGTTCGTGAAGGGACAATTGTTTCTTTACCAGGGTTTGTTGAAGCGCTAATTGGTAGAGAACGTGGAGGCCCTCAAGAGTTTTCAGTAGATCTGCCTGAAGATTTTTCTGTTGAAGATATGGCTGGGAAGACAGCTAATTATAGTATTACTATCCATGAAGTAAAAAATGAAATTCTGCCAGATGCTGATGATGAATTTGCTGCATCTTTAGAAGAAGAATTTGAAAATATGGATGCATTGCGAACAAAAATACTTGCTGATCTTAAAGATCAAAAAGACAATATGGCAAAAGAAGAATATAGAAATGAAATCGTTGACCTGTTAGTCACAAAAGCTACTATCGAATTTCCTCAGGTATTAATTGAAAGGGAAATTGATCGTCTCATTGATATGGAATCTAATCACGCTTCTCATACAGAAGAAGGTTTAAATCAGTGGTTAGCTACTACTGGACAGACCTTAGAAGAAGTTAGAGAGAAGTTACATTCACCAGCAGAATTATCAGTAAGACGTTCCTTGGTGCTGGGTGAATTTTCTACGAAAGAATCTATTGAAGTTAGTGAAGAACAAGTTGATGAAGAGATTGATAAGTTAATTGCATCTATGGGCGGTGAGGTAGATGCTTCTTCTGAACAAGCACAGACTATGCGGAGTCTTATTGATACTGATGAAGGTAGGGCTTCCATGCAAAATCAACTTCTTACGAAAAATGTCTTGGAAAGATTAGAAGAGATTGCATCACAGAATACTGACGAGATTGAAGGTGAAAAAAGTCAACAACCTAAACGTGGAAGGCGTCGGGCACAAAAGAGAACTGATAGTGACGTCGTGGAAGAAACTGAAGATAAATAATAACGTAAAAAGAAAGTTTCATTCGATTTTTGATGTTTGATGGTCTATGTAATTAGGTTTATGTAGTACCATTAAATCATTAGAAAAAAATCAATAGAAAGCGAGATTCAATGAACTACCGTCCTCCACGATCTGAAGATTTTTCTTCTGGATTTCTGAAACCTGAAAATATTGTTCCGATGGTAGTTGAGACAAATGCTCGAGGCGAACGTGCGTACGATATTTATTCTCTACTGTTGAAAGAACGAATTGTTTTTTTGGGAACCGGAATTGACGATCAGGTCGCAAATAGCATTGTAGCTCAATTACTATATTTAGATAGAGAAGATCCTGAACGTGATATTTCAATGTATGTACACTCACCTGGTGGAATGGTATATGCCGGTTTAGCTATGTATGACACTATGAATCTTATTCGTGCAGATGTCTCTACGATTGCAGTAGGTGTTACAGCTTCGATGGGAACTGTACTACTTGCCTCAGGAACTAAAGGTAAGCGTTTTGCACTTCCCAATGCGACTGTGCATATGCACCAGGCACTTGGTGGAGGCTCTGGGCAGGCTACAGATGTCCAAATCCAGGCTCAAGAACTTATGCGTAATAATCAGAAAATTCGTGAAATCCTTGCAAAAGCGACAGATCAACCTATGGATCGTATTGAACAAGATACGGATCGTGATTTTTACATGTCTGCACAAGAAGCTCAAGAATATGGCCTAATTGATGAAGTTTTGTCACTTCAAAGCGAATAAAAAATATCATTTAAAAATGGAGGTTTTTTGACAGGTCCTAATCGCGGTAGCAATATGCAGTATAGTTGCAATTTTTGTGGGAAAAATCAGAGCCAAGTTGTTCGTTTGATTGCTGGTCCTGGATCGGTATACATCTGCAATGAATGCGTCGATCTGTGTCAGGAAATTATTTCTGAAGAAAGTGCTCCCGCTGATTTAAATGATTCCATTGAAAAAAATGCGCTATTAACTCCGCAGGAATTGAAGGCGAAGTTAGATGAGTATATTGTTGGCCAAGATTATACAAAAAGAATATTGTCTGTTGCTGTTTATAATCACTTCAAACGAGTTTCTCAACAGAAAAAATCTGCAATTAGCTTAGATAAATCGAATGTATTGCTAATTGGTCCTACTGGGACTGGAAAAACTGAATTTGCTCGGACATTAGCTCGCGTTTTAGATGTTCCTTTTTCTATAGCTGATGCAACTGCACTTACTGAAGCAGGTTATGTTGGTGAAGATGTTGAAAATATCCTATTGCATTTGATACAGGCGGCTGACTTTGATGTATCTCGAGCAGAGCGTGGAATTATTTACATAGATGAGATAGATAAAATTTCACGCAAAAGTCATAACCCTTCTATTACTCGAGATGTTTCCGGAGAGGGAGTCCAACAGGCTTTGTTAAAGATCATTGAAGGTGCTGTTGCTTCCGTTCCTCCTCAAGGAGGGCGTAAACATCCCCATCAAGATTTTATTCAACTAGATACATCTAATATTCTTTTTATTTGTGGAGGAGCCTTTGAAGGTTTAGAAGAAGTAGTGAGTAAGCGGACTGGTAAAGGTGTCAATTCGTTAGGTTTTGGTCAACTGACAGAATCAGCAGTAGAACGCGATAGTTTGCGTCAAGAAGTAATAAAAGATGTTACGCATGACGATCTATTACAATACGGACTTATTCCTGAGTTTGTAGGAAGAATGCCGATTGTAGGTGTTTTAGAGCCACTTGACGTTGGGATGATGACTATGATTTTAACTCAACCAAAAAATTCAGTTGTGAAGCAATTTCAGCGACTTTTTGAACTTGATGGTGTTGAATTGATATTTCAAGATGCGGCGTGTAATGCAATTGCGAAGGAAGCACTTTCTCAAAAAACAGGAGCTCGTGGACTCAGGACAGTTGTTGAAGAAATACTTTTAGATGTTATGTATGAATTACCTTCACGTGACGATGTTTCCAAATGTGTAATCGCAGAAGAAACTGTATTGAACAGGATGAGACCTTTACTGGCTTCTACTTCAGAAAGTATGAAAGATATTGAAGATAGTGAAGATATTTTCAAATCTGCATAACATGTACTTAATAATTGCTAGATGACTTGTCTTCAGCACTGTTTAATATCGGTTATGGTAAATTAATGAATGAAAACCTGATTAATTCCAAAAAAGATCGCAAACGAATAGATCAATTATTGGTTGATCGTGGCTTTACTTCGAGTAGAGAAAAGGCTCGCGCTCTTATTTTAGCTAGAGAGGTAATGGTTGAAGGTGAAGTTATACTTCGTGCTGCAGCGCCAGTACAAGTAGATGCAAAAATTTCATTGAAAGATCAGCGACAGTTCGTTAGTCGTGGAGGAGAAAAATTAGCTGGTGCACTTGGAATATCTAAGATAGATGTCGAAGGCAAAATTTGCCTTGATATTGGTGCATCTACAGGAGGTTTCACAGATTGTTTACTCCAGTATGGTGCGTCTTACGTAACCGCTGTAGATGTTGGTTATGGTCAGATAGCTGAAAAACTTCGAAATGATGAGCGTGTAAATATTCAAGAGCGTACTAATGCAAGATATCTTGGTCCAATTAATCCGTTAGCTATGATTTTGACAATGGATGTTTCTTTTATCTCTGTTATAAAGATCTTGCCAGCTGTACTACAATCTTTGACACTAGGTGCCGATATTTTGATATTAGTAAAACCTCAATTTGAAGCTGAGCGAAAGGAAATTACACCTGGTGGTGTGGTTTATAATTCTAGAACACATGCAATTACTGTTGCACGTGTTGCAAAATGGGCTATACATAAAGGTATGCGAGTGCGTGGCGTGATTAAGTCACCTCTAAAGGGACCCGCAGGTAATCGTGAATTTTTTTTGTGGTTGCGGTATGTGGATGTTTGGACTAATGAAAAATTTTAACTCTCCTACAAGTGCAATAATTTGTTATAGCTCAGCTATTGATGGTGCAGAGCAACTAAGTATGGATTTATATGAGTTATGTGTTAGCAATGATTTAAAATGTGAAATTCAACCTCTACCAGATTCAATTCGTGGAACAACTGATGATATTACTAAACAGCTTTCGAGTAGTGATTTTTTAATTTGTGTAGGAGGCGATGGTACGATTTTACATGTGTCTGCATACGCCTCATCTTTACAAAAGCCTGTATTAGGTGTTCGGATGGGGAGATTAGGTTTTTTAAGTGAACTTACTAGCCAAGAAGCTCCGGCAGGTTTGCAAAAAGTTTTAGACGGAGCTTCCCGTTTGGAAAGTCGTTCAATTGTAAAAGCACAACTTGATGAAGAATCTGAAGTTTTTGCATTAAATGATGTGGTGATAGGACGTTCGACTTTAGGTCGTACCGTTGCCGTTGGTGTCATGATTGATAATGTGTTGATTGCTGAATATCGAGCTGATGCAGTGATCTTGTCTACTGCTACAGGCTCTACCGGATATTCGCTTTCAGGTGGTGGTCCTATTTTATTTCCTACTTCTAAGGAGATGATTGTAATGCCTGTTGCCCCACACTTAACTCGTTCAAACGCGTTAGTGATTCCTCCTACAAGTGCTGTTGATTTTTATGTTGAACGAGGCTATGAAGCTGTTTTAGCAATAGATGGATTATATGAATATCCGTTAAAATCTGGCTCAAAAGTGAAAGTTTCTTCTGCTAATCGACATGTTGACTTTATTCGATTAGGGGAAGAATCGCAATTCTATTCTAATCTTGCTGATAGATTAGGGTGGTTGCGGACAGATCATAGTCATACCAGTTTTACGGAATCAAGTTAAATCTATAATTTTTGATTGGATTTTGTCGAGAATTTTCATAATTAATCTTATGCTATGTGTTATGGCGAAGTTAAATGTTGATGAGGTACTCTCTAAATCTTTGTTTCCTGTACCTGCCACTATAAATGATGGCGTAGGAATACAAGAGTTAATTAACCATTGGGCTGCTCAAGGTTTAATGCTACCTCGTACCTTGGCACAAACCTATGAAAATTTAAGAGATTTTTTTGTGGTTAAAGAAGGGGAAAAAATTATTGCATGTTCTGCATTACATATTGTCTGGGACGATATGGCTGAACTAAAATCTCTTGCTGTTGCACCTGGTTATCAGTCTGGAGGTTATGGTAGTAAATTGGTTACTGCTTGCGTAGAAGAAGGAAGAAGACTTGGCATGCAACAACTTTTCGCCTTGAGCTATGAACCAGAATTTTTCGAAAGACTGGGTTGGAAGGTAGCTAATGTAATGGAACTGCCCCGTAAAGTTTGGAACGAGTGTTATCGATGTCCAAAATTTCCTGGATGTAATGAGATAGCACTGACCTATGATTTGAGATGATCGCTTTGCAAAATGAAAATAAAAATCTTCTCCCTAAGATCATTTCTTCAGAGATTGTTTTAAGAGGTAATCCATTCGATATCGAGCGATCACATCTTCAATATCCTGATGATATTGAAGCAGATAGGATGGTCGTCCTTCATCCTGGAGCTATTGCGTTGATGGTGATTGATGATGAAGATAAGATTTTATTAGTTAATCAATATCGGTATCCTACGAAAGAAATTTTATTGGAAATACCTGCAGGTACACGTGAACCTAATGAACAGTCTCTAGATACTGCAGCCAGAGAAGTTCGTGAAGAAACTGGTTATTCAGCTGAAAGTTTAGTTCATATAGGTGGAACATGGATGGCTCCTGGCTTTTGTACAGAATATATAGATTATTTCGTTGCATCTAACTTGTCTTATGATCCTTTACCACAAGATCCTGATGAATTTATTAGTGAGCCTATCAGAGTTACTTATGAAGAAATGGTCAGTTTAATTAGTAGTAGTAAAATTAAAGATGCCAAATCAATTGTTGGATTTATGCTATATCAGATATATAAAAGTAGAGAATGATCAATCTTCCAAATTAAATTGGAGACTACGACGTTTTGGTTGTACTGTATTATATAATTCTTACAGATAGCCGACTTTAAATGTGATAGTTTGTTTTTCAAAGGATTTGAAAAAGGACGTTATGACGCAAGCAACTTTAAGTAATTCTGAATCTCTCAACCGTCGATATGGTCTTACCAAACGTTCAGATCGTTGGTGGGTGGAACCTTTGCTTACAGGAGGCGGTCTGTTAACTTTTGTGATTTATTCTTCTGTTTCTGCTTTACTTGGTCATTCGTGGGCATTTGAAACAGAACATGAGCTATATCTTTCTCCGTTTTTCGAACCACTCATTACTCCGGAATTTTTACCAATGTGGTTTTCACCAGCATTACTAATACTATGGGCTCCACTTGGATTTCGAACCACATGTTATTACTATCGTCGGACATACTATAGAGCTTATTTCCTAAGCCCTCCTGCTTGTGCAGTCCGTGAACCAGCTGGTTCTTATAATGGTGAGGGAAAATTTCCATTAATTATTCAAAATTCACATCGTTATTTCATGTATGTTGCTGTTGTGTTCGTACCTATTCTTTGGTTAGGTGCTATAAAATCCTTTTATTTACCTGGTGAAGGAATCGGTATTGGTGTGGGTTCAATTATAATGACTTTGAATGCTTTCTTCCTGATGATGTATACCATTGGATGTCATTCGTTAAGGCATTGGGTTGCAGGTGGTATAAATAGCTTTTCGAACACGCCTCTTCGACGTATACGTCGTAAGGCATGGGAAGTTTTCACTGTGGCAAATGAACGCCATAAAGCTTGGGCTTGGACAAGTTTAATATGGGTAGGAGTCACGGATTTATATATTCATTTAGTTGCTTCAGGGGTGGTAACGGACATAAATACTTTTACTGGTCCAATATAAAATTCAGCTAATACTATATGAAGGGCAGTTTATGGCTGATATTGAAGTTTTAGAATTTGATGTATTGATTATAGGTGCAGGTGGTGCTGGATTACGTGCTGCTGTTGAAGCTTCTTCACGTGGTATGAAAACAGGATTAGTCTGTAAGTCTCTTTTAGGTAAAGCTCATACTGTTATGGCTGAAGGTGGTATGGCTGCAGCTATGGGAAATGTTTGGTCTGAAGATAATTGGAAGGTGCATTTCCGAGATACTATGCGTGGCGGGAAAATGCTCAACAATTGGCGAATGGCACAGCTGCATGCTCAAGAATCTCCCGAACGTGTTCATGAACTGGAAGAATGGGGAGCTCTATTTGATAGAACTAAAGATGGCCTAATCTCACAACGTGATTTTGGGGGTCATCGATACGCACGATTAGCGCATGTGGGCGATCGTACAGGTTTAGAAATGATCAGAACTTTACAGCAACATGCAGTGCATCAAGGTATTGATGTTTTTCAAGAATGCACAATTAATCGTCTTCTGCAATCAGAGGACGGTTCAATGTCTGGAGCTGTCGGTTACTGGCGTGAAAGTGGTAAATCAATAGTTTTTAGATCTAAAGCTGTTGTGTTAGCTACAGGAGGTCTGGGAAAAATCTGGTCTATTACTTCCAATTCTTGGGAAGGTACAGGTGATGGCCATGCTTTAGCTTTATATGCAGGAGCAGAAGCTATTGATATGGAATTCGTACAATTTCATCCTACTGGGATGGTTTGGCCACCTAGTGTTAAAGGGATTCTGGTGACAGAAGGTGTCCGAGGTGACGGAGGGACTTTACGTAATTCTTCTGCTAATCGTTTCATGTTTAATTACATACCCTCTATGTTTGCTTCTGAGACTGCCGATACGGAAGCTGAAGCAGATAGATGGTATGGAGACAAGACAGTTCGAAGGACTCCTGATCTTTTGCCAAGAGACGAAGTTGCTCGAGCGATTAACGCAGAAGTAAAAGCTGGTCGTGGTAGTCCTCACGGTGGAGTTTTTCTTGACATAGCTTCACGTCGAGATTCTGAATATATCCAAAGAAGATTGCCTTCGATGTACCATCAATTTATGCAATTGGCTGGAGTAGATATTACTAAAGAATCTATGGAAGTTGGCCCTACGGCTCATTATGCAATGGGAGGAGTCCGAGTCGATCCTGAGACTGCTGCAACTACTGTGCCAGGTCTTTTTGCTGCTGGAGAAGTTGCAGGAGGAATGCACGGATCTAATCGATTGGGAGGAAATTCTTTATCAGACTTAGTAGTGTTTGGAAGGCGAGCTGGTATAGGTTCTTCAGAGTATGCTCAGAAAATTGAACAATTACCTGGTATTGATCAATCAGAAATTGATACACGAATAGCCGAAATGCATAAACCATTTTCTGATGAAGGATCCGAAAATCCTTATTCTATACATAGGGAACTTCAAGAAACTATGCAGAAAAATGTTGGTATTATACGTACAGAAACTGAGATGAAGACCGCCTTAGAAGATATCCAATCTCTTCGAGGTAGATATAATTCAGTGGGGATCGAAGGAAATATACAATATAACCCCGGATGGCATATGGCTTTAGATTTAGAACATATGTTGACTGTTGCTGAGGCAGTGACACGGGCAGCTTTAGAGCGTAAAGAGAGTCGTGGTGGTCATACTCGTGACGATTTCCCTGAAACTTCTGCTGAATTCGGAAAGGTTAATGTCGTGGTTAAGTTGAATGAATCTGGTGTTCAAGTATCTCAAGATCAACTACCTGCAATGCCTGAAGAACTACAAATGCTATTTGAGGAGAATTAGTCATGCCAAAGGCAAAACTACAAGTGTGGCGCGGTGACGAAGATGGTCAATACCAAGATTATGAAGTTGAATACGAAGAAGGTATGGTCATCCTTGATGTTATTCACAAATTACAAGCCACTCAAGCTACAGACCTTGCAGTCCGTTGGAATTGTAAAGCAGGTAAATGTGGATCATGTAGCGCGGAAATAAATGGGAAGCCTGTTCTACAATGCATGCAGCGTATGGAAATATATCCAGAAGATGAAACTATTTCAATAGCGCCTTTAAAAACATTTCCTCTCATACGTGATTTGGTTACTGATGTGAGTTGGAATTATGAGAAAGCTAAGACAATACCTGAAGTAAAATTACAATCCATTGGTAATGATGGTAATCATCGAATGGCTCAAATTGATGTCGATCGTGGGCAGGAATTTCGAAAATGTATTGAATGCTTTATGTGTCAAGACGTCTGTCATGTTATTCGCGATCATCCTGAAAATATGGATGCTTTCGCGGGTCCACGTTTCTTCATTAGATTAGCTGAAATTTCTATGCATCCTTTAGATTCAAATCCTAAGGAGGAAACTGTTCAGCATGGATTCGGTTTAGAATATTGCAATATTACGAAATGTTGCACGGAGGTATGCCCTGAAGGTATTCATATTACTGATAATGGGATTATTCCTCTGAAGGAAAGACGTGCTGACGTTTACTATGATCCATTACGCGCTATAGGACGTAAACTTTTTAAACGTGCTGGTGCTAGTGATTAGTAAATTTTTAAGGCTTTGTCATATCTTCCGGCTTGATCCATTCGTTAAATTGATCTTCAGTTAGTATATTCAATTCTAAACCTGCTTGCAGAAGAGTCGTATTTTCCTGGTAGGCTTTTTTTGCTATTTTTGCTGCATTGTCATAGCCAATATGAGGATTAAGTGCAGTCACTAACATTAACGATGATTCCATTAGTTCTTTAATTTTTGATTCACTCGCCTTGATTCCGATTAAACAATTTTTAACAAATGAATTCATGGCATCAGATAAAAGTTGAATACTTTGAATATTGTTATAGGCAATTACAGGTTTGAATACATTTAACTCAAAGTGACCATTTGATCCTCCAACAGAAACAGTGACATCATTTCCGAAAATTTGTGTACATACCATTGTGAGTGCTTCAGTTTGTGTAGGGTTAACTTTTCCTGGCATTATTGAAGATCCTGGTTCATTTTCCGGTAATATTAATTCACCTAAGCCTGCCCGTGGTCCAGAACCTAGCATTCGAATGTCATTGCCAATTTTCATTAAAGATACTGCTATAACTTTTAATTGTCCTGATAATTCTACTTGAGCATCGTGAGCTGCAAGTGATTCAAATTTATTAGGAGCTGTTATGAAAGGGAGTTCAGTAAAATCTGCTACTGACTGAGCAGCTTTCACGGCAAATTCAGGATGTGAATTTAAGCCTGTCCCTACAGCTGTTCCACCTAATGCTAACTCATATAAACGAGGTAATGTTCCCTGTATACGTTCAATGTCATTAGATATTTGTTGTGCATATCCAGAAAATTCCTGACCTAATGTCAGTGGTACGGCGTCCATAAAATGTGTTCGCCCTATTTTTACAATTGAATCAAATTCTGTAGATTTTTGTTGTAGTGTGGTTAGCAAATTTTCTAATGCAGGTAAAAGAAGATGGTTAATCATTTCTGCCGTTGCGATACTCATTGCCGTAGGAAAAGTGTCATTAGAAGATTGAGACATATTGACATGATCATTAGGATGGATTGGATCTTTTGATCCTAATTTTCCGCCAAGAATTTCTATAGAACGATTTGAGATTACCTCATTGGCGTTCATGTTAGTCTGTGTACCGGATCCAGTTTGCCAAATAACCAAAGGGAAATGCTCATCGAGATTACCATTGATTACTTGTGTGGATGCATCTCGTATTACTTCACCATAATTGCTGTCTAACTTACCTAAATTTTCATTAGCTAAGCTAGAAGCATATTTCACTATTCCGAGAGCACGAATTAATGAACGTGGCATCTTTTCAGTTCCAATTTCAAAATTCATCAAAGATCTTTGTGTTTGTGCTCCCCAATATTTGTCTGATGGAACATCGATCTCTCCCATACTATCAGATTCAGTGCGATGAGATTTTGTTGACATATTTTTACTTTCTCTAGGAACAAAAAATTATGGTTAAGGGATTAGATCTACTAATTCTTTAACTGCATCACCTGCAACAATCATTTCTGCTTGTTCTGAATCTGACAATGGAATTTCATAGATTTCTTTAATTCCTCCTTGCCCTAACATTACAGGCACCCCTACATATGCATTTTCAATTCCATATTCGCCACTCAAAAAGGCACAACAAGTTAAGATGCGATTTTCATCAAGTAAAATAGAGTCGACCATTTCAATAGTTGCAGCTGCCGGAGCTACAAATGCACTACCTGTTTTGAGTAAATCGACTATTTCCGCGCCACCTTTTGAAGTCCTCTCAACAACTTGCTGAGTTTTTTGATCACCTAATAATTGTCTTAAGGGGACTCCACCGACAGTCGCATTTGAAACGATTGGAACCATCGTCGCTTCTGTATGGCCTCCCATCACCCATGCACTAACATCCTTGACTGATGAACTAGTCTCCATGGCAATAAATGTTCGATACCGTGCACTATCTAACATCCCACCTTGTCCGATAACACGATTACGCTCGAATCCACTAGCTTCAAGAGCAACATGGCACATGACATCCATTGGATTAGCAAAAATTACGAGAGTTGTTTTGGGAGAATGCTCTACTGCACTTGTTACAACAGATCTCACAATGCCTGCATTTGTACTAAGTAAATCTTCTCGAGTCATTCCAGGTTTTCTTGCAATTCCTGAAGTGACAATAACAACATCAGAATTTGCAGTATCTTTCCAATCATTTGTCCCTAAAATCGAACCACTGAAATTAGCCCAGGGAGCTGATTCTGCTATATCCAATGCTTTCCCTTGCGGTAAACCTTCGACAATATCGATAAGAACGATATCGGCATAATTTCTAGTTGCCAATATCTGGGCCATTGTTGCACCAGTATTGCCAGCGCCTACGATTGTCACTTTCTTTCGCATGATTATATCCTTTCGTAAAAATTTAGATTTATATAATCAGGACATTTTGTTTTGTAAACCTTCATCTAGTTTTGATAAAAATTCATTTGTGGTAAGCCATCCTTGATCGGGTCCTACCAATAAGGCTAGATCTTTCGTCATGTTTCCATTTTCAACGGTCTCTATGCAAACTTGCTCCAACGTATTAGCAAAAGTACCAAGCTCAGCATTTTCATCAAGTGTGGCACGGTGTGACAGCCCTCTTGTCCATGCAAAAATTGATGCAATTGGATTTGTAGAAGTTTCTAATCCTTGTTGATGTTGTCGGTAGTGTCTAGTAACTGTTCCATGTGCAGCTTCCGCTTCAACTGTTTTCCCATCAGGAGTCATCAATACTGAACTCATTAAACCAAGTGAACCAAAACCTTGAGCAACGATATCAGATTGAACATCTCCATCGTAATTCTTGCATGCCCAAACGATACCTCCATTACCTTTAAGTGCCTGTGCAACCATGTCATCAATTAAGCGATGTTCGTACCAGAGCTCCATTTCTTCAAATTGTTTTTGGAATTCATTTTCGTAAACTTCTTGAAAGATATCCATAAATCTTCCATCGTATGCCTTTAAGATGGTATTTTTTGTTGATAGGTAAACTGGGTATCCTGTTTGAAGACCATAGTTAAAAGACGAACGTGCAAATCCACGTATAGAATCATCAAGGTTATACATACCCATAGCAACACCGCTGTCATTGAATTGCATAACTTCATATTCAATGGCTTCGCTATTATCAGAAGGCTCAAAGCGCATTGTAAGTCTCCCTGCACTCGGGATTAAGAAGTCTGATGCGCGATATTGGTCGCCATGAGCATGACGTCCGATGATAATTGGTTTTTCCCAATTCGGAACTATCTTTGGGATGTTTTTGCAAATAATAGGTTCTCTGAAGACAGTTCCTCCCAGGATATTTCTTATTGTCCCATTTGGAGATCGCCACATTGCTTTAAGGTTGAATTCTTCAACTCGAGCCTCGTCAGGTGTGATCGTAGCGCACTTAACTCCAACTCCATATTTCTGAATTGCATGCGCAGCATCAATTGTAATTTGATCATCTGTCTTGTCTCTGGATTCAATCCCAAGATCGTAATATTCGAGTTCAATATCGAGGTAAGGGAGGATTAATTTCTCACGAATAAAACCCCAAATAATTCGAGTCATTTCATCACCATCTAATTCTACGACTGGGTTTGCTACATTGATTTTTGACATAATTTACCTTTCATACATTTGATATAAAAAATGAACATTCTTTCATAGTTAAAAATTTTGGCCAAGCAAGTATACCCGTAAAATCGCATTAAAGAGGTATTATGCCATGCCTTTTTGGTGGGAGATTTTCAGATTTAGTTTTTAACATTGATAAAGCTTTTGATATTTTTACTCGTGTTTCCTTTGGGTCGATAACATCATCGATATATCCTTTTGCTGCAGCGATATAAGGATGTTCTAAATCCCTTTCATAGTCTGCAATTAACTGAATTCGTGTTTTGTCTATATCATCAGCAGCTTGTAATTCACGTCTGTTGATGATATTCACAGCTTGGGTGCCGGCCATTACGGCAACAGCTGCACCTGCCCATGCATAATTTACATCAGCACCTAAATGTTTTGATCCCATTGCATCATAAGCGCCGCCAAAAGCTTTACGAAGAATTACGGTTACTTTTGGAACGGTTGCTTCAGCATATGCAAAAACTAATTTTGCTCCATGACTTATAATACCTCCATATTCTTGGGATACACCTGGCAGGAATCCAGGGACATCAACTAAAGTAACGATGGGGATATTAAAAGCGTCGCAAAATCGAACAAATCGTGCAGCTTTTCTTGAAGAATCTATATCCAGAACTCCTGCAAGATATAAAGGTTGATTCGCTACAATTCCAATAGTATTACCTTCGATTCTTGCCAATCCTACAACTATGTTTTGAGCAAAAAGTTCATGTATTTCCATGAAATCACCATTGTCAACTAGTCTTTCGATAATATCGCGGACATCATAGGGATTTTGAGCATCTTCAGGAAGTATATCCAAAATATCTGACAGAATCCGCTCACCAGAATCTCCGGTATCTACAGTAGGGGGATCATCCATGTTATTACTAGGCAAAAAAGAAAGTAACCGGCGAACATCATCTAAACAAGATTGTTCATCTTCAGAGGTAAAATGAGAAACTCCTGATTTACTTGCATGCGAATTTGCTCCCCCTAACTCTTCATGTGTCGTTTCTTCTCCTGTAACACTTGCTATTACCTCTGGCCCCGTTAGGAACATTTGTGAAGTTCCATTTACCATAAAAATAAAATCGGTAAGTGCTGGTGAATACACTGCACCTCCAGCACATGGTCCCATAATTATACTGAGTTGAGGTATTACACCTGAGGCTTGAACGTTTCTATAAAAAATTTCTCCATACCCAGCTAAGGAACCGACCCCTTCTTGGATTCTTGCCCCTCCCGAATCGTTTAGTCCGATCATAGGGACACCAGTTTTTGTAGCCAAATCCATAGCTTTTGCAATTTTTTCACTAACTACTTCACCTAAAGAACCACCAAAGACAGTAAAATCTTGAGCAAAAATACAGACTGCTCTTCCATCAATACGGCCCCATCCTGTAACAACAGCATCTCCATATAACCGCTCTTCAGATGAAGGGTCGCTCATATCTGCACCAAGTGCATCTAGTTCTTCAAATGAGTTAGGATCGAGTAATAAACTAATTCTTTCGCGCGCTGTTAATTTTCCTCTTTCGTGTTGTGCTTTAACTCTATCTGTTCCACCACCAAGGGCAGCACGTTCCTTTAATTCATGTAAGTAGTCGAGTCGTTCCTGGATTGACATTTTTCTTCCGTTCCTCTAATTCATTTGAGTAACTGTAATTTTTATGGTGTCACCAAACAAGCTGACACGTTGAATAGGAGATTACCTTGTTATTGAGTTGGGATCAGCAATTCTTGACCAATTTGTAAGTTTCCTAGCTCATCTAATGTAATTCCATTGGCTGAAGCAAGTTCTTCCATAGTAATTTCAAATTTTAATGCGATTGCATAACCAGTATCACCATCTTGTACTGTATATTTTTCAATATTTTGTGATGAATCAGGGGTAGTAGTTGGTTTGGGGGAGTCAGTTGAGCTATCTGTAGATGGGATAATGAGTTCTTGATCTACAAAAATATTAGTATTGTTTAAATCATTAAGTGATTGAATTTCCTCAACAGTAGTACCATATTTTTCAGCAATAACCGATAAAGAATCACCAGCTACAACAACGTATGTCCTTACTCCATCGACAGCTGTTTTAGTTGGTTCGGGAGTTGCTCCTATTCGTTCTAAAACTACAGCAGTAGGTACTGCCGGAAAAGGAGTAGCGGATGCAGGAGATCCTGGGTTGGACGCAGATGATTGGTTACCAGTAACTGTAGGTAGTATTGTGTTCTTTTCTAGCTCATCATCTCCTCCACCACAACTCAGAACTAATGTTAGTAAGGAGAAGCACAAAATCGTTATAAAATATTTAATTTTTCTGTTCATTTTTTCCCAAATTCTTCTTTAACTTCGTTTTCGCATCCATTTTGTAATGCGGAGTATAAAATTTTCATATTTTGGGGAGGAATTAACTTTTTTACCACGCCAAATCTGCTCATTTTTCGCGGAACCATGACCACGGCTAAAGAACATCAGTGTGAAACTAGTTAAGAATAGTATAATCCCTGAAAACAAAACCCAGCGCATTAATAATGGATTTATTCTTCCTAGGATAAAATAAGAAGTAAAAATCAATATAAATGATCCTAGCATTAACTGTGGTAGTGAAATTTTACCTAGGTGTTTTGCCATAAGTTGTTGTTTTATTGAGATTGTATTTCCTAGATATTTTAGATATAGCCTTAGCCGTTTTTTTGAAGCGCTTTCTGGGCTGGGGAAATCATCAATTTTTTTTAGTAATTCTTCAATTTCTTTTTCTAGGTTGTCCGACATGTATTCACCATCGATGGTCTATAATACTTTCAAAGTATTATAATTGAAAAAGAGAATTTCGTCGTAATACTCTAGAAGAAAGACTCTATTTTATCTCTAAGTTACATCTTAACTGATTAAAATTAAATTAAGGTGAATATCCGTATAAGATTTCTTGGTGTATCCTTATACGTCGTTTGCATCTTTTATTTTTAGCAGAAATATATTCCTAGTAGGAGCATTTAATGCCAGATACTTATNCTGCAATAGTACGAGAAGTTATTGGTAAAAAGGTAAGTGTTTTACGTAATAATGCAGTTATTCCTGCAAACATATATGGTCGTGGTATTGATTCTATTCCAGTTCAAATTCAATGGTCTGAAGCAAGAGGGATGTTGAATGCACATGGGCGTAATGTATTGATTCAAATCCAAATTGAAGGAGAATCTCAACCTCGATCTGTTGTAATTCGANATTTCAGTCGAGATCCTGTTAATGGTTCTTTACAGCATATTGATTTTTTTCAAGTGGATTTGACGCGAAAAATTCAAGCTGATATTCCCGTTCAATTGATAGGAGAGTCTCCTGCAGTTCATACATATGGTGGAATTCTTGTACAAGCATTAGAATTATTGCATGTAGAGGCACTGCCTACAGAAATGCCAGAATCCATTCAAGTTTCTGTTGAAGTATTAGAAGAGCTTGAATCTTCACTTACAGTAGGTGATATTGATGCACCTGAAGGAGTTTCGATTCTTACTGCACCTGATGTTGGATTGGCTCAAATTGCAAGACCACGAGTTGAACAGGAAGCTGAAGAATTACAAGAAGGTGAAGATATCGAAGAAATAGCAACACCTGATGATTCAGAAACAGAAGAAGAAAATGACTAGATTATATTTTCTTGCCTATTGAGATTACTTGTATTTAATTGACCGCATGCAGCTGATATTTCAGTTCCTCTTTCGTAGCGAACAGTGGTATTGACCCCGTGATCTTTAAGAATTTTTGCAAAACGATTAATTTTATTCATACTCGGCCTTTTTAATTTTTCTGCGCTGATGGGATTGTAGGGTATTAAATTGACATGCGTAGCTGTGTGTTTGAGTTTTAAAGCTAATTCTAATGCATGATCCTCATGATCGTTAATACCTTCTAGTAGCGCATAGGCAAAAGTTACACGTCGTCCAGTGGCCTCTTGGTATTTCTTACCAGTATCAATCAGTTCCTCTATAGTTGTTTTTACACTTGTAGGAACTAATACTTTTCTTAATTCATTATTAGGTGAATGTAAGGATATTGTTAGTCCTATCTGTAGTTTTTCTTGAGCGAGTTGTTTAATTTTGTCTACTAGACCAACTGTCGAAACTGTAATGCCTCGTTGTCTTAAGTTAAAACCATTTTTTTCAGTCAACCATTTTATACTTTTTATCGTATTATCATAATTTGCTAATGGCTCTCCCATGCCCATAAAAACTACATTGGTAATTTTCCTTGTTTTTGAAAAATGTAGTACTTGACCAATTATTTCTGACGTACTCAAATTACGTTTTAGACCTTGTAATCCAGTGGCACAAAAAATACATTGCATTGCACATCCAGCTTGTGTTGAGATACATATAGTTGTTCGGTGTGAAGATTTTTCGCTGTCAGAATCTGGATCGTACTTCATTTGAACAGTTTCTATATTTTCGCCATCTTCTAAGCTGAATAATATTTTTGTTGTAGAAGTGTCATCAGTACTTTGTTTAGCGTTAGATTTTAATGCTGTTATTTTGAATTCCGATGATAAAAATGTTCGAAATTGTTCGGGTAAATTATGCATCTCGTCAAAAGTGCTTACATTTCTATTCACTATCCATTGGATAACCTGTGTAGTACGAAATTTTTCATATCCATTTTCTACAATTTTTTCCTCCAATTCATTGAAGTTATAGTCAAAGATATATTTCTTAGATTTTTTTGTATTATTACTAGGTATGTTAATCAAAACTTGATCCTATGAATGATCTGTCTCCGTTGAGATAATCTTTAATCGATTGAATTTTTTTTCCTGAACGTTGTATTTCGATCAAACCTAATGCTCCTTGGCCACAGACAACGGCGATTATTGATGATTTTTCATTTTCTGCTATCGTAATGATAGTTCCTGGCTTTTCTTCTGAATTAAAATCAGGGATTGACCATGCTTGATGAATTACAAATGGTTGATGTTTATAGATTGTATTAGCTAATGGCCAAGGATTGAAGGCCCTTACTGCTAATGCAACATTGTTAGATGAGTTGTACCAATTAATTTTCCCATCTGATTTTTTGAGTTTTTTTGTGTGAGTGGCTAATTGGTCATTTTGTTTTTCAGGTTCAATTTTGCCAGCCACCCATTTTGGTAAAATTTCAATAAGGAGTTCTGCTCCGATATCTGCAATTTTTTCACTTAAGCTGTTCGTAGTGTCAGTATCTAATATCGGTGTACGCACTTGACCAAGTATCGGTCCTGCATCAACTTCTTGAATAATTTTCATTATGGTTGCGCCACTTTCGAAATCACCAGATAGTATTGCATTGGCGATAGCTGAAGCCCCTCGATGTTTTGGTAGAAGAGAACCATGTAAGTTGATTACATCATTTGGAAAAATGTCTAATAATTCTTTTGGAAGAATGTGTCCTGATGCTACAACTATGCCAATATCGGGGTTTAATTGACTAATATCCTTTATAGTATCGGATGTGATTTTATATGGCTGAATTATATTAGTTATCCCATAATTAATCGCCATTGATTTAACAGGCGTAGGTTGTAGGTGGCTCTTTCTTCCCTGACGTCGATCAGGTTGAGTGACAACAGCAACAACCTTTGCATTGTCAAGATTTATGCACCTTAACAATGAAGGTAAAGCAAAGTTTGGTGATCCAAAAAATACGATTCGCACCCATCCATCATATCAATCAAATGTTTATATGTTTAGGATGCAGCTACAGTCCAAGCAGAAATTCCTAAGAAAAGTACTATGACAATAATGGTTAAGTTGTGTAAGGATCTTTGTATTCCTCTTTTAGTCCTAAAACTTTGATCTTGCCCGCCCAAGGCAGCTCCAAATCCTGTTCCACGAACTTGAATTAAGACTAAAAATATTAACAAGCATGAAATAAGTATTTGGGCAAAACTTAATAAATGTTTTAATTCCATAGCAAAATCGTATAATTCAAATGAGCCATATACAAGTAATTTATTGATTTGCTAATGCAACTGTTGCATTAGTTCTAATATCTCTCTCGTAATACAAACGCATTACTGCACTCGCTAATGACTCTCCATTGTGTCTGTAGCGACGTTCATGGTCGACTATATCTAACAAAACTAGTCGGGAATCTCCATAATCGGCATCTCCAGGTGCTAACACAGGTTGTGATTGCCATTCAGTAGGGAAGTTGTCGACTGGTAAATTGCTATTTGCTAATACAACATTGGCAAATAGCTCACTGCCAAGATGTTTTCTTATTGTGCAGTAATGATCTGATGCATTGAAATTATTTGTTTCACCATGTTGAGTTGCAACATTACTGATATATATTTTATGCGCCTTCGTATTAAGTAAAGCATCACTAATATCATTAACTAGTAAATTGGGTAATATCGAAGTAAAGAGACTCCCAGGTCCAATCAATACCAGATCTGCCTTAGTAATAGCATTTACAGCTTTAGGGTTTGCTGTAACATTTTTTGGATTAATATACACAGAAGAAGGAGCTATTCCTTTACTTGATATTTTGGATTCTCCTTCAATAATGGTCCCGTCGTTAAAGCGAGCACTTAAGGTTATATCTTCAAGTGAAGCTGGAATTATCTCGCCTCTTACATTTAATACCCTTGATGTTTCGGCTATAGCAAGTTCCATCGATCCGGTCACTTCCGCCATTGCAGCAATAAATAAGTTTCCAAATGAGTGTCCACTCATTTCATCATTTTTGCGCTCAGGGAAACGATATTGGAATAATTCCGTAACCAGAGGTTCTGATTCTGCCATAGCAGCAATACAATTTCTGATATCTCCAGGCGGTATAATGAAACGATCTCTTCGAAGTCTTCCACTTGAACCTCCGTCATCAGCTACAGTTACAATTGCAGTCAAATTACCTGTGTATTGCTTTAATCCTCTTAATAAATTCGACAAGCCCGTACCGCCACCGATCGCAACTATTTTTGGTCCACGATCTAATGTTCTACGCTGGTAAACTAAATCAACGATATCTTGTTTTGTATCTGATCCTATTAAAGTACGTGCAAGAGATTGATTTAATTTCCACCCTGCAAACAATGTGATAGTAGAAGCTATTCCTATAAATAAGAAGCCACGTAATACTCTGGGTGTAAATTGTAATGTTGCATAGTAGGTCCACTCAGGGAAGGTATAAGTGAGATAAAATGCACGTAAAAGGTAAGAAAGACCCAATCCCATTATCACCACGCCAATTAAAAGCAACATTAACCAGCGTTTGATACTGAGCCCAACATACAACCATTTAGTCAAACTTGGATGGTCCAAAGTACCTTCCTAGCAACATACTCTATGATCGATTTACTCTCGTTGTGTTACTGAAGTCAAGAGATTTGATAATTAGTTTAAATTGTTCAAGGTAGTTAAAATTAGATTGTTTGCAGTGTTAGGGTCTGCACGTCCTTTTGTTTCGCGCATTACCTGACCGACCAAAAATTTAACAGCGCTATCTTTTCCTTGTTTGTAATCACTGACTGCCTTGGGATTTGCATCAATAATTTTATCAATTACAAGTTGGATTGCTTCTCCTTCAGTTACTTGGTTCAACCCTTTATCTGTGATGATTTGTTCTGGTGTTTGACCTGTTTCAAATGCAAATTCAAGTACGTCTTTTGCCGTACTTGCAGTGATTTTTTTGCTGTCAACTAATAAAACTAAAGATGCTATATGTGCAGGTGTAATTCCTGTATCAATTAGTTCAGCATCTGCTCGTCCTATTGTATTGATTTTTCCAGCGACATCTCCAATAAACCAGTTGGCTACTAGTTTTGCTAAGCGTTTTTCTTTGACAAGTTCCACGGCTTTTTCAAAATCTTCAGCACGTTGTTTTGTTTCTGTGAGTACTTTTGATTGCAGTGGAGGGATAGCAAAAGCTGATTCAAAACGTTGTTGTTTTTCAGAAGGTAGTTCAGGCAGGTGTGATCTTATTTGTTCCACTTGATGACGTGAGATTTTTAATGGAGGCAAATCAGGTTCAGGGAAATAACGATAGTCATTAGCTTCTTCTTTTGATCTCTGCGATACAGTTTCACCAATCGCATCTACATATCCTCTAGTTTCTTGGATAATGCGCTCTCCTGCATCAAGAAGTGTCGATTGTCTTTTTATTTCGAATTCAATTGCTCTTTGTACAGAACGGAAAGAATTCATATTTTTGACTTCAACTTTATTGCCAAGTTGGGAATCTCCAATTGTTCTTAAGGACACGTTAGCATCACAGCGAAAAGATCCTTTTTCCATATCTGCATCAGATACATCGATATATCGAAAAATTTGCCGTAGTGATCTTAGAAAATTTGCTGCAGCTTCTGCAGAACGGATATCTGGATGCGTAACTAATTCCATTAAAGGAACGCCTGCTCTGTTGAAATCAATTAATGAATAATCCCCTAGGACATCGTTACGATGTATAAGTCTCCCTGTGTCTTCTTCGAGATGAATACGTTCAATACGTATCGATTGCGTTCCATCTGATGTATCGATATTAAGTTGACCATTGATACAAAAAGGCATGTCATATTGGGTGATCTGGTACCCCTTAGGTAGATCAGGATAAGGGTAATTTTTACGATCGAACTTTGCTTTTTCTGGGATGGTACACCCTAGCGCTAACCCTGTACGTATAGTGAGTGCCACTGCTTCACTATTGATTACTGGTAAAGTACCAGGTAANCCTAATGTAACTGGATCTATTAAGGTATTGGGGGGCTTGTCAAAGTAATCACGAGGGCAATCAGAAAACATCTTAGATTTAGTTTTTAATTGGCAATGTACTTCTAATCCAATGACAGCTTCGTATTGCATACCTACACTTTCTCACTATTTGACTACAAAAAAAACTATTTTTACTAATTAATAAATATTATTTCAGACATATTTATCGATGTATGATTTCACAAAAATTTTAACTATGGTTTACTAATTGTATGATGAGATAGGGTAGGTATGGTTCAATCAGAAAAAGCTTTAGATGATTTAGTTATTCTTGATCTTTCTAATTCTATTGCTGCTGCATGGTGTACAAGACTATTTGCAGACTTTGGCGCAAAAGTAATAATGATAGAACCTCCATCAGGGAATCCTCTAAGGTATCTATACCCTGAATATCCTGAAGGTTCTAATCTACTTGTAGATCACCTTTTAGCTAATAAAAAATCCCTACAATTAGATATTGAAAATACTGAGAGTAGGCAGCTCTTTTTAGATTTAATTGCCAAATGTGATGTAATTGTTGAGAGCAGTGTGCCAAGCCAATTGGAAGAATATGGTTTAGGGTTTGACGATCTACATAATTCTTTCCCTGATTTAATAGTACTGTCAGTAACTCCATACGGTCGGAGAAATGAATACACTTTTGCTCCTGCTAACAGTTTATCGATTGCAGCACGTTCAGGTTGGGCATCAATTAATGGCTTTGAAGAGAAAGGCCCTCTTTCTACAAGTATTAATCAATCGGCATATTGTTCTGGTGTTCTCGCTTATGGATCGACTCTCGCTGCAATATTTAGTACGAGACAAAAGTCTGGGTGTGGTCAGTATATTGATATTTCTGAATTTGAAGTTATGGTTTCGAATTTTGCTCCACCAGCACTTTCTTCAGAGTACAGCGGCAACATCCACAAACAAAAAAGCATGTATGAGACAAATCTACTTGCTGGTCCTGTTCCGGTTCAAGATGGGCATTTTGCTCTGACTTTGAGTAGGGCTCATTTTTTTAGAGACGCAATGATGGTGTTAGGTTTGGAAGATTTAGCTGAAAATCTTGATTTGCATGAAACTTGGTATCGAATGGCACATAAAGATTTATGGATGGGCAGAGTTCAAGATGCAATGAGCAAGTGGACACGTGAAGAATTATTTGACGAGCTTGCCCTGAGAAGAGTAGTTGCTGGACCGGTTTTAAAGATGGATGAACTTGTAGAAAATGTTCATCTTCAACAACGTGGTTTTTGGAATCGTTTACAAGATGATCCATTACAGGCATTACGGCCTGGTGCACCATTTAAGTTATCTGAAACACCATGGGTACTTGAACATATGGCACCTGATATCGGTGAGCACGATGAAGAACTGGCGCAAATGCTTTTACATTCCTCTACTGGCATTCAATCACATAGAGGAGAGATCTAATGTCCGGACCGCTAAAAGGAATTCGTGGGGTTGTTCTAACTCAAGCATGGGCTGGTAGCTATTGTACAGAACTTTTTGCTATGGCTGGAGCTGATGTCGTGCAATTAGAGGTTCGCAAACGTCCTGACTCTTGGAGAGGGACATATACGGCTCCAATGTCTGATTCTATGAATAAAATATCCACCGCAAGACATGCATGGAATGTCAATTCAAACTTTAATGCAGTTAATCTTGGTAAAAGATCTTTTACATTAGATTTATCGCGTGATGAAGGAGTAGATATTTTTAAATCTTTAATTAAACATGCAGATTTTGTCGCTGAAAATTTTTCTCCGCGTGTAATGGGCAACTTAGGTTTTTCATATGAAGAATTATGTGAAATTAAACCTGATATTATTTTGGCCAGCCTTTCCGCATATGGACATGACGGTCCATGGTGTAATGTCCCCGGGATTGGAGGAACAGTAGAACCTACTTCTGGTATGTCTGCACTATTAGGTTACGGTGATGGAGTACCTATCAATTCCGGTGTCATGTATCCAGATGCAGTAGCAGGTTTGTATGGATTTTCTGGACTTTTGACTGCTTTGCACTATCGTAATCGTACAGGTAAAGGCCAGTTTATTGATCTATCTATGCAAGAAGCTAATTTGGCCAACATTGGTGAAGCTGCTTTAGAATACACCTATACAAAACATGTTCCTAAGGCCATAGGTAATCGGCATAAATTTTTTGCTCCACACGGAATATTTCCTTGCGCCGATAGTGTGAAGGGAGGTAAAAAATGGATTGCTATTGCTGCTGAAACCGACGAGCAATGGGAGACATTGTGTGACATCTCGGGTATGTCATGGATGAACAATTCGAAATTTATTAACAATATTTTGCGTAAGGAAAATGAAGAAGAACTTAATCAAGAAATTTCATTTTGGAGTCGAAGGCAAGATAGAGATTTACTTTCGACACTTTTGAGCTCAAAAGGAGTGATTGCAGCACCTGTCTTAGATGCAAAAGAAGTATTAGATGATCACGTGCTCCGTTCACGTGGAGTCATTGTAGAATTGGATCATCCAGAAGTAGGAAAAAAACCTCAAGTCGGAGCTCCTTTTCATTTTTCACAAGATAAAATATCAATTACACGTCCATCTCCTCTACAAGGTGAGCATTCATTTGAAATTTTTTCAGAACTTCTGGGGATGAGTCGTGATGAATATGAAAAGTTAGTTTCAGAAAATATTTCAGGGGAAGGACCACCAAAATGAAAGATTTTCAACAAATTCGATATGTCGAGGAAGATCATGTTGCTCGTATAATTCTTGATCGTCCGAATTATCGGAATGCTCAAAGTAGAAAACTTCTTGAAGAAATGGATGAAGCTTTTGATTTGGCTGTTGATAATAGAAAAATTCGAATGATAGTTCTTTCTGGGGAAGGTCATTCTTTTTCTGCAGGACATGATCTGGGGACTCCTGAAAACATCGCAGATCAGGAAAGTCGTCCTTATGAAGAAGGCATGCGTGGCCTATATAAAAGATCTGCAGCCCAAAATGTCACTAATACATTACGTTGGAGAAATGTACCCAAACCAACTATGGCTATAGTGCAAGGTTACTGCATATTCGGTGGATGGATGATTGCATCTGCAATGGATTTGATATTCGCTGCTGATGACGCAATGTTCTTAGGGACTAACTTTCAATATTTTTCACCTCCTTGGGATATTCACCCACGAAAGGTAAAGGAAATTTTTTTTGAAAGTAGATTTATTGATGGAAAAGAAGCTCATGAACTTGGTCTTGTTAATAGAGTTTATCCGCCGGAAATCTTAGAGAAAGAAGCTATGGCTTATGCGCATCGTGTTGCAGAAAATGATGAATTTCAACTTCGTCTTATTAAGCTAGCAGTAAATCGTGCACAGGATAATCAAGGATTTACAGAACATATTAATGATGCACACTTACTTCATTTATTAAGTAGTCAAGCTGAGAAAGATCCTGATTTTGCATTGCAGAAACCAGATATGCGACGAAGACCAATGGTGCAGCGTGCAATTGAAAACTATGAGTTACATAAAAAAAATAATTTGCCAAAAGAAGAGTAATTATCTATTTGATAGTTTTTATTATGCCCTCTGAAGACCATTTTTCTATATCTTTTTTGGTCGAACCAACTAGTTGATTTAGTATTTCTTCAGTATGCTCTCCGAAGCGTGGTGCAGGTTGAACGTCCTGAACAGGTCTTCTTTTGTATCGCCATACAGGTCTTGTAGTTATCTGTTCTCCAGTCTCAAAATGTTTATATGTCATGAAAGCTAAGCGGTCTTTTAAATGTTTGTCATATTTTAGTTGCAATGGTGACAGGACTGGGGAAGCAGCGATTCCTAGCGATTGTAATTGTTCTGCGAGTTCTTCAGCATGTTTTTCCCTAATCCAAGGTTTAATTATTTTTTCAATTTTTTCTTTATTACTTACTCGAGCAGCTTTTGATGCGAATTCTGATGTTAGAAGATTTTGGTCTCCAATCAAAGAACAAAACGAAATCCATTTTGTGTCATCATTAATTTCAAAGGCTATATAAGTATCTACAATTTCATTTAAGATAGATCCATCCGGATCCGTTTGATAGCGTGGGTTGCTATCTTGTGTTTGATAGACCCCAGATGGTACATCCTGATAGTTATTATTTCCTTCACGATATGGCAAAGGTTTACCGATTGATTCTGCAACAATATATTCACCTATCAATCCAACAATGCCATCTCTTTGCGGTATTACGATGTGGCAACCTTGGTCGAGAGATTCCTTTCGATGAAGTGCAATTGCNATAGCTGCTGCTGCAGTTGTTCCAGCTATAGGGTCACCATACGAGATTCCACTTTTATGAGGTTCTTTGGAATCATATCCTTGCAACCAAACCAAACCTCCCATTTGTTCGATGCCTGGTCCGTAACCTACGCGATTCGAATCTGATCCTTCATGTCCAAAACCTGGCATTGAAACATATACCAATGAAGGATTGATTTTTTTCAATTTTTCGTAATCAAATCCAAGTCGTTTAGCTACTCCAGAGCTCCAATTTTCTACAAATACATCTGCTGATGTAATAAGTTTTAAAACAGCCTTTTTCCCAACTTCTGATTTTAGGTCAATAACTAAGCTCTTTTTATTACGATTATATTCATTGAAGTAAGCACTTTTATTAATTTGATTATCATTAAAAGCTCCTCCTACTCCACGTACTGAATCAGGGAAATTCGGACCTTCAATTTTTATTACATCTGCTCCCATATCTCCTAGATAACGGCAAGCATAGGGGCCAGCCCATATTTGAGTTACATCTATTACTCTTAAGCCATCGAGCGGCATTCTTAAGGAATCGAAATTATTATTTTTGTCAATCTCAATGTGTTCACTTATCGAAGAAAATGTATTGCGGATACTATCAGAATCTTCACTGACTAAAGGTGCACGCTTTTNAATTCCTCTATCTCCATCAAAAATTATTGGACCAGCAGGTAAAANATGTTTTCCTAGCATTGGATGTTCTACTTCTTGCCAGAAATCAATTTCTTTTAAGTGATTTGAATGGATTAACTCATGTGGAGACAAAATTTTTGTGAAGGGTGTCCGATATTTGTTAGCTGTATCAAAAATCTCATTTGCACTATGCCTACTGGTCCATTCTCTTATCATTTCAAATAGGACATCATTTGCATTTGGTTCCCAAGCATTTTCAAAGAAAGGGTCATTTTTCAATTCTGGTCTGCCGATGCAGTCATAAATAGAAAAACTTTGTCTAGGCATTCCAGCTAGTCCTATGAATCCATCTACAGTTGGATGTATCCCCCAAGTAGCACGAGGCGTGTTTCCAGATCGAGTTGCTTCACTGTCCCTGACTAACGCTGCTGGTCCTGCACCTTCTAATGTGGAATTTTGAATTTCTTGAAGTGAGAGATCAATGTGATCACCAAATCCACTTCTTTTTACTGCAACCAATGCCATAGAGATAGCCGCAAAGGCATGTAACCCACCTTGATAATATGCCTGATGCCCTACAGGTTTAAGTGGTTCCAAGTCAGGTTCTCCACATAAGCTCATTTCTCCACCAGAAGCGGCGGCAGTCAAGGATGTAGCAGTCCAATGCGCATGTCTTCCATATTGTCCATATGGAGTAATCGAACAAATGACTAGTTGCGTTTTTATATTAATTAGTTCTGAGAAATCGATTCCGTTAGATGATAATTTTCCTGGAGTACAAGATTCAATTAGTACATCAGAATCTAAAATTATCTGTTTTAGTAATTCTAGTTCAGTATTTAATTCGAGGTCGATCGAAATAGATTTTTTACCACTGTGTAAATAAGCTCTAAGTATTTCTGCATTCAATTCATAATTTTTTTGATCAGGTGTATTTCCAATTTTATCCCCAAAGTTGGTCTCGATTAATATTACTTCGGCACCGTATGTAGCGAATAATTTTCCGGCGAATGCACCTGAAATATCATTTGCGATTTCTACAACTTTAATTCCATCAAGCATCTGAATATTTTCTTACATTTGTTTTAGGCAATCTTAGATAACTTTTGAAGCATTATCGATAAACACTTGAAGGCTGGGATTATAACGGAAAAATAGGTCGGCTTTAAAACCATCTTCCATTAGATTTTTATGGATTTCCTCTTCTAATCTCAAGTCAAGAGTATTAAGTGTCCATTCACCCGTTGCATGTCCATTTTCAGAAATATTTTCCAGCATTTCATCCCAAATATTAGTTGGCATTTCTATTACTACATCTACATCACGAAGCTCTTCGTCATTAATTTGATGGATGTCGTTGATATCTAGTACATCAAAATTACAACTGATATTGGTCTCTCCATATTTGAAAGCAATGAGGGCGTTCAAACGTCCATAACGTCGATAATTTTCATCTTGTACTGTTATGGTTGCTAATTTTTTAAACCATTCTGCGGAAGGAAATTTTTCTGTATTATTTACCATTGCATTCTCCTAAAAATTAAAAATCTATTGGTTTTCCAGGATCTTCAGCGACGTCAAATGGAGTCATTTTTGCTAGATGCCTCATAGGTTCAGCCTCAGGTGTCTGCGCCATTCTGTCTTCTACCATACGTTTGTACATAGGGTCTAAAGATCTTAGGGCATCTATTTCATTTCTTGAAAGAGAAAAAGTCGTAGGGATTTTTCGAATCTTAGAACTTGAACACATGATACACGTCTCTGGCTCTGGTGACTTTGTTCCCCGAACCAATTTTTCAAATTGTTCATCACAATCTTCACAACTATAAGTAAATAACGGCATATTTTATTCTGAAACTCCAATATCTTCTGAAATTAATTTTTGCATTGGCTCAGGTATTTTATTAGCTCTATCAATACCCGCAGTTTTTAAATAGCGTAGGTAATCATTGATCCAGTCTTTTTTTAATTTTTCTACGATCGACATCCCTGAATCAATATTGTGTATTCCTCCCCCAAATATGACCGCTAAAGCTTCCCAAAGGACATGATCGTGCGCTTCGTCAAGTTGCACTAATTCGACTCTTGTTAACCATTCTCCTAAAGTTTCCCGGAGTGCAGGCATTTGACTGATAGCAAATCGAATATGATCTATTGCATATGCTATTGAACGCGTTCGGTCAGATAAAATTCTCCATGCAAGTACTTTGTCAGCCTTTGTCGGTCCAAAAACTGATAAATATCGTAGAATGCTTTTTTGAAACGATCCTCGCATAATATATTGTGCGAGCACTGTTTCTGACCAACCTGCATAAGATTCATATATCAGGCGGTTTAACTTTCCAGGACTTTCAAGTCGCATGCCTCCGCCATTAACCATTGCACGTTTTCTATAGCCATCAAACATTCGTGCCGAATCGAAAATAGCGGTCGATAAATAAATTTTTACTTCATGATAGCCGGGGCTTAGATTTTGCAACCATCCTGAAATTACCTCAGATTCTACAGATGCCTGTTGGCATAATTCTGTAGCAACTTGGCATATAGCTAATTCTATTTCTTCAGGCAAGTCAACGACTGATTCCCAAGGGATTTCAGTAGCCGTTGACCAACGTCTACTGATTGTTTCTTCATATAGTAGACCTGCTACATCAGACCATTGTTCATATTTATCTTGAAGATAATATCCTCCAATATTTCCTACATCGACTGGCCAGGCACCTCGAGGGCGACGATTTCTGTAGGTAATATGATCTGGGATATCTGCGTACACTCCAATATTGATCGCGTCTATAGTTAACCCACCACCATTTAATTCTGGTCGGGCACGTGTTCCCCATCCTAGTGTTTTATCCATCCAACTAAGATCATTTTTTTGTATTTCTTCTGTCATTGCTGGGTCAGATTTTTGAACCATAAAAATACTTTCGAATTGATATTATAATGGCGGTAGTGTACTTGTTCTAGACTCACAGGGATAGTCTATGATCATCCAGAAAATAGAATTATTAAAATTGGTGCCGGGAGAGGGACTCGAACCCTCACGAGATTAGATCTCGGCAGATTTTAAGTCTGCTGCGTCTGCCTATTCCGCCATCCCGGCAAAAGCCTGAATAAACATTTTCCCAATTGTTCGGTAGTGTGCAACGATTGAGAAAATTAATTCTTGAGGAGTTATCCTGTCTCATCGTACACTGTTTGTCTACCCCAAAATAAAATCTCCCCAATAGGTGAGTTTTTGGTAAAAAATTTGGCAACAGTTAATTCTATTTCTGAATCGATGCAAGTACAGAAAAAGCTATCATCAGCTCAGGCTAATGACTTAACTCCTGCGCGTCGTCAATATTTAAATCTTAAAAGCAAAAACCCAAATGCTATATTATTTTTTCGAATGGGTGATTTTTATGAAACTTTTGATGATGATGCTAAGGTGATTTCTGCAGAGCTTGGATTAGCTCTTACATCTCGTCCTATGGGTAAATCCGAGGGCAGAATTCCTTTAGCTGGAATACCCTATCATCAATTAGATCGATATTTAGATCGATTACTTAATGCAGGACATAAAGTTGCTATTGCTGAACAAGTGAGTGAGCCAGGAAAAGGGTTAGTTGATCGTCGTATTGTTAGAGTTGTAACTCCTGGTACTGTCGACAGTGATAGTCTATTTACTGCAGGTGTTCATAATTGGCTATGTTCAATTCTTGCTATGACTGAAAACTCATCTCAAACTACTTTATGGGGTTTCGCTGCATGTGATGTGACAACTGGCGAGATGGAAATGCAAATTCTCACTGATGAAGGTCTAATTAATGAACTTTCACGATTAAAGCCTAGTGAGTTAATACTGCCACCTCAGACTGTTCTACCTATTGATCAGTTATTTGATGATATTTGTTTAACCGTTCTTCCTACTAAAACATTTGACATTTCAACGGCTAAACAGAAATTAACTAAATTATTTAAAGATTATGATCAGCATGATTTCAATGACTCTTATTTAGCTCCCGCTTTTGGTGCTGTTGGATCTTTAGTGAGCTATTTGGAAGAAACTTGGGATAGCGCAATGGTTAATTTGCGAACTCCACTTTTTATCAAGACATCTCAATTTATGGTAATTGATGCTCAAACCCAGAAAAACTTGGAAATTTTTGTTTCTTCAGGATCCGATCGATCCAATGGGTCTTTACTTGATTCTGTTGATAATACTTTGACTGCAATGGGAAAGCGGCTTCTTATACAGCGTTTAGGGAGACCATTACTTGAAGCAAAAGATATTGAAATACGTTTGAATCAAATCGAAGCATTAACTGAATCTTCGAATATAAGAGATCTACTGAGAAATTATCTTAACGATATTCCAGATATTGAAAGATTAACAACACGAATTCGTGGAGGTCCATATCATGCGAGAGATTTGATAAAACTCCGCTTTGGTTTGGAAAAAATTATTGCTATCGATCAGATATTACCTTCGACCAATCAAGAACTATCTGATATACGCCGTACACATTTATTGGACGTAACAGAAATATCATCGATTTTAAAACTTGGAATTAATGATAACCCTCCTGTTGATTTCACAGATGGAGGGACTATTCGTTCTGGGTTTAGTGAAAAAGTTGATAGCCTGAGATTAATTGCAGGTTCCGAACGTGAAAAATTAAGTGCCCTTGAATCATTTGAGCGAGAGCGTACTGGTTTGCAATCCCTTAAAATTGGGTATCATAGAGTACATGGTTATTATCTGGAACTATCTAAGTCACAGTCACAAGAAGCACCCTCTGAATACATCCCACGACAAACTTTAGCGTCATCACAACGATTTGGATATGCTCCTCTTGACTCTCTTGAAAAAACAATACTAAATAGTACTGAGAATTTATTAACTGTAGAGCAAAGTGTCTTGGAAGAAATTGGTTTGGCCGTCACAGAAGCAAGCGAAGTGATAATAAATGCCTCTAAAACAATAGCTATTCTAGATGTTACTGCTGCATTGGCTCAGACTGCGGTTGACTATGAATATGTACGGCCACATTTTACAAAATCCGGTTCACTCGAAATAATTTCTGGTAGACATCCTGTTCTCGAGCAATCATTGGAATCAGGTCATTTTATACCAAACGATGTTTTCTTGGGGTTTGATGCTGATATTGCTTTGCTTACAGGTCCAAATATGGGAGGGAAATCTACTTATTTACGCCAAGTAGCTTTGATAATTCTTTTAGCTCAATGTGGCAGTTTTGTCCCTGCAAAAAAAGCTATTATTCCTTTACGGGATAGAATTTTTTCGCGAGTTGGGGCGCAAGATAATTTGTTGGCTGGGCAGTCTACTTTCATGGTTGAGATGCTTGAAACTGCTGTTATTTTACATAATGCTACAGCAAATTCATTGGTTTTATTGGATGAAGTTGGCCGAGGGACTTCTACATATGATGGTTTAGCAATTGCACAAGCAAGTATCGAGTATCTTCATAATTCTTCATTGGGTACTCCACTTACATTATTTGCGACTCACTATAGAGAATTAACTGAAATAAATTCCTATCTTAATCGAATTAAAAATTGTTCTGTTGCAGTTAAAGAAACTTCAGATGGCTATGTCTTTTTGCATCAAATCATTGAGGGTTCTTCAGATCGATCGTATGGCATCCATGTAGCAAAACTGGCAGGTCTTCCATCGACTGTTGTATTTAGAGCTGCAGAGTTGGTAAAGATTTTTGAAGCAGGTAGCGATTCACAATATCAAATGGTAGAGGCGATTACTTCTTCAGTTGATAAAAGCTCTCAAAATTTTGAAGTACTTAAGTTGGTCGAAAAAATTGTAGAATTAGATTTAGATCGTCTTTCTCCTTTTGAATCACTTCAAATGCTTTATGAATTACAAACGATGGCTAATGGTACGTTAGATTTGTCACAATCCGATTGAGCTTGTAGGTGTATATGATAGAAAGTGCAATTCCTCGTATCGAACTACTTCCTGATGATATTGCTGCACGTATTGCTGCTGGTGAAGTAATTGAAAGACCTGCAAGTGTAATAAAAGAGTTGATAGATAATTCAATAGATGCGGAAGCCACTCGAATTGACATTTTAATTGATGAAGGAGGTATTTCGCGTATTCGTGTACGTGATAATGGACATGGGATACCTTCTGATCAAATAAGTAGTGCTTTTATTAGACACGCTACATCAAAATTGAAAACAATTGATGATCTCTATTCGGTGCGCACATTAGGATTTCGTGGTGAAGCTTTGGCTTCAATTGTGGCCGCTGGTGATGTTAAATTTGTCACAAAGACAGAATCAGATTTGAATGCCTCATTTTTGCAATTTACTTCAGGTATACAGGGTAAAATTTCACCTTATGCTGCAGCAACAGGAACTTCAGTAGAAGTAAGTGATCTTTTTGCGATGTTACCTGCGCGTAGGAAATTTATCGGTAAACCTTTGTCAGAGAAGCGTGCAGTGGTTCGTTTGGTCGAAGAATATATTATTGGCTATCCGTCGATACGTTTTGTGCTTACAGATGGCAATAAAGAATTACTTAAATCTAGTGGTAATGGAATTTTGCAAGAGGCTGTTGCTACTGTTCATGGAACGAAAGTTGCAGAGACATTAATCCCTTTTGAATATGATGCTCTTGGAAGCAAGATAAAAATTCGAGGTTTGGTTGGTCCGCCTTCCTTACATCGATCTAATCGTAACTTTATGCATTTGTTCGTCCAAAATCGTGCAATAAAATCACGTCGCCTTAATGTAGCTATTGAACAATCATATTCAGGTTTAATTCCACGTAATCGACATCCGGTATCGATTTTATTAATTCAAATGCCTGATGAAGATGTAGATGTTAATGCACACCCTAGAAAAGAATCAGTTCGATTTTTAGATGATAACATGGTATTCAAAGCCGTTCGTAATGCAGTATCTAATGGTCTTATTGATAAGAAAAATTCAGTAATTAAGCGAGATGATTTTTTTGGAGAATTTGACACAGCAAAATCTACCAGACAAAAAATTCTTTTAAGTGCTAAGTCTTCTTTAATTAAAAATCGTGATGATAAAGGTATTTCAGAACTCTCAGCAGTCGATGTTGATAATCTAAAGGATGATCATCAATTTAATACTAATTTCCCTTTTGAATTTACTCAAGCAGTCCCTATTCTCAAGCCAATTGGCCAATTTGCCCTGACATATATTATTGCTGAAGGTCCGGAAGGGTTGTATTTGATAGATCAACATGCAGCACATGAAAGAGTGCAATATGAGAAAATCTTAAAAAGTCGTAATCAAAGTCGGGGTGATGTTACTCAAGCATTACTTCAAACCATTGTACTTGAGATGAGTGCTTCAGAATTATCTTTCGTAGAACAAATTATTGATGAATTACATAAAGTAGGGTGGATTTTAGGTAAAACAGATGGCAATGCAATTTTGCTTCAGGGTATCCCTGTCATACTTAGTTCAGATGCTTTGCGTAAGAATCGATCTTTAGATGCCGGTCTACTTTTTCAGGAGTATATTTCATCGTTCGAGTCAGAGGAAGGTCAAAGCAATCCCGATCTTGTTTCGGCAACGTTAGCTTGCCGTGCAGCAGTGATGGCAGGCGACGTTTTGAACAATGAACAACAGCGTGTGGTTATCGAATCTCTTGAAAAAACCAGTAGCCCGCAAACTTGTCCTCACGGTCGTCCTACTATTTTGCACTGTCAGCAATCCGAGATAGAGAAGGCATTTTTAAGAAGATGAAACGACTCTATATTATTATTTAGTTGCAACATAGAAAACTATATGTAGCCTATAAAGTCAATGCCGAGATAGCTCAGTTGGTAGAGCACACGACTGAAAATCGTGGTGTCCCCAGTTCAATCCTGGGTCTCGGCACCATTTTCTTAGCTTGCATTCACCCATCCACCATATACAGGAAATTGACTACATATGAATTCTAAGTATGCTGGCTGTCCTTTTTCATTCGCCGCTAGAGCTTTTTCGAGGACACTTTCTATTTCATCGGGATTTTCAATACGCAACGATAAGTAACCAAGCTCAGTAGCAATCTTTGACATATTTAAATCATTATATCCTGTAACTTCATGTGTATAAGGATCATGTCCTTCTCCCCAAAAACCAGGGCCGTAACCAGCGAATCCACCATTTGCTATATGAACTATAGTGATACCAAGTTGGTATCTAGTGGCTACTTCTAAATTACCTAACATATAGCCGATTCCGGCATCACCACTTACTGCAACACATTGTCGTTCAGGGAAAGCTAATTTTGCAGCAATGACTGCACCGAAGCTAAAGCCCAAAGTTGAAACATTGCCCCATCCTAAAAATCCTCTTGGGATAGTAGTTTTGTAGGCAGTAGACAATTGATCTCTTGTATTTCCTGATTCATGAGTAAGGAATGAATTATAGGGATCTAGTGTATTTTGGAGACCGAAGTATACACGGTATGGGTTGATTGGAATATCAGATGAATGCAAATATTCATTGTATTCATTATCAAAATCATTTTTGGAATTTTTAATTTCCTCAAGTAAACTTTTGTTGTGTTTGTGCGTTGGATCTTTTTTGAGTTTATCGATTAATGCCCGTAAGGAAAGTTGGACATCACCAATTATGGCATAGTCCGTGGGGCTCATTTTGTTGATATCCCACTCATCAATCACAATTTGCACAATTTTTTTGTGAGATGCTCCAGGTATACCATGACTGAATCTTCCTGGTGAAAGACTGGCTCCGATAGCAAAAATGGTATCGCTTTCATTAAGGAATTTTGTTGCAGGCTCTCCCCTTACGCCGATAGATAATTGGTGTTTCTCAGGGAAAGCACCTTTAGCTTTATTAGTAGTAATAACTGGTGTTTCCATCAATTCTGCCAATTCTAATAATTCCGCAGTTGCATTTCCATAAAGTATGCCTTCTCCAGCAAAAATTAGTGGTTTGTCTGCATCACGTAGGAGTTCAGCTGCATGAGAAATGTCTGAAAGATCAGGGCCAGATCTCCACCCTTTAATTGGAATATAAGGATGGAGATCTTCATCGTATTCTCCTAAGCCTCGAGGGATAGCAAGAAATACAGGCCCAGGCCTTCCACTGCGCAGTAATGTAAATGCTCTTCGTAAAAATTGTGGAGTTGACTCAGGAGTATCAATTCTTGCAGACCATTTGGTAACATGCTTAAAGGCCGCTACTGGATCGAAAGGTGAATTTTGAGTTTGTCCAGTTGGTACGCCATCCGCAAGTAGCAGCATAGGTGATCCATCTTCGTATGCCTGCGCCATTGCTCCGTACGCGATCTGAAGTCCTGCAGAATTTACGCCCCCCATTACAGTGGCTACACCGATTTTATTGCCATTATTGAGTCTTGAATATGCATCAGCAACTGCAGGTGCATAGCGATCGTCACGCATCATAATTAATCGCATATTTTCCTTCCCTAGCGCGTTGTTCACAGCATTCGTGGGAAAAGTCGATACAAATTCAATGCCTTCAGATTTTAAGATTTTTGCTATGCCTAATTCGGGTGTAATCATCATATTTGGTACTCCATGTTGTGTTCGCCTAGAATTATTTAATCATCTACTGATTAAGTCTTAACACAATACAAGAGGTTAAGAAACAATACATGTTTTTAGAAAAAATTTCGCACATATTTTTTGTTACATTAAACTTAAAGTTTGGTACGTGATGAACATGCCTGCTATTATTCTAATGTTTGATAGAGGTTTATATGGGAAGAATTTTTGTCACAGGTGCTGGTCTAGGTGTAGGTACAACAACAATTGCAGTTGGGCTTGCAAAATATTTAATTGATAAGGGATATTCTGTATCTTTGGATCGATTTGGCAGTGATGATCGTGCTAATGAAGATTTTGAATTATTTAAAAATATAGGATTAAACAGTGCAAATGTTCCGCTAACATTAGATCAAATTTCCGATCCACCTGCAGATGGAATAAATCAAATTATTGAACTTCCACATGATACAAAAATCGAAGAAGTCCATCGTCAATTTGGAGCACAGATAGTGTATGTACAAACAATGGGAAGTGAAAAAGTAGTCCCAGAAGAGAGTATTGTTTTTTTGAATCGTGCTCAAAAATCCTGTGCAGGTATATTAGTCGAAGACAGAATTCTAGCTTCCCCACGTGTAATAGATTTAGTTGATGTAAGTAAAGCCGATGTGCTTGTCTATTCAAGTGAAGGGGAAAATGCTCTTTGTGAAAATATTCTGGCTGGTGCTATTTCACATGATCCAGCTGATGATTACTTCCAACGTTTTGCTAACGCTGCAGTTGTCACACGTAATGGTCGAGTAGATCTTGCACTGGCTACTATGCTTTCAGGTGCGAAGTGTCTAATCCTAAGTGGTGGTGGGAATCCAAGTCCGTATATTTTAGATCGTGCGGCATCGGATCGCTCCACAACTATTTTACTTACAGAAGATTCGACAGTTGACACTATCAAAAACATTCAGAGTGTATTTGCGACAGCACCTTTTTCTGGAGATGAAAAAGTCAAAAAAATTATGCAATTGTTTATAGATGTAATTGATGATGATTTATTACAAACATTAACAAATTGAACTTAGCATTTCTGTCGTAATGATATTCAGATAAAAATTATAATATAAATTGAACTATAGACACACACTGACTTGAAAGAAGTTTCAACCATCGTGTTGAAGGCGTAATGGTGCAAATGAGAGCATTAACTTCTTAATTCCTTGTCCTTCAAATGCGACAGTTATTTGTTGGTCATCTTGAACTACTTTACATTCTATAACAGTACCTTTACCAAATTTTTCATGGACCACTTGATCTCCTGGTTGATAAGAAGACGATTCTATTTTGCTTTTTGTTTGCTTTTCTATTTGTTGAGCTTGAGCTGCTCCTCTTAGTCCACTATTATTTTTTCCAGAGTAAATTGTTCCTCTAAATGGGTATTGAAGATTTTCTTCGGGTATGTCACTTAAAAACCTTGAAGGTGGATTGCTTCTGAATGTTCCATAAAGAAATCTATTTTCTGATCTTGTAAGATAAAGAATATGTTCTGCACGTGTCATTCCTACATAACAAACACGTCGTTCTTCCTCTAATTGCTTTGGATCGTCAAAAGAACGCATTGAAGGAAGTAACCCTTCTTCTAACCCTGGCATGAACACTACAGGGTATTCTAAGCCTTTTGCTGAGTGCAGGCTGGTTAAAGTAACAGATTGGGTTTCATCATTAGGATCATCAACATCTGATACGAGTGCTATTTCTTCTAAAAATTGAGCTAAAGTTGATTCAGGTGATACATCTTGATAAAGCGTTGCAACAGATCTTAGTTCTTCAATATTTTCCCATCGTCCCTCTGCATGTTCGGAGTCTGTTTCTATTAGATGTTGTCGGTAGTTGGTAGTTAACAAAAGCTTATCTAAAAGTTCAATGATAGTATGCTGTTTTGAATAATTTTCAAGTATTTCGATATGTGCAACTAGCTCTTGTAGATTTCTCTTTCGAGCACTAGGAAATGTTGGAAAACGCCGGTCTTGATTTGTAATTCCCGCACATACATCAATTGGCGACATACCTAGTTCTAAAGAAGAATTCATGATTTGTTCAAGTGATTTTTTGCCGATATTTCTCTTCGGAACATTTACTATTCTTTGAAATGCAAAACTATCAAATGCATTATAAATAATTCTTAAGTATGCAATAATATCTCGAATTTCGAGTCGATCATAAAATCGTGTTCCCCCAACTATTCTATAGGGTATAGATTTTCTAATAAAAGCATCTTCGATAGCACGCGATTGTGCATTAATACGGTACATAATTGCAAAATCAGAATAATTATAGGCTGTTTTTTGTGTGATTTTTTTTATTTCATCTGCAATGAATTGTCCCTCTCCGTCGCTATCTGTAGCTACGTAACTGTATATTTTTTCACCTTGTGGGTTATTGGTCCATGTAGATTTATTTGGACGGTTGGGCAGTTCATTAATTACAGAATCAGCAGCTTTGAGTATATGTTCAGTACTACGATAATTTTGCTCTAATAAGATTGTTTTAACAGATGGAAAATCTCTTTGCAGGTAATCTATATTCTTAATATCTGCTGCTCTCCACGAATAGATTGATTGGTCTGGGTCACCTACGACAGTTATATTTTGATGAACTGATGCTATCATTCGGGCTATTTGATACTGAATAATGTTAGTATCTTGAAATTCATCTATTAAAGTATGGATATAACGATTTGCATATTTTCGAAGTATCAATTCATTATTTTCAAAAAGATCTAGTGTTTTTCCTAAAAGATCATCAAAATCCACGGCATTACTTTGAGCCAGTCTCTTTGTGTATTCCTTAAAAACCCTTCCAACTATTTCTTCATAATAATTTTCAACATTTTTTTGGTATGTAGAATCAGTAAATCTTTTGTTTTTAGCTTTCGAAATTGTTGATAATATTTGGCGTGGTGGAAATTTTTTTGAATCTATGCTTAAGTCTGATTCAATTTGACGTATTAAGGCTAATTGGTCTGAGGAGTCATATATAACAAAGTTATCGGGCAGACTTATGAGACTACCATCAACTCTTAATATTCGTGCACAAATTGAATGGAATGTTCCCATTGATAGGGACGTTGCTTGATCACCAAGTAATTGCTGTATTCGCTCTCGCATTTCTCGAGCGGCCTTGTTTGTAAAAGTGACCGCTAAAATTCGGTGTGGTTCGATATTTAATGATTTAACAAGATGTGTAATTCTGTATGTAATTACTCGAGTTTTACCTGATCCTGGACCGGCTAGAATTATTAAGGGGCCAGATGGTGTCTCAACAGCTAGTTGTTGATTATCATTAAGTTGCGTATTTATATTTTTCATTTTGATCATTCTACGATTTATTATTTTTCTGGGGTAACATGGTACGAAAGATCTTCATAATCCTATATCCCCATGGAGGTGATACTTGGAGATATTGTTAAGTTGGCCAGGAGGAGATTGGCAAACTACACTGAGGTTGGTTGCTGCAATTGTGGCTGGTTACTTTCTCCTACTTTGGGCAACATATATTTTGTGGGTTGTCCGCGATATTCGTTTACGTACCCATGATCCTGTTTCACAAATTATTGCGATTCTAATCGCAATAATTTTACCTTTTATTACTTTTCCTATTTATATAACCCTTCGACCAAGAGAAACTTTACAAGATTCTTATCTGAAATTACTCGAACGTGAAGTTCTCTTTTCACAATTGGAGGAAATACAAAGTAATTCTCAGTTATATTCATCTAGTGAACTGAATTCATCAGAAAATGCATTATTCCCTGTAATGGACAAAGATGAATTAACTGAATTAGATGGGCCTACACTTTTTTTTGATGATATTGATGAAATAGAGTTCGATGAATTTGTATCTGAAAATAAAATCGTTGATGATTCTGCAGAAGATTTACACAACAATCTAGAAGACGAAGCGGTAAATGACACTATAGAGAAACCACTACAAAAACTTTCCTTCGACGAAGTCGAAGAAGTAAATTTTGAGATCGAGAATACAGATTCAGAAAAATCTGTAGATTAGATTCTAAATTTGCGTTATGTAGTGTTCTTAACTTAGTGCTGTATCAAGTAATTCAATGAGTTCAGAGATTTGTGACTGTCTCCAGCCTTCTGCGACTTCCCATTGCTTACTAAGGTAAAGTGCTCGTGCTTCATCCCATTCAGGGGTGCCACGTTCTTTTCCTTGTAAAATTTCTACAAGAGAGTTCATTTCAGAATTTGCTAAATCAGAACGTTCAATCCAATGACCTAAATACTCATGTGAATCATTATAAAATACCACTACAGGGATAGATTCAAATTCTCCATCTTTCAGGAATTCCGACATGATATCCGAATTCTTATCCCTTTCAAAAAGTCTAATTTCCATTCCAGTTTGTTCAGCTAATGCACAGGCGACTGGTAAGCCTCGCCAAACATCAGGGCACCAATCTTCTCCAATAACAAGCGCGTGGATACCATCGGAATTGATATAGTTTTTGAAAGTTTCAATATCTTTTTCTTGGAGATTAAACTCATCATAGTGACGTTGAAACAAGTGGGCATTTTTTTCGATTACATTCATCCACTCATCAAAATTTGACATACCAGTACGGTATCTTTCAAGAGTAACAACTGAATCTCCGTTGCTTTGAGCAGATTTTTCTTTTCTTGTAACTACTGAGCTAGGTATGGTCATAATATTTCTCCAATATTTAATACTCTTTCGGTAAGCCTACACATCATATCAAATTATCCCATATTTTCTGATGTTCTAATTGAGATAATTCACTAATTTTTTTATTTTCTGATTGCGCTTTGGATTCTAATTTTTTGAATTGCTTTACATATTTATTAGAATTGGCACGTAAAATTAATTCAGCATTTAAGTTTTTTTCATCTGCCAACAAGATCGCTGTCCATAATAATAACTCTATTGTTTGCGTATATTTTTCGTCATTGAAATGTTTTTCGATGAGGCTGATTTGTTGTTTATGAGAAGTTATTGATTGAGTGAGGCCTGTTTTTTTAGTTCGGGATAATAATTGTTGCGCTCTCGATAGCGCTGGAGCACTTTTAGGGATTGAATCGATCGCACTTATTATCCCGTTTATATTTTTTTCGTTACGTTCTGCTGTTTTAATATTTTGCCATTGCTCTTCGATTTCTTCAGGAGATTTTTCTTTAATATCTCCAAAAACATGGGGGTGTCGGCGTATGAATTTTCTTGATACGTATTCAACTACATCTTCTAATGAGAATTTACCTGCCAATTGCGATAAGGATGTTTGCATGAAAATATGTGCTAGTAGATCTCCTAATTCTTCAATTTGTTCATTACAATTACCACCCTCGATCGCATCTATAAGCTCATAAGTTTCTTCAAGAAGAAAAGGAATCAAGCTCTGTGGTGTCTGTTCTTGATCCCAAGGACACCCTTCCGGACTAAATAATTTTTCAATAATTACCCGTAATGAATTTACGGGCCTTGAATCAAAAGTTGTTGATAAGCCAGGTATAAGCCAAGCATCACTATTTGTAGGTGCATTTAAAAGAGGTGATGTTGATTTTCTTCCTTCTTTTACAGTATTAATTTCTAAATTTCCAGGGTATCTACTTAATAATAAAGGTAGACTTATTTCGATCTCATTTTTTAAGACCAATAATTTTCTTTTGCTGTCGAAATTGGTGTAGTTTAAGTTAAGGATTTGTAAATCATTAGGTTCTAAGTGAAATAATTCAGCAACATAGACTAATTCCAAAAATTGTTCTGGTGTTTTATTGTTTTTTTTAGTTGGCATGAAGAAAGTATACTATGAAAATAACGCATTCTTTCACAGTACTTTTATTTTGTATATCCTTACCGCTATTTTTGTTAACGACTAACGTACGTATTTTGGCTACAAATTATTCAGTGTATGAATTTGCCTTCGATAGATATGAGATTGAGAAGAATTCTGGACTCGATAAGCAACAGCTAAACATAGTTGGCAATTCAATAATTGATTACTTTCAGAATGATCAAAATGGGACATTGTTAAATATAAAGATTCAGGAAAATGGAACAGAATATCCTCTTTTTTCTGAACGTGAAATTTTACATATGTATGATGTAAAGGTAATTATGGGTCGATTGTTTCAAGCACATCACATTACTTTCGCCGTAGTTATTATTTATATCACCAGTGTTTTTCTCTGGTCACATGAAAAAAACATTCCCTATATGGGTTCATTGTTTATTTATTCTGGAATAGGGATGTTAGCTTTTTTAATATCACTAACATTAATAATTTTTTCAGGCTTTGACAAAGCTTTTGAACAATTTCATTTGATTTTATTTAGTAATGATTTTTGGAAACTTAACCCTTCCACTGATGCATTGATACAGATTTTCCCTTATCAATTTTGGTTGGATATTACGAAACTTATTTGCATATTTACCATCGTAGAATGTTTGTTGCTTGTACTTTTAGGTTATCTGTTGTCTCGCTATGGAAAGAAAATATGATTATTATTTTCTTAACTGATATAAGTATAAGAGATACTGTACATTCATCGCGTCAAAATAAGGATTAGTTGTGTTAGGCAAAATAGGACAGTTATGTTTTGAAAATCCCAAACGTGTACTTTTGGGATGGTTGTTGGTTGCAGTATCGATTTTTGGCGTTACTGCTTATATTGGTTCTGCCTACGATGGATCGTTTGAAATCCCAGAATCTGATAGTCGTGATGGATTTATTGTTCTAGATGAACATTTTGAAGGTACCGGAAGTGGGTACAGAGGTTCTATTGTTTTCCGTGCTAACCAAGGTGTGTTTGATCCTATTGTTCGCACTGCGATGGAAAAAATGTTTAATGAAACAGCTGAATTTGATGGTATTGCTTCAGTAGTAAGCCCATACAATGAAATTTTAGGGCGAGGACAAGTTAACGCGACGGGCCAAGTTGCATATGCTGAAGTAACAGTTTCTGGTGATATTGATCAAACTGGTGGTGGTATTTTAGGAGAAGAGATCCGAAATATTGCTCCTAATATTGATGGTTTAGAGATAGAGATTGGTGGACAAATTCTAGGTGGTTTCGAACCACCTGAATCAGAATTTATTGGCCTTGCGTTTGCTGTTGTTGTATTAATTTTTGCTTTTGGTTCAGTTCTTGCAATGGGTTTACCAATAGCTGTTGCAGTTGCTGGAGTTGGTGTCGGAATAGCACTGATTACTCTGATTTCCAATGTTTATGCTGTACCTGACTTTGCACCGACTTTAGGGGCGATGATTGGTTTAGGAGTCGGAATAGACTATGCACTGTTAATAGTGACACGTTATCGAGAATCTCTTAATGCAGGTAATTCTCCTAAGGAAGCTACTGTCTTAGCAATGAGCACGGCTGGACATTCCGTTATTTTTGCTGGTTTAACAGTAGTTATTTCATTACTTGGTTTATTGTTAGTTGGTTTTCAATTTATGTCTGGTTTAGGTATTAGTGCCGCTACCACTGTTTTGGTGACAATGGTAGCCTCGATTACTTTGCTTCCATGCCTTTTAGGATTTGCAAAAGATCAAATTGAAACAACATATTGGTATCAACTTTTGGCAGCCAGTTTCATATCAATTGGGTTGTTGGGATTTGGATTAGGTGTTCAGCAATTGCTTATTATTGGGCTACCTGGTGCATTATTTCTTTTTATAGTGGGAAGATTTTTGCCATTTCTGAAACGAAAGGTTCCTAAAAGAAAAACTGCACCTTTGCAAGAAACCTACCCCTATCGCTGGAGTCGTGTTGTGCAGCGGAGACCTTGGAGTGCTTTNATAATTGGCTCTGCTATATTGTTACTTTTTGCTTCACCGATTTTATCTTTAAACTTAGGTTTTTCCGATGAAGGTAACTATCCTGAAGATACCACAACACGTCGTGCGTATGATTTGATTTCTGAAGGTTTTGGCCCTGGTTTTAATGGTCCTTTGGTCATAACTGCGAAAATATCTCAACCTGGTGATATTGAAAATCTTCAACAGTTGGTACTTGCATTAAATACAACTACTGGTGTTGCTGTAGTTTCTTCTCCAATACCAAGTAATATGGAAAACCCCGATCAATCAAAGGCTTTTTTGGTCAATCTAGTTCCAACCACAGGTCCTCAGTCCAGTAGTACTAATGACCTCGTGAGTGAGATCAGAAATAATATTATTCCTAATCTCACTAAGAATAGTACTTTGCAAGTTAATGTGACGGGTCTTGTGGCAACGAACGCAGATTTTACGGATTATTTGGCGGGCAGACTTTTATTGTTTTTTAGTGCGATTCTCGCTGTTTCATTCTTATTTTTACTAGTAGTTTTTCGTTCGATTCTAGTACCCATCAAAGCAGTAATAATGAATGCTCTTTCCATCGGTGCTGCATATGGAATAGTTGTTGCAGTTTTTCAATGGGGATGGATGGGAAACTTAATTGGCATTGATGGAGCTCCGATAGAGCCATTTGTCCCCATGATGATGTTTGCCATTCTTTTTGGATTATCTATGGACTATGAAGTGTTTTTANTATCAAGGGTGAAGGAAGAATATGATACAAAAGGTAATGCGGAAGAATCTGTTGCTGATGGGCTTGCTTCTACTGCACAAGTAATTACCGCTGCCGCCTCAATAATGGTTGTTGTTTTTGGTAGTTTTATTCTCGAAGATGACAGAATTGTAAAACTTTTTGGTCTTGGTTTAGGTGTTGCAATATTCTTGGATGCCTCAATTGTTCGAATGCTACTTGTCCCAGCAACCATGCAATTGTTAGGAAAAAATAATTGGTGGATTCCTGATTTTATTGACAGAATACTTCCTCATATAAATATNGAAGGCAAGATCACGAATGATGATTCTTCTGCATCGAATTTAAATTAATCAAAATCGTCGAAATCTTCCATCTCTGTATCTCCTGCTACCAAATCTGGTTCGGAATTACCATTTATGGAGAAGCTTTGAAAGCGGATCCGTTCAGATTTTGTTTCTCCACACTTTGGACATGGTGCAGGTTCGTCACGCTTGGCTATTGATCGAATTATCTCGAATGTTTTCGGACACCCGCGTTTGCGGGGGCGTCCATGTATGTATTCATATAACACTTTTTTCACCNCAAATTAAATCTAATGATACGCATAAATTGACGTAGAACTAAGATATTTCAATTTGAAACTAGAATATATTTAGAGACCTTTATTTTCTCTAATTTGTTGACGTAACTCGCGTTGGTTAGTTATCAGTGATTCTTTTTGCTGATTGGATACGTCATTGTCTTGGATTAATGCCTCTTGAATACGTTCTTGTTTACGTTGTAACTGTAAATTGTTGTAGATGTCATTCAACATTTTTACAACTACATTGGCTTCATAATCAGGAAGGATGACTGATTCTAACTCTTTTGTATGCTCATATAGCATGACTTCGGATTCTTCTAAATTTTCTCCAAGTGGTAGCATGTCATTACACCAATATTCAAAGGCTAATCTATTAAGGGGTTGCTCAAATACATTAGGATCTAAATTTAACCCTTCGGTACGACACTCACTTCTTTGGACTAGTAATTGTAGGATTTGTGTTTCTCCGTCAGGAGTTAAGCTCTTTTGCTTACGTGCACGTTTCACTTCTTTTGTAGTTGCTACAGCTCTTGGTTTATATTGTCCTGATTGGATAACAGCATTCATTACAATTTGTTCAGTAACACCACCTAATCGAGCTAATTTCTGAACATAATGCGAGTTTATTATTGGATCTGAGATGGCACTGATACTTGGGGCTAGAGTTTTGACAGCATTTGATCGTGAACGCGGATCACTAATATCAACCTTTTTACTAACAGAGTCAAAAATATGGTCAATGACTAAAGCTGCATCTTTAACTAATTTATCAAATGCGTCAGGGTTTTCTCTAATTAAGGAATCTGGGTCTTCACCTTCTGGTAGGCTTATTACTTTTATATCTGTGTTTAAAGTATTTTGATAGGAAATAAGACCACGCCAATCAACAGTGGCTACTAAATCCCTCTCTAAAGTGTTTGTTGCAATTTCTAAACCTCTTAGCGTTGCNGCTGTACCAGCTTCATCTGAATCTAACGCCAATATTATATTTTTCGAAAAGCGCTTAATTAAATTTAACTGTTTTTCCGTCAGTGCAGTTCCCATGGATGCTATTACATTAGTGAATCCAAATTGATGACTAGTGATAACATCCATATAGCCTTCAACAATAATTGCAGTATCTAGTCGACGTATTGACTCTGAAGCTTGATCGATCCCAAAGAGTGATCCACTTTTATCAAATAGTGGAGATTGAGGTGTATTTAAGTACTTTGGTGTTTCTTCAGTGAGTAAACTTCGTGCGCCAAATCCAATAATACTCCTTTCTGTATCACGTATGGGAAAAATCAATCTATTACGAAAACGATCGTAGACCCCCTTATCACCCTTAATTGATAATCCTGACTCAATAAGATCTTTTGTTGAAAAACCTCGTGATGTAAGGTGTTCAGTAAGGGCATTCCAGCTCTGTGGTGCATAACCTATCTGCCATCGATCTATGGCATTGTCATCTAAACCTCGATTACTTGCATACTGATAAGCGATAGAAGGTATTCCAATTTTTTTTAAATTGGATTGAAAAAAAATTGCCGCTGATTCATTTGCACGAACCAAGCGATCTTTTTCCTCCTTTTTTGCTTTTTCTTTTGCTGAAGGTGCTTTTAATTCAATTCCTGCACGTTCTGCACAAATTCTTATTGCATCTCGAAGTTCTAATCCTTCGATACGTCTAACAAATTCAATTACATCTCCTCCAGTACTACATGCACCAAAGCAATGCCAAGTCCCACGATTAGGATTTACTACAAAAGAAGGAGTTCGTTCACTGTGAAAAGGACAGCATGCTTTCCAGTTTTGGCCAGCCTGTTTTAATTCAGGTACGTAACTTTCAATTGTCTCAATTAAATTAAGACGAGTCTTAATTTCTTCAATAGTGGTCATGATTTACCTTGTTTATAAGAACAACTATTCGATTCAAAACTATTTAACTTTCCTCATTTTGTGTAGTAAGTGTGTTACTAATTTTTTTTCTCTTTCTATAATTTCTTTAACTAATGTATTGGCCGATTGATCATCTAATGACTCTAGTGCTTTTAATGTTTGCCACCGTGCCCCTACCAAGTCATGAATCGCTTGTGGTGGCATCGGCCTTTCAAATGAATCAATGGAGACCCCTCTTTCCTGCCATGCAATTACTGTAAGCACTTCAACTAATGAAGAATCTCCATATTCGCCTCCCAATGATCGATGAAATTCGCTTTCAGTTTGATTTCCGACAGCTTCAAGTAATTGACGATGTGATTTTTCTAAAAGTTTAACTAACGATGGTCGTACCATATGCTAATTTCTGATTCGTGGGGAGATGTTATTGTCCGAATTAGAATCATTGATGGCTGATGTACTCATCAAGATTTCTATTTCATTAAAATTGATATCATTTTTATTATTAATATCAAATGGAACTGATTCTTCTGGGCCTAAACTAAAGTAAGGCTGGATGGTATAGAGCTCCTTAGATCTATCCAATACAGAACGTACACTGATTGTAGCACTTCCAGTTATAGGGATGGGGCTTTTATTTTTTATTGAAACACGAATAATGTTTTGTGGTTTTATAATATTAACATCTGAGATTGATAAGTCATTGGGCAGATCAGGGCTAACAATCATCTTAACTTCATTGTTACCAATATTCCGCTCATATATAGGCGGATCAGTATAAGCACTTATATGAACAGAGCCTCGACGTTGGACGTATTCATTTTCAAGAACAATCTGAATTTTTTCTGCAGGACGTAAAGGTTCACCTGTCTTAATATCTACTGGTTTAGGTTCCGATCCGTCGATTGAAGTATGAATCGCACCTATTACGTCAATCTCCCCAACGTTAGATAAAACAACTACTAATTTATTGTTTTTAACAAAAACGTCTTCTATCGAGAGATCAGGGAGTTCATTATTTGTTTGTACAATTTGTTCTTTTTCTTTGGTAATTGTCGAGGAAGAATTTATTTTTGTTATGCCTGGAATAACGGTGGCTATGGGAAGAGTATCGATTTGTGGGAGGGGGTCTACTCCATCAATAGGTAGCCATCCTTGCTGATTGGGTTCGGAAGCTTTTTGTATAAGTATCCAGTTTGACTGTTTGTTTCTTGCCAAAACTATAATCGGAGTACCAGTTTTAACATTAGAAACAATAGCAGTTGTAGAGTTAGGTGCAGAGCGTATTGCTAGATCTCTAATGGGGATTGCTGAGGATAAAGTCTCTTCTTTTGGTGCGTTAAAGTAGTAAACAATTCCAGCGGTAATTATTGTAACTAATAAAAAAATGATCACATCAGTAAAAAAAATTTTAGAATTTAGAACTTTATATATTTTTGATAACAACATATGGCTACTAATTAATTAATTTTAACTTTCTTGCTTGAGAAATCGCATAATGGTCTGTCATGCCAGATACATAATCAGCAGAACGACGCCAATTATGATCATTCATTAAAGACCATCCTGTAATTTCTTGCGGGTTATTTAGATAGTAAATAAATAATTTCTCTAGTACNTCTTGCCCTAGTTTAGCGTCTTTTAATGTACTTTCATGCAAATATACTCGCTCAAACATAAAAGATCTTAACTCGTCAATTATTTCTAACACTTGGCCACTTAATAATATTTGAGGAATATTTTGTAAGAAACTTTCTAAAGAAGTCTCTACACAATTATGTACTAGTGTGTTTATCCGTTCACTGTGTGTGTTCCCTAGGATTTTTATTGCATTTGAGGGGATATCTTTTTCAGTTATCAGTTTAGCTCTAATCGCATCCTGAATATCGTGATTTAAATATGCGATACCATCTGAAAGTTTTACTATTTCTCCTTCTAAAGTCGAGGGAATTCCCCAACCTTCTTCACTCGTGACTGAAGCGCTACCTTTTGAATGACGAAGTATACCGTCTCGTACTTCAAAAGTGAGGTTTAAACCTTTGCCGTTTTTTTCCAATTTCTCGACTATCCGTAACGATTGTTCATTATGCCTAAAGCCAGTAGGTAGAAGCTCAGCTAATTTTTCTTCTCCAGCGTGGCCAAAAGGTGTATGGCCNAAATCATGACCTAACGCTATTGCTTCTGTTAAGTCCTCATTTAATCCTAATGCTTTCGCTATAGTTCTGGCGATTTGTTGAACTTCGATTGTATGTGTCATACGTGTCACGACATGATCAGAATCAGGAGCGATAAATACTTGTGTTTTATGCTTTAATCTTCTAAAAGCACGGGTATGTATGATACGATCTCTATCAACTTGAAAAATCGAACGTAGATGTGGGTTATCTTCTACTTCATTTCTTCCCAGAGAATCTTGTGAACGTGTAGCATGTTTGGACATGATATTTTCACGCAGTTCCAAAAGCCGTTTCGCATTATTAATATAATGAGATTTTTGAGATCCATTGTTGGAAGTGTTTTTCATAGTATATATCGGTGTATTATAAACTTCTTCTCTCTAAATGTTACTAGAGATTTTAAAACTATTTTTTAAATCTCTATATTTTGAGTTGGATTAGTTAGGATAGTTTTGTACGAATGTCCGTAATTTCTAATAAATCTAANGTTTCTTCTATTTCAGAAAAACTAGTCTACCATTTTGGTGGTGAGATTTCTGAAGGTGGTACTCATCTTAGAAATCTGCTAGGTGGTAAAGGTGCTGGTCTTTCAGAGATGGCTAACCTTGGTATTCCTGTTCCTCCAGGATTTACTATTACTACAGAAGTTTGTAATGCATTTTATGATTTAGAAGGCGAATTTCCATCTTCTCTTACTAAGCAGGTAGCGGAAGCTGTTATTTTAATAGAAAATAAGGTCGGATCTAAGTTCGGAGATCCAGATAATCCTCTATTAGTTTCTGTTCGTTCAGGCGCGCGTGTTTCGATGCCTGGCATGATGGATACAATTTTGAATCTTGGATTAAATGATGATACTGCGTTTGGTCTCGCTAAACGTTCAGGTAATACACGCTTTGCATATGATTCGTACCGTCGATTTGTTCAAATGTATGCCGACGTCGTTTTGAATATTAGTAAAGATGATGAAACGAGTGAAGATCCCTTTGAGGCATTGCTTGAAGCGAAAAAAGCATCATTAGGAATAGTAAATGATACTGATTTAGATGGTGAATCTCTAAAAGAATTAGTTGTTCAATATAAAAATTTGATTAGATCTAAAGGTAGAGAATTTCCTGAAGATCCATGGGAACAACTTTGGGGAGCAATCGGTGCAGTCTTTGAAAGCTGGCAAAATCCACGTGCAGTTATTTATCGCAATCAATATGGCTATTCTGATGATTGGGGGACAGCTGTAAATGTTCAGGCTATGGTGTTTGGTAATTTAGGTGAAGACTGTGCTACTGGAGTATTGTTTACGAGAAATCCATCTACTGGTGCCAATAATCTTTTTGGTGAATTTCTTGTAAATGCACAGGGTGAAGATGTTGTTGCAGGCATTAGAACTCCACAACCGATTTCTTCTCTTGCAGAGTCAACAAGTACAGAATCTCTTGAAAGTTATATGCCTGCCGTTTATGAAGAATTACTTATTGCATGTGAAAATCTGGAAAATCATTTTGGTGATATGCAAGACATTGAGTTTACAGTTCAACAAGGTAAGCTTTGGATTCTTCAAACTCGTAATGGTAAGCGTTCCGGTTTAGCAAGTTTGCGNATTGGNGTTGAGTTGGTTAAAGAAGGATTGATCTCGAAAGANCAAGCAATCCTTCAAATAGATCCAGAACAGTTAAATGAGTTGCTTCACCCGGTTTTTGACACACAGGCCAATAAAGATGTTATTGCCCACGGTATGGCTGCATCACCTGGAGCTGCAGTAGGTCGAGTAGTTTTCACACCTCGTGATGTATCAAATTGGGTTAATCAAGGCGAAGATGTGATTTTAGTTCGCAGTGAAACGAGTCCTGAAGATATCGAAGGTATGGTTGGAGCGGCAGGGATATTAACTGCACGTGGTGGTATGACTTCACACGCTGCTGTTGTGGCCAGAGGGATGGGGAAGTGTTGTGTTACTGGATGTACTAATTTAGAAATTGACTATGCTAACCGACAAATGAAATTGATCGACTCTGATGGACATGAAATTATCGTTAATGAAGGTGAGACAATTTCACTCGATGGGAATACAGGTGAAGTAATACTTGGTGCAGTGAGTACGCTTGAAGGAGAATTTCCACCTGAATTTGATGAAATAATGTCTTGGGTCGACGATGTAAGACGATTGAATATTCGTGCAAATGCAGACACTCCAGAAGATGCACAAAAAGCTCGTGCATTTGGTGCAGAAGGTATTGGTCTTTGTCGAACAGAGCATATGTTTTTTGGTTCGGATAGAATTTCTGCAGTTCGGCAAATGATTCTTGCTAATGACAGTGAAGCCCGTAACGCCGCATTGCAAATTATTTTACCGATACAAAGAGATGATTTTGTTGGGATACTAAATGAGATGTCCCCGTATCCAGTTACTATAAGACTACTTGATCCTCCATTACACGAGTTTTTACCCACTAAACAATCTGAAATGGAAGAATTGGCTTCGATATTGAAACTGTCTGTTGAAGATATTGAAAGACGTGTGGATTCGTTGCGTGAGNAAAACCCAATGTTAGGTCATAGGGGAGTGCGGTTAGCAATGACATTTCCAGAGATATATGATATTCAGGTGCGAGCGATCATAGAAGCTGCATGTATCTTATCTGAACAAAATGTAACTGTTTATCCTGAAATTATGATTCCACTGGTTGGGTTAGCTGAAGAATTACGCATCGCCCGTCAACGTGTAATTGCAGTAGCAGAATCAGTAATAAAAGAAAAAGAGATTGAAATTGAATATTCTGTTGGCACAATGATTGAGTTGCCACGTGCATGCATAGTAGCTGATGAAATAGCTCAATATGCAGATTTTTTCTCCTTTGGAACTAATGATCTTACTCAAACAACTTTAGGTCTTTCGCGTGATGATGCATCAAAATTTTTACCTGCATATATTGATAATCAAATCCTCGCTAATGATCCTTTTGTGCGATTAGAAACTGATGGTGTCGGCAGATTGATTTCTCTGGGAATTGAACGAGGAAAATTACAAAAACCTGATCTTAAGATCGGTATATGCGGAGAACATGGTGGCGATCCTGTTTCCATNAACTTTTTTGAACAAGCACAATTTGATTATATTTCCTGCTCACCTTACCGTGTCCCAATTGCAAGATTAGCTGCGGCACAAGCTAACTTGGCAAGTAAAAATTGATTGTTTTTGATCTTAAAAAATATTTTTTGTTTACATATTTATTTTCATATCTTTTATCCATAATATTTAAACTATCTTTTTCGATTACTCTCCCATGAAGGATATATACTAGAAAATGCCTAGAAGAATNTCCTGAGTTTAGTTTGGAAGTAGTAGATAAAACTTTAGTTAATTTGTAGAGAAATATAATGGAAAATAAAATTTTTAAAGTTGGTGGATTGTTCTCAGGTGTTGGTGGAATCGAACTCGGTTTTTCAAATAAAAATAAATTCAAAATTGCTTGGGGGAATGATTTTGATAGCTATGCTTCAAAAACTTATAGAAAAAATTTCACTCACCCTTTTTATGAAAAAGATATTAATGAACTTAGAGGAAAAGATTTAGAAGCAGTTGATNTGCTTGTTGGTGGTTTTCCTTGTCAGGCATTTTCTGTTGCGGGTTATCAAAAAGGATTTGAAGATGAAAGAGGAAATGTTTTTTTTCAAATTATAAGATTAATAAATGAATTGCCTAAAAAACCTGAAGTTTTATTACTAGAAAATGTAAAAAATATTTATACTCATGATAAGAAAAAAACATTTAGAATTATTCAAGATAGTTTAGAAAAAACTGGATATTGTGTTTTTTCAAAAATAATGAATACTTGTGAATATACTAGTGTTCCACAAAATAGAGAAAGAACTTTTATTGTTTGTTTTCTTGAGGGCAAAGATGCTTTTTTGGATCCATCGAAACCTAAATCAACATATTTTCAAAAGGTTTTTCCTCCAGAAAAAAATATTAAACTTAAACCTATTTCTTATTTTCTAGAAAGCAATGAAGTTGATGAAAAATATTATTATAGACAAGATAAATATAATTATAACGAATTATCTGAATCTATTACTAAAAAGAATACTTTTTATCAATGGAGACGAGTATATGTCAGAGAAAATAAAAGTGGTGTATGTCCTACTTTGACAGCGAACATGGGTACAGGTGGTCATAACGTTCCTTTAATAAAAGACGATTATGGTATAAGAAAAATCACACCTAGAGAATGTTTTAACCTTCAAGGATTTCCAAAAAATTTCAAATTACCAAAAGATGTTCCAAACGCACAGATATATAAGCAAGCGGGTAATGCTGTCACAGTAGATATGGTTAAACAACTCTCATCAATTATTTATGATTGCCTTAGAAAATAATGATTTTGCAAATATTAGGTTAGTTCTTTCATACCATTATCTACCCACTTCCATAGATATCTAGCAACAATACTTCTGTAAGGTTTTGCCCAGTTAATTTCTGAAAGGTTTTGTGATAATTTTTTACCATAAATTTCATAATACGCTTTTTGCAAAGTTGAATCATGATATGGAAAAACATCATGTCTTCCCATATAAAATAATAGAATAATGTTTGCTGACCAAGGGCCAAATCCCTTTATTTTTTGGATTTCTTTTTTTGCCTCTTTATCATCAAGTTTTTCCCATGTTTCTATTAAGTTTGGATAATTTATAAAATATTTAGCAGTCTCTTTCATAAAAGAAATTTTTGAATGAGAAATACCTAAATTTCTAAGACTTTTTTCATCAAAATCAACTATTGATAGCGGTGAGATTAATTCTGAATTTGAAAATTCATCTTTCAAGCGCAGAAATATTATGTTTGCTACATGGTTTGAAAGTTGTTGATTAATGATAATTTTTAGTAATTCTTCAAAATTGAGGTCTCTTTTTTTAAGATCAATATCTCCAATTTGTTTGACTATTAAACTAAAATTTTTATTTTTATTTGTAAGATTTTGTATAATTTTTTTAGATTCTAAACACATGTGATTATAAAAGATAATTTTTAATATTATTAATA
>PBBA01000005.1 GCA_002716405.1 Chloroflexota bacterium | reverse complement strand
TTCATAATTATTCACTGTTTAAACTTACTCCACAGTCACTGTTTAAGTTTGAACAGAGAATTAGAATCTATGAATTTAAGCATAGTAAAATAATTTTAATTCTTCTAAAAGTTCGTCTGTTCGATCATTTGGGAAAACTGAATAATGATGATTAACTTTGTCATAAACTGATTTATGGTTAAATATTTCTGTTTCCTTTCCACTCCTGTCTAATACTTTAAAATTAATTCTGTAAAATCCTTTTTCTAGTTTATATTCATTAAGAAAACATGGTTCTTCGACTTCAATAAACAAATAACCTTTTGTTTTTCTTTCTTTGTGAATCATCTTAATAGAATTTGACTTAGTATAAATAGGCAACCATTCATTGAGTCTCTCTTCTAGAGGATCATAGATAAATCTATCGTCTTTGATTTTAGTTGATTGGAATTTGTTAAAATTGATAGTATCTTCCTCATTTATTTTATCTACACTGGCAATATATCTAGGGTTTTTACCCATAGGGAATTCTAGATTGTGCTCTTTTAAATCAATTCCTTTATAAACACCCATTAATCTTATAGAGGCAATCTTGTTGGGTTTTTCTACTTTAGGAGTGAGAATAATATTATCAGAATTATCTTTTACATATATTTCGTTCATGCTCATATCAAAATCTCTCTCGAGAAAACCCTCAATTAAGTTAAATAGATACAGTTCATCAAATTCTGATTCAACGTAGACGAAATAGTTATCATCATGATATTGGGTCAACCCAAGATGTGCGATCTGCTGGTCTTTCCTAAGAGTTTTTACCTCTATGAATGGTGCCTTATTAATATGGACCCATTCAGTTTTATTAAAATGCGTTAAAGGTACGATTCCGTTTTCTCCTTTTAGTCCGATGACATCAGCACATTTTTTTGCTGACTTTTCTTTGTAAAAAAAATAGTCCGGATCAACTTTAAATTTTTCTTCTCGGAGTAGATGATTAAAGATTATCCAATTAACACATTGATTAGCAAATCTATCTATAAATCCTCCTATTTTGTGATTTACACCTCCAATACCTCTCCTGCTTGAAGGGTCGTTTTGGAATTTTATTAAACACCAATGTAGATAAGGCAAGAAATCATCTTTTGTAATTTCTATGGTCTCATAATTATTCACTGTTCAAACTTACTCTACAGTAACTGTTTTTGCTAGATTCCTAGGCTGATCAATGTCCAATCCTCGCTTTTGTGCAATATGATATGCAAGTAGTTGAAGTGGTACGACAGTTACTATTGGTGATAGTAGAGGGTCAACTTCAGGCAATTCAATGATTTCATCTGCCAAGTTATTCAATGATTTTTCCCCATGTGATACTAGTGCAATAACCTTTCCTTGCCGTGCACGTATTTGTTGGATATTTGAGACCATTTTTTCGAATACGGTGTCTCTTGGAGCTATAGCTATGGTAGGCATTTGGCTGTCAATCAATGCAATGGGGCCGTGTTTCATTTCTCCAGCTGCATATCCTATAGCATTGATATAAGAAATTTCTTTAAGTTTGAGTGCTCCTTCTATTGCTATAGGAAACCCTAACCCGCGTCCTAAAAATAGAAAATCATCAAAGGTATGATAGCGGCTTGCAATTTCTTCTATTTGATTCGATAGTTCTAAAGCTTGCCCAAGTGCAACAGGTAAATGTAATGCAGCATTAATTTGTTGTTGCTCTGTTTCAGATGATAATGTCCCCCTGATTTTCCCTAAATAAAGTGCAAGGGCATGCATTAGTACCATTGATGCAGTCATTGTTTTTGTACTTGCAACAGATATTTCCTGTCCACATCTCATATAAATTGAAGAGTCTGCTATACGTGTAGTTTGTGTACCTGGATTATTACATATTGTAATTTGCATACATCCTGCTCGTTTTGCTTCGTCCATTGCGGCAAGTGTGTCTACAGTTTCTCCAGATTGTGCTACAGATATGACAAGAGTGTTCTTATCGAGGATAGGCTGTCTATATCGGAACTCAGATGCGTTATCTACCTCAGAAGGAATTTTTGCAAAGCGCTCCATATAATGTCTTCCAACAAGTGTGGCATTTGAAGATGTTCCCATTCCAACGAAAACGACTCTGTTTATATCGCAGATCTGTTCTGAGGATATTTGTAATTCTTGCAAATAAATACTACCAGTATCTGACTGATATCTTCCTCGTATTGTATCCAATATGGCCTCGGGCTGTTCATTGATCTCTTTCAGCATGTAATGTTTAAACTGACCAAGATTTTGCACGCTATGCTCAAAGGGAAGTTGTAGCTCCTTTTTATCGATTTCTTCTCCAGTATCACTGTAGAAAATTGCTTCTTTTGATGAGAATTCGACATATTCATTGGCATCCAAAAATGTAATGTGTTCAATAATATCTGTGAGAGCTGTAATGTCTGAAACAACACAAATTGCATCTTTTGCAAATCCAACAACTAGGCCACTGGCATTACCTTTCCTGGCGGCAACTATTTTATGCGGATTTAATTCACTAACAACTACGATAGAAAATGATCCTGTTGCTTTGTGTAATGTGTTTTGGACTGCCTGTAATAGGTTTTGACCACTATCCATTTCAAGTGCAATCATGTGTGCAATGACTTCAGTATCCGTTTCCGAACTAAAGATTTCAGGAGAAAAGTTTTTCTTTAATGTCTCAAAATTTTCAATTATTCCATTATGTACTACAGCTACCTTACCCAATTGATCAGTATGTGGATGTGTGTTTGCCTCATTTACTGCACCATGTGTAGCCCATCGCGTGTGCCCTATTCCGGATGATGACGCAATAAGATTGAGTTTAGTTTTTTCGATTAATGCTGAAATTTTTCCAACTGATCGAGTAATTGACAAGGATCCATTTGGGTTTGCAAGTGCTATTCCTGAAGAATCGTAACCTCTGTACTCTAAAGCTTTTAACCCTCGTAATATCGTCGTACCAGCATCATCTTTGCCGCAGTAGCCAATGATTCCACACATATATTCTCTCTCCTCGAGATGTCTACTTCCTTGAAGTTGCCCTTGCTACGACGATCTGATTTTTTGTTTTTTCTCCGTATACTCCACGATATCTTTCTGATAGTAAATCTGCGACTTTTCGCATCATATAATCTGTCGATTTTTCGACTATGTCTTGTTCTTTATTCATTTGAGGTAATTCAAAAGGTTCTCCAAATTCTATAATTAATTTTGGACGACGGTTGATTAGCCATAGAAACCATATTGATTTCCATGAAATGAGATGTGTCCCTGATATACCAATAGGGAGAATAGGAGATTTCGTTTTTAGAGCAATTAGCGCCGCACCTGGTAGTGCCGGATTCAATCCTTTTCCATGGTTGCGTGTTCCTTCAGGGAATAGTAATAAAGCCTTTTTTTGATTGAGAATTGTTCTTGCAATTCGTAGGGCTTGTAAGTCTGCTTTTAGACGTTCTACAGGGAAGGCATTAACTGATCGAAATAACCAGCGCGACAATGGATTTATAAACAATTCTGATTTGGCCATAGTATATATTGTTCTTGAGAAAAAAGATCCGACCAAAGGTGGGTCAACATTATGTGAGTGGTTGCAAATCAAAATCAAGGGGCCACTTTTTGGAATATGTTCGATACCTACAATTTCGATTCTAGTGAGAATTTTCGCTAGACGACTTACCGAAAATGTAAGGAAGGCATAAACGCATTTGGACGTTAGTTGATACATTATCCGCTCTTAATTTTGGTTTGTCTTTCGATAGATCGAAACACATAAGTCAATGACTGCTTCAACATCCAAGTTATCAGTTTCAACAATAATTGCATCTGATGATGCCTGTTCCGGTCTTACTGCTCTATGCCCAGAATCATCCAGGTGGTCTCGTCGTTGTGTAGATACGAATATTTCTTCGTAAGAAGTATTTTCTCCTGAGCTAATTGTTTCTTGCAGTCTCCGATTCGCACGTGTTTCGGTGGATGCGTTCAAGAAAAATTTTGTACGTGCCTCTCTAAGTACACGTGTTCCGATATCTCGCCCAGCCATAATAACTGGTTCTCGTTGCGCTATATCTCTTTGTCTTGCAACAAGATTAGTGCGAACCTTTTCTATACGAGAAATATAGGAAACGTTTGTTTCGACAATTGAAGTTCGAAGCTCTGAGGTTACATTTTCATTATCAATAAACATTTCTGGCGATGAGAGTAATTCCCATCGCATATCCATATTTATTTTCTCCACTAATTCAAATATTTTTTGTTCATCAAGAGGGTCAATTTTTTCACGAATTACTGCCAATGTACAAGTTCTATATATTAATCCTGTATCAACAAATCCAATGCCTAAGCGTTCGGCGAGTCCTCTCCCGACTACACTTTTACCTGAGGCAGCTGGGCCATCAATTGCCAGCGATAATTCAAGCATCTTGTTTGAAATAATATTCCTCCAGCGTCTGCATTATTACGATCATATCGACGGAAGGATTGAACCGTCTACAAATCGATTAGCTCCTGTCATGGATTCCTACAATTGTTTTTAAGTTTTCTAGTTCATCCTCATTCAGCACTTTGTATTTTCCTCGCCTAATTGCTCCTAGAGATAGAGGGCCAACACTAATTCTTCGCAAATATAAAATTGTAATGCCTATTGCATCAAACATTCTTCTGACCTGATGGTTACGACCTTCGTGAATAATTAATTCAATAACACTACGGTCATTATTTTCACTGGTGATCTTTACATTTGCAGGTTTGGTCAATGTTCCATCTAAATCAATTCCATTACTGAGCTGTGTTTGTGCATGTTTGGATAGATAGCCTTCAATTATAACTTCGTAAACTTTTTTTATTTCAAATTTTGGGTGCGTCAACCTATAAATTAACTCTCCATCTGTGCTGAATAGCAATAAACCTTCAGTATTCACATCTAAACGACCTGCATACCGAAGAGATTTAGATTGATAAGGGAGAAGGTTATAAATATTAGGGATACTGTTTTCATCTTTTGTACTGACTATAAAACCACTAGGTTTGTTCATTACGATTGTTGTATCTTCGTTTGGATAAGAAATCAATTGCCCATCTAATAAAATGGATTGTTCGAATGGATTTGCTTTCATTCCCAATTTTGCTACTTGACCATCAACTGAAACTCTACCTTCAATGATTAATTTTTCACAGGACCTTCGACTACCATAACCACATTTGGAAAGGATTTTTTGTAACCTAAGTAAATTCTGATCATTATTTGATAAATTATTCATTCATTATCCAACTAATTTTCCGCTAACCATTTTTCTACTTGGAGAGTTAAGTCTACTGGTAGCTCTTTGTTTGAAGGTGTATTCGCCTGTGTGACAATATCTTGGATGGAGATTCTGCCCTGTGTGATCTCTTGTAGTAATACTGTTACAAAAGGAGATTCACGTTTTACAGTTTCTTCTCGTATTAGTTTGAATAACTCACTTGTATCTAAATTTGTATTTTCTTTGACTCTTTGTTTAGCATCATAGAATGCGGCAGAGTCCAATTTGAATTCACATGTAGCTAATACTGGACCAAGATCTACTTCAGCAATGGCTTGATGTATCATGAGTCCGGTTTTTTTTGCATCGGATATAATGAGTTCTTGTATTACTTCTTGCCAGGTACCAGTTGGTCCATCGGGAAGAGCGGGATGTAAATTTATTAAGGGAAACTTCTCTACAAAAGATTTGGTTAATATAAGCATATATCCAGCTAAAACGCCTATGTCAAAATCATATTTTGATATTAACTTTTCGATCTCTAGATCGTATGCATTTCTCCAACTAGGAAGGGGCTCTCCATTTTTCGAACGCCTTCCGTCTTTTTGCTTTCGGAAGTCGATTGAAGAGTGAGTAATTAATGAAATTCCATCTGATTTAACTTTTTCAAAAAAATCATCAGTAACTTTTTCAATTCCAGCAGTTCGATTAGAAAAGACAAATGAAATTTCAGCATCTAGTTCACCAGAATGTATCGCGTTTTGTACGGTTTCGTATATTTTGCTTGAGCTTGCCCCACGTGTTGTAAACCAACCAAGTTTAAGAGTCAATTCAAGATTCCTGATCTAATTGCTGTTGCAAATCTTGTATCTTATTTCCAGCATTATTCAATAACTCTTGGCAATGTCTTGCAATAGTCACACCTTGTTCATATAAGGTGATTGAAGTATTTAAATCGATACCACCTTGCTCTAATTTAGTAGTAATTATTTCAAGTTGCTGAATTAAGTCTTCGAAACTTTCAGAAACACCTTCATCATTATTTTGTGTTTGTTTATTTTCCATCTTTACTCTCGATACGAATTATATGACTACTATCTTGCCACTGAAGCTTCAAAAAATCATTTTCTTCAACCGATTTTGCAAGTGTAACTATTTCCCCGTCTAAAGTAGATGCGATCGTAAATCCTCTTTTCATCACTGCTTTTGGTGAAAGTGTTCGGAGTTGACTGCTAATTGCTTTTAGCTTTTCATTTGCAACAAAATTTAACATGTTTACGTTGTAATTTAATGAGCGCAACATGTAGTTTGTTTGATCTTTGTAATGCTCAATACTTGGTTGTATGTTTCCCATCTTCATTTTGTGTGATTGTATTACCTGATTTAAATTTCGAATTAATGATGTTAAATAATAATGTTGACCTGAGATTAAATTTTGTATATGGGCATGTATTTCATTCTGATCGGGTGTTGCCATTTCTGCGGCAACAGATGGGGTAGCAGCACGTATATCAGCAACTAAATCGATTAATGTAACGTCTGTTTCATGTCCAACACCTGATATAACAGGTATTGGTGAGGCAAAAACAGCTTCAACAACGATGTCTTCATTAAAAGCCCACAAATCTTCTGCTGATCCACCACCTCGCGCTACTATTAATATTTCAGGCATTTGTGTTTTTTCTTCAGCTTTTGAAATTATTTTAATTGCATTACTTATGGCTATCCCCGCATTGATTCCTTGTACTTCTGTTGGGTAAACAGTAATTTTTGCCAAAGGCCACCTTCGACTAAGAATTGTTTGAATATCCCTCAGTGCAGCACCAGTAGGTGAAGTTACGACACCAATATGCATTGGGAAGCGTGGGAGAGGCCTTTTTCTTTCCTCTGCGAACATTCCCATTTTCTGCAATCTTTGTTTTCTTCTTTCAAATTCTGCGTTTAACGCTCCTATACCTGCTGGCTGTATAAAATCAATTAAAATCTGTAAGTTACCTTGAGGTTCGTAAATTGTTACTTTGCCATGTACTATGACAGATACTCCCAAGTCTAAATGTTCATTAGATCCATGATGATTTTGTTTGAAAAATGCACAGCGCATCTGTGCATTTTCATCTTTTAATGTGAAATAAATATGCCCTGATCTGGGTTGGCTTAAGTTGGATATCTCACCTTCAACCCAGATATCTATTAGCTCATCGCTATTTTCGATCGTTGAACGAATCTTAGTGGTGAGTTGTGAGACACTTTGTGTTTCTGGATACATCTTATGCTGTAGCTACACGCTCCAGATATTCGCCGTTTGAAGTTGATACCTTAATTCTATCTCCTTGATTAATGAATATCGGAACATTTACAACTAAACCTGTTTCTAATTTTGCTGGCTTAGTTGCACCAGTGGCAGTATCCCCCTTTACACCAGGATCAGATTCAACTATTAGTAATTCTACTGCTGGAGGAATTTCAATCGACAATGCCTCATCCCCATAGAGTATTAATTGAACTTTGTCATTTTCAGTAAGATAAGGAAGGGCATCCTCAACTATTTTTTCAGGAACTTCAATTTGGTCAAAAGTTTCCGTATTCATAAAAGTATAGATATCTCTATCTCCATAGAGATATTGCATTTCACGTCGCTCAACCCTAGCAGCTGCTAATTTCTCACCAGCATTAAATGACTTTTCTATTATATGTCCTTCTCGTAGATCTTTAAGTTTTACTCTATAAACTGCAGATTTTTTGGTTTTTACATGATGCACTTCTACTATTTGGTATAAAGTTCCATCTACTTCTAAGGACAGTCCTTTTTTAAAATCAGACGTGCTAATCATTTATTACTCCAATTTCAAGATCCAACTTTGGTGACTTAGTTAGAGATCTTACCTTACCTGCTTCCATCAAGCATTGATCTTCAATTCGAACACCTCCCCAACCTGGGAGATATATTCCTGGTTCAATAGTAAAAACATGGCCATTTTCTAGAATAGTATCAGATGCAGGAGATAACCTTGGTGCTTCATGTACATCGATCCCTACTCCATGACCTAATCCATGACCAAAATAATTTCCATAACCCATTTCTGCGATGACTGAAGCTGCTATTTCATGTGCCTCCGCTCCAGTCATCCCGACCTCTATACGTTCGATAGCCATCATTTGTGCAGTCAAGACTACATCATATACTTTTTTAAATTTATCAGTTGGAGTACCAAGAAAGAATGTTCGCGTGAGATCAGAACAATAACCGTTAACCTTAACACCCATATCAATAACCACACCTGTTTTATTTGCTAGAGCTATATTAAGGGGTCTTGCATGAGGTAGTGCACCCCGTTCACCTCCAGCAACTATTGTGTTAAAGGATAGACTGTCTGCACCATTTTCGATCACATTTTTTTGTATTTCCCAAGCTAAAGTTTTTTCAGTCATACCTGGTTGTATAATTTGAAAGGCATGATTCATCCCTGCGTCTGCTATTTCAACTGCTTTAATGAGAGAAGTTAGTTCACCGCTGTCCTTAGACATTCGAAGTTTATTGATAATACTAGGTGCAGCAATAAAGTTAGGAGTATTTTTCCAAGTCATTGATGAAATTATCTTAGTGTAATCTTGATATTGCTTCATTGTTAAGTTTTCTGGTTCATACCCAAAATTACTGGCATCAGAGATTTTTTCTATCAATTCTGTGGCTATAGAAGTTGTAGCACCTGCTATTTTTACCAATTCAAAATCAGGACTTTGTTGTTCTACTTGTATCCAATAACGCGAATCAGTAGCAATATAAGCCGTTTGTTTTGAGATAAGAACAATGCCGGATGATCCAGTGAATCCAGAGATCCATTGGCGATTACTAGGATCCGTAATAAGTAAAAAATCTAGATTCGAATGTCTCATTTCCTCACGGACAAGTTGAAGGCGGTTCAATATCATTGATTATTACCTAGATAGTCGTTCGTACAGTAAATCTAAAGCTGCAGTATAACTCAAATGTCCAAAACCCATAATTACACCCCAACAAACCGGTGATAAATATGAATGATGCCGCCATTCTTCTGAGCGTGCATTGGTGTTACTTAAGTGCACTTCTATAGCTGGTAGATCTATCGATTGTAATGCATCAGATATTGCAGTTGAGCTGTGTGTTAGTGCACCAGCGTTAATTATTATTCCATCGCATTCACGATGTGAATGTAATGCGTCAATTATTTCACCTTCATGATTGGATTGATAAAATTCTATTTGTACATTATTGAGTTTTTTCGCATGTTCAGTAATAATATTTTCAATTTCAGGTAGCGTTTGGTTACCATATATTTCAGGTTCTCTTTCGCCAAGTAGATTTAGATTTGGTCCATTTATTACAAATATTTTCACATTTCCTCCAAGTGCTGTTGGTTGAGTTTTTTTGATTGTGGGTTTCTAGCTTTTTGCAAAGCAGAGGTAATCACTTCTTTTTGTTGTTTGTGTGCAACTGCAGTATAAATTTGTGTTGTATCAGCCGAACTATGTCCTAATAAGTGTTGTACTATCCGTAGATCTGCATCGTTATCTAACATATGTGTTGCAAAGGTATGCCTTAATAAGTGTGGGTAGACAGGTTGTTGTATATCTGCTTTTATTCCCGATTTTTTAACTAGCCTTTGTACAGATCGTGTTGATAGTTGCTCGCCAAAACGGTTAATAAAAAGATATTCAGAGGTTTTTGTTGAGATTTCTTTTCTTCCTATTTCGATATATTGTCTTAAAATATTAGCCGCAGGATTTCCGAACAAACAGATTCTTGATTTGTCACCTTTTCCAGTCACAAACACCTGCTTATCTTCGAAATTAAGATCTGATAATTTTATTTTTACTAACTCACTGACTCTTAGTCCTGCACCATAAAGTAATTCAATGATAGCACGATCACGTAACCCACTAGGTGTGCTTACATCATTAGAAGCGATCAAGTCTTCAGTTTCTTTTTCAGAGAGAAAATATGGAAGTGTACGTTCCTTTTTGGGAGGCTTTAATCTTAAGATTGAATCACCCTCAGGAGGGGATAGTTGGTATCCTTCTTGATCTAACCAGCGATAGAATGTTGCTATCGTAGTCGCTTTTCTTCTTATAGAACCTGAGGCAACGTCATTAATTTTTAAATCAGCAAGATATGCTCGACCTATTCTTCTACTTGCTTCCGTATAAGGAATTTCTAAGTCATTTAGAAAAGTTAAGAAATGTAGAAGGTCGTTTCTGTAGTTGCGAATGGTGAATTCAGATCTTCTGCGTACGTTTCCTAAGTGATTGAGATAATGATCAAGCGCTTGTTCGGATTTTTGGGGTATTTTAAAATTTAACTCAGAAGGTTGTATTGCCATAACTTCATTTTTCCCTTTATTTAAGGCTAGGGTACTTTGGAGCATTAAGGCAAGTTCAAATATTTGTACCTTATGTTTTTATTTTTTTCTTTTTGTTGCCTTTACACGTGGATCTTTGCCTTCGGATCGTAGTTTTTCCTCACGGGAAGCTATAAGATTGATTGCATCTTCTAGTTCGATTTTTTGAGGATCTCTCGTATTAGGTATAGAAGCATTAACGATCCCATCGGTTACGTATGGACCAAATCTGCCATTGCGAACTTGAATAGTACTTCCACTACTTGGATGAGGTCCGAGTTGCGCAATAATTTGTTTGGATGTTCTCTGTCCTCGTCGTCTTCGCGGTTCAGCTAATAATGCTATTGCTTCATCTAAATTAATATTTTTCATATGTTCTATGTCGTTAAGGCTTCTATTTTCGTCGCCACATTTTATATAGGGACCATTTGGACCATCTTGTGCAGTGATTTCAGTATCATTATGTGGATGCATTCCTATTACTTTAGGGTATGAAAGTAATTCTAGCGCATCCTCTAGAGTAATAGTGCTCATTTCTAACCCTTCCCAAAGGCTTGATCTTTTAGGGACTATAGCGTCTTTTTTTACTTTCCCTTTTTCATCTCTTTCAGGATCTTCTCCTAATTGAACGTAAGGTCCATATCTTCCAGTTTTTAGATAGATGGGTGATCCATTAGGGTGATTACCTAAGGGTAAATCTGCTAATTTTGCTTCACTTAATAATTTATTTGCAACAGCAATAGTGATTTCATCTGGAGGAATCTCCAATGGTAAGTCGGCACGTTTTGGATTTTCTCCTTCTTGTATTTGAGTTCCAAATCTTCCTACACGAACAACGATGGGGTCACCGTTTTCATTTGTTCCAATTGGCACAGAACAGATCGAACGTGCATCAATATCTTCCCATCCAGTACTAATTGTTTCATGGAGCCCTTTTTGAAGACGTGGTTCTGTATTTTTAATATTGTCATCACCAAAATAAAAATTGTGTAGCCAAGGACGCCCCTCTTTGTCTCCCTGTGCAATAGCATCCAGATGTGTTTCCATTCGTGCGGTAAATTCATAATCAATTAGTTCAGGAAAATGCCCCTCCAGTAATCTTGTTGTAGCAAAAGCCATGAATGTTGGTATTAACGTTGACCCTTTTTTCCAAACATATCCACGATCTTGGATAGTTTGAATAATTGATGCATATGTTGAAGGTCTACCTATCCCACGTTCTTCAAGTTCTCTAACTAGACTAGCTTCGGTCCATCTATTAGGTGCCTGCGTTTCATGTGAAGTTGGATTAGAATGATTTACTGGTAACGTTTGCTCTAGATGCAATGTAGGTAAAATTCGTTCTTGATCATCTAATGCGGCTTCTGGATCGTCACTACCTTCAACGTATGCCCTTAGAAAACCAGGGAAAAGAATGACTTTCCCTGATGATTGAAAGCTAAGCTCACCATATTTTTCACTGGTATAACTTAATCTTACTTGTGTACGCATTCCCTCAGCATTTTGCATTTGCGATGCTATTGTTCGTTTCCAAATCAATTCATAAAGCTGAAAAGCATCTTGATCGATGTTATTTTTTAGACTTTCTGGTGTTCTGAAAATTTCACCACTTGGTCGGATAGCCTCATGTGCTTCTTGTGCAGCTTTTGCAGATAGTTTATGACGTCGTGCCGAGTCTGGAAGGAATTTGTCACCATACATTTGAGCGATTTGAGTTCGTGCAGCATTAATTGCCTGATCTGAAAGATTAGTAGAATCGGTACGCATATAAGTGATGTATCCATTTTCATATAATCTTTGTGCAACTTGCATAGTTCTTTGTGCACTATAACGTAGTTTTCGACCTGCCTCTTGTTGTAATGTTGAAGTTATGAACGGTGCAGGTGGGTTTTGCGAAAAGGGGCGTTCACGGAGATCACTTACCTTAAGTGACGCTGAAGTAAGCTCTGTTGCAATATTGGTGGCAATATTTTCATTTACTAATACGACTGTATTTTCGTTGTCAATTTTACCATTTTGCGGGTTAAAATCTTTACCAGTTGCTATTTTTTGATTATTGATCTCAATTAGCCTTGCAGAGAAAGTCTCTGATTTACTTAATGAAGTACTGATTGTAGTTTCAACTCCCCAATAGTTAGATCTGACAAATCCCATGCGTTTGCGTTCTTGTTCTACTATTAGTCTTACGACAACAGATTGTACACGCCCTGCAGATAGTCGTGGTTTTACTTTTTTCCATAAAACGGGAGAAATTTCATATCCTACTAATCGATCTAGAATACGCCTTGTTTCTTGTGCTTCCACGAGATTTTCATCGATTGATCGTGTGTTGTCTAAGGCTTCTTGAATTGCTTCACTAGTGATTTCATGGAATACCATACGATGTACTGGTACTTTTGGTTTGAGTTCTTGTAAGAGATGCCATGCAATTGCTTCGCCTTCGCGATCTTCATCAGTTGCAAGATATACTTCGTCTACTTCTTTCAAGATATTTTTTAAGCTTGTCACAGTTTTTTTCTTATCAGGAGGAACCACATAAAGCGGCTGAAAATCTTTTCCAATGTTTACTCCTAAACGTGCCCAGCTCTCTTTTTTATATTTTTTAGGTATTTGTGCTGCGGAAGATGGAAGATCTCTGATATGTCCAATTGAAGATTCAACGAGATAATCTGTTCCTAGAAATTGCGATATAGTTCTTGCTTTGGCAGGTGATTCAACTATCACTAATCGTTTAGTCGTCATGAGTGTTCTCAATTTCTATATTTGCTTTTGTGATATGTACTTTTTTAATTCTTCTTCCAATAACTGACATGACGCGAAGATTTAATCCTTGTGGATCGATTTCACCATCTTCAGTTCTAGTAGAAGTTATATCACCAGGAGAAGCTAATCTTCCTAGTAAAGTAAAGATTAACCCTCCCACTGTGTCAAAGTCTTCTGCCTCTATATTAACATGACATAATTCTTCTAATTCATCTATTGTCATTCGTGCATCTACTAGAAATTCTCCTTTACTAATATGTTCTACCTCTAATTCTTCGATATCATATTCATCAGTAATTTCACCTACAATTTCCTCCAATAGATCTTCTACGGATACTACTCCTGATGTTCCTCCGTATTCATCAATTGCAATAGCTAAATGAACTTGGTCTTTCCTAAAGTCAGCAAGTAATTCATCAGCACGTTTCGTTTCGGGAACAAAATATGCTGGTCTACAAATATCAGCTAATCGAGGAGTCATATCACCACTTCTTAAGTAGGCAAGTAAATCCTTTGCGTAGATCACTCCCAATATTGAGTCAATAGATTCGTCAAAGAGTGGTATACGGCTATAACCAGATTCACCAATAATTTTCATGACATCACCGATAGATGCTTCGTTTGATACTCCGATCAGATCAGTTCGTGGGGTCATCAATTCTCGAACTGTTTGATCACTCATTTCTATTATTCCGCGCATCATTCTTCGCTGTTCGATCATTACCGGTTCTTCGATATCATCGGTAATTTCAATTAGACCGATTAATTCCTCTGCAGGATTCGCTTCTCGAATTTGATCATTGCTACCCAAAAGACGTAGAACCATACTGATGGGCATGTTTACACCCCATACTAGAGGGCTAAATGCATTTTGAAGAATTTGTATAGGTAGAGTTAAGCGCCCTCCCCATTTTTCAGGATCTATAGAAACAATTGACCTAGTTGTTTGTCGTATAAAAGCAACTAAAACAAAGGAGCATACTGCACTTATTAAAATAGTTTGTAAATTAAGGGTGTAATTAATAGACACTACGTAGTGAAATGTTGCGGTAAAGGCGACCACCACTGCTGTGGTAGCTATACTCAGGTATCTAAGAATTCTCTGTCTTTGGCGAACATAATCAAGCAGAAGTTCACTCAGTCCATCTAGTCTATCTGTACGAATACGGCCTCGAGATAGTCCAGATATACCTGCCTCAGCAGCAGCTATAACAATGAGAAGAATTATCGTTATAAAAAAAATTAATGAAACAACGATTATGGCTAAGCTATTATCCAAAAGTTATCGAGTATCAATATATTCTATTGATACCAGTTATTCCCCTTTCCCTGATCGTATCCGACCAGGAGCTCCAACTACTAAAGATTCTGGTGGTACGTCTTTTGTGACTATAGTTCCAGCTCCAGTTTTTGATTTTCTTCCAACTCTTACAGGTGCAATTAAGACAGAATTCACTCCAATAAATGATCCGTCTTCGATAACCGTTTGATGTTTTTCTTTCCCATCAAAATTAGCAGTAATAGTCCCTGCACCTATATTTACCAGTTCACCTACAATTGAATCACCGATATATGTAAAATGTCCAATCTTTGTATGCCTACCAATAGTAGAATGTTTGATTTCTACGTAATTTCCTAAATTAACTTCGTCTGCAATCTTACTTCCTTCTCGGAGATGGCAATAAGGTCCGATTGATACATTATTTCCAATGACAGACATTTCGATTGTGGATGCTCCTATTTTAACATTATCGCCTATTTTTGTATTAACGATATTGGCATTAGGGCCGATATGGCACCCAAAGCCGATTTCTGTGTTTCCAGATAGATGAACGCCAGGTTCTAGTATAGTGTCTTGTCCAATAACCACGTTTTTGTCAATAAAGGTTGAACGAGGGTCCACCATAGTAGTGCCATTCAACATAATTTGTTCACGTATATTGTTTTGCATTATCTGTTCAGCGTTTGCGAGCTCGATACGATTATTAACTTGCACTGCTTCATTTGGATCATTCAATTCATATGTATGGATAGCTATTTTTTGCCGTGTTGCTATATCGATTATATCAGTGAAAAAATACTCACCGTTGTCATGAGGTTTTAAAGATGCCAAGGCATCATTTAACCATTCCGTTTTTACAGCGTAAATTCCTACATTAACCTCACTTAGCTTTTCATTTTCTTCTGATAGTTCACTTTGTTCTACTATTTCTGTGACTGTTTCATTTTCTTTTTTTAATCGACCATACCCTTGCGGATTATCAATTATTGTGCTTGCGAGTGTAATCGTATTATTGGAATCTGAATGTTGTTTCATTAAATTCTGAATTGTTTCTTTAGTTATAAGAGGAAGGTCACCATTAATTATTATTGTATTTTTAAAACTGCCTACTATTTCATAAGCCACTGAAACAGCATTTCCTGTTCCAAGTGGTGTATTTTGAATTACACAGGGTATTTCAGGTTTGATCTCACTTAGTATATTATTATTTTCTGGGTTTGTTACTAGTATCACTTTATTGATATCTACTTGGTCGAGTGCATCTAGTACATGACAAATAATAGGTATACCTGCTATTTGATGAAGGACTTTAGGTAACTTTGATGACATTCTACTACCACTACCTGCAGCCAATGCAATTGCAGCCCAATCGTTAGTAGTATGAATATTACTTTCAGTCACAATATTAATCTTTCTCTTGTATTGTATATGTTGGTGATACTTGGCTATACCATGTAGCCTAATTTTTCACTAACATTCAAAAAAGGGATATCCTATCATTGACTGCTTCTTATAGTGCATTCTACCCTAGCGTTACGCTAGATGTACAAGATATCTGATAAACCTGTAAAAAATTGATATTTATTGGTAAAGATTATCAAAAATTGGGGTGTTCGATTGAAAGTTGATGAATTAAGAAAAGTTTTTTTGAATTTTTTCGAAACACGAAATCATCGTGTTATTCCCCCTGCATCATTAGTCCCTCATGGTGATCCTACATTACTATTTACTACAGCAGGAATGGTTCAATTTAAGCCATATTTTATGGGGTTAGAATCACCTCCTGCATCTCGTTTAACTTCAATTCAAAGATGTTTCCGAACGACTGATGTTGAGGAAGTTGGCGATGAAAACCACCTTACTTTATTTGAAATGTTAGGTAATTTCTCAGTCGGAGATTATTTTAAGAGTGAATCTATAGATTGGGCTTGGGAATTTCTAACTGAAGTGCTTGGTATTGATAAAAATCGGCTGTGGGCCACTGTATATGTTGATGACGATGAAGCTTACGATTTATGGAAAAAGAAAGGTATTCCAGAAGAGAAGATTCTACGATACACAGCCGAACAAGGTAACTATTGGGGGCCCCCTGGTGATAGTGGGCCATGTGGGCCATGTTCAGAGTTACATTATGACTTTGGTACGCCAGTTATTGAAGATTCTAATTATGACCCAGATAAAGATCATCCAGCCTTGGATACAGGTAGATTTTTAGAAATTTGGAATCTTGTATTTATGGCATACTATCAACATGAAGATGGTACCAGAGAAGATCTTCCTGCAGCGAATATTGATACCGGTGCCGGTTTAGAAAGGTTAGCAGCAGTTTTGCAAGGAGTACGTAGTGCCTATGAAACTGATGAATTACGTTCTATTTTGAAATCAGCTGAAAAGGTTACGGGGGTTCACTATAGCCCTGATTCAGGCGATCAAAGTGCTAATGGCTTGAGGGTTATTACTGAGCATGCACGTGCATTTGCTTATTTAGTAGCAGATGGTGTATTGCCAAGTAATGAGGGTCGTGGTTATGTTCTTAGACGTCTCATCAGAAGGGCTGTGTATTTTGGTTATCAAATGGGAATCACTAAGCCTTTTTTTGGTGATGTAGTTGGTTCTGCTATTTCTGTTTCGTCAGCTAATCACCCTGAATTAGAAAAGCAACGAGAATTTTTATTGCGCGTTGCCACTGCTGAAGAATCTAGATTCCAACAGACACTTTCTGTTGGATTGGAACTCTTAAATGATGTTATGAAAACCCATAGTGCACAAAAAGAAATCCCTGGTCGCGAAATGTTTATATTGTATGACACTCATGGATTACCTCCTGAATTAACACGTGAAGTTGCTCAGATCAATAATTTTTCAATTGATGAAAAAGGTTTTGCAAATGAAATGGATGCACAACGAGAGCGTTCAAAAGGTGAGGAAAATTTTGCTGAAAATGAAAGCGATCGTCAAGCTCGATACGCATCTTTAGGGTTGAAATCAAAATTTACGGGATACGAAAAAATTATTGATCAATCTAATGTTCTTATTTTGATGCATGATGAAATGATTGTTCAAGAATTGAATACTGGTGATCGTGCCGAAATTATTCTTGAATCTACATCCTTCTATCCTGAAGGAGGTGGGCAAATAGGCGATCATGGTGAAATAATCACCACCACTGGAAAATTTTCAGTTGAAGATACTCAAAAATTCGGTGATGCAATTGTTCATTTTGGTCAAATGCTAGAAGGAAATATCGCTACAGGTAATGACGTAGAAACTCGTGTTAATAGTGAGTTTCGTTTGGGTGCTATGCGTAATCATACTGCCACGCATTTGCTACATTCTGCTTTACGTAAAGAATTAGGTACACATGTAAAACAAGCAGGATCTTATGTTGGTCCTGATCGACTGAGGTTTGATTATACGCATCCGGAAGCACCGACTCACGAAAATTTGCAATCTATACAAGCTCTTGTCAATGAAAAAGTTCGGGATGACATTGTTGGTTCAACATTTGTACTGCCATATGATGAAGCAATTGAGAGGGGTGCAGTGGCTTTTTTTGAAGACAAGTATCAAGATCAAGTTAGGGTGGTAGAATATTGTGTCACTCCACATAGTCATTCTACTGAAGCTGGATGTTTCAGTAGTGAATTTTGTGGTGGAACACATATTCATTCGACTGGTCAAATTGGGCGTATGCAAATTGTTTCTGAATCTAGTATTGGCGCAGGATTACGTCGTATTGAAGCAGTTACAGGACCAGAAGCTGAAGCTTTGATTACGAATAGAATGAATACACTGGACTTACTTGTTCAAAAATTTAAAGTTCCCATAGAAGATTTACCACAAAGAATCAATTCACTAGAAGATCAACTGAATACTGAGCGAAAACGTGTCGAAGAAACTTTAACAACGATTGCTAAAATCCACGCAGATGAACTTGTAAAATCGACCACTCAAAGTGATTCTACCTCAATAATTGTAGAATTTTTGGATTCCGGTTCGGTGGAAACATCAAGACTAATTGTTGATAGAATTCGATCACAGTTAGATAACGTATTTGTATGTATTGCTACTGAAGTAGATTCCAAACCATTTCTCATGACAGCTTCGTCTAAAACTGCTATAGAAAATGGTTTGAAAGCTGATGTTTTAGTTCGATTTGCGGCTAATATTTGTGGTGGTTCCGGGGGGGGGCGAGCTGAATTTGCCCAGGCCGGCGGTAAAGAATTATCACAAATACAGGAAGCATTGGATTCATTACGGAAAGAGTGTTATCGAATATTAAGTGATAAAGCCACCTCTTCATTTGAGAGTTCTTAGAGGTCTCAAATGCGCTGGCTTGGAATAGACACAGGAACTGTCCATGTTGGACTTGCAATTTCCAATATTGAAGAAAGTATTGTGGTCCCACTTGAAATAATTCCCGCTAATGTAGCCTTCCCCGCCATCCGAGCCATAGTTCTTCGTGAAAATATTCAAGGTATTGTAGTTGGCTTACCTTTACTACCAAGTGGTGATGAAGGACATTCAGTTAAGATTGCAAGAAAATTAGGTTCGAAGTTAGAAGTTGACCTGGGTATTACTGTTTATTATGAAGATGAAACTTTGACTACTGAAGAAGTTTTGTCACATCGATCTAATATCCAAAAAAACAATCGACATCGTCACGATGATTTGGCTGCTACTTTAATATTGAATCAATTTCTGCAAAAACGCAAAATTGATAAAATCGATACTGATGCGGAGATATAGTATGTTAATGGTAGCTCGTAACCAGTTGATTGTCGCATGTATATTAATGAGTATTTTTTTACTAGGTATAGGTTATTGGGTAATTAATACACTTGCTGAAACTCCAGAAAATATTGTTGCAAATATTGATGGTCTTTCCTTAAGAGCCAAAACGCTTAATCAAACTATTGATACCGTTGAGATTAATATTCCAGAAGGCTCTGATGTAGAAGATATTATACAAATTTTAGTAAATGCTGAAGTCATAGAAGGTGAATCGCGATTTCGAATATTGATGGCATTTGGTAATTATGGTTCTGAGTTACAAGCTGGTAGCTATCAATTCAAGAAACGAATGCCAGCTGCAGAAGTTATTTTTTTTCTAAGACAAGGTGGGATCACTTCTGATTTAGTTAGAATTCCTGAAGGTTTGCGATTGATGGAAGTTGGTCAAATACTTCATGATGCTGAGATTATTGATATTCAAGACTGGCAAAATGCCTTATCACAAGATTGGCTACATATCGCGCTTAGTAGTAAACCAAATGACTCCTCATTATTAGGTTACTTACTTCCTGCTAGTTATCCTTTCAGAGAAGGTACTACAGCTAAAATGGCAATTAAGTCCATGTTGGATGCATTTTCAGATCAGGTATCTCCAGAATTAATGATTTTGGCTGGTGAAAATGGTATGACATTACACGAAGTTGTGACATTAGCTTCAATCGTTGAACGTGAGGTAGTGCTAATTGAAGAAATGCCAGTTGTAGCTTCAGTATTTATCAATCGATTAAAACAGGATATTTTATTGGGAGCAGACCCAACAGTTCAATTTGCAGTTTCGAATAGAGAGAGTGTTGGAGAACATGGCTGGTGGAAATCCTACCTTACTCTTGAAGATTTGAAAGTAGATTCACCTTACAACACATATTTGAATCTAGGACTCCCTCCAGGGCCGATAGCTAATCCTGGGATTGCTGCTATCGAGGCTGTTATAAAACCAGCAGATACTGATTATATATACTTTGTAGCGTCGCCAGAATGTGATGGTTCACATCTATTTAGTGCCAGTTATTCTGGACATTTACGTAATGTCGACAAATTTAAGGAATCAAGTTGTGGCGCATTGTACTAATTTAGGAAAAGAATCGTTCCATGGCTAATAGTGAGAAAGTTGTGTTAATAGGTGATCCTGTAGCTCATTCACTTTCTCCTGTTTTCCAACAAGCAGCTTTTGATTATCTGGACATAAATGTGCGTTACGAAACGTGGCAAACACATGCAGAAGAATTAAAGCAGAAGATAGATTTGTTACGTTCTTCAGACTATCGTGGTGCTAATATCACAATTCCACATAAGCTGGATGCAATGAATTTTGTTGACCATGTTGATGATATTGGTGAACAAGTAGGTGCGATAAACACCATTATATCTCATGATGGTGTGCTCACAGGAACGAATACAGATGTGGTAGGTATTCACAACTCCTTTAAAGTCGCAAATATAGATTTGAAAAATAAGACAGTTATTCTTTTTGGTGCAGGTGGAGCCGCCCGTGCTGTCATGGTGGCTATGAAAAATGCAGGAGTTAAAAATATCACTGTTATCAATCGCACAGAAAGTAAAGCAAAACTTTTTGAATCATATGCAGGAAAGAACTTCAATATTTCTATGCTGAATAATAATTCAGTTACCAAAGATCACGGGACACTTTTTACAAACGCTGACATTATTATTAATGCTACTTCCCTTGGTATGGAAAAAAGCGGTAATGAACTTGTTTCACCAATTTCACAAGAATTTTTGAATAGTTCCCAAGTAATATTTGATCTTGTATATACTCCTGAAGAAACCCCACTACTTAAAATAGGGAAATCGTTAGGTGCACAATGTATTGGAGGTTTGGCGATGCTAGTTTTTCAAGGGGCAGCATCTTTCAAACTATGGACTAATAAAAATCCTCCAATTGAAATAATGTTTAATGCAGTTAAAAAAGAGCTCGATTACCAGTTTTATGACTAAAACTATCTGAATACTGATACGATAGAATACAACTATATTTAGGTTCAGGAACGTAAAATGGGACTTGGACTAGCGTTCATTATAATTTTGCTTATGGCTGGCGTCGTTGGTTTTGCTGTGGTGCAAGCAATGTTTGCAGCTAGAAAATGGCGTTCTGTCATTGCTGCTGGTGATTATCAAGCATTATTACAACTTTTGGATATAACATTTGATGAATGGCGCAATAGTCGCCCGCCTAGGAGAATGCCTCCTAGTGATTGGCGCGCATTACATTCGGTTACATTAGTTGCAGCTAATCAACAATATATTCGTGTATCCTTACTGGCTGACGCTGATGTTCAAGTGGTGGAAGGCTCTCGTAAAGAGCTTTCTAATCAGTATGTAGTAGCAAGACGTGCTACTGTTCGTATGGTAGAAAAATTATTGTATGAAATTCCTCATGTGAAATTTGATGCTGTGCAAGTTGATGTTTGTAGTGAATATAGGACTATATCTGGCGAGACAAAACAACAAAATTTATTGACTACTCATGTTGCCCGTTCTGTTGCTGCACTTAGTGATTGGGATTACGGTAATCCAGAAGACATGCTTTTAGAGTGGCAAACTCAGGATGGTGAAAAAGATTTGAATATCAATCCCGATAGAGATGCACTCATTCATTAGCCTATACACAAAATATAGATAACCTATTTTTATGGAGGACAGATAAATGGCGAAATTTCGTTGGCTAACTGCGGGTGAATCCCACGGTAAAGGTCTTTCGGCTATTATCGAAGGAATCCCTGCTGGTTTAGAGATATCTGAAGACTTAATAGCTAGTGATTTATCACGTAGACAAGGTGGCTATGGGCGTGGTAAAAGACAGCAAATTGAACAAGATAGAGCGGAGATTGTTTCAGGCGTCAGGCATGGATTATCAATTGGATCACCAATTGCACTTGCTATGACCAATAAAGATCATCAAAATGCGAATTGGCGAAATAGAATGTCAGTTGAGCCAATTAATGATGTAGTAGAAAAAACAACATTACTTCGACCCGGACATGCCGATTTGGTTGGAACACAAAAATATGGTTTTGATGATGTTCGCCCAATTCTTGAACGATCTAGTGCACGTGAGACGGCAGCGAGGGTGGCTGTTGGATCTGTTGCACGTGCACTTCTTCGAGCTATTGGAATTGAAATAAGATCGCATACTCTGTCAATTGGAAATGTGTCTGCTAAAGCAAAGACATCTATTGATTGGAGCCTCGTTGAAAAATCTCCCGTTAGAGTTGCTGACAAGGCTGTCGAACAAGCAATGATTCAGGAAATAGATATTGCACGTACAGAATTAGACACACTTGGAGGGGTTTTTGAAATACGCGCGAGCGGTTTGCCTATGGGTTTAGGTAGTCATGTCCATTGGGATTTAAAATTGGATGGATTAATTGCTCAAGCAATCATGTCCATTAATGCGGTCAAAGCAGTTGAAATAGGTGAAGGTATTGATAATTCTTTTGGAAAAGGCTCAGAAGTAATGGATATAATACTTCCTAAATCTGCTTGGGAATTAAGGAAATGGGAACGTATGTCTAATCGAGCGGGTGGACTTGAAGCAGGAATCACAAATGGTCAAGATCTAATCGTTCGTGGTTTTTTAAAGCCTATCTCTACGGTCCCTCAGAAAATGCCTACTGCTGATTTGATTTCTGGTGAAGAAACTGAATCATTTTATGAACGCTCTGATGTTTGTGTTGTACCAGCTGGTGGTGTTGTAGGTGAGGCAATGGTTGCGATTGTTATTGCTAATTCAGTTTTAGAAAAATTCGGCGGAGATAGCATCATAGAGTTAACACAAAATTTTGAAAATTTTCAAGAAACTGTGGGGCCTCGAGGATAAATATATGGTCTCTATTCGGCAAATTTCTTTAATAGGACTCTCTGGTGTGGGGAAAAGTACAATTGGTGAAATGGTCTCAGCTAATCTTGGCTGGTCTTTTATTGATACAGATCTTCTTATAGAAGAAAAAACTGGCACAAACCCTGCAGAAATAATTACTTCAAAAGGTGAACAATATTTTAGGAAAATAGAAGAAAATATAATTGCTGAAGCTGTTGAAAATGAATTTGTTGTAATTTCTACAGGTGGCGGAGCATTTCTTTCCTCACAGAATCGACTTAACCTTGGTGCCAATGGATATATTTGTTTTCTTGATGCAACCCCTAAAGCTATTTCTGATCACTTAAAAAACAACCCTCGTTCTGTTCCCCGTCCACTGCTTGGTGATTCACCTGAGATTTTAGAATCCCGTCTTTATCAACTTGATAAAGAAAGACGTAATAGTTACCAGCATGCCGATCTTTGGGTTCCTGTACAGAATATTTTTAATAATTTTGACACTGAATCTGAAGCTATTACAAAAATAGTCTCTCGTATTTTAAAAGCTTGGTCTTCGGAATCAAGGAAACTTCTTGATTCGAGTCGACGATTAGAACGACTTTCTCAAGCTGAACTTCCTGTTCCACCATCAGCGATAGTGGACACAGGTTTGCACAAATATCCTATTTGGATTGGTCCTGAGGAATTGAAATTTTTGCCTGACAGATTACGCCAATTAAATCTAACAAATCGTCGAGTTTTTATGATTTCTGATAGTAATGTTATTGATTTACATGGGACTTCGATAGTGGAAATATTAGATAACGCTGGTATAGCAGGGTCGTCGTATATACTTCCAGCAGGAGAAGAATCTAAAAAACTTGAAATTGCTGAAGAAATTTATAATTGGCTTATTACTCAAAATGCTGAACGGCGTGATCTAATCTTGGCAGTTGGTGGTGGAGTAGTAGGAGATTTAGCTGGCTATGTGGCATCAACATATTTACGTGGGATTCCTTTTATACAAATACCAACAAGTGTTTTAGCGATGAATGATGCAGCTATTGGAGGAAAAGTCGCTGTTGATCTACCTAATGGAAAGAACCTTGTTGGGTCATTCTATCAACCACAAGCAGTAATTTCTGATGTATCTACTCTAACCACACTCCCCTCTCGTTCCTTTAATGAAGGTTTTGCAGAAATAATTAAACATGGATTTATTCTGGATCCTGATTTACTTTCTGAAATAAAAGACTTGGGAAATATTCATGCTTTACAACATGATGTTAGTCAATTAGCAGAACTTACTGCACGTTCCGCGCGTCTTAAGGCACTTGTTGTTTCCAGTGATCCTCGAGAAGAAAACTTACGGATGATATTAAATTATGGCCATACTATCGGTCATGCGATTGAAACTGTCAGTAATTATACTGAATATCTTCATGGTGAAGCAGTCGCGATAGGTATGATGGGGGCTGCTCGTATTGCACGACATTTAGATATGATTGATGATGAATTACTCGCGATGCATAGTGATTTATTGCGGTTGTTTTCATTACCAACTGAAATGTCTGATATGAATTTAAGTGCTATTGTTCAAGCTATGAAGCGAGATAAAAAAGTCGAATCTGGTAATTTACGTTTCGTTTTATTAGAAGATATTGCGAAACCTGTTATACGAAGTGATGTGCCTGAATCTGTAGTTGTAAAAGTATTAAAAGAAATTTCAAAAAACTGAATGTTTTCAAAAAACAATAATCGAAAACGCATTGTGGCTATTTCAGAAGGTAAAGTTCAATCCGTCGGATATAGAGCTTTTTGTGCAGATCATGCTTTGCGTTTAGGTATTAGTGGATATGTAAAAAATCTGCCAGATGGTCGGGTACAACTTGTTGGAATAGCAGATGAGGCAACACTAAGACAAATGGTAGAATACATGAGACAAGGTCCTACCTTTGCTCATGTTAAAGATGTTGTTTTTCGGTGGGAAGATGTAGAAACCGAAATTGAAGGCTTTGAGATTAAGTTTTAGTTAACTGCTTAGATTGGTTCTAGTTTTTTTCTCAAAATCTGGGCGAGTGAGTATTGAGACAACAAGGCTCATTACACTAAGTATCAATGCTGCGATATATGCGATTCTCCAACCATCTAAAAATGCTGTTGATGCTCCCGTAGTTGTTTGGAGTTCACTGAGGGGAATATCAAACCCTTGTGATGTCATGATAGCTACTACTAATGCTGATGCAAGTGCCTGTCCAGTAACATTACCTGTATTACGTGTAAGATTACTAAAGGCACCTACTGTTCCTAGTACTGACGTTGGTACAGAACCCATAATTTGGCTATTGTTAGAAACTCCCCATATTCCATGTGATAGTCCTTGCATTAATAGTATTACAGCAATAATGGTCAAAGGTGTGGATTCAGAGATAAATACCATGGAAAGAGAAGATATTATTAAAGTTGAGAATCCTACAATTGTAAAAGGTCTTGAACCAAATCGATCAGTTAATCTACCTGAACTTTGAGCTGCTATCGCCATGCCAACAGAAGTGAGGAAAATTAAACTTGCCGCTGTACCTTCATTAAGTCCTCTTAAGCTAATCAGGTAGATTGGGGTTAATAGTCGAAATGGATTTATCGCCATAAATCCTGTGAAACGGGATAATACTGCTTTGCTGAATACAGAATTCTTAAACATTCTAAGATCGAACATGGGGTTTGTAATCTTTAATTCCCAGATAATAAAGGAGTAGATTAAAAGGGATACTAGAACGCTACCACCAATAATTAGGGGTGAAAACCAGCTTACATTCAGTGGATTGTTAATGGTTAATGCCAGAACCACTATTGCTGTTGCTGATAGTAAAGCACCTATAAAATCAAATGGTATTCTTTTTTCAGCACGAAATTGATTTAACTTCCGATCATCCAGAACAAAATATCCAGCTAGAAATGAAATAACTAACGGAATTACAATAATCCAAAATAGTGCCTGCCATGCAAATAGATTAAGAACTATACCTGCAAATATTGGTCCTGATGCTCCTCCTACGGCGACGGCTGTTGTGTGAGAACCAATAGCTTTACCACGCTCTTCAGAAGGAAATACGGCTACGACCATCGCCGATCCCACGGCTGTGGACATAGAAATCCCTACAGCCATAACTACTCTTGCGAAAAGCATTAGTTCAAAAGAAGGTGCTATTGCTGTAATGATGCATGCGATTGCCGAAATGGATAATCCAGTTAGATGAACTTTTTTCCAACCAATGATATCTGCGATTCTTCCCATAGGCATCATGAGGGCACTTATTGCTAAATTTTGTGCTATTACTACCCATGCCACTGCTCGTAATGTGATTCCGTAATATTCTGCGATGGCAGATAATGCAACAAATACCATAGAGACACTCAGAACTTGAGTGGATGCTGAAATAGCGATAGCGGCAAAAGCTTTCCATTTATAATTTTCATCAGTATGCATTACTGTTTGGTGTGATGGTTTAGTCACTAGTTGAACACCTTTTATGTAGTTATAGACAACTGCTAAGTATGAGGATAATGGTAGCCGATTGTGTTATTGGAATAATTTATCGTGCTTAGTACCCTTTTTTTTCTGTTAATGTTGATTCACCATAATAATTATTTTCACGATCTATCAGTATTACTTCACACATTTGACCTGCTTCGATTCCACTAGTATCGGAAGGGCAAATTGCAAAGGCTGTTGCTTTCGACATTGAAGTTAGTATCCCTGAGCTTTGTTTTCCTGTAAGAATAACTTTAGGAATTTCATTTTCTTCTTCTATTACAACTCGAGCATAAAATCGGCGACCATCAGTATTGACAATTCTATCTTTCGAAATGGCATTAACTAATGGCCGTGGCCAAGCATTAATTTTCCCCAGCATCTTAAAAATAGCTGGTCGACCAAAAAGCTCAAAGGTAAGCATTGCACTTACTGGATTGCCAGGAAGCCCCAAATGCGGTACTTGTGCTCCTGATTCTTTTGTGAAGGTACCAAAAGCTAGTGGCTTTCCAGGTTTCATTTTTACTGTCCAAAACCCAATATGTCCTTCCTTTGCCAAGACAGCTTTTACAAGATCGAAATCACCTCTTGAAACTCCAGCGGATGTGATCAAAAAATCTGCACTTTCTACTCCTTCACGGATGAGATGTGTGAGACTTTTTACGTTGTCTCTTGCAATATTTAAGATTTTTGGTACCCCACCGAAGTTTATAATTTGTGCGGCTAATCCGGAGCTATTGGAATCATAGATTTTTCCATCTGCATAAGACTCACCTGGATAAAGCAATTCATCTCCTGTAGATAAAACCGCTACAATGGGACGACGATGGACATTAATATTATTGAGACCTAGCGAAGCTAATACGGCAATTTGCGCAGGGCCCAAAATTGTCCCTTTATTAAATACTACTGTACCTTTTGTGATATCTTCACCTGCAGGTCGTATATTTGCTCCTGTAATTGCTTCAACATTAATCAAGACTTCGTTTTTCTCTGTTTTCTTTGTACTATCTTTTTCTAAATATTCATCAGTTTCTTCAAAAGGTACAATAGCATCAGCTCCGTTAGGTATAGGTGCTCCTGTCATAATACGAACAGCCTGACCGGGCATCACCGTGTCGTTGAATATTTTCCCTGCAGGTAAGTAGCCAGTTACCGATAATTTTTTTGGATCCGAATAGGATGCATTTTTCGTGTCTTTAGCTATAACAGCGTATCCATCCATACCCGTATTTGAATAAGGTGGGATATCGAATTGTGCTACTACATCTTCAGTAGTGACCTGATTAAGTGCTTCTGTGATAGGAATAGAGACTGAATCTAATGGTGAAAATTTTTCAAGAATCAATCTTCTAGCTTCTTGAACGGAGATCATATCATCAGGAAGGATGCTTCGGTTACCAGTTGCTGTACTACTGTATGTGTTTGATTGATCACTCACAGATTCATTTCCTTACATCTATATAAACCCAATATTAATCTTAAAAAATAAAACGTATCTTAAAATCTTGGATGGATATCATAGAGTTTTTTCAATTGCTTAAGAATTTTTTGTTGTTCTTTTTCGACATCCTCTTTACTAAGTGTTCTTTCCATTGATTGATAATTTATGTTGATTGCTACAGCGCGACAATCATCCGCAACACCATCTCCTGTATAAACATCAAAAGGTTCAGCACTACTTACTATTATAGAATTTTCGAATACATTTTGTACTTCACCAACTGATACTGAGTATGGGACTAATAAGGATAGATCTTGCTGGACAGAAGGGAATTTCGAGATTGGTAAAAATTCTTTCTGTAATTTCAATTGATTCAACAAAATTTCTAATTCTAATTCAAATAGAATTGTGGGCTGAGAAATACCAAACTGAGTTAAAGTATCTAATGATAGTTCACCTATGAACCCTATTGGAGTGTTATTGACTAGGATTGACGCTGTGCGGCCAGTGATAAATCCAAACATTTCTGAATGTTCATAATTAGCTTTTGTATCAAAATTTTCTAGTAAGTTTTCAACCGTACCTTTTGCATCAAAAAAATCAAGAGGTTTAGAAGTTGGTTGCCCCCATCGATTGATTTCGAATCCACTAATGGCACCAGTGAGTAATGATTTTTCTTCTGGTAATGAATTATTTTTTTGCGATAAATACACAGAAGCGATCTCAAAGATAGCAATGTTATTTGCTCCTAAACGGATATTTCGTTCAATTGTTTCCAAGATCGAATGCCGTAATGTTGGCCTTAAGATTTCACGGTCAGATGAGAGTGTGTTTTTTAGGCGGAAAAAATCAAAGCCTTCGATCTCTTCTGGTGGTAATACTTTCTGAAGAACTTCTTTAGTTGTAAGTGAATAGGTAATGACTTCTTGCCAACCCAGTTTAACCAAAGAGTCACGAACTTCTTCTCGGAATACCAGTTCATTATTAGGTTCCCAAGCAGGGATTTGTCCGCTAATTGTTGATTCGGGTAATCGATCATAGCCAGCCAGTCTTACTATTTCTTCGATAATGTCATCGGGTATTGTGATATCAGTTCGCCACCATGGTGCTTGGACAGTGAATAATTCATCACCGCCATTAATTGTTGTAGATTTAACTGAAAATCCTAAATTTTCTAAGATGGATATTACTTCTGTAGTTGGTATATAGAATCCTATTAAAGTATCAATTCGAGTTCTTGCTAGTTGAATTTCATGATTTTCGTTTGGTATAGGGTGAATATCAACGTAATTATCTGGAGGTGTGGCACCTGTTATCTCTATAAAAAGTTGGATTGCTCTCTGTGTAGCATCTAATGCTAAATGTGATGATAAACCCCGCTCGAAACGGGAAGAAGCTTCAGATCTAAGTGCTAATTTGTTAGAAGTTCGTCTTATACTGACTGGATCAAAGCGTGCAGCTTCTAAAAGTATATTAGTTGTGGTTTCAGTTACCTCTGTATTTTTGCCTCCCATTACACCAGCTAAGGCAATAGGTTGGGAATCGTCGGCGATAACCAACATTTCAGGAGTAAGAGTTCTCTCTAAATTATCCAGAGTTTGTAATGGTTCATCTTTATGCGCAGAACGCACAGTAATATTCCCATCGATTTTATCTAGATCGAATGCATGTAATGGCTGTCCCAATTCAAACATTACATAATTTGTGATATCAACAACATTGTTAATAGGTCTTTGACCAATAGATTGTAACCTCTCTTGTAGCCACCCTGGTGAAGGTCCGACGGAAACGTTTTTGATAATAGTAGCTATATATCTACTACACAGATTTTCATTTTCAACCAAAACTTTTATCTTTTGATTATTATCTGAAGCTTCTAAGTTATATTTTAATGGATGTTGAATTGTGTTGTTAAGGATTGCAGAAATTTCTCTTGCAATACCAACCATCGACATCATATCTGGCCTATTAGGCCAGATATGTATATCAAGGATTGTGTCACCAAGATGATCTTGTAAAGGTAACCCAATAGGCGTATCAGTAGCGAGCTCAATTATTCCATCATGGTTATCTGATATACCTAGTTCAGCTTCTGAAAGAATCATTCCTGCAGATGTGATTCCTCTGATTTTATTTGCTTTAAGTTTTTGTTTTTTCCCTGTTTGTGGATTAGTCAATTCTGATCCTTCACGACCAAAAGCAACTTTCTGCCCAATACTTAAATTTGGTGCACCACATACTACTTGTTGGTTATCTTCAGCGCCGTAGTTAACAGTAGCTAAACGTAGCCTATCAGCATTCGGATGTTTATCTATCGAGACTATTTCAGCAGTTACAACAAGAGAAGGATCCCATTCTTGGCCAATTTTGATCACAGCATCAACCTCAGCAGAGGCCATAGTAAGGGTTTCTGCGAATTTGTCTACATCAAGATTTGTAGGCAAAGTAACATATGTATTAAGCCATTTTAATGAAACAAGCACATTCACCTCTCGTTTTTTTAGTATCAATTTCCTTGTAATTCAGAGCGTATGATACAAAAAATTAATTATCGATAATTGCCAAATATTAACTTAATTCCCCAGTCTTCATTTTCTAGATTACGCATTACCTTTTGTAGATCATCTCGATTAGGGCTAGACACTCTAATCGAGTCAGCTTGATTTTGCGCTTGAGTGCGTTTTAATTTCATGCTTTTAACGTGATTTGTGATATCTCGGGCAATATCAGATTCAATGTTTTGAATTAAAGAAAGTGATTGTCGAATAGAGCCACCACTGGCAGTTTCTAAAGGATTACGTTTTATATTCTCAAGTGGAACTTTTCTTGCAATAAATTTACTAACCAAGATTGTCCAAATTGCATCTAGTTTAAAATTATCTTCGGTTCGTATTTCAATTGAATTGTTGTGCTGATCAAAATCGATTTCTGCAACAACATTTTTAAAATCATACCGGTTAATAATTTCTTTACGAGCTTGATTAAGTGCGTTATCAATTTCTTGATAATCACAACCAGTTGTAATGTCGAATGAAGAATTTTTTGCCATGCCTACCTAAAATTGTGATAAAAACCGTAAGTCATTTGTATAGAAGTGGCGTATGTCATCGACTTCGTATACCGCCATTGCAATTCGTTCGATTCCCATCCCTGCAGCGAATCCAGTGTAAACAGAGGAATTATAGCCTGCGTTTTCAATAATTTCGGGATGTACCATCCCAGCCCCCATTATTTCTAACCATTTTCCTCTGAACTTTACTGCCAGCTCAACACCTGGTTCAACAAAAGGGAAATAGCTATTTCGTAACATTACTTCAGAATCTGAACCAAAGATTTGCCTGGCGAATTCATGGAGGGTTCCTTTTAGATCTGCCAATGATACATCTTTGTCAATTGCTAACAACTCAACCTGTTGTAGCATCCATTCATGTGTCATGTCAGTAGCTTCATATCGATAACAGCGCCCTGGAACTGCTACACGAATAGGTGGCTCATGAGTTTCCATATATCGAATTTGCATAGGGCTTGTATGCGTTCTTAGCAACATGGACTCATCTTTTCTATCTATCCAAAAAGTATCCCACATATCTCGAGCAGGATGATTTTCTGGTATTCGTAATTTGTCAAAATTGTAGCTACTCAATTCTACTTCTGGTCCTTCAACTACTGTGAATCCTAGCCTTCGTAGAACATCTAATATTTGTCTAAGAGTTTGCGTGATTGGATGTAAACGTCCGATTGGCTGATATTTTCCTGGCAAAGAAACATCAAGTGATTCAAGGTTTGATGGTTGGACAGAAATTAGTTCTGTATTTTTTTCATTGAGTATATGCTCGAGTTTGTTCTTTAAGGCGTTACTTGCTTGGCCTATCAGTTTTCGTTCGTTCGTATTCAAGTCCCCTATGGATCTAAGAATTTGAGTTAGTTCACCATTTCGACCTAATAATTGAGTACGGAGTTCTGATAAATCCTCGGCATTATCAATAGACGTTAATTTGTCCAAGGTATTTTTTTCAAGATTAACTAAATTATTTTGTATATCCGTTGTGATACTCATGTAACAATGATATGAAAATCAAAGGTTGAGGGATAGGCATGTGGTGGTTCGTTGAACACCTTCAAGTAATTGAAGATCATCAGTGATTATTTTTGCCAATGAATCTAGGTCTTCAGCGGCAAGTTGTACTATCACATCAAAAGGTCCAGTTACGCTATCAACAGATGTTATTGTTGCGGATTTAGATTTTAATGCACGTATAGCATTTCTGACTGAATCAGTGCGTCCAACTTCGGTTTCTACCAAAACGTATCCGCGGATGGCCATTAATTTTCCCTGCCCTCATTATTACTATGAAGGACTTAAAAATGCATCTGCCACGCAGTCCCCACCGCACGACATGAGATCTGGAATTCTGCGGATTTATTTAAGAAAAGTCAACACCTTGATGGTCAATTTTGGTGATAATTTGTTATTCAACTTGCAAGGCAGTTTTAGCTTGGCTTGCAAGTTCAGAAAATGCAGTTGGATTTTTTACAGCTAAATCAGCCAACATTTTGCGATTTACTTCGATACCTGCCTTATTTAGTCCATTTATTAATTCGCCATATTTCAATCCATTTTGACGTGCTGCGGCATTTATCCGGATGATCCACAATCGCCTAAAGTCACCCTTACGATCTCGTCTATGTTCAGTAGAGTAACGTAAGGCATGGATCATGGATTCATGGGCAACCTTAATATTAGTACGGCGTTTACCTCGGTGGCCTTTTGTAAGATTAAATATCTTTTTGTGTCTTCTGTGAGTTTGTACTCTATTTCGTGTTCTGGGCATCTTTAATCCTGATTCTATCTAATTCGGTACGCAAAAATTTTTATGCGTAAGGCAAGTTTTTACGGATAGCCTTTTCAACGGTCTTATGAGCGGGTATATCTCCACGGGTGGCATATAAAGTTCTTTTAGATTTCCGCATTTTTTTCGGTACCGCTTTACGGAGCATTAACTTACCAGATGCGGTAACTTTGACTCTTTTCTGAGTGCCTTTATGTGTTTTCATTTTAGGCAATTTCATTTTCACTTTCTGAAACATTCACGCTTTCTACGACGTTATCAGTTTGTTCGATAGTATTTTCTTTTGCAATAGATGATCTCTGACCTTTACGGCTTGGGTCAAGTGTCATACTCATAAATCGACCTTCTAAAGCTGGATTTCGTTCAATTCCTGCCGTATCTTCCAGCTCTAAGGCAAACTCATCCAATAAATCTTTTGCTACCTCAGGATGCGTAATTTCTCTTGCTCTAAACATTACCGAGACTTTTACTTTGTTGCCATCATTTAGCAATTTTCTTGCTGTTCGTACTTTGAAATCTCTATCATGTTTTCCAATTTTAACACGCATTCGGACTTCACGTAATTCAACTTGTTTTGAACCACGCCGTGCTTCACGTTCTTTTTTAGATTGTTGGTATTTGAATTTCCCATAATCCATTACACGTACAACAGGTGGATCGGCATTCGGTGCAATCTCAACGAGGTCTAAATTAGCTTCATCTGCAATATCGAAGGCTTCGTTGATTGATACTATTCCTACTTGCTCTCCATCTCGAACAAGCCTAACAGTCTGAGCCTGAATTTCTTCATTCATCCGCAATTCTTTAGCGATAAGTTTTACCCTTTCTTCGTACGAAGCATTTTTTGTCTTCTCTCAAGCTAGAAGTCTGAGGGCGGTATATTACCATTACAGAGTGTTCTCAACAATGCGATCTAGCAAATTTAGAGAAATATATTAATATATTTTTAGTTACCCACTTCGTCATATTCGATCAAAACATCACCTGATTCAACTCTATCTCCGGGTTTAAAATGAACTGCTGTTATTTTTCCTGAGATTGGCGCTTGAACTTCATTTTGCATTTTCATCGCTTCGATAATAAGAATTGCTTGTCCTTCAGTGAATGAATCGCCTTCAGCGAATTTAATTTCTACAATGACACCGGCTAGTGGTGCTGAAAGAATACCTATAGGATCTTGCCGGCTACCTACGTTACTTCTTGAACGCTGATTACCTAAAGATTCTTGAATCGAAAATGTTCGATCACCTACGGTTACGTTATATTTTCTTCCGTCACGTTGAACATAGACTTGGGTAGGGTGTTGATCTAATAACATCGAAAACAACCCTGGTATTCCTTCTACCGTGATATCATAGTTTCCAAGATCCATTTCATCCAAAATGACATTGAAACCATGGTCAGTATCATTTAAGACTATGTTATGAAGTTCTCCGTCTAATTCTAAGCGGTACCGCGACGCCATGCGCTCCCCCTTTGACGTGAAGAAATATTAACTGCTGAGTGTCGAGATGCTTGTACCCATTTTGAAGTAGCATTATTCGTAGAAGGACTACTGTTAGCTACTTTCTGAAGGTGTTGGGCTACTGCGGCTACTATTAATGCAGTTTTGGCTCTTGGGTCGTTTTCTTCTAAAGACGGCATAATAAATTTTTCTTCCAGCCATCCGGTGTGAAAATTTCCTGTTTGGAAATCTGAATTATTTAATAAAGCTTTATGGAAAGGAATATTTGTTTCGATACCAACAATTAAGAGATCATTTAGGGCGCGCATTAATCTTTTAATTGCAAGATCTCTATCTTCAGCCCAAACGATTAGTTTTCCTAACATTGAATCGTAAAATGGAGGCACATCAAGGCCGTCATATAGCATGCTGTCAAATCTTACACCTGGTCCCGATGGTAGTGTGACATGATTAATCAACCCAATAGAAGGGACGAAATTTTTGTATGCATTTTCACCATTGATTCGCGCTTCAATTGCCCAACCCTTTGGATGCAATTCACCAATATCCATATCTGGTAAAGTACCACCTGATGCAATTGAAAGTTGCAAAGCTACAAGATCAACACCGTAAACTAGTTCAGTTACCGGGTGTTCAACCTGTAATCGTGCATTCATTTCTAAGAAATAGAATTCACTATCTGGCCCCATTAAAAATTCTACAGTACCCGCATTTTTGTATCCGCAACTCAAGGCAGCAAGTTCAGCTGCCTGACATAATTTTTTTCGTATTTCAGGGGTAACAGCTATGGAAGGGGCTTCTTCTATTACCTTTTGATGTCTTCGTTGTATTGAACATTCTCTTTCACCAAAAGCTCGAACATTTCCTTCTCCATCGGCCATAATTTGCACTTCGATATGTCTAGCTGGTGAGACATATTTTTCTAGAAAAATAGTTGGATTACCGAAAGAAGATTGTGCTTCAGAGGCTGATTGGCGCATTGCATTTTCAAGGTCTTCTATTTTTTGGACAAGGCGTATACCACGTCCACCACCACCTGCCGATGCTTTAACCATTAAAGGGAAGCCAATTTTTGTTGCTGCATTTTTAGCAGATTCTATATCATCGACCTTGATATCTTCAGCTCCAGGGACTACCGGTACCCCAGCTTTTTCCATCAATTGTCGTGCTGATACTTTATCTCCCATATCTTTCATTGCAGAACTTGGTGGGCCTATGAAGGTAATGTTTGCTGAATCACACGCATCAGCAAAATCTGAGTTTTCTGATAAAAATCCGTATCCGGGATGAATTGCTTCGGCGCCAGATTGAACTGCAGCATCAATAATTTTTTCTATAACAAGATAAGACTCTAAAGCAGGACCTGGGCCTATGCAAATTGCATGGTCTGCATTACGCACATGTAGAGAATTTCTATCAGGCTCAGAATAAACTGCGACAGTCTCTATACCTAATTCTCTGCAAGTACGTTGAATGCGTAATGCTATTTCTCCACGATTTGCAATAAGCACACGTTTAAACATTTAGTTACCTCTATTGTCGAATATTCTAGCTAGAAAATAGTTATGTGCGATTTATTTTTTCACGAGATAAAAGTTCGTTGACATCTTCGAGATTCATCGTACCTAAATCTTCGCCGTTTCGACGTCTTATTGCTACTTGATTAGCCTCAATTTCTCGATCTCCAGCGATTAGCATATATGGTATTTTTTGAAGCTGTGCCTTACGAATTTTATTGCCCATACGTTCATTTGAATCATCAACATCTATGCGTAATCCGTTAGTAGCTAAATTATTTTTTAATGTAAAGGCGAATTCATTATGACGGTCTGCTATTGGTATTATGACTGCTTGTATGGGAGAAAGCCATAACGGAAGAGCACCTCCATAATGTTCGAGTAGTATGCCAAAAAATCTTTCGATAGATCCAAGTAATGCTCTATGTATCATATATGGTCGATGTTCGTTACCATCCTCGCCGATATAAGTCATATTAAATCTTTCTGGAAGATTGAAGTCGAATTGTACAGTTGAACATTGCCACTTACGCCCCAATGTATCTTTTAAATGGATATCGATTTTAGGACCATAGAATGCTCCTCCCCCTTCATCTATTTCGTAAGGGAGATTGGCACGTTTCAATGATCTTTCTAAAGCTTTTTCTGCCTCGTCCCATTGTGTTTTTTCTCCTACAGATTTTGCAGGTTGAGTTGAAAGGTTTGCTTCGAATTCTGTAAATCCAAAGAGTCTTAATAACTCTAGGACAAAATCAACTACTGCAACTATTTCATTCTCCATTTGTGTAGCAGTGCAAATAATGTGCGCATCATCTTGTGTGAATCCTCTTACTCGCATTAATCCGTGTAAAACACCTGATCTTTCATAACGGTAGACTGTTCCCAGTTCTGCAAGTCGCATTGGTAGTTCACGGTAGGATCTTCTTGTGTTTCGAAAAATTTGAATATGAAATGGACAATTCATAGGTTTCATATAGTAGTTTGAACCATCAATATCCATTGGTGAAAACATGCCCTCTGAATAGAAATCTAAGTGTCCACTTTGTTCCCAAAGGCTTGCCTTTCCAGTATGTGGAGTAAAAACAATTTCATATCCATTTTCATAATGTTTTAACTTCCAAACATCTTCGATTTCCACGCGCACACGTCCACCCTTTGGATGCCAATATACTAAACCAGGTCCGTACTCTTCATGTGTCGAGAAAAGATCTAATTCACGTCCTATTCTTCGATGATCTCTTCGTTCAGCTTCTTCCCGTGCTTCAATATAGTCTTGTAACTCTGAGTCTGTGAAAAATAACAAACCATATATTCGCTGTAGCATGGTGTTTTTTTCATCACCTCGCCAATATGCCCCTGCAACGTGGCTTAGTTTAAAAGAGCCAATTTCACCAGTTCGATCTGTATGTCCTCCTCGACAGAGGTCTTGAAATTCTGCGTGCTGAAAATGCCCTACTAGTTCCTCATCTAAGTCGTCGATCAGTTCTAATTTATAAGGCTGATCTGCAAAAATTCTGCGTGCTTTTTCTTTTGGGATTAGTTCACCTGTAATGGCAACATTCTTTTTTACAGTTTTGCGCATTCTTTTTTCCAGCGAAATTAGATCTTCAGGAGTTAAAGATCGTGGTAATTCAAAATCATAATAGAAGCCATTATCTATAGGAGGGCCTATAGCATATTTCGCTTCTGGAAAAGTTTCTAATACTGCCTCTGCCAGAATGTGAGCAGCAGAATGTCTCATCCGACGTAATTTTTCTTCTTGATCTTCTAATGTAGAAAATTGTTGATTGTTCTCTTCAGTACTGCTCATAGTAATAGTATCGAATTCCTTTTCATTTAAAGTTGGTGGGCGGTACTGGACTTGAACCAGTGACCTCTTGCGTGTCGAGCAAGCGCTCTAGCCAACTGAGCTAACCGCCCCTCACCAATGAAGGAGTAATTATATAGAATTGTGATGGCCACAATGCAAACAAATAAGAATTATATATCTATTAGCTATTGTAAGTCTTGCAATTAACGCATATATTGCCTGAGAGTATTGACACTTTCTCTGAAGGGAGTTACCTTCCTGCCGGGCCTCTAGCTCAATGGCAGAGCAGCTGACTCTTAATCAGCCGGTTCGGGGTTCGACTCCCCGGGGGCTCACCAGAGCATATATTGTTTAATGAAATATTTTTGACAATATCAGAGGCCGAAAGCAGAGAGTTCTGTTAGAGTAATCGCCAGAGCTCGAACTTGATAGGGGAAGTGGCGGAATTGGCAGACGCGCGTGATTTAGGATCACGTGCCGCGAGGCGTAGGAGTTCGAGTCTCCTCTTCCCCACCAATATTCTGTTATATTGGATGTGGGAGTTGTGAAATAATAGGGTAGGCATGATCGTAAGGGGGATCTATGGCTAGATTGCTAGATGTAAACAACCTTAAGACACATTTTTTTACTGAAGAAGGTGTTGTTAGAGCCGTTGATGGTGTTACGTGGCATGTTGATGAGGGTGAAACACTCGCACTTGTTGGGGAATCAGGTTGTGGTAAATCTGTTACGGCAATGTCAATTCTAAGATTAATTCCTAGTCCTCCGGGGCGAATTGTCGACGGCGAGATTATTTTCGAAGGTCAAAACCTTTTAGAAGCATCTGATGAAGAAATGCGTGCTATCCGAGGTAATCGTATTTCAATGGTTTTTCAAGAACCGATGACTTCATTGAACCCTGTTCTAACTATTGGCCAACAAATTCGTGAATCAATCATTTTACATCTGGGTTTAAATGATAGTGAAGCAACAACGAGATCAATAGAGCTTTTGGAATTAGTAGGAATACCAGATGCTGCAGGTAGAATAAATGATTACCCCCACCAATTTTCCGGAGGTATGCGTCAACGTGTGATGATAGCAATGGCATTATCTTGTAATCCAAAGCTATTAATTGCTGATGAACCTACTACTGCTTTAGATGTAACTATTCAAGCTCAGGTCATGGAGATTATGGGTAACTTATCTAAAGATTTGGGTACAGCTGTCTTGATTATTACACACAATTTGGGCGTAGTTGCTCGATACGCCGATCGTGTCAATGTTATGTATGCGGGAAGAATTATCGAAAGTAGTACAGCAGAGAATGTTTTCCATAACCCTCAACACGGATACACAGTGGGTTTAATGGCTTCTGTGCCTCGACTTGATGATGAGGAACATGTTCGATTAGCTACTATTGAAGGGCAACCCCCTCTACTGATTGATGAAATTCATGGTTGTGCATTCCAGCCACGCTGTCCGAAGGATGAAAGTTGTTTTTGCTCTTCTGAAGGCACTCCTGAATTGACTGAAATCAGTCCGGGTCATTGGGTTGCTGATTGTCCATGCTGTATGAGTAGGGACACAGTACCAGCTTAAAATTGATTAGATTGTATATATAAAAAATTGGAATAGTCCAATTCAATTGGAGGTTTATAGTGGTAACAGCAGAATCCAACCCTAACGATACGTTAGTGTCAGTTAAAGACTTGAAGATGTACTTCCCAGTAACTGAAGGTTTGTTGATTCAACGTCATACGGCTGATGTAAAAGCTGTTGATGGTTTGACATTTGATGTTGCGAAGAATGAGACATTAGGGCTTGTAGGGGAGTCTGGATGTGGAAAATCCACTACCGGGCGTGCAATTCTTCAACTACATAGACCAACCGCTGGTTCTGTGGAATTTGATGGAGTTGAATTAACCGATCTAAAAGGTAGTGAGTTAAGACGATTCCGCCGTAGGATGCAGATGATTTTCCAAGACCCATTTTCTAGCCTTAATCCAAGAATGACAGTTTCTCAAATAATTGGAGAGCCTATGGCTATCCATGGATTATATAAAGGGCAAGAAAGACGCGAACGAATTGAATTTATTATGAATGCGGTTGGTCTTAATCCATTGTTCGCCAAACGGTATCCACATGAATTTTCAGGAGGACAACGCCAACGTATTGGTATAGCTCGAGCTTTGGCAGTTGAACCAGACTTTATTGTTTGCGATGAACCTGTGTCAGCGCTTGACGTTTCGATTCAAGCGCAAGTAGTTAACTTACTTGAGGACTTACAGACAGAATTCGGACTAACTTATTTGTTCATTGCTCATGATTTATCAGTAGTAAAACACATTAGTGATCGTATTGCAGTTATGTATTTGGGACATATTGTTGAGCTTTCAGAGGCTAACGAACTTTATAACAACCCTATCCATGCTTATACAAAGGCACTGTTGTCTGCTGTTCCTATTCCAGATCCTGTGGTTGAAAAAACACGTGAAAGAATTATTCTTGAAGGCGATGTTCCTAGTCCACTTAACCCTCCTGCAGGTTGTGTATTTAGAACTCGATGTACTCGACAAGGAACTACAGGATGTACATGTTCTGATACAACTCCTGAATTAACTGAAGTCAGTCCGGGTCATTGGGTCGCTAATTGTGAATGTTGTATGTCAGACTAATATTGAAGTCGGTACGAGATTTAAAATCTTAATATTAACTTCGACATAGATGGATAGAGAAGCTACGATCGTTCAGTGGATGCTTCTTTAATTCGAAATTTTTCAATCATTGCACACATCGACCACGGCAAGTCGACGTTAGCTGATCGTATTCTAGAAAAAACTGGGGTAGTCGATCACCGTGATATGCAACAACAATTTCTTGATTCGATGGATTTAGAGAGAGAAAAAGGTATAACAATTAAAGCACAGGCTGTGCGTATGCATTTTCGTGATCGCACAGACCAGGTCTTTGAATTAAATCTTATTGATACCCCTGGTCATGTTGATTTTGCATATGAAGTTTCCCGTGCATTAGCAGCTTGTGAAGGAGCTTTATTAATTGTTGATGCCACACAAGGAATTCAAGCTCAAACTCTTGCTAATGTTTACCAAGCTTTGAACATGGATCTAAAATTAATACCTATTGTAAATAAAATTGATCTACCTTCAGCAGAGCCTGAAAGAGTGGCCTTGGAACTGATTGATGTTATCGGTTTTGATCCAGATGAAATACTTTTTGCATCAGGTAAAACAGGAGAAGGTGTTGAAGAAATATTGCAGACGATTGTCGACAAAATTCCACATCCTCAAGGTACGCATGAACAAACATTGCGTGCCCTAGTGTTTGATGCGAAATATGATGCTTATAAAGGTGTGCTGATTTACTTACGTGTCATTGAAGGCATGATTTCGGAGAAAGAAACATTAAAATTAATGCAACAAGATCGGCGGTTTGATCCTATAGAGATTGGATATTTTTCTCCTGATCTGCGAACTGCAAAGAATCTTAAAGCTGGACAAGTAGGATATGTTGCTACTGGTTTGAAAGGTGTGCAGGACAGTCGTGTTGGCGATACTTTAACTTTTGCAAATAATGGTGCCAAAGATCCTTTGGATGGATATAAACCAGCACAGGCAATGGTTTTTGCTGGGTTGTATCCTACTGATCCTGAACAATATCCTGAATTGCGTGAAGCTTTGGAAAGATTAAGTCTTAATGATGCATCATTGCAATGGCAACCTGAAACTTCGGGTGCACTTGGATTTGGGTTCAGATGTGGTTTTTTAGGTTTGCTACATATGGAAATTGTTGAGGAGAGACTTGAGAGAGAATTTGGACTTGAGTTAATAGCAACGGCACCTTCTGTTGAATATGAAATTCTTCGTAAAGACGGATCGATATTACTCATTGATTCTCCTGCAAAACTTCCTACCCCTAATCAAATTGATGAAATTAGAGAACCGTGGGTAAATTTATCCGTTACCATGCCAGCACGATATATTGGCGCTGTAATGAATTTAGTCGATGAACGGAGAGGTGAGTTTGATAAATTAGACTATTTGGATCATGCTGAAGACGAAGGTTCATCTCGTGTTTTAGCGACCTACGCGATGCCACTTTCAGAAATTTTAGTTGAATTTTATGATCAATTGAAATCTCGTACTCAAGGATATGCTGCGCTAGATTATCAAATCGAAAAATATCGCCCTGCGAAAGTCCAGCGTTTAGAAATATTGGTTAATGGAGAGGCTGTCGATGCATTATCTACAATAGTTCCTGCAGAAAATGCCGCCCGCAATGGAAGATTATTAGTTACATCACTAAAAGAACTAATTCCGCGGCAATTATTTGATGTTCCTATTCAAGCAGCGATAGGTGGGAAGGTAGTAGCGCGAGAGACCGTTCGTGCGATGCGTAAAAATGTTCTCGCAAAATGTTATGGTGGTGATGTAACAAGGAAGCGAAAATTACTTGAAAAACAAAAAGCTGGTAAAAAGCGCATGAAGATGGTTGGAGCAGTGGAGGTTCCCCAAGAGGCATTCATGGCTGTTTTAAAGTTAAGAGATTAGACTGCTGTCTCAATTTCGTTTATCTAATGTCCTGTGATTGAAAAGGAATAAAATGGCAAAAATTATTGTTGAACCAAGAATGCGTGGATTTATTTCATTGACGGCCCATCCTGATGGTTGCGCAAAGCGCGTGTCTAAAGAGATTGAAATTGCTAAGCAGTTTTCTTTATCTGATGAGCCAAAAAATGTTCTCATCATTGGATCCAGCCAAGGTTATGGTTTATCCAGTCTACTAACATCATGTTTTGGATATGGTGATAAAACTCTAGGAATCTGTTTTGAAAAACCTCCTACTGCAAATAAAACTGCTACAGCAGGGTGGTACAACTTAGTAGAAGCACACAAACAAGCGAAGTCTGAATCCAGGGAGCTTTATACCATCAATGGAGATGCTTTTTCTCAGCAAGTAAAAAAGACTACGGTTAATTTTTTAAAACAAAAATTTGGTCATATTGATTTATTAATTTATAGCTTGGCTGCCCCCCGACGTATAGATCATGACGGTAATATATGGAATAGCACTCTCAAGCCTATAGGTAATACATATAAAGGATATACTTTTAACTTACGAAATCATTCAATTGTCGATGCGGAACTTGAACCAGCTACTCAAGATGAAATTACACATACTGTTAAAGTTATGGGAGGTGAAGATTGGCGAGATTGGGTCGATTATTTGCAACAAGAAGATTTACTTTCCGACCAATTTCGTACAGTTGCCTATTCTTACATAGGCCCAGAAGTATCTGCAGCAATTTATAGAGATGGGACTATAGGCCAAGCAAAAAAACATCTTGAGTCTACTGCTAGGGAAATGCATAAATTATTATCTACTAATAATGGTGGAGCATGGGTGAGTATTAATACTGCAGTCGTAACGCAAGCATCTAGTGCTATTCCTGCCGTACCACTATATATGAGTATTTTATTTAAGATCATGAAAGAGCGTGATATTCATGAAAAAACAATTCATCAAATCGGAAGACTATTTCGCGATCAACTTCGAAACAATGCTTCTCCAAAAACAGATGAGAATAACTTAATAAGACTTGATGATTTTGAGATGTCAGATGACATTCAAGAACGTGTTTCTGAGATATGGAACCATGTTACTAATGATACTCTTTATGATTTGACAGACTATGAAGGGTATAGAGAAGATTTTGAACAGCTATTTGGCTTTAATATTAACAATGTTGATTATACGACTCCTACAGAAGTTGAACGTGAGTTACAATTGGTCGAAATTGAAAGTTAATATTTTCTTCTGTTATTGTTCTGTTTTCGAATAGATTTCAGTTAAGTTGACTATTCCATCAGTTGACAATAGTTTTTCATGAATTTCCTCTAATATTTCTGGAGCTAATCCCTTCAGTGCTGCGATAGTTGCATTGAAAAATTCTTGTGCTGTGACGACTGCATACCCTACAGACTCAGCTGCAATCCTAAGTGGTTCACTAATTTCATTTTGTCGTTCTTCAGGTCTTGTTAAACGTTGCCCATTTGCGATTATTAACCCTCTGGGAGACTGGTTTTCTTTTTCAATTACCTTATCAATTTGTGCCCTGAGTCTATAATGAGGGCTCATATCAATAGCTTCAATTGATCCTTCTGCTACAGTATACAACTCTTTTGTATTACTACTAAGGATAAGCTCGTTTTTGGGTGTTTCTGATATCGAGAATCCTAATATTTCTGCACATTCGATCACTGCAAATTTCAAGGCATGGTCTCCATTTGTCCACAAAATATTCCTTAGACTTCTTTTGCTATCTGCTAATGAAGTTGCTTCTGCTAAAGATTCTTTTATTCTCTCTAATTCTGTTTTTCGTAAACCTTCTTCTGTTTCCAGTGTGTCAAGTTCGGGTATATCGATTTCTTGAATCCAGTTTGGTGGAGGAGTATCCATTCGTTTAAATAATTCTGGGAATGCTATTACAAATGCTTCACTTTCACGTTGAGAAGTAGTTTGACTCAATGATGGTACAGGGGTAGGTAAAAATATAACTTTGCCGTTAAGAACGTTAAATTCTGCTGCTAAAACTGCAGCACCTGATGAGCGCGCAATTATTTTAACTTTGCCTGCAATGTTAGGAGCATTTTCATTTAAGTAAGATCTATATAGAAGCTCAGTTCTATAAACTTCGAGGACTTTTACTAAAGGATGTTGATCTTCTACGATCGATACAGTTACACCCTCTCCTCCCTTAATGGTTGAATGATCCCAATTTATTCCAATTGGTGCAGGTAAGAAAAAATATCGGTCAAGTCCTTGGAATCCTTTTACTCCTGTTATTTGAATGGGTGTGTCAATGAAAGTAACAATGACAGCTCCATTTTCAAGGGCTCTTGTAAATTCATCTTGTCGCTGGTACAAAATATCTTTAATGCCTGTAACTTCGTCTAATGTTTCACCATTAACCACTTGTCTATCCGAATGTGTTAGATAATTTTCTTCAGATGAAATTGCATTTTGAATAGTTTTAGCTATCCCACCTATGTCTACGACTATTGCTTCATAATCAAACACTGAAGGTGAGTTGAAAATATTATGATTATCTATACTGGGATGCATTAATCGGTGGCTGAGTGACAATATTCGCACAAAACACCTCACTATCAGTTGTATTGTTAGTGTAAATTTTATTCTTCTATCAATTTAATCTAGCTCTGAATGCCCCTGTAAGCTAGATTTACTTCGCAACAAAGCTTATCACTGCTACGCTTTATATGTTGTGCTAGGTGGGGAACTAGCGGTGCCCTTTACCCGCAATCCGCTTTAGCGGGGCTGAATTCCTACTGGAGGATAGTTTGATCAGAAACTGCAATTTATAATAAATGCTGAGAACTTGGTCTTGCGCGGCAATACCTGGTTAATTCCGTCAGGTCCGGAAGGAAGCAGCGGTATATCAGTCGTATTGGGTGCCGCAAGGTAGCTGAGTTTGAGTTTATTTGTATGCGTAAGACTGTGAGGTTGTTCGAAAGTAGGGCACAACCATTTGTAATGGTTAGGTTGTATATTGGTAAATTAGATGCCGCGAAGTAATATTAAATCTTCTAATAAATTTGCTAGTAAAAAAAATAATTTTCCAAATTATTTAAGAACTCTTAATTTGTCTCCTCAGAAAACTTTAGGTCAACATTTTTTAGTTGATCAGATGATAATGTTTGATATTGCTGCTGCTGTAGTTGAAGAAGGTATTGATACGGTAATTGAGATAGGTGCAGGTCCGGGAGGTCTTACACAAGAGTTAGTAAAAAACTTTTCATCAGTAATTGCTGTTGAATTAGATGAGGAGTTAGCATCTATTACTAGAGATCGATTGAATACTTATAATAATTTGACTGTAATTGCAGCTGATATATTACAAATTGATCTTCTTGAGATACTCTCGGAGGCAAATGCACGACCACCTTTTGTTATTGTAGGTAATTTGCCTTATTACATAACTCAACCCATATTGCGGAAAATCCAAGAAAGTTCAGTACTCCCTTCTAAGATTGTATTTTTGGTGCAACGTGAAGTTGCTCGTCGAATAGTAGGTGGAAAATCTAAAGAGTCACTCCTCTCGATGTGCACAAAATTTTTTGGTTCTCCTCTGAAACTATTCGATGTAGATTCCTCTTCTTTTTGGCCGGAACCAAAAGTTCAGTCATCCGTTATAAGAATTGATAATTTTTCTGAACCTGCTGTTCCAATATTAAGTAAAGATCAAGAACCATTTTTCCATTTGCTTCGTGCTGGTTTTTCAAGCCCTCGTAAACAATTACACAATGTTCTTCCTGGTGCGTTAGGCATAGCTGATAAAGAAATAAAAATAGTTTTAAGTAAAGCTGAGATTGCACCTGAGTTAAGAGCACAACATTTGTCTTTAGAGGATTGGTATGTACTATTTCGTTGTTTGCAAAGTAGTTATCCGTCAGTTATGAGAATTCGGTGAGTTGATGGTTATTAAAAAGGTGCGTGTCCGTGCTCCTGCAAAAATCAATTTATCACTTGAAGTCATTGGGCGTAGAGGAGATGGTTTTCATGAAATTGATACTGTGATGACAACTGTAAGTTTATTCGATAATATTTCCATTGAGTCATCGGAAAAGCTATCGATAAATTTTACTGGCCCTTATTCACAAGGAATTGACCCAGCTAATGATTTAGCTGGGAGAGCGGCTATTGAACTAGCAAAAATTACTGGCCGTGAACCTAATGTTGCTATCACAATTGAAAAACAAATCCCTTCCTCTGCTGGTTTAGGTGGAGGATCTTCTGATGCTGCTGCAGTTTTAAGAGGATTAAATAAATTTTGGGATTTAAATCAAGAATTAAAAGATCTTGAAAAAATTGCAAGTAAAATTGGTTCTGATGTAACTTTTTTTCTTTACGGTGGGACTGCAAGGTGTACTGGTAGAGGAGAAAAAATACATCCTCTGAAAGATTTAAGTAAATTACGAGCTTTAATTTTGTTGCCTGAAGTTTCAACAATTCAGAACAAAACAGCAACGTTATATTCCAAGATACATGCTAGTAATTTTACTGATGGCAGTCATTCTAAACGTATTGCATATCGTGTTGATAGAAAATTGCCTCCACCAACTTCAGATATGTTTAATGTTTTTGAGACAGTCATAAAAAATCACTATTCAGAATTAATAGAACGCTATGAATTGTTACGATCGAAAGGGGCAATTTATTTGCATCTATGTGGTTCAGGTCCAGCTGTATATTTATGGATACATCGAAATGCAAAAGTCGAAGAACTCAGTTTTGATTTTATGCAAGCAGGAGCTAGTGTTTTTGAAGTTTTTACAACAAATCGGCAAGATGCTACTGCAATAGAAATACTTAATGATGATGCCTTCTAATTATCATTTATTATTGCTTGCTGGTTGTGCCGCGGGCTTATTTTCTGGTTTTGTGGGATTGACTTGTCTGCTAATGATTATTCTTCGTCATTCCAATTGGTACCAATTTGCCCCTGAATTTCTAAAAAAGTCACCAATTCGGTTGATTTTTATGGTCAATGGTTTTCTTCTAGTTGCGATGATAGCAGGGATATTTTTTGTAATGATTTATTCACTGTTGGGTATATTTGGATTATTGACAATGTTATTGATACTTATAATTTTTAGTACTATAAGTTTATATTATTTTACTGGAATATTTAATCCTGTGGTTTTTCTTTCACTTTTTCTTCTATATGGCGTTTATGGATTGCTTATACCGTTGTTGATTGATTTGAGTTCGAATAGTTGAATTTTTTCTAGCTCGGTTGTTCAAGCACAGGTATGCTCATTGTTTGGGATTTGCACTGGAACTGTAGAAAAGTAGGTCTCGCACAATTGCACGATATTTTTGAAGGAACACGAATAGATTTACATGTTCACACTACACCATCATCTTCTGACTCTATGTTGAAGCCAGAGGAGTTAGTTGAATTGGTAGTAATGAATGATTTAACTGCTGTTTCTATGACAGAACATGATTTTATTTTAGAACCTCATGCGCAAGAATTGTTTCGCCAAAAATATCAAAATTTATTAATTAATTTTGGTATGGAGGTTTCTACTGATTTAGGCCATATGCTTGTTTTTGGTTTACCAAGTTATATATCTGGGATTCGTCGATTAGAAAATCTTCGTAAAGTTGCAGATGAGTATGGTGCTTTTGTAATCGTTGCACACCCGTTCCGGCGACTTTTCGATCCAGTCACTGCAATGCGTACTGGAGAAAAATTTGATTTTTCTCCAGAAGAAGCCGCTGAAAAAATGGATGTTTTTAAATATGTGGATGCCATTGAAGTGGCTAATGGTTCGAATACTCCGCAAGAAAATTATTTTGCACTTGAGGTAGCGGATATCTTAGGTTTATCAGGAACTGGTGGTAGTGATGCTCATTCTACTTCTGGGATAGGTACATTTGCTACAGTATTTTCAAAGAACATTCAATCTAGTACTGAATTGCTACAGGAACTCCATCAAGGAAACTTTCATCCTGCACATAAAAATATTGATGATAACTGGGTGAGGTTTATTGGTGGTGGCTTAAGCTAATTCGTTAATTAATATCAAGAAGTTTTTTAGAATGAGATACTTTATAATGTTTTACTCCAGAGAAGAGTTATTGCTTTGACTATTGATTTTGTTGCGTTAGATCTTGAAACTACAGGATTAAATTCTTCTATAGATGCTATTACTGAAATCGGCGCAACGAAATTTAATCGTCAAGGTGAAACTATTGGTTCTTTTCAGACGTTCATTAACCCTAATCGATCAATTCCTGAAGCTATCGAACAATTAACTGGCATAACAAATAAAGACGTTGAAAGTGCTCCACAGATCAACGAGGTAATTCACCCTCTAATTAATTTCATTGGTGATGCTACAATTATAGGCCAAAACATAAAATTCGATTTATCATTTTTATCAAATGCAGGTATAGATTTATCGAATGCAAATTATGATACATGGGAACTCTCCTCGATATTATTTCCTCGAGCATCTCATTTGGACTTAAGTTCTCTTGCCGAATTAGTTGGTGTTGAACATAATTCTGCGCATCGAGCGCTTGCAGATGCTGAAGTTACTCGCGATGTATTTTTGAAATTAATGCAAAGACTTAAATCGACACCAAAAGAAGTACTTTCCCAATTCTATTTCATGGCAAAATCTGCTAATTGGAATTTATCTACCTTAATTGAAGATATTGTTCTGGATGATGAAATTCTTAAGTTTGCTGTTGATTCTGAGAAAAAAAATCAAAATGAATTTTCCTCACCTATATCTGATAAAGATGTGCTCGACCCGATTAAAGAAGTTCGACATGTTACTAACGGGGATATAGAGAAAGTATTTTTAAATATTCAGTCTTCGGATAACCTCCTTCCTGACTATGAAATACGCGAAGGACAGCACTTAATGTCTGATGCCTTCGTGAAACATTTATCTTATGGAGGACAGTTATTAATTGAAGCTGGAACAGGCACTGGTAAGTCTTTGGCGTACTTGATACCGGCATTAATTCATGCTGGTAGAAATAAAGATCGTGTTGTTGTTTCTACGCATACAATAAACTTACAAGATCAATTGATGGATCAAGAGATTCCGTTGGCAATTCACGGTATTCATTCTAGTGTATTGGACGGTATTGATGAATTGCATTTTACGGAATTAAAAGGACGTTCCAATTATCTTTGCTTAGAACGATGGCAGGAGGCAATTTCGCAAAACCAATCTCTTAATCAGATAGAAGCACGATTGTTTGGTAGGGTCGCTAATTGGATTTCAACTACTGAAACTGGTGACTTAGGAGAACTTTATATTACTTCTGAAGAGCGGCCTGTATGGAATAAAATTTCAGCGGAAGGTTCAGATTGCTTTCAGCATCAAAGAGGAAGATGTTTTATTGTTCGTGCTAAACAACGTGCAGAACGTTCACATTTAGTGGTAGTTAATCATGCCTTATTGATCTCAAATCTTATACACGATGAACAATTATTACCGTCTTTTAATCATTTAGTCGTGGATGAAATTCATCGATTAGAAGAAGTGGCTACACAACAATTCGGTGCCATTTTTGATCCTCGCAGATTGAGAGAATTTCTTATTGAATTTAGTGGCAAAGATACAAAAAATAATTACTCATTGGAAATGATGCTAGAAGGTGTCATAAAGAAAGCAAAAAATCTACCAAATACAGACGAAAAGCTACTGCATGCTATTTATGAAAAAATTGATACGACTGCGATTGAAACTGTAGCGACTATAAAAACTTATATTCAACAACTTAGAAAGTTCGCTAGAGATCATTATGAAAATGACAAACGTCCTCGTCGATTTGATCTTGTGTTATCAAAAGTACATCGTTCATACTCTGATTGGATTGAACTAGAAGAAAATGCTATTGAATTAGATACTGCCTTAGATCTTCTTGTAAAAAATCTCCAAGAAATTGATGCAATTATTGACGAGATAAAAAATGAAATCAATTATCCGATCAATCCTATAGTGGTACAGCTAAGAAAACTGATTTCGATAGTCGGTGATTATAGATTGTCTTTGGATCGAACCGTCTTACATCAGATGCCTGATGATATTGTATGGATATCTGCCGGAGAAGGAGAATTGAAAATAAAATCTGCTCCAGTGGATGTAGCTCCTATGTTAGAAGAGTCACTTTTCATGAATCTCCATTCAGTCCTCGGGACTAGCGCAACTATACAGGCAAATAGCTCCTTTAACATTACCGCGAATCGACTTGGTTTCTCAGAAGTGGATAGTATTGAAATACAATCTCCATTTAATTATAAAGATCAGGTTTTAGTTTTGGTTATTGACGATATTCCAGATCCCAATCATGTTGATTATCAATCAGAATTGTGTCATTTGATTGCTGAAGCATCTATGACTTCTGTAGGAAGGACATTAGCATTATTTACTTCACATAATGCATTACGTAATACAGCAAGTATGCTGAGATCAGAACTCAGTGCTAATAACTTGAATTTACTTGCACAGGGATTAGATGGTTCCCCGCGAAGATTGATTAAAAATCTTCAAGAAGATCCTGCCTCAGTTATTTTGGGTACCTCTGCATTTTGGGAAGGTGTAGACATTCCTGGTGATACTTTGTCACAAATGATTTTAACTCGGTTACCTTTTCCTGTTCCGAGTGATCCTATTTTTATGGGTCGCTCAGGACAATATCAAGATCCATTTTCAGAATATACATTGCCGCAAGCCATTCTAAAATTTCGTCAAGGTTTCGGGAGACTTATTCGACGATCAACTGATCGAGGTGTTTTTATTATTGCGGACAGCCGTATCAGTAAGCGATCTTATGGGCCTATTTTTCTCGATGCTTTACCTAATCCAGAAATACGCCATATTGGAATTAACGATATCAGTAGTTCTGTAAATGAATGGTTGTTGAAATGAGCGTTTCTTGGGCACGTTACAGTGAAGTAAGTGTGTCTCAAGGTAAATTAGTCGAGAATTTAACTGATTCCTCTACGAACATTTCAAAAAAAATTATTGATTTACTCAACTCACCAAAACCAGAAATTTACCGGCATGAAATTCGTGTAAAAGGAGAAGAAGTCGGTGAATTATTTTTGATGAAAAATATTCCACTTGATAATGACGTGACAATCCATTCTTTGGTTGTGAATGATGTCAATCGGGGACATGCCTACGGTACAAAAGCTCTATTGGCTGTAGAGAGAAAATTGTCCGAAATGATGGTTTGCAACTTTTGGGCTGTTAATCTCATAATTAATGGAAGGGGGACATATTTTTTACTTCGTGCCGGGTTCACCCCATCACAAAATCAAGGACAAGGCGAATTAAATTGGTTCATCCGGGGTGGTCAAAAATAGCGTAAATCAGCAATTTTAATGTTCACGTACACCTTGGAAAAAACAGTGAAATTCAATGCCATCAATTGTTTCTACTTTATGAAAACGATTACTACTAATTTTGTGTAAATCACCTTTCTTGATGTCGAGTATTTCATCAGGATTTTCGAGTATCAATATACCTTCACCATCTGTGCAAACGTATATTTCTGGCCATGGATGTGAATGCCCTCTTGTTGATTGATTGGGATGAAGAAGAGTACGTGACATAGTAAAAAATTTAAAATTTGTGTCTTCTACTTTATATCTTTCATTGTTATGTATGAGTTCAGGCTCGAATTCAGTCATATTTGTGCCTATCTCTAATAATCTTTAGATACATATTATGCATTCAATTCCAATACGGAATAGGTTTAACATGTTATATGATCTCTTTCATTTCAATTTCACATACTATGTTGAAAAAAATCATTTAATATAGGCAACAACGATAAATAGGTTAATTATATTGGACTTTTTTAATTTTTAAAGATCTATTTGTTGCCTTTTAAGTTAGCCATTCTTCTTTTATTGATCATTTTTTTAGCAAAAATTCTATAAGCACGAGCGATATAGAATGCGATAATTATAATCAAACCTAACTGAAACCATTCCAAAATTGTGGTGGATAGATTGCTGACCTCAAGGCCAATAATTGCACCTATCGCACAACAAAATACTAGAGAGAAAGTAGAATAATGCCTTCTATTATTAGGTAGTGAGGGTGGAGGTCTTCGACTAGGATTAGATTTGATAATTTTAGGCATTTGATTTTTAATTCTAGATTCGTTTGTAGCGTCGATTTTTTTCATTTTTTTTCTTTAGTGGTGGTTGTTTATGTTCAGGCGTATTTATCTTATTCGTTGTTGGAAAATAATCAGTACCAGGAGGAGTAAGCCCAAATATTGAAGGAGGAGATTTGGAAAGAGTTTCTTCTTCCACAGCATTTAATTTTTCTAAACATGGTTCACACCAATATTCCACACCCATACTTGGACCAATAATTGCATCTCCACAATCACGAAATTCATCAGAATTGTAAGGATTGAGGCAGAAATAATTTGAACAGACTATACATTGTTCTGCTAAAGAATTTTGTTCGACTAATGAAGAGCATACATGACATTTTCTAGTATTTAAATTAGTCATAATAAGTTCACTTTTTACTAAGGTATTCTTTTATAAATAAGTATGATTGCTTTTTTGATTGAATTCTTCCAAAGAATTGTTCTTCACGTAATACCTGTAATATTTTACCTATATCTGGTCCAGGTGATATGCCTAAACTCAATAAATCTTCAGCATTTAAAAAAAGTTTTGTTTGTTCAAGTTTTTTAATTTTGTTTTGAATAAGAATTTGATTACTTTTATCAAACCATTGAGCTATTTTTTTCGATGCATCACTAGTATGTGACAATTTTTCAATATCATTTATGTCCGTTCTTGAATTAGATTGTAGCAAATTTCTAACATCTTCTAGTAATTCTAATGTAATCTTAGGTGCATTCAGGCGTTTTAGAATTGCATATCCTGTATCCAAATCTAATGGTAATAGCATTATTACTATTAGATTTTCGACCTGTAAAGGGTGTATTTTTTGTTTTAAGATTGCATATGACTTTTCAGAAAACTTAAGATTGGGATGAATTTTTTCAAGTACGTTCCATTGTTCTAAGAGTAATAGGACTTCTGCAGATTTACCTCTTTCAGCGATCAAGGAAAGTTCATTCCATAGCCGTTTTCCTGATAATCGTTGTATTGTATTTTTAAATTCATCGATTTCTTTCCTGGTTTTGTTATTAGGAAGTAATTGTGAAAATATTGATAGTCTAGCCGCACGGAAAATTCGTGTCGGATCATCTTGAAAGGAGAGAGGATGGAGTGTTTTAAAATTACCTTTTTTAAGAGATGAGATTCCTTCAAAATAATCATGTAATTCAATATCTTGATTATTATTTAAACACAGAGCCATTGCATTCACATTAAAATCTCTTCGTTGTAAATCTTTTTGTAGTGTTGCTCCAACTTTGACAGAAGGTAGGCTTGCGGGTCGTTGATAAAATTCTTCCCGGGGCAATGCGAAATCGATTCGTGTGTTAGCGGTAATTATAGATGCTGTACCGAAATCTTTTTCTGACTTAATTATTCCTTTCAAAACGCTATTGACTGCATTCACAAATGGGAAGATGTTTTTTTCTACAATCAAATCAAGATCTGCAGTCTGATTTGATTGTATCGTATCGCGCACCATTCCTCCTACTGCCCATAAAATAATGCCGTGCTTATTGGCAATATCAATGGTTATTTGCAGTACGTCCAAATCATTTTTAGAAAGATTTTTGTATAAATTTTGAATGCTAGGGTGAATAAGCACATTAACTTTTCTTGACACCAATGCTTCTCGTTTCTAGGATAGCAACTATGGGTTCATCAATATGGGCAGGCAATGGATCCATAGGTAATGTTATTTGGCCGAATAATTATAATATGAAGATAGTGAGTTTTCTTTAAGGCCATAAAGAACTCCTTTGTAAAGGCTTCGATGTGTCTGCCAAGATAGATGAATCACTGCGATTTGAACAGGTTTTATATGAAGAGCTTGAAGCACGCTTAGAAATTAGTTTTCAGGATAAAACTTTGTTGCATAGCGCACTCACACATCCTTCATATGCAAATGAGCATCCCGAAGATCCTATAGAAGATAATGAACGATTGGAATTTTTAGGTGATTCAGTTCTTAGTATGCTAGTAGCACGCTCTCTCTATCAGCGTTTTCCTGATGTTAATGAAGGACGGTTAACAGAATGGCGTTCTCATTTAGTCTGTGGCCCCACATTGTCTAAAATTGCTACTCAAATAAAACTTGGTCCCGCTCTTCGTTTAGGACGTGGTGAAGAAAGAACAGGTGGAAGAGATCGTGAAGGTAATCTTGAAAGAGCATATGAAGCTTTAATAGGTGCACTTTATTTAGATCAAGGTCTTGAATGTGTTAATGGGATAATTGAAAAAACTCTTATTCCCGAATTTGAACTACTTATCCAGGGTGAAACTATGTTAAATCCTAAAGGTGAGCTTCAAGAGTTGGTTATGGAGAAAATGAATATTCGTCCAGAATATGTTTTATCTCAAAAATCAGGTCCTGATAAAAACAATCGGCATGAATATGTTGTAGAAGTTTTTGTAAGTGGAGAATTGTTGGGTAGCGGTATCGGCTCTACCAAGCAGCAAGCAGAAAAATATGCTGCATCTCGTGCTCTTGAAATATTAAGTTTAAGATTTTATGAAAAGGATTCTTGCTAGTGTACCTTAGGCGATTAGAAGTTCATGGTTTTAAAGCTTTTGCTGATCGACAAAAGTTTGAATTCGGTAATGGAATGAGTGTCATTGTAGGTCCTAACGGTTCAGGGAAGTCGAATGTTGCTGATTCAATCAAGTGGGCTTTAGGTGCGCAGTCTACAAAACAAATTAGAGCTAGAAAAACAGAAGATGTGATTTTTTCTGGTTCTGAAAAAAGACGGCAAATGGGTCTAGCAGAAGTTACTTTAACCTTAGATAACTCTGATGGATGGATGCCAATAGATTTCAGTGAAGTTTCTGTTACAAGAAGAGCACATCGTTCGGGTGAAAATGAATATTTAATTAATGGTGCTCAAGTACGTTTGAGTGATGTTTTAGATTTATTTCGTCGTGCTCAGGTTGGTCAAAATTCATATGCACACATGTCACAGGGACTTGTAGATGAAGTTTTAGCGATGCGACCAAATGAGCGAAGAGAAATGATTGAAGAGGCTGCAGATTTAAAAAGGCATCGACAACAATTGATTTTATCTGAACGAAGACTTGTCGAAACTAGAGATAATCTGGGACACGTGCGTATGTTAATTCGTGAAGTTGAACCGCGCTTGAAACAACTTGAAAGACAATCAAAAAAAGCTGAGAGATATCGTACTTTAACATCTGAGCTTTCTTCTGCTCTTCAATTTGTACTTGAATACGATATTAAACTTGCTAAAGAACGGCAAGTTGCATCTCAGGCAAAACATGATCAAAATTCAAAAAACTTCCAAATTATTCAATCTCGATTAGAAGAAATTGATAAGCGATTAGATGAAATTAAAAGTGATTTCAAAGAGCGTACAGATACTTTGGAACAGTTAAAAAAGACTGAAAGGGAATCTTCAGAAGAAGGGTTGAGGCTAGAGCAAGCTGTTGCATTAAGTGAACAACGACTCCAATTAATTCAAGAAAGAACTGATGAATTGACAGAAATGATTTCCGAAAGGACATCACAAAATACATCTGATTACGATGACAATGAATTTATGGTCCAATTATCTGCGAGTGTTGAAAAATCTCGTGGTGATTTAGAAATACGTAAAAAAGCCGTTGTTGATATAGATACAATGACTCGAGATATTTTACATTCCTTGAGCGAATATGAAGCGCGTAGAGCACGATTGGAAGTAGCACGCGAAGACATTGATCGACGTCTCATTGAACAAGAATCCGGACGTGAAGAGCGCGAACAGATCAGAATCATGGAACAATTGAGGTTTAATGAACTTTCTGAGCAGATTAGGACCTATAGAAAACGTTCAGCTTTTAGGAAAGGTGCAAGAAAGACTTTAACGAATCGAATGAAAGAAGCAACTCAAAATTTGGAGCTTTCTGAAAACACTTCACAGAAATTGCAGGAAGATTATTATGATATTGAAAAAAAATTAACTGGTTTGAGAAGCACGTTAGATGGTTTAAGAGAGCGTGGTCAATTGTTGGAACGTCTTTTGCAAACGATGTCTTCTGGACAAGGTGGATCGAGATCACTCATAAATGCATCAAATGGAGCTATTGAGTCAGAAGCAAAATTGAGTGGCGTTATTGACTTGTTATCCAGTCTAATTGATGTTCCTGAAGGTTTAGAAAAAGCAATTGCTGGAGCTTTACAAGAACACCTTTCATCTCTTGTAGTTGAATCTATGGAAGATGCTTTTAGTGCAATCGAATATCTTGAAAAAAATTCACTTGGGGCTACTGTTATTTACCCTCTAAAAGATTTAAAACACATATACCCCCTTAATATTTTTAATGAAAAAGGTATTGTTGGTGTAGCTGCACGACTGGTTAGTACTGATTCTTCATATCGTTCACTAGTGGATACTTTGTTGGGGCGAGTTATTATTGTTGATGATTTACAGACTGCGAAGAAAATAGCTGGTCGAGGTCTGGGAACAGTTGTTACACGAGATGGAGTTGTTATAAGTCCAAATGGTGCTATTTCTGGAGGATCAATATCAGCTCATGTAGAACAATTTCAATTAAAAAGAGAATTAGAAACCCTTCCTGGAAAAGAAGATTCGATCACCAGTCAAATTAATGAAATTTCCCAAACTTCTCAAATAGCTGAAGAAAAAATTATCAATCACACCTCAAATCTAACAAGCGCTCGTGTGCAATTGAAAAATGTAGAAGATGGGATGAGGGCATTTGAGCAAGAAAAAGCTCGTGAACGGCGAATTTGTAGTCAAATTATAGCTGAATTAAAAATGTTAAAAAATTCGATGAGAACACAGATTGATGTAGAAGATGCTACTGAAGAATTGCAAGTAAAGAAAAATGAAATTCAAAACGAATTAACTTCGTTATCTAATGAAATTAATGTATTGCGAGATCGTTCAACTGCAGTAACTACACAGCGAGAAAATATGCTTTCACTTTTAGATGAAGCAACAAGAACATTAGCTTCATCTGAAGCTGAAGCAGCTGCTGAAGCTGCTCGACGTAAAGAGCGCGAAGAAGAATATCGAAGATCAATTGAAAAATCAGAACAACAACAAAGTCAACTTGCTACCTTGTCTCGTGAGCAACAAGATCTATCTTTATCACTCCAAGATTATAAACAACGTTTAGTCAACAACAAATTAGTGCGTCGAGAAAATCAGGAATCTATTGGTCCAGCTAGTGATTCAGTTGCACAAATTGAGCAATTAGAACGTGAATTACGAACAAGAAAGCAAGATGAACAACGTAACCTAATCGAATCCGAGCGTGATTTGTTGTCTAGTGAAAACGGCTTAAATGAATCTGCAAAAATCGTCAGTGATTTATTAGCACAAATTGATTTTGAAGGAATGGAAATTACTCCTGAAGGATCAGTCGTGATAAAGCTTTCTGAGGAAACTTCCACTCGTGAAGAAACTGAGTTACCTACCAATAAATCGCAAAGCGTAATGTTGCCAATGTTGCCAATTACAGGTGCTTCAGATACAGATGTAGAGTCATTGCGAATTCGCGTTTCAGATTTGCGGCTAGAAATACGTAATTTGGGGCCAGTTAATTTAGAGGCTCTTGAAGATTTAACTGAAGAAGCAGAACGTTATACTTATCTGACTAATCAAATTGAAGATTTAGAATTGGCTGAAAATGAGTTACGTGGTGCAATTAAAGACTTGCGTACTCTTATTAAATCTAAATTCTTCGAAACTTTTGAAATAGTGAACAAAAGATTTGGGGAATACTTCCAAAGGTTCTTTGGTGGTGGACAAGCTGAATTACGGGTAACAGCTACTGAAGATGATTTGGAATCTGAACCAGGAGTAGATATATTTGCGCAGCCCCCAGGTAAGCGTATATCTAATCTAAACGTTCTTTCAGGTGGAGAGCGTTCGATGACGTCTGTTGCATTACTGTTTGCTTTACTTTCTGTCAATCCCGCTCCTATGGTGGTCTTAGACGAAGTTGATGCCGCATTGGATGAAGCAAATGTAGGTCGATTTGTAGATACATTAAAAGAATTGAAAGAGAAAACTCAATTTGTAGTGATTTCACACAATCGGTCTACTATAGAATCAGGTGATGCTATTTATGGTGTTTCTATGGGGAATGATTCTACATCTCAAGTGTTGTCTCTTAAGATCGATCAAATGTCTACAGTATTCTAATATTCCTTTTCTATAAACTTATAGATATTCTGTACTGTGAAGGTGATTGTTGAAAATATTCCGAAGAAACAAAAGCGACAATAGTGCGACTGATAAAGCTCTTTCATTAACCAGAAATTCTCTTTTATCTCGATTTAATGATTTATTTGGTAGTAATTCAATTGAGGGTGATTTTTGGGACTCATTAGAAGAAATTTTGATTAGTGCAGACATGGGTGCTAAAACCTCCTTGGAAATAATTGAGAATATTCAATTAAAAAAATTGGACAATATTCAATTAATTTACGGTTCACTACGTGAAGAATTGATTTCACGTTTATTAATATTTAATTCTGATGAATCTCAAATAGATGATTTATCTTATAAACCATGGGTAATTTTAATTGTAGGAGTCAATGGGAGTGGTAAGACAACTGCTTTAGGTAGACTCGCATATAAATATCAATTAGAGGGGAAGAAAGTAATCGCCGCAGCCGCAGATACTTTTCGTGCAGCCGCAATCGATCAATTACAAGATTGGGCCGAAAAACTGGATTTTGATCTAGTTGCCCATCAGCATGGTTCAGATCCTGCAGCAGTTGTTTTTGATGCCTTAGATGCTTCTATTGCAAGAAAGCACGATATTGTATTGATTGACACTGCTGGGCGATTACAAAATAGTAATAATTTAATGGCAGAGTTAACAAAATTACGTAATGTTGTGAAACGCAAAATTCAACGTGATCCTGATGAAGTTTTCTTAGTTCTTGATGCAAGTATTGGTCAAAATGGATTTGTACAAGCTAGTGCATTTGCTGAAGCAGTAGATGTTTCAGGTGTTATACTTACGAAATTAGATGGTTCTTCTCGAGGTGGAATAGTTTTTTCCATTGTGAAAGAATTTGGATTGCCAGTTAGGTTCGTTGGTGTAGGTCAAAGTGCTGAAGATTTAGTGCCATTTAATGCCGAAATTTTTGTTGATGCCCTTCTGGGTGGCATTAATATAGATGCTGATGTTTGAGATAATTCGTTGGTATATTGCTATATGCCTCATAGGTTTGTTATTTATTCCCGTTTCGCATTTTTTGTTCAATTCGATGCGGACTATTGGAATTTTTTACACGAAATCTATTAGTTTAAGTTTTCTTGCTTTGATTACTTGGTGGATTGGTTGGTCTAGAGTATTTAATTATGACAATTACTTGTTATGGGTATTAGTAAGTTTTTGTTTTTTGGCGAACGTATTTTTATACTTCACGAATCGTGAATTGTTTTCAAAAATTATTGCTAAATGGAAATTAATTTTAGTTGCTGAAATAGTCTTTTTAGTAATTTTTATATTACTTGCACTCATTAGAATCCAGACTCCGAATGCAGAAAATACTGAGAAACCTATGGATCTGATGATGTTGATTTCAGTAAACCGTACTGATTATTTCCCTCCTTTAGACCCTTGGTTGTCTGGTGAAGAAATCTCTTATTATCATTTGGGTCATTTAGGGGTAGATATTGTTAGTCGTATTTCTTTTAATCAACCCGAAGTAGCTTTTAACCTTGGTCTTGCAATGATCGGCGCAATGGTAGGTGTTGCTATTTTTGGATTATCTTTAGATATTTTCAGTGTCAATAGAATTGTTCATTTTCGGTCTCAAATTTTTGTTGGATTTACAGCAGTTGTGAGTTTGTTATGGCTTGGACCACTTGCAGGCTTTTATAATCTGGTTAAGACTTTCTTTATTGTTTATCAAGAAGGAGGGTCCTTTTTTGATGAATGGTGGTGGTGGTGGCATGCCACTCGAATATTAGAAGGGCCAATAGTTGAATTCCCCGCATTTTCATTGATACTTGGTGATCTACATGCGCATGTTTTAGCACTGCCATTATCTATAGTTGCAATTGCAATAGTAGTAAAAACTTATATTAACAGATCTAATTTGAGTTTTAAATATTGGCTCAATTCTCCACTTAACTTAGTTTTCATTGCTATGATTTATGCCGCATTATTTTGCACTAATAGTTGGGATGTCATCTCCTATGGTTTTGTTTGGTTTGGAGTAGTTTTTTTTCTACATGTGCGTAATGAAAATCATTGGTCGTTAGCTTTATTAAACACATGTAAATACATGATATTGCCCGTCATCCTAGCATTGATTTTTGCATCACCTTTTATATTGAATCTTGAGTCACCGTCTATTTCTTTAGGAGTTGTCAATGAAGAAACAACTGGTCTAAGAAATCTGCTATTGATCTGGTTAGTACCTGTTCTTCCCATCATAGTTTTACTGTTCATGACTCATTTATCAGTTAATTTCCGCATTGTATCTTTCGTAATTGCAATAATCATGTTTCTGGTTACGATCTTTGTCTTTATTCAAATTATCTCTGGTGATGCAAGTGTACTTTTCGATAGAGGAAATGGATGGTTAGCACTTGTATTAATAGGGGCAGTGATTGTAGTTACTGCACAGCAATCCTTTTACCATGATAGTCAGAATAATCAATCTATGGGTTTAATTTTTTTGTTAGTTGCGTTGGCTTTTTCGATTATTTTCTTAACTGAACTGTTTAACATTGTTACAGGAACCCCAGGTAGGTTTAATACAGTATTCAAGATTTGGTATCACGTCTGGACACTTCTAGCCGTCGCTGGCTCTATTTCGATAGGAATTATTGTGAATAGATTAGCTAAGCCACTTAATTATGAAGATGAGATTTTTACAAGGAAAAATATAAGATATTGCCTTCCAATCTTGTCTGTTTGTTTCTTAATATATGGGTTTTCATATATTTATGCTCCGATGATGGCTCTGAGTCGTGGATATGAAGATCAGAAAATTAATCTAGATGCTGTAGTTTACCTAAAATCTAGCGATCCTGGCTTGTATGGTGCAATAAGTTACGCCAAAGAAAAATTATCTCCTCAAGAACATGTGTTACTTCAAGCTATTACACATGCTTATGGAAAAGGAGGTTATCTTGCTGCTGCAAGTGGTATTCCTACAATTTTAAATTGGCCTGGCCATCAAATTCAATGGCGTGGTCCAGAACTTTCTTTATATGATCGTGTTGTAGCAGTTGATCAAATATATAGTTTAGGTTCGAGTAATGTAGGATTAGAAGTTGCCAAAAAATATCGTGTGACACACATATATATAGGGCGTGAAGAAAAAAAATTGTTCGGGTGGAACATTGCTGATCGATTTAAAGATTGGGACATTGTTTGGAAACAAGATAACTCTGTAATTATCAAGGTACCTTGATGCAAAATGTCAATTACTTTATCAAATCGAAAATGATACTTATAACTGTTTTGATAGCGTTATCTGCATTTATTTTAAGAATTATAGACCTTGATGTACGTGCTATACATCACGATGAATCTTTGCATGCACTGTACTCGTGGGTGTTGATGAAAGAAATGATCTATATTCATGATCCTATGACGCATGGTCCCTTCCAGTTTCATATTATTGCTTTATTCTATCGACTGTTTGGTGACTCTGATTTTGTGACACGTTTGCCTTCAGCTGTTTTTGGATCTTTGCTCGTATTAACACCGTTGCTTTTTCGAAGATTGTTAGGTAATTACGGAGTAGTGTTTGCTGCATTGTTTTTTGCGCTTTCACCTTCACTTGTTTATTATTCTCGTTTTGCAAGGAATGATTTGTTTATTGCTCTATGGACCGTATTAATAATATGTTCCATCTTGCGGTATCGTGAAAAAAGAAATTTTGTTTGGCTTCTAGTTTTGGCGTGTTCTCTATCTTTTTCATTTGCGACAAAAGAAACTACATTTCTAACATCAGCAATAATTTTACTCTATCTTAGTTTCTTGCTGACCTATCGATTATTTTTGTCTCATTCAGAAAAAACAGTTTTTTCAACTTTGAGAGTAATTTGTGCGTTGATAGTAGCTCCTTTTTTTTGGTTGACTACTCTGCTTATGCCTATAAAGCGGTTTCGTTTACGGACTTCATTAAGTGATCCTGATTATGATCTTTTTATTATCATAGGCACCCTTACTGCAACCCAGTTGGCTGCTGCTATAAAAATTCCCCTTGCATGGATACCTATTATTATTCCTGATGAATCTATGAATATATTTAAACTATCTGTGATTGCATTGCTTATGATAGGAGTTTTATTTGTAGGTATTTACTGGAATTACCGTAAATGGCTAGTATGTTTTGTAGTATTTAGTGTTACATATTTTTTATTGTTTACTACATTATTAACTAATTTGAATGGAATCGAATCCGGCTTATGGGGTTCATTAGACTATTGGATTGATCAGCAAGAGGTTAACAGGGGTGAACAGCCTTGGTTTTATTATATTGTGATGCTACCGATATATGAACTATTCCTTGTTGGCATAGGTCTTTTTGGTGCGGCATATTTTGTACTAAAGAAAGATAGAGATGTAATCTTTTTGGCATGGTGGTTTTTGGGCACTTTTATCTGTCTAACTTTTGCTGGAGAAAAAATGCCATGGTTACTAGTGCATTTGACAGTTCCATTAGTGTTTCTCACAGCGAAAATGCTAGGTAGTTTATTGGATAGTAATATTTATTTACTTCGAAGTTCACAATCTACTCACTATGTTGCCAAACTGTCTGCACCAGTTATTTTAATTGCTATAACAATTATATTTATGTTTAGCGTTAGTCTGAGGGTTAATTTTTCTAATACAGGCATTCCAACTGAACCTCTGATTTATACCCAAACTTCTCCAGATCTTAAACTTGTAATGAATCAAATTGAAGCAATACATTCAGAGAAAAGCTCTCCAATTTATATCGAAACTGCTGCAGCTCTTTCGTGGCCATGGGCATGGTATTTGCGTGAATATGATGTTAAGTACGTAACAGGAGATTATTTTAGTCTGATTGATTTTTCAACGCAGCCCATTTTAATTACTAATAAAGCTTCAGTACCTGGAAGTATGTTCGAAAAATTACAATATGCAAGGCGTGTTCAGTATCGGCATAGGTCTTGGTTTGATGAATCTGGCTATAGATCTATTACGTTCGATTCATTGCTTGAGCAAGCAATGAACGGCAGTTTAATATTGAATGGAATTCATTTCTTATTGGACCAGGGCGATGAGTCTTCGGTAGGTTCTCTCTATGGTGAGGCTTATTTGCCGAGATTGAATTAATAGACATAGATAGGTTGTTATGGGAAATAAAGTACGTTTCTTAACAGGTATTATTGTAAGTACTTTTTTTCTGATCTTATTACTCAGAGACATCGATTTTATTCAATTGATAGAAGTAATTAGTTCGATTCAAATTTTGTGGATATGTGCGGCGATGGTGCCATATATGTTCGCTTTAATTTTGCGCGCTTTAAGATGGTCTTCACTATTGAAAAATTCTATTGATATTTCTTTCTCTGAATCAATGTCAATTATTATGATTGGCTATGCTACTAATAATTTACTTCCTATTCGACTTGGAGAAATTTTACGTGCAATCATAATTGAGAAACGCTATGCCACACCCAAAATGCAAGTTATGGGAACTATTGTAATTGAGCGTTTATTTGATGGATTAGTTTTGGCAATTTTCCTGACCATTATCATAGCCACCTTGGGGAATAGTTCGATACTACAGCCATTAGCAATTGTTGCCGGTATTGGATTTACATTAGGTACATTTTTCATAGCACTTTTAGCGCTCAAAGCTAGCCTTGTTCGAAAAAAAATGCATGTTATATTGTCGTTTACTCCTAATAAATTCCGACCTTATTTGCGACAATGGTTAAGTAATTTTATTACTGGATTATTGGCTTTGCGAAAGCTGAAAGGTTTTGTCAGTATCATTTCACTGTCTTTTCTATCGTGGGCATTAGAAGCAATTGCCTTTTGGTTTGTTGGTTTGTCATTTGGTTTATCGATCCATCCTCTAACATATTTAGGTGTCGTAAGTGCTGCGAATTTAGCCATGGTCGCTCCTAGTACTTCTGGAGGAGTAGGTCCATTTGAATTTTTTGGAAGTGAAATGCTCATTTTACTGGGTATTGGTAGCGCCACTGCTGTTGCGTTTATTATTACAGTGCATATATTTGTGCTACTTCCAGTGACCCTTATAGGGTTAATCCTGTTCTGGCGATTGGAAGCATCGTCACAAATCATTGGAACATCGAAATGGAATTTTTTAAGAAATGGACGTAGCTCTTAATGAAAGTATTGATTGTCGGCGGTGGTGTTGCTGGACTTGCTGCAGGTTATGAGTTAATTAAATCTAATCATGAAGTTACTATCATTGAAGCTGGTTCAATATTAGGTGGACAAGTTCGTACCTTTGAAATTGGCGGACAGCAAATTGAAAGCTTCTATCACCATCTTTTTAAATCTGATGTCACAATTATCGAATTAATTAACGAATTAGGTTTAGGTGACGATCTTATTTGGCATGATTCTAGTACTGCAATAAATACCGATAATAAAATTTATCCATTTGCTAGCCCTTTTGATCTACTGAGATTTGATCAAGTTTCTTTTATTACAAGAATCAGATTAGGTTTAGCCGCTTTGTGGTTACGTAAAAATTCTAATTGGCACAAATATGAAGGTATTAAAGCGCAAGACTGGATTATTTCAAAGGTCGGACGTGATGGCTATGAAAAAGTATGGGAGCCCTTGTTAAGTGCAAAATTTGGCGCGCACGCCTCAAACGTATCGATGGCATGGTTTTGGGGAAAGATATATTTGCGTTTTGCTTCTAGAGATTCAGGGATTTTTGGAGGAGAACAACTAGGCTATTTAAGGGGGTCTTTTGGTCGGTTAGTTGAAAGACTTGCTAATAAGATTATTTCTTCAGGTGGTGAGATAAAAACATCGATGTCTGTCAATAATATTTTGATTGACGAAGGAAAAGTCACAGGGGTGAGTACCATAGAAGGAGGTAAATTGGTAAATATTGCTGCGGATGCTGTCATTGCCACAATTCCTTCAGGGGTTTTCGCAAAACTTGTACCTGAGTTAGCTTCTCTAGACCCTGACTACTTTGCAAAACTGAATCGTATACAATATCAATGGGCTAGTGTTTTAGTTCTAGTTTTAGATAGACCTTTATCTGCATATTATTGGATGACAATGACGGACAAAGATTGTCCTTTTGTAGTCACCGTTGAACACACCAATTTTGTCCCTCACCAAGATTATGATGGTAAACATATAGTATATTTTTCAAATTATACTGATCCTCAAGATCCAATATTAGACTTATCTCCTGATGAACTTCTAGAGACATATGTTCCCTATATCAAAAGAATTAATGTGGAATTTTCCCGTGATTGGATTCTGGAAAAATGGCTTTTTGTTGATCGTGCCGGACAGCCAATTGTTCATTCCTTATACCATAGAGATATTGTGTCACACCATAGTCCGGTTCATGGATTGTATCTTGCAAATACTACCCAAATATATCCTGAAGATCGCGGACAAAACTATTCTATACGTATGGGACAACGAGTCGCCTCACTAATAAATGAACAGGTAAATTAAATATTCTTGAACAGATCACTATGAATGTTTATATTTCGAAGTATCTGAGAACAGATTAGATGACGCTAAATTTCTATTGCAGTAGGGTGGTCACATGCCTTTAGAGACAGAAGCACGAGCGGAAATTCGATCACTAATATCTGACCTTGAACCAGATGATGGCAAATTACTTGATGCTCTTCATCGTGTTCAACATAGATATGGTTATTTATCTAACGAAGCACTTGAAGTAATAGCCGAACATCTGAAAATGTTTCCTTCTCACGTATACGGTGCTGCATCATTTTATGATGAATACCGATTTGATCCTCCTGCATCAACTACTATCAGGTGGTGTTCTGGTCCAGCATGTCGATTAGAGAATTCCAATGGTATTCGTGATGCGATGTTGGCTGTTTTCGATCTCAAAGAACTTGGTGATAGAACTAATGATAATCAAGTTGAGATGATTAATGGTCAATGTAATGGTGCCTGTGAACTTGCTCCACTTATTTGGATTGAAAAACAGATCGAACATAAACGAGACGTTGTTGGTAAATTATCGGTAACAAAGGCTATAGAGTTGGCTCGCGCTATAAGTAATGGCGAATATATCGAGGAAGGACACGAAACTGCATTCTGAGACACTCAATATTGAAGATTCCTATACTAATATTAGGGAGAACGCTGACTTAGTATATAGTGAATGGCGTAATCCTATTCGTCCACGTATTGATGTGGCGATAGATACATCTTCTCTCGCTAACGGTGCATTAGCAATTAAGCGTGAATTAGTCAAACTTGTCGCTGAGCGTAATGCAGTTTTAGATGTAAGTCAAAATCATGGCTATGGAATGCAATGGTTGAATCCTTTAGTTACTATTACATGGCCTGACGGAACAAGTATTGTCTATGGTCCAGTAAAGTTAGGTAATATTCCCGATATTATTGATGAAGCTATTAACCGTTCAGGCGCTGCATTACATTTAGGTATTGGGTTGTTATCAGGGGATCATTCTTCTCTGGTGAATTTACGTGAACATACATTTTTTAAGAATGAACCTGGTGAGCGACGTTTAATCAAAAGAATTGGTTTTACTAACCCTGACTCTATTGATCATTACATTGGAACTCGTGGATGGTCTTCATTTGCACGAATTTTATATCGTGGTATGACTCCAGATGATGTTAGACAAGAGCTACTTGATGGTGGTTTGGGTGGTAGAGGTGGTGGAGGATTCCCCGCTGGAATGAAATGGAATTTTTTGGCAGGTGCGTCTGATTCTGAACATTATATGGTTTGTAACGCTGATGAAGGAGATCCAGGTGCATGGGTTAACAGAGTTATTCTGGAAGGTGACCCTCATTTATTGCTTGAAGGTATGGCTATAGCGGCATATGCCACAGGTTCACAGCGAGGATTTATTTATATTCGTGATGAATATCCACTTGGTGTAGAGCGAGTGAGAAATGCTATTAAACAAGCAGAAGAAAAAGGGCTACTTGGTAGTAATATTTTGGGGAGTCAATTTTCATTCCAATTAGAAGTTGTTCGTGGGGCAGGCTCCTATGTTTGTGGAGAAGAAACAGGTCTTCTTTCATCTATTCAAGGACAACGTGGACAACCTCGAATTCGACCTCCTTTTCCTGCACAAGCTGGAGTATTCATGAAGCCTTCTAATGTAAATAATGTTGAAACATTCTCACATGTACCTTTAGTGCTTCAAAATGGAAGCTCTTGGTATAAAGAATATGGTACAGAAGCTATGCGTGGGACTAGATTATTTTCATTCTCTGGTGATATCCCTTATACAGGCTTTATGGAATTGCCTTTTGGAACACCTATGAAAGATGTTTTAGAATCTTGCGGCGGGGTCAATCCAGGAGAAAAACTTGTAGCTATACAATCTGGAGGACCTTTAGGAAGTTTAGTCCCGGCATCAGCTCTTCCTAACTTGACTTTGGAAAATTCTTCCTTTGTTCCTTATGATGCCATGATGGGTTCTGGTGGCATTGTTTGGGTATCTGATAGGACACATTTAATCATTCTTAATGAATATATTTCTGAATTCGTTGAAGAAGAGTCTTGTGGTCGTTGTACAACATGCCATGGTGGTAATCAACGTATGACCGAAATTTTCCGTAGAATTATGGCAGGTAATGGGCGAAGAGAAGACGAATTCAATCTCAAGATGATTGATGATACATTGCAACACTCGAATTGTGTTCATGGTCAATTTAGTCCTAAGCCAATGCGTAATCTGTTGCAACATTTCAGGCATGAATATGATGCATTAGTGGTTGATCGAAAAGATTCTACTTTGACAATTCCAGCCATGACCCAATTCCGTATAACTAACACTGCCGACAGACGAATTGAAGATGCTGTGACTATATGTCCAGTCAATGCGTTTAGAGGCGAAGTAGGTAATCGCTCTATAGATGATGAAGCTTGTATACGATGTGGTGCATGTACTGAAATTGCACCTAATGCCATAGTTCGTGAATCACGTGTAGATACTGCTCAATCAATAATTTGAGTATACAAGGTATTAGTCTAAATATTTGGAGGCCACGGCGAGAATCGAACTCGCGATAAGGGTTTTGCAGACCCCTGCCTTACCACTTGGCGACGTGGCCGATCATGAGAATTGATTGTGCATCGAGCTAAGTTATGAAACAAGCAAATCTCTAAGATATTATCGTGAATTTTGTGGAATATTAAGAATTGCTCTTATATTTTTCAATTTTATCTATATTTTGCAGGGAAATGCATTTTTCAAAGCTAACCGAACTATATCTTCTTTTTATTTTTTATATCGAGCAGGGAGAGCGAAATAAGTTTATGTAATGGATATTTTATGGAGCGGGAGAAGGGATTCGAACCCTCGACATCAACCTTGGCAAGGTTGCGCTCTACCCCTGAGCTACTCCCGCATTATGCTCTACTACTTATATACAATACACCAGCATTATTTCCAACTAAGTGTTGGTGCCCAGGATGAGATTCGAACTCATACGCCCTAATGGGCACTGCCCCCTCAAGACAGCGTGTCTGCCAATTCCACCACCTGGGCATGTGGCAGGAGTGGAGGGATTCGAACCCCCGGCCCTCGGTTTTGGAGACCGATGCTCTGCCAGCTGAGCTACACTCCTTCGGCAAACTAGTTTAGCAATCAAAACGGACAGATCAATCGAGATTGCCTTATATCTTATAATTTATTTAGGTTGCGACGTATCTTTATGAGTTCAGAAATTACATTAATTAATATTCTTGGGCCCAATGTTACTTTCGAATCATCGATATGTTGCCAAATTATAGGTAACTCTACAATCTCCAAATTGCTTTTTTCTGCACGAGCAAGTATTTCAACATCTACAGACCAACGTTGAATGACAAGATTAGGGAAAATAGTATTCGCTGCCTGTTTTGTAAAAAATTTAAAGGGACATTGGGTATCTTGGTAAGGTATCCCTACAATAAATTTTTGTAATAGTGCAAAAATTTTCCCCGCGTATCTTCTTCTTAATGGTTGTGTCTGTCTAAGATCTCTACCTTGTAATGTTACGCGAGTTCCAATTGCTAAGTCAGCGCCATTTTCAAGGATTTTAACTGCATTTGGTATTGAATCTATTGGTGCAGATAGATCAGCATCGAAACACCCTATATATTCACCCGTTGCTTGTATTACACCCTCACGTAATGCTTTACCTTTCCCTTGGTTTTTCTCTAGCTGAATTAATTTTATGTTGTTCTCAAGGTGTAATTTTGTTTGAACAACTTTTGCTGTTTTATCTGTGCTCCCATCATCGACTATTAGTATTTCTTTGATTTTTAACTTAGGTGCATTTTCTAAAAGTGTAGCTATAGTTGTTTTGATGCGTTTTTCCTCGTTATATGCAGGAATTACTATAGATAGATTGGGTGTTTTATTCACTTGAAATCAAATTGATAAGTTATTGATCAGTTGCACGTTGATCTTTAAGGAATTGTTCGAGGTCACCTAGTAAATCTTGAGCATCTGGTAATTCGATTGGTGCGGGCGATGGTAATGGTGGCCTATTACTATCGAATTGTTGTTCTAAATGTCGTACATAATCTTCTGCTTCCTCAGAGGCAGAAAGAACAGAAAGAATTTGTTCCTCAAATCTTTCAGCTTCTTCCTTTAGAGATGTTACATCCGTACTAGTACCGAAACTTCGATCGATGAGATCAATTAAGGTAATTGCTACATTTGGATTAGGTCCAGCATTAATATAATGAGGTACCATTGCCCAGAGAGATGCGTTCAACCATCCTTTTGCTCGAAGTGCTAGATTTAGAACCGCAACTATTCCAGTTTGCCCTTGGTAGCGTGAGGAAGGACTTTTTAATCCAAAAAGTGTTTCGAATGATGGGTCAGAGGCTGAAAGAGAAAGCGGCATAGGGCGCGTGTGAGGTACTCCAGAAGGTTGTGCTCCAAGAGTTATGCTCATAGATGAACCTAATTCTTCCACAAAATCTATAATCAATGTTGAGAATTGCCTCCATCTTAAATGAGGCTCAACACCTGAGAGAAGAATGAAATCTCTATTAGCGCCTTCTGGGCGTGCAACGTAAAATTTATTTTCAGGCCAGTTAATTACTCTGTTTCCATCTTCAAAACCTACACGTGGTCGTTGTACTGTAAAGTCAAAGAAGTGTTCTGAATCAATTTCTGCGATTAGCTGTGCATTCCATACGTCGATAAGGTGATCTATTGCAGTGGTTGCAGCGCCAGTTGAATCAGTAAAACCACTTAGCGAACCAATGAACAAAGGATTTTCAAGTTTTTTGATTTCTCCCAAGCGTTTAAGTGCGTCATTCATTACATATTCACTTTCGTAGTAACTCTATTATTCTTCCTTATGATTGTGCATAGCCTGAACCAGGGCTATCTGGATTAACACCTCTGCCTTGCGGATTTGCAATCCAGTTAAATTCAGACAAAATTTGCTGACTATAAGTTACTCTCCCGTTAACTTTTGTGGGATTTTCACTTGCTAATAGAAGTGTAGCTTTCGCCATGAAATCAGGATGCTCCCCTTTGGGATCGTCCATACCTTCTACTAACTTATGGAATACGGTCCCCGGTGTAGGTACTACTTGTGAAGGAGACAGCGCTGAAATCGCTATTTGATATGAAGATACCTCTTGTGCAAGACCTTGAGTGAAACGTTCTAAAGCTGCCTTTGATGCACCATACATAGTTCCTCCATGAACAGTCTGATCTACATAAGGTCCTCTACCAGGGCCGATTGCTGCACCAGAGGAAATATTGACTATTGCACCTTGATTTCTTTCAATCATGTCAGGCAATACAAGTTTTGAAAGAATAAAAGGGCCATGCACATTTACTGCGAACGATCTTATCCAGCGGCTCGTAGGGTAATCTACTATGGGGATATAATAATTTAGTGCGGCATTGTTCACGAGGATGTCGACCGGGCCAAATATGTCATTGGCTGAGTCAATAAGATCTACACATTCATTCTCTTCGGAAACATTTGCTTGGACCATTGCAGCTTGGCCACCACTATTGATAATGTTTTCTACCGTGCGATTTAGAGATCCTTCGAGCATTTTATGGTCGCCTTCAGCAATTGTACGTGCTGCACAAATAACGGATGCACCTTCTGAAGCGAACAACTCAGCTATTGCTTGGCCAATACCTCTGCTTGCACCAGTAATTACTGCAGTTTTTCCATCTAATTTTCCCACTCTTATCTCACTTTACTCAATCGTTTCATTATTATTTTCTGTCTCAGAATGGTCTCACTTGTCTTAGCTTTCTTCAAACAATTTAAAGCGAATTCCACAAATAACAACAGAATTTTGTGTTGTTTTATAGCCTCTCAAAATAGCAGTTGAAAGTATTTTCTGAAGATTGTTTACCCTTAAGTCGATTGAAACTATACCTTCTTTGTCATTGTTGAGATTTTCAATGAAATGGAGAGTTGCATTATCTAAATTAATTGAAGTTATTTCATCTGTATTATGAATAGGCCTATCTAGCGCTTTGCTCCATTTCGAAGCTAGTTGTAACGGTTTTTTTGATTGAATAGTAACTGAAATAATTTGATCAGTTGATCCGGAATTTTGGAAAGAATTCCAACCATGCCCTGCAGGTGCCCATGGTCCATCAACATTTTGGATTCCATTATTTGATCTGAATTCTGCTATTGCTCCGGGAAGATCTTTAGGGTGTATCTGAATTCCTTCTGTGTCGGGATTTTTTGTATCTAATATTAGTCGATGACCTAATGAAACTATTCTATCTTTAGCATTTTCAACGTCATCGCATTGCATTATGATCATATATCCACCATCTCCTCCACTTTTTTGGAGATAGCGTCCTGCTGAAGTATTCTCTTGAAAAGGTGCTACAACTTCGAGAAAATTCGTTCCTATAGGCATAAGGAAATTGTGAAGTCCAAATTTTTCAACACTCGGATCTCGGTGGCAAACGTCTAATTCAAAGATACTTTTAAGATCTCTTTCAATTTGATTTAGGTTATTGGTTACCAAACATAGTTGTCTTAATCGGAGCATAATAGCCTAAAATGAAGGTGCTTCTCGACCTAGGGAGCCAATGGCTGCAGCTGCATAACCAAGATGTTTGCTGGAATGTGTGACCACCTTACCCATAACGAATAATCTAGTTTGATTACCCCAAGGGAATACATGTTGTTCCACTTGCAAATAGTCTTCAGTCATTTTTTCTATTCTGGGAATTACAGCAGTGAGTACATCTCTTCCATACTGTGCTAATTGTTCTCCAGGAGGAAATTGCATTGCGTAAGCTTCTGCTGGTGTCATTTCTGTTCCCTGATCAATTCTTGGTAAGTTCCATTTTTCCCATAGGTTTTGTTGGATCCATACTGGAGCATCACGTTCGAATAAAAAATGTATCAAATTATCGACGGTTCTAAAAATATGCCAAGCATCCCAAGCAATTGAGTTTGAAGTTTCATGAAGTCGAAAGTGCATTTCTTCTAGGGTTAGTTTCTCTATAGAGTCAGCTACCTGATTTAATGCTTCTTGTGTAAAGTGAATGTGATAATCATTAATTGAGTGAATTGAAAAGTCCATTTTGCATCTCCTTTTGTTAATGCTTTCTGATAATCTACTTCGTGTATCTATATTTAGAAAGTAGATTCGAAGGTAATACTCTGGATCTTTTGTAGCATTTTATGTGGTGACGTTCTATGGATAAGATCGAATATAATTCTGCAAGTGAATTAATCGAGGCACTTCAAAAACGCATAATTAGTTCTCGAGAACTCTTGGAATATTATTTGTTGCGTATTGAAAAATATGACGTCAATGAAATCAATTCTATAGTATACCTTGATATTGAACGAGCTATTAAACAGGCTGAAGCAGCTGATGCAGCGATAGTGAAAGGTGAAAATTGGGGTAGATTGCATGGCCTTCCTATGACAGTTAAAGAGTTGATTGAAGTTAAAAATTTTCCTTGGATTGAAGGGGATAGCAGGAATATAGGTCGAATCGGTACGGTGAATTCACCATCTGTTGAAGCATTAATACAGGAAGGTGCAATAGTATTTGGATTATCAAATAGTCCACAGTATGGACGTGACGTCCAAACATACAATGATGTGTATGGTATAACTTCTAACCCATGGGATTTAACGAAAACGCCTGGGGGCTCTTCTGGTGGCTCAGCAGCAGCACTAGCTACAGATCTGACTAGTTTAGAGTTGGGGAGTGATATAGGAGGTTCTATCCGAACTCCTGCTCATTATTGTGGTGTGTACGGGCATAAACCTACATTGGGAATCATTCCAAAAATAAAGCCTTTACCTTCACCTCAAATACAAGATGATCTATCTGTAGTAGGCCCTCTATCACGGAGCGCTAAGGATTTGGATTTAGCTTTATCTATAATAGCAGGTCCTGAATACCATCATTCTGAGGCATGGCAATTGGATCTACCCAATCCTCGACACACCTCATTATCTAATTATCGTATTGCTGCGTGGTTGGATGATCCTCTATTTCCTGTAGATGATGCTGTTTCCAAAAAGTTGAGAATGACTGTAGAAACCTTACGTAGTAATGGTATTGCAGTTGATGAAACGGCCAGGCCAGCAATAGGAATTTTTGAAGAGATTTATCGTATCTATTTTTCATTACTGATGGCTGGAACAGGATTGGAAATGCCTTATGAATATTTACAGACTCTTGGGGTTAAAGAAGATGAGCTTGGACTTGAGCAATTAGATATTGGTGCAAATCGTTTTCGAAGTGCTGCCATACGTCATCGTGATTGGCTGATTTTAAATCAACGTCGTCATCAAATTCGTGCTGAATGGAGTAATTTCTTTAATGAATTTGACATAATGTTGATGCCGGTGACATCCATCACTGCACCAGAACATAATCCTATTAGTGTTACTCAAAATGATGCATTGCCGATTAAAGATTCGAGAAAAATTTTGGTTAATGGTGAAGAAAGATCATATTGGGAGCAGTTGGGTTGGATTAGTATGGCGACTATGGCTCATTTACCAGCTACCGTTGCACCTATAGGATGTTCTGAAATTGGTATGCCAGTTGGAATTCAAATCGTTGGTCCTTATCTTGGTGACAGGACGACGATAGATTTCGCACAAAGATTATCAGAGTTAATAGGTGGTTTTATTCCACCAATACTATCAAGTAAAAAGTAATAGGTGGTTGAAATGGTAAATGAAGGTAGTTACGACATTGAGAGAATCATTTCTGATGGTTTACGTCCTGTTCGTGTGCTTTATTGGTCAGCTATTCAACAGATTGCACATCAACTTGTGCAAGAATTTCCAGGTGATGTTTTACAATCTCTTGCCGCTTCAGATCGTTTGGATGAATTAGTGCGAGAATCAGAATGGTTCTATATGCCATTGCAGGCTTGGGTTACACATCTCGTAACTGATAATGCTGGGGCCTACTGGGGTTATATTGATAAACACAAAACAGAAATTAGAGGAATCAGTAGAACCAGTAATACCATGACAGATATAGTACAGATAGGTGCTTTTTACGCGATGTGTGCTGATGTGGAACAATCCTTACAAAAAACCGCCAAAACAACATGGACATCTGATCTCTTATAATAATTTTATAAATCTTGACTTTCTTACTCAACAAAATAGTGTATATTTATACCAACTCTAAAAAATTGATCGAGAGGTTAGAATGGCTTTACGAATAAACGATGTGGCACCTGATTTTGTCGCTGATACGACTGAAGGCTCTATTTCATTCCATGATTGGATTGGAGATGGTTGGGCATTATTGTTCTCTCATCCAAAAGATTTTACACCAGTATGTACAACTGAGTTAGGTGCTGTTGCCGCTTTAGAACCAGAATTTTCTGTACGAAACTGTAAAATTGTAGGTGTGAGTGTAGACGGTGTGACCGATCATGAAACATGGTCAAAAGACATTGAATCTTCTCAAGGGTACAAAGTAAATTACCCTCTTATTGGAGATCCAAATTTAGATATTGTTAAGCTATATGATATGCTTCCTGCTGATGCTGGAGATACTTCTACTGGTAGAACTGCTGCCGATAATGCCACTGCCCGCTCAGTTTTCCTTATAGGGCCTGACAAAAAAATCAAGGCAACATTGACTTACCCTATGAGTACTGGTCGTAATTTTTTAGAGATACTACGATTACTTGATTCATTGCAGCTTACGGCAAAAGAACAAGTCGCTACTCCAGCTAATTGGAAAAATGGAGATGATGTAATCATTCTTCCATCAGTTTCCGATGAAGATGCGAAAACAAAATATACCGATGGTTGGGAATCTCCATTACCTTATATTCGAGTAGTCAAACAACCTGGAAATAGTGAATAATGCAATTAGGTGTTGTTTTTCCTCAGACGGAAATCGGCTCTACTCCTGAAGATATTCGTACCTATGCATTATCCGTTGAAGCTACAGGATATGAACATTTATTGGCATATGATCATGTTTTAGGTGCTAACAGATCACGTACAGGAGGCTTTACAGGGAAGTATGATCATGAGTCAATGTTCCATGAACCTTTTGTTTTATTTGGCTATCTAGCCGCAATTACAAAACATTTGGAACTCGTAACTGGAATTATTATTCTTCCACAACGCCAAACTGCATTAGTGGCAAAACAAGCTACAGAAATTGATATATTATCGGGTGGTCGACTACGCCTGGGAATAGGTGTTGGATGGAATCCAGTCGAATATGAAGCTTTAGGACAAGATTTTCATATTCGAGGGCGCCGGATTGAAGAGCAAATAACTTTACTTAGACGTCTTTGGACGGAACCTTTAGTTTCTTTTATTGGTGATTTTGATCAAATTAATGATGCAGGTCTTAATCCATTGCCAGAAAAATCAATTCCTATTTGGTTCGGTGGAATGTCTCCTGTAGTTCTTGATCGTTTAGGGCGTATGGCAGATGGATGGTTCCCTCAATATCAATCGCCATCTGAATTGCCAAATGGATTGGAACGAATTTATGAATCAGCGAACGATGCAGGTAGAGATCCAAAATCAATTGGTGTAGAAGCACGGATCAATATTGCTGGACGTGCTCTCGATGACACAATTACTGAAGCCCACCAATGGATAGAGAACGGTATTTCACATTTGTCAGTAAATACGATGGGTGAAAACTTATCTAATGTGAATGAACATATATTGCTGGTACAGAAATTTAAGGAAGCCTTTGACAAGTCCCTATAAAATTATCCATATTGTCGAATTCATATAAGAAACTTTGTGACTAGTAAGGGCTTAAATCATTCAATAGGATAAGTACATGGTTTTATTAATTGATGGTGGAATGGGCCAAGAGCTTCGTGCAAGAGGTTTGAATCCCGATTCCAAAAATGCAGGCCAAGCTCTTATTAAGTCCCCAGAAGTTGTACGAGATGTGCATGTAGAGTTCATTTATGCAGGGGCAGAAATTATTACGACCTGGAACTACTCGCTAACACGATATCGCCTTGGATTGTTAGGTTTAGATAATAAACTTGATGAAATGACTGGGATAGCCGTTGAATTAGCTAATGATGCCCGATCGCGTGTTGTGGATTCACAAATACGAATTGCAGGCTGCTTACCTCCTTTAATTGCAAGTTATGAAGCTAATGATCAGCCATTTGATTTGATGCTTGAGGAATATGATGAAATTGCAAGTTACTTGGCATTAGGTGTGGATTTGTTTTTGTGCGAGACTATGTCAAGTGCTAGCGAAGCAGCCGCAGCCGCTACAGCTGCAGCTAAATTTGGGAAACCAGTGTGGGTGTCGTGGACTTTGAGAGATGATGCAGATGGACTTCTTAGAAGTGGCGAAACACTCGATGAAGCCTTGTCAGCGATCAGTAAAATACCAGTAGAGGCAGTACTTATAAACTGTTGTGATACGACAGTGGTTGGAAATGCAATTGCATCTCTGCGTAGCAAAACAAATCATCTGGTTGGAGGATATGCAAATGCCTTCACACCTATTTCTGAGAAATGGAAACGTGATGGATATCACTTGAGAGATTTACGTGACCTTACTCCTGAGGAATATGGAATTGAAGTATTGCAATGGAGTAAAAATGGAGCACAAATTGTAGGTGGTTGTTGTGGCATCGGCCCAGAATATATATCTCACTTGCGTCAACTTATCGACAAAAATGTTCTAGTTCAAAATGAATTAGACATGTTTAGCTAATTTTTTACTTGATATATCGGTATAAAATTATTTTTGTATTGTGTTTAATGTGGGTGAATTAGAGTATCTTGCAATGAATTGGATCATTGGTCCAACTCCAAACGCAAACCAGATTGTTCCAACTCCTATATTCCCACCTAGAAAAATTCCTGCAATTAGTACCGTTCCTTCAATTCCAGTGCGCACTATACCAATAGGGAATCCACGTCTTGCAATTCCTGTCATAAGTCCATCTCTAGGTCCTGGACCGAGTTCTGTACTAATGTAAATAACTGAACCTAATGCAACTAAAACAGGTCCAGATATCATCATTAGAGAACGCCAGAATATCGAGTTAGGCTCAGGGAAAAAATAAACTCCTAAATCAATTGTTATTCCAATTATGATTGCATTTAAGACTGTGCCAATGCCTGGTTTTTCCTTAAGGGGGATCCAAAGAACCATAACAATCGCGCTTACGAATATGGCTACTACTCCAACACTACTCAGATCTACTTCTAGATTGAATATAGCTATTGAATAAAAAAATTGATCTGCGATTCCTTGATGTAATACTTCCCAAGGCCCCAATCCTAATTGTGCTTGTAACATTGCAGCAAGGCCGATGCCAAAGAATATTAGTCCAATATTGACTTGTATGATTCGGGTAGTGAATTTCATTATTGAACTATTCTACGGGAGTTATGTTAGAGATTAGAAAATAATGAAAATCTAATTTTCAAGTATGAATCATCTAAGGTAGTGATCAAAGTTTCAAAAGGTAATGAAAAAATGGCTGGGGACCAGGGATTCGAACCCCGACTTACGGATCCAGAATCCGCTGTCCTACCATTAGACGAGTCCCCAAAATGATATTCTATTCTAGCTGTCAGTAGTATTCCTAAGCGAATTGGATGCTCTACGAATTCTATTGATACATAATTCTTGGCCGATAATTTCCATACTTTCGAAAAGTGGAGGTGAAACACGCGTGCCGGTGACGGCTATCCGTGTAAGAGAAAAAAAATCTCCAGCACGAGTTTCTAATTTTTCAGCAGTATTGCGCATTGTTTGTTGAATATCTTCAGCATTCCAATCTATTAAAGGTTCTAAATCGTTTGCAGTAAACTTTAGCGCTTCTGAAGCATCACCTGAACGATCTTTCCATTTTTTGGTTAAAAATTCCTCTGTTGCTGGAGTGGGTATATCACTAGTAAAAAAGAATCCGACTAAAGAACTCAACTCCGATAACAGTTTTATCCGTTCTCTTACCAGTGGGGTTAGTTCTTTTACTAAAGCCCAATTTATTGGGCGGGGGATTTCTGCTGGTAAATCATGCTCAAGGCGTTGTACAAAAATACTGACAAGATCATCTTCCTCCATTTCTCTTAGATAAAGCCCATTCATCCATTCTAGTTTCGTCTGATCGAACCCCGAAGGATTTTTACTTAAGTCTTTTAAATCAAATACTTCAGTAAGACGTTTACGTGAAAAAATTTCTGTATGGTCGTCTAAAGCCCAGCCAGTAATGGCTAGGAAATTAAATAATGCATCTGAAAGATATCCTTCTTCAGCGTATTCTAAGACAAATTTTGCTCCATGACGTTTTGACAATTTTCCACCATCTGGCCCTAAAATAACAGGTGCATGAACCCATGTAGGAATTTTATATCCCAAAGCATTAAATAATTGAACATGCCGAGGGGTTGAGGGTATCCATTCTTCTCCACGTGTAACATGTGATATTTTCATCGCTGTATCGTCAACAACATGTGCTAGATGATAAGTAGGGAACCCATCCGATTTAAGGATTACAAAATCATCGAGTTCTTTGTTTTCGAATGTAATTTCACCGCGTAGTAAGTCTGAAAAAGAAGTAGAACCTTCTTGTGGCATCGCAAATCTTATCACGCAAGATTCACCAGCTGCTGCACGTTTTTGTGCATCAATTTTTGGATAGTTCCGATAGCGGCCATCATATCTTGGTGGAAGTTTTGCAGCCTGTTGCTTCTCTCTCATTTCACGTAATTCGTCAGGCGTTGCGAAGCATCGATATGCGAATCCATCTTCGATAAGTCTTTCTGCTGCATCTTTGTATAAATGTTTACGCTGTGATTGAAAGTATGGCCCATATGGTCCTCCGATATCAGGTCCTTCATCCCATTTGATACCCAACCATTTTAAAGAATTTTGTATTCGTTCTACTGCACCTTCGACATAGCGTGTTTGATCAGTGTCTTCAATACGAAGTATAAATTGACCGTCCATTTTTTTTGCGTATAACCAAGTCCATAATGCTTGTCTTATTACACCAACATGTGGATCACCTGTAGGACTTGGTGCAAAGCGAACTCTAATTTTTTCTGTTTCTTGCATTACACTTCCTTAAACTTAAAACGCTAGTATTGGTTTTGTTTCGTGAATTTTTCGGTAAGTTTCAATAAGCTTGATCAAATCAGAAGGGATTTGTGCCATAAATTCTTTCCATTCACCATTAGACGGAAGAGAAAATCCTAAACGGTAAGCATGCAGGGCTTGTCTTGAGATGTAAATTGAAGCTGTTCCGTATAAAGTATCACCTATGATTGGATTTCCTATTGCTGACATATGCACTCGAATTTGATGGGTACGTCCAGTAAAAATTTGAACTTCAACTAAAGCTGCCTGATTACCGTACTCCTCAATAATTTGATACTCACTTTTCGCCATTCGGCCCTGCTCTATGACAGCTTGTTTACGTGGGTCGTTTGGATCTGGACCTAGATGAGTCTCAATTTTTGCCTTCCTATGTTGTAATATGCCACTTACTACAGCGAGATAGCTTTTAAATGTTGTTCGTTTTCTCCATTGCTCCTGTAGGAGATGATGTGCCGCAGCTGATTTTGCAAATGCAATCGCCCCACTAGTATCACGATCTAATCGATGGACTATACCTCCTTGGTTGGAATTGCCAAGGAGACTAATTTCAGGATATTGTGCGCGTACTGCATTTATTAAGGTAGTTCCTTCTGATTCTTTATTAGGATGAACAAGGATTCCTGCCGGCTTGTCTAGTACTAATATTTGTTCATCTTCATAAATTACATCTAAATGTATTTTTTTCGCGATTAAATTGGATGAAGGTGATCTAGGTTCCGTGACAGATATTTTAGTTCCTGCGGGAATTTGTGAACTGGCTTTAGTATTAATTTCACCTTCGATTTTAACTCCACCATTATCAATAATACGTTGAACTTGAGATCGAGATAATTCAGGCATACTTAGAACAATTGCTTTATCAAGCCTATTACTTTGCTTAACTATAATATCTTTGTATTCAGTCATTTATTGCTCTTTAACGCATTCAGTACTATTCCTATCAACAATAGCAAATAAAAGAATTAATCCAGTACCTATTACTATTGAAGAATCCGCAATATTAAATGCTGGGTAATATATAGGGTCAATAAAATCTGTAACTGACCCTCTAATTAATCTATCTAGGAAATTACCTATTGCTCCACCTAAAATGAATGTTAGTCCCAAATTTTGCCAGTGAGAAGTAAAGCTTATTTTTAACATAAAGTAGAGAATTCCTAGTAATGTCAAAAAAGTGATGATTGTTAGTAAGTTAGTATATCCTTGAAAAATTCCGAATGCGGCTCCAGTATTTTCAATATGTGAAATATATAGAAGATTGAAATTCGCTGGCCATGTATCACCTTCATCAATAAAATTGCGAATTAAAATTTTTGTAATTTGATCTATGAATATCACAGTTAAAGTAATCGAAAGTTTTAGTTTGAAGTCGTTTCTATTACGTAGATTCTCAAAGAAATTTTTTTTCAGCATCGTATTATTTACGTATTTTCACTATGGTGTTTCTATAGATGTGCATAATGAACTCTTGCTATAATTTTGAATGAACATATTTTATTATACGGAAGGTTATACTACGTGACATTTGGATTATTTGGTAATGCCACGAACGATAATGAATTACTTCCTGATGGTCGGCCCCGTTTACCACCAGGTCAAAGATTGGTTGAAAATTGGCCTGTACTTCATTATGGCGCTATTCCTAGTATCGATCTTAGTACTTGGCAATTCCAAATTGGTGGTTTAGTTTCTCAAGAAATATCATTTTCCTGGGAAGATTTCATGTCTTTACCTCAGGTTAATATGCGTACAGATATTCATTGTGTTACCACGTGGAGTAAATATGATAATGATTGGGTAGGAGTGCAATTTTCAGAAATTTTGAAAATTGCAGATCCATTACCTGAAGCACGGTACGTCATTTTTCATTCTTACGGTGGGTATACAACAAATTTGGCGATTTCTGAATTAGATCGTCCTGATGTGCTACTAGTGCATACTCATAATGGGGAACCGTTGACGCCAGAACATGGAGCACCTTTAAGGGGAATGGTTCCCCATTTATATTTTTGGAAAAGTGCGAAATGGGTTAGTGGGATAGAATTTGTCGCTCAAGATCGTCCTGGCTTCTGGGAGCTTTATGGCTATCATATGCACGGCGACCCATGGATTGAGGAAAGGTACGGTTAGGCGATGCCTCGTCTAAACGTATATCCTTGGCCCAAACTCTCTTGTGTCTCCTGATCGGATAGCTTCCTGTCGGACTGCTTCTGCTACAGATTCAACGACCTCTTGATTAAATACTGAAGGTAAGATGTATTCTTCGCTTAGTTGATTGTCAGGAATTACATCGGCAATCGCTCGAGCAGCAACAATTTTCATTTCTTCTGTAATATTACGTGCGTGTGCGTCGAGTGCTCCTCGAAACAAACCTGGGAAGCAAAGTACGTTATTGATCTGATTGGGATAGTCAGATCTTCCAGTAGCAACGACACGTGCTGCCCCAGAAGGGATTTCTTCAGGTAGAATTTCCGGTACTGGGTTAGCAAGTGCAAAAACAACGGCATCACTTGACATTTTAGTAATCCATTCAGGTTGAACAAGATGAGGGCCAGAAAGACCTAAGAATAGATCGGCACCGTCCATTGCCTCTTCGATAGTTCCATCAAAGCCTTCAGGGTTAGTATTTTCTGCAAACCATTCTTTTGCAAAATTTAAATTTTCTCGACCTTGGTAGATTGCACCTGTGCGATCAAAACCTATTACATTTTTTACTCCATAATTCATCATAATTTTTGAACATGCCACGCCTGAAGCTCCAACTCCAAGTACTATGACTTTCAGATCTTCCGGTCTTTTTTGAATAATTTTCAGACTGTTCATTAATGCTGCAAGAACTACTACTGCAGTTCCATGTTGATCATCATGGAATACAGGGATATCAAGAGATTGAAGCCTCTCTTCGATTTCAAAACATCTTGGTGCGGAAATATCTTCTAGTAAGATTCCACCAAAAGTTGGAGCAATTGCTTTGCAAATTTGAACTATTTCGTCAGTGTCTTTGGTATCTAAACACAAAGGCCATGCGTCTATGTCTGCAAATGACTTGAAGAGCATTGACTTGCCTTCCATGACAGGCATTGCTGCTTCTGGACCTATATCACCAAGCCCCAGTACAGCAGTACCATCAGAAACTATAGCAACAGTATTGGATTTTATGGTCAGTGCCCAAACTGCATCCGGATTGTCATGAATTGCCATTGAAACTCTACCTACACCAGGTGTATAGACATGAGCTAATTCAGCATTAGTCCGAATGTGTACTTTATTCTCGATGGCTATTTTACCTTTTCGATGTAACTGAAAAGTTCTGTCAGATGCTAGCTCAAGTTCTACATCATCCAAGGCTGCGATTGTTTCTGATACTGTTTTTGCATGTTCTTCATTTTCACAAAGCACTCGAAAATCACGGATCATATAATTTGATTGTGCCTCTCGAATGTCAATGTCCATGATGTTAGCACCTGCACTTCCAAGTGCAGTCGTAATCTTACCTAGCATCCCAGGTAATTGTTCACTTCTTAATCTCAGGAGCAACTGGTAGCCAACTGCTGAATAACCTTGAGAAGGATTTAAAAATTCCTCAACTACTGTTCGCTGATCTTTTTTACCCTGTGTATCTTGTGTAGTCATATTTGTCTCCCAAGCTGAAACGTATCTATAGAATATATCGAGTTATTTGCTAGAAGGGAGGGGGTAAGTTAATTTTTTTAGAAGTAGATCTTAAAAAAATGGACTTTTTGATAAAAATCTTTATTAAATTAAAATTTTATGAAGGTCAAACCTGAAACTTATGTCGTTCATTGGTATCCTTTCACATTGGAATATCATTAGAGAATATTTCAGCGGCCCCATCGTCTAACGGTTAGGACGCGAGGTTTTCAACCTCGAAATCGGAGTTCGATTCTCCGTGGGGTCACCAAATTATATTAATTTTTATGCTCTAAATGTTAGCGATATGTCAATGCCTGTTACTCCATTTAGAATTGAATTTAGTCAGCGCGCAATTAATGATTTGCACAGGCGTATCGATACTGCTCGTTGGACAGACATACAAATTGATCAAGGCTGGGAAGTTGGAACTAATGATGCTGTCTTAAGAGACTTAGTTACATATTGGCGTAGAGAATATGATTGGTTTTATCACCAAGGTGAGTTAAACAAATTAGCGCATATTAGAGTACCTATTAATTCTGAAGAGCTCCATGCAGTTTTATATACTGGTCCTGCTGTAGAAAAAAGAATCCCTATATTGCTTATTCATGGATGGCCAGGTTCTTTCGTTGAATTTTTACAAGCTGCACCTTTATTGCAAAATGGTAGTACTAATTTTCCAGGATACGATGTTGTTGTTCCTTCATTGCCCGGTTTTGGATTTTCTGATCAACCGAATACTCGCGGGATGCATCCAGGTGAAATTGCGGAGAGATTGCATGGTTTGATGCAGTCGTTAGGGTATGAAAAATATTGTGTTCAAGGAGGGGATTGGGGAGCGATTGTCGGATCAGCTTTATCATTGCTACACCCTGAGGCAGTACTAAAATTACATTTAAATTTTATACCTGTTAATAGAAATATTTCTATTGAAAAAAAATCACTGACAGCTGAAGAGCATTTGTTTTTGAAAGAACAAGATATTTTCCGTGATATTGAAACTGGGTATAGCCATATACAATCGACACGACCACAATCTTTAGCATATGCATTACATGATTCTCCGATAGGTCTCTTAGGATGGATTTTAGAAAAATATTGGGTTTGGTCAGATCATGGAGAAAATCTTTGGGAAACATTTAGTAGAGATGCTATCTTAACAAATGTAATGGTTTATTGGCTGACGGGGACTATTTTATCCTCATCTAGGATTTATTATGAGGCGAAAAAATCTGATAGATCTTATTTAGCAAGTAAAGTTGAAATTCCTACAGCATATGCACGCTATCCGAAAGAACCCTGGACTGCTCCAATTTCATTGATAGAAGATCGCTATAATCTTGTTAGGTTTTCTGAATTAGATGCAGGAGGACATTTTGCTGCATTAGAACAACCTAAATTATTTTCAGAAGATGTGGGTTCTTTTTTTGCTGATTTATCAGGATAATGGTTCTATGTATAAATGATCTTATTGGGTATTAAGATTTGGTGCAGATAAATTCACTCAAAGGGTTAAGGTTTTATATAATTAATTAACTTAATAAAAAGCTGACACAGTTAAAATTCTAGAATCAATATAGATATATACAAGGAGTAATATTTCCCGTGAGTACTAATCGCAGGAACCAACGTCGCCAATTACAAAGAAGACAGCGTCAAACTCGTCGGAGAGAAATACGTACACAAACTATTGAAGAAGCAGGGCCAATAGAGTTTTCTGGCCCTATGGGGTTTATGCAAAGGCATATCAAGAGTTTTTTTCTTATTGGGATTATATTTATGGTTCTCAGTTTAGGTGGAATAATTTTTACTTCTCTATTAGGTCCTCCAGAAATAGATCAAGAGACCTCTTCAAGCTCTAGTTCGGTACCGTTAACTGAATCTAAAGATAACACAGCAAATGCTTCAGAAGATGTAATCGTGCGGTGGTACGAATTACCTCCTGAAATGACTATAGATACACAGATTAGATATGAGGCAATTTTACGATTGGAATCGGGCATAATTAAAATTGATTTATTTGCTAAAGAATCACCAGAATTTGTTAATAATTTTATATTTTTAGCTCAAAATTCATTTTATGATGATTTGATTTTTCACCGAGTGGTCCCTGGTTTTGTTGCTCAAGCTGGTGATCCTACAGGTGAAGGATATGGCTCGCCTGGTTATGTTCTTCCCTCTGAAACAAATGGGTTGAGATTTTCTAGAGGATCATTGTCAATGGCACGTGATGCGACAGGGACAGTTAATGGATCTCAATTTTTTATCACATTAGGACCCACACCCCATCTCAACAATGAATTTACTGTTTTTGGTGAAGTTAAATCTGGTTTAAGTGTGTTAGATAATTTACAGTCCAGAGATCCTACTCGACCAAATTTTGGAGATGCTGAAAAAATACTTGGAATTGAAATTTTAGAGAAATGATGTGAGCTATTACACCTAGTTATACAAATTCTCCGGCTATCACTATCGATCCGTCATTAGACTACTATGCGGATGTCATTTTCAATATTGGTAGTGTAGTAATAAAATTATTTCCAGTTATTGCCCCTATTACAGTAAATAATTTTGCATTTCTTGCAAAAGAAGGATTTTATGATCGATGTGTATTTCACAGGATTGTACCTAACTTTATTGCCCAAACAGGTGATCCTGATCGTAATGGTAAAGGTGGTCCTGGATATAGAATTCCTGATGAAATTTCTGATACAGAATTTAATATCGGAATTGTAGGTATGGCTAACACTGGGCCTAATACGAATGGGTCTCAATTTTTTATAATGTTATCGGATGCTCCACATTTAAGGGGAAGATATACAGCTTTTGGTGAAGTAGTAACTGGGTTTGATATTGTACAGAAAATAGTAGCGGCAGAATCTGAACATGAAATAATTACCGTTAAAATTCGAACTATTTTGAGTGATTATTCTATATCGGAGTAGTCGGGTTGTTCTGCCCATTTTTTTTCTACTATAAGTAGAAGTCCTAATGATGGAATAAAACAGATAAACGATAAAGTTGCTGACAATAACCATCCTCCTATTAGAGCCAATAAACCTATTGCTAAAGAAAAAGACATTCCCAGAACAGAAATGATTCTGACAATAAGAATGTAGCTAGGAGTTCCGGTTGGCATTATGCTCTACTTTCAAAATAGTGGTCGGGGTGCTCGGATTTGAACCGAGGGCTTCTGCGTCCCAAACGCAGCGCTCTGCCAGGCTGAGCTACACCCCGAAAAATCGGATACTACTATAAACGTTTTTGATAGTCTATGTATTAGTATCTACATATTAGTGTACATCTTGCGCAGCTCCAACTAATTCAGAAATACTGTCGATTTCATTTTCTAAACACCATGCTTTGATCTCCTCTATGACCCTCCATGGGGCAAAAGGATCTAAAAAAGTTGCTGTGCCGACCTGTACTGCAGATGCCCCTGCCATAATAAATTCAATAGCATCTTTTCCAGAAAAAATTCCTCCTGAAGCAATTATTGGAATTTTAGAAACCAGAGCAGCTTGCCAAACTAGGCGCAGTATGATCGGTTTAATTGCTGGTCCTGAAAGCCCCCCGAAACCGTTTGCAATCACAGGCTTACGTTCAATGATATCTATGGCTAACGCAGGGATAGTATTTGAAATTGTAATAGCTTGTGAACCAGCTTGTGTAACAGCTTCTACAATCGGTTGTATATTACTTACACTAGGGGTTAGTTTTGCAATTATTGGAAGTGAAGTATGACTTCTTACGATTGTTATTACATCGCTTGCCATAAAAGGATCTTGACCGTACTCAAGACCACCAGCATCTACATTCGGGCAAGATATATTTACCTCCAAAGCTGAGACACCTGGAACGTTATCAAGTTTTTCAGCTAAAAGTCCATAATCTGTGACTGTATCACCCATGATATTGACAATCGTAGGAATCTCCCATTTATCCCAAATAGGCGCAACATCATTGATCAAGGAATTTATACCGATGTTTTGGAAACCAATCGCATTTATCATCCCAGAGGCTGTTTCATGGGTCCGTGGAGTTTGATTACCTCTTCGTGGGCGAAGTGTAGTCCCTTTGGATACGATAGCACCTAACTCGTTGACATTAAATTTTTTCGCTAATTCAATTCCGTTAGAAAATGTTCCCGATCCTGTCATAACAGGATTTTGGAGATGGAGGTCGAATTTACTTTCTTTTGCAAGATTAACTCTTAAGTCCATTAGGCGTGTTACCTACCTCAACAAGAAAAGCGTACATGTAGAAAACAAATACGTATAGTGCATACATAAAATTGAACTATGTTTGGGAACTACTTTTCTGGTAGAGTTTCTTTTTGCCTATGCATTAGGCCTAAGCATTAATGCTGGATGAATATTATGATTCATCCGATAAAAGAATTTCTGATGGACGTGAGAAGCGTTCTGCCTGTCGTATGTCATTACGCAAAGTGCTTGTTTTTTCCCACATAACACTCTCATTAGAATTTGGGAAAGTTTTTTTTGTTCCACAATGTTTACAGTTACCAATGCTTTCTCGGCCACTCGGAGTCCCAATAATCCAATGGTGGACACATTTTTTCTTTGTATTTTTGACTTTTACTGTTTTGACTGGAGTCTTTGCGTGACTCATTAGCTCATTCCTTAAACTAACAAATAATCATCCCATGCCCAAAGGATAACTATTCTAATTGAAACCAGCACAATGGTACTTTCACATTGTTAAATATGTGCATGTGCTAACACAATTATGCATCTTATACGGACACCTAGTCAAGTTTAAGATGCATGAGTATAAAAATTTTTCCAATTGGTTTTTCCTCCGTAAATCGGCAGTTATAATTTGGTTAGTTAATTTGTTGTTGTTGTCTTATGAAAGACTCAATGATTTGATTTTGGATATTCCAGATCACTATCACTGAATAATGTTTTGTGATAGATAGTTCCTCTGTGTGAAGGAGTAGGTGTGACAGATACGAAGATGATAATTGCTACCTTAAGCAATGTTAATGATCCTGAGTTACATCAAGATATAGTTAGTTTAAACATGGTTCGCGATGTTGAGTTTAATTCCGGGAAACTTACATTTTCGATGATACTCACAACTCCTGCTTGCCCTTTACGTGAAACGCTAGATCAAGATGTTAGATCTGCTCTAGCTAATTTATCTGACATTAAAGAAATCGAAATAGATTGGGGTGCTGAAGTACGTAGTACTGTTTCTCGCGAAGGTGGACCTTCTGCAATTGATGGAGTTAAGAACATTATTGCGGTGGGCTCTAATAAAGGTGGGGTAGGGAAATCCACTATTTCTACAAATTTAGCTGTNGCATTAGCTAAGCTTGGTGCCAAAGTCGGCATTATCGATGCTGATATTACTGGTCCTAATATTCCTACAATGCTTGGCATTACAGAAGGGATTCAATCTGAAGGTAATGTTGGATTACATCCCATTGAAGCTCATGGAATTTTAGCTGCTTCTATAGGTTTTGTTTTACCCCAAGGTACTCCGGTGGTTTGGCGAGGGCCTATGATAGGTTCCGGTGTTAGACAATTAATGCGCGATATACAATGGGAAAATATTGACTATCTGATAATTGATTTACCTCCTGGTACATCAGATGCATCGATGACTATGGCGCAAGATGCGTTAATTGCCGGAGTAGTTATAGTTTCAAGTCCACAGAAAGTGGCAATTGAAGATGCCCGTAAAGCTGTTGGTATGTTTGATCGTTTGAGCGTTCCAATATTCGGTATCGTTGAAAATATGTCTGGTGATATTTTTGGCCAAGGTGGAGCACGTGAAGCAGCGGAAGAATTAGGGATTGAATTTCTAGGTGAATTACCCTTGGATAGTTCTGTCCGAAAAGGCAGTGATGAAGGAGTTCCTATCGTTGTTTCAGAACCTAATTCAATAATCGCTGATTCGTTCATTGGTATTGCCGAGCAAGTCGCCTCGAGGTGTTCAGTTTTGCAATTTGCAGGTGAAGAGGCAAGAATATGATCGATGATAATTCTAATGATATAGAAAATGACACAGAGTCGATTATTGCTGGACGTCGACCTTCGAAAAATATTGACATTGATAAAGAAGACGATATCAATGGGGATTCACGAAGTAATGTAGATGATTTATCTGCCAGTGATTNTTCAGAAAATGTTATGGAAAATTCAGAGGATATAGAAAAATTAGCTACTACTGAATTACCATCTCGGGACATTTCTATTAATGATGATGTGTTGGAAGTTGATAATGCCTCTGCTAATCAGATTATAGTTAATGATTCCGAATTTCTTGAATTAAAAGAACTTGTAGTTCAGCAAGGTAGAATTTTAGAAGAATTACGTGCTGGTCTCTTGATTTTAGGTGGTCAATTAGATCGTTCAACTCAACTTCCCCGACTAGGAATGTTTGTTGATGTTCCGAATTTGATTTATGGACATGATTCAGATTCTAAACCTCTTAATATGGGTAAGTTATTGCAGTTTATTGGTGAAGGACGTGATGTCGTTCGTGCTACTGCATATTCTCCAGTCTCTGATGATCCAATNGAGGCGTTAGAGCAACAGAAGTTTGTTGCTCCTTTTGTTCCTTATGAATATCGAATAGTCACTAAGGCATTAAAAAGGTTTGCTGATGGTTCAATCAAAGGAAATTTTGATGTTGAAATGGCGATAGATATGCTTACCATGGCAGATGGACTTGATGTGATCGCAGTAGTTTCAGGAGATGCAGATTTTGCTCGCGCTGTTGAGGTCGTGCAAACTAGGGGTGTAAGGGTGGAAGTGTTTGCTTTTGCACAAAGCTCTTCTTTGGAAATGAGATCTTTAGCAGATCGATATGTTGAGTTAGGTTCTGTATTAAATCGGATAGTCTAAATTTTCGATATCCTACGAGTTGGAATTTTCATTATTATCTGTATGGTATAGATCTTCCAAATGCCAATTAGATTTTGTTGATCCAGTGCTACCAGCTAATGGTTCTCCTGAGAATATCGCTACAAAAAAAGCACTTCCACTTAATCCTATACCTGTGCCGAATAGCCAGCCTAGAACTGGTGGGTTGATAGTGAAAAAAAATATACTCGATAGCAAACCAGCAAAAGTTCCTACTAGAACAAATAAGTGATGTATTTTCATTCGGTTAAGAAAAAATATTCTTTTAAGCATAGATTTNTCTTATATCAAACATTGGACCGTCGTTACATATTAATTTTACCCCACCTTTTTTGGGTAAGACTGCACAGGAATAACAAATTCCAAAACCACAAGCCATATATTCTTCCATTAATATCTGTATTGATTTAGATGACCCACTCTCTAGTGCTATCACATGAAGTGCTTCAAACATAGGTTTTGGGCCACATGAAAAAACTTGATCACTCCAAGATAAGAGATCTTTAAAAGGATCAGTTAAAAGTCCTTTTTGACCAAAGCTTCCATCTTCTGTTGTAACTATAATCTCTACACTTGGAGGTAATAATTCAGGAGGGAAAATTTGTTCTTTGCTTCTTGCTCCTAATAAAAGCGTGACATCTTTTCCTTGTGAAGAAAGATCATCAGCTAACCAAATTAATGGTGCACATCCTATTCCTCCACCAACCAATAACGTTCTTTGTGTATTTTGATCAATTTTAAATCCATTGCCTAAAGAACCTACAAAGCGAATTTTATCTCCTGGATTCCTCTGTGATAACCATTCTGTTCCTTGACCAACTACTTCAAAAAGCAAAGCAAATTCTTTGTGTTCACCATTACTTCTTAATCGATGGATTGATAAAGCTCTACCAAGAAGTGGTGCGTACGAGTCACCAATATAGACCATTAAAAACTGTCCTGGTTTCATAGGANTATCTGTAGGATTACTAATCCACAAAATATGCGTATTGCCGTAAAGAAGAGAATTTTCTCTAACTTCTGCTATGTAACTTTGCATATCTCTACTTTCAATTAGGGAGTAACATTTTTTCAACATCACAAAGATTATTTGCGATCTGGTTAGCCCCAGCAGCCTCTAATAATGTCGCATCGCGTGAACCTAGTAAACCGATTAAAAATTTTACCCCAGCATTTTTTCCAGCGGCCATGTCATATTCTGTATCTCCAATAAATACAGATTCATTAGGGTTAGCGTTGCACTTATTTAGTGCATAAATAGTGCCTTCTGGATGAGGTTTTGGCAGCTTTTTAGTATCTCTGCCTACAATGATTTTGAATTTTGTACTCCAACTAAGTGCCTCTATAACGCTTCGAGCATCTTGCTCTGTTTTATTTGTCACAATTGCTAGAGAAAAATGGCTATCATATAAATTATTTATTAACTTGTCTGCACCAGATAAAGGTATGATTTGCCTAAGGTAAGCTCTGCGGTAAAGCGCGAGGTATTCCTTGTAAATTTTTTTAATTTCTTCAGGTTTTTCTTGCGTAAGTTCTTCGACGACTTCGATCATCGGCGCTCCAATTCGGGGGAGGATATTATCAACACTAACCTCATAATTGAATTCAGCTAATGTTTTTTTCATTGCGAGAGCTATGCCATGTAATGAGTCAACTAAAGTCCCATCTAAATCAAAAATTGCTGTTGGTTTTTTTTTAGATAAATTTAGCAATATCAATTATCCATCTCGGTATTCTATTAATGGAGCAACATTGTATGAAATAGTTTCCGATAGCATTCCGATAGCTGTCTCTGCTGTGTCGAGTGAAGTAAAACAAGGTATTCGTTGTTCTGTAGCTGCTCTCCTTATATGAAAGCCGTCTCTTATAATTTCTTCTCGCCCACCTTCTATAGTATTTATTACTACTTGAACTGTTCCATTTCGAATTATATCTACAACATTTGGATGACCTGCTAAAAGTTTCGTGACGGGTTTAACAGGAATGTTCAAACCTTCTATAAGTGCAGATGTTCCTTCTGTTGCATAGATTTCACATCCAGCATCATGTATTTTTCGAATTAGAGGGATAGCCTCAGTTTTTGTTTGATTAGACAGTGAGAGTAAAAATTTGTCTCCTGGTTGGATTACTAAATCAGAGGAAATTAATGCTTTTGTTACGGCCGAACTAAATGTCCGATCTATGCCCATTACTTCTCCAGTTGATTTCATTTCAGGGCCAAGGTGTGTATCTACATCAGTTAACTTTGACATCGAAAAAACTGGAGCTTTTACTGCAACTAAATTTCTTTCTGGCCATAGACCATTTGGGTATCCTTGGTCAGCCAATGATTCGCCTAAGCTAACTTTCACAGCTAGTTCAACCATTGGGACGCCAGTAATTTTTGAGATAAAAGGTATGGTTCGTGAGGAGCGAGGATTGACTTCAATAACAAAAACTTCAGTCTCTTTATTGCCGGCGGGTATTACAAATTGAACATTCATAAGGCCTCTAACATTAAGCCCTTTGCCCATTCGCATAGTATATTCAACAATTTTTTGACGATGTTTTTCTGAAAGATTCTGAGGAGGGTAAACTGCTATAGAATCTCCTGAATGAACCCCTGCACGTTCGATATGTTCCATAATGCCAGGAATTAATACTGATTGACCGTCACAAACTGCATCAACTTCAAATTCTCTTCCACTAAGATATTTATCAATTAATACGGAACCAGTTTTTTCGGCAATAGCTGCAGTAAAAAAATGAACTAGTTCATTTGCATTCTGGACTATTTCCATTGCTCGTCCACCTAGCACATATGAAGGGCGAACTAATACAGGATAACCAATTGCATCGGCAGTTGTTAATGCTTCTTCAAGATTGTCTACAGCTACACCAGGTGGTTGTGGGATTTCAAGTTCAGATAATATTGCCTCAAATCTACTTCGATTTTCTGCAAGATCTATTGAATCTGCAGATGAACCTGCTATAGGTAGTGCAGAATCAGCGAGGCTTTGAGCCAAATTGACAGCTGTTTGCCCGCCAAATTGAACAACAGAAGAAGGGACGTCTCCATATAAGCCACCTTCATTTTCTAACAAATCACGGATAGATTCTTCATCTAATGGTTCAAAATAGAGCCGATCAGATGTATCAAAATCTGTTGAAACAGTCTCTGGGTTAGAATTTGCTAATATTGCTTGAATACCAGCAGAGCGTAATGCTTGTGCTGCTTTTACTGAGCAATAGTCGAATTCTATGCCTTGGCCAATGCGTATAGGACCAGAGCCGATCACCAACATTTTTTCAATCGGTTCAGGTATTGCTTCATTTTCCTGCTCATAGGTACTGTAATAATATGGAGTTAGGGCATCAAATTCTCCAGCACAAGTGTCGACCATTTTATAAACAGGTCGAATATCCCATGTATCTCGTAGAGATCTTACTTGTTCGGGTAAATGATCAGCTAGGGTAGCAATCTGTCTATCTCCAAAACCCAGTCTTTTAGATTCAAAAAGTAACTGAGGTGTTAATTCTTCAGAAAGTAGTCGACGTTCCATTTCTACTATTCTTGCAAACCTTTCTATAAACCAGGGATCAACCTGGCTTGATTTGCAAATTTTTTCTACAGACCAATTTCTGCGAAGTGCGGCTAAGAGTGCCCAAAGGCGCTCATCCGTAGCATCGAATGGTATGGTGTCAGTCCATTGAGAATTTTCCCAAAGAATGGAACGGTCACTAATTTCGAGAGAGCGAATAGCTTTTTGAATCGCACCTTCAAATGTACGATCGATGGCCATAACTTCTCCTGTAGCCTTCATTTGTGTTCCTAAATTGCGATTGCCTAATTGAAATTTATCAAATGGCCATCGAGGGATTTTGACAACGCAATAATCTAGAGCTGGTTCGAATGCAGCAGTTGTTTTTTGGGTCACACTATTTGAAATTTCATGAAGATTTTTCCCAATTGCAATTTTTGCGGCAACTCTAGCGATAGGGTATCCCGTAGCCTTAGACGCTAGCGCAGATGATCTTGAGACCCTCGGATTTACTTCAATAACAAAATACGGAGGGTCATCATCTTGTTCTGATTTGTCCCAAGAAACAATATTGGGTCGAGGCGCTAAAGCGAACTGAACATTACATCCCCCTTCAATATCCAATGCTCTAATAATTTTCAGTGCACTGTTTCTTAGCATGTGATATTCACGATCAGAGAGTGTTTGAGAGGGTGCAACTACTATTGAATCGCCAGTATGGACTCCCATTGGGTCTAGATTTTCCATATTACAAATCGTAATGCATGTGTCATTGCCATCACGCATCACCTCGTATTCGAGCTCTTTCCAACCTAAAAGTGATTGTTCAACAAGAACCTGTCCGATTGGTGATGCGCGAAGTCCAGCTTTAATAATTTGCTCATATTCTTCTTCAGTAAAAGCAATCCCTCCACCAGTCCCTCCTAATGTATAGGCTGGCCGTATAACAAGTGGTAACCCGATTTCCTCTCGAGCTTGAATAGCATCTTCCCAGGATTCTACAATATTGCTATGTGGAGTCGGCTCTCCAATTTGCTCTAATAAGTTACGAAATTTATCTCGATCTTCTGCTAATTCAACGGTTTCTAAACTCGAACCAAGAAGTTCAACATCGTATTTTTTTAGAATTTGTGCATTCGCAAGATCACGAGCAAGATTTAGGCCAGTTTGTCCCCCTAATGTTGGTAACAAAGCATCGGGACGTTCTTTTTTTATTATTCTTTCCAGCACAGGTACAGTCAGAGGTTCAATATAGGTTACATCAGCAACTCCGTTATCGGTCATTATTGTTGCAGGGTTGGAATTTACTAGTATGGATTTGATTCCTTCCTCTTTCATTGCCTTACAAGCTTGTGTTCCGGCATAATCAAATTCAGCTGCTTGTCCTATGACAATAGGTCCACTGCCAATAATTAAAACAGAGTTAGGTCGTGATGAAGATTTCAGTTGTGGTATCCTTTTCGATGTTCAGAGCCTAATAGTGGAATTTCAGCTATAATATCTAGATCTAAATAATGATCGTGTGGTTGGATTGGGACTCGTGCAAGTTTCATAAGTTTAAGACTTACTGTGCCAAGGTCAATCGAACGATAATTTTCTAACTTACTTATAAGCTTTTCTCTCTCTCCTTTACCAGTTGTATATGCTATATCCATAGTCGGAATAAATACTTCATTAGCTAGTGTATTCATTTTCTTACCTATAAATGGAACACCTAAACTAATTTGATTTCGTAATTCTTGATATGCCCCATTATCAAATATATTTATATAAATGCGCCCATCAGCAGAAATTGACAAGTTTCGGATTTCGATAGAGAAAGGCTCAACTCGTCGTATACGTGGAGCTGCATTCACATAGAATGACTCTACTTGTGACCATAAAACATCTAGTGGACTCAGAAAACCGACGTGGATATAAGTCATATGAATCCAGTTTAGTGGAGGGATTTCTAACTCCTCGAAATTGGCTAGTTCATCCATTAAGTTTTGTAGGGGATGAAATTGTTCAGGAAATTCTAAACCTAATGGTTGAATAAATTGAATTGGTATCCGCCAATTTTCAGAATATTCCTCCCATTTATTCCAGTAATCAGGGAGTTGAGAAGATGATGATAAAAAATAATTCCAATCATCTTGGTTTTTTTGTTCGTATAGGTGGTGAGTTTCTGGAAGTTTCATAAATAGCTTCTAACCACATTCCTTTATTTATATTCGTGCATCGATTTTACGAATTGCCCAAATAAAAATTCAGTGTCATTTGGTCCTGGAGAAGCTTCCGAATGATATTGAATTGTAAATACAGGCTCATTCTTGTGTGATAAAGCCTCCACGGTTCCATCATTGAGATGAGTTTGTGTCACAATAATGTCAGAATCTAGTTTGTCATCAACTGCATAACCATGATTTTGTGAAGTAATATATACTGCACCACTGACATTATCTTTTACGGGATGATTTGCTCCACGATGGCCAAACTTTAGTTTATATACATTTGCACCGAAGCTACGTCCAATAACTTGATGTCCTAAACATATACCCATAATTGGGACTTTGCCGATTAGTTTTTGTGTAGTTTTAACTAGATCATCGAGCATCCGAGGATCACCAGGTCCCGGAGAAAGTAAGATGCCATCAGGGGCTAGGTTAATGATCTCATTGAAGTCTGTTTGAAAGGGAACTATTGTGACTCTGCAGTGGTGTTTTTTTAGTATATTAAGAATATTGTACTTGACCCCTAAATCAACTACTACTACATGATGATTTTCAAGGTCGTTCTTACTAGAAATGTCCCACTCAAATTGTTTTGCAGTTGAAACTTCTTTTACGAAAGAAGCACCTTCATATTTCGGTTCATTGCGAAGTCTTTCATACGCATCAGAAGGTGTTTCATTATGTGTGATCGTTCCCATTAAAACGCCATGTGATCGTAGATGTTTAGTTAAAGCACGTGTATCAATTTCTGAAATCCCAGTTATATTTGCCTCTTCAAGATATGTATCCAATGAATGAGAGCTTTTCCAGTGTGAGGGAAGATTAGTTAACTCCTTAACAATGAATCCTCTAACCTGAATATCTTTACTTTGGGCAAAACTTTCATGAGTACCATAATTACCTTGGAGTGGATAAGTCATCGTTAGTAGTTGNCCTCGAAAAGAGGGATCAGTAAGAGCTTCTTGGTAACCAGTCATTGAAGTTGAAAACACCACCTCTCCCGAGGTTTGACCGTATGCTCCAATTGCTTTCCCTGGGAAAATTTTACCATCCTCTAAAATTAGATATGCAGATGGTTGGTGATAGCGTTCTGTGTATTCATTAAGAGTCATTAACTTATCCTAGAAAGTCATTTACTATGTTTCCAGAAAAGATCGTTTTTATTACCAAACCTTTGAGAGTACGACCATTTAAGGGAGTATTTTTGCCTAAAGAAGCGAATGATTCTGAGTCTACAGTCCATTCTAAGTTTGGATCAATGACCACTACATCTCCGACAGCACCGGGCATTAGTGTCCCAAGACCAATATTACTTTCACGTTTGTCTAAATTCCATGCTCGTACTGGTCCAATAGTCATTCTGTGAATCAGTGTAGAAATATCTAGGTGTCCTTCATGTACTAGATTCATTGACAATCCAAAAGCAGTTTCAAGGCTACTAATTCCGGGAGTGGCTAGATCAAATTCGATGTCTTTTTCCATTGCACTGACAGGTGAATGATCAGTTGCAATCGCATCAATGACACCATCTGCCAAAGCATTGATTAGTGATTCGATGTCTTTTTCTTCGCGTAGAGGAGGTTCAACTTTTGCGTTTGTTTTATAGCCAATTTGCTCGTAAGAATCATTAAAAGCTACCAATTCATGAGTTAAGTTTAGATGGTGAGGCGTCACAGAAGTAGTTATATTGACATCTCTTTCTTTTGCTGCGCGTACTAGTCCAACAGAACTGGCAGTAGATATATTACAGATGTGAAGATGTGCTCCTGTAAGTTCTGCTAATGCAATATCACGCGCTACCATTGTGGCTTCACCACTTGCTGGTCGACCTCTCAAACCTAATCGTGTTGCTACCCATCCTTCATGCATCTGGCCACCTTTTACTAACGATGGATCTTCAGGATGTTGTGCGACAGGAAGATTAAACTGAGTAGAATATTGTAGGGCATGCCGCATTAAGTTCGGATCGGCTACTGCCTTGCCATCATCAGTCAATGCAACTACACCCGAAGAATTTAATTCTCCGGCTGGGGCTAGACGTTCTCCATTTCTTCCAATAGTTATACATCCTATTGGTAAAACTCGAATTAATGCAGATTCTTCAGCTTCCCTAAGGACGGATTCTACCGCTGACTTACTGTCCATAGGTGGAATAGTCCCTGGCATCGCACATACCGTTGTAAATCCGCCACGTGCGGCAGCTAATGTTCCAGAATTGATTGTTTCCTGATATTTATATCCTGGTTCTCTGAGATGTGTTTGCAGATCAATAAATCCTGGTGAGACAACGAGTCCGGTAGCATCGATTCTATCTGCTTCTACTACCATATCGCCTTCGTTTGGGCCAACCCTTGCAATTTTTCCATCTACGATGACAACATCAGCAATGCCATCCCACCCAAGAGCAGGGTCAATCACTCTACCGTTATGAATCGCAAGAGTGCTCATGGTGCATTCCCTTCACTTATTTGAGTAGATTCTACTCGTCCGGATAACAAATATAGAAGAGCCATTCGGACTGCTACTCCATTCGTGACTTGTTCTTCAATAATTGATCTATCACCTCGAGCAACATCACTTGCGATTTCGATACCTTCATTTTTTGGACCAGGATGCATTAGTAAATAATCAGGCTGTGCCTTAATCAATCTAGTACTCGTTACTTGGTAATTTTCTGCATATTCTCTGAGTGAAGGAAGAAGTCCATTTTCTTGACGTTCACTTTGTAATCGTAATGCCATTACAACATGTGCATCTCGTAAGGCCTTATCTATATCTGTTTCAATTTGTACAGAAGGAAGTGCATTTTTAGCATGTTCTGGACGTTCTGATACACCTAGACCTCTTGGCAGTAGAGTTGGTGGTCCACAAAGTACGACATGTGCACCCATTTTTGATAAACCCCATAAATCTGATCTAGCTACTCTTGAATGTGCTATGTCGCCCACCATGACAACTTTTTTATTTTTTAGATCTCCGACGTGTCTTTTCATGGTGTAGAGATCTAGAAGAGCTTGCGTCGGATGTGCATGTGCGCCATCTCCAGCATTGATTATAGAGGCATCTGTATGTGAGGCAGCTAAGTAAGGTGCCCCTGCCATTTCATGTCGCATAATTATTGCATCTGCCCTCATTGCACGTAATGTACGGACAGTGTCAATTAATGATTCTCCTTTTTGGATTGAGGATGTAGAGGCACTTACAGATATTACATCTGCCCCTAACATTTTTCCGGCTAATTCAAATGAGGCTCGAGTTCGAGTTGAAGGTTCGAAGAATAGATTGACAATGGTATACCCCCTTAGGGCTGGTACACGAGGAATTCTGCGATCTAGAATCTCCCTCATTCGTTCTGCCAAAGATAATACAGTGACAATTTCTGTATGTGAAAAATCATCTAAATCAAGTACATTATGATGGTTCCATTGATTTAGTGATAAGGCATCATTTTTCTTATCGATTTGTTTACGATTGGATTCGATAGTCATTTTTCCTGACCACCATATCTAATTAGTGCTGCGTCACTTCCATCATGTTCTTGTAGATTTAATCTAACAGTATCATTTCTCGATGTTGGGATATTTTTCCCCACCATATCAGCTCTAATAGGTAGTTCACGATGTCCTCTATCAATCAGTACCGCTAGTCTTATTTCACGAGGTCGACCATAGTCGTTTAGAGCGTCCATTGCTGCTCTAATGGTTCGACCAGTATAAAGAACATCATCAACTAGAACGACGTTTTTACTTTCTATACTGGGTAGTTCAGTTGGAAGAGGAGTTCCTCGTAGACCGTCACGGTCAAAATCATCACGATGCATAGTGACATCGAGGTAGCCTATTTGAGGAGTTGATCCTTCAAAATGTTCAATTGCAGTGCCAATACGGTCAGCTAGGGTTGTTCCTCTTGTTTGAATGCCAATGATGACAAGATCTTGTATCCCAGCATTTGCTTCAACAATTTCATGCGCAAGTCGAGTTAAAGTTCGCCCAATGGCTTCAGCATCTAATACAGTTTCTTCTTGTTGAATTAGATTTTGCGTGTCTGATTTGTTCATTTAATTAATCTCTACTGTACGGTTACAGGGGGAAATTAATGAAAATAAAGAAAATCCAAATCTATAGATATTTTGGGCAAAAAAAATTTCCATCAGTCGTCCTTTCCGGTCTCTCGGGGCCGGCTTAAAGGTGCAAAACTGCTACCTAGGACATACTAACAGTCGGTGTAGTTTGTGGCAAAAAAATTTAAAATCGATGTAAATTAAATTAACTTTCATTTTCACGTTGTTGACGAAGGAATTCTTCTAATTCGTCCACCACAATTTCTGCGTCAGGTAAATCTTCATTACTGGCATCAAAATTATCAAAAACACCTTCATTTCTCTCACTATAATCTTCTATTTGTCGTGCGTAGTCTGCAGCTTCTGGATTTTGTTCAAGATCCTTAGCAACCTGTGCCTCAAAACGTGCAGAAAAAACCTCTAAGTCATGAAGTGATAGATCTAACGTAAGTGAATTATTTAGATGTCTTAAGAGAGCTAATGCACCTTTTGGGTTAGGGGAGCGCTGGATATAAAATGGAACATTTGCCCATAGGGAAGCAGTTTCGATTCCATTTTCTTGTAAGCTTTGGTTTAGTATACTAAGGATCCCTGTTGGCCCTTGATATCCGGGTAAACGTGGATATTCAAACTTTAATAATTTTGAAAGTTCTGGGTTAGTAGCAGATCCTCCCACGCGTATATCCCTATTATGACTAACTTCTGCAAGCAAACCACCTAGTGTAATGAAATTATTTACGTCAAATGCTTGGCATAATTTAGTAATATTTCTAACAAATTGCCTCCAATTGATATGAGGTTCCACACCACTGATTAAAATAAAATCATGAGATTCTTTTGATGCCCTATAAAAAGAAAATTTATTTGCTGGCCATTCAATGATTCTTTCCCCATTTTCAATTTTTACATTTGGTCGCGTCTGCGTAAAGTCGTAATATTCTTCTGGATCGAGTTCCGCAAATAATTCTGACTTCCATCTCTTAGATAAAAAGCGTAGTGCACTTGATGCAGCTTCACCTGCATCACTCCAACCAGAGAATGCAGCAATCACAGTCGGTTTAACTAGCTGTGGTTCAGAAAGTATTTCAATATCAGGTATCTCATCTTTGTTTAACTTCATGATGTTGTAAATTTCTTTCTTAGATCTTGATATATTGATATTACTGCATCTACTAATTGGAGGGGAAGAAATGTCTTTGAATCTAGGTACAATTTTGCAAGCATCCGCTGCTGAATTTTCTGAAAAAACTGCACTTATTATTGATGACGAAGCTATGACTTATGGAGAACTTCACCAGCAATCCTTAAAGTTGGCTCACGCATTACGAAACCATGATCTGAATCCAGGTGATCATGTTGCTGTAATGCTCCCTAATAGCATTCAGTTCCCTTTGTCATATTTTGGGATACTCTATGCTGGTATGTCAGTAGTACCTCTCAATATTTTATTAACCAGTGATGAAGTCCAATACCATATCGAAGATTCAGAATCCAAATTATTAATTGCCCATCCTGACTACGAGCAATCTGCAATATCTGGAGCTGAGGCTGCTGGCGTTCCCGTGGTTTGGTCAAAATCGTCAAAAAATCTTTCAATTTTGGATAATGCATCGAATGATTACCCTGATCAAGTATTTCCTTCAGCAGCAGATGACACAGCGGTAATACTCTATACTTCGGGCACTACAGGCCGTCCTAAAGGTGCAGAATTGAGTCATTCTAATCTCTTTGTTAATGCTGCAAATGCATGTCCTAAATTAGTACCTATTGATGAGAATGATGTTGCTTTAGCAACATTGCCCTTATTTCATATTTTTGGGCAAACTGTCATCATGAATGCAACGATAGCTACCGGTGGAACAGTAGTGTTATTGTCTAGATTTACTCCAGAAGCAGTTTTTAAATTAATAGAAAAACATAAGGTCACATTTTTTGCCGGTGTTCCTACGATGTATTTCGGTTTGTTGCATCATCCAGGTGGTGAAAAATACGATGTTTCTAGTGTGAAGCATGCTATGACGGGTGGTGCAGCCATGCCGGTAGAAGTGATGAATGAATTTGAAGAACGTTTTCCTGTAAAAATCTTGGAGGGATATGGATTGTCGGAAACTTCTCCTGTTGCGAGTTTTAATGTTGCACATAAACCTCGTATTGCTGGTTCGATTGGATATCCAGTATGGGGTGTGGAAATGATCATTTTAGATGAAAAAGGTCTTCCAGTCCCTGACGGTGAAAGAGGGGAAATTTGTATCCGTGGACATAATGTAATGAAAGGGTATTGGAATAAACCAGAGGCTACAGCTGAAACCATTAAAGATGGATGGTTTCATTCAGGTGATATTGGTATTAGAAATCCAGAAGGTTGGTTTAGTATTGTTGATCGTGTGAAAGATATGATTATTAGAGGTGGATATAATGTTTATCCACGTGAAATCGAAGAAGTTTTATACGCGCACCCTGCTATAAACGAAGCAGCGGTGATAGGTATCCCTGATGAACGATTGGGTGAGGAAGTTCATGCTGTAGTTGCCTTGGGTTCAGGCCATGAGTTAACAGAAGATGAAATTATCTCTTATACCAAAGAACATCTGGCTGCATACAAATATCCACGAACAGTTGAATTTCTTGAATCTTTACCTAAAGGCCCTTCTGGGAAAATATTAAAACGATCGTTACGATAATTATGTTGAGAGGATTTTGTTGTGCATGAAGATAAATCCGTCATCCTACACGAAAGACAAGGTGATGTTTTAATACTGACTTTGAATAGACCTGAGCGGCATAATGCAATGAGTACATGGCTCAGTCATTGTTTAGGAGAAGCTGTTATTAATGCACCTCGAGAGGGTGTTAAAGTTATTGTTATTACCGGTGCTGGTGATAAATCATTTTGTGCTGGTGGAGATATGTTAGAGATGAGTGGTAAAGAAGAACTTTCCGCATTACTCCCACCCAAAGACTATCGATTAAATGGAGCGCAAGAGATAGAAAAGTGTCCTATTCCTATTATTGCTGCTATCAACGGTTATTGTTACGGTGGCGGAGCTCGATTGGCTATTCTTTGTGACATCCGTTTAGCTAGCCAAAATGCTACCTTTAGACTACCTGGGAGTGAGTATGGCCTAGTTGTAGCTGCAGCTACTCTTCCACGTTTAGTAGGTGTTTCAAAAGCGAAAGAATGGATATACACTGCTCGTAGATTTGATGCAATTGAAGCTCTAGATGCAGGTTTATTAAGCTCAGTTCACTCAGCAGATCAACTTATGGAGAAGACATTAGAAATGGCAAAAATTATCACCCAACATTCACCTGAATCTGTTCAAGAGTCAAAACGTGTCATTGACTTAGCTACTCTTCATAAAGACGCTGTAATTGCTGAACAGGAGGCTAACGGGAAGTTACGTGGAAGCAATGCACAGAAAGAGAGATTTTTGTCAGCTACACGTAAAGTGACAGGGAGATAGTATATGAAAAATATTTATCAAGTTAGTGGAATGACGTGTCAAGGTTGTGCTGACACTATCGAAGCTGGGATTAAAGCTTCTTTGAAAATAGAATCTGTGATAGTTGATCTGGAAAAATCAGAATTAACTATTATTTCTGATTTTTCTTATGATAATTCTTCTGTAGATACAATATTGGGTAATTTAGGCAACTATGGTATAGCATCTTCCGCAGGTCATTCGAGTTTTGAAATTCCGCTAAACAATATTCAATTAATGCCTTCTGTTACTTCTAAGCCTAATACGAAATCTTTATTAACTGCAGTGTCTGAGTATTTTTTCTCCAAAAAACCTATTCTCATAGCTTTGTCAATTGTCATTATTACATCTTTTTCATTGCAATTATCTGCTGAAAATTTTGATGTAAATGTCTGGATGAAAGATTACATGGGAATTTTCTTTGTGTTGTTTTCATTCTTAAAACTTCTAAACATTGCAGGGTTTAGTAATACATTTAAGGAATACGACATTATCGCAAAATATATTCCTTTCTTTGCTGTGGGCTATCCATTTATTGAATTAGGTTTAGGACTTGCTTTTTTGTCTGGAACTGTTCTATTTTTCGCATCATTAGGAACATTACTTTTCATGATTTCACAATCCATTGGGGTGATGAATTCATTACTTCACTCACAACAAATTCGTTGTGCATGTATGGGTTCGGCCGTGGATTTACCTATTTCATCGCTGACACTTTTTGAAAATATGGTAATGATTGTAATGGCCACTTATATGATTGTTCATTATTTGTAATTTTGACTGGGAAGGTTTTTTTAATGCCAGGACCATTACAGGGCATTCGTATATTAGATTTTACTTGGGCAATTGCAGGTCCTTATGGTTCTATGATTCTTACTGATCTCGGTGCAGAAGTTTGGAAAATAGAAACAGTTTTTCAAAATGAACTGCGTAGAGGTGCAGGCCCGTATGTACATGATGTGAGTACATATTTTTTCTCTGTGAATCGTGGTAAGAAGAGTTTAATGATTGATCTTAAGGCCCCTGAAGCCAAAGAGATTATTCATCGTATAGTTGGTGAAGTTGACGTTTTAACTGAGAATTTTTCCCCTGGAACAATGGATCGTTTGGGGTTTGGTTATGAAGAATTAAGTAAAATCAATGAACAACTGGTGTACGCATCAACTTCAGGATTCGGTCATACTGGTCCATATCGTGATCGTGGCGCAGTAGACATTATTGTGCAAGGAATGGGTGGGGTGATGTCCACTACAGGTCATGAATCAGATCCCCTTCCATCTCGAGTTGGATATTCTATCGGTGATATGGCTGCTGGAATTTATACATCGATAGGGGTGCTTTCTGCTTTAGTTGAAAGAGGGACCAGTGGTAAAGGTCAACATGTAGACGTTGCGATGCTTGATACACAAGTTGCACTTTTAGAAAATTTAGTTATTCGACATTTGGGTACAGGCGAAATACAACCTCGTGTTGGATTACGGTCACCCAATTACACCCCTCATCAAGCATTACCCGCTAGTGATGGATGGATAGTGCTTGCTGGAGTTAAAGATGATAATTGGCAATTATTTTGTGGCATGATTGGTGCAGATGAATTGGCAATTGATGAACGGTTTCTTACTAATCATTTACGTACAATTAATTATGATGAATTAGAACCTATGATGTTTGCAGTGACCCGTAAAAAAACGAAGGCACAGTGGATTGAAGAACTTGGCGATATGTTTGTCGTGGGACCATTAAATAATATCGCTGAAGTTGCTAATGACCCTCAGGTAAACCATCGAAATATGATAGTTGAACTTCCGACATGGACTGGTGGATCTTTGAAAGTATCTAATACTCCTGTTAAGCATTCACGAACTCTTGGAGGGGCGATTAAAGGAGCTTCTAAGCCCGGTGAACATACGAATGAAATTCTTGAAACTGTTGGATTTTCTCGTGAAGAAATTCAATCTTTTATTGAAAGAGAAACCATTCGAACTGAACCTTATGTTGGTGAAAATCAATTGAAGAGATAAAAGGAATTAAAATGTCAGGTCCACTAGATGGTATAAAAGTACTGGATTTTACTTGGGCTCTTGCAGGTCCTTATGGTTCTATGATCCTTACTGATCTCGGTGCAGAAGTTTGGAAAATAGAAACAGTTTTTCAAAATGAACTGCGGCGTGGAAATGGCCCGTATGTACATGATGTGAGTACATATTTTTTCTCTGTGAATCGTGGTAAGAAGAGTTTAATGATTGATCTTAAGGCCCCTGAAGCCA
>PBBA01000004.1 GCA_002716405.1 Chloroflexota bacterium | reverse complement strand
CACTACGTTAGTACACTAAAAAAACCCCTCTCCGATCGGAGAGGGGTTTTTTTAGTGTACTAACGTAGTGACTTAGCCATCTTGTGACATCTTAAGACCACGTGAAACTGCCCAAATGGTAATCAGTATGAAAGCTAGTCCACCAAGCTGACTTCCTGATTCAACACTGACAAAGTTGTTAAGAATGAGCGTGGAGAATAACAAAATTACTCCAGCTGCAATTGCGACCCATCCGAGTGGAAGGAAAGAAATTGCGCCTTTGACATCACTATCTTTATAGGCGAGTCCAAGTGACAACCAGCCGATACCGGCAAGTAGTCCACCTAAACTATTGGCTCCTATGCTTGCAGCATTAGTGAATCCACCCGCAATTGCGATGTTACCAGCTGTTGCAGCATCTCCAGCAGCACTTGCAGCAACAAAACGTTCACCCATTTCGATCAGTGCAACTCCGAACCCAATGCTCGTTACCCATACTGCAATGGAAGCGATGATACAAAAAATTCCTAAACTTTCGCATGAACCAGATACTGTCCCTTTGGTTGCAAGTAATCCAGCTGCATGAACAACTAAACCAACACCTATAAGTGTGAGTGCAATTTTAATGGCTGTAGCACCAGATGCGCTATTTGCAAGTATTGTTGTTATATCGTCTGTTTTTGTGTCGAAACCTATTTGGGTTTGCCACAAGATGTAACCTACAATTCCAGCCAATACTCCTAGTGCCATTGCGCGACCAGCGCTTTTGGTATCCATAAAGATCCTTCCTATTGTGTTTGTTATTAACACCTAACAGTTAAGATCATATATAAATTAGTCTGATTCGTACACTATTAAATGATGAAATGTATATATAAGTGTACATTTCATCATATATAAATTAGTCTGATGAACAGTGAATGCACACTCCTATTATGTCAAAAAGAAGTGTGTATTCATGAATGTGCAAGTAAAAAACGATTCCTAGAAAAGTGCTGGAGGTGGTTCCATAACAGGTGTAATGACAAAGTCTCCTGTTTTTTTGCATTGCCCAATTGTTTTTTCTATATCAGAATATGTCGCTGCTTCCATTAAGAGGAAAAACGTGTGTTCAGTAGCATTTACTTGAAAAAACTGTATTTCTACGTTGTTTTCGTGAGCGTTTGCTTTAACCTGTTTCCACAAACCCATCGTCTCCTCATCCGCATTGGGGCCTCCGAAACAAGTTTCTGCGGTATGTGTGTGAGTAATATGGTAAGCAGACATAGATTTCTCCTTGCTAGAGATATTTGATATCTAATATTAACGTATTTAAATACGATTAATCTACTGTAAAGTTTGTGTGTTGTAGAAAAGACTAAACTTCTCTTGCAGTGATTCGTTCGATTACTATTTCGAAAAGTGCAACTTGATCCGCGGTCATATCTTTGTAACCATTGGCAAATTTTTGTCCTTCTGTCTCACCGTAATATTTTTGTGCCATTCGTAATACGACGGGATACATTAATTCATCTTGATCACTTTTGCGTACAGCACGTCCATCAATTATGACTGATTTATATGGTGGATCAGGATCGTCAATGCATAAAGAAACACGGTTGTCTTTTTCTATATTTTTCCATTTGAGTGATTGTGTCGACGTAAAGAGAAGTAAACCATGTTCACTCCAATCGTGCCAAATTGCACGCGTACGTGGGGCACCACCTGCATCAAGTGTTGCTAATGTGCTAACCAAAGGTTGCTTCAAAAATTCAGATATATTTTCAGGGATTTCATTCATCTTTATCTCTCATCGTTTATTGCATTTGCTGCAATGATTATCTAGGCGTGACATATTTTCTATTATATAGAGTGGCCATTAAGATCGGCATAGAAGCTACCTCCCTTAATGACCTTTCACAGTATAGCCAATTTACCAACTAGGGGTTGATTCCGAGCCCACACAGCAATTGATATGAGTACTGTTGCTAAAAGTATTCCAAATACCAAACCCCAATTAATCTTCGTATTGAAAATATACATTTTTTGAAGATCGTTGAGTAGATTGCTCAATTGGTCTTGTTTGACGAGGTAGATGTTGTAAGGTGGTTCTGTCATATATATATAGGTCTTAGCGCAAAATCTCACACTAGTGGGTCTATATGAAATTTTTTGAAGGAGTTAATATGAAATTGTTAGGACGTTTTTCTGTTACTAAAGGTTATGAACATTGGAAATCAGTATTTGATGCACATGCTCCAGCTAGAGAAGAAGCTGGAATAACAACAGTATTTACAGGAATGCAAGCTGACGATCCGAGCATTGTACATGTGTGTTTGGAAGTTGACAGCTTTGAGGGTATCCAGGAATTTATGCAAAAACCTGAAAATGCACAAGTGATACAAGAAGCAGGAGTGATTGTAGAAACACAAGTAATGACACCTATTATTGAGTGATTTTAATAGAACAAGGAAAATGAGGTATCGATATGGCTGTAGTAAATTTTCTTTCAGACATTCGTAATGCAACAGTTGCTAACGCGGTAATTGTCGTCTTTCACATATACATTGCTTTTGCGATCGAAGGGTTAAGTTTCCTCGTTATTGTCATTCCAGTGGGAGCTTTGATTGCAGGGGCGTATTACTTTAAAGGTAAGATTGGAGCGGCTTTACTTGCCCTTCCAACACTTGCTTACCTACTTATTGTGCCAGATATGTTGGAAGCACTTACAACATCAGGTGGCGATGAGGACATAGGATGGTTCACTTATGTAATAATCCCCTTTTGGTTATTTACTATCCTACTGAACTTTATGTCTATTATCGCTGAGGTACGAGGCACCAGTAACAAAGTAGATCGCTAAATTAATGAACAAATCCCTTGAATGGTTTGGCGCGTTAACGGCGATTACCTTTTCATTGCTGGTTGCATCGAATTCTGGCAATGAAGTGCTCGGCTTTGTTTTACTCTTCGTTTCTGCAATCGCCATTGGGTTGTGGTCTTTTTTTGGTAAGCACTATGGAATTTTGGTACTTCAGTTCTTCTATGCTACAGCAGGTATTATCGGTGTGCTGAGATGGTTATAAAGGTTAGTCTAATGAGTCATTGATGATGAACCTTTGTGAGAAAGATAAATTCAATCACTGTGCGATAGACATAACTTAATAGTATCGAATCAATTTAAATCGACTATTCAACTATCCTCGTGGAAGTCCTAATCCTCTTGTTGCAATAATATTGCGCTGTATTTCAGAGGTACCTCCACGGATTGTTGCTGGAACAGACTGAACATAGTCACCTGCGAAAGACACCGGTACATAGTCACCGGCTTCACGTTCCGACCACAATGCTCCATATAATCCGAACATTTGTGATCCTGTTCGTGCAAGACGTTGATTTAATTCAGAGTTGAACAATTTTGAAGTTGATGCTTCATAATTCGGCAACTGTCCGGAATTGTGCATGGAAATCACTCTAAATGAGAATTGAAACATCACCTCTGTTTCGATATACCTGTCAGCTATCTCAGCGCGCATCCCGGTTTCTCTTTTGCCAAGATGTGATCTGTATTTTCCATCGTCTGTGCCTAAATAATTGATGAGCGCCATTAACTCTTTTCTTGATCCCACAGCACCGGCAATATTCGAACGTTCGTAGTCTAAAAGAGTCATACCGACATACCAACCACGATTTTCTTCGCCTAAGATGTTTGATACAGGAGTACGAACATCTTCGAAAAATGTTTCGTTGAAATAATGTCCATTAGCCATATCTATAATTGGTCGAATGGAGAGTCCTGGCGTTTTGATATCATCGATCATTAAGAAACTGATGCCACGATGTTTTGGAGCATCTGGATCAGTACGTGTCAGAGCAAAAAGACAATCTGAGAGATGCGCAGCGGAAGTCCAGATTTTGGATCCATTGATAACATACTCATCACCATCTCGAACTGCACGTGTTTGTAATCCTGCAAGGTCAGATCCTGCTCCAGGTTCTGAAAATCCTTGTGCCCAGGTAACTTCACCTTTCATGATGGGGGGCAGATATTTTTCCTTTTGTTCTTCTGTTCCGTGAACAATAAGTGCAGGGCCCAAAAGGCTTACACCTGAACCTCCGACTGTTGGAGCACCAGCCTGAGCGAGTTCCTGATTAAGAATAAATTGCTCCATAGGCTTCAAGCCGCCACCGCCATATTCTTTTGGCCAGTGCGGAGCAGCCCATCCTTCACCGGATAAAGCTGCCATCCAATCCTCTGCAGCTTTACGTGCTTCAGGATCTTCTGACTTTCGATCATTCTCCCAAGGGCGTTCTCTTTGATGGACTTCTTTACCCATGTCTACATATCTTTGCGGAAGCTTCGAATCTAAGAGGCTTCGAACTTGCGTTCGGAATGTTGCCTGTTCTTGAGTATCGTTCCAGTCCATGTTGTTCTCACTTTCAAATTTGCTATTTAGGAACACCAAATATTAATTTAATACCTAATAATTAATTCTAATTACGTTGCATCTTACTTGCGATGTACGAACTTATTACCACATATTATAGCCAATGTGGTAGAAAAGTTTTACTTTTATTTTTAATTTATAAAAAATTTATAGTTGTGTTCGNATGGCCTTTTGCGTATATATACTATGGACAACAAGAAATCGAATGTAATTATTACATATTATCTTGTTCGTGATTGTGATGTTTTCTGTTGATAGGAGTCGCCGTGAAGTATGTTACTCAGCGTTTAATTTCAATTATCCCGACACTGTTTATTGTTTCTTTGATCATTTTCGGACTCATGCGTGTACTGCCAGGTGATGTTGCACAATTAATTCTAATGGGTCCCGAAGGAGAAGGCGGTGCCGCGCGTGCCGAAGATATTGCAAAACTACGAGGTGAACTTGGACTTGATGATCCATTGATAATTCAATACCTCGCTTGGATGGGTGGGGNCATTACACTTAACCCTGGTGATTCTCTTTGGAGTGGTGAACCAATTTTCGATGAATTATTTTCTCGTTTCCCATTGACACTTGAGTTAGGAATTCTAGCAACCATAGTTTCCTTAATTATTGCTATACCTACCGGAATCATCTCAGCAGTTAGGGCAGGGACTCCACTTGATTATTTTGCAAGAGTTTTTGCAATAGTCGGTTTATCTGTTCCGAGTTTTTGGGTGGCAGTATTAATCCTTTTGGTAATGGTTACATATTTTGATTACTTTCCTCCTTTGGGATATATGGATTTCTTTGAAGATCCGGTGAAAAATATCCAGCAACTTATATGGGCTGCATTATCGCTAGGTTATATTCAAGCGGCACTTGTGAGTCGTATGATGCGTTCGAGTTTGTTAGAGGTATTGCGTGAAGATTACATTCGTACTGCACGTTCAAAAGGTCGAACTGAAAGAGCGGTGATTTTAAGGCATGCAATGAAAAATGCAATGTTGCCTGTGGTCACAATCGTTGGTATAGGTCTAGCAAATATTATTGGAGGTACAGTTGTTATTGAAACAGTCTTTAATCTCCCAGGTGTTGGACGATATTTGATTGATGCTATTGGGCGTCGTGATTATCCAGTTGTACAAACACTGGTATTTTTCTTTGCTATGATCTTCGCATTAGCAAATCTCCTGGTTGATCTCGTATACGTACAACTCGATCCTCGTATCAGACTTGCGTAATGGACATATTTTATATTAGGCAATAGAACGGAGTGCACATATGGTTTCTTCAAGTGGTGAGATAAATGCAGCAGACTTAGAAATTCTAAGACGTGCTGAGAGGCAATCTCGTTTATGGCCAAAGCTCAAGAAGTTTTGTGCACGTAATCCTCTTGGTGCTGCAGCATCTTTTGTACTGTTAATAATGATAGTTCTTGCACTTGGTGCTGGATTCTTTTCTACGCATCATCCTTATGAAATTGATGGCTTACAGACATTTGCTGCTCCGAGCAGTCTTCACTTTTTTGGTACTGATGAATTGGGGCGTGATGTTTACTCACGTATCATTTACGGTACTCGAATCTCTCTACGTGTTGGCTTCATCGCAGTAGGTATATCTATCATAGTTGGTACGATTGTTGGTGCAGTTAGTGCATACGCTGGCGGTTGGGTTGATTATGTGTTGCAGAGAATCGTAGATGCATTATTTGCTTTCCCTACGATTGTATTGGCTCTTGCAATAGTTTCCGTTCTGGGTACTGGAATCAATCAGGTTATTACTGCGGTTGGAATCGTAAACGTACCTCGTGTGGCTAGAGTTGTTCGTGCATCTACCCTGAGTGTTTTGGCGATGCCATATATTGAGGCAGCTTATTGTATGGGTGCTAATCCTTCTCGTGTTATTGCTCGGCATATTCTTCCAAATGTTTTTGCCCCTGTTATTATTCTGGCAACAGCTGGGTTTGGGACCGCAATTCTTGCGGAAGCTTCACTGAGCTTTCTTGGTGTTGGTACGCCTCCACCTGAGCCTTCTTGGGGTACCATGTTAAGTGGTGCGGCAAGTCAGTATATTAGGAACGCACCTTGGATGGCTATTTTCCCAGGTATTGCTATTAGTATTGCTGTTTTTGCATTCAACCTTTTTGGTGACGCGTTAAGAGATACACTTGATCCAAGATTGCGAGGATCAAACTAAAAACGCTGTGTCAAATAATTTGATATAGAAATATAAAAAAACAGTTTTTTTTTGTTTGATAAATTTGAAAGAATAGTTTTATAGTGTACTCTACGAAATTATTCGAGTGAAAGTTCTCTGTTTGTAATAATGAAAGAGGCACGTCCTCGGGAGGGATTAACTTTTTATGGAAAAGAGTTACTGGATGAGAAATCGAGTTGCTCGGCGGAGATTCCTCCGTGGAGCAGGCGTAATAGGGACTGGTGCTATTGGTGCCGCCCTTATTGGTTGTGGTAGCGATGATGAAGAATCAACTTCATCAGCACCAGCAGCACCAGCTGCTGCACCAGCTGCTGCACCAGCCGCTGCAACAGCTGCACCAGCTGCTGCAACACAGTCTTCAATTGCTCAGGGTGGAGCAGCTCAGTTACAGTCTTCGACCGCTACTGCAGTTCCACAACCAGCTGAGAATGTGAAGCGAGGCGGACACCTAAGATTTGAAATTTCTGGTGATCCACCAAACTATGATATGCATGCAAACTCTACGTATCGTGTAAACGTTCCTTTGAGTCCTGTACATGCATTACTTGTTGAATTTGATCCACTAAGTGCTGTGGAAGGTCCTGACAATGTTCAAGGCCAACTTGCACAAAGCTGGACTGTCGACAACAACCTAAAAGTTACTTTTGACTTACACAGTAACGCTAAGTTCCACAATGGCGAACCTGTTACCAGTAAGGACGTGAAGGCAACATTTGAGCGTATCGCTAATAAAGATGGTTCAATTGTTAGTCCTCGACAGAAGAACTATGATGCGGTTGAGAGTATTGAAACACCTGATGACACACACGTTGTTGTTAATTTGAACCGCCCTGCACCATCATTATTCGCTATGATGGCTCAAGGATGGAACACCATTTACTCCCACAAGGACATTGCTAATGGAATGGACTTTAAGAAGGAGATTAATGGTGCCGGTCCAATGAAGCTCGACAAGTATGAGCGTGGTAACCGCTTTGAAATGTCTGCTAACCCAGATTATTTCATCGAAGGACGACCTTATCTTGCTAAGCAGACTGTGTACGTTATTCCAGATGGATCAACTCGATTCGCAAGTTTCCAAGGTGGTGAAACTGACATCTTCTTGATGGCTACTCAAGCAGACGCTGAGTCAATGATGGACATCATGAAGGATAAGGCAGTTTTGGATGGTCCAATGCCAAGTAATGGTTTTGGTTCCATTAACTTCAACACTTCTCGTGAGCCATGGAATGACAACCGTGTACGTACAGCTGTTGCTATGGCGATGAATCGTGATGAAGCAATTGCAGTACTCAGTAAGGGTGTTGGTTACCACGGTGGTTACTTTAACCCTAACGGTATTTGGAGTGCAGGCCTGGATGCTGTTCAAAAAGTTCCAGGATACAAGCCATACAGTGACGCTCTTGTTGCAGAAGCACGTAAATTGCTTGATGCTGCAGGTGTTCCTGATGGTTTTGATGCTACTATTCTGACACGTCAAGGTAGTACTTATGAGAACTTCTCACTGTACATTCTTGATAATGCTAAGGCTATTGGTCTTAACTTTACACCTGATGTTCAGGAGACAGCTTCTGCATATGACCGATTGAACACACGTAACTTCGACCTTGCACCATGGAGACACGGTTATGCTGTGGATGATCCAGATGCACTATTCGGTGAATTCTATGTCACCGGTGCAGCTCGAAACTACTCTGAACTTTCTTCATCTGAAGTTGATGATCTGTTCTTGAAGCAGAGCACCGAACTTGATGTTCCAACACGTCAAGAGCTCGCTAAGAAAATGGAAATTGCAGCTTTGGACCTATACGGAAAGATTGTTACAGACTGGAGTGCTGCTCGAATGGTACGACGTTCATACGTCAAGAATGTTGTCAAGCATCCAAACTTGTACAACGCGAACCGATTCGAGACTGCGTGGCTTGATCTGTAGGATTTAGTTTTCAAAGAGGGTAGTTGCTCTTGTTGGAGTGACTACCCTCTTTTTTGTTTAAAAATTTTTACCGATCTCTTATTTATTCTGGTATTCTTCTCATCACCTTAATTTTTGACAGGAAGTTTAAATTTGCCCTCATTAGATAAAACTTTTTTATTAGAACTACCGCTTAATGGTGTAAAAGTCTTGGATATATCTCAAGGCGTAGCTGGGCCGTATGCAGCGAAATTGCTAGGTGGTATGGGTGCTGATGTAATTTCTGTTGAACCTCCGATCCACGGTGATTATGCTCGTTTAACTCCTCCATTTTTTGAAGATGATCTGCATATAGAAAAGAGTGGTCTGTTCCTTTACCTTAATACTGACAAACGAAGTATCACACTTGATTTATCAAGTGAACGAAGTCAAAGTGTTATTAAGCCTTTAATAGAATGGGCAGATATAATTATAGAAAATTATGCACCCAATACCTTGGGAAAATGGGGACTTAGCTACAAAGATATAGAAAAAATATCATCAAAGACAACTCTTGTTTCGATAACAGATTTTGGACAAAGTGGTCCATATAAGAATTACCAAGGTTCAAACCTTATTAGCCTAGCTTTAGGCGGACTACTTCAAATTACAGGTGATGCCGATAAAGAACCTTTAAAAGTGGGTGGTCGGCCGGCAGAGTATATCGCTGGTTTGAGTGCATTTTCTGGTGCTATGGTTGCGCTGTATGCACAACGTGCTAGTGGTGAAGGTCAGCATGTTGACGTATCTATGGTTGAAGCTATCGCTACTGCTCAAATGTATTCTGGTCTTAATTATGCTTATCTTGGAGAAAACCGTGTACGTGCTAATGATATCGCACCTATGTATCAAGTAAGTAATGGGCACGTTGGCGTAATGTACAGACAAGATAACTGGGATGATTTTTGCGATATGATCGGTCGCCCTGAAATGAAAGATGATGAGCGTTTTATTGACAATGGTACTCGCCGTGAAAACATTATTGAATTGAATCAAATTGTAGCCGAGTGGATGATTAAGCAAGATAAAACAGAGCTGTACCATCTGGCACAGGGACAGAGGATGCCCTTTGGCTATATTTGTGATGCGGAAGATTTAATCTCTTCCGAACAATACGTTCATCGTGGTTATTTTGTAGAAATTGATCACCCTGTATGCGGAAGATTGTTGTATCCAGGGCATTCATTTTTTTGGGATGGTGAAAAATTACCTATGGAACGTGCACCTTTGTTGGGTGAACATAATGAATCAATTTATGGAGCTCTCGGATTTTCTAAAAAAGAGTTATCTGTCTTAGCTGAAAAAGGCGTAATTTAATTACGAATTGAAAAGAGATAATGATGTCAAAAAATGCACTCGAGGGACTTCGAGTTTTAGATCTTACTCAAGTTTGGGCGGGACCAACATGTACGAAAATCCTTGGTGATTTGGGAGCAGAAATTATTAAAATCGAGTCAGGGAGACGTATGGATATCTCTCGTGGTGGCACTACTGCAAATTCTGGCGCTGGACTATATCCAGATGGTAATCCTNGTGATGAACCATGGAATACGTCAGGGTTATATACAGATAGGAACAGGAGTAAAATCAGTGCTTGTTTGGATTTAACTCACCCAAAAGGAGTTGAAGTACTTAAGAAACTAGTTGAAAAGAGTGATGTAGTTATTGAAAGTTTTCGTAGCGGGGTAATGGAACGTTTCGGATTGTCATATGAAGAGTTGAAACTTATCCGCAAGGATATCATTATGGTTAGTCTTGCTAGCCAGGGTGGGAGTGGTCCTNAACGATCGTATGGCTCCTTTGGTGCGACACTTGAACAAACTGCTGGTCTTGCTTCTTTTACAGGCTATTTAGGTGGTGACCCAAGAACTTCGGGAACTTTTTTACCTGACCCAATGGTGGCTTTTCTTGCCATAGGAATAGTGCTTTCTGCGATTGAGCAACGTAGGACAACTGGGAAAGGGACATATGTTGATTTATCGCAACGTGAAGTAACTACAGGTGTTGTAGGGGAAATGGTGATGGATTACACCATGAATGGCAGAAAATGGGAACCGAATGGTAATCGTGATAATGTTTTTGCCCCCCAAGGAGTTTATAAATGCTCTGGCGATGATAGTTGGATAGCGATCTCTGTACGTACTGATGATGAGTGGAATACTTTTTCAGAGATGTTAAATCTTTCCTCAGAACAAGTACATGCTTTCTCAACTGTTGAGCAGAGGTTTGCACAACATGATGAATTAGATAGGTTAATCACTCAATGGAGTCAAGATAAAGATGCACATGAAGTGATGCATGCTTTACAGGCGGCAGGGATTCCTGCTGGTGTTAGCTTAACAGGTGAACAAATATTGGCCGATGCGCATTTAAATGATAGAGAATTTTGGGAAGAAGTTGATCATCCAATGGTTGGGCGTCGTCCATTTTTGAGTCGTCCATTTAAATTTTCCAAGCATCCAGCAAGTACCAGATCGCATGCCCCATTATTAGGTGCTCATACTGAGTATGTTTTACGAAGTATTGCTGGTCTTTCTGAGGGGGAAATTACAGAACTTTCTGATTTAGATATAACATCCAATGACCCAACTGCTTTTTGATCTACTGCATTTTTGAAAATCAACATAAAAAAAGACCACGTGATTATTCTTTTCACGTGGTCTTTTTTTTATGTTGATTTTAGTAACCTCTGTATTCTGCCTGGCGTTTTTCTATAAATGCCTGAACACCTTCTTTGTGGTCGAATGTATCTTTTGTAAGACCTTGTGCTCGTGATGCCAGTGGTAGATGCTCGACTAAACTTTGCTGATAGCCTTGATGTACCAATTGTTTCACAATACCCATTGCATAAACTGGCCCTCGCGCTAACTTTGTAGCTAATTCTAGCGTTTTGTCCATCAGCTGATCATCTGTAGTAAGCCAATTTGCTAGTCCTATTCGATAAGCCTCTTCTCCAGTGATAGGCTCACCTGACATCTGCATCCAGAGAGCATTTGACATACCGACGAGCTTAGGTAATTGCCATGCACTGCCATCAGCAGGAACTATCCCATTCCGGATAAAGGCTTCGTTGAATCTTGCAGCTTCTCCAGCAACACGAAAATCACAAGATAAGGCAATTCCACAGCCAAGTCCGTAAGCATGTCCATTAACTGCAGCGAATGATGGTTTTTGCATATTGTGCAGTTTTGAAACAATATCAGGTCCTGTTCCATAATTTCTCGTTTCTGAAGCGTGATATATAGGATCAAGTTGTTCCCAAGGGCTAATACGTGGAGCTTCGTAACTATCGCTCGACACCTCTTCTTCTCGTTCTTTCACACCTTGTGCAAATGTCCTAACATTTGCTCCAGAAGAGAATGCTCTTCCAGCTCCGGTGATAAGTAATGCTCGCAAATCAGGGTCGCTGGCGAACCTATCAACTTCTGAAACTAATTCTGACATTAAGGGTTCACCTAATGCATTTAGTGTTTCAGGATCATTCATCGTTAGTACTAAAACACGATCAGACGTAGTGTGTGAATCAATTTTTTCAAAACTCATTTTTATACCTCCATATTTTTACTCGCGTATAAAATCAGGACGAACCTTTTTTATATTTGGTGCGTTTACAAATGCTTGTGTACCGATATCGTAGTCTTTCGATGATTGTATACGTTGATAAAAAATTCCTTCTAATTCCATAGAATCAAGATAACTCTGTCCCATCGCTCTGTACATAAATCTTTTTGTTTGCCTGACAACAGTTGGCCCACATTCAATCATACGATTTGCTAGCGATATGCATTCATCAATTAATTGATCTGGTTCTACGATTCTATTTAAGATTCCAATTTTGTCAGCTGTTTGTGCATCAATTTGATCACCTGTTAAAGCCAGTTCCATCGCCCAGCCAAAAGGAACAGATGAGGGTAGTAAGGTAGCTTGTCCACCCCCTGCCATATGACCAAATTTTACTTCAGTGCAAGCAAAACGGCTGTTAGGGGTTCCTATGCGAATATCACAGGCTAATGCGAGCGCGAAACCAAATCCAAGTGCAACACCGTTAATTGCCCCAATGACTGGTTTTTCAATGTCTAGACCAGACATACATGCTAATCCAATTGTGCTTACACCTTCGATTGGAGGTTTCCAATCTGGATTTGAAACAGTAATTCCAGTACCGATCTCTTTTAGATCACTTCCTGCCGACCATGCTATATTTCCCGTTCCGGTTAAAATTGCTACATCAGCACTAGCATCATGTTTGAAAGTAATCCAATGATCGATTAGTGCACGTCGTGTGTCTTCTGTGAAGGAATTTCTTTTTTCCGGTCGGTTGATTGTGATTATTGCGATACGATCTTTTACTTCATACTTTACCAATTCTTCTGCCATATACTTTTTCCAATCGATTCTAAAATTTTTGTGTTAATCATGTTCGTCCGTATGCTATGCTTTGGACTGTTATTTCGCAAGGGCGAAATTGTATGAGTAAGTATGTTAGAGAATATCTATAAGAGGAGAATAAGAATGGCTGCTGTAATTTATGAAGTAAAAAACCATATTGCCTATGTCACACTTAATAGACCGGAAGCATTAAATGCAATTAACAAACAACTTAGTGCAGAGCTAGAAGAAACTTGGCATCGATTCGATGCAGATCCAGAAGCTTGGGTTGCAATACTGACCGCTAATGGAAGAGCTTTCTGTGCGGGTGCAGATCTAAAAGATCGAGTGTCACCTCCGGAAGAATCAGCAAGGCCTACATTAAGTCTTGGTCACGGATTTGATGTATATAAACCAATCATTGTTGGTGTGAATGGCTATTGTTTAGCCGCCGGTATCGATGTAGTTTTACCGTGTGATATTCGCGTTGCTGGTGAGGATGCCGTTTTTGGCATGACTATGACAAGAGTGGGAGTTATGGCATCAACTGGTGCTTCTCAACTACCTCGTTCAATTGGATGGGCACATGCTATGGAAATGTTGCTTACAGCTGAGCGAATTGATGCTGACACTGCGTATCGCATCGGATTGGTTAATGCCGTAGTACCTAATGATGAATTACTAGAAAAATGTGAGGAGTATGCTGAAAAAATTCTAAAAAATTCACCTACCGCAGCAAGATTAACAAAAGAAGCAGCTATTCGTGGTAGAGACTCTGCGACTATGGCTGAAAGTCTTAAGGTAGGATTTAGCTTGCAAAGATTAATGCGGACCACACCAGATGCAAGTGAAGGTCCCCGTGCTTTTGTGGAAAAAAGATCACCTAATTGGGAATCTACGGAAGTGGGTAGAATTCACTAATGATAATCACTACCAAATCTCGTTAAGCATTCTCTCTAGTTCTGCTTGATGATTTGATGTACGTGAGTCGTGTCGTATAAAAAAGTGAATCATTGTATCTTCTGCAATTCGTGGGATATCTTCTTTTGGTACTCCAAGATCACGTAGACGAGAAGGTTGGTTAATTTTTTTGTAAAAATTTTCTATCTCAGTAATCGCAGCTTCTGCAGCCATTGCATCAGTAGTTGAAATATCTGCAATGCCTACAGAACGTGCTGCGGTTGCTAGATCAGCTTCAGCAGCTGGTAAGCTGTAACGAAGTGAAGCAGGTCCCAAGACAGCTCCACAGGGACCTTGGCCACATTTATAGCGTGTGTTAATTGATCCTCCTGCACCAGACAGTATAGAAAAATTGGCACGTGGTTGATCTGTTGAATCATATTCTGATGATCGATTGATCATGTAACCAGCAGCCATTAACTGCATTCTGGGTTCTGGATCAGTAGGGTCGCTAAGGATTTTGGGTACATATTTTTTTGCTAAGTGGAATACTTCCACGTGATCGGCATGTGCTATAGCAATAGGAGAAGGTTGTGCTAAATTTCTTATTGACCCACCTAAGAAGCCCATACAAGTATTTAGGAAAACGCCAGGTGCAGCTGTCATGACTGCTTCTGTGTCCCAAATCATACTAATTGCTCTTGTTTTCGGGTCATATAATTCAAGTCTTCTTAATTCGTCCATATCTTTAATTGCTGCACCCGATCTTAACATTGCTGTAGTAGGCAATGTTAAGACTTGAATTATTGGGATTTTTGGCGCAGATAATTTAGGGCTAAATGGTAATTGATTTGGTGGGTATTTTGTCGCCATTTCATGAAATGATTTTTGTTCTCCGATTCGCATAGCAATTGCACGTGCACTCACTGCAGCAGTGCCACCACCGACAGGGATAATTAAGTCAGCACCTGCTTTTTCCACTGCCTGTGCTGCCTCTTCCACAACAGGAGCAGGAGAATCAGTTTGCAATCCTTCGAATATTCCAATAAAACGGGAGCCTAATTCATTTTTAACTCGTTCAAGCAATTTTTTTTCTTTTGATATCGATTGTCCGCATATTACGAAAGCTTTTTTTGCTTCCAATCTTTCGACCTCTGCTCTTAGATTTCCTAAAGCTTCATTACCTGCAAATACTCTTGTTCCAAAACCTCTATACTTATAATTACGTTCTGTCATTTTTACTCCGTACCATTATCACTACTTTCTACAATTTATTTTCCTTTGACTCCGACCATAACTCCACCAAGTAATTTTGGATGTAAAAAGGCTGATTCAGGGATAGTGTTTTCATCCGTACTACCGATCCATCCTCCTGGAAGAATTTCATTTGCGCGTGATCGAATTTCATTCATATTGCTGCTTTCTGCGAAGCACATATACAAACCTGGACCTTTGTTTTTAAAAAATCTTCCCATGGTGTTTGTTTCATCTAGAGGATGTATTACCTCAATATCATCCGTGCATGAATCATTGATATACGTATGAAATCCCGTAAATCCAAACTCTTTTGATTCAGTAAGATCGAAACTTGCTTGATTAAGTCGAAATTTAGTTGCCAATTCAGATGAGATAGCATCAGGGCTTGAAACTAAATAGGAAACCTCAAAAAAACGATTCAACAAACCACTTATTTCGTTCTTTTCAAAAGTACTAACAACCACACGTAATCCACCTTCAGTTGTCAAAGTTTCGTCAATATAGATCTGTTCTTTCTCAGTAATATATGAGATATTTTTTGAGTCCAATGAGGCGGTAAATTTTTCTAGATTAGTGGTCGATAAACCTACAGAAAATAAACCTCCACGTGGATTACTTGATAAAAATTTGGCTACTTCACCATCACCTAATTGTTCTAATAGTTCTACTTTTGCATTACCAGCATATAAAATTGTTCTTTTTGCATTGAGTGTGTCTACGGTATCTTGAGATACTTTCTGAGCCGATAGTAATTTTTGCCATTGGTTACAGACTAAATCATTATTATTGGTAACCAATTGGATTGTATTAATATTATTGAACATAGGACCTCATACATAAACTAATTGTTAGGTACATTATATAGGTTAACTAATTAATTTTGGAGTTAGGTATTTACTAAACAGATGGATAAAGAACCTGATTCAATAGTTTGTGCAACATGTGGGCGTACTATCGAGTTTGGTGTACGACGTTGTTCTTATTGCTTAACTGACATACGAGCAGTAGAACCTTTATCAGGTGAAGAAGCAGTATCAGTTAAAGTACATCGTGCAAGGGTCATGCAACGTGATCATCGTCGAAAGCAACTTATTAAATTGATACGAATTACTGGTTTTGTTTTTTCATTTATTTTTGTTGTTTTCTGGGTCTATAGTACTTTTATAAGTGAGGTAGGCACTTTACCTACAGCAACTACAAATCTTAGTGGACGTTTATCTTCTGATGCAGGTTGGGAAAATAGTGATGGTGGTAGTGGTCGCTTACGAAGATCATTGTATGCGAGCCGGATAGAACAACCAATTGCCTGGGAAACGCAGCTACCTGCAAATGCCGAAACTTCTCTAGTAGCTGATTCGCAGAATCTATATGTTTCATTATCTAATGGGTTGCTTATTGCATATTCTCAATCCAATGGTGTAGAAATTTGGAGAAGACAATTTGATAATTTTCTATTCACATCACCTTTAGCTATTGAAAATGTGATATTCGTCCCTTCAGCCAATGGGATTTTGTACGCCTTAGATTCATCTAATGGCAATGAACTATGGTCAGTTGAAGCTGGTCCCTTGCTTGAATCGACACCTCTTATTTATGACGGAAGAATTTATCTTTTCGGGAAAGATGTTTGGTACGTTTTTGATGCTGGAAATGGACAAAAATTATTGGAAAAACCTATGGATACTGTTGTTCATAGAAGTGGTAGACGATTTGAGAGTCCAGTAATGAATGATAATTACATAGCAGTGGGTTTAGGTCAGAAATTACTGATTTTTGATAGGCTTACCGGAGAACAAACCTATTGGTATAATTCAGTTTCTTTCCCTACAAAAATTGCTATTGATAATGATGAAGTTATATCTATCTCACCTTGGTTGATCTTTTCAGTTAATGAAAACTCACGTAATCCATGGTGGGAAGGAAGATTACGAAGTCTCTGGTTACAACTTTATGTTTGGGGTGTAGCACCCCCTACCCCTTTACCTGAAAGATTATGGGGAAATTTTAATCCGCCTCGTTTATATTTTGCACCTGCGGTTAGTTCTACGAGTGTTTATGTAGCTGGGGAACGTGCATCTAGATACTCCACTGACGCACGCATACAATCATATAATCGTAATGACGGTACAATTAACTGGAAGCAGACATTAGACCAGATTACCAGTGCTCCTTTAATTACATCTGATGGACTTTTGATTGCTGCAGGTTCTAGCTTGGTTTTGCTGGATCCTGACTCTGGGGAATTAATCAAAGCTTTAGATTATAAACAAGATATTTCTTCTCCTATATCAATCAAATCAGGTACTTATTATATTGTTGGTGGAAATAACATTCATGCTTTGAAGTAGTCAAAGTTTGTATTAAATGAGTTGACAAACAGCCCTGAAATAGCTGTAATAGCAGTTCGTAGTCGGATCACCAAGCTCGTATTTAACGAGCTGTTTATACCGAATAGTGTTAAGAATCGAGGAATTATGGATTTTGCACCATCATATACTCCTGAACAGGAGGCTTTTCGAAAAGAAGTTCGAAGTTGGCTGGATGATCATGCTCCAGTTATTGAAGGGGATCAAGATTCTCCGGAAAACTATGCTAAATTTCGTCAATTAGGGCGTGATTTAGGACAAAGAGGATGGTTACGCCCTACTGCACCAGTTGAATACGGTGGTGGAGGTATGGGATTTGAAGAAACTGTCGTGCTCTATGAAGAAATGAGTCGACGTGACCTTTCGATTCCTCCTTACTATGATTCAGGTGGTTGGCTTGGTGGCGCCTCAATACTAGTTTGGGGTTCTGACGAACAGAAACAATCACTTCTTCCTCCTATATTCAAGGGTGATGTTGTTACTTGGCAACTTTTAACTGGTCCAGAAGCAGGATCGGACCTTGCTGGTACACAAACAGACGCTGTACGTGATGGTGATGATTATATTGTAAATGGTGAGAAGATTTATGTAGGCGGTTCAAATGGTGTTGATATGCTTTGGACTCTTACACGAACGGATCCCGAAGGCGAACGACATAAGAATTTGAGTTGGTTTATGATACCTGCCGATCTTCCTGGTATTACTATCCGTCCTATGGATTTATTAGGAGACGGAGGTGAAGGTGTCGGATCTGGTGTCAAAAACACCGTTTACTTTGACAATGTTCGAGTTCCAGCTGAGCGCTTAGTTGGTGGAGAAAATAATGGGTGGCAAGTTGCAACTACACACCTCGAACTTGAGCACGGTGCCGGTGGTTCAGTTTCTCGTAACCTTTGGTTCTCCCGTGCACTAGAATGGGCTCGAGCACGTCAATTGAATGGTAGGCCTTTAGTTGAAGATTCTGATGCTCAAGATCGATTGGTCGAAATATATGAAAAGACCGAAATTCAGAGATTATTTGGAATCCGAAATTTCTGGATGAATAGAACTCATCAATCTATGACGTATGAAGGACCTCAGTCTTCTTATTTCCGAAAGCTTTCAGGTTTGGATATTACTACTGCTTTGCATGAGCTCTTTGGTCCATATGCCCTGACTAATGATGAAATTACAGATTTCTCTGAAGGTGCACTTGATGCTTACCAACGAAGTGCGATTGTTGCACTTCACCCTGGTGGTACTGCAGATGTTCAGAAAGTATTAATGGCTAGACGAATTGGTATGGGTCGTTCTGAAGCTGAACGTTATAAAGCAGGTAAGACTGTCGAATAGAAATCTATTATTTTTTAAATTAGAAATCTCCCCTATATCTTCTTGATGCAGAGGGAGTGTTTTCTCAAACGGGGGGTAGAAAATGGATCTTTCTTTAACTGACCAACAAGAAATGTTAAAACAGGCAGTTGATGACTTTGTTAGTCGTGATGCTCCGATAGAAACATTAATTGAATTACAACAAACTGAGCGTGGTTTTTCAGATGAAATGTGGCGTACTGCCGGGGAGCTTGGTTGGCTTGGTATGCTGATTCCTGAAGAATATGGTGGCAGTAATACTGGTTATACAGACGCAGGGGTTGTATTTGAAGCTTTGGGTAAAGGACCAGTTCCAGGACCATTTTTCTCAACAGTTCTTGCAGGTGAAATTATAAAAGAATTGGGTGATGATGCCCAAAAAGAGAATTATTTAACTAGAATTGCGAATGGATCACTAATTGCCACATTAGCCATGGCTGAGCCAGACTACCAATGGGGAAATGCCGGTGTGCAATTAGCTCCTAATGAAGAAGGTGATGATTATATATTAAACGGTGAAAAATCATTTGTTTATGATGGCCATGCCGCTGATTTAATAATTACAGCTATTCGTACTGGTTCAGATGACAACGATATTAGCTTATTGTTGGTCGACACCAGTATTCCAGGTGTATCAGCACGGAAATTAGAAGGTTTTACATCTTCAGAAAGTTCTGTGACATTTGAGAATGCGCGCGTTCCTAAATCAGCTTTATTGGGTGAAGTTAATGCAGTTGCTGAAGGATTACATGTAGCACTAATGCGCGCAACTCCGTTGTTGTGTGCATACAAAGTTGGTGGAGCACAGGCTGTATTCGACCTATCAGTGCAGTATAGTCGTGATCGAGTACAGTTTGGGCGTCCAATAGGTCGATTCCAATTTGTTCAAAATCATATAGTCCAATTGGTTATTCATTTGGATTCTGCACGTTGGACCACTTACGAAGCATTGTGGAAGATGGATACTGGACGTCAAACTGAGGCTGCTATTCACCTTGCCAAGGCAGTAACCAGTGATGGTTATCGGCATGCATGTGATTATGGTCATGAAGTTCATGCAGGTACAGGGGTGGTTCGTGAATATGGATTAACGTTATACACTAGGCAATCTCGTTCGTTGTTCCATGCTTTAGGCGAACCACGCTATCACCGTAGGCAACTAGCAAAATTAATGCCTACGTTGCAGTTGGATGATGAGTAAATATTTTAGGATTTGGTGTTGATATATTGTCGTTTTATTGCGCATAGAAAGAGAGGGTTTTGATGTCCGATCACGCTTTAGATTTAGTTCCTTATTTGCTATATGAAAAAGAAGATAATGGAATTTTGTGGATTAAATTCAACCGACCAGAGAGATTGAATGCATGCATTGGTGAATCTGAAAGATTTGGTACATTAGCAAAAGTTGGCGAATATATGCGTGCAGGTGATGACGATCCTGATGTTCGCGTTATCGTTTTGACAGGCGTAGGTCGAGCTTTTTCTGCTGGCGTGGATGTTCGTGGAGTTGAAGGATATGATGGAGGGGGCCCGTTCCTCGGATCTGTCAAGCATCCTGATAGCCCTGACCAAACTCGTGAAAGCTTCCTTTATGGAGTGACTAAGCTAATCAAAGACGTCAATTATATACGTAAACCTACTATTGCAATGATCAATGGTGTAGCTGCAGGATTTGGTATGGACCTGTCACTTGCTTGTGACATTCGTTATGGCTCTGAGCACATGCGGTATATTTCCTATCACCAAGTTGGTCAGATCATTGAAAATGGTGGAGCGTATCATTTAACGAAATTGGCAGGCCTTGGGCGTGCACTTGAATTTGCTTACACGGGCCATTTAGATGCTGAGAGGGCATATCAATGGGGAGTATTAAATAAATTAGTGCCTGCTGAAGATCTAGAATCGGAAGTACGTGACCTTTGTGCACGAATGATTAAACATCCACCAATTACACAATGGATTAACAAAAGGAATTTGCGTGCAGCAGTTGATAGTAATTTAGAAACAGCTGCAGTACTGACATCAAATGCTGCTCATGTATTAAATGTTTCTAATGATGCTAAAGAGGCAAAAGCTGCACTGATGGAACGACGAGACCCAACCTTTACAGGTACTTAGTTTATATATCTTAGAGTTAAGTTGGGTTTCTCTAAGGTGTAGTGAGGTAATTATGGCTGCAGGTCCTCTTCGAGGCATTCGTGTTTTGGAATTTACTCAAATTGTTGCTGCCCCTTTTTGTGGTTGTATCTTGTCAGATCAAGGTGCAGATGTAGTTAAGGTAGAAGGCCCAAAAGGCGATCCACATCGTAATGCCGGTGCTGTAATACCAGGGTTAGGGAAACGTTGGCAATCCCTTAATCGTGGAAAACGTAGTTTAGTTGTTGATTTACAATCCCCTGATGGTCGAGATTTGATTTATCAAATTATTCCTGATTATGACGTGGTGTTAATTAATTTTCGTGTTGGTGTAGCAGAACGCTTAGGTATTGATTACGAATCGTTAAAGAAATTGAATGAAAAGTTAATTTACTGCGAAATTACTGGTTTCGGATCGGAGGGACCGCTAAAGAATCGCGCAGGAACAGATGTTGTTGGTGTAGCATATACAGGTTTAATGGTTGGCGAAGCTAAGGTTGATGAAAACGGCTTGCCTATTGGTGTGACTAGTTCTTCAATCGCAGATTATTGTGCAGGATTTTCTGCTGCTACTTCTATTAATGCCGCTCTTTTACATAGAGAAAAAACCGGCGAAGGTCAAAAAATCGAAACTTCATTGTTACGTGCAGGTTTGGCAATTCAAGACACCAATGTAATGCGTGAACCTGTGCACGATGCTGTAACACGTGATGGGATGATGGAAGAAATATCACTCTTACGTGATAATAAAGCTTCGTACCCAGAAATATTAGCTGCTCGTGCTAAAGGTCGTGGTATGCGAGCGCATTTTCGATCTTACTATGGTGGTTATCAGACGGCAGATGGCCGTTTTCTAGTATTAGGAGCTTTGACACCTGCGACACGCCAATCTGCAAGAAAAGTGCTTGGGATAACAGACGATCATAGCGATGATCCTGAATTTGATGCCAACGATCCGGCTAGCATAGTCGCAGCTCAAGATTTAAGAAATAGAGTTGCTGAAATAATTTTGACTAAACCTATTGATGAATGGATTGTGGAACTTGAAGCGGCAGGCGTGCCATGTGCCCCAGTGAATATACCTGAGGAAATGTCAGAAGATCCTCAAGTAGTTGCATTGGGAATCATGCAAGATCTTATCCATCCAATTACTGGTCCTCAAAAAGTTGTTGGTCCTGTAGCAACAATGTCCGAAACTCCTACGATTATACAAAGGCATGCACCAGTTTTAGGTGCAGATAGTGCAGAAGTATTGATCGAGCACGGCATCGATCCTGAACATGTGGAGAAATTGATTCAGTCTGGTGTTATTGGATCAGGATAGTAATACTAACTATGGATCTATTGAGAGCGATATTTGAAAGGTCTTTATATGGGCGATATTAATTCTTTTGCTGCACGAGGATTTGATTGGCGTTTATTTGCCGGAGAAGAAGCTATAGAAGATCGTTTGAAGGAATTAGTAATTAGAGCAGGTGCGAAAAGACCTTTTGTAATTTGTTCTAAGTCAATTTCCAGTAAAACAAGAAATATTGAGCGTATTAAGGGAGCACTCGGAGATTCTTTCGCAGGGTATTTTGATGGTATCGAAATAGATTCAACATACAATTCAGTTATGGCAGCGACTGAAGCTGCCAGGGAAGCAGGTGCAGATTTATTGATATCAGTTGGCGGTGGCAGTGTGATTGTTGCAACACGTGTAATTGATATTTTTCTTTGTGAAGAAGGCGATCCTTTTGAAATTATGACTCAGTATCCTGAAGGTAAACCTGCTTATAGTCCACGGCTAAATGCCCCAAAGCTACCTATTATTAATGTTATAACGACGCCGACAGGTGCTATGAATCGCGGAGGTTCGGGATTAGCTAATCCCGATCTTGACCAACGTATGGAGTACTTTGATCCAAAAACCCGCCCAATCGGTTTGATCTTTGATCACGAGTCGATATTGGATTCTCCCTATGAACTATTTAGATCTACTGCGACTACAGGGTTTGCTGGTTCAGTTGCTGCTGTTGCAGTTCCCTCTAATCCCTTAGTCGAAGGAGACAAAGAACATATTCTTCGTTTACTGAAAAGAGGTTACCTGGGGATTTATGAAAACCCTGACGATATTGGGCCACGTATGGATTTATGCGTCGCAGCTCTTTTAGGTAATAGAGTCCAAGATGATGGTGAACAGGTCAGAGGTCGTCAAAATCCTGCTACTCAGGCATTTTCAGGGAACTATGCCATATCTACTGCTTTACACATTCGTTACCCACATGTCTGGCAAGGTGAATCTACTTCAGTCCTTACAGCCACAGTCGCACGAAGAAGCCCTGCTCCTGATTTAGAAACAGCACGTAGGGTTGCTCAAGCTATGGATGTATGGGCTACAGGTATGTCTGCTGAAGACGCTAAATTGGCAATCGCTGATGGCATAGAAGACTTGTATAAAAAAGTGGGAATGCCAACTCGAATTAGTGAGTTAAATATTCCCAAAGAAGACTTTCCTGAAATTGCAAAAGAGACTATCAAAGTGTTCAATTTCAATTCAGGTTTAAGAGATGCAGATCAAGCACTCCAAGGTGCGATTGATTTAATGGAAGCAGCTTGGTAGAAGTTTGTTATAATTCTAAAACGTATCCACCTACGGCAGAAAGTAAAACTACTATCCATGGTGGGGTTTTCCAAACCATTAATAGTGTTGTTGCAATTAACCATAATGAAAAATATGAAGCAGTTGTGATTGTATGTGTCCATATTGGATTATAAAAAGCCGCCACCAAAAGTCCGATAACTGCAGCATTCATCCCTGCATAGGCAGCTTCTAATTTGTGGTTCATTGTAAATTGTTGCCAAAACGGTAAAACAGCAGCTAATAATAAAAAAGAAGGTAAATAAATAGCAGATAATGCTATAAGTGCACCGCTTAATCCATTTGGTTCAATATTTGCCACTGTTCCTATATATGCAGCAAATGTGAACAAAGGTCCTGGAATGGCCTGAGCAACTCCATAACCTGCAATGAATTCATCTTTACTTAACCAACCTGATGAGACCACCTCTGATTCAAGTAAAGGCAATACAACATGACCTCCTCCAAAAACTAGAGAGCCAGTTCTATAAAAACTGTCGAATAAAGATGTGTATTGTGAAGTATAAAATTCTCTCAAAATCGGCAAAAGTATCAACAATAAAAAGAATATCACTATCGAACTGATAGCGATTATTTTGTTTAGTTTCCAATGAAGATTTTGAGTAGGTTTAAAATTACTAATTGGTGATAGTTTTAATCTCCATCCAATAACTGCTCCAGCAACAAGAATAAGTATTTGTGTAATAATTGTTCTTTCGTAAAGCAATAAAATCGCAGCAATTATCGCTATTGTAATACGTGCTCTATCTGGTGTTAATGAGCGAGACATTCCCCATAATGCATTGGCGACTACTGCTGCTGCTGCGATTTTTAAACCTACCATCCACCCACTATCTTGTAAATTAAAGCTATCTATAGCAAATCCGAAAAATATTAATACTACGGCAGAGGGTAATGTGAATCCGGCCCATGAAAATAATCCTCCCCATACACCTCCACGCAAGGCTCCAATTGCCATTCCGACTTGGCTACTTGCTGGCCCAGGTAATATTTGGCATAAAGCAACCAACTTTGCGAATGTTGTATCGTCAAGCCACTCTAAATTTTGTACATATGTTTCACGAAAATATCCGAGATGAGCTACAGGACCACCAAAGGAAATAAAGCCTAATTTCAGGGCAACAAAAAAAATATTTAATGTTCTTCTCATTTTGTGATTTGGATTACACTTTCATCATTTTCAAGGATCTATAGTACTCATTCCTGTGGAATTCTGTTATGTTTTCAAAATATTAACAAAGGTGGGTGCAAATGACTTTTTCAGCTTTACAAGCAACGAACTTAGATGAATTAAGACCTGAGGTAAAGGATATTATACGCGGTGCGATAGATATGCATGTTCATGCTGCTCCAGATCCCTATACAGAAAGGCGGACCGACTCTCGTGAACTAGTTGTTTCAGCGATCGAAGCTGGGATGGGTGGGTTGGTCCTGAAGAGTCATGATTATGCGACACAACCTATTGCTTGGGCACTTGATACGGAATTTGATGGTATAGATGTCTATGGTAGCGTAGCTCTTGATTGGGGAGTTGGAGGCTTGAATCCTGACGCAGTTGCAGTCTCTCTTGCTATTGGTGCAACAGTAATTTGGATGCCTACTTTTGATTCAGCAGCTTATCGCGATCGAGGTGGTAATTTTTTTAGTAAGGGTGCTGGTATTCCAATTCTTAATGATGCGGGTGAATTGTTACCTGAATGCCATGATATTTTAGATGAAATAGCTAGTCACGATGCTGTTTTAGCCAGTGGTCATATTTCACCTCAAGAAACTTTGGTGTTGTTGCGAATAGCTCGTGAGCGTGGAATACGTAGTGTCATAACTCATGCTTCATTTGGTATTCCTGTCGAAGTTCAACAAGAACTTGCAGGTCTTGGTGTATATATTGAACACTGTGGGTTAGCTGCATTTCGGAATGATGATGGTGAGTCAGTACGATCTATTGCTGAACAAATTAAAGCAGTTGGTGTTGAGCAAATTATCGCCTCAACTGACTTGGGACAGATCAATAATCCGTCACCACCTCTAGGGATGGGTATGTGGATTGAATGCCTTTTAGAAGTAGGCTTTGACGCTGATCAAGTACATCAAATGGTATGTAAAAATCCAGAAAACTTAATAGGTATTTAAGATAAATACTTGAGAAGTTTTTCGGTTTATGTTTGGATACAAGTAACGTTAAGGAGAATGACATGGTTATTGAATTACATAACCCTACTGCTCCAGAACCTGCAGCTGTAGGTGAACTAGAAGATTTTCCTGAAATAAGGGAATCGATAGTTGGTGTTCTGGAAAATGGGAAACAACATGCAGAACTTGTGATGACTTCTATTGCCGAAGAATTAGGTCAGCGATATGGAGTAATTCACTCCATGACTCGTCACAAGCCAGTTTCAACTCCCGCTGACCCAGCGATACTTGACGAGTTGGCTGCTGAAAATGACTGGGTAATGGTTGGGAGTGCTGATTGAGGTTCTTGCACAGCGTGGAGTATCCACGCTTCAGTAGAACTTGAAAAAAGAGGAACTCCAACAGTTACTTTAGCTACTAGTGCTTTTATTCAGTTAGCACACCTCCAGGCTCGTGCTATGGGTTTTCCTGATTTACGGATTATCACTATCGAACATCCGCTTGGAGGTATCGATCCTGAAGAAGTGTTGAAAAAAGTTCCAGATGCTGCTTCTTCAGTAAGTAGCTTAATGGGTGCTGATTAGCTTATAAATTTGCACCCTTTTTGTTTATATATTGCCCAGAGGGCTTAGTTGTGTGTGAGGAAATATGTCAGTTAATCTTGATCTGCCACCAATTGTTGAACTAGAAGATTCATTAGAAGCTGTGCAAGACTTTTTTGAAACACAAGGATGGACTGATGGTTTACCCATTGTGCCACCGACTCGCTCACGTGTTGAAGAAATTTGTCAGTACGTTGATTGGAGTAACGATGATGTAATCGCAACTTTGGGTCCACGCAACGGTGAAGCAACTCTGGAACGGATTGCCACGAATGCGGTGATGGCAGGGTGTCGTCCAGAATATTTCCCTGTTGTAATTGCTGCATTGCAAGCCGTTGCTGAAGATGAATTTAATTTAAATGGTATCCAATCTACTACACACCCTTGTGCAGTGTTTGTACTTTTGAATGGTCCAATCGCACAAGAAATAGGGATAAACAGTGGCCCGAACTGTTTTGGACAAGGCACTAGATCTAATATGACAATAGGACGTGCTGTACGTTTGGCACTTCTTAACATAGGAGGAGGCACTCCTGGTGATGGTGACCGTGCTACCCACGGTACACCAGCAAAAATTTCTTTTTGTACTGCAGAAAACGAAACCGCAAACCCTTGGGAACCACTTCATGTGGAAAATGGATTTGCTAAGGATGATAATGTTGTTACGGTGTTAGCTTGTGAAGCTCCACATAACATTAATGATCATGGAAGCATTAGTGGTAAGGGCCTTTTAACTACAGTGACCACATCATTAAGACAGTCTGGTAGTAATAATATCGGCGGTCGAGGTGAACCAATGATAATTTTTGGTCCTGAGCATGCTGAGCAAATAGCTCACGATGGTTATTCTAAAGACGATGTGAAAAAGTTTGTTTGGGAAAATACGATACTCAAATTTAGCGATCAAGCTCAAGATTGGTTAGACGGAGGAAGAAGCGGCACGGCTGGTGCAGTACATCCAGAAGGTTTTCGTGTCGCTGAAACTTGGAATGATATTGATGTAATAGTAGCTGGGGGACCAGGTAAACATTCATGTTGGTTACCTACATTTGGAGGTACTGATACCGTTTCACGTAGAATAGAGACGGCAAATGGTGATCCTGTTCGTTCTATTTTCTCCTGACTAGACGTTACTGATGACAACTCCACCGTTAGATATCCGTCCTATCTGTGAACGATTAGTTGACCTTGAAGATGAATTCACAAGTGCAGATAGTGCTAATATAGTACTTTATAATGCTGGACTTACAGACGGTTTACCTGTAATTGCACCTACTGCTGAAAAAATTGACCAAATGCTGGGTAGTTTGGATCCAACATTATCTGCGACTCAAATGCCACTTCCCCCAGGCTTTGTGATTCCAAACTTAAGAGATATTGCTGCATGTGCAGTTTTGGCTGGCTGTGATCTTGGAGTTGTTCCATTAATTGCCTCAGCTTTAGACGCTATGACAGATCCTGAGTTCAATCTTCTCGGCATTCAAACGACCACGGGAGCTGCCGCACCACTAATCACTCTCAATGGTCCAATAATTAACGAACTCCGTATTAACAACTCTCATAATGTTCTCGGGCAAGGATCGAAACCAAATGCAACTATAGGGCGAGCAATTCGTTTGGCTTTACAAAACATCGCCTTTGCTATTCCCGGTAGTGGTGATATGGCAACACATGGTCATTCTGGTAAATATACTTGGTTAATCGCAGAAAATGAAGAAGGTAGTGTGTGGCCACCTTTTCATACTACAAGAGGATTTAAACTTGATGAGAGTACGGTGACAGTCATAGCAGGTGTTGGGAGTGTGGAAGTTGTACTTCCACAGACCACAGCTGAAGATTTGGTGCGTACTATGTCTCGATCGATGCTCATCGCAGGTAATTTGGGAAGGCAATCTTTTGGTGGAGGTCAACCTGCAATTCTTCTTCCCCCTGAAGCTGCACAATTCCTTTCTGAACAAGGCTGGGATCGAGAAAGATTTCAAGAAGCTTTGTATGATGAATCAAAAACGCCTTTATCTTGGTTGTCTCCACACGCTGTTTCTCGAATAACAGCTAATCGTATTGAACTTGGTATTGCAGAATCAGAGCATATATTTTCTGCAATATCACCTGAAGATATACTTATTATCGTTACAGGTGGGGTGGGTATTAAAGCTACTTTTGTTCCAACATGGGGGGCTACTGAGAAAGCTATAACTCGCCCAATTGTTTCATTTTAATATGGTTATATATTGCAGGAAAAGATAATGGATTTTGGTGTACTACTTAGTAAAAAATTTGTTGAGAGATTTGATTCGGAATTATCTGTAGTAGAATCAGGTCCCGGTGTACAAACAACTCGCATTATTATTGATGTTGATAATGATCAAATAATACCCGAGGACATTTTAAGTAATGTACAAGTTGCTTTTTTTTCGAATGATATTCGGTATAGGCGTGATATATTTTTGGAAACTTTAGCGCGTGCAAAAAACTTAAAATGGTTACATTTTTTTGCTGTGGGTATAAATCCCAAAAATTTCCCTCAACTTAGTAATCGAGATATATCAATTACAAATTCTCCTGGTGCCAATGCAGAGCCGATAGCACTAAATGTATTGGCGGCTATACTTTGGTTGGGACGCCCTTTTAAGTATTGGAGAGAATCTCAGATCGAGCGTGTTTGGGCTCCGATTCATTATGATGACGCACCTCCTGATATCGGTGGTCAAACATTGTTGATTATTGGTTTAGGTGAGATAGGGAGACGTGTGGCACGATATGCAAAATCGATTGGGATGCATGTGATTGGGATTAGACGCAATGTCAGTGACATACCTGAAGGTGTCGATGAGATATATGATAATAGTGAGTTAGACAATCTTTTACATAGGGCAGAATGGTTAGTACTTTCTTGCCCACTTAATGATGAAACTGAAGGTTTGATTAGTGCTGAGCGTTTGTCAAAGTTACCGAAAGGTTCCCGAATAATAAATGTATCTCGTGGTCCTGTAATTAATGAAGAATCTCTAACGCAAAAATTAATTTCGGGACATCTAGGTGGTGCCTATCTTGATGTTTTTAAAGAAGAACCTTTGCCACCAGTTTCACCTCTTTGGACACTACCTAATGTAATTGTAACTCCACATAATTCGGCAATCTCTGATAAATATCATGAGAGATCAGCGCAAAGATTTTTTGAAAACTTGATGCGATGGCGTAAAAGTGAACCTCTCCATTGGGTTATTCAATGAATATTGATTTATAACTTAAACGGAATAGAAAATTCATCACAGATTACCTTGAACCAGTCTATTACCTCTGGGTGTAGTGGTATGCCTTCTTCTTTACGTTTTATCGTGGCCTCTTCTTCTTCTAGGCCGGGTGTAAGGACCCTCTCATGTCCTGGAGCAGGTGGTGTATCTTCTAGGTGTTTAAGCCATTTGTCCATCATTTCTTTAAATTCTTGAACATCAGTAAATGCATCGATATCGTATGCAGCGACATGGTGAGTTGCAGGACGCCCTGTCTCGAGTAAAGTACATGGTATCCCACCTGATAACAATGTTGAAAGTATCTCGACCATTAGAGCAAAACCATACCCTTTATGTGATCCATGTTCTCGAGTTCCGCCAATGGGGATCATGTTATATATTTCAGGGACTTGTCCTGCAGTATCGACAATATTTCCGTCAGCATCTGCAAAAAGGCCTGCCGGCATAACAGTGCCTAATCTTTTGGCTAGTCTTAATTTATTACCAGCAACAATACTAGTGGCAATATCAAATACAAAAGGATGCATATTTAATGCAGGAGCAGCAATAGCAATAGGATTAGTACCAAACCTTCCTTCTGAACCAAAGGTAGGGAAGACACCTGAACCTATTGCACTCATAGATACTCCGATCATGTCATGTTCAAGTGCTAGCATGGCATGATAAGAAGCCATACCCATGTGAGCACTGTTGCGGATTGTGACAACACCGAATCCGGTTTTTTTGGCTTTTTGAATAGCTATTTTCATTGCTTTAGGTGCAATAATGATACCAAGTCCTTGATCAGCCTCGATAGTTGCAGTAGAGGCTCGCTCTCGTACAATTTCCCAAGAAGGAGTGGGGTTGTATGCTCCTTCTTGATAAGATGCCACGTAATTACGAAGCATATTTGAAACCCCATGACTATCAACACCTCGTAGATCAGCCTGGACAAGTACATCTGCGGCTTGCGAGGCATCTTCAGAAGGAACTCCTACGTACTCAAATATTTTTTTTGTAATGTCGAACAGCCATGCATCTGATACATGAACTGCATCATCTTCTGATACTTTAAAAATTTCGAGTGGCATGAAGAATCCGATCTAAATTAATTATGTTATGTGCAAGATATTCTAAGGTAATTATATGCAGATGGTGGTAATGTTTTGAAGAATATTATTCTCTGAAATTTAATCAGTACAGATAGGAAAATTTATGAGTCGCTTAGGTCCGATACCTGATCCAGATACTATGGATGAAGTCACTAAAACAGAATTTGACAGCTTAGTACGTTTTTATAAAGGTGTACCCGAATCTGGTTATTGGGGTGGTCCTTATGATCCATGGTTCCGTAGCCCTGAATTATGTCACCAAATGCGCACATTTGGGCTATGGTTTTGGGAGAAAACATCGCTTCATCGAGGGATTGTAGAATTAGCTATTTCAGTTGCTGCGTATTATTGGCAATCGAATGTTGAGTGGACACATGCTGATCGTGCTGTGGAGTATGGGATTCCTCAGTCGGTACTAGACGATGTTCAAATAGGGAATCGCCCTGTTTCAGACAGAGAAGATATCCTGGTAACCTATGATCTTTCAATGACCTTGTTAGGAGGTAAATCATTATCTGATGACTTGTATAGTAAGGTCATTAGACTTTTTGGAGAGCGTGGGCTCACAGAAATGTCTAGTCTATTAGGATTCTATACTATGGTTGCTTTTCAGTTACGTTCCTTTGACGTTGAACCTGGTTCTGAAGGTTTTCATGGCTTTGCTCGACCAGAAGAATCATAGGAATTAACTTTGCGGGATGGATGTTTTCGGTGGAGAGGCTGTTAGAAAAAATACTGATCCTAAGCCAGCTAAGATTGCCAAGAGTGTAAAACCAAATTTGTAATCTCCTGTGAGATCAGCCAGAATACCTGCGGTAATGGGGCCTGCTATTGAGCCTAGCATCACTATCATTGAAGAAAATCCCATGATCGTTCCAAACGCTTTAGTTCCAAAATAGTCAGCACGAAGGGCTTGAGTGAGAGGGCCTCTGGTTGCCCAAGAAGTTCCTATAATTAATGCAAATAAAATTACCATCCATGTTGATTGCGCATAAGCAAGTAAAAGTAAAGCAATCGTATGCCCAAGCATTGCGACAACAACTACTTTTCTTTTGTCATACTTTTCTCCAAAAAATAAAGCAGTAAACCTTCCTAGTAACATAGCAAACGGGATGATAGCAGTAATTAAACCAGCTTTACTTAGAGAGTAATCTAATTCTTCCGTGAGATGCGGAATCATGTGAACCATAATTGCACTAACAACTAACACTCCAGCAGCATGGCCTAATGAAATAAACCAAAAAGCTTGAGTTTTGAGAGCTTGTCTTGGAGTTAAGTCATTTGACTGGTGTGGTGAAATCTCTGTGATGTTAGGTGAATTATCATCACCATTACTGATAATTCCATCGACATATGTATTTTTTTCATGTGGATGATGGCGTACTAGTTGTGCTAATGGTAGTCCTACAAATAAAACTACAAGACCTGAACAAATAGCAACATTTCTCCATGAAAAATAATCTAGAGCGATAGCTACGATTGGCGCAGTAAAACCAGCCATAGATAGTCCGACTGAAAGTAAAATAAGAGCACGTGCACGGCGACGATTGAACCAATTTACAACTGCAACTTGTAATGCCATAAAACCGCCTAAGCTTGATCCGACTGACATAATTGCAAAAGTGATAATAAAAGTGAGTGGACTAGAAATTTGACTGAATGCGATAAACCCTAACCCATAGATGAGTAGTCCAATGGTCATGATTATTCTTGGACCGTAACGATCGATCAACCATCCTTGAACGGGACCCAGTACTCCACTTTCTATACGTGCAAATGCATATCCTGACGAGAGCAAAGTTTTACTCCAACCAAAGTCAGCCTGAAGCAAAACAAAGTATGCTCCAAAAGCTTGATTAATCAATCCAGTTGCGATTGTGATAATTACAATGCCACTAAGAGCTATATACCAGCCGTAGAAAATTTTCCCCGTAGATTGATCAATGATGCCGGTCCGAATGTCTCGGTAGAGTGAGAGCAAATTGTGATTCCTTGTACTGGTGGGCCCGGAGAGAATCGAACTCTCATCGAGCGGTTAAAAGCCGCCTGCTTTACCACTAAGCTACGGGCCCATGAGCAGTATTCACAATGAATCGCTCAGATGGAAGCCCTTTTCGAAAAAAATTTCTTTTTTTTTCTTTTTTTTCAATTAAGATAGTTTTTAATCAAAGAATTTATTTGACATAAAACCATCTTTTTTAATTGATCTGTTGGCCTTTTTGACGCATCCAATGTCCTGAAGTGTTACTTGAAGAATCTAGGAATTTTTTCTCTGCACCACACCTATTGCAGATACTGTTCGCATCTTTGTTGCCTGGTGCAGGCAGAACCCAATGGTGTACACATAATTCATTAGAAGTTTTCGCACTATCAACCATATCCCCCCCATATGCGAACTTCACAACAATTGCTTGTTAGTGAAATAATTAGAGTAAAATTACATGTCCAAATGCCGCATGTCTGAACACTTATACCATACCTGATTTTTGAAAAACTTGTCAGAACAGCTGTTTCAAATTAAAAAAATCCATTACTTCTAGTTAGTGTTAATGAGGTGACCACTATCACTTACGTTAAATAAAGCGCGGTAATTATATTTATTTCTAATCCAATCGGCATCTGTATCTTGTCTATCTGCAACAATTAATACTCCAACAACTTCTGCACCAAGTTCCTCGACAGCGTTTAATGCAACTTGAATAGAACCACCTGTCGTCAAAGTATCTTCAACGATTAGTACCTTTGTGTCTTTGGTTAGAATATCATCACCATTAATTTTTTTTGCTTGATATAAAGAAGAAGCTGTTCCATGTTTTTTTGTTTCACTTCGAACATAAAAAGTATCAAAGGCATTATTTTGTTCTAATGCCGAAATCATCGACATATGTTCAACCAAAGGCACAGCGCCAACGGCAGGTCCTCCCACCACATCAAAATCGATTCCTTCTGCTAATCTTAGTAAAGCCCTTGCTAAATTTACTTTTATTTTGCCCGAAAGCATTCCTGCCTTACCGTTATAGTAGTAGTTACTTTTTTTCCCTGATGCTAATGTAAAATCACCTCTTAAGATGCAAAGTGTTTCGAGTTTAGTTCTAAGTTCCTCATTTGATTTCATATAGAATCCCCATTCTATTAATTTTAATAATTGGTTTTACTGGTATTCATAATGCTCTATGAACCCCATTTTTTTAATAGGCCAATATCTAAAATCCGCCCTGCCGATTAATAGTTCTTTTTTCAACATTCCCCATGATCTTGAATCAAAAGAATTTTTGCGGTTATCGCCCACAACAAAAAAATTATCTGGTGGGACAGTCTGTGGAACCATTGTTGTGAACCAAGGATCTACCACATAAGGCTCAATTAATGCTTGGTTATCTACAAAGACTGTTCCATTTCGAATTTCAATAGTCTGTCCAGGTACCGCAAGTATTCTTTTCAAAAAATCTCTTTCGGTATCACCTGGGAATCTAAATATAACTATATCTCCTTGCTTCGGATTACCAAATGGTTGCCACCGATCATCCTTCTCCCAAGGGATCCATGTTGTATTGATGTCAATATAAGCTAATCTATTTGCGATGAGTAATTGATTAGCTTGGAAAGTGGGTGACATTGATTCACCACTGACGATAAAATTTTGTGCTAAGCCTCTAACTCCCAGAAATATAACTAACGCTAAAGCGATTATTTCTAAAGTTTCCGATAATTGTTTGGGTGAGAAAAATAATCTTTTTGCAGAATTGTCTGCAAAAAGATTATTGTATTCAGACTCTAAGCCAATATGATTAGGGTAAAGATCAGTTTCAGAAAATACATTTTCTGAGTTTTTATGTGACTCTAATGCTTCTAGAGTAGCGTCTCTGTTTTCTTTATTTTCGTTATCATTCATTAGTACTATAGTGCTAGAAATTTGATTCTATTGCATCTCAAATGGATGAATTTGTATTAAATCTTTAGAATGTAATTATGTAAAAACAAACATAGTTGTGAAAATGAGCAATCGTGCATATTGGCAGCTATTAATTTTTCCGAGGTTGTGATGGTAGATTTACGTCTTTCTATTGCCGTTGTCATAGGGATAACATTGAGTTCGATAATTATTATCAGTTCCGTATTAGTGATTTTTAATAATGATACTGTGGATACGAATTCATCCTTAAATGATCATAACAATTTGCCTATAACAGAAAATGAAAGTACACATTCTTATTCAAATAGCTATAACGTCGTAAATGTCACAGGTGTAGGAGTAGTTACATCAAAGCCAGATATTGTTGAAATAAACTTAGGTATAGAAGTAATAGCTAAAACAGTTAAGAATGCAAATAAAGAAGCTTCCTTAGCCATGTCACGCTTAATAAAGGTAGTAGATCAATATGGCATTGAAGATGATGATATAAAAACCTCTCGTTTTAATATCGCTCCTCAATATAATTATCGCAATGAATCAGGACCAGAAATAACAGGTTTTCGTGTGACCAATTCTATAATTGTAAAGTTTCGCGACCTTGATAATATAGGATTTTTTATTGATGATGCTGTTTTAAGTGGTGGTAATAATATACGTATTAATAATATAAATTTCAGTGTTGAAAATTCTGATAATTTTTTTGATCGTGCACGTAAATCGGCTATTGAAAATGCTCGTAAGAAAGCAGAAATATTTGCTGATGCTGCAAATATTGAACTTGGTTCGGTAGTACATATATCTGAATCATCCACTCTTGGACATCCTATGCCTAGGATGTCCTTAGAAATGGCAGCTCCTAGTAGTTTTTCATCAACGCCTATTTCTCCCGGTGAGCAAGACATATCAGTTCAGGTAAGTGTGACATTTTCGATTAGATAACTACATGAAATATTTGAAAATGGTGGCATTTTAAGATGACTACTGCGACACATCGAGGTAGTCTCAAGATATCGACGAAATTTAATGTTAGCTCTCTCCGTTCTGAGGTTAGATGTGGTTCTGAGTGACCGTTCAATTATTGAAGCTCTCGCAAGTAAAAGATTAATCATTGATCCTATTGGTGATAATGCGGTGCAACCTGCATCTATTGATATCAGGTTAGATAGATATTTTAGAGTTTTTCGCAATCATAAAGACGCATATATAGACATTAGGGAATCTGCAGAAGCACTTACTGAAGAACATGAAGTAAGTGATGATGAACCATTCGTTCTTCACCCAGGAGAATTTGTTCTAGGTTCTACTCTGGAATATGTCGAACTTGGTGATGATTTAGTTGCACGTGTTGAAGGTAAGTCATCATTGGGTCGGTTAGGATTACTTGTTCATGCAACTGCTGGATATGTTGACCCAGGTTGGCAAGGTCAATTAACTCTTGAACTTTCAAATGTTGCGACATTACCTATTCGATTGTATTTTGGAATGAAAATTGGGCAACTTTCATTCCAAAACCTTACTACAGCTGCTGAAAAACCTTATGGCCATACAGATTTGCAATCTCGATATCAAGGGCAAAGTCGTCCAACAGCTAGTCGCATTCATCGTGATTATAGATGATTAGGTAGTCTTTTGATGGGTAGCTCTAACTTACCTAAATTTGATTCTATTTCTTTTGATTTTATGACGATGGCTATAGAGCAAGCATTTGTTTCTTTAGGCGTTTCTTCGCCCAACCCTGCAGTTGGTGCTGTGATTGTAAGCCATGGTTCTATTGTTGGTGTTGGAAATACTCAACCTGTGGGCTCAGCGCATGCAGAAATTATGGCACTCAGAGATGCAGGAAACAAAGCTCAAGGTAGTGAGATGTACGTTACTTTAGAGCCATGTGCTCACTATGGTAAGACTCCCCCATGTGTCGATGCCATTATTCGAGCTGGAATTAAAAGTGTGCATTATGCAGTGAGAGATCCATATGATCATGGTAATGGAAGTGGTCATAGTGTACTTGAAAATGCAGGAATAACGGTACACGAGGGAGAATGTGAAAAGGATGTACTTGATCAGCTGGGTGGATATTTTAAGTATGTAGAAACTAGATTACCGTTAGTGACTGTGAAATATGCTGCCTCACTTGATGGAAAAATTGCTTCTGGATCCGGAGATTCTCGTTGGGTATCTGGGCGTGAAACTTTACTTTGGGCACACAAAAACAGACCCACATACGATGCAATTATTGTTGGTTCTAATACAGTAGCTTTAGACAATCCTCAACTTTCTGCACGTCCGAATAATCCTGAGGCTCCTATTGATTCATCTGTACACCAACCTATTCGAATTGCTGTTGATTCTCGCGGCACGGTTAGCCCTATGGCGAAGATATTTAATGGAGATCAAAAAACGATCATTGCAACAACTAATCTATCTTCTAAACAATGGTGTGATGCGATAGAAAATACGGGCGCAGAAATTTTACTATTACCACTTTATGAAGATGGTAATGGTATTTCTCGGGTTGATTTGAAGGCATTGGTTGAAGTATGTGGTCAGCGAGGTATGCATAATATCTTGTTTGAAGGTGGTGGAGTATTACTAGGATCACTTTTTGACCGTCAGCTAGTAGATAAAGTTCATGCAGTTCTAGCACCTATTTTGATTGGTGCTAGAACTGCTCCTTCGGCAATCTCAGGGCATGGCGCTATGTATATGAATGAAGCAATATCTCTTAAACAAGTTCAAATTCAAACCTTAGGAGATGATTTATTGGTTACAGGTATTCCAGAATGGAATTAATTAACTTATTTTTGGAGGATTTCTATAATAATCAAGCAGTCAATACTAATTCGAGTTAGAATTTTCTTATGTTTACAGGAATTATAGAAGAAATTGGTACCGTTCTCTCACATGATATAGGTGAGTTAATTTTGGAATGCCCGTTGGTTACCTCTGATGCTAATTTAGGGGATTCGATTGCAGTAAATGGAGTAGATCTTACTGTACGCTCTGTAGGCGAGAGTAGTCTCTCTTTTGATGTAATGAATGAAACTTATAGTCGTTCAAATTTGCAAAATCTTATAAAAGGTAATTTAGTTAATCTTGAACGTTCTGTAACAACAGGTACCAAATTATCTGGTCATATCGTGAGAGGTGTAGTCGAAACTACATGTGAAGTTACACAATTTAAGGATGATAATGAATCTGTTATTGCCAGCTATGAAGTTGAATCGGAGTATTTGAAGTATATTGTTATGAAAGGTCCTGTATGTCTTGATGGAGTCTCATTGACTGTTATGGAGCGTGATGAAAATTCTTTTTCTGTTTCACTCGTGCAATATACTCAAGAAAATACTAATCTAACACGTAGGAATATCGGTGATCATGTTAACTTAGAAACTGATATATTTGCTCGCTATGTGGAGCAAATACTTGAAAATAGAGAAAACTAGTTAATCTTCGGATTAAGGATTTTTATGAATGATCTTAATAAGGAAGAGCCACAAGAGATTGAAGCTTTTTCCGATCGCTTAATTTCGACACATGAAGCTATAAAAATGTTTCAAGAAGGACAACCAATTATTCTTGTTGACGATGAAGATAGAGAGAATGAAGGTGACATTGCAATACCAGCTCAGTTTGTTACTGAAGAATTGGTTAATTTTATGGTTAGCGAGGCGAGAGGATTAGTTTGCGTTCCTATGACGGAAGAACGCGCAGACCACTTGGCTTTACCTTTAATGACAGACCATGGTAATGCGCCTTTGGGCACTGCATTTACTATTAGTGTGGAAGCTGCCTCAGGAGTTACAACGGGAATTTCAGCTCCTGATCGTGCTCGTACAATTAATGTTTTAGCTGATATAAAAAGTATTTCAACAGATTTCACACGTCCAGGACATATATTTCCTCTAAGAGCTAAAGAAGGAGGTGTTCTAGTTCGGGCAGGGCAAACAGAAGCTTCAGTTGATCTATGTCGTCTTGCAGGAGTCACACCTGTAGCTTCAATTTGTGAAATAATGAATGAAGACGGTACGATGGCTAGAATGCCAGATTTAATTAAATTTGCTGATAAGCACGACTTGAAGATAGCAACAGTTGCCGATTTGATTAGGTACCGTATGCAAACAGAACGTCTAATTCACCGTAAAGGTGAAACAAATCTTCCTACACTTTACGGTGAATTCAAAGCTATCGGTTTCAGTACAGGGATAGATTCTAAAGAGCATGTCGCCTTGGTGTTTGGTGATATCAATCCAGAAGAACCCACTTTAGTGCGCGTTCATGATAAATGTCTCACTGGTGATGTTTTTGGTTCGCTACGTTGTGATTGTGGCGAGCAGTTGCAAGCGGCATTACGGATGATTGCTGATGAAGGTAGTGGTGTTGTCGTGTATATGGATCAAGAAGGAAGAGGGATAGGATTACATAACAAGTTAAGAGCCTATAACTTGCAAGATGATGGTTTAGATACAGTAGAGGCAAATGAAGCACTTGGGTTACCTGCAGAAAGTAGAGATTATGGGATCGGTGCTCAAATATTAGTAGATCTTGGTGTTCGTAAGATGCGGTTGATGACTAATAACCCTATAAAAATTCAGGAATTAAATACTATGGGGGTCTTAAGAGGTGCTGGCCTTGATGGATTTGGGTTACAAGTAACTGAGCGGATACCTATTGAAATTGAGCCAAATGAACACAACGTTCGTTACTTAACTGCAAAAAGAGATAAAATGGGGCACATGTTTGAAATGCCCATGCCAGATTTTGGTTAATCCGATGCCTAAATTTTATGAAGGTGATCTAGATGGATCTTTTTTTCGACTAGCTATTATAGTTTCAAGATTTACCGAAGATATAACTGAACGCTTACTTGAAGGTGCATTGACTAAAGCAAAAGAAGCCGGAGTTTCTGATTCTAGTATTTCTGTCTTTTATTGCCCTGGAGCTTTTGAAATTCCATTAGTAGCAGAGGCGTTAGCATCATCTTATTCATATGATGCGGTAATTTGCTTAGGATGTGTAATACGAGGTGAAACCTCTCACTTTGATTATGTCGCAGGTGAATGTGCTCGCGGTATTGCTGATGTCAGTAGGTTATATCGAGTGCCAGTAACGTTAGGTGTGATAACTGCAGAAAACCGATCGCAAGCCGAAGCGCGAGCTGGCGGTTCTAAAACTAATATGGGTAGCGATGCAATGGAAGCCGCAATTAGAATGGCTTCACTATTCGAAGGCTTTTAATTATGAAAGATGAATTAGATCATTCACCTGATGAAGATCGGGCAAGTGGAGGTGAGACAGTTGATCATGTTACTCGTGATGCTATTAAATTAGCGCATGATCTTCTTGAACGATTTCCTGATTTAGTTAAGCGACATAAATTTATTGCTGGAGGTGCAGCGATATCTTCGTCTTTAGTAATAATTGCAGCAGTCGCCATTGCACGAAGAATGCGTCGTGGTCTAACAGCGCAAGAAGCTGTCGCTGATATTACTGAAGAGGAACTAGAAACTCCTAAATCTGATAAACGAAAGAAAAAAAATAACTCTGATTAATTTTTGTACTGTTTTAGCAATAAGATCTAGATAGCCAGAGCCTATGAACCAGAAGCGAATTCATCTCAATGAAGATTTTACAGAAAAATGGGTAACTTTAAGTCAAGCTTCTTCATACTTGGGTGTAAATGGTAGTACTGTTCGAAGATGGGCAGATATTGGTAAGTTACGGGTGTTCAGAACACCAGGTGGGCACAGACGCTTTTCTTGGGGGGATATTTTAGCGTTAGTAGATAATAATGAAAATGTCGACCAAATTGCTAATGAAGCTGTAAGCCGAATTAGAAATGAATTAGCACAAATTTCAGGTGAACCAATTTGGTACCGTCACTTAAGTAATGAGAAAAGATCGAAACTAAGACCTTTAGGTCATCGTTTGGCTGAGATCGTTAACGATTATATAACTGGTCGAGGCGATAGAAAATCCTTAGATCAAGAAGTGGATGAAATTGGAATGATGTATGGTTTGGAATTAAGAAAACTCGAAGTAACTTTATTGCAGGCAATACAGGCTGTTGTGTTTTTTAGAAGATCATTAGATGAAACTGCTCGACATTTAGTCGTAAGAAATAAACTACAAGAGTCTGAAGCAGAATTGGCACGTAAAGAAATTGCTGAATTGGCAGATCGTGTTTTATTAAGTGTGGCATCTTCCTATGACAGATAGAATGTTGCTGTGAAAAACTTAGATATAAAATTAATTTTATTTGATGCTTACGGAACACTTTTTGAATTTGAAGGTGATCAATTCCGTGGTGCTATCGCGCAAATTTTGGATGATCAAAGAATTGATTTTGACTATGAAAAGTTTTATAAAATTTGGGTTGATAAATACTCCGAATCTGGAGTTTGGGGTTTGTCGGGACCTAATAAAGAAGATCCTTATCCATCCACTGTTCTTAATGGTTCTCTTCCCGAATGGCATTCACAATGGGAAATATGGCGTCGGCAATTTGAAAAAGCATTTTTTCACTATCATTTGATAGGTGATTCAGTAAGTGCTGCTAATACTGTGCGCGAACTAATTGCTGAAGCAGACTTATATACTGATGTTAGAGAAACATTATCATTGTTATCAAAAATTAAAATTGATTTGGGCCTTCTATCTAATGCAGATAATGATTTTCTAAACGCCTCACTTAGTAAAGCTGGTCTTTTATTTGATATTGTCGAAAGTTCTGAATCATTACGTATATATAAACCTCATAGAGATATCTTTGTTAATATCTGTAAAATATCTGGATTTTCACCAGAGCAAATTTTATATGTAGGGGACTCACCTATTGCCGATATAGGTGGTGCACACAATGCTGGGCTAAAAACTCTATGGATTAGACGTAATTCAACGAAAAATGCTGAAAAAGTAAAAAATGACGATAAATTTGCTTTAATGTTGGAAAAATTACCAGATCCTGATTTTGTTTCAGATTCACTACTTTCTATTCCAGAAATTATTAATTGCTAATTTAAGGTCAGTGAAGCACTCATTATAAATAGTATTGCTGAAGTGTGTAATCAGTTTTATAATAATCTATGTAATTGTCGTGTACTTGAGAAAACATTTAAGTATTAATCAAAGTAAGGCAGAAAATGCGCCTTTCCTGTGAACAAGAATATCTGCATCGTGGTCTTTCTGCGGTGGCTCGCGCCATTCCAGCTCGTACTACCTTACCTATTACTCAACATATTTTGTTTGATGCCTCTGATGGTCGAGTTCTGCTTTCTGCAACGGATGCGGAAACAATTGCTATAACTTATAGTATTCCAGCTGAAATTGAAGAGCCAGGTTCGATTACCATGCCATCAAGATTGGTAGCAGATTTTGTTGCTACGCTTCCAAGTGAAACAATTACTCTTAGTCTCGCTGGTCGTGCTAAACAAGTAAGTTTATCCTGCGCTAGGAATACGGCATCTATTGGAGGTCTTGATCCTGAAGATTTTCCTCCAATTCCCCCTGTTGATGATGCTGCTAGCTTAACTTTGAATAGTGAAAATTTACGTAAGGCGATTAATCAAACTGTTTTTGCTGCTGCGACTGATGACTCACGTCCCGTACTTACTGGAGTTAATGTTGAAATTTCTTCTGATGAAATTTGTTTTGCTGCTGCAGATGGTTTTAGATTATCAGTTCATACAATGGAGATTGAACAAAATATTGAACCTCGGTCTGTGATTATCCCTGCACGTGCTCTAGGTGAATTGAGTCGTTTGTTGACAGAAACTAATGCTGATGTGGTGATAACGTTTAATTCATCCGGGACACAGGTGCAATTTGATTTAGGGCATGCAAAATTAGTTGCTCAGCTCATTCAAGGTAGTTTTCCAAACTATAATCAGTTAATTCCGAGTGATTCGGCAACACATACTGAATTTTCAGTGTCTGAGTTAATACGTGAGACTAGGATTGCCTCAATTTTTGCTCGAGATGGTTCAGGGATTGTACGTTTGGTTGGTAGCCCAGGTGAAGGGGATTCTCCAGGGAGATTAGAGATTACCGCTCGTGCGGATGAAGTTGGCGATAATGAAGGTGAGATTGACGCTATCGTTGAAGGAGAGCCAACACAAATTGCATTTAATGGCAGATATTTACTTGATGCTTTACAAGTAATGGACACAGATCGTGCAATTATTGACACTTCTTCTCCATCTAGCCCTGGAATAATTCGACCAATAGCAGATGAATCTTTTGTTCATGTAGTGATGCCGATGTTTGTTCAATGGTAGAGAATGATATTCAGTCTGATGGTGTGTGTTGAGATTTCCATATTGGTTGCGATCTAATTTTTGCATATGTGGCAGACAGTATATAGATTGCAACCAATAATAGTCCGATTGCTGGTCCTGTTGGAAAATCAAAAATGTATGAAATGAATATCCCAACTATCGTCCCAGCTACTGCAATGATTTGCGTTAGAATCACACATGATTTCAATGATTTTCCAATCAGACTGGCACTTGAATAAGGTATTACTAGTAGTGCAGAGATCAAGATTACTCCTAGTAATTTCACTCCTCCAATTAGCGCTATAGATGTTCCAATAAAGAGGAAATATTTTGCCGTGTTGGCCTTGAGGCCAAGGACCTTGGAAAGATCATTATGTATTGTAGTTATTACTAATGTACGCCACTGTAATTTGAACATAACGAGTGTCACGACAGTTAATGTGCCAAGGATATATATGTCCCCCCATTCGATACCAAGTATGCTTCCAAACAGATAACTAAAAAGTTCTGGTTTGTAACCCGGGATAAAAGTCATAGTAATTAGTGCGCCACTCATACCACCTACAAGACAAATTCCAATTACAGCATCCATTGGGATGGATTCATTATCGCTAATTTTTGCGAGGAAACAGCCTAAAATTGCTGCTAATCCTATTGCCCAAAGTAAAGGCATTCCACCAACAAGTAATCCTACAGCTATCCCGAATAAAGAGGCATGTGCTATACCATCTGCCATAAAAGAAAGTTTGCGTGGCACCATAAATACGCCAAAAAGCCCAAGTATGACTGCTAGAAGGGCAGCTCCTACAAGTGCTCTTTGCATGAAGGGAATTTCAATTATTTCAATTAAATACAAAGGTCACACATTTTCAATATAGCAATAACCATCATGTGTATTCAGGGGGTCTGGGGTAATTTTTTGTATTTGTTTTATATTCACTTTTGATAACGAATTTTTACAGATACATGAAGTTCCTTGTTCACATAGGAAGTTTTTGTTTAAACAAATAACATGATCTGCATAGGTAGATACCATTTGCCAGTCATGTGTTATTAGTATGATTGTGACGCCTTTATTTTTAATCTCAAGAATGACATCGAGAATGTGTTTCTCACCCGTATCGTCAACATTTGAGAGCGGTTCGTCTAAAAATAAAATGTCAGGTTTTCTTGAAAGTTCTGCAGCTAGTAATAATTTTTGTCGCTGTCCACCTGACAATTGATTAATAGTTTTACGTAGGTGCGATAAAGGAAAATCGACAGTTTTCAGGGAATTATGTATGTCTTCCGTATCTAAGTTAGAAACATATCGAAGATATTCTGCAACTGTTAACTGTAACTGTTTGGGAAATTCTATACTTTGTGGAACATATCCAATATTTACTTTTTCTCTATTTAACGAGTGTACAGAAATTTTTCCTTCACGCTGCGGTAATATTCCCAACATCGTTTGGACAAGTGTTGTTTTACCTGTTCCATTTTCACCTACGAGAAATGTTAATGAATTCCTTGGTACACAGCAGGAAGCTGCACAAAGGATTTCTTTATTGTCTCTAATGACAGTAATCTCTTCACATTCAATAATGTTTGCTTGACTACTAAATACTTTGGATGTCACAAAATTTTCCTTTGGGCCGAATAGTATGATACGCATCTTTATCAATATTAGAAAGCCAAAAGAAGGGATTCTGACTTTCTAATCTCGATAAAGATGCGCAATCACATCATAAAATTTTAAGTACTATTTATCCTTGAGCGTCTCGGTAATTGTTTCGATGTTATAGCGAATCAATGCTTGATATGAACCTCTTCCATCTACACCACCAAGAGGATCTAACGTGGCTAGGGATAAGTTATTGTCTTTCATAAATGGCTCAAGAGACGAACTCGATAATTGTGGCTCTGAGAAAATTGCCAGTACATTATCATGTTCTACAACTTCGCTCAGTTCATGCAAATATTGAGATGAAGGCTCTTCTGCTCCTGTAGGCTCAAAAGTTCCAGCAAGGCTTAGGTCGTATCTTGCGACTAAATACGCCATTGAGTCATGGAACGTGATAAAGCTTTTATCATGAGCTAACTCTGCCAATTCAACTAACTCAGTGTGCAGTGCGTCTATTTCTGTAGCAAAAGCACTACTTCGTGAATTGTAACTTTCTGCATTCGCTGGATCTAATTGTGCAAGCGCATCAGCAATAGTTACTGCCATCACTTTTGCATTCATAGGATCTAACCAGTAGTGCGGGTCGTATTCACCGTGGGCATGGTGATCATGGTCGTCATGCTTTTCGTCGCCATGCTTATCATCGTCATGGTCATCATGGTCATCTTCATATTTTATAAGCGTAAGATTTTTATCAACTATGATGATTTTTTCTTGATTTGAACTAATATCAGTTGCAAACGTATCTAATTCATTACCAATTGCAAAGATAAGTTCTGAGTGTTCAATTTCTTCTTTTGTAGAAGGTGTGGGATTAAAGGTGTGTGGAGATTCTCCAGGTGCAATTAATAAATGCACTTCAATCTGATCACCTGCAATTTGTCGTGCGATGTCATAGATTGGGAAAATAGTCGCAGAAACTTCAATCTTAGCTACTTCTGTGTTTTCTGTACTGCTACTACTGCTCGTACTGCTGTCTGAATTATCATCAGAACAACTTATAAGAACAGTCCCCATAATAATCAATGTTGCGATGCTTGATAGTATTTTTTTCATATGATACCTAGTCTCAATATTTGTTTGTCAGAGTATAGTATCGAAATGAGACTTAGTATCAAGTAAAAATATTAAATAATTTCAAAAAATATATTTTATTTAACGATGAGGATCGAGCACTTCTTTTTCAAAACCTGGTCGTATAAGCATTTGATCAGTTTTGCGCAGCCAGTTTTTTGAAGCTTTCACTGTACGTTTTGGTAAAGGTGATGTTCCATATGATCGCGAGATTTGATCGTCTTTGGAATTTACATACTTTGTTGTTCTCTGTTGTGGCTTGCGTCCAATTGAATCGATTATGTGGTCCATTTTTTCTGGTGATAGTTCCTCCCCAAATTCTCCCCCTGCAGATCTTGTAATGCTTTCGTTCATTAATGTACCCCCAAGATCATTGACACCTGCAAGAAGTGATGCACGGATACCATTAGGCCCCATTTTCACCCAAGACACCTGAATATTTTTAATGTCAGGATGGAGAACTAGGCGTGATACAGAATGCATGAGTATCGCTTCACGATATGTAGGACCTTTTCGTGCACGTCCCTTGAGATAGATGGGGGCTTCCATATGTACAAATGGTAAAGGAACAAATTCTGTAAAACCTCCTGTTTTTTGTTGTAACTTTTTTATACGGAGCAAGTGGCGCGCCCAATGCTTTGTCTGTTCTATATGCCCGTACATTATTGTTGCAGTTGAAGGAAGACCAATTGAATGCGCAGTCTCCATTACGTGTAACCATTGTTCTGTATTAACTTTGTCAGGACAGAGGTTTTTTCTAACTTCGTCATCTAATATTTCAGCCGCAGTTCCAGGTAGAGATCCTAATCCAGCAGCGTGAAGCTGAGTAAGATATATTTTTAAAGGAATTCCAAGAGTTGCAGCACCTTGCCACACTTCTAAAGGAGAGAATGCATGCACGTGCATATTGGGTTGAACACTTTTTACTGTTTCAAGAATTTCTAAATAAGTGCTCCCAGTATAATCTGGGTGAATACCACCTTGCATACAAACTTCAGTAGCACCTCTTTCCCAAGCCTCTTGAGTACGAGTTGCTATTTCTTCTAAATCAAGGTCATAAGGTGTTCCTCTAAGATTTTCTGCCAGCTTTCCTTTTGAAAATGCACAAAACTGACATTTGAAGTAACAGATATTTGTATAATTGATATTACGATTTACGACATAAGTCACTATGTCACCTGAAACATGTTTTCTTAACTTATTCGCTTCTTCATTAATTTTAGCTATATCATCTCCGCGCGCTTGGAAGAGTCGGATTATTTCGGCTTCTGTTAGTTCTATTTTTTGTGAAATTTTCTCCAAGATATTTGTAACTTCATTTGTTCCAGTGAGGCCATCGAGTGGCCAAATCCCATTTTGGTCAGGTGTTAAGGAAGCAGGTGGGTTCGATAATTCGTCGCCAGGACTCCAACTGTCCGATCTAACCAATCCTTCAGTATCAATGGTGTTGAAAATTGGTTGCCAGAATTTCTTATCTACCCATTCTTCAGAGGTATGTATATATTTAGGGTAAACAGTCAATCGTTCTACTAAAACTTTTCCTTGTTGAGCACTTCTTTCGGATAGTTCAATTAATTCCGGCCAAGGAGCTTCAGGATTTACGTAATCAGGTGTGATTGGGGAGACTCCTCCCCAATCATTTAACCCTGCATGGATTAGTTGGTTAAAGATATGGGGAGTTAAGTTTGGTGGAGCTTGAATACTCATCGTGTGTCCGAAAATAAATCTTGTAATTGCGATAGTCCAAAGTAAGTCATCAAGATCAGGCTCAGGTGCTGAGGCCATTTTTGTACCAGGTTTCGCACGGAAATTCTGTATAATTATTTCTTGAATGTGCTCATACTCATCATTAAGTTCACGGAGTGCGAAAAGTGAATCAATTCGTTCCTTTCTAGTTTCTCCAATCCCAATAAGAATTCCTGAAGTGAATGGAATTTTTAGTTCCCCAGCTAAACGTATAGTATTTAAGCGTTTTACAGGATCTTTATCTGGTGAACCAAAATGCGGCATATTTTTTTCAGAAAGTCTATTGGAGATTGTTTCAAGCATGATTCCTTGAGAGGGAGATACGGCTCTAAGTTTAATCATGTCCTCTCTACTCATTACACCGGGATTTGCATGCGGTAACAGACCAGTTTCTTGGAATACCAATTCTGCCATTGCAATCAGATAGTCAATAGTTGTTGCATATCCAAGTAGGGCTAATTCTTCTCTTACGGACGGATAACGTAGTTCAGGTTTATCACCTAGTGTAAAAAGCGCTTCATGGCAGCCAGCAGCTTTTCCTTGTCGTGCAATTTCTAATACCTCTTCAGGCCTTAAATATGCGTTTTCACCAGGTTGAGGTGGTTGTGCAAATGTGCAATAGTGGCAAACATCTCTGCAGAGTTTAGTAAGAGGAATAAAAACCTTTTTTGAATACGTAACAGTATTCCCAAATCCGTGATCGCGAATGGAAGAAGCTAATTTAAAAATATTTGTATCAGTATCTAAATCAATTAAATCGTATGCCTCAAGTAGAGAGATTTTTTCGTTATTGAGTAATTTTTTTGCGATAGATTGCTTTATATTTCCCATGTTACGCTTCCGTGATTTGCGTCCATAACTGTAACAACTTTCTCTGTTTATTTACTTGTATAAAACAAGTAAAATGCAATAGGAGAAAACAATTTTCATGAGGTATAGATTATGGATCGAAATTTACATGCACCGCGATGTCCGATTGGTGCAACTTTAGACATAGTAGGTGATAGGTGGAGTTTATTGGTTGTAAGAGATCTTTTGCGTGGCCGTACAAAATTTTCTGAACTACAACTTTCTATTACAGGCATTGCTTCTAACGTATTAACTGACCGTCTTAGAAAGTTAGAATCCTTAGATATTATTGTACGTGAATCTGATCCAAATAAGGTTTCTGTACGTCGATACTATCAATTAACTCGTAAAGGGCACGGTCTGGGTAAAGTCATTGGTGCTATGTCTGAATGGGGACAACGATGGGCCGATCATGATCTCCAGCTAATTGATCAAGAATGTGGACATCAAGTTGAAGTGCACTATCGTTGTGAAATTTGTTTACATAATACTCCAGCGTCACGTGTTCGAATTGTTGAATCTTGAAGTAAGAAATTCAAGTTAATTATTCAGCAAGAGATTCTAATGCCTTATTTTGCATGGTTTCTGAATTGACTACACCGTACTTCAAAAAATCCTTCACTACAGTGGCAAATTCTTCGGGAACATCATTATGTGGACTATGCCCAACTCTACTAAAAACATGAATTGTAGCATTAGGTAAGCGTTGTAAATCTTCCATATTTGCTTTTGCCAATACATCAGCTGCACCAGAAATCATTAATGTAGGTGTGAGGATATTGCCTAATTGATTGGTGACATTAAATTGTTCCATGGTCTCTAATGATTGTTCAAAGTGTCCTTCAGATATAGATATTGCACGATCAACAGAGTTTTCAATATCTTGGATGGAAATTTCTCGGATTTGCATTTTTTTACGTTCTTGAATCATTTTATCTCTTCTATCAGGGTCGTTACGTAATTGCCGTTGTCTCTCTTTCATTGCTTGTGCAACAGCAGTAAGCTCGGTTGGTGGCGTTGTACCTCCTGAGGGGATTGGAGCTACTAAAATTAACTTTTCTAGCCTATCAGGATGATTGATTGCGAGTTGCATACCAATACCACCGCCCATGCTATGCCCCAAAAAAGTGAATTTTTCTAAACCTAAAGAATCTGCAAGCCCTATCACATCATCAACGTATTGCTCTATTGTATAACCACCAACTGTATGTTCACTGTCACCAGCACCACGGCAGTCCATTACTATACAACGGTAATTACCACTTAATTGTGGGGCTATTTTATTCAACCAGGTGTCGTGAGAGCTTGTATAACCATGATGAAATAATATTGGTGATCCTTCTCCAATTTCATCATGAAATAATTGGATTCCATTTACTTCTGTATGTGGCATTATCAACTCCTAATTGACTCAGTGTTGTCTCTTTTGTATTGTAACCAACCATTTCGATATAGTTACTAAGTAGTCTAAAAGAAAGTAATTACAGTTACAGGTAGATCATGCGTATTACTATTCTAGTATGTGGTTTTGTTTCTATTTTGGCCATTTCTATTATGATCCTTAGTTGTTCTTCTTCGGAAACTGAATCACTAATGTGGGATGCTGAAAATATCGGGAGATCTCTTGATCAAAAACCTTTTGTACCTACAATTTTGAATTCTAACCTTGGTAAAGGAGTCAATAGGATATCATTAGGCATGTTTGACGACGGGCAACCAATTGGAGGATTAGAAGTTGAGGCACGTATTTTTCAATTAGGAGAAAATCCTGAATCTAATCCATCTGATGCAATATTAATCGATCAAAAATTCTTTAATCCAGTGAGTTTAATTCCTATAGGACCACATGCCCATTCGAATGAGAGTAGTCATTCTCATGTACATGATGGAGCAGAAGTTACTGTATATATTGCATACTTTGACTTTGTTAATTCTGGTCGGTGGGGCTTAGCGTTAAATGTTATCGACACAAAAAATGATGAAGTTTATGAAGACCTGCAAATTTCTCTATTTGTGCATGAAAGAACATCTGAACCGCAGTTGGGAGAAATTCCGCCAGCCTCCCTTCAGGCTTTAGTATCAGACGTCAACAATATTAGTGAAATAGACTCGAGCCTTTCACCTAATCCAGATTTACATAATATGACAATTAAAGAAGCAATAGAATTGCCTCAACCTACTCTAGTTGCTTTTGTAACTCCTGGGTTTTGCCAGACGAAATTTTGTGCCCCTACTATGGAATATGTTGTGAATCCTTTGTATGAAAAGTACGGTAATAAAATTAATTTTGTACATATTGAACCATTTGATCTAAAAAGAGCTCGATCTGGTGAAGGTCTATTCCCGACAAAAGTTGTTACTGAATGGAACCTTTTGTCAGAACCATTTATTTTTTTACTTAACGTAAAAGGTGAAGTTTCAGCAAAATTTGAAGGAATTATGTCTTTACAAGAAGTAGAATTAGAACTAGAAAAATTACTATTTAACTAGGTTAACTATGGAAAATGAATCATTATTAAATTTTACGGAACTATTTCAAAAAATGGAGACATTGCGTGATCCGATAATGTTTGCATCTTTTGTTAGAAGAAATGGATTTAACACTACAGCTGTCACATCGCTAAGTCACTTTGCAAAGTTTCATGATGCAAAAGTTATTGCGACAATATCCCCAGAGGATTTCTATGATTTTTCAGTAACTCCTCCTGTTGTTTCCTCAGACGAGGGTAAAAGGTTAATTGAATGGCCTAAGAATGAAATCTTATTAATACAATCCAATAATTTTGCGCGTGATATTTTGGTAATGACTGGCGTTGAACCGCATTTAAAATGGCCTACATTTTCTAATGCAGTACATGATTTTATCGATCAGCAATCTATTAGAGATTTGTTAGTCATTCGTACATGGCCTGGTGCTGTACCACATACTCGTCCAGTTTTGATTCGTTTAACCACAAAGTATAAAGAATTAGCTCGAACATTGGGTTTGCCAGATATTGATAATGATTATAGTGGTCCTGTCGATATTGGTGGTGTACTCAGTTCTTTACAGGTGAATGCTAGTGGTCGCACAGGTGGTCTGACGGCTGTGGTGCCTAACTATCTTGGTGTGGTACCAAATCCTTTAGTAGTATTAGCTTTGGTAGAAATTTTTGATCGTGTTGCGGGAACTAAAACTAGCCTTACTGACTTTGAAAATGCAGCGAATGACCTGAAAAACAGAGCAGATCAGGAAATGTCAAGCTCTGGAGAATTTCGTCGTGCCCTTGAAGAAATGGAAGCTAGTTATGAAGAAGTAATAAACAATTTTACTGGACGTGACAATAGTCCCTCTAACGAAGATGATTTACCTTCTTCTGATGATATTCTTCGTGATGTCGAAAAATTTCTTCGTAGCAATGACTAGGCATGTAATTCGATATATGTGAATATTATGGAATTGGATAAAAGGGGAAAATAGTGTCTGTTGAAGAACGACAATTACACCATCTATATAATGATGATGGTGAACTGATTGAAGATCGTCCCTGGATTTTCCGTACTTATGCCGGCCACACTAGTGCACGTGCTTCTAATGATCTGTATAGGAAGAATTTGGCTGCAGGGCAAACTGGATTATCTATAGCTTTTGATCTTCCCACTCAAACCGGCTATTCCTCTGATCATCCATTAGCACTTCCTGAAGTAGGCAAAGTAGGAGTGCCCATTAATTCATTGGATGATTTTCATGTACTTTTCGAAGATATTCCACTTGAACAAATGAACACTTCGATGACAATAAATGCAACAGCTATGTGGTTATTAGCCCTTTATGTTGCTTTAGCTAGAGAACGTGGCGAAGATATTTCAAAGCTACAAGGAACAACACAAAATGATATTGTTAAGGAGTACTTGGCTCGGGGAACATATATTTTCCCTCCAGATGGTAGTTTACGATTAATTGCTGAAATGTATGAGTATTGTTTAGATGCAATTCCACGCTGGAATCCATCAAATATTTGTTCTTACCATTTGCAAGAAGCTGGTGCGACTCCATCGCAAGAACTTGCATTTGCCCTAGCTAATGCAATTGGAATATTAGACCAAATTCAATCACGAGGTGAAATAGAAGGTGACCAATTTGAATCACTAGTGGGTCGCATCAGTTTTTTTGTTAATTCAGGTATTCGTTTTGTTGAGGAAATGTCTAAGATGCGTGCATTTACTGAATTATGGAACGAAATAACTGAAAGTCGATATGGTGTAAAAAACCCCAGATTTAGACGCTTTCGATATGGAGTGCAAGTGAATTCTTTGGGATTAACTGAGCAACAACCAGAGAATAATGCTTGGAGAATTTTACTTGAAACGCTTGGCGTCACCTTAAGTAGAAATGCACGATGCAGAGCACTTCAATTACCAGCTTGGAATGAGGCACTTGGCTTGCCAACTCCTTGGGATCAGCAATGGGCATTGCGTTTGCAACAGATATTGGCCTTCGAAAGTGATTTATTGGAATATCCAGATATTTTTGACGGTTCACCTGTAATTAATTCGAAAGTCAACGAACTCAAAAATTCTGCTAATGAAGAGATAAAAAAAATACTGGAAATGGGTGGGATTCAATCTGCTGTTGAATCGGGATATATGAAATCTCAACTCGTTGGATCTATGGCGCAACGTGTTAGCGATATTAATTCTGGGGAACGTATAGTTGTAGGAGTTAATCGTTGGACTGAAGCGATTGAATCTCCTTTAGTAACTGACGATGGAGGAATATTTCGAGTTGATCTTGACGATGTGAAATGGACAATTGAATCACTAGTAAAAACTAAAAAAAATCGTGATGATCAAAAAGTTTCTGAAGCATTGGATAATCTTTATCGTTCAGCGATCGATGGAGGTAATTTAATGGAAGCATCAATTGAATGTGCACTTGTAAGGGTTACTACTGGTGAATGGAGCGATGTTCTTCGAAAAGCATTTGGTGAATATCGCCCACCTACAGGAATTGAAGGTCAACATTTAGGTTTAGAAGCCGAAAAAATGCATCGTTTGAGACAACGTACAGATAATTTTGCTAATTCAACAGGACGTAGACCGAGAATTGTAGTAGGGAAGCCTGGATTAGATGGACACTCTAATGGAGCAGAGGTTATCGCAGTTGCTGCACGTGATGCTGGATTTGAGGTAGTTTATTCTGGTATTCGACTGACTCCTGAAGATATAGTAAGGTCTGCAATTGATGAAGCTGCGCATCTGATTGGCATTTCAATTTTGAGTGGTTCACATATAGAAATCGCAGATCAATTAATGAACGCTCTTAACGAAATGGGTGCAGGTGATGAGATTGACGTAATTTTCGGAGGTATTATCCCTGCAGATGATATTCCTTTACTGATGGACCGTGGGATTAAGAGTATTTTTACCCCCGCTGATTTTGATTTAGTGGATGTCATTGGTGCTTTGTTAGATATAATCGAAGAAAGTAGCAGCGTTCTAACTAACTAATGAACAATTTTTCTGTAACTGATCAAAAACTTGCCCAAAAATTTGAAGTATTTGCCTGTTCTCTCGCTAATAAAGCAGGGGGGCAGATTATTGAGAGTCTTTCTAAAGAAATTAATGTTCGTTATAAAGATTCTAGTTCTAAAAATATAAATCCACGAGATCCTGTATCTGATATTGATCAAGCTGTTGAAAAAATGCTTTCTGAGCAAATAAAAAAACAATATCCTGACCATACTTTTTTAGGTGAAGAGTTTTCCGATACATTCGATGATTCAAAAGAATTTACTTGGGTTATTGATCCTATTGATGGAACACAAAATTTTGTAAATGGATTACCTTTTTATAGTTGTTCTATAGGGCTTCTCAAACAAGGATTGCCTATCGCGGCAGCTATTTGGGCAATTGCTACACATATGGGTATGCCAGGCGTATATCACACACATCGTGGAGGAAAATTAAAATTAGATGGTCAAATTTTAGATGGATTAGGACGCCATAATCAGGGAAAAAAAAGAGGAATTGTTACTACACCAATTAATAACCGACAGTCAAATTCATTTGAATACCGTAATCTCGGTTCAACTGCGTTAGAAGGTGCTCTTGTTGCAGCAGGTGTGTTGCAAGCATCAAAGAATCCCGATCCACATATATGGGATGTGGCAGCCTGTATACTTCTTGCACAATCTGCCGAATGTGAAGTATGGACTAAAGGTCAAAAAGGATGGGCATCATTCGATAGATTTAATCCTGAAGAACTTTCTTCTTGGAGGCAGTCGACATTAATAGCTAACCCAGATGTTGTAGAAAGTTTAAGAAATTGAGTGGCGTTCTGACAGCACGATATCCGAAGAGAAATTTGTTCAAGGGAATTATTAATTTTTGATTTATTTTTCTCAGATATTTCATTAGTCATGAGTTGTGTGACAAATTATCTAATTATCAAAAACCAAGTCCATCCAGCGATGTTCAATATTTGCATCTAAAAAAATTGCACCACGTGTTTTGTAACCTAATTTTTCATAAAATGCGATTGCATGTGTTTGTGCTGCAAGAGTGATACCGTTTCGTCCTGTCTGTTTTGCCATATTTTGCAACCAGAGCATTACAGCACGGCCTGCACCTTTTTTTCGATATTCTTGGAGTACGGCTACTCGAGTGATGTGTGCGTATTCATTTTCAGGGGAATCTAGTAGTAATCTGCCTGTGGCTATGGGTTTATTATTTTCAAAAACTAATACATGTATAACGGTGTCGTTAATTTTTTCAATAATATCGAAATCGTCGATTTCCTCCTTAGGGTCAACACCTTGTTCTTGTATAAAAACTTGGCGACGAATTTCTAAAGCTAGGTCCATTTCTTCGATAGTAATAATTCTTTGACTTGTAAAAATCATCGGTATACCAATTTTTATTTTTTCATTAAGTTTTGTAAGTATAGACTATTAGCGAAGATTAGTAAGATGATGATGACATATCGGGTGACAATTCCCCGGTTGCAGTGAAAATTGTGCGTTCTGCAATATTCGTCGATCTATCGGCAATGCGTTCGAGATTGTGTGCAACCCAGAGTAACCATGTTGCAGGCTCAATGACAGAAGGATCACCGACCATTACATCGATTAAGTCTCTGTAGATATGATCATAAAGTGCATCTACTTCATCATCATCTTTGTCTACGCTATATGCAGCCTCTGTATCACGTTCAACGAATGCCTGCATAGCCTTATTGAGCATTGCCCTAGCTTTTTCAGCTTGAATAGGAATATCGACTAGTGGTTTCACTAAAGGCTCGTCTTCCATGAGTAGGACAATCCTAGCAATACCACCAGCATGGTCAGCTATTCTTTCTAATTCAGTAGCAATTTGTGATACGGAAAGAATTAAGCGAAGATCTCTAGCGAGAGGACTTTGTAAAGCAATTAATTCAACACACTGATTTTGGAGTTTGAGCTCTAATTTATTTATATCTTGATCTGCATTATTAACTTTTTCCGCAAGTGAAATATTACGAGTTTCTAAAGCTTGCATCGCTTCAATAATTGCACTATCAACCATTGAAGTCATTTCTAATAATGTATCTTGCAAAGAATCCAATTGCTGACTGAATTCTCTACGTGCACCTCCTGCCCCTGTTGGTTCGGGAGTAATTGAATCTGATGAAACCATATCAACCCCTATACACAAAACAGTAGTTCTGTGAAAATATTATAGTCAATTATATGATATCAGTTCTGTTTTTCGGTTAGAGAATTGTTAAATATATGTGCCTTGCTTAGTAAGTTACTATATATAAACCCTCCTACCAATCCACCTATACAAGGACCTATGATATATACCCAGAATCCATCTCTTGGCCCTGGAATGGCCATTGAATCCCATCCAGCTAACCATGCTATTACTCTAGGTCCAAAATCTCGTGCAGGATTCCATCCTGCTTGTGTTAGTGGTGCGAAAAGGCTGATAAGTGCTGCCAGAGTGAATCCAATAAAAAATGGTGCTATGACACTACTTGGTGCAGATCGATTCTGTTTATCTGTTAAGGCAAAGATCATAAAAACCAAAATAGCCGTTCCGAACGCTTCGATTGAGGCGGCTCCAAGCGGAGAAATGAGTTCAAAAGCTGATGCATCTGTACCAAATACTGCTGGATTAGGAAAATATTCCCCAAAGGCCATTGCACTGAGCTGACTACCATCTTGACCACGAATGAGTCCGTGTTCAGTTTCAAATCGTTCAATAAATTTGCTGAAACTCAGTAATACAGCAATTCCTGCGATAGCTGCACCAGTAAATTGTGCGATCCAGTAAAGTAATAATTGTGAACCTGGAAATTCTTTCGATCTAAAAACTGCCATTGCTAAAGAAACTGCAGGGTTAAGATGAGCCCCCGAGATGCTCGCTGTTGCATAGATAGCAAAGGTAAGTCCAAACCCCCAGATAACAGCTACTTGCCAAAGTCCGACCGGCGCACCAGTAAAGACAGCAGTGGCCACTGAACCTGTTCCAAAAAATACCAATAGAAATGTTCCGATACACTCAGCTATAAACTTTCCACCATTACCTCTGCTAATTAAGTTTTGCAACATCCTATTCACTTATTATTCTCCACTCCACAAATATTTCTTCAACTTTTGTATAAATATCATCACGGATTTTTCTTATAATTTCTATAGATTTACCATGCGGGCCAGAGACTTTTCAGTCAATATATTTCTGACACACAAATAATAATAATCAATTTCACATTTTTTGTTAATATTCGTTTAACGAACATGATTGATCCTCATAACAGCAAATAAAGTGTGATTCAGCGGGGAGTTGATTCGGTATTTCCTTAGCAGAAAATAGGAGGAAAAAAATATATGGAGACATCGCTCAAAATAGGTCGTTTTCTTGGCATTGGATTTCTTGTGAGTTGCCTAGCACTATTTACTATAGCGTGTAATGGAGAGGATGAAACAGAATCGACTGCAAGTGCTACGACCACTGCAAGTACTGGAAACTACTCCAGTCTCTCTGGTGATGTCAAAGTTGATGGCTCTAGTACAGTATTCCCGGTAACTGAAGCAGTTGCTGAAGAATTTAGTAAAGTCGCAAAAGATGTACGTGTGACTGTAGGTGTTTCTGGTACTGGTGGCGGGTTCAAGAAATTCTGTGCTGGCGAGACTGATATATCAGATGCATCACGACCTATTAAGGAATCAGAAGTTAAGCTTTGTGCTGATGAAGGTGTTGAGTATATCGAAATTCTTGTTGGTCTTGATGGACTTGCAGTTGTTACGAGTAAAGAGAATGCCTTCTTAGGTGCAGGTGTTACCAAAAAACAACTAGGGACTATTTTTGGTGCTCCATCTGAGGGCACGATAATGAAATGGAACCAAGTAGAATCATCTTGGCCATCTAATGATATTGATATTTATGCACCAGACACTGATTCAGGTACTTTTGATTTCTTTAACGAAGAAATTACAGAAGACTTAGGTGGTGCACGTGCAGATTATACTGCATCAACTGATGACAATGTGTTGGTAACTGGTATTAGCGGCGGTAAAAACACTATTGGTTACTTTGGTTATGCATACTACATAGAGAATATGGACAAACTTCAGATAGTTCCTGTTGAAGGTGTTACACCTTCAGCAGAAACGGTTGCTGATGGTAGTTATGTACTCTCACGACCATTGTTCATTTACATACGTGCAGACTCTCTACGTGAGAAGCCACAAGTACGTGAATTTGTTCGTTACTATCTGAGTGATGCAAGCATTCCTCTTGTTAGTGAAGTTGGTTACACTAGTGTGGCCAACGATGAGATTGAAGCTTCTCGAGCTTTGGTTGAAGCAACCATAAAAGGTTAATGGAAAAACAAAGCGAAGACATGGAAGCCAAATGGCAATAGATTCTTCTCCGGTAATTAATTCTTCGGGAGCGACGACGCGATTTCGACGTCGTCGCTCCCGTCGTTTATCTGAAAGTATTGTTGCTACTATTTTGATGATATGTGCGGCAATTACGATACTAACTACAGTAGGGATTGTAGCTATCTTGCTCGCCGAGGGATTGTCATTCTTTGGTGAAGTAAAGCCTCAAGATTTCTTTTTTGGAACTCGTTGGACACCCTTATTCCCGTCAGCTGGTTTCGGAGTTCTTCCTTTAATATGTGGGACTTTACTTATTGCATTAGGTGCATCATTAATTTCTTTACCGCTTGGCACTTTAGCTGCTGTATACCTTTCAGAATATGCAAAACCTAAGGTTCGTAATATTTTGAAGCCAATATTAGAAGTATTAGCAGGTGTACCTACGATCGTCTATGGTTATTTTGCTTTGACATGGATCACACCATTACTTAAAGCAACTATTTTCCCTGATATAGGTGTATTTAATGCATTATCGGCAATGATCGTCGTTGGAATTATGACTGTACCGATGGTCTCTTCGATATCAGATGATTCAATTCGTGCTGTTCCAGCTTCACTTCGTGAAGCAGCGTATGGCCTTGGTTCTACAAAATTTGAAGTTGTGACACGTGTCACTTTTCCGGCAGCATTAAGTGGAATTGTTGCCTCATATATTCTTGCAGTTTCACGTGCTGTTGGCGAAACTATGGCGGTTACATTAGCTGCCGGAGCAACTCCACGTATTACCGCCAATCCTCTTGAAAGCGTTCAGACAATGACAGCATATATTGTGCAGGTTTCTCTTGGCGATACACCACAGGGTACAACTGTTTTTCGGACTATATTTGCGGTTGCTCTGACATTGTTTGCGATTACGCTCATTATGAACTTGATTAGCGATCGTATCGTTTCTCGATATAAGGAGCGTTACGAATGACGACAGATCCTTCAAGAACTTCTTTTCGTGCGAACCTTTTTAATGTCAAATTGGCTCGTCGTCACTTAACAGGTAGTATATTTGGCATTGTTGCTTTATTGGGAGCATTGGTTGGTGTCGCAGTACTAATCATTATGCTAGTTGAAGTTTGGCGAGATGGTATCCGATATTTTCGATTAGAATTTCTTGACCTTTTTCCATCACGAAAGCCAGATCAAGCAGGCTTTAAATCTGCTTTTTGGGGTTCACTTTGGGTAATTGGAACAACTGCAATGATAGCTTTCCCTGTGGGTGTTTCCGCTGCAATATATCTTGAAGAATATGCTCCTAAAAATTGGGTTACTAAAATATTGCAAACTAACATTTCAAATCTTGCTGGTGTACCTTCTATCGTATATGGATTGCTAGGACTACAGATTTTTGTAAGAGGTACTATTGGTGTGGGCCCATCTTTAGAAGATCTCGGGTTAAATGATTTTGGGCGTTCAGTACTTACAGGTGGATTGACTCTAGCATTACTGATTCTTCCTGTTGTTATTGTTGCATCTCAGGAGTCATTGAGGGCAGTGCCACCTTCAATTCGTGAAGCTTCATATGGTGTTGGTGCTACTCGTTGGCAAACTGTCAGACATCATGTTTTGCCAGAGGCATTACCTGGTGTAATGACAGGTACTATTCTCGCTTTGTCGCGTGCGATTGGTGAGACAGCACCGTTAATTACTATTGGTGCTTTGACATTTGTTGCGTTTACTCCTGAACATCTTTTGGATGATTTTACAGTAATGCCTATCCAAATTTATAACTGGGCTGCGCGACCACAACATGATTTCCAAGATCTTGCAGCGACTGGGATAATGGTTTTATTGATTGCATTACTCGTTATGAATGCTATTGCAGTAAGTCTTCGCTATCGATTTGGGCATGGAAATGGTAGATGAACGAATAAAAATATATTAAATGGTAAATTAAATTTGTATTTAATGAGGAAATAATGATTTCAAACACTCAAGAAGAATCTTCAAATGAAAATGAAGTGAGTAATACGCCCCAAAAAAGTTCTGTACTTAGCACGAATTTAATTATTGATGATCCAATTGTGCAAATAGAAAAATTGACACTTTGGTATGACAATCAACAGGCTATTGATGACGTTTCATTTGACGTCGCACGTAATAAGATAACTGCATTAATTTGTCCTTCTGGTTGCGGGAAAAGTACGTTACTTCGTTGTATAAATCGTATGAATGATCTCATTCCTATCGCTCGTATTGAAGGTCAAGTTAAAATTGATGGAGAAGAATTGTATGGCCCTGCAGTTGATCCTGTGGAGGTCCGAAGAATAGTCGGAATGGTTTTTCAAAAACCAAATCCTTTTCCTAAAAGTATCTATGAAAATGTCGCTTTTGGCGCGCGTATTAATGGATATCGAGGCGATATGGATGAACTAGTTCAAAATTCTCTTGAACAAGCTGCTCTATGGGATGAAGTTAAAGATAAATTGAAAGATTCAGGACTGGCTCTTTCAGGTGGTCAACAGCAGAGATTGTGTATCGCACGTGCATTAGCTGTACAACCAGAAGTCATACTCATGGATGAACCATGCTCCGCTTTAGATCCTATTGCCACACAACGTATTGAAGATCTTATGCGAGAATTATCGTCGGATTATACGATTATTATTGTTACGCATAACATGCAGCAGGCTGCCAGAGTTTCTGATAATACTGCTTTTATGTTGGCACAAGACGATCTCGTCGGTCGCCTTGTTGAATATGGTCCTACAGAACGAGTTTTTACTAGTCCTCTAGAGAATCGTACTGAAGATTATATTACTGGAAGGTTTGGATAAATTTATTTTTTCTCTGTTGTAGGTAATGTAAAACACATCATTGTCCCTTGTCCTGAGTTATTTTCTACCCAGATTCTGCCACCTAATAAATTTAGTATATTGCGTGCGATAGCTAGTCCTAAGCCACTGTTTGAGGCATTTGTTCTTGATAAATCGCCACTGTAAAATCTTTCAAATATACGCTCATGATCAATTAGTGCAATACCAGGGCCTTGATCTGATATCCCAAATCGAACTTCATTATTTCCATCAATAGTGGTTAGAGTAATTTTTCCATTTTCTGGAGTGACACGTAGTGCATTATCTAGCAAGTTTGTAATGACTTCTAAAATTTGTTCTTTATCACCATATATTTGTGATACCGCCATACTATCGAGAGAAATTTTTTGCAAAGGTTTGGGGAGCGGATTAAATCTTTCAATAGCAATTTCAAAGAGTTCTTTTGGAGACAAGAGTTCGACATTCATAGCTTCTGTACCACTTTCAAGACGTGCAAGTTGCAGTAATCCCTCAATAATTGATTCAAGTCGAGTAATTTCATCAACTAATCTTGATTGAAAATCTTGCCGCATTAATTCATCATTGACTCCTTCTTCCAATGTTTCTGCAATAGCTTTTGCAGCGGCGACAGGAGTACGAAGTTCATGTGATGCATTGGCCACCAAGTCAGAGCGTGCCTGTTGTGCTTTTCTTAATAGGGTAATTTCTTGAAAAGATAAGACAGTACAATACATTGCAAAACTGTCGATATACATTTTTCCGGCAGTCATTTCAACAGTGACACCGTTGTTCAGAGTTAGTTCACGAATACTTGATGCAGCTTCACGGGCTATTTCGACAACATTGTGATTCAAGGTGGCACGAATCAATGAAAGATTGGATTCATTATTTGCTAGGTTACTAAATAATGAGAGTGCATTGTGGTTGTAATGAATTACTCTGAGTTGATCATCTAGCATAATAATTGGGATGGATATATTGTTAATATATCGATTAATATCTGATTGAACTTCTGCAGTATTATCGATGACGATGCTGCTTTCAATGTTTTGTCGACTTAATTTTGCAGAAAAAGTGATTAACATTACCATTGCTAGTAGCGTGATTATCGAAGTTATCTCAGCGGTAGCAAAAAAAACTGAGATACTAATAAGTATGCACATGAATACGATAAATAGGCGGTACCAATTCAAAAAGTTCATGCCACGAATTTATACCCTAAACTGCGGACAGTCAGTATATGCACTGGTTTAGCAGGATTTTTTTCAAGTTTTTCTCGTAACCATCGTATATGTACGTCCACAGTTCTTGTAGTCCCTGGGTAACTATAGCCCCATACAGATTCAAGGATCATTTCTCTTGTTAATGCTTGTCCATCATGTCGGATTAGGTATTCAAGTAAATCGAATTCTCTGGGGCGCATAGAGATTTTTTTACCATCTAATTGTACTTCATGACCAATTAAATTCACAAAGATGTCCCCAGCTACAAGAGAGGAACTCTCTGTTTTTGGATGTGTAGTGGATTGACCTGAAATATCCTCACGGCGAAGGGCAGCTTGTACTCTAGCTCGAAGTTCACGCATGGAGAAAGGTTTTGTTAGATAATCGTCAGCGCCCAATTCAAGTCCGTGTATTTTATCAGCTAAGTTGTCACGTGCTGTTAGCATGATAATGGGCATTGAATATTCTGGGCGTAAAATTCGACACACATCTAACCCTGACATTTTTGGAAGCATAAGATCAAGCACTATAAGATCGGGTTGTTCATTACGTGCTGCTTCTAATCCTTCAGCGCCGTCAGATTTTGTAATGACTTCATATCCATCGCGTTCAAGGTTGTATGCCACCATATCTTGAATAGTGACATCGTCTTCAACAACTAGTATTTTTACCATTGAATCATTATAAGTATATTTTTCTATGCATACTTTAAGAATTTGTTAAGAGAATCTTAAGAATATGTCTCTATAAATTTCAATACTCTTTGCCAAGCGTCATCTGATTCAATTTTGTATTCATCAAATCCACGATCGAAAAATGAATGTGGTGCTCCCGTATATGTGACTATTTCATGTGGATGATCATTATCTGATAATTTCTGTTCATAAGTCGCTACTATCTCTGCAGGGATACCTTGATCAGCACCACCCATTAATCCAAGGATAGGACATTCAAAATCTGATACTAAATCTATTACTCCTGGAGCTCCGATAGGACGTCCTTCACGGGTAGGATGTCCGTAAAAACCAATGGCACCTGATAAACCATGACCTTGTGCTGCTTGCTGCCATGAGCCACTACCACCAAAACAAAATCCCATTGTAAATATTTTTCTACCTGGTTCATCTGCGCGTAAATGTTGAATGCATGCACTTACATCTAAACGTAGACCTTCATAAGTCGTCTGATCGACATGTGGCATATATTCGAATTCTGCGTCCCTTTTCCCCACACCTGCTGTCCGCCCAAAATAGTCGAATGCGATAGCATCGTAACCCCGTTCAGCGAATCTCATTGCTAATTCTTCATAAAATGGGAATAAGCCACGGACATCAGGGAGTACAACTATTCCAGCCCCTTTTTTTTCATCGGAATTTGCTCTAAAAGCTGCAAAATTATTGCCATCATCAGCTGACAAAGTTAGGTCGCTTGTATCGATGGCAGCACCTTCGATTGGCTTAATCGGGGGTAAGGCTTCATAAGGAAAACACATATATCTATCCATCCTAACATTAGTCTTTTTCTGTTATTTTCTAGCTTACAACTTTTCTATTGATTTGCTAGGTATTAATTATCCTCGAGCTCATTTTTCAACAGTTCTCGTCTCAATTTCTAAAAATTTATTTAGTTCAACAACATTTTTTAATTCTTCAGATAAATAAGATACATCTTCTTTTGATAGCGTTGGGCTTTGGAAATTATCATCCATACTTTCATAAAAATTTTTCCATGCTCTAAATGCCACTAACATTGGTTGTGAAGCGTCTATGAGGATTTTAAATCCTAATTTTCCTAATTCAACTCGATCGGTTTCTAAGGAAGTCAAGCCACCATTAGGAACTAATAATTGAAATGGTCCCTCTAAAGTATTCGAGATTGCTAAAAGCTCCTCTCGATTTCTTGGTGAAAGCATTAGAACATCTGCGCCTGCATCTTTATAAGCTTTCCCACGATTTAAAGCATCATTTAATGATGTAGATCGAATTCCATTTGTACGAGCGATAATCAAAAATTCATTATTTCTACGTGCATTAATAGATTCTTTAATTTTTTCCACCATTAATTGCTGAGGGATCATATGTTCGATGTCTGCGTGATGATGTGCACGTTTGGGAATAATTTGGTCTTCAATTTCTATGGCTTCGAATCCAGCAGATTCAGCAAAAGGAATTGTCCGGTGCATATGCATCGGATCCCCAAATCCTGTTGCACCGTCCAGGATAAGAGGCAGTTGAGAGGCACTACGTATTTCTATTCCAATCTGGACTAGTTCTGTGATATTAAGATTCGCTTCTAAAAATACTTTTGCATAACCCAGCATGCCTCCACCTAAATACAATGCATTAAATTGAGCTTGTTCGGCTAGCTTTGCCATCAAAGGATTGAAAACTAAAGTTGTAATTACGGGATCAGTTTTTTCGATCATCGTTTTAAGAGTTTGCATATGTTTCCTTGCTCCAAATTATTTAGTCTATGCGAATAATTGGCGGTATTGTATATAAGAATAAAAAATGAGGGACAGTAATGGACGAATTTCTTGAAAAAGAGCCTTCTGAGAAGATGATAGATTTATTACTTCGTGACTATGAAAGAGAATTGGAATTACGTAAATTAAGCGAGATAGAACTTGGTCCTATTTCTAAAAAATTGTCTTTTGCTTTATCTATGTGGTTAGAAGATCGTTCTGAAGATATTGTGGATATCCGAAAAATTCGTAAAGATTATGTGTATGCATTAAGCAATTGGGACGAACGTTTAAGAGAATGGATCTCTATTCGAGGATCATTTGAACGACTAGAAAATATAAGTTTTTATATGTCAGATCTCCAATGGGAAAAATTCAATAAGCTACAATCAGAAGAATTGATGCAGACATTTTCTATTAATGAATTTGATTCAGATCAATTATTTATTAAACAACATTTACTGGAATTTGAAGAATTTAGTGAATAATGTCAGAACAACTTGAGGTTGATGTTTTAATAGTCGGAGCCGGTATGGCAGGTTTAACTGCAGCTACCCAACTATATTCTGAAGGATTTAATGTTCGTATTGTAGAAAGAGAATCAGTAATTGGAGGTAGAATACGAACAGATGTAGTGGATGGATTTAAAATTGATTATGGTTTCCAAGTCTACTTAACTGCATATCCGAAGGCTCAAGAAGTGCTCGATTTAGAACAACTTGATCTTCAACCATTTTCTCCAGGTGCAATAATTTGGACAGGGAAAGAGTTTACTTCTGTAATAGATCCGCTCCGTCGACCTTCTAAAATTGTTAAGACTATTCGCTCTAAAATTGGATCTTTTAATGACAAATTTAAAGTTTTGCGCCTTCGTAAATCCGTTCTTATTCCTTCACTGAGTACTCTGTTTATTCGTCGAGAGACCACTACGAGTGAAAAATTACAATCGCTAAAATTCACTTCAAGATTCATCAATTCATTTTTTAGACCATTTTTTGGGGGAATTTTTTTAGAATCAGAGTTGAGAACTTCATCTCGTTTTTTTGATTTTGTCTTTAGGATGTTTACACAAGGTGATGGTGCAGTGCCGTCGAATGGCATGGCAGCAATCCCTGGGCAGTTAGCTTCTCAATTGCCTCATGATGTGATTCTTACGAATACAGAAGTCAAAGATATTCAATTAGGTGATTTGATTACAGTGCACCTCTCAGATGACCAATTAATAAGATCTCGCTCAGTAATTGTTGCTACACCTTGGCAAATAGCTGAAAATTTAACAGGACTTAATATTCGTAGTGATGGTTTTAGTGATTACAGTGTTACTAGCATTTCATACGCTGCGACGACTTCCCCTGTTAATGACAATATATTAGTTCTCAATGGTTCTGGTAATGGTGTAATTAACCATTTGGTTTGTATGAGCGACGTCGCAACAAATTATTCTTCAGACAGTCGTTCACTTGTTAGCGTCACAATTTTGGGAGATCCATCATTGAGTAACGAAGAACTTAATATCCAATGCTTAAGTGAACTCGAGGTATGGTATGGTGCAACTGTTAAAGAATGGCAATTGATTCGTGTGGATAGAATCAACCATGCTCTACCGAAAAATCCAGTGATGACTATCAACCCTGAAGTCCCCCAGCCAATGAAAGGCGTATTTCTAAGTGGAGATTATCTAGCTACTCCTTCTATTGAAGGTGCAATAACTTCTGGATTATCCACTTCAGCAGGAGTTGCAAAATTTTTAAAGAATGAAAGTACTGTTGATATCCCTCTTGAGCGACCTTCGTTCGAAAATCGATTTACTGTCGATTGCAGCCTCGAAGAAGTAGCATTGTTTCATGCAAGTGAGAGTGCATTGGAAAACTTACAGCCACCATTAAGTCGTTTCCAAATTTCAACAAATGAACCATTAAATGATGGATCAATTGTTGAATTTGAAGTAGGGATTATTCCTTTTAAGATTAAATGGAAAGCAATCCATCGAGATGTCAACTTTTTGGAAGTTTTTACTGATGTAATGTCCGAAGGTCCAATGAAATATTGGTTGCATCGTCATGAATTTAGTGCCTTAAGTTCTAATAAAATAGAAGTGCATGATCGAATTTGGTACGCACATCATCGAGGTTTTAGAGGAATAATTTCACGATTGATGTTCAACCAATTAACACTGAAATTTTTATTTTCGTATCGTGCAATAGCAACTCGAAAAACAATATTAAAGCAAAGAAATACTTAATGATTTTGGTTGTATTCTAAAACTTTTTGTATCACGTTAGCTGTTCGTTCATAGGAAATAAAAGTAGGGATTGACTCTTCTCTCAGCGTCTTCGAAAGATCAGCTATTGCACTTCCATCATGTGCCGGAGTGGGCGAATGTGCAATGACTGCAATGGGTTTAGGTGTGGTGGATTTTAATCTCTTTAACGAATCAATCTGTGTTTGCATCCGTTCTCGATCATCATCATCATCTTGTGGCGGACGTACTTGCACTAATAGACAGTCAACATTTTCGTCTGCAGTTAAGGTATCAAGTATTACATCTACCTGTTCGCGATTTGATCCCATGTCGACAGGATTTCCAAAGCTGGCACCTACAAGTGAGAACCAACTTCCCAATTTCTCCTGAGATTCATTTGAAAGATCAGGGATACGTAATCCTGCGCGAGCAAATGTATCTGCCATGGCAACTGATTGACCTCCAGATCCTCCAGTTACGCCTAGACCATTACCGGTAAATTTTGGTAGTAAACGTAATGCATTGATGAGGTCAATCATTTCATCAACTGACTCTACTTGCAGTGCACCAGTTTGTTTACACATAGCGTCCCAAACTTTATCTGACCCTGCTAAAGAAGCTGTGTGTGATGCTGTTGCTCTACGTCCTGCATCAGTCATCCCGCCTTTCCAAAGCACTACTGGTTTTCTTTTTGCCACATCTTTCAAAATTTTTGTAAAACGTGGTCCGTCATGTAATCCTTCGATGTACATGCCAATAAACTGTGTTTGTTCATCATTGCCAAAATATTCCAGATAATCTGCAGATTCTAAGACAACTCCATTACCAAAACTGACTACTTTATTAACAGGGACACCATTGGCATATGCTGCTGCAGAAATATCACCAGCATGACCTCCACTTTGTGAAATGAATGTCGTATCACCTTCAAATCCTACAGCTTGTTTTTCACCAAAACGTACTCCTGCTGCAGGATTATATAGCCCCATGCAATTTGGACCGATTACTGCTACCCCAGATTCACGCGCGATATCTGTAAATTCTTTTTGCAAATCGATAGCTTCTTGTACATGTGTTTCAGCAAAGCCAGAGGTGAAGAATGCTGCTCCAGCAACACCTTTATTGATGCAGTCTTTCAGTACTGCATTTGCAGCAACTCGTGGTACCGCAACGAGGACAAAATCGATATCTTCTGGGATTTCAGTTAAACTTTGATAATTTTTGATTCCCATTTCTTCGATACCAGGTATTTCATTTGGATCAATTTGAACAGAATATATATTTCCTTGAAACGTACTCATACATCTGAGCCATCGATAATTGGTTCTGGAAACATCGCCGATTACTGCGAGTGTTTTCGGGTTAAGAGTTCGTGTAAGTCGTTCTGTTTCTATCATGTGTTCCTACTAGTCCTTATTCTGATTTAGGTATGCTGAGAATAGCTCAAATATTGCTGATGTAAAAATGTTTTTACTCTTTCAGTAATGGAAATAGTATAGTTTAGAAAACAACTATTTAAAAATAATGTTTTTAGAGATTAGGAATACTATGACGTATCGCCCAGATAGAATGTCATTTGGAATTTTTTTAGCACCTTTTCATAAGACAGGACAAAATCCAACTCTTGCTCTTGATCGCGATATGGCATTAATTGAACATCTTGATCGATTAGGTTTCGATGAAGTTTGGATAGGTGAACATCATAGTGCTGGTTGGGAACTTATTGCTGATCCAGGCTTAGTCATCGCAGCTTTAGCAAATCGAGCTCGTACCATACGCCTTGGTACTGGAGTGACTAGCTTACCGTATCACCATCCACTCATAGTTGCAGATCGAATGGTGCAGTTAGACCACATGACACGAGGGCGAGCAATGTTTGGTGTGGGTCCAGGTGCTTTAACTTCAGATGCATATATGTTGGGTATTGATGCAACAAAACAACGTGAAATGATGATGGAGTCATTGGAGGCTATTGTTGCTTTATTGAAAGCAGAAGAACCTGTGAATATGACAACAGATTGGTTTACACTTCGCGATGCACGTTTACAAATTGCTTCATATACACGACCTCATTTGCCGATTGCAGTTGCACATGGATTTTCTCCTGCTGGCCCAATGGCAGCGGGACAATTTGGAGCAGGATTACTATCAATGGCTGCATTTCAACCTGGAGCTTTAGTTGCTCTTCCTGAAGCGTGGAATTGGGCTATGGAACAATCTCAGCTTCATGGGACATCTTTATCGAGAGATGATTGGCGGTTAGTCATTCCAGTGCATTTGGCAGAATCCAGAGAGCGAGCTATCGATGAAGTTCGTGAAGGATCGCATGCATATAATGTTGAATATTTTGGCGAAACTCTTGGTCGAACTCCTTCTTCTGATACAGAAAGTATCGAATCAATGATTGAACGTGGTGGTGCAATTGTTGGAACACCTGATGATGCTATTGAGTTCATAGAAGGATTAATCGATCTGACAGGAGGTTTTGGTGGTTTTATGGGATTAGCGCATGAATGGGCTGAACCAGAGGCAACATTTCGTTCTTATGAATTGTGGGCGCGATTTGTAATGCCTCATTTTCAAAATATGATTCAAACCACGCAAGCTGGACGTGATTGGGTTTCAAGCCATCGAGATGATATATTTTCTCCGCGTGCTGCTGTAACCCGCAAAGCTTTTGATGATGCAAATGTTGAACTACCTGAAGGCATGGAGAATCAAATGCAGCGCGGAAAGAATTAAAGCGGATAGGAGAAAAGAATGGTTGATGCATACGATGCTATTGTAATTGGTGGTGGTATTCTTGGCGTTACTACTACTTATAACCTTGCCCGTGCAGGTCAGAAAGTGGCCTTATTAGAAGCTAATACTATTGCTAAAGCTGCAAGTAATAATAGTTTTGCATGGCTAAATTCACATGGGAAAGATCCAGGGCCTTATCATGACTTAAATGTTGCAGGCATGAAGGAATATTCTTCATTGGAAGAACGAGTACATGCGGTAGATGTACACCGCACAGGCTCACTTTATTGGGTCGCATCGAAGGCTGATGATGATTTTCTTGTTAACCGATATAATACCCTGACCTCCCTTAATTATGCTGTAGAAATGATGGATAGAGGACAAGCTCAACAACTCGAACCTTGTATTAAATTCCCAGAAATCGCCGAGCAAATTTTGTTCTGTAATGATGAAGCTTGGGTAGATCCTCCTCAAGTGATCAATGCCTTGTTAGATGATTCCGTTGGGAATGTCGATGTTTTTGAAAATGTTTCTGTACTTGGTTTCGACAAAAATGGTGATGTAGTAACAGACATCAAAACTACAAGCGGGAATTTTTCAGCTGGGTCGGTAATTATATGTGCAGGTGTATCTACAGGTTTGTTAGCTGATTCGATACAAGTTCCAGTGCCCGTTAATCGTAAACCAGGATTTTTAATTGTGACTTCCCCTGTTCCTCCAGAGACATTGTCTCGTGTTGTTCATCATGGTCGTGCCGCATATACAGCCAATGTAGCGAAAGATGATATCTCTTGTCATTTACGTCCAGATATTTCAGGTGGGATTCGAATAGGTGCTGATTTATATGATATGGCCGTCGATGAAAAGTCCATCGTTGATCCAATACCTTCATTTGCATATGAGTTACATGATCTTGCAAAATCTGTACTTCCTGCGTTAGAGAATACAGAAATTGCAAAAGCTCATTTAGGTGTTCGTCCGATACCTGCTGATGGATTTACTGTTGCAGGTTTACTACCGCAATATAAAAATGCCTACGTCGCAGTGACCCATAGTGCGGTTACGATGGGCCCTTTGATTGGTAGGTTAGTTGCAGAAGAAGTTCTTGGTAACAAGCCCGACCCGTTACTGAAAGAATTCCGTCCTGAAAGATTTAGTACTTAAGGTAGTGGATCTTAAAATTAGGATTACCTCCCCTTGAACTCTGGATCACGTCTTTCAACGAATGCTCGAACTCCTTCTTTAGCATCTTCTGTGCTGTTGATAAGAATTCCTGTGTAATATTCCATTTCTGCTGCTGCGATGTGATCTGACTCTGGGAACATTGTTTTATATACCATCCGTTTTGCTAATGCCTGTGCAATCGATGGCCCTTTCGCAATTTCATGTGCAAATTTGAGTGTTTCCTCCATGAGATCGTCGTGTTCTACCACTCTTAATACAAGTCCTAATCTTAAGGCTTCTTCCGCATCGATCATTTCACCTGTCCACATTAACTCCAAGGCTTTTTGTACACCAACTATTCTCGGGAGTCTGAAATTTAAGCCACCATCTGGTCGCCGGCCACGTTTTGTTTGTAAAACACCAAACTTTGCATCAGCAGATGCGATACGTATATCTGGTGTAAGTGCCAATCCAAAACCGGCACCAACAGCATATCCATTAATTGCACCGATAATTGGTTTGTCACACTGTGCAAAAACCAATTGAGCGCTTTCCCAAGAGTGAGGCAATGTTACAGGTCTCGGTTCAGGTTCTTTTCCATCAGCACCAGTAATTTTTGATAAATTACTAACGTCTGCTCCGACGCAAAATCCGCGTCCAGCACCAGTCAGTACGATTACTTTTATATCTGAATTTTTTCCCATTTCACGGACTAAATCTAACATTCCTTGGGTCATTGCTGCACTCATAGCATTCATTCTATCGGGTCTATTAAGAGTAATAATTGCGACATCACCGTCTTTTTCAAATAATAAATCTTCAAAGTCCATGGTAGCCTCTTCTCACATATGTACGCATAGTAACTGTCCTGTTAAAGAAAGCAATAGTATTGCTGTTCTGACACTTACGCGTAGTGGTTTTCAGTACTATACATACGTCTTTCTTGGATTTCGACTTCTGGAATAGCGTCTTTTGATCGATTAACAATTTCAGGGGTAGAAGCATTAATTATATTGATAGCTTCTGTACCTGAAAGTTGTTTTTTTTCTAATAATGAACTAGCTAAAGCTGAGATTTGTTTTTGAATATGAGGTGTTTGTTCAATTAATTCCTTCGCTTCTCCAAGGCACTGTCCGAAAAGAGATCGCATTTTATTTTCACTGGCTATTTCGTTGTCTTTTGACAGTAAGTATGAAATGAGTTCTCTTGCTTTTCTCAAATCATTAATACAACCATCAGTATTAAATTGACCTGTTGCTAGCTGCCCACCTAGTCCCCCTGCCATAAGTGCGATAATTGATTGGTTAGCTATATATTCATATTCTTTTCCATCATTTTTTGTAAACATCCGGTTTTCACCGTATATGGGTATGTATTCAAAGACCGTTGGTGAATTTTCATCGTATGTTGTGAGGTCAAGTCTTCTTACGGGATGATTGAAATAGTAGTTAACAACAGCATGTGAAGCTTCATGGTGTGCTAATTCTTCAATACTATTTATTCTATGCATAAGTGTTACTTTACTGAAAAAAATTATCGTAAGGTATAAAAAACCTTAATTACAAACGTGTCATTAATTGTAAACTTGGTATCCATTTAATGTGGTTCAGGAGGCATAATGAATCCTAAGATTGTTTTTGTAACTGATTTTCCTGATGCTGCTGATGAAGCTCGTTCGATAGCACCATCTGGATTTAATCTTGTAATTGCAGAGGCTCATAGTAGCGCGTATAAGGAAGCACTTACTGATGCAGAATATTTGGTTGGTTTTGTTGATAGTCTGGTAAATGAAAAGCTGTATCAAGAAGCCCAACATCTTCGTTTAATCCAATTACTGAGTGCAGGATATGATAAAGCTGATATTCAAGCTGCAAAACAATACGCTATACCAATTGCTAATAACGGAGGTGCAAATTCAATAGCAGTTTCCGAGCATGCATTAATGTTAATGCTTGCTGTTTCACGTAAGTTAGTTGAACAGCATACAACTGTTACTGCAGGCAAATGGCGTGGTGAAGTCACTCCTCGTGTGCATGAAATAAGTGGTAAAACATTAGGGATTATTGGACTAGGAACTATCGGAAAAAAAACTGCTCGCCGTGCTTTAGCCTTTGGTATGAAAGTCAACTACTATGATATCGATCGCCTGACTGAAGATGAGGAAGATGCATTAGGAGTCAAATTTAATCTTTTGAGTGAAATTTTTCTAAATTCCGACATCATTTCACTACATGTTCCATATAATTCATCAACTCACCATATGGTAGGTGCGGATGAATTAGCTTTGATGAAATCCGATTCTATTCTAATAAATACTGCGCGCGGTCCAATTGTTGATGAATTTGCTCTATATAAAGCGCTTGCAGAGGGGATAATATCTGGAGCTGGATTAGACGTCTTTGAGCAAGAGCCACCTCCTGAAGATAATCCTTTATTTCGACTTGGAAATGTTATTCTCACTGCACATTTAGCAGGGCCAACTTTTGAAAGTTTTTCAGCGCGTGTTCGTAATGGGTTTGATAATGTACAGAGAGTTGCACGGGGTGATGATCCTCTTTGGGTTATTCCTGAATTGAGTGAATAGTATGAGGTTTGATTATGGCAACACCATCTTGGCTTAGGGAACGATTAAGTGATGGTGGACAAATTATTCTTGATGGTGCTACTGGTTCAGAATTAGAGCGCCGTGGTGTACCTATGGATGAAAATGCTTGGTGTAGTCCTTCAGTAACTACTCATAGTGAAGTTCTTAAATCAATTCATAAAGATTATATTTTTGCAGGTGCTGAAGTCTTGATCACCAATACTTTTGCCGCCTCTCGCCAAGTGCTTGAACCGGCAGGGTTTGGAGATGAAGTTAGAGCAATTAATACAGCTGCGGTCGATATTGCGAAGGAAGCAATTCGTGAAACTGGTATGACAGAAATTGCTATTGCTGGTTCTATTTCCGATTTCCTTGCAGACGGTATGGGTCTAGCTTCTAAATGGTCTCAACCAGCTCGATTAAGAGCAACGTATAGAGAACAAAGCGAAATATTAGTTGAGGCTGGTGCCGATCTCATCATGCTTGAAATGATGCAAGAGCCTGAGGTGGCAATTCCCGCGATTGAGGAGTCTATGAAGGCTGGTGTAGATGTTTGGATTGGAATGAGCTGCAGAAGTGGAAAAGATGGGAATATTGCCTCAAGTTCATTAAGAACTGCAGAAAAATTGTATATGTACGATGATCTTAATAGAAGTTTTGATGAAACCTTAGAAGCGGTCACAAAATATGATGCTGCATCTATTCACATCATGCATAGTAATGTTGATGATACAACTTTGGGGATAGAAGCTTTAAAAAAGTATTGGGACGGTGCAATAGGTGTCTATCCCAATTGTGGTTATTTTCAAAGACCTAGTTGGCAGTTTGTCGATATTATTGAACCTTCTATATTTCAAGATTATGCACAAAAATGGAAAGATAGTGGGGTTCAAATTATTGGGGGGTGTTGCGGCATTGGTCCTGATCATATTGAAGTTCTAAGAGGCATTAATTAGCTGAATTGGAAGAATATTGTTATGGATAAGGTGATTGTTTTGGTAGCACTTGAGAAAGAGTTGCCACAGATGGTATTACCTAATTTTCACATCGAATATACAGGGGTCGGTAAAGTAAATGCGGCATTTAAGACCAGTGAATTAATCCATCAATTTTCTCCAAAAACCATCATAAATTATGGAACAGCAGGTAGTTTAAGGCGTGATTTAAAGGGACTTGTGGAGGTATCAAGTTTTTTTCAAAGAGATATGGATGTTTCTGCTTTAGGATTAGAAGTAGGTAAAACTCCGTTTGATGAAATTTCGGAAATTTCATTTGGACGGGAAGGTTTTTCCTGTGGTAGTGGTGATAGTTTTGTTACTGAATTACCGCAATTGGATACTGATTTGGTTGATATGGAAGCTTATGCTATTGCAAAAGTTTGCTTTTATAAAAATGTTGATTTTTTATGTTTTAAATACATTTCGGATAATGCTGATGAGAATGCATCAGAAAGTTGGGGTAAGAATATCAGTCATGGGCAGGATTTATTTAGAACAAAAATTTTGGAGTTATCAAGTACATAGGATTAAATATTTTTGACTACCTCCCGAACTTTTGAACTTTCATATTTCAAGATTGGTATCAATTCTTTACCGTAATCGATGGCATCTTGAAAAGGATCCCAACCACGAATAAGAACAGTACCTACTCCTAATTCATAATATTTCAGAAGTGAATCAGCTACTTGTTCTGCTGTCCCAACTAGAGCTGAAGTGTTACCTGAAGCTCCAGTGGCTGCAGCAAGAGGCATCCATAAACGTTCATCATGGAGATCAGATTGATTAGCAAAATCCAGTAATCTTTTTGAACCAATTGATGATCTTTTTGGTATAGGGTTCGATGCTAAATTAGACTCAACTGCATTTAAGAATTCGCGTGCCTTTTCCCATGCTAAGGATTCTGTATCTTCGATTACCGGTCTGAATGACACACTATATTCGAGATTTCTTCCATGGCTTGTAGCACGGATATTCAGATCTTCTATCTGTTGTTGAATTGCTGCCCTTGGCTCTCCCCAAAACATATAGACATCAGCTTGCCGTGCACCAATATCTAAGGCGATGTCAGAGCTACCCCCGAAGTAGATAGGGATTGAAGGTTCTTGATGGGATTGCACCGCACTTGAGGCATTCTCCAATTGGTAGTATGTGCCACTATGATTGAATGAATCCTGTCTGAGTGCTTTGCGGAAGACAGTTAGATATTCATCGGTACGTCTATAACGATCATCATGTTCTAAGAAGTCGCCATCTTTTCTTTGTTCTGCATCACTTCCTCCTGTAATGAAATGTACACCAATACGTCCACCTGTGAAGATGTCAACAGTTGATGCTCTACGTGCTGCCAATGTCGGAGCAACAAAACCAGGACGATGTGCTACGAGGAATTTTATCTGTTTAGTAGCTGCAGCTGCAGCTTGTGCTACTGCAAAGCTTTCCGCAGAATCAGATCTATATCCAACTAGTACGGCATCGAATGCACTTTTTTCATGAGCTTGTGTGAAGCGGTTTAGGTAATCTACATCAATACCACCACCTATAATAGAGACAGGTGTATCACCTTTGCTGGGGTTCGCACCAATCATTCCAACTACATTGAGTGACATTAATTTCTCCTGTTGCGAGCTAATGTTGACTTAGTTACTCATATTTATAGATAATTTGTCAATCGAATAACTATAAGATCTATAAAGGATATTGAAAAAGATGTTTCTTAGCGAACCTTAAGGAATAGATCTATCATTACGATAATTAAACCTATTAATGCAAATATAAAAGTGAGAGGTAGAAATAAGCTATCATGGAGCACTCCATCTGCATCTAAATACCCATAAAAAGTATTTTGAATAATTAGAGATATTATTCCTAAAATAATGAATATTATTCCAGTTAGTGTGAGTCTAGACATACTTTTATTTCTCTCTCGGAGCAACTTACTACTGATAAATAAACCAGCAGTGCAATAAGTATCGTACTCATAATATCCATCTAATTGCACTCTATAATGCTGAAATTCAAAAGATATTAGATAGTTTAGGTAGATAGAAATTAATGTAATTAGAAGGATTCAAATAATTAGTGACGAACACCTATAATATCTGATAATTCATCGACCATGGCATGTATGTGTTCAATGGTAGTCCCACAGCATCCACCTATAATTTGCACACCATTTTCAACCCAATTTCGACAATGTGTCGCGAAAATTGCTGGTTCGACCTTTTGACTAATCCCTCTCCTCACTTCAGAAGAAGTTTCAGCGTAAGCCATGACTAAACCCTGCCAATGCGCAAAGAGAATCTGAAGTGCTACATTTGTTGTTTCTATGGTGCTGTGCATAACTCCCATCACTTGGGGTTGAAACGAGAGCATTGCCTCTATTAAGGTGTCATAGGATCTATCTTCTTCCTTGAAGTGATTGGGTGAAAGCCTTTCGGCTGGTTCTTCAAAATGTTGATCCCAAGCAGAGACACTTCCATCATCGCGTAGTGTGCAACTAGTACCAATCCACACTGGTAATCCTGTTTCAACAGCAGCAGATATTGCTAGACTTGACTTATCAATATCTCTCATCATCTCCATCAAAATCAAATCCACACCAGATTTAGCCAGTGTTTGAGCAATTTCTTGGTAGTTGTTAAACTCTTCTTCTGGTGTTGGAATAAATCGTGGGTCAGGACTTACAGTACCTGGGATCCACGCAGTCATGTTAGACATTGAACCGGCAATAGCAACAGGTCGTTCAGGTGATACATTGTTGATAGCTTCACGTGCCAATTCTACTGCCCTTGCATTGATGCTGACAGTTTCATCAGCAAGGCCTGCGCTCGCCAAAACGTGACGGCTAGTAGAAAAAGTATTGGCCGTAATTATATCTGCCCCAGCGAGAATATACTCTTCATGTACTTGGCGAACTATGTCAGGGTGGGTCTTGTTCGCAACTCCACACCAAGCAGCGGAATCCATCGGCGCACCCCACCTTGCAATTTCACTACCAGTTGCCCCATCAAGTATAATGACTTCTTGATTATTTATTTTATTATCTAGGATCATACTTATTTTTTCTTTATCTAGTCATGATCGGTATTATCTTTTGCTGTTATAGATTTGTCTAGAAAAGTCTCAGTATGTTGGTTGTATTCATGAATTGTTAAAATTGCACGCCGTCGAAATAGAGTATTGAGTATGATGCCTGTCCCACCTGTGGCGATCATGATCGGTACGCCGACAATGCTACCAAGTCCACCCATTATGAATCCTCCAACTGCTGTAAATGAGATTGCTAAGCTATGAAGGCTGACAGCTCTGCCTCTCATATTGGGTGGTGAAACTAATTGGATAAGCACTCCAAGGGTAAGGTCATATGCATTGAGGAATGCCATAACTGCTCCTGCTAGGAATACTGACAAGGGTAGAGATCTTGAGAATGCGAATGCAATAAGTGTAATACCTGCACCAAGTGCATTTAGGAACACGATACGAGGTTTGTTCAAAGAATCGCCTTTTGTTGCCATAAACAATGTGCCTATAAACATGCCAGTTCCTATGCCCGCTTGTAGAAAGCCCATTCCTAAAGCATCTACCTCGAGTACATTCTTGGCCATTACAGGTACCATGACGAGGAAAGCAAACCCCAACATCTCCATTACAACACTGACAGTGAACAGCACTCGGAGTGAAGGATTTCTGGAAGTATATTTTAGCCCTTCTATCGTTTGCCGTAGAAGGTGCCCTGATGAAGGGTCAATACTTCCTGTAACATGGATAAGTGAAAGAAATGGAAGCGAAATAGCTAAACTGATAGTAATTAATGCATAGGCAGCCCAAATACCTGCCCATTCGATTAATGCCCCTGCAAGCATTGCACCACCAATCATCATTGGTGTAGTGGATATACGCCAGAGTGAGACGCCATTTACCAGACGTTGTGAGCCGACAATATCGTAGATGAATCGATTTATTACCGTAAATCGTGTGGCACGTAGACAGCCGATGACAAATGCTACAGCTAAGGCCATCCAGAGATCTAACACCTCAAAATATATGGTTACTGTCATCAATAAGGCAATCGATGTACTCATTGTACCTTCTATGATTAGCAGATTTCTGCGTTGGAACCGATCGGCAAGAGTGCCAGCTAGAGACGAGAAGAAGAACTGTCCAATACCCAACAAAAGGGCATAGATACCGATCCAAAATTCTGAGTCATTAGACAACTCAAGTATTAGCCAGCCATGGACAGCCATACGTACGGTCATGTCCACAGCAGCAAAAGTGCTACTCAAATAGAATGGCTTATATCCTGATACCTTGAATGAAGCTATTAAGTTATTCGAAGAAAAGTCGTTCAGAAACAGACCTCCAGAAGATATTCATATTTAAAAGTCATATTGGATAATTGCTGAAATTTTGAGCAAGACATGTCTTTGCTAATCGCAAATAAAACCTTCCCACCGCTTCATGTATTCAATAAAATTATCCGACAATCCTTCGTTTCTTAAATGATCTTTTGATACTGGTAATTGTACTGGGATAAAATTAGGGTCAGTCAAATGTAAGTTTGGAAAATTGTGGTGCAGTATTGCCGCACGACCTAGCATTATCCAATCAAGTCCTTGTGAAATGATCTTTTCTGCTTCACTTGGGTTGGTTATCTTTCCTGCAGCACCTAACTTCACGTTGCCTCGATCAAGTTCTGTGAAATGTTCGAGTAAAGTCTTACCTTGGGATTCTTTCTCATTGGGTTTTTTAAAAACATCCCATAAGGACATGTCTAGAAAGTCTATATTCCCTTCAATCATTATGTTTTGTGCGAATTCTTTGATTTCCGATAATTGCAATCCAAATCTCTCTGGTGAAAGTCTTACACCTAATATGAAATTTGCAGAGCATGATGCACGTATTCCTTCAATAATTTCTTTGAGAATACGTCCTCTGTTTTCTAGATTTCCACCGTATTGGTCGGTGCGATGATTAATATCACTACTTAAGAATTGACAGAGGATATAACCATGTGCTCCATGAAGTTCAACTCCGTCAAAACCTGCTTTTTCAGCACGAATTGCTGATTGAATAAAATCATTTCTCAGTTCATGCACTTCTTCTACAGTTAGACCACGCGCATTAGTTTCTTTATTATCTGAAGGACATACTGGTCGCTTTCCTATAAGTGCTTCGGGAGCACGCATTCCCGCATGATGCAATTGAACAATTGAAAGACTTCCATGGGATTTGATTTCTTTTGCGAGTCGAGTCATACCTGGTAAATGCTTATCAGAAAATATCCCCATTTGGCCAGGGAAACCTCTACCTATTTCCTGTATGTGTGATGCACATGTCATGGTAAGGCCGAAGCCACCTTTTGCACGCATAGTCAACCATTTAAATTCTTCATCGGACATGGTTCCATCATCATTACTTTGACAATTAGTAAGGGGAGCCAGCATAAATCGATTTTTCATCGTAGTAGCGTGATTAAGATTAAGTGGAGTAAAAAGTTGACTCATTTTTCCCCATTTCAGAGGCTTTAGAATGGTACCGTCGGAAGGATTCGAACTTTCGAACGGTGGATTAGGATCTAAATAAGTAGCGTTTTTGCTAGTTCTTAGCAGTAGAAAAAACCATTCCATTACTGAATTTTTGTATTGATAATAATCCTAACAGTCTTTAGTTGTACGCACCAAGTGACGGAAAATGGGAGAGAACCGGTCGAAGGTTGTACTGCCCTAAATAGATGGAAGGCGGGCTCGCGATCGATCCTCGTACAAAAGGTGTATTATGTTACATTTTAAAAATAGTCCAATGCCGAATCATAGCCACACGATCCCCGAAATCATCTTGTAAAAGGACATCAAAATTAACGTATTCATTCCCTTTTCTTTCATAAACATCTAGTAAATGAGCTCCACCAGTTAGAGTGGTACCTGCATCTACTGATTTAAGAAATTGTAGTTGGCTTCGAGTATGAACAGAATATGGAACAGAAAAATTATGCCGCATTAGATCTTCAGGCCATGCGGCAATCCATGCAGGATGTAATTTTGGCATATCATCACCGAATAGAGCGTCTGAATTCCGTTGGTGATTCCATGAAAAGTCACGTGCCATTGTTGGGTTTGTGCTTAATGTCTTAGTTCGCCAATCAGGATTTGCAATTAGATTGTCATGTGTAATTTCAAGTTTTTTAAAATCCAAATTATCACTTTTTATTAAATCTGGAACCGAAAAATCATCACTCCAAACCACCTTACCTAAACCAACTTTTCCAATTACACAAGTAATGTTTTCTTGATTTACTATGGTCAGATCAAATTCTCCATTGGAGTTACATTTTTCAAGAACTATTTTCATTTGATCACCTGGGTGGGTTGGTTTCTTAAATGAAAATTCAGCCCAGCCAATATCTAACCACTCATCTCCTAGCACGTCTAAAACCAAAGGAACTGACCATCCCCATACATCAACTCCTGTAACTAAAGCAGAGTGGAGTGGATTATGCCTGTTAACTTTATTTGCATTTGATAAAAATGCTTCAATGTTTAACTCATTCCTATTAATACCCATAATCTATCCATTCATGAACTTGTCAGCTCGATTACTTATCCTCCATAGGACTCTTATATGTACGGATCTCAATTTAGTGGTTTTAGAATCTCGAATTGTTCTGATTCGGGGAGGTTTAAAAATTCTTCGAAAGTTATATAGAATTCGTCGATGGTATATCCAAACGCATTTTCAAAAGCTTTTTCTTTTCCAAGATAAAAAATACTAGGGATGTATTCTTTAAAAAAATAATCCATAGATGTTTGATTTATTGGTTATAATTTAGTTATGAAAAAA